>JAGWMZ010000057.1 GCA_028871475.1 Sphingomonadales bacterium | reverse complement strand
GACGACCTGCTGCCATTCAACTTCAAAAGACACGCCTGACCCGCCGACGTCGCTGTGGTGGCCTGTCTCATTCAGCGTCAACTATGATGGCCGCATTGCCCCCGGAACCAGCGTGCTACGAAATGCGCGCTTACATCTGAACCGCAAAGCCCATCAGCAGGGCATCTTCTGGGCCATCATTGGCCACACGCCTAAGGATGCTGCGAAAAAGGTCGAGGATGCGGCTATCGAACGCCTGCGTGGATCTGCCATGTGGTCAACAACCCCAAGGTCGGTGGTCGAAGTTCGGCTGGCGACCTCCTCGGATGACCTCAGCCCCGTTCGTGCAGACCATCCAGGTCTCACCGATCGCGATGTCGTCATTGTCCAGGTGGCCAAAGCCAACTCGGAAAATGCCGATCTGCGTCCGCGCGCCCTGCTCAGGCGCCGCGACGGCGCCTACGATGACATCACCGCAGCCTATCCTGAACTCTTCGCCAGCACAGCAGAAGCTGGCAGCGGACGAGCTGACAAGACGGAAATCCGCAAAGCCTTGCTAGCGATCCTTGCGACCTTTTCCGACGGGAAGCCCGGAACGAAAATCAGTCGCGAAGAACTGCGTGCAGCAGTTTCGAACGCGAAATCATCGGACCCGACCTTGGGCGGCATTTCTGACGTCATTGACGGCAATGCCGCCAAAAAGCGAGGGACCCTTGCAGCAGAGATTGCGCAACTCGCTAAGGATAAGGTCATCGATACCTCGCGCGGCGGTCATATCAAGATCATCGATCTTGGCTTGCCGGTTGCAGGCCGGGAACCCGAACCTGTCGAATGAGGTAGGGGGAAGAACTTCATGGTTGGGGGCAACCCCAATCATGGAGAAAATTTTGGAAGACTGAACCGCCCCGGCTTTCCCGGAGGCTCCGATTTGTGAGAAGGAGCTTTCGTGATGAGCAAGACCCGGAACAAGTTTTCACCTGAAGTCCGCGAACGTGCGGTGCGCATGGTTGGTGAGCATCGTGCTGATTACGGCTCGGAGTGGGAGGCGATGAGCTCGATCGCTGGCAAGATTGGCTGCACGGCCGAGACGCTGCGCCGCTGGTGCCGTGAGGAGGCGAGCCGACGAACGGCACCAGCGGCGCGGGCCGCCGATGATCAGGCCCGGCTCAAATTGCTGGAGCGCGAGGTCAAGGAATTGCGGCGGGCCAACGAGATTTTGCGCAAGGCATCAGCGTATTTTGCGATGGCGGAGCTTGTCTTATGAGATTTTCCGGCTCCTGAGGCAAAAGGAGCCACTACCCGGCACCGCAGCTGCGGTGCCGGGTAGTGGCGGGGGACGGCGTCGTGCGGAGCTTGGTCTTGCAGGACCGCGGTCGAGTTTGACGATCCCCCGTCTTTTCTGACGACCTGAACGGATACTTGGGCTGCGGGCCCGGACGACAAGCACAGGTGAGGAAAAGATGGCAAAGGATACCATTGGAATCGACATCTCGAAAGCTGGCCTGGATGCTTACTGGCATTCGCGAGAGGAGGCGCGCAGCCTTCCCAATTCAGCTGAAGGGTTTGCGGCCCTACGCGACTGGGTTGCCCAGAATGATGATGTTCTGATCGTCTTCGAAGCGACGGGAGCCTATCATCGAGGCTTGGAACGACAACTTGGGCTGGCCGGGCTGCAGTTCATCAAAGTGAACCCCAAGCAGGCACGGCGATTTGCGCAGGCGATCGGCAGGCTAGCCAAAACCGACAGCGTTGACGCCAAGATGCTGGCACGCATGGGTGTCGTCCTCGATCTCGCCCCGCAAGGCGCTGAAGCTGAAGATGTGCATGAACTCAGAGAGTTGATGACCGCCCGGAGGGCACTCATCAAAGATCAGGTGACGGCAAAGACTCGGCTTGCGACTGCGATCAACCCGCTTGTCCGGGAGCAGCTATGCCGCCGCATCGACGATATTGCCGCCGACATTCAGGCGTTGGACAAAGTGATCGCACAGATCGCGAAAACGCGCGGTACGCTCGATGAGCGCATTCGCCGTTTGATGACGATCCCTGGCATTGGACGGCTAACGGCAACGGCCATGCTAATCGACATGCCAGAACTGGGGCATCTGGATAGCAAGAAGATAGCCGCCTTGGCGGGCCTCGCGCCCATGACGCAGCAATCCGGTAAATGGCAGGGCAAGGAGCGGATCATCGGTGGCCGATCATCTTTGCGGCGAGCCATCTATATGCCAGCTCTCGTGGCCATCCGCTTCAATCAGGATTTCAAAGCCACGTACCAGCACCTCTTGAAAGCTGGAAAGGCAAAGAAAGTCGCGATCACTGCTATCATGCGACGTATGGTCATTCTGGCGAACACGCTGTTGCTAGAAAAGCGTGATTGGCAACCTGCACGCCCTTGACCAAGACGGATACTCGACCGCCGCGAGAAATGATGATGGCGTTCATCGACGCCCATCGCGAGGATTTGGGTATCGAGCCGATTTGCCGGGAACTGGCAATCGCCCCTTCCTCTTACCACGAGCATGCACGTCGCCTAGCCGATCCTGGCAGGCGTCCTGCGCGTGCTCGCCGGGATGACGAGATCAAAGCGCAGATCAAACGTGTCCACGAGGCCAGTTCCGGGCTCTATGGAGCGCGCAAGGTTTGGCACCAGTTGCTGCGCGATGGCGTGGCTGTTGCCCGATGCACCGTGGAGCGCCTGATGGCGGCCATGGGTCTGGCGGGCGTTCGGCGCGGCAAGACGACGATCACCACGGTCAGCAATCCGAAAGCCCCGTGCCCATTGGATAAAGTCAATCGTGAGTTCCGTGTCGAGCGGCCCAACGCTCTGTGGGTGGTCGATTTTACCTACGTCCACACCTGGGTTGGCTTCGTCTACGTGGCTTTCGTGATCGACGCCTATGCCCGCCGGATCGTGGGCTGGAAGGTCAGCACCTCGGCCACCGCCGGCTTCGTCCTGGATGCCTTGGAGCAGGCGATCCATGCCCGCAGGCCGGGGCCGGAAGATGGCCTGATCCACCATAGCGACAGGGGCGTTCAATACCTTGCCATGAACTACACCCAGCGCCTGGCCGGGGCCAATCTCGTGCCATCGGTCGGCAGCGTCGGCGACAGTTACGACAACGCTTTGGCCGAGACGATCAACGGCCTCTACAAAACCGAGGTGATCTGGCGCCAGCGGTCATGGCCAAGCGCATCGGCAGTGGAAATGGCCACCCTGCGCTGGGTCGACTGGTACAACAATCAACGCCTTTTCGGCCCCATCGGCTACATCCCGCCCGCCAAAGCCGAAGCAAACTACTATGCAGCCATAGAGACCCTCGATATGGTTGCCTGAATCAATTGAAAATGCCTCCGGGAAAGCCGGGGCGGTTCAAGACAGTTCTCGGGCCAGAAAAAACTGGCCTCACGCTCCGATGCTGAGCCCGCACATCGCCACGTTGGCTTGTCGAAAAAACGCGAATGCTGACAGAACGCATCACGTTTCGAAGATCACCCTCTATGACCGCGACATGCGGGAAATGATGGATAAAGCCCTTGCCAGCTTCCGCTCTGCTCTTTGCAAATCGGAGGGTAGCGCATGAGCATTATCCAACGCATCCCTCCCGATCCCATCCTTGTCGAACTCGCAAAGGCTCTTGCTCGCGCCGCTGCCGCACGCGACATTGCCGCATCCCAAAAGAAAGTCCCAGCCGGTGCGCACAGTCCTCTACGCCCGCTACTCCAGCTCGCTCCAAAATAGCCGGTCCATTGAAGACCAGATCGCGCTGCTGACAGAACGCTGCGCGCGCGAAGGCTGGCAGCTACCGCAAACAGGTGGCGACGCTGGCCGCCGCGCTATCCGTGGATGACGAAGCCAGGCTTCAAACTATGCCGATTGTACGCAGTCTGATCGACCGGGTGGTCCTTGTTCCGTCCCGGCAGCTCAAGGGCGTGGAAATCGAGGTCTTCGGAAACTGTCTAGTATCATAGCCTTGGCAACGGGAAACCCCGCTGCCGATCAATGTATGATGCCGATGGAGCGGGTAGCGGGAATCGAACCCGCATAGCCAGCTTGGAAGGCTGGAGCTTTACCACTAAGCTATACCCGCATGATCAACGACTTTTGGCCGCGATGAATGGCATCGCTTTGCTGGGCGGTTGGTGTTGCCCGGCGATGCGCCTGCCGCTTGCCACGACATTGGCTGCTTCGTCAACGCCTCTTTTTCCACCGCGTCAGTCCCGTCGCCCGCGGGCCGGACGCGGTGCGATGGTGGTCATCCCGCCTGATCCGCCCGTCAGATCTGCGATTTGAACGGCGTGTAGTCAGTGTGGTTGTCATAAACATCCACGCCCTCGCGCCGTTTCAGGACATTGACCACCAGATAGGTCACCGGCGTCAAAATCGCTTCCCAGGAAACCTTGAGCACGAACTGGCTCACCATCACCTCCAGCATCGCGGATACTGGCCAGTCCGGCGCACCATAAAAGGCGAGGGGGTAGAAGATCAGGCTGTCGACGCCCTGGCCCACAATGGTGCTGCCGATGGTGCGGGTCCACAGATGCTTGCCCTGCGTCCAGATCTTCATCTTGCTGATGACCAGTGAATTGGCAAACTCACCCGCCCAAAAGGCGCAGATGCTGGCCAGCACGATGCGCGGCACCTGGCCAAACACGCTTTCATAGGCTGCCTGGCCGGTCCAGCCGGCATCGGGCGGTAGTTTGACGACCACCCAGGACATGAACACCATGAAGATCATGGCCACCGTGCCCACCCAGATGCAGCGCCGCGCGCGCGCATAGCCATAGACCTCGGTGAGAATGTCGCCGATCACATAGCTGACCGGAAAGAACAGAATGCCCGCGCCAAAGGGCCACAGGCCGATGACGGGCAGGTCGATCACCGCACGCTTGCCCGCGCCGATGACGTTTGAGAGCAGCATGATGACCACGAAGGCCACCATGACATAGTCGAAATAGCGTAGCGGTTTGCCATGCAGGCTGTTGGCATCGACGACGACGGGGGAGGAAGCTGACATGGGGGAGGGGCCTGACTGTGCAAGACATCGGATCGAAACGCTCGGCTACCATATTGCGCTTGCCGCAGGGCGCAAGCGGCCAAGGGGGCACTGCCGATTTTTGCCGGCAGAGGGGCGGATGAAGCGGGGCGGGCGGAAAATGCCGCTTGGTGTGGGAAAAGCACAAGAAGCACCTTTGCGCGACGGGCAAGAGATGGCTATGGCGCTGTCGTGCTGGCGTGACTTGGCGCTGCGGAGATGAAGACTTCGTGGCGACGCGGCAGGGAAAGTGTGCGCCCGTAGCTCAGTTGGATAGAGCACGAGCCTTCTAAGCTTGGGGTCACAGGTTCGAATCCTGTCGGGCGCACCATTTCCGTTCAGCTTTGGGCACCACTGCCCCGGGCGTCTGGGACGCGGCCACCGCGCGTTCGAGCATGGTATTGCGGCCAGTGATGCGAACCTCGCGGTCGCCCACCTCGACCCTATCGACAAGCAGGTGGATATATTCCCCGCGGATCTTCGGGTCAGGACCGCGCAGCTTGCGGTCTAGGAGATCGCCGAACCTTTCAATGATGGCGGGCGTGATGCGCCGATCGCTCGAATCGAGCTGTCGTTCAATCACCACGATATCGGCTTCTGCGCTGGTTCGCTGGGCGCGGATGCTGGTAAGTTCCGCAGCGATCTGCGGATCATCGGGGCTGCAAATGCCGCTGCGCACGAGCTTGATGACGCGGGCGCTCTCGCCTTCCAACTGGGTCAGGCGCGTTCGTAGCCGTTTGAGGTCGGCCTCGCGCTCGGCGATAGCGGTCTGCGAACGATCGAGCCAAGTCTGCAGCATTGCGTTCAGGCGGGCCGGGTTGGTCAAGTGCCCCGCGACTGCATCGACCACAATGGTGTCCAGCGCCTCCATCGGTACCCTGCGTCCAGAACAGGCTTCCGGCCCCTTCTTCGTACGGGCGGCACAAGCGTAGTAGCGATACTGGCCGGACTTGCCGGTCGCCGTGCTCATGCCAGCGCCGCAGCCATCACCACCACAGCCGCAGGTCGCGCGACCGGTCAGCAGGTTGGTATTGGTCTTGATGGCGGCCTCGCCCATGCGGGGATCGCGATCAGCCATCTGTTTGCGGACCGCATAGAACACATCCTCACTAATGACCGGCGGAACCGGAATGGGTACCCATTCGGTTTCGGGGCGAGGCTCGCGAGTACGAGAATCACGTCGGTTGAACAGGACATAGCCGATATATGCGGTATTGGTCAGGATGCCGTGGACGTTAGAGACGCTAAACCGCTTGCCGCGGAGACGCTCACCGCGTTCATTGAGCAACTGCGCTAATCGGGTGATGCCGACCGGGCCATGTTTGTCCCCGTTCAGGTAGGTGTCAAAGATCCAGCGGACGACATCGACCGTCTCGGGGTCATGCTCGAGCTTCTTGCGGTCCTTGCCGCGCGGCTGCGGCACAGCAAAAGTGCGGAAACCCAACGGCGGCGTCTGTCCATTCCAGAAACCTTTGACGGCGTTGGCGACCATGGTGCGCCGGACGTGTTTGGCGTTCTCGGCGGAATGATATTCATCGAAGATCGCGAGCATGGCGACCGCCATGTCCGAGGCGGGATCATCGCCGAAATTTTGGGTGATTGAGACGATGCGGATCTTCTTTCGGCGCAGCCGCTCGCGATACTGCATAAAGTCGAGTGCGTTGCGGAACCCGCGGCTCAGTGAGTGGAGTAGGATGACGTCGACGGGATGGGCGTCACTCTCCGCCAGCGCGATCATTTCGCGGAAGGCTCGTCGCTCGTCGGTGGTGGCGCTGCCAGCTTCGGAAAAGACACGAACCTGCTTGGCGCCCTGTTCGTCGATCCAGCGTTCGGCGCTGGCAATCTGATCAGGAAGCGACAGGTCGTTCTTTTCCTGCCGCGTAGTCGATACGCGGGCGTAGACGAAGACCCGCTTACCCTCGAATGTGCCGTTTACCGCCATTGCCATTCCTTTCGAAAAGGCCCGCGATCTCGCCACCGAACAGGCGGTCGATCAGAGCGACCTCCTGATCCAGCGTCGACCATGAATCATCGAAGGCCACGCTGACAAGTGTTTTGGAAAGTGGCGCATCTCCGCACGGCGCTGAAGCCGCCGTCTGATGATCAGAAATGATGACACGCCGGCCCATGTGCCGGTTGTGACCACTTCATTCCCGCCTCTCAGCGGGGGGCACTCACGATTTCTGACGCTTGCCCCTGGCGTGGATCGGATCGAGTGACCAAGGCGAAATCATTTGCCCCTGAAGCTGCGCCCCAACAGCAGCAGCCGGATCGTAGGTCATCATGGGCAGAACGGACAAAGCCGACGGGTCGGGGGCAATCCCACGGCGACGCCGTGTGACGGCCTGATGCCCAGCCAGCAGTGCAACCGCCTCTGGCGGGGCTCGAGAAGAATCTCGCAATTCTGGCTGTAATACCCCGGCAAGAGCTTCTTGGTGTCGGCTTACGGCTTCTGCCTGACACCGGCGGTAATGATCGATGTCGTCGCCATCAGTGTCGAGCCATAAATGGGCTTGGCTGCGCGCAGTATACCCGAGTTCGGTAGGTCCAGGCAGTTGGCGATACGCCTTCCAAGCCTGTGCGAGCAGATCGAGCCCGGACTTGTCACCAAGATACAGGTCGATGGTGAGTGGATCGATCTCCCCCAGGTTCAGGTTCTTAAATTGTTCTTCATTTTTCTGTTTCTTGGTGAGCGTCTCTCCAAGCACGGTCAACGCCGCAGATGGATTATGCTCGGCGAGCCACCGAAACCTGATCGCCATAATCGCGCGCGCAACAGGATTGGCGGACCTTTTCGGTGTCGTGTCCGGTAGCCGCAGGCCATTTGGTCGAGTTAAAAGATTCCATTCGCGTGCGGATTCTGCGATCTCGAGCATTCCGACGGCAGCGTTGAGCCGCCAGTTTAGTCCCCATAGTGAAGCCGCACCCCGGGGCTGGAATGACGAGCCGTGACCACTTCGAGGCTCGGGTTGATTCTGAAGATGCGCTGCGAATCCGTCACGTAAAAAGGCGGCTTCAGCAGGCGTCACCGGCATGATGTTGATTCCGCCGCGAAGGCCGGCGGCGAGTGTGATGCTGGATGCGGCCGTATTTGCCCATGCCGCGATCGCTGCGACATCCTTGTTGGCGAGCATCATAGCCGGCGGAGTCAACGCGAGCGTCTGGTACGGGGCATGGGCGATGGCGCGGTCTGCGGCACGGCTGGTGGCAGGGCCGCAGCTTGTCGCAATCCGGTCGAGTAGCCGCTTGGTGGTGAGTTCTATCTTGCCGTCGAAAGCGAGATCGAGCAACCCCGCCTGATTCATCGCGAGACGCGCGATCTCTGCGTAAAGGATCGCGACCCTGAAGGGCGACAAAAAGTCGCCCTCGTCGTCCCGCCACAGGGTTCGAACTGCATGCGGCCAAGGCTCGTCGATGATGTCGGGCTGTGTCTCGATGGCACCGCGAAAATCTTTCGCCAGCACCAAACGGAATAATGCCGGGTCGCGTCTGCGCAGATCGTCGAGCCATATCACGAGATCGCGTGGCGGATGCCCCAGCAATGCCATCATATGACGCGAGGACGTGCAGAGTTCGTTGCCACGCCTGCCCCGGAAAGGATTGCTGCCCTCGGTGATGCTGTCGTCGGCCGGTCGGATCAGGCACTGTCGCCAGACTCCGGCGCGAAGGTCGGCTATGTCCATCGTCAGATCGAGCACCGGTAGAGCTTGCGCAGGCAATGGTTCGCCTCGGAGCAGATGTGCATGCGGGAGGCGCGCCATGCCATTGCCGTCGGTGTCAGGTTTAATGGTTGGATGGGCGACCGCGATCTTTGGACTGAAATCCTCCGATTCCGCATGAGGCGGCAACTCGGGCAACCAGTAGTCCCAGCCACGCCGTAGGCCCGAGCCGGTACTATGCCCTGAATCGAAGTCGGCTTGCCGCAGTGCATTGGCGAGTATGTTGACGATGTTCATGCCCGGTCCCCCGTTCCGTTGGTCCCGGATGGAAGGTCGAGGCTCCTTATGTCGCGGCGAACGCTCTCCATCTCTGCTGCGATTGCCGCATCGTGATCTGCAAGCCACTTCTCTTGAGCCGTGAGCAACTCAGACAAGATATCGGCAATCTCTACGAGACGGCCCCAATTGGCCGCAGCATTGTCGGTGTCTGCGTCCAGTTCGCGCTCGATCTTCTGCATCATTTCCATGAAGATCTCCCCACGCTCGGCGAGATAGGCATAGTTGCGGAACGTCTCGCTCTTGCCGCCCAGGGAAATCTCACGCGGCTCCTCCAGCAGGTTCCTCATTCCGGCTCTCCATGCTGGGCAGGATGAGGAGCGTTGCTATCACTATCGCGGACGGCAGGTGCTGTCGGGTGGTCGGAGCCTTCGTCGTCGAGCCGCGGGTTGCCGCCATGGGCGTCGATCCAGTCGTGGGCTTCGCCACGGTTCGGGCGTACTGGCGGCTCGATATCGAGAACTGCAGTCATCCGCGCGATCAGGAAACCTTGGGCGCGGGTGGGCGGTTTGCGGCGCCAGGTCTCGTGATCCGGGTGCTCGCGCTGCCACGCCTCAAAACTCGCGCCGTCCGCAGCATAGTCACGCTTGGCGCGTTCCAGCAGCAGCGCGTCACCCTTCGCGGACCATTCGGCGAGGTTTGCGTTGACTGCAGCGACTTCGATTTCGAGGTTGGTAGCAGAGCTCATACCATTGGCGGCCTGGAGCATCAGCTCGATATAGGTACGCAGCGGCTGGTTGCGGAGCCAGACGCGAGCGGAAGCCATTTCGCCGGTGTAACCGGCTTCGCGGTCGAGCCAACCGAGAGCCATACGGTGCCACTGCTCCGACCGCGTCGTTGCCAGCAGTCGGCTCTTCGCGCTGCGAGCGGCACGCTTCAATTCGGCGACCTTCTCCAGCATCCTGTTCTGTGCCGCCATCGCCTTGTCATATTCGCGGCGGCGACGCATCTCTTCCCGGTCATAATCCACTAGCCGTCTCCTCGTCCGTGATCGAACAAGGTCTGCTTATTGTGTCGATCAGCGCCGCTCAGCGGGGGGCACTCGCTTTTGTTGAGATCGGGTCGACAATCGGCACGCCGATCAGAAGCAGGTCGATTACCAATCACCACTCCGACCGGCCGATCTGGAGGCTGTGGCTGATTAGAGTGCCCCCCGCCGACCAATCCGATCTGGCAGGGCAAGATCATATTCACCGCAGAAGGAAGGCAGTGGGGGGTGGGAATGCGAAAGAAACGTTGACCCGGGTCAACGCCGCATTCGCTTGATCGTCCCACCCCCCATGCCTGCGGCGCATAGGACGGCCAGGCATGCAATTGCAGACGGAAGTTGAGATTTGGGCACAAGCCGACGCCACGATCTTCCGGATCTTCATGGCGGGCGATCGTACTGCGCGCCGGATGCTCGCAGCGGAACGCACAGTCGAAGGGGCGCGGCGACGGTGTGCTGCGTTGGGGAAACTGCGCGCGAGTTCGGAAGCCAATGCCCATGCTCGTGCGGCACGGGAAGTCGACATTGCGATGAGCCGCGCGTGGGGCAAGGAGATCAACGTTCGCATGCCGCGTGGGCGAGAGCCCGCAGCGTCGCGGAGTGACAAAGCGGGAAAATCGAAAGCGCCCATCCCGGTGGGCCGGAGGGCGCAGCCGCAGGCGCGGGCCATCCGCAAATACAAGGCGCCTCTGGTTGACGGACGCGGCCGGGTCGCGATCTATTTCCGGGTCCGATATATGGGGCTGAAATCCAAGAAATGGCGCCCCGGAATATCGGCTGACCATGCGATCTATATCCTCAGGGAGGCGGCGCTGGAGCATGACGGTGCGGGGCATGACGTCGCTGCGCTCACGAACATGGGAAACAGCGTCGAGGAAATTGCAGCTTGCTGGCGGGCGCTGGAAGCTGTGGAAGAGGGCTACCGCGCAAATGCGAAGGTCCAGTATCGTATCGTCTGGAACCTGCCGCATGAGTTGACGGCGGCGGCACGGCATGACCTGGTTGCTGGCTTTTGCGAGCGGAACTTCGGGCGGCTGGGGCTGCCATGGGTCGCGGCCATTCATGAACCGGACGAGCGCGGTGACGAGCGCAACTATCACGCGCATGTCTGCTTCTCGGCCCGTCCGTGCGAAAGAACGGGCGATCATCAATGGGCGATCGCGCAGGAGAAGGTCAACGGCCTCGCCGATGAGGTCGGCCTGAAGCGGCTTCGCGGAGAGGCGGCGGCGCATATGAATACCGCATGCCGGAAGGCGGGCTTGACGGGGCGGTTTACGCACCAGAGCTATCAAGAAAGGGGCCTCAATGCTGAACGCCAAGCGCATATTGGGCCTGAGCGCATGGCTGCTCATGAGCGGGGCGAAGCGGTCGCCTTGATTGAGCGGAATGCCCAGATTGTTGAGCGCAACGAAACAGCGATGGGCGCAGCCCGTGCTGCCGATGGCGCCCGCTTGGTAGAACGGTTCGTGGGGCTCACCGAGCGCAGCCTGAACGTGATTGATTGGCAGCGCCGTATCGCTGAACTTTCTGGACAGGTTGATCGCATCCGCGATCGTGCTCGTGCAGTCAGCAAGGCGATTGAAAAGCCAACCAGAACCCCGCCCGTATCCATTGCAGCCGCTCTGGCGGCAAAGGCACAAAAAATCGTCGCCGCGCGGGCTGGCCACGCTGATAGGGCTGCAATCGCTGCGCGGCGGGAAAAGACGGCGTCCATTGCATCCGCCGCACGCACGATGATACTCCAACGGCAGCATCATGATCACGCGAAGCGCCGGCGTACCCCCATCGCGAATATTCTCGATAGCCTGCGTCATCGGGAAGTTATCGCGGGATCGGCTCATCTGCTCTCGCTGCGCAATGGCCTGCGGGCGAGCTCCATGGCGGTAGAGAAGGTTCGAAATGCAGCCGGAGCGATGCGTGATATCAATGATCGTGCCGCGTCCCGCCGCGCCGAGCACGTGTCGACCGCGGCGGCCCTCGCCAATGCTCGGGCAGCGATCGCCAAGCATCAGGAACAGCGGGTGGCGAAGGATCGGCAGGAAGCGCGGAGGCTGCTGCTCGAGGTTGAGCACCCGCCCTACGTCTTTCATGAAAAGAAGGTCACACTCGACCTCTCGCTCATGACCGAGGAGCAAGCGATGCTGGTCAGGGCCATGGATAGAGATGCGTGCATCGATGCCCTGACGGCGCGGCTCAAACGGGATCGCGAGCGGGAAATGGCCCGGCATCGTGAACGCGAAACTCAGCGGGTTGAGGCCGACGAACTGCGTGCGGTCCGGAACCGTGACGCTCTTGCGTTGTCCGCGTCTCTCGCGCTGGCACAAACTGCAAAGGCAGATGAGCGTGGAGTGGAAAAAGAGGGTAGGATCGCCAAAAAGATTGCCCCGTATCAATCGGACTGGGCGGCGGCACGCTTTGCACGCGAAAGGGCGATGCAGGGTTGGGACGCAATTCGGCAGCGCGATGGCCATGAGATGCCGCTGCCCGGCAGGCCGATGGGCAGGGCGGATAGTATGCCCGTCGACAGCGGCCGGGAGCAGGTTCCACGCGCCCGCTTCGATTCCAAACTTGTGGGGAGAGATGCAGGGGGCTGATCCCATTGCCTCAGCCATCGGAGCCGATGCGTGCGATCTCGTCCTCACGCCCGTCACAACCCTCGATGTCGTTTTTTCCAGCGCCGAACATCTTGCCGCGATACTGGGTGCAATAGCTTCCCAGGCTGTCGTCGGCGAAACGATACCAGCGCGAGGCGGGGCAACTTTCGCAAAGCGATCGCTGGGCGACCTTGCGCTGATCGGTGGGGGCACGAAGCACCGCAGGTCGTGTCACATCAGGATCGGGATCAGGGAGTTCGCCTGAGATCAGATATCGGCGCGTATCGCAGTCGATCACGGGTTTGCCGCCCGTAGCATACATGATCGACCGGAATTCGGAGCAATGGCATTCCAACTGATCCTCACCGAACCGATACCATTGGGCGGCAGGGCAGGCCGCGCAGACTGGAACTCGCGCCATTGCTTCCAGAAGCGTTACAGCGCCGCGCAGCACCGGCCCAATAAAACGGTATCCGGCCTTGAGCATTTCCCGGTCTTCCTCGGTCATCATTGTTCCTCCCGTGTCAGGGGCCAGCGGCGCGATGGTCGCGCCGCCGGTTTGTTATCGTGCATGTGTCATTGAAGCGGGCTGGTCCGCCTGATGCGGCGCGCGCCTTACGTTGCCAGCGGCCGCCAGATGTCGATCAGCCGTTCCATCTCAGCGCGTCGGCCGAAGGTGTCGGCATAATGAACACCGAAGCGGTTCAGGAAGGCAAGGATGGACAGCATGTCCTGGCCGATCTCAGGATCGACGTTGGCAATGTCGATAACCGGGAAATGTCCCAAATCCTGGCCGTTCCACCATGCAAGGAGAAAGCCGGCGACGCGAGATGCGCCGCCATTATCATGGTTGAGCGCGATGGTGAGAAGGCGGTCGACTGCACTCTGAGCATCGAGGCTCACTTTTACGTCAGCAAACTGGGTCATTGAAGACCTCCATAGTACAAGGCCGGCCCGCAGATCACAAATGGACGAGGCCTTCGCGCCGCAATGGCGCGGTTACCCGTCGCTCCGCTTGAGCGGATGCGGAGGCGTTAATGCCAATGGAGGGGGTTAAGGTGCCGACCAGCCGGCCGGAGGATGACTAAGGAAGGCCCGTATTGAGCGCCGTGCTGTGGCAGCCGTGTCGATGTGGCTTACCTGGGGGGCGGGGCGCGCAAGAAGGCGGTCGGCGAGATGAAACAGCATCAACTGGGACAGCAGCTTGCGCATGAGTCCGGCGCCACCGCGATGGCGATCTGCCTCCGCACCTTGCGCACGCGCTATCTCTGCCAGGATTTTGCCAAGTATGACCCACGCGCGGTCCTTCGTCGGAAGTGACGAGATGATGCGCAGTTCGCGGTTGGCGTGAGCCTGTCTCATGTGTGTAAGTATAGGACGAGAGCGGCCTGCTGCAAAGCCGCATCGATATTCCGCATTTTTGAGGTGTGGCCGGGCGTTGGCTTCATGACTGGCACAGCAACCAAAAGCAGCGTTGTTCGCATGCCCTATCCGGTCACGACCGCCACGTGGCAAACTTGCTTCTCTCCCACGGTGGCGGCTTGGCTATCGAAGATCTTGCTTTCCAACTGCGCTGAACGCCTTGGCATGCGGCTGCTATGGAAAAGCCGCCAATGGGACGGCTCCTGTGATCGGAGTGGTGGAGGGGAAAATGGTTCTTCTCGCTCCGGTCGAATATCCAGCAGGAGCTACCGACCATGACATATTTCAACGATGCCGGTGACGGCGCAGTCGGCCCTCAACCCCACGCCGATGATTGGGATGTTCGCATTTTGCGGCGCGTCTCCGAGCTCGAGAAACTGCCGCTGAGCCAGCGTCCAGTCGAGCCCATCCGGCACATCGCGGTGGTCGACGTGGAAACGACGGGCACCGATCCAGAACGCGATCAGGTGATCGACCTTGCCTATGTCGTTCTCGCCGTCGATGCCCTTGGTGAAATCGTGGACATCGTGCGTAAGGGTGAAGCCCTGTCCGATCCGGGCGTGCCGATCCCGGAAAGGATCAGCCTGCTTACCGGACTCACCGACGCCGATGTCAGCGGTAAATGGATCGATCTTGATGCTTTGGAAAGGGCTTTGAAATCGGTCGATGTCTTCGTGGCCCACAACTGCGCGTTCGACGCAGGATTCCTGAGGCATCTACTGCCCATGACGGCCCAAGCTGCCTGGGCCTGTACCGCGAAGGATTTCGATTGGCTGGAGCGCTCCGGACTTGATGCTCGGGCGCTGGGGCACCTCCTTATGCAAATCGGGTTCTTCAACGATGCGCATCGGGCGATGGCCGACGTTGTCTCGCTGATCCACCTCTTGAGCCATCGGCTGGCTGACGGTCGCACGGTCGTGGGCGCGCTGCTGGACGGGGCCAGCCGGGAAACCATCCGCATCGAGGCCACCGGCGCCGCCTTCGATCGGCGCTCAATCTTGAAGGCGCGAGGATATCGCTGGGATGGTGGTGTCAAAGTCTGGTGGACCGAAGTGTCGGCGGACGAACTGGAGGCCGAGCGCTTGTGGTTGGGGCGGGAGGTCACCCCGTGGGGACCAGAGCCGCGCACGCGCGTCATCACATGGCGACAGCGTCATCGCTGACCGCATGAGCGCGCCGTCCCGGCGGCGCGCCAACGGGCGAACGCTGCGCACGTCGCCAACACCAGAGAATGTCCGGTGAGCCGGATGAAGTGAGCTTCGCCCTGAGGGGAAAATGGAGCTTCGGCCCAGAGGGCCGCAACATCGAGCATGAAAGATTACGTAAATGGCTTTGACACAAGCGATGATGCAGAACCACTGCCGCGCTATCCGCTCCGAACTGGGATATCCGGCCTTTGCGCCCGCAAACCCAACCATGGCCTTTGCCGCTGGGAGGAAGTTCGACTTCGCGGTGGGCATGGATCTGGTTCGCCATGCCCAAAGCGGAGGCAAAGATTTCATCCATGCCGGATGGGCCTGCGCGGCCGATGACCTTCCCCATGATTACACGCTGGTGATCCGCCAGCGTGCCAGCGTTGATATCGTGACGGGGGTGACATTCTGGGCGGCCAATGATGACACGCCGCTTGTCATTGTCGCCCGGGACCGTGACCTCTATTTCCAGCTCGACGATCGCCTCAACCTCCAGCAGCGCTTCGGGCGGCCAGGGCGCAAAATGCTGCAAGGGGAGCGGCGCGCGATGGAGCGTATCTTGCGCGTCGCGGCGACGTTTGACGACACCTTGCTGGATGGGAACGCATACGTGAAAAACGGCGAAGACTGGGTCCCGCCGGCCCCTATGCACCAGAGCATCATCAACTTCCGCTGACACGGCGGCGGAGCCGCAGCGCAATCTGCATCCACAATCTGTTTTCACGCCGAAGGCCGCCGTTGTGCGGCCTTCGGCGCATCTGGAGCTATCATAATGGCCACCTTCACTTTCTTCGATACCGAATCCGCTTGGGACGAGCATCTGCATGAAGCCTACCGGTGCATCGACCCCAAGGTGCAGCCGCATCACCGTTTGGGTTCAAAGCGCATCTTCGCCGCAGCAGCGCTCGACATCACCGTTGCCGACGATGGCCAAATCACCTGCGATGCGGTTCGCAGTTGGACCGAGCATGAGTTCGGTGACGAGGAATCGGTCGTCGCGGGCCTGTTCGATCATCTGCGAGCGAGGTCTGACCGGGTGGCGGTAGGCTATGGCAGCATCGCTGCAGATGTGCCGCTGCTGCTGGCTGCCGCCATGCAGTATGGTATCGTTCTGCCGAGGCAGTTCATCGAGAGGCGCCCATTCGCCCGAGCCGCAATGCACCCCCATACCGATATCGGCTTGGTGCTTAAGGGCGGCGGCAAGACCTGGCACCATATGGCCGAAGTTGCCTTGCGCCTGGGGCTGCCCGTTGAACTGCTCAACACGAAGGCGCGGGTCGATTTCCCGCAGACGGCTGAACAATGGCATGACGTGCGGGGCCATGTGGAACTGGACGCCGCGCTCGTCGGTATCGTGACGCTGGCGTG
>JAGWMZ010000088.1 GCA_028871475.1 Sphingomonadales bacterium | reverse complement strand
GCGGCGCGGCGGGCGCCGGAGCTGCCTCGCTGCGTTCATTGGCCTTCACCGGCGAAGGGCGTGCCTTCAGGCCAAGGCGGTGCGCCTTGCCGATCACGGCGTTGCGGCTCACCCCGCCCAGTTCATCTGCGATCTGGCTGGCGGTGGAGCCGCCTTCCCACATCTTGGTGAGTTTCTCGATGCGTTCGTCTGTCCAGCTCATCGAATGTCCGAAATTAAAGCTCGGCGGCAAACCCATGCTTGCCAGCCGCGAAAGACCCCGATAGTCGCCAAGTCATGGTCGATCAACCCCGCATCACCGCAGGTTTTGAACCCGCGAAGAAACCCGCCCTTTTGCCCAAAGGCTTTCCCGAGCAGGGCGTGCCGATCATCCATGGCGTGAACCGCCTTGGTCTGTGGACCCTCTATATGAAGGAGGTGCGCCGGTTTTTAAAGGTGCAGACGCAGACAATCTGGGCACCGGCCGTTACCACCCTGCTGTTCCTGGTGATTTTTACCGTGGCGATGGGGCGTGGCAACCGCATGGTGCTGGGGGTGAACTTCGCTACTTTCGTGGCGCCGGGCCTCATCATGATGGGCATGATGAACAATGCCTTCCAGAACGCCTCTTTCAGCTTTCTGGCCGGCAAGATGCAGGGAACCATCGTCGATTTCCTGATGCCGCCGCTGTCCACTGGCGAGTTGATGGCGGGCATGCTGGCAGGCGCGATGACACGCGGCATCATGGTGGGGCTGGCGCTGGCCGGCGCGATGCTGTTGTGGCCGGGCGTCAGCCTCTCGGTCGCTCATCCCTGGGCGGTGGTCTGGTTTGGCCTGATGGGCACGCTGATGCTCTCGCTGGTCGGGCTCATGTCTTCCATCTGGGCGGAGAAATTCGACCACAACGCCGCCATCACCAATTTCGTGATCCAGCCCATGGCGCTGCTGTCCGGCACGTTTTACGTGATCGACAATCTGTCACCGGGGTTTCAGGCGGTCAGCCGGGTGAATCCCTTTTTCTACGTGATTTCAGGTTTCCGCTTTGGCTTTCTGGGGCAAAGCGACATTGGCGCGACGAATCAGGCAGTGCTGCATGGCGCGTTGGGGCTGGGCCTGCTCAACCTTGTGCTGGCCTTTGTCGCCTATGGTTTGCTGAGGTCTGGCTGGCGTTTGAAGGGGTAAGGCCCCATCACGAAAGAGAAAGGCGCCTTGATGAGGCGCCCTTTTCGTATCAGTGGCTCAGGCCGCGCAGCAGAGGGTAGCGGCCATCCTCGAATTCATCGAACAATTGTTCGATCTGCGGATGGTCGACCGGGCCGCCATCGCCATCCTCGACCAGATTTTGCTGGCTGACATAGGCGATATAGGCGCCTTCCTCGTTTTCAGCGAAGAGGTGGTAATAGGGTTGCTCGCGCCGGGGGCGGCGTTCCTGCGGGATCTGTTCGTACCATTCCTCGCTGTTGGCGAAGACGGGGTCAATGTCGAACACCACGCCGCGAAAATCAAACTGGCGGTGGCGAACAATGTCGCCGATGGCAAAATTGGCGCGGCTGGCACGGGGCATATCGATCCGGCGGCCAGCCTGCGGGGAAAAGAAACTCGCACGGTCCATAAAACGCGATATAGGCGGGCCGTGGGGGCGAAACAAGCGAGCCTGTGGAGAAATCCACGCTTGAGTGTTTTTTGGGGGTTGGCAAGGCGAAAAACATCGTCTAGCAGCCGGCATCCCGACCGGATGAGGGTTTCGCAACCCTTCATCCTCACCTTGCGGAGAGGTGGCAGAGTGGTCGAATGCACCGCACTCGAAATGCGGCATACTCGTGAGGGTATCCAGGGTTCGAATCCCTGCCTCTCCGCCAATTACGCTCTCTCAAGCGATCTCATACAGTCTCAAGTCGTCTCAGAAACGCCCTGAAATCAGGTGGTTGAGAGATTTTGACGTCTCATGTAATATAGTCTCGTCTCACCTGAGCGCGAGGCAAAAGAGGGAACCAGAGAGGGAACCGGAATGCCGGTCGCCCTCTGGCCTGATGACCTGTGACCCATGGCGGGAAGGGGTCTTGAACCGGAGTTCAAGATCGTGACCAACCATGCACTAAATCAGCTTTCCGCCACCCGTGTCGCCTCCATCAAGCAGCCTGGCCGCTATGCAGACGGGGGAGGCCTTTTCCTGGTCGTGGACAAGACGCGCAGATCCTGGATCTTCCGCTACACGTGGCGAGGGTCGAGAACCGATCTTGGGCTCGGTAGCGCCCGGGATGTCTCCCTAGGCGGAGCTCGCGAAAAGGCGGCCCATTTTCGCGCTCTGGTAGCTGCGGGGAAAAATCCCAAGACGGCTCGCGACAGGGAGGCCGAGGGGCGGATGACCTTTGGTGAATTTGCCGACGCCTACGTCGAGACTATGTCGACGGGCTGGAAAAATTCAAAGCATATCGCCCAGTGGAAAATGACCCTCACACAGTATGCGAAACATCTGCGCCCGCTTTATCTCGACGAGATCGACACCGATGACGTGCTGGCGGTCCTCAAGCCCAAGTGGGCTACGGTTCCCGAGACCGCAGATCGCCTGCGTGGAAGAATCGAGAACGTTCTTGATGCGGCCAGAGCAAAGAGGCTCCGCAGCGGGGAAAATCCGGCCCGCTGGCGTGGACACCTGGATCAACTCCTTCCGCGGCGGCGTCATGCCGGTCGCGGCCATCATGCGGCCTTGCCTTTCGGTGAGATTGGCTCGTTCATAAAGGATTTGCGCGAACGCAAAGCGGTCGCTGCTCGTGCGCTCGAATTTTTGATTCTGACGGCCTCTCGTACGACAGAGGTCCTCGAGGCTGACTGGAAGGAGATCGACTGGAAGCGCGGGCTCTGGATCGTGCCGGCGGTTCGAATGAAGGCGGGACGTGAGCATCGCGTGCCTTTGTCGCCCCCTGCTCTAGCTCTTTTGATGGCCCTCCCGGCTGCGAGTCGAAAGGGGCGCATCTTCAAGCGTGGGGACGAGGATCTGCCGCTCACCAACATGGCGATGCCGATGCTTTTGCGGCGCATGGGAATTGAGGATACGGTTCATGGATTCCGCTCGACATTTCGCGATTGGGCAGCCGAGGGATCGTGTCCCCCGGCGTGGTGTAACTGGGGTTTGAGGTGGTCACCGTGATTTTCGGATAGGCTTGGGTTGCAACGCTCGAACCTGGAGAAACCGCGATGACCGATCCCATGATGCACCTGCGTTCGCTG
>JAGWMZ010000087.1 GCA_028871475.1 Sphingomonadales bacterium | reverse complement strand
GTTGATAAAACGGCAAATGTACGGGCGCGCGAAGATCGACCTGCTCAAGGCCAGAGTTATGGCGCCAGCATGACCAGAATTGCACGGAATATGAGTCAGAGCCAATTTTGCATGCCGCTCCACAATCATGGGCAGCATCACCAACCGATATTGCGGTGGACGATAGGGGCCGCGCAGCCGGTTGGCGATTTCCCAAATCTTTCCAGCGATCTCTTTGTGTTGTTCGGTAAGCAAGGCAGTCCTCAAGTCATAAGCGTGGCTCTCCATGCCAAGGCTATGCTGATAAGTCACTGAGGGATTTCCTGCACGCACGGTTGGATCGAGCCAAGCCGGCCATCTATGTTGAAATCAACCTGCCATGAAAAATGCAATTAATGTCAATTTATGGTCAGGCATTATCGTTGGCAGGCTTCCTCTCGGTTCGCGCTGCCAAGGTGAGCCCCAACCATGATGCCATCACCTCCATGCGGTGCATCCGCATGCCCAGAAACAGTTCCTGCGCATCCAGATCATCCCAAGCATCATTGAGAAGGCCCTGCTCTCGGACCACGGCGCTGATGGCGTCCTCTATCAAGCTCCTGATGAAGTCAGGGTCGAAGGGCTCTGGTGCGGCAATGTCGCCAGCCTCATCATCCTCGGGCGGATCATCATCGCCTGCCATCGTCTAACCTTCCTGCTGGTCCAGAACCCAGCGCGCCATGGCCATGACAGCTTCTTCACGGTTGGGCATCCCGCGGCCAGAGCGCTTGGCACCGAACATCAGCAGGGCTTGCTCAAACTCCGCATTCTCATCGCGACTCAGGTACATCAGGATGGCCTTTTTCTTCTCGGTCACCTCCTCGCCGCGCAGGATTGCTTCCAGCTCTTTGTCGGTGTTCTTTTCCGCTGCCTTGAGCAGCGTCGCGTAATTCGCCTTGGAAATGTGGGGGGTGAGCGTCTTAAGCTTGGTCCAGCCGATCTTTTTCAGGCGATCCTTGGGGGCCGGGATTTTCTCGAAAGCGCGGTCGATGGTGGTTAGATAGTAGGCTTTGCGCGAACTGATACCGATGCGCTGCACGGTTCGGGTGAATTCGTCGGTGTCGATGTCCTGCAAGGTGCGCAGCACATGGCCCAGATCGAGGAAATTCTCGTCAAACGATGCTGCCAGCTCGCTCGCCTTTGCGGCAAGCTCGGGTGCGGTGGTCAATGTTCCCTCCTGGAATGTCTAGGCTTGAGAGGTAGCTGGATGGCGAGGGAAGGCAAGAAAAATGCAATTAATTGCAGATTTTTCCTGAGAAAATCGTCCCGTCACGAGAGGAGAAACCTGCCAGCAAAAACAGATCGCGCCAGGGTTTCCCGACGTCGTACTCTCAATGCCAGAAGGCCGTAACCAGCAGCACCGCAGTCAACCCCATGCACACAACCGTCATGCCTTTGACAGCCTTCAAGCGCCATAAGACATCGAGAACATGAGAAGACTGGGGAGTGAACCGTTCAGCCACCTCAAGCGCCGCATTGTCCGACAGCCCTGCTGTGCGAAGGGCCTGAAACAGTTCGATCGAGACGAGAGCCATGGGTGTTCCTCGTGGTGACGGCAGCAACCAATGGGAGCTATCGACTATCCTGTCGAACAGGTCAAACGAGACCGCTCTTGGTGCATGCGGAGAATATGGCTGCCATTCGCCGCATATTGTGCGGTGATAATATCTTGCCGATGCGGAGAATATGCGTCACATTCGCCGCAACGAAGGCGGAGATTATGCTTTACATCCACCAACAGGCCGAATGGCCCCACTTCACCTGGCGCGAAGATGCGATCGCAGTCCCGCTTGCTGCCGTGCGTCATCGGCAGGGCCGCCTGATCGGTCGCATGGAAGCATTGGGTTTCGATCTGCGCACCGAGGCCATGCTCTCCACTCTGACCGAGGATGTGGTCAAATCCAGCGAGATCGAAGGCGAGGACCTCGACACTCTGCAGGTGCGCTCCTCGATCGCCCGGCGACTGGGCATGGAGATCAAGGGCCTGATCCCGTCTGATCGCAATGTTGATGGCGTCGTCGAACTGATGCTGGATGCGACACAGAATTACGCTGCCCCTCTGACCGAAGATCGACTTTTCGGCTGGCATGCTTCGCTGTTCCCTACTGGGCGCAGTGGCTTGCAGAGGATCACGGTCGCTGGCTGGCGCGATGATGCGGATGGCCCGATGCAAGTCGTTTCCGGCCCCATCGGGCGCGAGAAGGTCCATTATGAGGCTCCCGCGGCCGGGCGCGTGGCGGAGGAGATGGCGGGCTTCATTGCCTGGTTCGAGAGCCCTTTCGCTCATGATCCTGTGCTGAAGGCTGCTCTGGCGCATCTCTGGTTCGTGACGATCCATCCCTTCGAGGATGGCAATGGCCGTATTGCCCGAGCGATCGCCGATATGGCACTGGCCCGCTCCGAAGGAGTGACCGAGCGCTTCTATTCGATGTCATCGGAAATCCGGCAGCGGCGCAGCGGCTATTACGATGTGCTGGAGCACACTCAGAAGGGCAGCTTAGATGCGACAGGCTGGCTGCTCTGGTTCCTGGAATGCCTGGATGGCGCGATTAGCAGGGCAGAAGCCGTTCTGGGTGATGTGATGGTCAAAGCGGCGTTCTGGGAACGGCACAAGGCTGATCCTCTCAACGAGCGCCAGCGCATCATGCTCAACCGCTTGTTGGATGGGTTCGAGGGGAAACTGAACACTTCCAAGTGGGCCAAGATCACCAAGAGTTCGCAGGACACAGCACTGCGCGACATCGAGGGTCTGATCGGGCTGGGCATTCTGGTGAAAGAGGGCGCGGGCGGGCGCAGCACCAGCTATGCCCTCACCGGATTGGGCGATCAGGCTGCGAATTCCTAGCCGACAGAATGGGTGTTGCATGGGGTGATCTATGGGAACTGGGGCTGAAGCTCCGTATGCTCTCATTCCTTGGCGGCCCGGAGCGTCTCTCCATGCGGGTGCCCCTGTCCTGGCGACAGTCGCCAAGACCACTTGAGACAAGCAGTCGTACAGATGCCTTGGCCTCCGTTTCATGTCCGGATAGCCATACTCGCTTGGCGCCTGCGTCCACTCCCCTTTGGCGAAGATCACCTTATCCTCGGGGATGATCGCGTGTGTCAATCGGCGTTGAACATTGACCCCCTGATCGGCGCGTAGAATTGACCCCCCTTTCGGTTTGGCAGGCGGTTATCCCGGTAGTCCATGGGAGGGGCCCGCGCATGCCGTCGCGCGCCGTTAGGTGCGCTGGCGGCGG
>JAGWMZ010000024.1 GCA_028871475.1 Sphingomonadales bacterium | reverse complement strand
GCCGCAGATGCGGCGGTTGCCCCCGCCAGGCAAGGGCCACCGGGCGGGCTGACGAGGTTTGCTCCATCAGTCTCCTACCCGTGAGCGGCTTGAATGGCTGCGTAACGCCGATGGGTGAAGGCAAGTAGGGCCTCCCGCGGCCCATGAACCCATGACTGCTGTCAGGCGCGGTGCGCCGGCCGAGCCACTGTCTATTTTGGCGGTCATGACGCGCCAAAAAGCTGGGATTTTCCCTCCCTCATGCATCGTTTGCTAACTATTGTATTTCATGCTGCACAAGATGGGAATGGCATTATCCAGTATAGCGCGCTCCTTCCTTCCGACGCATCGCGCCGGCGAAGCCAGCCGGATGTGGCGTGGACCAACCGTCTGGATCGCTGTTGGCGTGTTTCTGGCCTGCCACGCGCTTTTGCCACGCCTCTTCCCCGGCCATGCCCTGCTTGTTTCGTTGTGTTTCCTGGTGTTGGCGCCGCTGATGGCGGGGGTGGCTTGCATGCGGCACGGGTTCGCAAGCAGGGTGCAAGGCTGGTGGCTGCTGGCAGCGGCGCTGACCTTGTGGGCCGGCGGCATGGCAGTCAACGTACTGGCGCTTTTTGCGCTGGCCAATGCCTCGGGTGAGACCGGCGTAAGCATGCTGCTGTTCGTGCTCTATGGTGTGCCCATCATTTTCGCGATTGCGAGTCCGCGTGATGATGCTTGGCCGGTGCGGCTGGTCGACGCTTTGCTGGCGCTGGCCTTAGGGCTGTTGTTTTTCGTCCACACCTTCGCCTTTGCGACCATGGCGGGCACCGACCATGCCGGCGAGGCCAGCCTGCGCCTGATGTTTGACATTGAAAATTTGCTCGTTGCCATCTTCGCCTTGGTACGTTTGGGCGCCAGTCGGCAGGGACCTGAACGTGATTTCCTGCGCGCCTTGTCAATCTATGCCTGCATTTACATGGCCAGTGCGGCTTACATGAACCACATGCAGTTCGACACCGATTATGGCGGACCGGTCGATCTGGTGATCGACCTGCCGTTTCTCGTGCTGATGGCCGTAGTCTTGGGTGGGCGGCAAGCGGGCGAGAAAGCAGGGCCGGGCCAGAACGTGGGCGAACGCCTGATACTGGCTGTGAGCCCTCTGATGTTGCCCGCTATGCTGCTGGCGGTATCGGCGGCGCTGCTTGCCTCGCATCCCGTCTGGGCGGTTGCGGGCTTTGCCATGGCCACGCTGGTCTACGGGCTGCGCAATGTGCTGGCTCATTTGGGCAATCTGGAAGAACGTGACCGGCTTGAGCGTTTGGCGCAGGTCGATGGATTGACCGGACTGCCTAACCGGCGCTGTTTTGACGAGACGCTGGCGCGCGAATGGGCAAGGGCACGCCGTTCGGGAACGGGTATCGCGCTGTTGATGATCGACATCGACCATTTCAAACTGCTCAACGACGGCTTGGGCCATCCCGAAGGTGACCGACGGCTGCGCGACGTGGCCCGCGTTTTGTCCGGCTGCACAAATCGTGCATCCGATCTGGTCGCCCGCTATGGTGGCGAGGAATTTGTCGCGATTCTACTTGGCGTGAATGCGATCCAGGCCGGGCAAATGGCAGAAATCATGCGGGCAAGCGTCCAGCGTCTCGGCCTGCCATCGCCAGCGCCGATGGGCCGGGTCACGATCAGCATCGGTGTGGGTCACGCGGCGCAGATCACAGACAATCATTCGGATCAATTGCTGGCAGTCGCCGA
This sequence comes from Sphingomonadales bacterium, assembly GCA_028871475.1. Taxonomy (GTDB): domain Bacteria; phylum Pseudomonadota; class Alphaproteobacteria; order Sphingomonadales; family Sphingomonadaceae; genus Novosphingobium. Next base: position 64,199 of record JAGWMZ010000024.1, on the reverse strand, counting down.
TGCAGCGCTTTACGAGGCCAAGCGAGATGGCCGCAATGCTGTGCGCGTCCAGATGCGACAAGAGCCTCTTCAGGGGCTTGGCTAAAAAAATTCGATGAATAAGCGTTTTTGGGAGGTGCCTTGCTTGTCAAACGGCGGCTGTGGCGGTGATCGGAAATTGTCACGGTGCGCTCCGGCCTGACATCGTAGTGCCTGTGTGGTTGCTGGTGATACGCGCCAGGATTGCCCCGGCGGCGACATTGGCGGGCAGGACGCCGCGTTCCTCACGCCAGCTACGAAGAAGAAGTATGCTTGGAGTCGCGAATGGCGCGCGCCGTTTGATGAGCGCTGCCGCGCCAGGCGGTGTGGGCGTCGGCTGCCTTTGGGCCCGTGCCGGCAGGCCGCAAGCCGGCTGTCGCCGGCTCCTCCTCTTCGTTTCGGCCCTTGCCACCCCGTCGCAGATGCGACGGGGCAGACTGTGGGTGCTGCCTGCCTCATCGCCCGGGCCCTTCACCTGCCTCCTGCCCGCCGTTCCGGCGGTCAGTGCTGGAAAGGCAGGGAAGAAGCATGACGGGACCTGATGATGGAAATAGCCGTGCGGGTTCTGTCTGGTCACGACAGTGGAGGTCGGTGAACAGGTCCCGGCGGCGATCGAACAGCTTCTCCTCGATCGCTGTTGACGGGGGGCAGCCCACGGCCGATCAATTGACAAACTTTGCCAATCCTTGCGATTCTCCCGACCTTGGAGGTTGCCATGGCGACGATGAACATCTCACTGCCCGACCCGATGAAGCAATGGGTGGAAGCGCAAGCTGACACCGGCCAGTATAGCCCGGTATAGCAATGCCAGCGACTATGTGCGCGATCTTATCCGTCGCGACCAGGAACGCGCTGATAAGGTTGCCGCCATGCAGCGCCTGGTCGATGAAGCCCGCGCCAGTGGCCTCAGCGACGAGACGATGGCGGATATTCGGGTGCGGGCGATCAGCCAAGCAGGCTTGCAAGCCTGATTGTGCCTCGCTTCCGCTTAACAGGCTGCGGAAAAAGGCCTTCCATTGAGCGCCTTGATGTGATTCAGCCTCTGCCTGGGATGAGGTCGAGGACGAAGCGATGCGCGCGGATCTGACGAACGCAGCGAAGGGCTGTTTTCTTATGTGAGTTGCGAGGCACGGGTTCCAGCAGGGCACCCGCTGCGGGCCATCCGGGCGATCGTCGATGAGGCGCTGGACATCCTTTCACCGGATTTCTCGGGACTTTACGCGCCGATTGGTCGGCCCTCGATTGCGCCGGAGAAACTGCTGCGGGCGCTGTTGCTGCAGGCGTTCTACACCATCCGTTCCGAGCGCCAGTTGATGGAGCAGATGGATTACAATTTGCTGTTCCGGTGGTTTGTGGGTCTGTCGATGGATGCGCCAATTTGGGACGTGACGGTGTTCACCAAGAACCGCGAGCGCCTGCTGGCCGGCGACATCGCCGCAAAGTTTCTCACGGCCGTGTTGCAACAAGCGCGGGTCAAGGCGCTGCTTTCGGATGACCATTTCTCGGTCGATGGCACGCTGATCGAGGCCTGGGCCAGCATGAAGAGCTTCACGCCCAAGGATGCGAGCGAGGGTTCCGACGACGACGACGCGCCACCGCCGCCCAAACGCAAGGGGCGCAACGCCGAGCGGGATTTCCACGGCGAAAAGCGCAGCAATGCCACCCACGCTTCAACCACCGATCCGGACGCGCGCCTGTTCAAGAAGGCACGCGGACAAGCCGCAAAGCTGTGCCACATGGGCCATGTCCTGATGGAAAACCGCCATGGCCTGGTGGTCGATGCCACGCTCACTCATGCCACGGGCACTGCCGAGCGGGAGGCAGCGTTGACTATGCTGGAGCGCCTGGACGGCTGCCACCGCATCACGCTGGGCGCCGATAAAGCTTACGACACCGCCGATTTCGTCGCCAATCTGCGCGCGTTGAACGTGACGCCCCATGTCGCGCAAAACACCACCAACCGGCGCTCGGCCATCGACGGCCGCACCACCCGGCACCCCGGCTATGCCGCCAGCATCCGCATTCGCAAGCGGATCGAGGAGGTCTTCGGCTGGGCCAAGACCTGCGGCAATCTGCGCAAGACCCGCCACCGCGGACTGCCACGCGTGGGCTGGGCCTTCACACTGACCGCCGCCGCATACAACCTGGTGCGCCTGCCAAAGCTGCTGGCGACGGGATAAGTGCGCCTGATGGGCGCCAAATGGGCGGTGACAAAGTCCGGATCGGCGCGCATCACACGAAAAAACGGCGCTCAGTCCCGCCGTGCATCGCGTCAAAGGGAATAGGCCCCCTCATACAAGGCCTATTTCCGCAGCCTGTTAACACGCGCCGCAGTCGATGATCTGACAGCGATTTTTCTCGAGGGCATGGAGCTGTTCGGCCTTGTCTCAGGCTGACGCCTATCACGACGGGCTGGGCGCGATTTTCGCGTTTCTCGCGGACTATCCCCGTGCCGCGCGCTTGCGAGAGGAGATCTCGCCGCCTGTCCGCGTGTATCCTTACAAGGGAAAAGTGTCGTGCAAGGCGGTGAGTAATTTACCATTTCTGAGTTATGAATTGGAATAATTGGGGAAAAGCGCTAAAGTATTTCTTAATGAAAAGAGACGTGTTGGCCGTTACCTTAATTTAAGTGATTACCAATATTTTGATATGGCACGAAACTCCTCAATCGCCTGTTGCGGGCCATTTCCTTCTTCTGCATGAACGAGACAATGGTCGATGTGTTCGTTGATCAACTCGCGCTTGGCGCTGGCAATCGCACTTTCTACGGCTTGCATTTGCTGGGCAACATCGACGCAGGAGCGCCCTTCCTCGATCATTGTGACGATGCTTCGCAGATGTCCCGTCGCTCGGTTGAGGCGCAAGATAATCTTGGGATGGGTCGTGTGTTCATGGTGGGCCATGATGCCTTCTCCCACAAGGGGCGAGCGCCGTCGAGCCACGGCAGAGGATCTGTTAAAAAATATCCCCCATGGGGGATGGACACTTATCCCCCCAGGGGGATATGAGAGAGCATGTTCGCTGTTCTTGCCATCCGTACCTATCGGCACCTGTTCCTGGCGCAGATCATTGCGCTGGTGGGGACCGGGCTGGCCACCGTGGCGCTGGGCCTGTTGGCCTATGACATCGCCGGCGGGCAGACGGGCGCGGTGCTGGGCACGGCTCTGGCAATCAAGATGATCGCCTATATCGGTGTAGCCCCGGTTGCCGGGGCTTTCGCCGATCGCGTACCGCGCCGTGCACTGCTGGTGACCATGGATCTGGCTCGGGCCTGTGTGGCCCTCAGTTTGCCTTTTGTGACACAGGTCTGGCAGGTCTATGTGCTGATCTTCGTGCTGCAATCGGCATCGGCTGCTTTTACACCCACCTTTCAGGCTACGATCCCCGATGTTCTGCCAGATGAGCAGGATTATACGCGGGCCCTGTCACTCTCGCGGCTTGCCTATGACATGGAAAGCCTGACCAGCCCGATGCTGGCCGCCGCCCTGTTGACGCTGATGAGCTATCACTGGCTGTTTTCAGGCACGGTCATTGGTTTTATCGGCTCGGCGCTGCTGGTTGTCTCGACCATTTTGCCGCGTGCCCAACCCGCATCGCATGAGGGGGGCGTCTATGCCCGCACCACCCGGGGCGCCCGCCTCTATCTGGCAGCCCCGCGCCTGCGCGGCTTGCTGGCGTTGACGCTGGCCGCCGCCGCCGCGAGCGCGATGGTCATCGTCAACACGGTGGTGATCGTGCGAGGGCTGGGGCTTGGCCAGAGCGAGGTGGCGCTCACGCTGGCAGCCTTCGGATCGGGATCGATCCTCACCGCGTTTGTCCTGCCGCGCATCCTCGATCACGTGGCGGACCGCACGGTGATGCTGCTGGCAGCTGCCGGCATGGGGCTGATGCTCGCGCTGCTGGCAGTGGTGACCGCCTCGATGCAGCATGGCACGCCCTATTGGCATGTGTTGCTGCTGGGCTGGCTGCTTTTGGGCGTGGCCTATTCGGCAAGCGTCACCCCTGCGGGGCGTTTGCTGCGCCGCTCGGGCGAGGCCGCGGACCGTCCTGCGCTTTTCGCAGCGCAATTCGCGCTCAGCCATGCCTGCTGGCTAATCTGCTACCCTTTGGTCGGGTATATCGGCGCGCGCATCGGGATGGCAGCTGCCTTTAGTGCCATGGCCGTGATGGCAACCATTGGCACTCTGGCGGCGATGCTGCTCTGGCCATCGCGGTCATGACGGCCTTGTCGCGCTCCCGAGTCGGCATTGGGCCGCCTGTCATGAGGGCATTTCGCTCATCCGTGCTGTTGGGCGCGTTGGCGCTGCTGTCCGTGCTGGGCATGAGCCTGGCTGCAGGTTGGCACAGTGCTGCCTTCCACGACGACGATGCCGCCCATGTCGCGGCTCTGGATCGCCACGACCGCACGGGCCACGATGACCCTGACAGCGACGTGCATCTGGTCGCCCATGCCATCGGCCACTGGTTCGTGACGGCGCCGCTGGCGGTAACACCGCGCTTGTGGACCAGCGGCCTGCCTCTTCGCCTGCTGCGCGAAACGCCTTTGCTCAACGGTATCCCTGGCGCCACGCCGCTGCGCCCTCCCTCGCTCTGATCCTTCGCCGCCCGCGCAGCCGCGCAGGCGGGAGACGTGTCTCGTGAAGGATCATCATCATGAACAATCATTCCAGTCGACAGCGCGATGTTGCGCTGATCGGCATGCTCGCAGCAACAATGCTGGCGGGGCCGGCGCTGGCTGACCCGGCGCCACCTTTTGCGCAACTACTACGGCAGGCCCAGCAAGCGCCGCATGTCGAGGCGCTGCAATCCGATGTCGAGCGGGCACAGGGGCTGGCCGTGCAGGCTCGCGCCAGGCCCAATCCCACCGTCAGCCTTTATGGCGAGAATTTCGCCGGTTCGGCCCCCTACAACGGGTTCGGGGGCACCCAGACGACGTTTCAGGTCAATCAACCGCTCGAACTGGGAGGCAAACGTGCCGCGCGGATCGAGGCGGGGCAGGCGGGCGTCATCGCCGCCCAGTTGCGCAGCCAGGAAGGCCGCCTGACCTTCGCTTTCGATCTGGCCCGTGCCTATGCTGCAGTCGAGGTCGCCGACAAGCGCATCGAACTGGCTGAGGATGAGGTGGAGGAAGCCACGGCCGACCTCGCTCTGGCCCGCGCTCTGGTGGCTTCGGGCAAAGAGGCGCGTTTGCGGTCCCTTCAGGCCGAAACGGAGCTGAACACACTACAGGCCGACCTTGTGGTCACGCAGGCCAATCGCAAAGCTGCGCTCTTGCGTCTTTCCGCGCTGGCTGGTGTCGAGACGCCCTTCACGGCCCTTGGCGAGTCGCTGCTCGACCGCCAGACCGCGCGTTCGGCAATGGGGCCGATCGACCCGATGCAGACGGCCATGGTCCGTGTGGCTGAAGCAGAGGGTGATGCCGCAAGGCGCCGCGTCACGCTTCAACGCAAGGCAGCCATCCCCGACGTCACCCTGCAGTTCGGGGTGCGACGGCTGGAGCAGGAGCGATCCAACACGCTGGTCGCTGGGATTTCCGTGCCGCTTCATATCTTCGACCGCAATCGGGGCAACATTGCTGCGGCGCAGGCGGAGGAGCGCGGCGCGCAAGCCCGGCTTGCCGATGCGAAGCTGGAAGCCAGAGCCGAAATCGAGGCTGGCCAGGCCTTGCTGGAAGCCGCTGACGCCCGGGTGCAGGCAACCGTCAAAACGCTTGCAACAGCGCAGGAAACTTACCGGCTTGCGCGGATCGCTTATGAGGCAGGGAAGTCCCCGCTGATCGAACTGCTCGCTTCCCGCCATGGGCTTGGCATTGCGCGTGGCGTTCGGCTCGATGCCGTGGCCGCCAGCCTTGATGCCCGCGCCAATCTTGCCCGCCTGAAAGGGCTCACGATTACCGGAGAACCGGTCCAATGAACCAGAAAAACAAGCTCTATGCCGGTGCCACTCTCGGGCTGGCCGCTGCTGCCACGCTCGGCTTCGGCGCCGCCCGCCTGACACAGCCAGTTCCGGCCGTCCCCCAGACCGAAAGCAAGCCCGCCGTTCCCGGCGATAGCGTCACGATGTCCGCGCAGGATATCGGCCAGGCGCAGATCGCGGTCGCCCCGGCCATGGCGGGCGCGCTCGATGCGGCCTTGATGGCCTCGGCCACGGTGGAGGCCATGCCTGATGCGCAGGCCGTGCTGACGGCCCATGCGCCCGGCACGATTACGCGTATCCTCAAACGGCTCGGGGATCCGGTGCGGGTGGGGGAGGTGCTGCTGTTGGTCGAAAGTCGCGATGCCTCGCAGATTGCCGGGGATCAGGCGGCGGCGGCGGCCCGCGTCGCTCTGGCCAGACAGCAGGCGGTCCGTGAACAGGGACTGGTGGAACAGGGCGTGTCGGCCCGCGCCGATTATGAAACCGCTCAGGCCAATCTCGCGGTAGCTCAGGCCGATGCGCGCCGCGCAGCAGGCGCCGCAGGTGCCGTGCGTCTGGCGCGCGATGGCCGCAGCGTGGCGGTGGTCAGCCCGATCAGCGGGCGGATCACGGCGCTCCCGGCCAATCTGGGGCAGTTTGTCCCGCCAGAGAGTGAATTGGCCCGCGTTGCCGATCCTCGCCGTATCCAGATCACTGCCAGCCTGCCAGTCAGCGATGCCGCGCGGGTGCGTGTCGGGGACAGGGTGGAACTGGCCACCGGCGATGGCGGGAAAGTGGAGGGCCGGGTGCGGTCATCGACGGGCGTGGTCAATGTCGGCACCAGGTCGGCGACGGTGGTGATCGAACCCTCGGGCGGTGCTTTCGTGCCGGGGCAGATGGCGCAGGTGCGTATTTTCGCCTCCGGACTGGCCAATGGCGGCGGCGTGAACATCGGGGTAATCGTGCCGCAGGACGCCGTGCAGACGCTGGGGGATCGCTCGGTGGTCTTCGTGCGGACGGCCAATGGCTTCAAGGCAAGGACCGTGCAGGTCGGAAGCAGGGGTGAGGGGCTGGTTTCGATCGCATCGGGGCTGAGCGCCGGAACGAAGATCGCCACCAGCAACGCCTTCCTGCTGAAGGCCGAGATTGAGAAGAACGAAGGAGGCGACGAATGATCGCCCGCATCCTTGCGCTCTCGGTCCGCCAGCGCTGGCTGGTGGCGGCATTGACTCTGCTGGTGGTCGGCTTCGGGGTGATGCAGATCATGCGCCTGCCGATCGATGCGGTGCCCGACGTCACCAACCGTCAGGTGCAGATCAGCACCTTTGCCCCCACGCTGGGGCCGGTCGACATCGAAAAGCAGGTCACCTTTCCGGTCGAGACGGCGCTGGCGGGCATTCGCGGCCTGACCATGACCCGCTCCTTCTCGCGCAATGGCTTCAGCCAGGTGACCGCGGTGTTCACCGATGCCACAGACATCTATTTCGCCCGCCAGCAGGTGAGCGAGCGGCTCAATCAGGCCAAGGACAGTTTTCCCGCCGGCGTCCAGCCCACGCTGTCGCCGCTCAGCACCGGGCTTGGCGAGATTTTCTTCTATTCCATCGCTTTCCGCCATCCTGACGGCAAGGGCGCGGCCATCGTCAACGGCAAGGCGGGCTGGCAGTCGGATGGCAGCTATCTCACGCCCGAGGGCGAACGGCTGACCACCGAGCTGGAGAAGGCGGCCTATCTGCGCACCGTGCAGGACTGGATCATCCGCCCGCAGATGCGCAATATCGAGGGCGTTGCCGGGGTCGATTCCAACGGCGGTTATGTGAAGCAATATCTGGTCGAGCCCAATCTGACGGCGCTGACGACCTATGGCCTCTCGATCACCGAATTGGCTGCCGCGCTCGAACGCGCCAATGTTTCGGCGGGATCGAACTATGTGCGCCGTGCGGGCGAGAGCTTTCTGATCCGCGCCGATGCCCGTCTGAAGTCGATTGCGGATATTCAGGAGGCCGTGGTGGCCACGCGCGGCGGCGTGCCGGTGCGCGTGAAGGATGTGGGACAGGTGGTGATCGGCGGTGCGGTACGCACAGGTTCCGGCAGCCTGATGGGCTCGGAAGCGGTGATCTCCACCGTGCTGATGCTGGTGGGTGAGAATAGCCGGATCGTTGCCAACCGGGCCAGCGACAAGCTTGTCGAGGTGAACCGCGCCCTGCCGCCCGATGTCTTTGCCGAACCGGTCTACAACCGCTCCAAGCTGGTTAACGCCACCATCGCCACGGTCAGCAAGAATCTGGTGGAAGGCGCTTTGCTGGTCATCGTGGTGCTGTTCCTGCTGCTGGGCAACATTCGCGCAGCGCTCATCACGGCGGGGGTGATCCCGGTGACGATGTTGATGACCGCCTCGGGCATGAACGGTCTGGGTGTCTCGGGCAATCTGATGAGTCTGGGCGCGCTCGATTTCGGGCTGATCGTCGATGGTGCGGTGATTGTGGTGGAGAACACGCTGCGCCATTTCGCCGAGCGGCAAGAGCATGAAGGACGCTTGCTGACACTGAAGGAGCGCATGGAGGAAACCATCGCCTCGGCCACCGCCATGGTGCGCCCGACGGTCTACGGTCAGCTCATCATCTTTCTCGTCTTCGTGCCGCTGCTCACCTTTCAGGGGGTGGAGGGCAAGACCTTCTCGCCCATGGCGATCACGCTGATGATCGCGCTGGCTTCGGCCTTCGTGCTCTCGATCACCTTCGTGCCCGCGATGACGGCGATCCTGATCTCGGGCAAGGTCAGCGAGAGCGAGGTCAGGCCTGTGCTGTGGTTCAAGAAGCGCTATGCCCCATGGCTGGAAAAGGCCGTGGCGCGGCCGATGCCCTTCATTCTGGGCGGGGCAGGGGTGTTAGTCGCGGCGGTGCTGGGCTTTGGCCTCCTGGGGCAGGAGTTCATGCCCCAGCTCGACGAGAAGGACATTACCGTCACCAATTTCCGCGTGCCCTCCGCCTCGATCGACCAGTCGACGCAGATGCAGATGCAGATTGAGAATGCGCTCAAGAGCCTGCCCGAGGTGGCGCTGGTCTTTTCCAAGAACGGCAATGCCGATCTGGGCACCGATCCCATGCCGCCCAACGCGTCTGACACCTATGTCATTCCCAAACCCGAGAAGGAGTGGCCTGCTGATGTCAAAAGCAAGGCCGATATCCTGCGTCACATCGAGGAGAAGATGAAGCCGCTGATCGGCAACCGGACCGAGATCCAGCAGCCGATCCAGATGCGCTTCAACGAGCTGATCGCAGGTGTTCGTTCTGATGTGGCGGTCAAGCTCTATGGCGACGATCTCGACCAGATGACCGTACAGGCCCAGCGCATCGCGGGCATTCTGCGCAAGATCCCCGGTGCGGGCGATGTCAGCGCCGAACAGACGGCGGGGGCGCCTACCTTCGATGTGAAGATCGACCGCATGGCCGCCGCCCGTTTCGGCCTCTCCGTGCAGGAGGTCGCCGACACGGTCGCTTCAGCGCTGGGCGGTCGTGAGGCGGGGCTGCTGTTCGAAGGCGATCGGCGCTTTGCGGTGGTGGTGCGTCTGCCCGATGTTCAGCGCGACGATCTGGAGGTGCTGGGCTCGATCCCGGTCATGCTTCCGGCTGCCGAGGGGCAGATCGCCCGGTCGATACCGCTGCGCGAGGTGGCACGCTTCAGCTACACACAAGGTCTCAACCAGATCAGCCGTGAGAACGGCAAGCGTATGGTGACCGTGCAGGTCAATGTGCGCGGGCGCGATCTGGGCGGTTTCGTGAAGGAGGCGCAGCAGAAAGTCGGGTCCATCGACCTGCCTCCCGGCATGTACACTGGCTGGGGCGGCACTTTCGAAAGTCTGCAATCGGCGCGACTGCGGCTGATGCTGGTGGTGCCTATATGCTTTGCCGCGATCTATGGTCTGCTCTATCTGGCGCTGGGTGGCTTTGCACCTGCTGGCATCGTGTTCAGCGCGGTGCCGATGGCGCTGGCGGGCGGGGTCTTTGCCCTGCTGCTGCGTGGCATTCCCTTCTCGATCACGGCGGCAGTGGGGTTTATCGCTCTGTCGGGCGTGGCGGTGCTCAACGGTCTGGTGATGATGGAGGCAATCCGTCGCCATCAGAGCGAGGGCGCGCAGGATGAACAGGCGATCATCGGGGGCGCCATGGAGCGGGTCAGGCCGGTGCTGATGACCGCGCTGGTCGCCAGCCTGGGCTTTGTGCCCATGGCGCTGGCCACCGGTACCGGCGCCGAGGTGCAGCGCCCGCTGGCCACGGTGGTGATCGGCGGTCTGGTGACCTCGACCGCGCTGACGCTGTTGGTGTTGCCCGCTATCACCGCCTGGGTCGGTCGCATGCGGCACGGGTGATATGAAGAGGGCGGGTGGATGCGCCACCCGCCCTCTGATGTCCGGGATCAGGCTCCGGTGGGGTCGAGCGTCCCGGCCATAGCCACACACCAGATCACACCAAGGGCGAGCAGCATCTCCAGCGAGATGCTGCTGCGCAGGGCCGCGAGAGCTTTGTGCCGGACCGGGGGTTGAGTGGCCCGTTCCAGCGCGGGCACCAGATGAAAGCGGTTGTGCGCGGCCAGCAGGAACATGCCGACAAACAGCGCCAGCTTGGCGATGATCAAATGCCCATAGGGCATATGAGCGATGGCGAACCATCCGCCCGGCGCCGCGAGGAACAGCAGATTGCCCAGACCGCTGACCAGCAGCACGCCCACCAGCACACTGCCGATCAGCGCAAAGCCGGAGAGCGCGTGCATAAGTTGTGAGAGGGCCGCCCGATCCTCACTTTGCGCGCGCCACAGACGGGCAGTGAACAGCAGCAGTGCCCCCACCCAGGCCAGGCCGCACCATAGATGGGCGATGTCGCCCGCCAGCCGGATCAAGGCGGCGCCTCCCTGTGAAGCGGCGCCATGACCGCCCCATGCCAGACTGGCCGCGGCCACGCCCGCGACGACAGCCAACGTCCTCAGCGAGCGACCGGAGAAAGCAAGGATCAGGCCGATCAGCAAGGCACCAAGCCGCGCAAGGACGCTCCAGCCCAGTGCGGAATGGCAGGCCATCATCATGACCATATCCCGGTCGAGATCGCTCAGGCTGCAGCCCATCATCGCGGCCATCGTCACGAGAAAGCCCAGCGCGCCGATGCCAAGCCCGGTCAGACAGCCGATGCCCAGAACCAGTCGCCCCGCTTCGCCGATCCGGCGTTCCCCCAGCAGATATGCCGTGAAGGGAACGCCGAAGACCAGCGCCAGATCGATGAACTGCGCCCAGCGCAGCCAGACCTGTGCGCCGTCCATCACTTGACGGTAAAGGTCAGCTTGCCGGTGACGCGATGCGTGTCGGTGGAAACGACATGCCAGTCGGCCTCATAGGTGCCGGCGGGCAGGGGGCGAGCCAGCTTGGCCAGCAGGGTTACGCCATCGGGCGCGACGCTGGTCTTCACGCCGGTCATTTTCATCGGCTGGTGGTGATCCATGCCGGGCATGCCGGTCATCATCAAATCCATGCCCGACATGGCGGCGATCAGCGGCTCGCTGAAGGTGATCGAGACCTGGGTAATATTGCTGGCGGCGGCGCCTTCGGCAGGCTTGGCCGAAACCAGCTTGGGATGAGCCATGGCGGGGGCGGCAAGGCCCGCAACGGCAAGGCCTGCAGACATGGCGGCAGCAAGAAGACGATGACGCATCGAGGAAACTCCCGTTTGGTTGTTCCGGGAATACGCAGCGGCGGGAATGCCCCCTCGAAAATTTTCGCTTCAGGCAAAAATCGTGAGGGATGCCGCGCGACGCTGCGTATGGAGAGGCGTGCACCAGAGGATTTTTGCGCATGACCGACCTTGACCACCTGCTTGCCGGCCTTGGCGACAGGCCGCTCGACCCCCGCCTTGCCGCGATCGATGCGTCGGTCTTTGCGGGTCTTGAGGTCGAACAGCGGCCTGCCCTGTCGCGCGGGGCGCTGGGCGTGGTGACCGGGCTGGCCATGCTGGGCGGCGTCCTGGCAACAGCGTGGCCCGCTCCGGCGGCGCTGGCGGGCAATGCCACGCCGATCGGGGTGCCGCGCGAGTTGATGCCCTCCACCCTGCTGGGAGAGGAGCCGTGAACCGGCGCTCCTCTCTGATCCTGGCAGCGGCGCTGGCCTTTGTGGCGGCGGTTGGCGGGGTCTGCCTCGGGCAAATGGTGATCGCCCCGCAGCGCCCGGTGGAAAGCCAGATGCATCAGTTGCTGCATGAACAGCTCAATCTCGATGCCGCCCAGTCCGCGCGGGTCGAAGTGTTGGAAAAGGTTTTCGCGCTGCGCAAAGCCGGGCTGGAAGCGCAATTGCGCGCCGCCAATGTCGATCTGGCTGCCGCCATCGAGGCTGAACACGGCTATGGCCCGCGTGTCGCCACCGCCGTGGACAAATCGCACCATGCCATGGGGGAGTTGCAGAAAGCCACGCTCGAGCATGTTTTTGCCATGCGCAGCGTGTTGCGCCCCGATCAGGCGAGACGCTTCGATGCGGCGATCGTGAAGGCCCTGACCGGCCCGGCCAAATGATGGCCCCAATGATGACAATAACGCGCAAGCGGGAGGCGGTTCTTGGCTGATCTGGCCGGGCTCAGCGATGGAGACCTTGCCGTGCTGGCGATGGCCGGACGGCAGGCCGCCTATCGCCTGCTGCTCGACCGCCATCGCGCGCTGGTCTTCCGCATTGCCCGCAACCATTGCGGCGATGACGATGCCGCCCTGGACATCACGCAGCAGAGTTTCGTCAGCGCCTTTGCCGCGCTGGCGCGTTACGATCGGGCTCGGCCCTTTGCCCATTGGCTGGCGCGCATCGCGCTCAACAAGTGCCATGACTGGGGCCGCCGCCGAAAGGTGCGCGATTTCTTCAGCTTCGCCCGCCCACTTGACGAGGCCACGCAGATCGCCGCGCCGCAGGTCGCTGCCGACAGCCAGCTCGCCGATGCGCAGGAACTGCGCCGGGCGATGGCGGCTATGGCCCGCCTGCCCGACCGGCTGAAAGAGGTGCTGGTGCTGCGCACACTGGAAGGCATGAGCCAGAGTGAGGTCGCCAGCCTGCTGGGCATCAGCGAAAAGGCGGTCGAAACCCGCCTGTACCGCGCCCGTGAAAAATTGGCGGTGCTTTTGAGGGGTTGATGGCCCGGCCGCGTATCAACAGGCAGACCATCTTTCGGGACAGAAACATCATGTCATCCTGGATCATCGACCGACGCGCCCTGCTGGGGGGTGCCGGTCAGCTTGGCGGTGTCGCGCTGGCCGGACAGGCTACGCCCGGCTGGGCCAAGACCTTCTCGCAAGGGGCGGCTGCCTCGGCCACGCCCGAAGTGCTGTCGGGCGAGGCGATCACCCTGCGCATCGGCAAGGGGCATGTGACCATCGGCGGCAAGCCTGCCAAGGCCATCACCATCAACGGCACCGTGCCCGGTCCGATGCTGCGGCTGAAGGAAGGCCAGATGCTGCGCCTGACCGTCATCAACGAGCTGGACGAGCCAAGCTCGCTGCACTGGCACGGGCTGGTGCTGCCCTTTCAGATGGATGGCGTGCCGGGCGTGTCCTTCCCCGGCATCGCGCCGCGCTCCAGCTTTACCTATGAGTTTCCCATCGCCCAGCACGGTACCTATTGGTATCACAGCCATTCGGGCCTTCAGGAGATGATGGGCTGCTATGCCCCGATCGTCATCGAACCCGCCGAGGCTTTGCCGGCGCCTTTGCCCTCCATGCGCGAGCATGTGGTGCTGCTTTCCGATCACAGCTTCGTGAATCCGGCCCGCATCGTCCGCAATCTGAAGGTCGAGGCCGATTACTACAATCGCCAGCCCCAGACGCTGTCGGGCCTGATGGCCGGGCATGAGCTGTCGCTGGATCAGCGGCTGAGCTGGGCGAAGATGCGCATGTCGCCCACCGACATCGCCGATGTCACGGCGTCGGTGATGCATTACCTGGCCAACGGCCACGGCCCGGACGAGAACTGGACCGGCCTGTTCACCCCCGGCGAGACGGTGCGGCTGCGTTTCATCAACGCTGCCTCGATGACCTTCTTCAATGTCCGCATTCCGGGGCTGGCGATGCAGGTGGTGGCCGCCGACGGGCAGGATGTGCAGCCTGTCACCGTGGAGGAATTCCAGTTTGGTGCGGGTGAAACCTATGACGTGATCGTCACCCCCGAGAACCGTGCCTACACGATCGCCGCCGAGACGATGGACCGCTCCGGCATGGCACGTGCCACGCTCGCCCCAGTCGCGGGGATGACGGCGCCTGTGCCGCCGCGGCGCGCAAGGCCGCTACTGACCATGAAGGATATGGGCATGGATATGTCGGGTGGGGCGATGAAAGGAATGTCCATGAAGATGCGCGATGGCTCGCTGGCGCCACAGGTGAAGATGGGGCCGGGGGTCGACATGATCAGCGCCATGCCCGAGGACCGCATGGGTGATCCCGGCATCGGCATGGGCGATGTGGGGCACAAGGTGCTGACCTATCGCGATCTGGTGGCGCTGCATCCCAACCCGGACTTGCGCGCGCCCGAGCGCGAGATCGAGGTTCATCTGACCGGCGCCATGGAGCGCTATATGTGGTCGATGGACGGCAAGACCATGAGCCAGGCCCACGAACCCATCCCCATGCGCAACGGCGAGCGGGTGCGCTTCACCCTGGTCAATGACACGATGATGGCGCATCCTATCCATCTGCATGGCCATATCTTTGAACTGGTCACCGGCCATGGCGACCATTCGCCGCGCAAACATACAGTGACGGTGCAGCCCGGCGGCAAGGCCAGTTTCGATGTCACCGCAGAGCCCGGCGACTGGGCGTTCCACTGCCACCTCTTCCTGCATATGGCGATGGGCATGATGCGTATCGTTCAGGTCCGCCCGGCGTGATGGGGGGCAGGATCATGACGCATCGCTGCGCCGTCGCGCTGGCCGCGCTTGCTCTGGCTCTGCCCGCCATGTCTCATGCGCAGGACACGATGCCGGGGATGGATATGGGCGGCCATCAGCATCACCATGCCCCGGCCCCACCCGCGCAACAGGCGGCGGATCAGCCGGCAGCGCCTGCTGGTCGGGCTGCGGAGGGGGCGAGCGACGAGCCCAAGGGCACCGACCAGTCCCCCGGCAGCGCCGAGCCGCCGCCCGTCGCGCATGATCTGGCAGGCAGCCGCTATTGGGACCCGCAGGCGATGGAACAGGCTCATCACGCGATGATGACCGAGCGCCCGGCCCCGCTCTATGGCGCGGTGAAGCTGGACATTGCCGAATATCAGTTCGGCAGGAACGGCGACTCCTGGCGCTGGGAGGGTGAGGGCTGGCTGGGCGATACCAACCGCCTGTGGGTCCGCAGCCGTGGCGAAGGCCCGGTCGGCGGCCGGCTGGAGGATGCCGAGGTGGAGGCGGCCTATTCCCGTGCGATCAGCCCCTGGTGGAACCTGCAGGCGGGTGTGCGTCAGGATCTGGGCACCGGGCCGGTGCGCACCCATGCGATGCTGGCGCTCGAAGGGCTGGCGCCCTATCGGTTCGAAACGCTGGCGGCGGCCTATCTCTCCGACAAGGGGCAGTGGACCGGGCGGATCGAGGCCTCGGTGGATGAGCGGGTGACGCGCCGCATCGTTTTGCAGCCGCGCGTGGAGTTCAACCTTTCAGCGCAGGATATGCCGCAGCAGCGGTTGGGCGCGGGGCTGACGACGGCAGAATTGGGCTTTCGGCTGCGCTATGAGTTCAGCCGCAAGTTTGCGCCTTATCTTGGCGTGTCATGGACATGGGCGGGCGGGCGCACGGCCGACTACCGCCGCGCCGATGGGGAGAGCCCCTCGGCTCGTGTCTTCGTGCTGGGCATCAAAAGCTGGTTCTGATGTGAGGGCGGGGCGGGGACGATCGTCCCGCCCGGCCTTCTCGCTCAATATTGGGCCTTGGGATCGACCAGCCCCGGCAAGGGTGTGCCCGCCAGATCCGCGAGGATTGCTTCGGCAACCACCATCGCGCTGGAGGCAGGAAGGGTAGCGCTGGCGATATGCGGCGTGACCTCGATGGCGGGATGGCGCCAGAAGGGATGATCGGCGGGCAGCGGCTCGTTCTCGAAGACGTCGAGGATGGCCGCGCCGATCTGGCCTGCCTCAAGCGCCGCCAGCAGATCGCCTTCCACCAGATGCGCGCCGCGCCCGGCATTGATGATCGCGGCGCCGCGCGGCAGGGCCTTGAACAGATCGGCATTGAGGATGCCGCGCGTTTCGGGCGTCAGCGGCAGCAGGCAGACCAGAATGTCGAGATCGCTCAGGAAGGCGGTCAGATCCTCCTGCCCCGCAAAACAGTCCACACCCGGCATGGCACGGCGCGAGCGGGCCCAGCCCGAGAGACGGAAACCAAAGGGCGCCAGCGCGGTCAGCGCGGATTGCCCCAGGCGCCCCATGCCCAGCACGCCGACGCGCCTGTCGGCAGCGCGCACCTGCGGGCGGTGCGTCCATTCGCCTCTGGCCGCCGCGGCTCGATAATGATGGAGGTCGCGGTGCAGCGACAGGACGCCAGCCGCGACATATTCGGTCATGCCCTCGGCCAGCGCCGGATCGATCATGCGCAGCACGGGCAGACCATCAGGCACCACGCTCAGGTCAAGCTGATCGACGCCGGCTCCCACCGAAAGCAGAAAGCGCAGATTGGGCAGGCCATCGAGCAGCCCTTCGGGCAGGGTCCAGGCGCCGACATAGCCGATGTCCTCAGGATCGCCGACATCGGGCCATTGGCGCACCTCCAGGCCGGGGATCATCTGCGGCAGCCTTTCGGCCCAGATGCGCCCACGCTCGGGCGAGCCCACGTGAAGAAAAACGGGAGGAGTCATGGTCAGCGCCACCGTTGCAAGGGACAGAAACAGCGCCCGAACCACCGATGGATGGTTCAGGCGCGGTGATATGAGATCAAGCTGTGTGCGATGCAGCGTTGCCGGGCAAGAGCAGTGCGACGCTGCATCCTCGCCTACATCTTATAGGCCAGATGCACCATGAACTGGCGCGGTGCGCCCGGCATAAGCCAGATCCGCGAGTAGGAGCTGGGGAAATAGGAGACGTTGAAAAGATTGGTGACTTCACCCGAAAGCTTCAACTTCTCGGTCAGCGAGAGCGAGGCCGAGACGCGGGTCAGCGTGTAGCTGGGCAGCATGAACATCGTGCCGCTGGTGTTGCGATAGCCCGTCTCGCCCACCCGCTGGCCAACGTAATTGATCCCGACGCCGATGTCGGCCTTCTTGCCGGCAAGCGTGAAATCCTTGAACAGCAGCGCGCTGGCGCTGTTCTTGGGCACGTTGATCAACTGGTCGCCCTTGTGGAGCGAATAGCCGAAGTTGGGGTCGATCGCGTCCTGATCGATGATCGCGTCGGTGTAGGCGTAGTTGAGGTCCACCCGGAAACCATAGGGCAGCTTGCCGCTCACCGAAGCTTCGACACCTCGGCTGCGCGCCTTGCCGGCAGCGATCGAGAAGCCAGCATTGACCGGATCGGCGGTCAGCACATTGGTCTTGGTCATGGTGTAGAGCGCCAGCGAGCCCAGCAACGCATTGTGAAATGCCGAGAGTTTGCCACCGACCTCCCAGGCCGTGGTCTTTTCCGGCAGGAAGGCGTTGTTGTTCGCATCGGTGCCGGTGTTCGGGCGGAAGCCCTTGCCAAAGCTGCCATAGAGCGTGAGCGACTGGGTGGGCAGAATGCTCACGCCGACTTGCGGACTGAAGGCATCGCGGGTCTGACGCGACCATGCGGTGGTCAGGCGGTTGAGGACGATCTGGTTGAAATGGTCATAACGGCCGCCGGCACGCAGCTTCAGCCACTCGGTGACATCGATCATGTCCTGAAGATAGACACCGGCTTCCTCATCCTTCTCGATGCTGTTGATGAAGGCACCGGTCGTCGGCAGATTGCCATAGACGGGATTGTAGATGTTGATCGCATTGCCGGCGGCCAGCGTCGTTTGCGCAGCCACCGCAGGCGGACGGAAACGGGTCTGGATCGTGTCGAGCGTGAAGTAGTTCCAGTCCGCACCGATCTGCAGATTATGCGTCAGGCCGAAGGTTTCGGCCTTGCCATCGACTTCGCCGCGGAAGGTCAGATCGGTGGTGTTGTAGTCACGATAGCGGCGCTGGCGCGACAGATTGGTGCTGTCGGTGTAGAAGCGCTGGCGGCTGGTGGTGTTCTCCGCCTCGGTGGCATAGCCGCTGAAGGAGGAGGTGCGATAGGAGGCGCCCAGCAGCGCAGTCCAGTTCTTGCTGAAGCTATGCTCCATTTGGAGCTGATGGCTGAAGCTTTCCGTCGTGATGGGGCCATCGCCGGGCTCGCCCAGGAAACGGGTGCGGGGGATGGCGTAGAGATTGCCGTTGACCGCGACGATGCCGCGGTCGAAGGGCACCTGCTGGTGAACCCATTCGAAATCGTAGGACAGCTTGGTGGCATCGTCGAGCTGCCAAAGGAAGGATGGCGAGATCGTATAGGTCTTGTGATGCATATATTGGCGATAGCTGTCACCTTCGTCATAGGCACCGGTGACCCGCGCCGCGAATTTCGAGGTGAGCGCGACATTGACGTCACCCTGCACGCGGCGATTTTTGTAGCTGCCGCCCGAAAGCTGAAGTTCTCCGCCATTGGTGAAATAGGGCTTCTTGGTGATGATGTTCACCGCGCCCCCAGGATCGCCGCGACCGAAGAGGGCCGAGGTCGGTCCCTTGATTATTTCGATCCGTTCGATGTTCGAGGCATCACGCGCGCCGCCATAACCGCGCGAGGCGCTGAAGCCGTTAAGCAGGTAATTGCTCGACTGGTTTTCGTCGCCGGCAAAGCCGCGAATGGCATAGCTGTCGAACAACCCGCCGAAATTGTTCTGGCGCGCCACGCCCGCCACGAAATCCAGCGCGCCGGACAGTGTGGTCAGGCCGGCATCCTGCAGGATTTTCGCATCCATCGTCTGGACGACCTGCGGCAGTTGCTTGAGGGGCGTGGTGCCGAGATATGGCTGGCGCATCCCGGTGACGGTGATGCTTGTGGCATCGTCCTTAGCCTCTGTGGCTGGTTCATCCGCGGCCTGGGCGCAGGCGGGGATCGATGCGGCTGCAATGGCTGCCGTGGCGCAGAAAAGCTGAATTCGAAGCGTGGATCTGGATGTGCGCATGGTAACCCCCGGACGAGCAATCGATGATGCCTTCCTTCTGGTTTCGCGAAGATGCGGTGATGGGGAGGCGCGATGCCTTCTCGGCGGGCGCCTTTGATCGCATCTTCTGCAACCGGTGTTGGCATGACCGAGTATGAGCGCAGCTTATAGAATTAGATTGCAATGTTCGGCCCGGCAGACCGCATTATCGCTGAATGAGCGGGTGGTTTACGCAGGAAATGCTGCCGGGGGCGTTGAAGTGTGCAATCAGGATTCGGGCAACCGCGACACAACAAGCGCAGTCAGCAGCGCTACACCATGAACGATGACACTATCATTAAAATCATAGCGCGGATGGTGCAATGGCTGGTTGTGATCGGGGGCCTTCTGGCCCAGCCAGATATAGGCGCCGGGGCGCTGCTGAAGCATGAAGGAGAAGTCCTCCGAGGTGAAGGCGGGCGCGGGCGCTTCGGCCACATCGTCGGACACCAGGCGAGCTGCCTCCAGCACATTGCGGGCGGCATCGGCATCGTTGATGGTGGCCGGATAGTAGCGATCGTAGTCGACGCGGATGGTCGTCTCGGTGGAGGCGGCGACGCCTTGCGCCATGGCGTGGATCGAGGCCTCGATACGGTCCTGGATTTCGGGATCGAAGGTTCTGACGGTGCCCATGATCTCGCAGCTTGCGGGGATCACATTATGGGCATGGCCGCCCGCGATCTTTGTCACCGACAGCACGGCTGCCTGCGTGGCCGGGACACGGCGCGAGACGATCGTGTTGAGCTGCTGGACCAGATCGGCCGCCGCCAGCAGCGCGTCGGGCGTGTCATGCGGCAGCGCGGCATGGCCGCCGCGTCCCTCGATGGTGATCTGGAACTTGTCGGCCGAAGCCATGATCGGGCCAGGGCGGGTGCGGATCGCGCCGGCCGGCAGATCGGGCCAGTTGTGGATGGCAAAGACCTGCTCGCATGGGAACAGATCGAACAGGCCGTCGCGGATCATTTCGCGTGCGCCGCCCTGTCCTTCCTCGGCGGGCTGGAAGATGAAGGCGACTGCACCGGAAAAGCCGCCCAATGCCGCCAGATGGCGCGCGGCCCCTAGCAGCATGGCGGTGTGGCCGTCATGCCCGCAACCGTGGAAAGCGCCCGAATGAGTGCTGGCATGGGGCAGGCCGGTTTGTTCGTCGAAGGGCAGTGCGTCCATATCCGCGCGCAGGCCGATCATGCGGTTGGATGCGCCCCGGCGCAAGACACCGACCACTCCCGTCCCGCCAAGTCCGGTGGTGACCTCAAGGCCGAGCGCGCGCAGCGCATCGGCGACGATGCCTGCGGTGCGATGCTCGCAAAAGCCGAGTTCGGGGTGGGCATGAATGTCGCGGCGCAAGGCGGTCAGATCGGGCTCAAGGGCCGCGATCCCGTTCAGGTCGATCATTGCATCTGCTCTTCAAACAGCGTTTCGATGGGATCATGGCACTTGATGACCGGCGATTTGATCACAATGAAGCTGAAGTATTTTTCGATACCGAAATCGCCCTCAAGGATTTCCTCGATCACCGCCTGATAATGCGCGACGTCGCGCGTGATGAATTTGACGAGATAGTCGTAACCGCCGCTCACCAGATGGCATTCGACGATCTCGCTGACATTGGTAGCGCGCTGTTCGAACTTGGTGAAATCACGGATCCGGTGGTCTTTCAGCGTCACCTGCGTGAAGACCGTCAGGGTAGAGCCCAGCTTGGCCAGCGCGAGCTGGGCTCTGTAACCGATAATGAAGCCGGCCCTTTCCAGTCGCTTGACCCGCGCAAGGCACGGGCTGGGCGACAGGCCGACCGCATCCGCCAGATCAACGTTCGACATGCGGCCGTTACGCTGGAGCTGCGCGAGGATCCTGAAATCCAGTCGATCAAGTTTTGGATTGAGGCTCATCGCGTCGTGCTTCTCCCGCTCTTATGGTCTGAACTCCTTTCAGGCAATGGCCGCCCGGACTTCAGCTTGTTCCAGCACATTGTCCAGCGTCGCGCGCAGACGCTGCAGCAATGTGCCCATATCCTCTTCATCGCAACTGAGCGCCGGGGCCAGGCCGATGGTGCCATCGCCGAAAGCCCTGAAGATCAGGCGCTGCTCATAAGCCGCGCGAGACAGTCTGTCCGAGATGTCAAGCGCTGGCGCGAATGGGGTTTTTGTCACCTTGTCTGCCACCAGCTCAATCCCTGCCAGCATGCCTGCGGTGCGAATGTTGCCCACCAGCGGATGATCGGCCAGGGCAGCGAGCCCTTGGCCAAGCTGCCTGGCCCGCACCTGCCCATTGGCCAGAATGCCGCCTTGCAGATAGAGGTCCATGACCGCGAGCCCCACGGCCGCACTGACCGGGTGGCCGGAATACGTCTGCCCATGGCCGATCGGCAGATGGTTGTCTGGCCCATCGGCCAGTCCGGCATAAATCTCTTCGCTCATCAGCACAGCCCCCATCGGAGCATAACCTGCTGTCAGCCCCTTGGCGAGGGTCATCAGATCGGGCGTCACCCCTTCGCTCTCGCAGGCGAACATCGGGCCGGTACGGCCAAAGCCGGTGATGACCTCATCGGCGACGAACAGAATGCCCAGCTCACGGCAGGCTTCGCGGATGGCTTTGAGCCAGCCTTTGGGCGGCACGATGACACCCGCCGATCCCTGAACCGGCTCGGCAAAAAAGGCCGCGACATTCTCCGCGCCCAGCTCCTCGACCTTGGCCTTCAGTTGAGCGATCGACAGGTCGATTACTGCCTGCGGGTCTTCGCCCACCGCACTACGATAAGGATAGGGGGCGGGAATATGATGCTGCCAGCGATGCGGCACATCGAACTGCCGGTGGAAGGCAGCCAGGCCGGTCAGGCCCGCGCCATTGCTCGACGAACCGTGATAGCCCTTGTCGAGCGCGATCATATGCTTCTTGGCCGGGCGGCCCGTGGCATTGAAATAATGGACAATAAAGCGGATCGCGGAATCGATGGCATCCGAACCGCCCAGCGTGAAATAGACCCTGTCCAGACCCGGAGGGGACAGGTCAGCCAACCTCTCGGCCAGGCGGATGGCGGGTTCGCTTGCAAAGGAGAAATAACCGGTGGCATAGGGCAGGCGTCGCATCTGTTCGCTGGCGGCCGCCACGATGCTTTCCTGTCCATAACCGACATTGACGCACCACAGGCCGGCGAAGGCGTCGAGCAACTCGCGCCCTCCCGCATCGGTCAGATACATGCCCCTGGCCGATGACAATACGGTCGCGCCGCGCTTTTCATGGGCGCGATAGGCCGAAACGGGGTGAATCAGGTGGCGACGGTCGCTTTCGATCAGGGAGTTGGCAAGCATGGGACCTCTCGGGTGGTGTCGTCCTGCCCAGTCTATCCCCTTGGCGAAGCGAGATGCCCTGAATTCCCGATCGGAGCTGAGCGCGGCGTGCCGAACTTCGCCGCGCTCCGGCATTTTATGCTGCCCATGGCTGGGCTGACGACTCAGCCGATGTTGCTGACGATGGCCTTGCCGCATTCCAGCGTCGATGCGCCGCCCGCCAGGTCGCGCGTGCGCCCTGCGGGCGTGGCGAGCACCGTCTCGATGGCGCGCAGGATCGAGGCCGAGGCCTCCAATTCGCCCAGATGTTCCAGCATCATGGCCGCCGACCAGATCTGGCCGACCGGATTGGCCAGCCCCAAGCCCGCAATGTCGGGCGCTGATCCATGCACCGGCTCGAACACCGAGGGGATCGAGCGATCCGGGTTGATGTTGCCGCAAGGCGCAATGCCGATAGTGCCGGTGCAGGCCGGGCCCAGATCAGACAGGATGTCGCCGAAGAGGTTGGAGGCGACCACCACATCGAACCGGTCGGGGTTCATCACGAATTGGGCGGTCAGGATGTCGATGTGGTATTTGTCGGTGCGGACATCGGGATAGGCCCTGGCCATCTCCTCCACGCGGGTATCCCACCAGGGCATGGTGATGGCGATGCCATTCGACTTGGTGGCTGAGGTCAGATGCTTGCGGGGCCGCGCCTGTGCCAGATCGAAGGCATAGCGCAGGATGCGATCGGTGCCATGGCGGGTCATCACCGTTTCCTGCAGCACGATCTCTCGCTCGGTGCCGGGGAAGGAGATGCCGCCGATGGCCGAATATTCGCCCTCGGTGTTCTCGCGCACGATCATCATGTCGATGTCGCCCGGCTTGCGGCCTGCCAGCGGGCAGGGCACGCCGGGCATCAGCCGCGCGGGGCGCAGATTGACATAGAGATCATATTCCCGCCGGAACTGGATCAGCGAGCCCCACAGAGAGACGTGATCGGGCACCGTCTCGGGCCAGCCGACCGCGCCGAAGAAGATGGCGTCGACATCGCCGATCCGCGCCTTCCAGTCTTCGGGCATCATGGTGCCATGCTGCGCGTAATAATCGCACGAGGCGAAGTCGTGCCATTGCTGCTCGATGGTGATGCCATGGGCGGCTGCAGCGGCTTCGAGCGCGCGCAGGCCCTCGGGCATCACCTCCTTGCCGATGCCGTCACCGGCCAGCACCGCAATGCGATAGGTCTTGCTCATGCTCCGAATCCTTTCAGCCCAGCCCAGTGGAAGGCCTTTGTCTCGAGATATTCCTCGATGCCCTCGCGGCCGCCTTCACGGCCCAGCCCGGAAGCCTTGATGCCGCCGAAGGGTGCCATTTCCATGGCGATGGCGCCGGTGTTGAGGCCGACCATGCCGAACTCCAGCGCCTCGCCCACCCGCCAGGCGCGGTGCAGATCATTGGTGTAGAAATAGCTCGCGAGGCCAAAAGGCGTGGCATTGGCCATGGCCACCGCCTCTTCCTCCTTCTCAAAGCGGAATACCGGGGCGAGGGGGCCGAAGGTTTCCTCACTGGCGAGCCTCATCCCGGTGGTGGCGCCGGTCAGCAGCACGGGCCGTGCGAAGGTCGGCAGGCCGGGAGCGGGCGATTGCGCAACGATCCGGCCGCCAAGGGCCAGGGCATCTTCCAGATGGGCATGGACCTTGCCGGCCGCCGCCGGGTTGATCAGCGGGCCGATGGTGGTCGTGCTGTCGCGTCCGTCGCCCACCTTGAGCGCGCTCACCGCCTCGCCCAGCCGCGCGACGAAACGGTCATGGATACCCGCCTGCACCAGAATGCGGTTGGCGCAGACGCAGGTCTGGCCGGCATTGCGGAACTTGCTGGCCATGGCTCCGGCGACCGCGGCATCCAGATCGGCATCGTCGAAGACGATGAAAGGCGCATTGCCGCCCAGCTCCAGACTGAGCCGCTTGAGGGTTCCCGCCGACTCCCGCATCAGCAGCGAGCCGACCCGTGTTGAACCGGTGAAGGAGAGTTTGCGCACTACGGGGCTGGCGGTCAACGCGCTGCCGATGCCCTCGGGCAGGCCGGTGATGATGTTGACGACCCCCGCCGGAATGCCCGCCCGCTGAGCAAGAAGGCCCAGCGCAAGAGCGGTGAAGGGCGTCAATTCCGAGGGCTTAATGACCACCGTGCAGCCCGCCGCCAGAGCCGGAGCGATCTTGCGTGTGATCATGGCTGCCGGGAAATTCCATGGCGTGATGATCGCGCAGACACCGACCGGCTCTCTCAGCGCCAGAATGCGGCGGTCAGGGGTCGGAGCGGGGATATCATGGCCGGAGACGCGGCGTCCTTCGGCGGCGAACCATTTGACGAAGGAGGCGGCATAGCCGATCTCGCCCTCCGCCTCGGCCAACGGCTTGCCCTGTTCGGCGGTCATGATGCGCGCCAGATCCCGCTTGCTGCCCAGGATCAGCCCATGCCATGTTTCCAGCAGAGTGGCCCGCTCATCGGCGGTCCGTGCTTTCCAGGCAGGCAGGGCGTTCTGCGCGGCGAGGATCGCCTCCTGCGTTTCCTCCGCCCCACAGGAGGGCACGGCACCGATCGTCAGGCCGGTGGCGGGGTTGATGACATCCAGCATGTCCCCTCCGGCGGCGGGGCGCCAGTGCCCGTCGATCAGGCAGGCCTCGACAAACAGCGATGCGTCGCGAAGATTCATGATATCCTCCATCAGAACAGCGCCTGGCTGATGATCCCGAAGGACCGGCCGGGCCGGGATGGTGTGGGCTGGTCACCGCGCACCATGGTGACGAAGCGATGGACCCGGACAAGGCCCAGTTCCTCGAGCCATTCGCTCAATCCGCATTCGCCCGGAATGTCGAGGCGCATGAATTCACCGCTGCGCGAACCCAGCCATTGTGCGATCAGGCCCTTGGCGCGGTCCCTGTCCGGAGCGACCACCGGACCAACGACATAACCCCGCCCAAAACGGCGGAAAAGCGCGAAGCCGGTCACCTCGCCATCCGAATCGAGCACGACGCCATGGCCCTTGTCGAGCACCGCTGCCATGATCGACGGGCGTTCAAGTCCCGTCGCTTCCTGGGCCAGAGCGGTGACCTTGTCATGATCCCTCTCGCCCATCGGCCGAATCCGCTCGCCTGCGCCCAGCGGAAGAAGGGGTACGCTGAAAGACGTACCCTGGTGCTGAAGGATTTCCGATATGCCCGTGAAACCCAATTTGCGAAAGATCGGGAGCCCGCCATGGTTGGCATTGAGCAGGACGCTGCGCTGCCCGATCCGGTCGAGCGCGGTGTCCATCACGATCCGCCCGATGCCTCCGCCCCGAAATGGCTTGGCGACGATGAACATGCCCAGCGTCGCGCAATCCTGCCCATGCAGCCACCACATCGCGGAGCCGATAATCTGGCCGCCGATTTCCGCAACGGTTCCCGCGCCCAGCGCCAGGGCGCTCGCAATGTCCTGCTTGCGGTGCGGCCATTGCTCACCCACCGACAGGGCGTGGACACGGGCCACGTCCGTTGCGGTCATCGGACGAAGCTTCAGCCTGCGGTCCGGCATTGTCGCCATCGAATACTCCTGTGCATTGATGCTGTGACATCGCGATCTCTTGGCTTTGCTCTACAGGCGAATGGCAAGCATTCGCTGCCGCGCATGGGGTTGCCTCCAGTTCAATCCGTCGGATACGTGGTATGATCCGGAATATCATGCCGGAACTTTGGCGTATCATGCTGTCGGGGCAGAGTCGGTCAGACAGACATACGCGGCCGATTCTCCGCCATACCGTCCGGGTTTTTCAAGGGAGGACAGGCGTGCGGGGCATGCGAATTCAGGCAGATTCCAGCCAGACGATTGTGCCGTGAATGGCTGATCGCTGGATCATCGGTATGATCGCGAAACGGGTCGGCGGCGCGCTGCTGACGCTGTTTCTGCTGTCGCTTGTCGTCTTTGCCATGTCCCTGCTGATGGGCGGCGATGCGGCAGAAGCCATGCTGGGGCAGAATGCCACGCCCGAGGCACTGGCCGGGCTGCGCGCCGCGATGCATCTCGATCAGCCTTCGTGGCAGCGTTATCTGGCCTGGCTGGGCGGCTTGCTGCGCGGCGATCTGGGAGTTTCGCTGATCACGAAGCTGCCGGTGTCCACGCTGCTGGCGCCGCGCCTTCTGGCCTCCCTGCAGCTGGCAGGGTTGACTGCTGCGGTGTCGGTGCCTCTGGCGCTGTTTCTGGGCATTCTGGCGGCTGTCCGGCGCGGGTCACTTCTCGACCGGGCGATCAGTATGGCCACCATCGGCGTGGTGTCGGTCCCCGAATTCGTCATCGCGACGCTGATGGTGCTGATCTTCGCGGTGCGGTTGCACTGGCTACCTGCACTGTCTTCGTCTCGAGATTTTTCCTCGTTGCATGATGTGGTGCGCGTGTTCACCATGCCGGTGCTTTGTCTGGCCTGTGTCGTGATGGCGCAAATGATCCGCATGACCCGCGCTGCGGTCTGCGACGCGCTCGACAGCAGCTATGTCGAGGCGGCCCGGCTGAAAGGCGTGCCGCCTCGACGGTTGGTGCTGGGCCATGCGCTGCCCAATGCGATCGGGCCGATCGTCAATGCTGTCGCCCTCAGCCTGTCGGTGCTGCTGGGCGGGGTAATCGTGATCGAGGTGATCTTCAACTATCCTGGCGTGGCGCGCCTGATGGTGGACGCCGTCAGCACGCGCGACCTGCCCCTGATCCAGACCGTCGCCATGATTTTCTCCGCCGCCTATCTGATGCTGGTGACCAGCGCGGATATCGTTGCCATCCTTTGCAATCCCAGGCTGCGCCATCGATGAACACAGTGCCAAAATCCGGGGTGGCCCATGAGGCGCAGGCCCTTAAAATCCGTCGTCGGCGGTTTAATGTTTCGCTGCTGCTCGGAGGAACGACGATCATCTTCTGGCTGATTGTGGCCCTTGTCGGCCCGATGGTGGCGCCCCATGCGCCGGGCCAGGTCGTCGACCTCGACGTGTTCAGCCCGGCCAGCAGCGCCTTGCCGCTGGGCAGCGACTATCTTGGCCGCGATGTTCTGAGCCGGATGCTGATTGCGTCGCGCTTTACCGTATCGATCGCTTTGCTGGCAACGCTGCTTGCCGCCACCGTCGGCGTTTTCTGCGGCTTGCTGGCAGCGAGCAGCGGCTGGATCGACGCGATCTTCAGCAAGCTGTTCGATACGCTCAGCGCCGTGCCTTCGCTGATGTTCGGCCTGGTCGTGATCGGATCGCTGGGGGCTTCCATTCCGGTTCTGATCGGGACCTTGGCCACGGTTTATTCTCCGGGCGCCTTTCGCACGTCCAGGGCGCTGGCCCGTAACATTGCCGTGCTTGATTTCGTCACCGTGGCACGTGCACGCGGCGAGACGCTATCCTATATCGTGCTGCGCGAGATCCTGCCCAATCTTGTAGGCCCGCTGGCCGCCGATTTCGGGCTGCGCTTTGTCTTTGTCACCCTGCTGCTCAGCGGTTTGAGCTTTCTGGGGCTGGGGGTGCAGCCGCCCAATGCCGATCTGGGGGCGCTGGTGCGGGAAAACATCGCGGGGCTGGGTTTCGGCGCGGCCGCCGTGCTGGTGCCGACCTTCGCCATCGCCTCGCTGACCATCGGCATGAACATGGTGATCGACGCCGTTTCGGGCGGGCGCCGCGCGGGAGGACGCCGATGACCCTGTCAGGCGATCCGCTGGTCAGGCTGGCCGGGCTGGAGATTTCGGTGCGCGACGCGCAGGGGCAGGACAAGATCATCGTCCGCGATATCTCGCTGGAGGTTCAGCCGGGCGAGGTGCTGGCGCTGATCGGGGAATCGGGCTCGGGCAAGACCACCATCGCGCTGTCCATGCTGGGCTATACGCGCGGGGCATGCCGCATCTCGGGCGGAACGGTCGAGGTGGCGGGGCACCGGCTCGACGGCTTGCCGGAGGCGCGGTTGCGGGGCCTGCGCGGTCGGGTGGTGTCTTATGTCGCGCAGAGCGCGGCGGCGGCCTTCAATCCCATGCTGCCGATCATGCGGCAGGTGATCGAACCGGCGCTGGTCCATGGGTTGATGACGCGCGAGGTGGCAGAGGACAAGGCGCGCGGCCTGTTCCGCGCGCTGGCGCTGCCGCGCCCCGATACGGTGGGCGACCGCTATCCGCATCAGGTGTCGGGCGGGCAGTTGCAGCGGCTGATGGCGGCCATGGCGCTGATCACCGATCCGGCGCTGGTGATCTTCGATGAGCCGACCACCGCGCTTGACGTTACCACCCAGATCGAAGTGCTCAAGGCCTTCAAGGCGGTGGTCAGGGATCTTGGCACGACAGCGGTCTATGTCAGCCATGATCTGGCCGTGGTGGCCCAGATCGCGGACCGGATCTGCGTGCTGCGCGACGGCATGGTGCAGGAACAGGGCCGGGTCGAGGAGATCCTCTTCCTTCCCCGGCAGGATTATACGCGCGCGCTGGTGGCGGCGGCGGCGGCCCGCGTTCCGGCGGCCCCCATGCCCGATCTGCCGCGTGATGCCGGGGATCCGCCGCTGATCCAGATGCGCGATGTCGTCGCTGGATATGGCGGGGTGGATGCGCAGGGTAATCCGCAGGTGCGCATCCTCGGCGGGGTCAGCTTTGCCATTGAACGGGGCAAGGTCCTGGGCGTGATCGGCGAATCAGGCAGCGGCAAAAGCACTCTGGCGCGTGTGGTGGCGGGCTTGCATGCTCCAGCATCCGGGCGGGTCAATCTCGACGGCTATACGCTTGAGGGCGAGATCCGGCATCGCGACAAGGAGCAGTTGCGCCGGATCCAGCTTGTGTTCCAGAATGCCGATACGGCGCTCAACCCCGCAGTATCGGTGGGGGAGGCGATCGGTCGACCGCTGACCTTCTTCCATGCTCTGCGAGGGACGGACAGAAAGGCCGAGGTCGTCCGCTTGCTCGATCTGGTCAGGCTGCCTGCCGCGCTGGCGGGCCGTCTTCCCGGAGAATTGTCGGGCGGGCAGAAACAGCGGGTCAATCTGGCCCGTGCGCTGGCCGCCCGACCCGATCTGCTGTTGTGCGACGAGGTGACCTCCGCGCTCGATCCCGTGGTCGCCGAGGCGGTGCTCGATCTGTTGATCGATCTGCGCCGCGAGCTGGGGCTGGCCTATATGTTCATCACCCATGACATCGGCATCGTTCGGGCCATCGCCGATGAGGTGATGGTGCTTTATGGCGGCGTCCCGGTGGAGCTGGCCTCGCATGAGGCGCTCGAAGGGCCCTTGCATCATCCCTATACCAGGCTGCTGATGGCCTCGGTGCCCGAACTGCGGCCCGGTTGGCTGGAAGCTGCGAACAGCGCCTTTTCGTGCGGATCGTCGGCGGGCGCCGGCCATGCGGCGGGATGCCGCTTCTTTCAGCGCTGCGCGATTTCCCGTCCGGGGCTCTGCGATGTGCTTGATCCTGCGGTCCATGTCGGTGCCGGGCAGACAATTGCCTGCCATCTCGGCTTTGATGGCCTGCAGGCGGCGCCTCGCATCGCACAGGGCGCGATACCGGCGTGACCCAGGTTCGGATGCTGTCGGCAGCATATGCTGGTTGGCGTTTTGCGCAGCATGCTCCCCTGGAGTGGCCGGCAGGCATGGCATCCCCTCAAGGCCTGGTAGATCATGCTGTGGATGTCCCAACTAAAGCGGCGATGTGCTCCTGAGCGCCATGAAAAAGGCGGAATCCATTCGTCCATCCGGACTAGTCTTTCCGGGTCAGAGCCAGTTCCAAACCGGGAGTCACCAACGCCATGCGCAGGTCCAAACTCGTCATCGCGGCGAGCCTTTTCGCCAGCTTCGTCAATGTGCCCGCCGATGCGCACGCCGTGTGGTTTGCCCAGCGTGCCCGCCAGACAGCGCTGATCTATGGCGTGGGGGCCGATGACCTCGATTCCGTCAAGCGCTTTTCCTTCATCGAGAAGATGAGCGGCTATGACGCCAATTACCAGCCGATCAAGGTCACGCCGCGCATCGCCGGGCCGATCGTGCTGGTGGACAGCGAGCAGCAGCCCACGCTGCTCTCGGTGGTGTTCTTTAACGGTATCTGGTCGCGCGTGAACGGCGAGTTCGAGCCCAAGGGCCGTGACGAGGCGCCGACCTCCACCCTTTCGGAAAAGAACTACAAATACTCGGTCGCCATCATGGGGCCGCTCGACAAGCCGATCCCGGCCTTGCCCGATCAGGTGCTGCAGATCGTGCCGGTCGGCGCCATTCCCGCGCTGCTCGGCAGCAAGATGACCTATCAGGTGCTCTACAAGGGCAAGCCAGCGGTCGGTGCCACGGTCATCAACGATCTGGTCAACGATCCCGACCAGACGCCCGTCACCACCGATGCCGAGGGCAAGGTGACGATGGTGGTGCGCAATCAGGGCCTCAACGTGCTGGAAGCGGTCTTCGTCAGCCCGACCGACAATCCCAAGAAGTACGACCGGATCGAGAATTCGGCGACGCTGACCTTCACCCTTGCTCACAAGCCCGAATAATCAGGCCCAACACCGGAGTCGTTTCATGACCAATCGTCTTACGGCCTGCACCGCGCTTGCCCTTTCGCTGTCGGTGGCATCGCCGGTGCTGGCCCATGGTTTCACCAAGCCCCAGCATGGCGGCATCGTGACCACCAGTGGCGAAACACTGTTCGAGCTGGTGGCCAAGCCCGCCGGTGTCCAGCTTTATGTCATCGATGACGATGAACCGGTCGCAGCCTC
Organism: Sphingomonadales bacterium; assembly: GCA_028871475.1. Classification (GTDB taxonomy): domain Bacteria; phylum Pseudomonadota; class Alphaproteobacteria; order Sphingomonadales; family Sphingomonadaceae; genus Novosphingobium. Next base: position 33,122 of record JAGWMZ010000024.1, on the reverse strand, counting down.
GGGCATGACCGCCAGCCTCACCACCAATGTCGGCGGCAAGACGCAGAATGTGCCGCTCAAGCCCGCCGCCGGCAACCGTTTCGACGGCCCCGCGCTCAAGCTGGCGCCGGGCGCGAAGGTTGCGGTGATGGTGATCAACAAGACCAGCCAGGCTCATCTGGGCGGGACTTTCATCATCAAGTGAGGCGAGGGGCCGGCCGTCTTAGGGACTCGCCGGACCCTGTCTTCCAAAGGGGAGAGGCGGGATGAGATTCCCGGCAAGGGCGGCCAGCGCCGTCGGCTCAATCGTGTTCGGCCTGTCGGCGATCATGGCGCATCCGGCTCTGGCCCATGGCGTGTCATCGGGCGACAAGGCCTATATCCAGACCCATCCGGGGATCAACATCATCCCCTATATCTACCTTGGCGCCAAGCATATGGTGACCGGTTACGACCATCTGCTGTTTCTCTTCGGGGTGATCTTCTTTCTCTATCGCCTGAAGGATGTCGGCAAATATGTGACGCTGTTCGCGCTCGGCCACAGCACCACGCTGCTGCTGGGCGTGCTGGCCAACATCCGGGCGGATTCCTTTATCGTCGATGCGATCATCGGTTTTTCGGTGGTCTATAAGGCGCTCGACAATCTGGGAGCCTTTCGCAAGATTCTGGGCTTTGAGCCCAACCCCAAGGCGGCGGTGCTGATCTTCGGCTTCTTCCACGGCTTTGGTCTGGCGACCAAATTGCAGACCCTGTCGCTTTCGCGCGAGGGGTTGTTTGCCAATCTGGTGAGCTTCAACGTCGGGGTGGAAATGGGCCAGTTCATCGCTTTGAGCATCATCCTGATCCTGATGACCCTGTGGCGCCGCACGCGCAGCTTCGAGCGCAATGTCGTGATCGCCAACACCTTGCTGATGACCGCCGGCCTGGTGCTGGTCGGTTTCCAACTCACCGGATTTGCCATGGAGAGCGGCGCGTGACCTCCCAGACCCTTCTCAACCCGACCATTCCCTATCAGGCCGAAGGCAGCACCATCCTGCGCGCGACAGCAGCGGCGGTAGTGGTGGGGGCGGCGATCCTCACGCTTTTCGTGCTGCCCGCTGAATACAACATCGATCCTACCGGGATCGGCCACAAGCTGGGTCTGACAGCCCTGAGCGGCGCAGCGGACGATGCTGAGCCAAGTGCTGCTGCGGTGCCTGCACAGGCCGCCGTCGCACCCGTCAAGGTGGGCCCGCAGACCCGCGACAGCATCATCCGCGCCACGCCCTATCGCGAAGACCAGATGACGCTGACCATCGCTCCCCATACCGGTGCCGAGATCAAGGCTGAAATGCAGACCGGCGACCAGTTCGTCTTTTCCTGGAGTGCGACCGGGCCGGTGAAGATGGACATGCATGGTGAGGCCTCGCTGACCGCCAACGAGGCAACCACCTACTGGAAGGAAAAGGGGATGACGTCCGCGCAGGGCAGCCTCACTGCGCCGTTCAATGGCATTCATGGCTGGTACTGGCGCAATCAGGGTGAAGCACCCGTGACGCTGACGCTCAAAACCAGCGGTTTCTATCGCAAGCTTATTCGCCCGCCGGTCAACTGACCAGGCATATCCTGAACGATTTGATATTCAGATCACGGCATTTATTGAAGGGGGCATCCTATGGCTCATCTGAAGCCCAAATTCATCACTTTCGACTGTTACGGCACGCTCATCAATTTCGAGATGGCTCCGGTGGCCAGGCAGGTCTACGCCGACAGGCTGGCTGGCGATGCGCTCGAAGCCTTCTGTCGTGACTTCTCGGCCTATCGCCTCGATGCGGTGCTGGGTGCCTGGCGGCCGTATGCGCAGGTGGTGGCCGAAGCGCTCCAGCGTTCGTGCAAGAAATCCGGCATCGAGTATCGCGACAGCGATGGTGAGGCGCTTTATGCGGCAGTGCCCACCTGGAAGCCGCACCCCGACGTCGTCGCGCCGCTCAAGTGCATTGCGGGAGAGATCCCGTTGGTGATCCTGTCGAATTCGATGGTCGACCTGATCCCCCACAGCGTTGAAAAGCTGGAAGCGCCGTTCCACACCGTCTGCACCGCGCAGGAAGCGCAGGCCTACAAGCCACGCATGAAGGCCTTCGAATTCATGTTCGACACGCTGGGTTGCGGGCCGCAGGATGTGCTGCATTGCTCGTCCAGCTTCCGCTACGACCTGATGACGGCCTTCGACATGGGCATCACCATGAAAGCCTTCGTCAATCGCGGGAATGAGCCGCTCAATACCTATTATCAGGTCCATGAAATTCCCGATATCGGCGGCCTGCCGGGGCTTGTCGGGCTGTGAGCGGTGTGATGACGCAAGCTGCCGTCGGTGCGGTGATCGACCTGCGTGCCTATGCGCGGGGGGCGGCCCCCGCGCATGACTGGTTGACCGAGCGGGCCGCACCAGCCTTTGCCGATGGCGCGGCGCAGGTCGCCGCGCTGGCTCCGCGCGGGAAGGGGCGGGTGGAGACCCTGGGGGCGGATGAGTTCGTGATCGTGTTGGCAGGCCGCCTCGATCTGGATCTCGGCGACCGCGCGCTGGTCGTGCCGACCGGCGCCAGTTGCGTGCTACCGGTGGGCAGCAGCTTTGGCTGGCAGGCCAGCGAGGATGCCCTGCTGGTCATCGTCAGCGCTCCGGCAGATGCCGTCGGGACGCATGACAGGCCGGTCATCATCGACGAGACGGCGCCCCTCGTTTCCTCCAGCCCGCCGCTGGCTGAGCTGCTGCTGGGGTCGACGCCCTCCTGCCGCAACCATTCGGATTATTGGTCGGCCACGCGCGAATTTGTCTGCGGCACCTGGGATTCCACGCCCTATCATCGCAAGCAGAACCCCTATCGCCAAATCGAGCTGATGCATCTGCTGGAGGGCAGCGTCACCTTCACTGATGCCCATGCCAGCGTCACCCACAAGGCCGGCGATGTCATTCTCTTCGTGCGCGGGGAAGGCTGCGCCTGGCTGAGCGAAGAGCATGTGAAGAAGGTTTACGCCACGCAGCGTCCGACCGCCTGAGGGTTGACCCATAACCCTGACGGCGCGGCGTGCTCGATCACGCCGTGCCGTTTTGCTGTGTCAGGCATCCTCAAGCCAGACATGCGATGCGAAATCATAGCCCATCAGCCCGCCCTGAGACCGCGATGCCATGCCCTTGACGCGCGGCGTGTAGGCATCGATCATGTTGAGGAACAGCGGGATGCCGACGCCCGCCTCGCGGTGGACCATCCGCTGCATCTCGGCATAGATGGTGTGGCGCAGGCCTTCATCTGTCGATCCGCGTGCTTCCAGCAGCAGCCGGTCGAACCGCTCGTTGCGCCAGCCTGACTCGTTCCAGGCCGCATGCGAGGCATAGAGCTGGGTGAAGATGATGTCCGCCGTCGGCCGCCCGTTGAGATTGCCGAAACCGACCGGATCCTTCATCCAGTTATGCGCCCAATAGCCGTCGGTCGGTCGACGCTGAATGTCGAGGCCGATGCCCGCCTTACCCGCGGCATTCTGCATCAGCATGGCCATATCCTCCGAATGGACCGCCGCGCCCGACACCACGACCGGTATTCTGGCGCCTGCCAGCCCCGCCTTGCGGAACAGATGGGCGGCGCGATCCGGGTCGAAGGGGCGTTGGGGCAAGGTCGGGTCGAAATAGCGATTGGATGGGGGGATGGGCTGATCGTTCGCGATCGTCGCATAGCCGCGAAAGATCACCTGCTGCATCGCCTCGCGGTCCATCAGCAGCTTCATGCCCTCGACAAAGGCCGGAGAGCGGCCCGGACGCTGGTCCAGCCGCATCACCAGATCGGTGTAGCCGCCCGATTTGCTGGAAAGCAGTTTCAGGCCGGTTTCGCTCAGGCGCCGGGCCATGCGCGGATTGACCTCGGAGATCAGGTCGACATCATGCGAGAGCAAAGCGTTGATCCGCGCGCTTTCGTCGGAAATGGCAAACAGCTCGACCTCGCCCAGCCGGACGGGGCCGCGCCAGTAATCGTCGTAACGAGTGGAGATCGAGCGCACGCCAGGGTTGAATTCGACGCACCGGAACGGTCCAGTGCCATTGGCGGTGGAAAAGGATCGCGTCTGGTCCCGCACGATCATGAACTGCGGGATGCCCAGAATGGCGGGCAGGTCGGCGTTGGGCGCCGTCAGCGTGATACGAACACCGTCCTCGCCGAAGGAGGCGATCTCGTCGAACTGCGATAGGAAGGTGCGGGCCGTCGATCCGACCGAAGGGTCCCTATGGCGGCGCAGGGAATAGACGACATCGGCCGGCGTCAGTGGCTTGCCGTCGTGAAAGCGCACGCCTTTGCGCAGTTTTAACGTCCAGACGCGGCCGTCCTTGCTGTCGATGGCTTCGGCCAGCGCAGGTTCGGGCCGCAGATTTTCATCGAGCTTGATGAGCCCGTCATAGAACATGTTGCAGCGGCAATAGTCCAGCACCGCGATCTGCCGGGCCGGGTCGATCGTGTCCGCCGTGGAGCTGGTAGCGCCCGCGACTCGAATGCGTCCGCCCTTGACCGGCTGCCGCCTGTTGGCAGAGGTGCAGCCGGCGACCAGCAGGCTGGCGGTGCTGCTGCCCAGGAAGCCGCGGCGATCGAACATGTGGGCCTTCATACTGCCAAGTCTCCCCATGCTGGAAGGCATGATGCATTATGGCTCGCCTACCGGGCTTGCCGCCGGCCTCATCTTCGCGTGCAAGCGCCGGTAGTGTGTGCCGATTGTTGCCTTGCCCTCGCCTTCTTCCTGTCGATTTGGGTCATCGCCGCCGCATGGCATGCTGTCTGTGGTTGCCTGTGACCTGACGGCAGCAAATTCTGCAATCGGGCGATCCTACCGCATGGTGGCCGCTTGCAGCAGTGACATTCGGAATATGTTGCCAGAAAAATCGGCTTTAATAGTTCGGCCGACGATGGCGTCGGCAGAAGCGAGAGAGCATGAGATGGGCGCAGCAACAGCCGCGGCGTTAGGGTCGCAAACCTCCGAACACGTTCTGCCCAAGGCCCCCGCGACCGTGAAGACGCGTCTGCAAAACATCGATGCCCTGCGCGGCTTCGTCATGGTGTTGATGCTGCTGGATCACACGCGCGAAACCTGGTTTCTGCAGGTGCCCGTCACCGATCCGGTTGATGCGCGCACCATCCTGCCGGCCATCGCTTTTGCCCGGCTCGCGGTCAGCTTCTGTGCGCCGATCTTTGTCGCGTTGACCGGCCTTGGCGTGTTCCTGTTCCATCGCACCCATACCTTGCAGGAAACCACGGCCTATCTCTTCAAGCGCGGCCTGCTGCTGATGGCGATAGAGGTGTTCTATCTCTCGCCGATCTATTGGGGCATCGCCAAGCCGACGCTGTGGCTTCAGGTGATCTGGTGTATCGGCGTCTGCATGATCATTCTGGCCGGGTTAATCCGCCTGCCGCGCCCGGTGCTGATCGGGCTGGGGCTCGTGATCGTCTGCGGGCATAATCTGCTCGACGGCATTCATCTGACGCCTGACAATCCCTTCTTCATCCCCTGGGCCGAGCTGCACCAGCGTGACGCCATCGCACTGCCCTTCGGTCTGGTCGCCAAGGTCAGCTATCCCATCCTCGCCTGGGTGGGCGTGATCGCGCTGGGCTATGGCATCGGGCCGTGGTTCGCACCTGACACCGCGCCGGAGATTCGCCAGCGCCGCCTCGTCACTCTGGGTCTTGCCCTGCTGGCCGCCTTTGTCGCGCTGCGCCTGAACAATGGCTATGGCGATCACCCCTGGTTCATGGTCGAGGGTAGCCCACTGCGCACGGTCATCAGCTTCCTCTCGCTGACCAAATATCCGCCCTCGCTCGACTTTCTGCTGCTGACGCTGGGCGTCGGGGCGATCCTGCTCACCCTGCTGGAGCGGATGGGCGATGTGCCTGTCGTGCGGGCCCTGTCCGTTTTCGGCGGGGCGCCGATGTTCTTCTACATCCTGCATCTCACCACGCTGCGCCTGCTGTATCACACGGCCCTCGCAATCTGGGGGCCCAACAAGGGGCCGCTGTTCGGGCTGGACAGCTATGGCTGGGTGCTGGTCTGGTATGTCGGGCTGATCGTGCCCTTCTACCTGCCCACCGCCTGGTATTCGCGCCTCAAGAAGCGTCGCCGCGACATCACCTGGCTCCGATATTTCTGACGTCGGGCGATAGGCTCCGCATCGGCAGCATCTGCCACAGTTTCTCGGAGTCCGGCAGATGGCACCGCGCGGAATAGTTATGATGCCATGGCAGCGGCTTGGCTGATAAGGGTGCAAAGGGCGCATTATGGTTCACTTGTCGATTGATCATGCCACACAAGAGGCGATCCGGCTCGTCCCCATGCGTGAGGATCATCTCGATCAGGCGCATGATCTCTCACGTGCGCTGAACTGGCCCTATCGGCGCGAGGACTGGGCCTTCGCCCTCGACCTTGGCCACGGCCTGGTCGCTGAATATGACGGGCAGGTGCTGGGGACGGCGCTATGGTGGCTTTATGGCAAGGACGTCGCCTCGGTCGGCATGGTCATCGTCTCGCCGCAGGCGCGGCGGAAGGGTATCGGAGCCCGCCTAATGGACGCGTTGCTGGCCCAGCTTGAGGGGCGACGCATCGTGCTCAATGCCACGCCCGATGGCCTGCCTCTCTATGAACGCCTCGGCTTCCTGCCCTGCGGTGCTGTGCATCAGCATCAGGCGGTGCTGACCGCCGCGCCACGCATCGACAGCGATGCGACCATCCGCCCGCTCGGCCCCGATGACCTCGCGGCGCTGCGCAAGCTCGACAGGGCCGGGAGCGGGATGGACCGCGACGGATTGATCGCGGCGCTGCGCGCCATCGGCCAGATCAAGGTGCTGGAGCGCGATGGCGAGGTGGAGGCCTATGGCTGCGCGCGCGTCTGGGGGCGCGGTGTGGTGATCGGGCCGGTCGTGGCGGAAACGCGTGAGGACGCCCGGAGCATCATCGCGGCGCTGGCCGCTGACCACGAAGGCGGGTTCCTGCGCATCGACGTCACGCGCCGCAGCGACCTGTCACCCTGGCTGGAGGCCGTCGGCCTGCCGCAGGTCGATGCGGTGGTGGCCATGGCCAAGGGGCCGCCCTGCGTTTCGTCCGGCCGCCTGGCGGTCTTCGCGCTTTCCAACCAGTCGCTGGGTTAGCCCTCCTGTAGTCCATAGGATCGAACATGATCGAAACCGCCACCAAGCCCTCCGCAACCGTCGAGACAGCCAGTCTGGACTCGATTGCCACGCCGGCCCTGATCCTTGACGTTGCCAGGGTTGACCGCAACATCGCCCGGCTGCGCGCGCGCCTTTCAGACCTCGGCGTCCAGTTCCGGCCTCATGTGAAAACGGGCAAATCGGTCGATGTAGCCCGCCGCTTTTTTCCCGGAGGCAGCGGGCCGATCACGGTCTCCACGCTGGCCGAGGCGGATTATTTCGCGGCGCATGGCTTTACCGATATCACCTATGCCGTCGGTCTGGCGCCGGAGAAGATCGGCAGGGCCAGCGCGCTGGTGGCGCAGGGCGTCGATCTGAGCGTGCTGATCGATTCCGTTGAGCAGGCCGGAGTGCTCGCCGATGCCGCAGGCCGGGGCCTGGCCATGCCCGCCGTGCTGATCGAGGTGGATTGCGATGGTCACCGGGGCGGATTGCTGCCCGACGATCCCGCCCTGATCCTCATCGCCGACATGCTGCGGGACGGCGGAGTTGTTTTGCGCGGCGTGCTCACCCATGCTGGAGAATCCTACGCTTGCCGTGACGGCGCGGGCCTGCCCGAAGCGGCAGAGGCGGAGCGCGCTGCCGCAGTCGACGCCTCGCTGGCCTTGCGGGCAAAGGGCCATGCCTGCCCTGTGGTCAGCGTCGGCTCGACCCCTACCGCGCATTTCGCGCGTAACCTTGACGGGGTGACCGAGGTGCGCGCGGGGGTCTTCGTTTTCTTCGATCTGGTGATGCACGGGATTGGCGTCTGCTCGACCGATGATATCGCTTTGTCCGTGCTGGCCACCGTGATCGGCCATCGCCCTCAAAAGGGCTGGATTTTGACCGATGCGGGATGGATGGCCATGTCGCGGGACCGGGGTACGCAGACTCATCCGGTCGATCAGGGCTATGGACTGGTTTGTGATATCGATGGCGTGCCTTTTGGCGATGTGATCGTCGGCGATGCCAGCCAGGAGCATGGTATTCTCACCGTCCGTCCGGGCAGCACAGGGGCCTTGCCCGAGCTGGCGCTGGGGCAAAGGGTCCGGGTGTTTCCCAACCATGCCTGCGCCACCGGGGCGCAGCACGAAACTTATCAGATCGTTGAAACCGGCAGCCGCGCGATCGTCGCGCGCTGGCCACGCATGCGGGGATGGTAAGCCGATGACAAAGCCAATAACACCGACCGTCCAGACCTTTATGCCCGAGACACTGGCCCGCCCCGGCGGTCATTACAGCCATGCCGCGCGGGTCGGGGATCTGGTGTTCACCGCCGGGCAACTGGGCATCCGGCCCGACGGCACGCACACCGCCGATCTTGCTTTCGAGGCACAGGTGCGGCAGGCGCTGGCCAATATGCTGGCCGCTCTGGCTGCGGCGGGAGCGGGACCGGCGGATATCGCCAAGGTCACCGCCTACATCGTGGGCGTGGAGAACTGGCCACGCTTCAACGCCATCTATGCCGAGGTGATGGGCGATGTCCGCCCGGCGCGCACTGTCGTGCCCGTGCCGGAGCTGCACTACGGCTATCTCGTGGAAATTGACGCGATCGCGGCCTGCGGGCCTCAAGAGCAGGACTCGCCGCGATGACCCATGTACTCGACCCCTTGAGCCCGGATCTTCTGGCCTGCCTCGATCATGCCTATATCGACGGCCAGTGGCTGCCGGTGACGGGAAGCGAGCGCCTGCCGGTGATCGACCCTTCGCGTGAAACCGTGGTGGTTCGTCTGACCGGCGCGACCGGGGCTGACCTTGATCGCGCCGTGGCTGCCGCGCGCCGTGCCTTTCCCGCCTTTGCGGCCACCTCGGTTGCTCAGCGCATCGCCTGGCTTGAACGCATCGAGGCGCTGATCCAAGAGCGGGCCGAAGCTCTGGCCCGGATGTTGACGCTGGAAATGGGCGCGGCGGTCAGCCATGCGCGCGCGGCCCATGTGCCCTTTGCCATCGCCCATGTGCGCGCGGCCATCGATGTGCTGGCGGCCTATCCTTTCGAGACGCTGCGCGGCACGACGGCCACTGTGCGTGAGCCCATCGGCGTCTGCGGGCTGATCACGCCATGGAACTGGCCGCTCTATCAGATCACCGCGAAGGTCGCGCCGGCCATTGCCGCGGGCTGCACCATCGTGCTCAAGCCCAGCGAGCTGTCCCCGCTCAACGCCATCATGTTCGCTCGGATCCTGCATGATGCGGGTCTGCCCGCCGGCGTTTTCAATCTGGTCAATGGCACCGGGCCCGAGATTGGCGGCGCCATGGCGTCCCACCCCGACATCGACATGATCTCGATCACCGGATCGAACCGTGCGGGCGTGCTGGTGGCGCAGGCCGCCGCGCCGACCGTGAAGCGCGTGACTCAGGAATTGGGTGGCAAATCGCCCAATGTCCTGCTGCCCGACGCCGATTTCGAGACGGTCGTCGCCAGCGGGGTGATGACCGCCTTTCGCAATGTCGGCCAGTCCTGCAGCGCCCCCACGCGGATGATCGTGCCGCGCGACAGGCTGGCGCAAGTCGAGGCGCTGGCGATCGCCACCGTCGCGCAGATCCGCGTGGGCGATCCGTTGGATGAAGACACGGTGCTTGGCCCCATCGCCAATCAGGCCCAGTTCAACCGCGTGCAGGAGATGATCGAGGCGGGCCTCGCCGACGGCGCCCGGCTGATCTGTGGCGGGCTGGGGCGGCCCGAGGGGCTGTCGCAAGGTTTCTATGCCCGGCCCACTGTGTTTTCAGGGGTGACCGCCGACATGAGTATAGCGCAGGAAGAAATCTTCGGGCCCGTGCTCAGCATCATGGCCTATGACGATGTGGATGAGGCCGTGGCGCTGGCCAATGACACAGTCTATGGCCTGGGCGGCCATGTGCAGGGCCGGGATCTGGCCCAGGCCCGCGCGGTCGCCCGCCGAATCCGCACGGGGCAGGTCCATATCAACCATCCGGCATGGGACGCCCACGCGCCGTTTGGCGGCTACAAGCGTTCGGGCAACGGACGCGAATATGGCCTGGAGGGCTTTGAGGATTATCTGGAAACCAAGGCCATTGTCGGCTTTGGCTGATCCGAGTCTCCCTGACCTGCGTTCAAGTGAAAGAAGGCGCTGACCATGCCTGCACCGTTGCGTTACATCGAATCTTCTTCTCATCTGCCTGCTGAAGTGGATGCCATTGTCATTGGCGGCGGGATCATCGGCTGCTTTACCGCCTATTACCTGGCGCAGCGCGGCATGAAGGTGGCTCTGATCGAGAAAGGCGTCATCGGCGGCGAGCAGTCGAGTCGCAACTGGGGCTGGTGTCGTCAGCAGAACCGTGATGCCCGTGAACTCCCTCTTTCAACCAAGAGCCTTGACCTGTGGGAGCGTTTCTCGGCGGAAAGCGGTGAGAAGACCGGCTTTCAGCGTTGCGGTCTGTTTTACGCCAGCAACAATGAGCAGGAGCTGGAAACCTGGGCCAGCTGGGGCCGTTTCGCCCGTACCGTGGGCGTGGAAACTCATATGCTCGATGGGCAGCAGGCCATGGCCCGCGCCGGTGCCTTTACTGACAAGAGCTGGCTCGGTGGCGTTTGGTCGCCCACCGATGGCATCGCCAATCCGGGTCTGGCCGCACCTGCCGTCGCCAAGGCGCTGATCGCGATGGGCAGCAGCATTCATCAGGGCTGCGCCGCGCGTGGGCTTGAAACCAGTGGCGGCGCGGTCAGCGCGGTCGTCACGGAGAAGGGCACCATCCGCACGAAGCTGGTGGTGATGGCGGGCGGAGCATGGGCCTCGTCCTTCTGTTATCAGCTTGGTGTGCGTTTCCCGCAGGCGGCGGTCCGCCAGACCATCGCGGCGGTAGCGACCAGCGCTCTGCATTTGCCGGATGCCTTTTTCAGCAAGTCGGTGGCGATCACCCGGCGCGGTGAGGGGATTCATACGTTGGCTGTCAGTGGTCGGGCGCGGGTCGATCCCACACCGCAGCTCTTACGCTTTCATCGCGATTTTCTGCCGATGTTCGCCAAGCGTTGGCGTAATCTCTTCCCAGGAGACTTCGCGGGCTGGCGTGCGGGGCATGAAGGCGTCAAGCGCTGGCGTCTGGATCAGCCCACGCCGATGGAGGCCATGCGCATTCTCGACGCCCGGGTTGATGCGGCTGCCGTGGTCAAGGCGCAGGAGCGGGCCTCCGAGTTGGTGCCTTCGTTGCGCAAGGTGCCAGTTGTCGCCTCATGGGCAGGCTACGTCGATAGCACGCCTGATGGTGTTCCGGTGATCGGCGAGGTACCCAGCGTGCCAGGCATGATTCTGGCGGCGGGATTCAGTGGACATGGCTTCGGCATCGGTCCTGGAGCGGGCCATCTGGCGGCTGATCTGGCAACAGGTTCCGCGCCCATCGTTGACCCGCAGGATTATAGTCTTTCGCGCTTCCTGCCGGGTGGCAGGGTGGATGTGGCCGATTTCTGAATGGGGTGAAGCCAATAGGAAAAGGGGGCGCGAAGGCCCGTTTTTTATGCGCTACGTCGACCCAGGATGACCGGGTGAAACTTGCGTTTCGCCCGCTGATGATCCCAGCCCAACGACAGCGGGAAGCCAGCCAGTATGCAGGATCTCGATGTCGCGATATTTAAGCATTGGACGGCTCATGCCCGCAGCCGACAAAGAGCTGACAACCAAAGCGCAGATCCTTTGCAGTGTTAGGCGCAAGGCGGACATGGTGACCGGGGCGGGTCGGTATCGGCAGCAAACTGCACGAGGAGGTCCATGGATTTTCCGTCGTCCGGCACGAGTGTTCCTGCCTCTGAGCGCGCGCTGTCAGCGATGATCCCTGGCTGATGGCATAAAGGGGAGGTGACAGGCCTGCGGCTCAGTGGATCACGTCCTGAAATTTGTACCAGAGGCCGACGGCTGGCAGGAACCATGGTTTGCCCAGATGGCCGGGAATGGCTGGCCAGCCAAGGTCTTCCCACGGGTTGGCCATTGTGTCGCCGGCCATATAGTCGGCCATCTTCTGGCCCATGTGCACCGCCATCTGCACGCCATGTCCACTGTAGCCCACGGCATAGTACAGCCCATCATGCTGCCCCGCGCGCGGCAGACGGTCGGCGGTCATGTCGACCATGCCGCCCCACACATGGTCGATGCAGACATCCGCCAGTTCGGGAAACATCCGGTGCATCGTATCGACCAGAATCACGCCGCTCTTCGCGTCCGATTTGGCGTTCGAGATGGCGAAGCGGGCCCGTCCGCCGAAAATCAGGCGGTTGTCGGGCGATAGGCGGAAGAAATTGCCCATGACGCGGCTGGTGACATAGTTGCGCCGTCGCGGCAGCAGCCGGTCGATCAGGGCAGGGTCCAGCGGGCTGGTGGCGACAATAAAGGCGCCGATGCCGACCATGCGGCGCTGGAACCAGCGGAAATCGCGTTGGGCTGGGGCGCCGCCCGTGGCCATCAGCACTTGCGAGGCATGGACAGTTCCCCCCGTGGTGCGCAAAGTCCAGCCGCTGCCCGAGCGTTGTGCGCCCAGCACAGTGCAGTTCTCGAAGATCTTCGCTCCTGCGCGTGAGGCTGCTTCGGCCAGGCCGACGCCGAACTGGCCGGCATGCAATTGGGCGCTGGTCTTTTGCAGCAGGCCGCCGTGATAGCCATGGGTGCCGATTTCGCGCTCGAGATCGCTCGCAGAAAGCAGGTCGATATCGGGATCGACTCTGGGATTTAGTAGATTATGCGCTCGCATCATTTTTTCAAAGTGCTGCGGCTTGGCTGCCAGTTTCAGGCGTCCGCAACGCCGGAAGGCGCAATCGATATCCTGCTCTTTGACGATGCGTTCAACGGTATCGACCGCATCGCAATGAGCGCGATAGAAGGCCGAGGCACGTTCCTCGCCCAACGAGGCAATGAGCGACCCATGATCCTGATGCGTCCCCGCATTGCATTGGCCGCCGTTGCGACCGGAAGCTTCGCCTACCACTTTGCCGGCCTCCAGCAATGTGACACTGGCGCCACGCTGGCGCAGAGCCAGCGCTGCTGAAAGGCCGGTCAGGCCTCCACCGATAATAGCAACATCGACCCGTCCCTCAGGCGAGCCTTTGGCGCCGCTGGTGAAATTCGGTGCGCTGGCGAGCCAGTAGGAGATGGGGCTGGGCTTGGTCATACCACAATGCCTTGCATGAAATGGTGTGCCGCAGGCGAGGGCGGTTCCACCAGTTTTCGGTCCGGGTTCGCAACAAATCTGTGCCGCATGATCACCGCCCCTGCTGCGAGATCTGTCAATCTATCGGTTCGCTGTGGAATATGAATCCGCATTTGGGGCGTCATCGAGCAAAATCGCCTTTTCTGATGCGCCATTCCAGCCGAACATGCCTTGGCAAGCCCTTACACGAAGATACCCTACAGAATCGCGGTATAACCTCCCGGTTCGACAATGGCGCCCGAGATGACCAGCGCCAGCGGAGCGTCATTATGCGGCACCTTGCCGTGCGGCAACTCGGCCTGAACTGCTGCCGGTTTGATGGACACCGAGATAAGCTTTTTTAGGCTAACCCCGCCTGGCGTTCGAAGTCGATAGGGTTGACAGAGCCCAACGTCGAGTGCCTGCGGGTGGGATTGTAGAAACGCTCGATATAATCGAACACGTCAGCCCTGGCCTGATTGCGTGACCGATAGACTTTCCTGTGGACTCGTTCGATCTTGAGGGATGAGAAGGAACTCTCCATCGCCGCGTTGTCCCAGCAGTTGCCCGACTGGCTCATGGAGCAGGTCACGCCATTGTCGCGCATCAGGCGCTGGAATTGCTCGCTCGTGTATTGACCGCCTTGATCCGAATGATGGAGCAGAGCATCGAGCTTACCCCGGCGCCTGATCGCCATCATCATGGCATCTGCCACCAACAGGGGAGTCATGATCGCGCTCATTGACCAGCCCACTACGCGACGGGAAAACAGGTCGATCACCGCTGCAATATAAAGCCAAGCTTCCGCAGTCCAGAGTGGAGTAGGAAGCGCATCAGCGCTTCCCCTCTCCGAACCGTACGTGCACCTTTCAGCGCATACGGCTCTCCATTCAGCCTTGGCCCATGGCCATGGCGACATCATGATAGCGGGAGATAACGGTGCTTCGGAGTTCGTCCCTGAATATGTAGGGATTTTGCTCCGGGTTCCGCTACCTGAACTGCATCTTCTGGCTTGTGACCAGTCGGCGCAGCGCCTTACCGCTCTTGCAGATGAGGTCGTTTAATCGTGGGTCAATCAAGAGTGATTTTGGGCACAATTCGTCGGTCTACGATCGCTTCATCGCAGATCCCACAGTGAGCCGCATTAGCTGCGCCCTCAGCTACGATGATCGTGTCCCATTTCGTGGTGTAGCACTGCGTTCTCCGCCCTTCGAGCCGTCGCTCGCCCGTTGGCAGAGCGGCATTACGATTACTTGCCCAACCTGGCTAATGGCTCAAGGACGTTGGCCCGTCCGGTCTCTTTTGAGTAAGCTTCAAAAGGACCAATCTCCTTGAAAGCCATAGAACTCCAGAACTGAAATCTTCGGCAAGAGCGGTGCGGTTCAGGCGCAAGGCGAGTGCCTGCTTTGGAAGCCTCCGGGCTAGGCGCCATGCCTGGCCACTGGAAACGCACGGGTTTTTCATGTATAAGGTCACCACCAAGTCACAGGAGACAAGGGTATGGATAAGAACCTCACTCTCTCGCTTGACCGAGAAGCCTTTAATAATATTGAGGAATTGAAGAAAGCTTTCCGGGTCAACTCCGCGTCGGCTGCGATTCGCAAAGCCATCGCCGTCGCTAACTTTGCCACCCAGCAGGCAGCAAGCTCTGACGGCGTCATCGTGATGCGGGGCGACAAGGAAGATGTCAGCAAGAGCATCCGGGTGCTGCTCCGCTAATGGCTACAGGAACCGGGAACAGCGTGGGTGGCCCTTCGGCCATCCACGGCCTCGATGAGAAGGCAAAGGGCGACTACGAGATCGCCACCACCACCAAAATGGAGCCCAACAGCCTGCCCGGTCGGGTCTTCTGGCTCCTGGCCGTCTCCACCATCATGATCTGGATCTTGGCCATCGTCCTCGTAGCCGTGGATCACCGGGAGCTGATGGAGTTCTGGCAACTGAAGGATCGAACGGGGATCACACCACCCACGCGGATCATCACCGAGAAGGTGGTTATGGCGTTCATCGCTGGGTCTGTCGCCCAGGTTGGGGCGTGCGCTTACGCGATGACGAAGGGTATGTTCTCCTCGAAAGCCGCACCGAAGAAGGGGGCGAAGCCGAAGAAGCCATCTAAACAGCAAGCAGCCAAGGCATCCAGTGGGGAAGACGCCCAGTCATCAAGATTGAAAGATGGATAGAAATAAAGTTTGTTCTTAATGGAAGAAGATCTTCCAGGAAAGTTTTTGCTATCCTGGCGGCGTTTTGCTGCCACTCGGCGCCACAGGGTGCGAGCTTGTGTATTTTTCCAAGAAGGTTCCGGCGGCAAACGTTGAATAGCCCCTAGATTTCTGGACGCCTTCTATCCTAATTTTGAGGACAGGAGACGACGATGGGGAAGCCCAATTTCAGCGATGAGTTCAAGCGTGATGCGGTGGCCCAGATCACCGAGCGCGGGTATCCGGTAGCGGAGGTTTCTGAACGGCTCGGCGTCAGTCAGCATTCGCTGTACGCATGGAAGCGGCAACTGGCGAAGGTGGGGTATCCCGAGCCCTGAAGGAGACTAGCCCGATCGTCTGCAATCTTGGAAATTGGAGCGAGGCCTTGCACTGCCCAAAGGATGACCGGTTTCGGCGTAGCCGGAGGTTCAGAACCGCCGGGATGTACGGCCGGAATGGCAGATTGAGGCTATGGACCGTCTGGCCGAGCAATTCCGCGAATTGCATGGCCTGTTCGGGGCTGGCGGAGGGAAGAATGGCCACAAACTCCTCGCCGCCATATCTGGCAACAAGATCCGATGCGCGCGTGGCGCAGCTGCCCAGGGCGTCGGCGACGGCACGAAGGCAGCGATCGCCCTCGGCATGGCCAAGCCCGTCGTTGAGCATCTTGAAGTGATCGATATCGAGCATCAGCACGGCCAGCGCCGTTTTCGATCGCCAGGCCCGCGACCACTCGATCCGGAACCTGTTGTCAAAGCATCGGCGGTTCGGCAGGGCGGTCAACGTATCGATCTGGGCAAGCTGCTCGAGGCGATCCCGCTCCTCCAGATTGTGCATATGGGTTAGCACATTGCGGAAGCCCGAGCCCAGTGTCGCCATGGCCACACCCGCAATGGCCCAGGCGGGATTGGCCCGGAAAACGATCGCCGACACGGTGAGCAGCATGGCCGGCAGCATCAGCGGACTTGCAGCCAGCACAAACCGTTCCTGCCGAACGGACAGGCCATAATTGAGCCGGAAACCGAGATCCGCATGCGCGGCCTTGGCCATGAGAAGAAGGAAGGGCACGTCGATCAGCAGATCCGTCAGCCCGCCATAGGGCGTGTCATGCTGCGCGTGATTCATATATCCGGCAGCCAGAAAGTAGAGCAGCGCGTAAACGGCCAGAGCCCCGAAAAACTCTCTTTCCCGCTGATCGCGGCTTGAGGCGAAGCGGGTGGTGGCAAAGAGGACAATCAGCAGATTTTCGGCATCGAAACCCGCCAGAATATTGAGCACGTCGCTGGAATTTGACGCGCCGGTGCTGGAAAAGGTGAAGCTGTGAATGAAGAACAGCACGCCCAGGGCAAGGGCCAGAGCCGCATCAACAATCCTTACAGACAGCGCTTCCGCAGCCGGGCTGGCGACCATGAAAAGGATCGGTACACCATAGAGCACGGCGAGCAGCACGCTGATGCTCGGCCCCGGTTCCGGATTTGGCAGGTCGACCAGTTCGAGGATGTTGATCGACAGTCCGGCAGACCAGAAGATCAGGGCCAGAGCCAGGGCGCACCACCCTTGCGCATAGCCTTCCCGCCTCCGCAGGAAGCAGACCAGCGCGGCCAGAAGGGGGGCCGTGACCTGAAAGCTGATGGAGATGACGTCGGCCCGGCGCGGAAACAGGACGATCCCGAGGAGATGGGTCAGGAGAAAAAGGCCGCCGATCATCGGAATGGCCAGGGGATGATGGGTCCCGGGCAGCTTGCGCGAGGCGGGCTGGCCGATGGCAGGCTCATCCCGGACTGCGAGATGCGTGTAGAGATTGGTGTTCGCCATGGCACCTCCCGATTCCGAAGGATCATCTCTAGCGCGGTTTGGTGCACAGGTCGATAAATGCGGCAGATGCGCCCGCCGGTTTAGGCAGCGGGCGCATCAACTTGCACCGGCACGATTGCCGGCCCCATCGGCCGGTTCACTTGGTGGTATAGCCGCCATTCACCAGGATCGTCTGTCCGGTCATCCACCAGCCATCGCTGACCAGAAAGCGGATCCAGGGCACGATGTCGGCAATATCGGTGAGGCCAGTCTTGCTGAAGGGCGAAAGCGCCGCCGCGCTTTTGTGATAGGCCACCGCATCGGCACCCTCGGCGGGATAGAAGAACGGCGTGTCCATCGGGCCGGGGCCGATCGCGGTCACCGAAATGCCGCGCTCCCCAAACTCCTTGGAGGCCGCGCGTGTGTAATGCTCCACCGAAGCCTTGGTCCCGGCATAGGAGGCGTAGAAGGGCGTGTAGGCCCCCAGCAGCGAGGTCACCAGCGTGCAGACCTTGCCATGGTCATTGAGATGCTTGCCCGCTTCCTTGAGGAAGAAGAAGGCCGATTTGGAATTGACCGCGCTCATCGCGTCGAACTCCTCCTCGGTGATCTCCACCATCGGCTTTTTCAGCACCTTGCCCACCGTGTTGACCGCGATATCGATGCCCTCCATCGCCGCCTTGGCCTGCTCGAACAGCGTTTCCATAGCCGATGCCGTGGTCAGATCGGCCTGAAAGGCAAAGCCCTTGACGCCCGCCGCCGCGATGGCGGCCAGCGTCTCCTCGGCTTCGACACGGGCAGCATCGCTGTTGTAGTGGACGGCCACGGCGCGCGCGCCGTGGCGTGCAAGGTCAGTCGCCAGCAGGCCGCCCAGATTTTTCGCGCCGCCCGCGATAAGCACGGCCTTGCCGGTGAGGGAATGGTCAGTCATGATCGGGTCTCCAATTGAGACTCCGCACTGCTCTGTTTACGCAAGCTGGATAAATAATCCGTACATGACTTCACATGTCGGATAATCCAAACAATCGCCATGGACCGGATCGACCTTTTTCGCATCTTCTGCCGCGTGGTGGATTGCGCCAGCTTCACCCGTGCGGCTGACCAGCTTGGTCTGCCGCGCTCCTCTGTCTCGCTTGCGGTGCGGGATCTGGAGAGGCGGCTTGGCACGAGGCTGCTGCATCGCACGACGCGCAAGATCGCGCCCACGCAGGATGGCTTGCTGTTTTATGAGCGCAGCCTCTCCGTTATCGCGCAACTGGAAGATGCTGAGGGCATGTTCCGGCAGGATGACCAGGCCCTGACTGGGCGCGTGCATGTCGATATGCCGGGGCGGATCGGCCGCCTGATCGTCGCCCCGGCCTTGCCCGAATTCCTGGATATGCATCCCGGTGTCGATATCATTCTGGGCGTGAGCGATCGCACCGCCAATCTGATCGAGGATGCGCTCGATTGCGTGCTGCGGGTGGGGCCGCTGGTGGATTCCTCGCTGGTGGCCCGGCCTGTCGGGCATATCGCCTTTATCAATGTCGCCAGCCCCGCCTATCTGGCGCGCCATGGCGTGCCGCAGACCCCTGCCGATCTGGACGACCATCATATGGTGCTGTTTGCCTCACCGACCACGGGGCGCGTCGAACCCTTCGAATGGCTGGATGGCGGCAAATTGCGCAGTCGGCGGGTAAGGGGGCGGGTGACGGTCAACAGCGCGGAGGCCGCCATTGCTGCCTGCGTGGCGGGGCTGGGCCTGCTCCAGATCCCGGCCTATGATGTGAGGGCCGAGTTGGCGGCTGGCACTTTGATCGAAGTGCTGCCAGCCTATCCAGCCGAACCGATGCCCGTACATCTGTTGTTTCCCCGTCGCCGCGATCGGCCCCGCAGAGTGCTGGCTTTTGCCGATTGGATGGAAGGGCTCTTGGCAAAGAGTCTTTGGTGAGTGCGGGTCAGCCATTGACTGCCTGAAATGGACTGAAACGGACATGATAAGGCATATCCTGCCGTTTCCGTGCCGGAGGGGCGGGGTAAGTGTGGCGAGTTGCCCGCCAATCTGAATTTGTAAACGGATTGTAAACGGGATGTCCCTAGCTCTGAAGCCCCCTCATTTTCCGGAAGCAGCCGTCTTAAAAGGCGCTGGAACCATCTGGTCGCTCCTATGCCGATAACCTTGCTCGATTGGTCTGTCCCGATCGCTATCCTGTTGTGCGGGGTAGGATTTATCGCTGCCGATGTGATGGGTTTCGGGACAGCCCTATGGGGTTACTCGCTGTGCAGCATGGGCGTCGGTTTTGCCATAATGCTATATCAGAGCCCGGAAATCTGGCCGATCAAGCAGATCATCGAGGACAATTGCATTCTGCTTGGCGTCATCCTCGCGTGCCGGGCACTCAATGGTCGCAAGGAGATTGAAAACTTCCTGCCGCTGGAAATCGCCGTGGTGATGACGGCTTCGGTGATGATCGTCACATCGCTGATGATGTTCAAAAGCGTCCGTCTTGAAACGTTCTTCGTTCAGGCATGCTGCAATGTCATTCTCTGGCGCACGACCATCGCCTATCTGAAATCGATCAGTTCAACTGGCGATCGCATCCTGGCCGGCACCTTCCTGTTCCTGTCCATGGCGATGACCTTCCAGTGTATCCTCTATCTTTCGGTGCACGACACGGACGCGGTCGTGGGCGCGTGGCGGGCCTCGGTCTGGGGTAGCCTCGTCCAATATACCGGGCTGCTGGGAAGCATCATTCTCGCCTTTGCGGTGATGATCTCCACGAGCTCGGATTTTATCGAGAAATATCGCAAACACGCCCATATCGATTCATTGACGAATGTTCTGAACCGGCGGGGCATGGAGGCCTTGCTGGCATCGCCCGCGGGCAGGCGTCTGATATCGGCCTCAACCGCGATCGTTCTGGCTGATATCGATCAATTCAAAGGCATCAACGATCGCTTTGGTCATGCCTTCGGGGATATCGTCATCGCCCGGTTTGGCGCGCTTCTGAAAAGCCTGCCTGGTGCCGGAGCGCGCGTGATCCGGCTTGGCGGCGAGGAGTTTGCGGTGCTTCTGACCGATGTCACGCTGGAGGATGCCCTTTCGGCGGCCGACGCAATGCGGCGGGCATTTCAGAGCCAAGATTGGCCGGAGGAAGCACAGGAGAGCCAGTTTTCTGCGAGTTTCGGTGTGACACTCATGAAAGAAGGCGAAGAAATCTCCGTCGCGATGGCCCGGGCCGACAGCCTTCTCTATTTGGCAAAACGCGAGGGCAGAAATTGCGTCGTCGGGAGCCAGAACTTTGCGGGGGGACAAGGGCCACGGGGCATACTGACGAGGTTTGCTCCATCAGTCTCCTGAACCCACTCGAGCGCTTCACTGGCGTCTTCGCCGGGTCTGTGCCTCGAAATCATCTATGAGCCGGCGGAGATGCCGTCGTCCCCTGAAGACATGGCTCCTGAACGTTACCTCTGGGATTGCGAGCTGTGCTGCCCCTTCGGTGTATGAAATGCCTTTCGCGGCGAGCAGCACCGCATTGCGGTGTTGCGGGCTCAATCGGTCAAGCGCCCACCAGGTATCCCTAAGCTCGATTGCCTGATCCTGACCGCCTGCCGTCCCCGGCATGAGGTCGAACGCCTCCTGCGGCAAATTGGTACGAACACGATCTCTTCGAAGGTTTGACAGAAAACTGTTGCGCATCACTACGCGACTCCAGGCGCTGAAGTTGCTGCCTGGTTGGAAGAGGTGTCGGGCGGACCAGCAGAGGAGCATGGTCTCCTGAACAAGATCGTCTGTGTCTGCAGCATTTCCAGTCAAACGCCATGCATAAGACCGAAGCGCGCGCGCAGAACGATTAAGGGCTTCGGTAAAATCAGCATCAACGACAGCTGCCCTTCCGATCTTGCCACAATACATGGTTCAGTTACCTCTTCTCTGGAACAGGATCACATACCCATGCCACCTTGACGGGAGATGACTGTTTACCGGAGACCAAACTCCTGACCGGCACGACAGGCACTTTAAATTGTAAAAAGTCGTTAAAGCGTTCTGACGGTGCAGCACGCGGCATTGTCATCGATCGGATCAGCGCAGTGAAGCGCTGCAAGCAACCTTGAAACAGGAGTATGGGGGAGGCAAAGGCATCCTCTCTCAAACGCCCACCTGGACATACTCGCCCTAGCAGGCTGCGGAAATAGGCCCGTTACGGCGCAGTCTACGCCCCGTTAGCACCTTGCATGACGGCACCGAGGCCCGTTTTTCACCTGGCGTTGGCACATTCGGGTTTTTCACCGCCCATTTGGCGCACTTATCCAGTCGCCAGCAGCTTTGGCAGGCGCACCAGGTTGTAGGCGGCGGCGGTCAGTGTGAAGGCCCAGCCCACGCGTGGCAGTCCGCGGTGGCGGGTCTTGCGCAGATTGCCACAGGTCTTGGCCCAACCGAAGACCTCCTCGATCGTGTGTTCATGATGACTCTCCAGTGCAGATTCCTGTTGAGCTGTTTTGGAAGTCGACGAGCCAGATGCGCTGGGTTCCGACCTTGGCCAACCGCCCTTTGATCCGGCCGCGTCGGAGCCAACCGTAGACAGTTTGTCGGTGAGCTCCGATTCGA
Organism: Sphingomonadales bacterium; assembly: GCA_028871475.1. Taxonomy (GTDB): domain Bacteria; phylum Pseudomonadota; class Alphaproteobacteria; order Sphingomonadales; family Sphingomonadaceae; genus Novosphingobium. The sequence goes on along the minus strand of JAGWMZ010000024.1, from coordinate 11,247 downwards.
TCGGCATATTCCTGAAGGGTAATTTCGCACTCGTTTTGCCGTGGTATATTGTTCGACCAGATAGGACGTGTCGTGCCAAGCCCGCGCCGTTGGAGCAGGCGATGGATCATGGCAGCGTTGAAGCTGTCCTTCTTGGGCGGCGTCCAGCCCTCGGCATTGAGCGCATCAGCGATAGCCTGCGCGGTGGCTCCTTGGCACCTGAGGTCGGTGATCCGGGCAAGCAGCTTGTCGAAGTTCTCAAGTTGCTCGAACCGCCGTACCGGTCGGGTGAACGCATGTTTCGTCATAGGGCCACCCACCCAATGGCAGACGAGCCCAGCGCGCTCGGTTTCACCCACGACGACAACCTCAACGCGTTCAAGCATCGTACGCGCAATGGCCTGGCGATCGCGCGCTGTCGTGGATGCGCTACTCCACAACGCGGGGATATCCTGTGCCAGCTGCCGTATGGCATCGCACTCGGCCTGGGTCAGGCGTTCGGGCTCTTCAGCCAAAGCCCGCCGCTGTTCATCCGCCAGCGACTGCTCGGCCGCGAGTGCTGCCTCCCAGTCCCGTTCCAGCGTCCGGGCAACCAGACGATTATCCGGATCAACTGCCTCGTAGCGGCGCCGTGCGAGCGCGGTTTCATATCCGGCGCGTTCAAGCCGTATTTGCCATTGGCCGTGGAGTTGCCGCCGTTCCAACTCAATATCCTCGGCCGCCTGCAGGCTCACCTCGATCGCGGCGGGCGCAAGGGCTTCAAGGATCAGCGTGGAGACCAGCCTGTCGACTGGCCAGGCACTGATCGACTGGCAGCGTGCCTCTCCATAGGTGGTGGCGAGTTGATGGCAAACATAGCGGGCCTCGCGTCCGTCGTCGGTGTAGGTCGTGAACATCCGCCGTCCGCAAAGCCCACAAGAAATCAGGCCGCCAAGCAGGGCGGCACCGCCGCGCGGAACACCCGTGTGTCGAGAGCGGTTCATGGCCATCTGCCGCTGGTTCCTCTCAAAGTTGCTCCAGTCTATATAGGCGGGCAACGCATCCTGGTGGAGTACCATCCATTTTTGCGGATCACGTAGATAAGATCGACCACTGTGCGGCTTGCCCGGAAGCCGGTGACGGCCATCATAATGGCGACGCCCGAAGACATAGGCGCCAGCATAGGCAGGATGACGCAGCATGTCCGACAGCGTCGCGCGATTGGGACGATTCCAGCAGACATCGCCCTTGTTCGGCCCGCTCCGTACGCGATCGGGTAGTTGCAACTCATGGTCAACGAGATAACGCAGCACACCACTGACTGATCGCCGCCGCTCGAAGATAGCGAAGACCAGACGGATTGCACGCTGCACTCCCTCATCCGGATCCAACGCGACCTCGCCCGAAGGCTTCAGCACATAGCCGCGCGGAAGGCCCAGAACGAGTTCGCCACGACGGGCTTTGGCACATCGGCCTTCGTGCATGCGGGCCTTGAGGATGTGAAGTTCCGCCTCGCTCATTGTCCCCTTGAGCCCAAGCAGAAGGCGATCATTGTAGGTGCCTGGATCATAAATGCCATCGGCATCGCCAATGAGCGTGTCGAACAGCGCGCACATTTCGAGCAGTTGATGCCAGTCGCGGCACGACCGTGCCAGACGCGACACTTCGATCCCAAGAACCAACCCCACATGGCCGAGCCCCACTTCCGCGACAAGCCGCTGGAAACCCGGCCGATCCTGCGCCGAGGATCCGGTGGGCCGATATTGATAATCCGAGGCTGCTTGGCGGCGATTTTGGCAATAGGTCGGATATCGAACCGGCGGGTCGCTCGAAGCGCACCCTTTCCATGTGAATGGACGGCAGGTTAGATCTACTGATCCGAGGGCGGGAACGGCGGGAATTAAGGCGATCGTGGAGGAGAGCGGGGCGATGGTCGCATTGGCAGTTTGCGACCAATTTTTGCCGTTCCCAGAGCAGGTTCTAAACGGTAGTGCCCGCCAAAACCCGTCATTCGCGAGCCGCGACCTGGATCGAGCAATCGTCCATGAATGCCAACTTCAACCAAGCCGGAATAACAAATTCGCGGATAGCTGGCTTTGACGGCCTTCTAACGCATATAAGCCTTGATAATCGCCACCAACTCTTCGGCAGCCAGAACCTTGGGATCGTTAACGGCAAGGCCCGGTTCGACCATATGCTCAAGGATGTGGTCCTCAATCACTTCGGCAATGAAGCCTTCGAGTGCTCCACGGCACGCAGTGGCCTGCTGAAGAACACGGGCGCATTCTACATCCGCATCAATGGCACGCTCCAAGGCGTCGATCTGCCCGCGCAGACGCTTGAGGCGATTGAGCAGCTTTTGCTTTTCGGCGGCAACGTGGCTCAACTTGGGCTCCTTTGAGCTTGATACTATACCCCCCTAGAGTATATGGGCGCCTCAGTCGAGTCGCCTTGGCTCAACTTATCGCCCCATTCCCCAATGGAAACATCACCAATGCCACGAAGTCGCAATACCGCCGCTGATGAGGGCGACAGTCGGGCTGGAGGCCTGATTGCTGCTTGCGTCCGAGCGTTGAATTTCCCGCAGGGGACTGTGGCTAGCGCGATCTAACGCGTCGGTCTGGTGCCTTGGCGGGAACACCCCACCCAGGGACTGGACAAATGACTGACTTTCTCAATTTCTTCTCTCGCCAACTCCGCATGAAGTTCCGGCAATCGGTGCTGGTGACGCCCTTGTCACATTTCGCAGCTAATGCGCCGACGAGGGAAAGATCGACGATGCAAATCGATACGCGTGCGGCGTTCGCCGCTACAATGGCTGCTGTGTGTCTGGCAGGATCGCCGGTTCGTGCTAAAGAGGCGCCTGCCGATGATCAAACTGTTGCCATTCACGCTCAAGTCACCACCGTGGTTCAAGGCGTGGGCGGATTTGCTTCGCCGTATTCGGCCGATAACAGCCTCACACCGCATCAGGTCAAATCGACCAGCGATGTCACGCTCTATCTTGGCGTGCGGCCGTGGAAGGGTGCTGAAATCTGGGTGAATCCTGAGATCGATCAGGGCTTTGGCCTGTCGAACACGCTGGGGGCGGGCGGCTTCCCTAGTGCCGAGGCCTATAAGGTTGGCAAAATGAACCCCTATTTCAAGCTTCAACGTGCCTTTGTGCGCCAGACCATCGCGCTGGGCGGCGAAGCCTTGAAGCTCGACGCCGGTATCAACCAGTTGCGCACCGCCACGACCGTCAACCGCATCGTCATCACTGCTGGCAAGATGGGCGTGGGCGACATATTCGACACCAACAAATTCGCCCATGATCCGCGCGCCGACTTTCTCAACTGGTCTCTGGTGGATACAGGTAGCTTTGACTACGCAGCCAATGCATGGGGCTACACCTATGGCATTGCCGCCGAATGGTATCAGGGTCCCTGGACACTGCGCGCGGGGCTCTACAATCTGTCGAAGATTCCCAACGGTATCGAACTGGAAAGCAATTTCAGCCAAAACGCCGTTATCGTTGAAGGCGAAAGGCGCTGGCGCATCGGTGACCGTGACGGGACGGTGCGCGTCACCGGCTTTCGCAATCGGGGTCTGTTTGCCCGTTTCGACGATGCCCTTGCGCTTGCCCGGACCACTGGCAATGCACCCTATCTTGCATCCGTACGTCGCAAGCAGGATCGCTTCGGCCTTGCCTTGAACGCAGAGCAAGATGTGACCGCCAACTTGGGCATGTTCCTTCGCGCGGGCACCACGCAGGGCGCCATCGAAACCTATGACTTCACCGATATCGACCGCACTCTAGCCTTGGGCGGCGCGCTTAAGGGGGCCGCTTGGGGCCGCAAGCAGGACACACTGGGATTGGCTGCCGTGATCAACGGTATTTCCTCGGCGCATCAGCGTTGGCTCGCTGCGGGCGGGCTTGGCGTATTGGTGGGTGATGGTGCGCTGACCCATCCAGGCGATGAGCAGATCATCGAGGCCTACTACGCGTTTCGTCAGGTGAGTTGGGCCGCGATCACACTGGATTACCAGCATATCGCCAACCCAGGCTATAACCGTGATCGCGGGCCTGCCAATGTCTTTGGTGCCCGTTTTCATGCCGGTTTTTAAGCCTGTGCCCCTCAACCTCATCCAAATCCAAAGGGCATGCGCATGAGCCCCGACAAGCACCCTATTGCGATCCTGCCGTCCTTTTCGCGGATGCTGCGCCTGACGCGGCCCAACCGCGAGGACGCAATTGCCTTCATCATTCTGACGGGGCTAGCCGTGTTGATATTTCGTGCGGCAGAGGGAGCGGTGGCACCGCTCTCGACGCTGCATCTCGAGCCGGTCACGCTCGGTCCTGCGCATCTGCCCTATTATGCGCTGCGCACAGTCCTGCGCATGTTTGCCGCGCTCTTTGCCTCAACGCTGTTCACGCTGGTCTTCGCCACGCTGGCTGCGCGCAGCAAACACGCGGGCCAGATTATCGTGCCCGCGCTCGACATCCTGCAATCGGTGCCGATCCTTGGATTTCTGACTTTCACCGTTACCTTCTTCATGAACCTGTTTCCGGGCAATGTGCTGGGGGTGGAACTGGCCTCAGTCTTCGCCATTTTCACCTCACAGGCGTGGAACATGGCCTTCAGCTTCTATCAGTCGCTGCGCGGGCTGCCCGATGATCTGGAAGAGGTATGTGAAGGCTTTGCCCTGTCGCCTGTGCGACGGTTTCTGCGGCTCGATCTGCCTTTCGCCACACCGGCACTGGTGTGGAATGCGATGATGTCGATGTCTGGCGGGTGGTTCTTTGTTGTCGCGTCCGAAGCGATCACGGTGGGCAACACCACGGTGACGCTGCCGGGCATCGGTTCCTATCTGGCGCTTGCGATCCAGCATCAGGATTTCCGTTCGGTTGGCTGGGCCGTGGGCATGATGGCGCTGGTGATTCTCGCCTATGATCAAATGTTCTTTCGCCCCATCGTTGCATGGGCCGACCGTTTTCGCTTTGAGCAGACCGCCAGCACAGAACGGCCCGAAAGCTGGTTCTATGATCTGCTGCGCCGAACGCGCACCCTGCCGCTGTTGCTAGTGCCTTTCTCGGCAATTGGGAGGTTGCTGCTTGCAATGGAACCGACGCGCCACGAACACCAGCGTAGCGAGGAAGGCTCCGTCAATCCGTGGTTCGAGCGTCTTTGGCAGGCTATGGTGTGGATCGGCGTGGCCGCCGCGCTGAGCTGGACGACGCATTACGTGCTGACCTCACTCAGCCCGCGCGATATCGGCATGGCTATCGGTCTGGCAATGGTGACATTGGTGCGGGTGATCGTGCTGATCGTCCTAGCCAGCGTCATCTGGGTGCCGCTGGGCGTGATGATCGGTTTGCGCCCGCGTCTTGCCGAGCGGGTACAGCCCATAGCCCAGTTCCTCGCCGCCTTTCCGGCCAATGTGCTGTTTCCCTTCGCGGTGATCGCCATTGTCCGCTGGGATTTGCTACCTGACATCTGGCTCTCGCCGCTGATGATTCTGGGCACTCAGTGGTACATCTTATTCAATGTGATTGCGGGGGCCAGCGCCATCCCCAACGATCTGCGCGAAGTCGCGGGCATGTATGATGTGAAGGGCTGGCAATGGTGGCGGCAGGTCGCTTTGCCCGCCATATTCCCCTACTACATCACCGGCGCACTGACCGCTTCCGGCGGATCATGGAATGCTTCCATCGTCGCCGAGGTAGTGACCTGGGGTAGTCACCATCTCGAAGCGCATGGGCTTGGTGCCTATATTGCGGATGCCACCACCGCTGGCAACTATCCGCAGGTGGCACTTGGCATCGGGGTGATGAGCCTCTTCGTCCTCGGCTTCAACCGCATGGTCTGGCGACCGCTTTACGCCTTTGGCGAACGCCGCCTGCGCCTGTCCTGATTTTCCCGGAGTTTCCTCATGGCTACCCAAGCAATTACTGGCGCACCGACCCTGCCACTGATCGAGGTTACAGGGCTCAATCACTATTATGGACCGCCTCCGGGCGGCCACCTCGTGCTGGAGGACGTGGATCTCACGCTCTACCAGAACGAGGTTGTGGGGCTGCTCGGCCGTTCCGGCTCGGGCAAATCGACATTGCTGCGCTCGATTGCTGGCCTCATCCGTCCGCGCGAAGGAGAGGTGAAACGGATCGAGAGCGAGGATTGCCCCAATCCATCGGTGGCCATGGTGTTCCAGACTTTTGCTTTGTTCCCTTGGCTAACCGTGCAGGAGAATGTGGAACTAGGACTGGAAGCGCAGAAGGTGCCTGCTAACGAGCGCCGCACCCGCGCGTTGGCAGCGATCGACCTTATTGGCCTCGACGGGTTTGAAAATGCCTATCCCAAGGAATTGTCTGGCGGCATGCGCCAGCGGGTAGGCCTTGCTCGCGCGCTGGTGGTCAATCCCTCGCTGCTGCTTATGGACGAGCCGTTTTCCGCGCTCGATGTGCTGACCGCCGAGACTTTGCGCACCGATCTGCTTGACCTGTGGTCGGAAGGGCGCATGCCGATCAAGTCGATCCTGATTGTCACCCATAATATCGAGGAAGCGGTGCAGATGTGCGACCGCATTCTTGTGTTCTCGTCTAATCCGGGGCGCGTGGTGGCCGAGATCAAGGTTGATATTCCCCGCCCGCGCGACCGGCTTGATCCGCCGTTTCGCGCGTTGGTCGATGACATCTATGCCCGCATGACTGCTAAACAGGCATCCTCACAGCCCGCGCGCGATGGTGTGTTTCCTGGCACGGGTATCGCCATGGTACTGCCGCATGTGTCGACCAACACGCTGGCCGGCCTTATCGAGGAAGTGGACGGCACGCCCTTTAACGGCAAGGCCAGCATGGCCGATCTGGCGGACTCGCTCAACCTTGAGGTCGATGACCTGTTCCCAATGGCAGAAACGCTGCAATTGTTGCGCTTTGCCGAGTTGCGCGGGGCCGAACTGGTGCTGACCCCATCCGCGCGCCGCTATGCCAGTGCTGAGGTGGATGCCCGCAAAGCCATGTTCGGCGAAGCGCTGCTGGCTCACGTGCCCCTAGCTCAGCACATCCGCCGTATCCTTGACGAGCGGGCCACTCACAAGGCTCCTGCGCGCCGCTTCCGCGATGAGCTTGAAGACCACATGAGCGAAGATTTCGCCGAGGAAACGCTCAAGACGGTGACCAACTGGGGCCGCTATGCTGAAATTTTTACGTATCATGAGGATCATGACCAGTTCAGTCTGGATGATCCGCAATGATGCCTGCACTGTTGATCGGCGGCGGCATTCTGCTGTGGATTGGGCTGCTGGTTGCCTATCACCGGAGCCACAGCCATCCTCGAAGGCGGAAGTCGGACGAGGATCAATAGAAGATACGGCGGCGTTCCAGCGAGAGCATTTTTGCAACACGAATATTAGCGCTCGGTGTCGAGGCTTAGTGCTGCTGCCCATCCGAACGTCGGCTTGTTGGAGGAAAGTGGACCATTTCCGCATTCCTCGGGAGCGGCGGTTTTGTTGTTTTGTCTTATGACAGTTCCGCCTGCTGGGGCATCATGAGGTGCCCGATCCGGGGTGGCCACCCCGGATCGGGCGAAAGGGGATGGATCGAAGTTGTCTCGGTTGTTGAGGACCGTCGATTAGTGTGATCACCCCTTTCTTTTCCAACAGGCCTGGACGGAAACCAGGGCTTCGGGCCCGGATGACAAGAATAGGACGGCGGAAAAGATGGAAAACTCCCTGTCACAAACGGTTGGCATCGACATCTCCAAAGCAACCCTTGATGTGTTTGCCCATCCCACAGGCTGTGAGCGACAGTTCGCAAATTCGTCCAAGGGGCACAAAGAACTGATAAGCTGGCTCCCAATGGCAAATCGAGCGGATCGCCTATGAAGCTACTGGCGCATATCACCGTCAGCTGGAGCAGGCATTGACGGATCTGCCCTGCGTAAAACTCACCCCGGCCCTCCTTCACGCAATCAGGGCCAATCTTCGAGTGTATCTCTTTCAATCGAGACGTTGGGCGCGCCCTGCTGCACGATGCTGCGCGGGCCCACGGATTTGGTGAGCCAGACATTGCCGCCAATCGCGCTGCCCGCGCCGATGGTGATGCGGCCCAGAATGGTGGCTCCGGCATAGATCACCACATCATCCTCGATCACCGGATGGCGCGGCGTGTTGACAAGATGGCCTTGTTCGTCTGTGGTAAAGCTGCGCGCGCCCAATGTTACCGCCTGAAACAGGCGCACGCGTTTGCCAATGATGGCCGTCTGGCCAATGACGACGCCGGTGCCATGATCGATAAAGAAACTCTCATCAACCTGGGCGCCGGGGTGAATGTCGATGCCTGTGCGTGAATGGGCGATCTCGGTGATGATGCGCGCCACCAGCGGCGCGCCTTCGCGATAAAGCAAATGCGCGATGCGATAATGGATCATGGTGGTGAGTGCAGGGTAACACAGCAGCACTTCATCAACGCTGCGCGCGGCGGGGTCGCCAGCAAAGGCGGCTTCCAAATCAGTGTCGAGCAAGCGCCGCACATCTGGCAAGCTTTCGGCCAGCGCGCAGATAATGCGGTGCGCCTCGGCGTGGATATCCGCCTCGCTCTCGGCGTGGCCCGCGTGCAGTTCCATCCGAACTTGCGCAGCGAGATCGGGTAGCGCGCGGCGCAGCGAGGTCACCACAAAGGCATCCTCGGTCTCGAGCGTCAACCCCCGTGGGCCCAGCCGCATCGGAAATAGGGCCGAGGCCAGATTGTCGATGATCTGCCCCAACGCCAGACGCGAGGGGAAGGGGTACTCGTCTTCTGGGATTTGCGGCATAACCATCGTGATATCTCATCCGCGCCCTCAAGGGTAATTTATCGGCGATCATTGTCTCACGCTCATTGGCACGGAGGGGCCACTGGATATCATCAGCTTCTCCTGACGCACTCCAACTTGGGCTTGATGTGCGATGATCGTGCTGCGTGGGCTCCAGCCCAAGTCAACCGTGCGATGCAAAGGTCGCTAGGTCTGCAGTCGGGCTAATAAAGCCGGGGCGGTTCAAAGGCCGTTCATCAAGCGATGATGGACGGCTCGATGGAGTGCCCGGCAACCTGCTCTCTTGCAAAATGCGGGGGCTCTTCAAGGCGTAGCAAGCTTGAACATCACATGAGGCGGAGGCTTTCAATTCGGCGCCGGATCGCGGCCCCGATGGAGTCGACCAGTTCCGTCGCGATGTCGCCCGGCATCTCGTCCACCGCGGCATGGAATGCTGCTTCGGCCACATTCCCGATCTCGGCAATAATCTCCCCTGTGGATACGGCATCATATCCGGCCCGCACCGCTGTCTGCACGAAATGGCGCGGCGCGATTTCGTCGAGGCGATAGCGCCGACGGTCCCCGACTGCCATCGCAAGGCGCATCTGCCGCCGGTTAATCTGATGGGCGGCCAAGCTCGGTTCGGCTGAGAGCACATCGTAGATCGGCGCTGCCGAGAAGCGACCGCCTGAATGTAGGAAGATGCTGAAGTTCTTGGCATGGCCATCGGTCGCGCCGATCAGCCAGAATGCGATGAGGGCTTTCATCAACATGGCTCGATCAATGTCTGGCTGATCGCTTGCTTCGAAGAGCCCCATAATGTCGGCGATGCCGGGGCCGCCGTGATCCTCATATTTGCGGCTCGGGGGAACGGATAGGGCTTGGCAGATATCTTCCTGGGGGCGGCGCAGGAGGCGGCCATCGCGGGCCCAGAGGCGATCAAAGCGTTCAACGACCAGCACGCGCCTGTCGCCAAACATCGCCATTTGGGTAGAAGCGACCGTCAAGCCCAGCTTTGCCAGAAATGTGAGACAGAGATGCTCATTCTCGACGCTGTTCGATAGATCGATGCCGTTGGGCAGTGCCCCGATCTGCGGCTTGAAGATGTGAGTCGTCGGCGTTGTTCCCAGGGGTTTGTGCCACGCCCCCTTCCACCAGAGCAGCGCGGTTTTCTCTTGAGCGCCGGCGATCGAGATGCGGAAAGCGTCATCGCGCTCCAGTCCCAAAGGGGCTGCCCCGAGGTTGCGCAAAAGGTCCGCGATGCCTTCGTCATTGATGGGTTCGGCATGGATTTCCCCAACTGGGGTTGGTTCAACATCCACCGGGAGAAATTGCAACGCGCCCACGCAGTCCCGTCCCACCGCGGCCAGGAGACTGTAGGCGTCGGCTCCGTCCGCTCCGATTCGATCAGCGATTCGGCTGCGGATCGCGTCATTGTCCGGCAGCAGGTTCTCGAAGACCGCGGTGACTGGGGCACCTGTATAACGTCTTGCGTCAAGCGGCAGGGAGAGGGAGACGGGAAGGGCGTGCTCCCATGCCAGCCATTCCTCGTCATATTTGAAATCTATCGCGCCGCTGGCGGCGCGGGAAAGCCAACCGACGCCGCGGCCGTTCAAAAGGACTCGAAGCACTGTCGAGCGGCGCGCCATCAGAAAATGTCTTCCAGCGGTGCCGGTGAAAAGCTGCGCTTGTCCATGTGAAGTTCCAGCTTCAGATGGGTGATGACGGCAAAAACGGTGTCGAGCGTTGCACCTTCGCCCGCTTCGAGGCTGGAGATGGTTGCCTGGCGCAGATTGGTGCGCGCTCCGAGCTCTTTTTGGGTAAGCCCCGCTGCCTGGCGCGCCTGTCGTAGTGCCAGTCCCAGGCTTTGAGCAGATCTGATCACCGAGTGCATGGACGGCCTCATACGCGTTTTCGTATTTGTACCTCATATACGAAAAAGCGCATTTTGCAAGAAGATACGGAAAAACGGATATTTGACGGAAATGCGTATTTCCGTATGTCGCGATCGACAGCAGTGAGCGTTCCACGACCGGTATGTTCCGGTCGCTACTGAGATATCAGGATCACATGTGGGGCAAAGGGGCGTTCGCCTCCAACATCAGCACCTGAGCGCAGCCTTGGAACCTTCGGTCTGAGCTTCCCGATCTTCATGTCCACCATGGCGGTCGGCGGGCTCCATGCTGACGCACGCGACTATGGCCTGTTGTCTTCGATCATGGCGATCGGCCCGGCGAGCGGGGTGTTGCTCAGCGTCGGGCGCCAGAGGTCCGGACACACCGCGCCGCCGTTAGGAACTGGTCGAGTCGCGCACGGGGGCATTCACCAGCCGCCACACGCTGACGCGCTTATCCTTCAGGACCTTGCGCCAGACCCAGATCAGCGCAACCGTTCAAGAAGTTGCCTGATGGCGGCGATGACTGCATCTGGCTGATCGAGCTGGATGAAATGGCCGGATCGGGGCACGATGGTGTTGCTACCCGCCGTCGAAAGGGCGGCCAGGCGATCATGGCCCTCC
>JAGWMZ010000086.1 GCA_028871475.1 Sphingomonadales bacterium | reverse complement strand
GCTGATGCCGAAGCTGTGGCGCGTCGCTTCGGCGTCACCGTTCGCCATGTGCAGGGCCGCTTGCGCCTTGCCGATCTGGCCGAGCCGATCTTCGCGGCGCTCGCCGATGGTGACATCACGCTCGATGTCGCCATGGCCTATGGCTCGACCGGTGACCGCGAGCGGCAGGCAGCTGCATGGGAGCGTCTGTCGACGAACTGGCAGGCTGACAACCCGCAGGCGATCCGCCGCGCGATTGCTGAGGAAAGCCTCTCGGCCGATCACCCCATCGCGCGCTTTCTCGGTGAGGCCGAGTATGTCGCTTGCGGTGGCCGGATCGAGCGCGATCTTTTCGCCGCTGACGGCGAAGGCCAGTGGCTCGATGGCGATCTCGCCATGGACCTCGCCGCCAAGAAGCTGGCGCATGAGGCCGAGGTGGCCGAACTCGGTTCCAAGCTCGCCTGGGTGAAGCCCACGTTGGCGACCCATGTCACCTATGACGAGACCAAGGATCTCCACGCCTATTGGCCGCGTCGCGCTGAACCCAGCGTCGAGGCACTGGCCCGTATGGACGAAATCTCGGATCGGATGACCGAGATCGCCGAGATCCTCGACGCGCCCGATGAAGGCGATGATGTCGAAGCGCTGGAAGCGGAATACAACGCGCTCGATACCGAGCATGATCGGCTTGCCGACACCGAACTGCTGATCCCCGATGAAGACAAGCCCAACGTCGGCACCTTCCTCGTGCTGGGCAAGGATGGGCAGCCGCGCCTCCTCGAAACCTACTACACCTCGACCAAGCCCACGCGGCGGCCGAGTGCGTCGGGTGAGCCCGCGGACGGAGCCGAGATCGAGGGTGACGAACCTGCGCCCTCGGCCACTCTCCCACGTTCACTGGAAGAGCAGATGGCCAGGGATCGCCGCGACGTTCTGGCGCTCCACATTGCCCATGATCCGGCGCTGGCGCTCGATCTGGCGATTTTCAGCCTTTCCCGCGACCATGCCGGTCATTTCGGCTATTCGGACACGGGTTGCACCATCCGCATCACCGATCGCAACGAGCCTTCCGGCTTGACCGGCATTCCGGCAAGTACGGCGGTAACCGAGCTCGAACGGCAACGCGCCAGCCTGCCCAATGACTGGGCCAGCGAAGAGGACAGCTTCGCGTCCTTCCTGGCCTTCCGGGGCCTACCGGACGATGTGAAAGCGGGCTGGCTTGCCTATGCCGTTAGCCAGAGCCTCAAGGCCAGTCTAAGCAACGGCACGCACGCCTGCACCTTCCAGAGCCGCCTTGGCGCTGAGATCGGCATCGACATGGCGCAACACTGGCGGCCCGGTGCGGAAAACTTCTTCGACCGCATCAAGAAGGCGCAGATCCTCAGCATCCTCGGGCAATTCGATCCCGAGATCGCCTTGCGCTATGCGACAGCGAAAAAGACCGAACTGGCGACGGCTGCCGCGCGCCTGTGTTCGGGCGACACGATCATCGAGCCGGCGATCAAGGCCAAGGCGCTCGCTTGGGTGCCCGATGTGATGCGCTTTGGTGGCGTTGCGGGCGATCCGGTCGAAGGCGGGCTTGCCGTCGACGACCAGCATGAGGATGCTGGGGACGTCTCGCTCGACGCGGCCAATCAGAACGATGCCGACGGCCCGCTCTCGCAGGTAGCCTGACCTTCAATCTCGAATAGCCACAGAACCGATCCTCCTTCCGCGTCAGAGCGGGAGGAGGATCACCTGTCCGTGAGTTCAGCTCGGATCAGGAGGAGACCATCCCATGAAGCCCCGTCACGACATCTACGCCACCGTCACCGCCCAGCTTGTCGCCGCGATTGAATCCGGCGCGGGCGAATGGCGGATGCCCTGGCACCATTCCGGCGCGCCGGTCATACGCCCGACCAGCGTGGCTGGCCGTCGCTATTCCGGCATCAACCGCCTGGTCCTTTGGGCCACCGCCGATGCCTGCGGCTACGCCTCGGGCATCTGGGCGACCTATCAGCAGTGGCGCGCCCATGGCGGGCAGGTGCGCAAGGGTGAGATCGGCACTCACGTCATCCTCTGGAAGAAGGTCGAGCGCGGTGATGCCGCCGTCGAAGCGGGCGGCGAAGGCGACAGCCGCGCTCGCTTCTTTGCTCGCAGCTTTGTCGTCTTCAACCGCGATCAAGTGGACGGCGCCGAGGAGGCCACCGAGAAGGAGGTCGCGCCGATCAGCACCTCGGTCGCCGATGCGCTGATCTTCCTCGAGGGGCTCGGCGTCCCGGTCGAATACGGACTGCATGACGCCTATTACCGCCCCGACATCGACAAGGTCTTCATGCCCGAGCGCACGGCTTTCGATCATGACCTCGATCTGGTGTCCACACTCGCACATGAGGTCACCCACGCGAGTGGACATGTGGACAGGTTAGCCCGTGAGACGCTGCGCGACTATCACAAGGAACGCAGTATCCGGGCGCGCGAGGAGCTGGTCGCCGAACTCGGCGCCAGCTACCTGATGGCCGATCTGGGCCTAGCCTACACGCCGCGGCCCGACCACGCCGCCTATCTCGCCAGTTGGCTGGGAGCCTTGCGCCACGACCCCAGGGCGATCTTCAACGCCGCCGCGCAAGCGCAGGCCGCCGCTGACTGGATCCACGCCGCGCACAAGGCGGCCATTGCGCCTCTGGCGATTGCGGCATGAGGCGGGGCACAGCTCCCGCGCGCCTCTGGCCAGATGGCGCGCAGGTTGCCTGCCGCCCATTGTCGGGCATTCCACCCGCCGAATGGTTTCAGGCCTACACGGCCGTGGTGGCGGCGATCCGCGTCGGTATAGTCCGAGAGATGCGATCCTTTGAGCCCGTCCACCGCTGGCGCGGGACGGCGCACAGGGTGCTGCTGCGCAATCCCTATGCCGACATCGGCCTGACCTGCCTCGACGGGCAAGCCGTCGTCTGGATCAGCGAGCGGATCGACCGTGACTATCGCATTCGCTGCGAATGGAGCGATGTCTCTGGTCCGGCTCGTCATTGGCTCGCCAGCATCGCGCTGACTTTCGCGGCCTGTGCCGAGCGCCTTGGCTTTGTCCCCATCGACACACCCATCGATCAGCCTTGGCTCGAAGCCGCCTGATCGCGTTTCTTCAGGAGAGCCCCATGTCCCGACAGCCGACCCCTGGCGAATGGCGCGAAGGCAGCCTTGGCCGCACCACTGCTGACTGGCCCTTCGACTGGGTCGCCGAAATCACGGCGATCGACCCTTTGACCCACAGCTACACTTGCATCGGCACGATCCGGCAGGCCGGAACCCGCCGCTATGTTGAGGCCCTAGCCAACCTGCGCCTCATGACCCGGGCGCCCGCCATGCTCCGGATTTTGCAAGCCGTCGCGCAGGTGCTCGACATGAGCGATCCTGACCACCACGCATTTGTCGATAGCGCTGCGGATTGTCTTG
>JAGWMZ010000056.1 GCA_028871475.1 Sphingomonadales bacterium | reverse complement strand
TGAACGCCAACATGCGACCCCAAGCGGCGATCGCGGAGAGAACCTCAGAGCCCGGCACGCAGACGAAAACGCAGAACGATTAGCTCTTGACCAATGCGAATAGAGAACCCGGCGGGGCACGATCCGCTGTCGACGTTCCTGTATCATGGGCTGGTGGAACGTGGCGTCGCTGTAGAATGCATCTGTGCACGGCACGCGAAAGGCGTCCTTTCTGCCCGCGTGAACAAGAGCGATGTCCATGATGCGGAAGGCCTTGCCCAACTGGCGCGTACCGGCTGGTACAAGCGCGTCCACATGAAAGCGTCGGCCACGCATATCGACAGGGCAGCGCTGCGCATCCGCGCCCAGCTTATCACCGCGCGGACATCCATGGCCAATCAGCTTCGTGGGCTCTTGAAGCTGTTCGGCCTGCGCATGGGCACCGCGCGAACACCGGGCCCGCGTGCCGAACGCCTGTCGGCATTTTACGCCCAGCGCCCAGATTTGAAGGCCCTGTTTGCTCCGCTCATCGCATCCATGGAAGCCATCGAGGAGCAATTGCGCGCATACAATCGTCTTCTCAATGACCGGGCAAAGGCGGATGAGATCTGTGCCCGGTTGATGAGCGTTCCCGGTGTTGGGCCGATTACCGCGCTCACCTACACCTCGACCATCGAAGATCCGCGTCGTTTTGCAAGAAGTGACGATGTCGGCGCCTATGCCGGACTTGTGCCCCGTCGCAGCCTGGGCAAACCGGCGTGCACGGGCCGGATTCAATTTAACGCAGGGAAAATCTGTCAACGCCTGCTCCAGCTGACGGTGATACGCGCCAGTGGCTTCATAGGCGATCCGCTCGATCTGCCACTGGCCAAGCCAGCTGATCAGTTCTTTGTGCCCCTTGGCCGAATTTGCGAACTGTCGCTCACAGCCTGTGGGATGGGCAAACACATCAAGGGTTGCTTTGGAGATGTCGATGCCGATCGTTTTTGGTAGGGAGTTTTCCATCTTTTCCGCTGTCCTATTCTTGTCATCCGGGCCCGAAGCCCTGGCTTCCGTCCAGGCCTGTTGGAAAAGAAAGGGGTGATCACACTAATCGACGGTCCTCGACGACCCAGACAACTTCGATCCATCCCCTTCCGCCCGATCCGGGGTGGCCACCCCGGATCGGGCATCTCATGATGCCCCAGCAGGCGGAAATGTCATAAGACAAGACAACTTAGCTGCCTTTCGGAAAAGCAAAGCAAGCGTCAGCTTTCGAAACGGCCGGACATTCAATAAGGTTCTGGCGTCATGCTTGATCTCGAGCGCTTCTGACACGAACGAGGAAGGATCAAAGGACAGGACCGAACAGGACAGGGCGAGACGCGCCGCGCCGCGCCCTCAGGTCATACGATAGCGGTCGTGTTCAGGCATCCAACATGATGCGGGCAACATCTTGTGCGGCGTCGATCTGCGGCCAATGACCTGCATCCAGGGCGTGCAGCGAAGCGTTGCTCAACTGGGATTGGAGGAAAGCTGCGGTCGAGAGATGCAGATAGGGGTCGTTGCGGCCCCAGATCAGATGCACGGGCACCTGCGTGCGGCGCAGCGCCAGGATGCGCCCGGTGTTTGCGGCAATCTCATCCTGCAACTGGCTCGTCATCTGGGCGAAAGCCGCGGCGGCACTGGGCTGCTGACGGAAGTTGGCGTCGATCAGCGGGCCGAGGAATTCCTCATAGCGGACCTGGCCATGCGCCGAAGCATCGCCCAGCAGCATCCGGCGCTGGAACTCGACCAACCATGCGAACTGCTCGGGCGAGGCCAGAAAATGATGGGCTAGCGCCTGCAAAGGCTTGTGCGAGAAAATCTCGATCAGTTCGGGTACCAGCAGGCCGGGAGCATCGCCGTAAAAGACGTTCATCAGCATCACCGAGGCTACGCGCTCGGGGTTTTCCAGCGCCACGTTGAGCGCGGCCGGCCCCCCGGCGTCATGGCCGACCAGAACGACCTTTTCCAGGCCCAGCGCATCGAGCACCGCCATGACATCGCCGCGCTGCTGGGCAAAGCTGTATTGCGCGCCCGCGGGCTTGTCAGAGGCGCCGAAGCCAAGGAAATCGATGGTAATGGCGCGGCGGCCACCGGCGACCAGATGGGGGATCAGATCGTCGTAGATGTGGCCGTTGTCGGGGAAGCCGTGCAGCATCACGAAGGCCGGGCCGGTGCCGGGATAATCCCGCACATAAAGGCTGCCACCTTTGGCGGGCACGCGGTGTTCTTGAAAC
Source organism: Sphingomonadales bacterium (assembly GCA_028871475.1). Taxonomy (GTDB): domain Bacteria; phylum Pseudomonadota; class Alphaproteobacteria; order Sphingomonadales; family Sphingomonadaceae; genus Novosphingobium. The sequence goes on along the minus strand of JAGWMZ010000056.1, from coordinate 15,809 downwards.
TGTGTCATGATCGTCTCCTGTTATCAAAGGGTTGCCGCCGGGCGCCGGTTGCGTTTTTCGATGCAGCAGGGATCGGCCTTTGGAGCCCGTCGCGGTAGCCAGTGTTTGCGGGTTTCATCTATGTGCGGGGCGCATGGCTCGCGGTCATGTCATCGCGCTTTCGCGCAGGCGCCGCTTGTGGTTATGATGGCGCTATGAAAGATTTTCTCAGCCTGCGCCTTTATGCCCGCGTGGCGCGCCTTGGCAGCATCTCGGCGGGGGCCAGAGAATGTGGCCTGTCGCAATCGCAGGCCTCGCGCATCGTAGCCGAGTTGGAGGCGAGCCTGGGCGCAAGACTGCTCTCGCGCAGCACCCGCGCGGTGGTGCCCACGCAGGCGGGCAGCGAATTCCTGCTGCGCGCCGAGGCGATCCTCGACGCGATCGAGGATGCTCAGAATGTGGTACGCGAAGGGAGCGAATTGCGCGGGCTGCTGCGCATCAGCATGCCCAGCACCATCGGCTATCTCGAGGTGCTTCCGCGCCTCACCGGCTTTACCGAGATGCACCCTGCCCTGCGCATCCAGGTGCTGCTGGAAGACCAGCGCCAGGATCTCGTGCGCGATGGCGTGGATGTGGCCATCCGGCTGGGCAAGCTGACGGATGCGAGCGCCACCGCGCAGCTCATCACCTCGCTTCCGCGTGTCCTTCTGGCCTCGCGTAGCTATCTCGACAAGGCGGGCGCGCCGGCCAGCCCCGGGGATCTAGCGCAGCATCGTATCATCGGCGGGCCTTCCGGCGCGGCGGCCTGGGCCTTCGAACGCGATGGCGAGCAGGTGGACGTCGATCTGCAACCCCATGTCACCGTCAATGACAATGAGGGCGCGGTGGTCGCTGCCGTGGCCGGAATGGGCATTTGTTCGACCCCAATGGGCAGGCCGCGCCCCGCCGTGCTGAACGGTTCGCTGGTGCCGCTGCTGACCGATTGGACCCGCCCCCCGGTGGAGGTGCATGCCTATTTCCCCCTGGCGCGGCAAACGCGCATCGCCGCGCGCAGTTTTGTCGCCTATCTCAAGGCAGGGCTGGAAGAACCGATCTGAACCCGCCGGTCTGATCACCTCGGTTTGATCCATGCGCGGGGCACATAGGTGAAACCCTGAAACACCAGCTACCGCAGCCGACCATAAAAGCCGATTTCCTGTGTATCGAAGAACGCGGTGCCCCCCGTTCCGCAACGCCTCTCATCACAGGAAGCAGCCATGACCCAGCAGACCATCCTCATCACCGGCGGCACCGGCGCCACCGGCGGATATGCCGTTGAAGCGCTGCGCCAGATGCCCGTCACCATCCGCGCCATGCTGCGCAAGGATGACGAACGCGCCGCCGCCCTTCGCGCTCAGGGCGTGGAAACCGTCTTTGGGGACTTGCTCGAAATCGACGATGTGCGTGCGGCCATGGCAGGGGTGAGCAGTGCCTATTTCCTCTACCCCCTGCTGCCCGGGCTTGTCGCCGCTAACGCCTATTTCGCGCAGGCCGCGCAGGAGGCCGGGGTCAAGGCCATCGTCAACATGTCGCAGATCTCGGCGCGGCGCGAGGCGGGCAGCCATCAGGCGCGCGATCACTGGATTGCGGAGCGGGTGTTCGACTGGTCGGGCGTGCCGGTCACCCATCTGCGCCCCACCTTCTTTGCCGAATGGTTGACGCGCGGCGCGCAGATGCAGACCATCGCGCAGGACAACATGTTCCGCCTGCCCTTCGGCACCGGGCGCCACGCCCCCATCGCCGCGCAGGATCAGGGCCGGCTAATCGCCGCCATCCTGGCCGACCCCGCGCCCCATGCGGGCAAGACCTATCCGCTCTGCGGCCCGGTGGAGATGGATTATCACGGCGTCGCGGCGGCGCTGAGCGAGGAACTGGGCCGCACCATCGTCTATGAGCCGATGGAGGTGGAGGCCTATCGCGCCCAGCTTCAGTCCCGCGGCATGCCCGAACAGACCATCCAGCACCTGTGCGCCGTTGCCCTCGATTACCGCGACGGCATATTCGAGGGCACTGACCGTATCATTGAGGCGGTCACCGGCATCCCGCCGATGAGCGTGCGGGCCTTTGCCGAAGCCCATCGCGCAGAGCTGGGTGGGTAAGCCCGCAAGACCCCGTCCCCCCCCAAGCAGGAGCAAGGATCATGGACGAACCCATAGCACTGGCCTCGGCGGTCATCGACCGCGCCCTGGCCGGCGAGCGCCCGCGCCCTGTCGTGCGCAGCTTTTTCGACGAGCCGACCTTCACGGCAACCTATGTCGTCCACGATCCGGTCACCCTGCGCGCGGCGATCATCGATTCGGTGCTCGATTTCGATGCTGCCTCGGGCCGCACGGGGACCAGCGCCGCCGATGCCGTGATGGCCTATGTGGCCCGCGAGGGGCTGAGCGTCGACTGGCTGCTGGAAACCCACGCCCATGCCGACCATCTTTCCGCCACGCCCTATCTGCAACAGCGGCTGGGCGGCAAGATGGCGATCGGAGCGGCCATTGTCTCGGTTCAGATCATCTTCGGCAAGCTCTTCAACGCCGGGACCGAGTTCGAGCGGGACGGTTCGCAGTTCGACCTTCTGCTCAGGGATGGCGACAGCCTCGCCATCGGTGCGCTGGAGGTGGCCGTGCTGCATGTGCCCGGCCACACGCCCGCCGACATGGCCTTTGTGGTCGGCGACGCGGTGTTCTGCGGCGACACGCTGTTCATGCCGGATTATGGCACCGCAAGGGCCGATTTCCCGGGCGGCGATGCACGAAGCCTCTATCGCTCGATCCGGCGGCTGCTGTTGCTGCCGGCGGGGGCGCGGCTGTTTCTCTGCCATGATTACAAGGCGCCCGGCCGTGATACCTTTGTGTGGGAAACCACGATCGGCGCCCAGAACACCGCGAATGTGCATGTCCATCAGGGGGTGAGCGAGGAGGACTTCGTGGCCATGCGCCATGCGCGCGACGCAACCCTGTCGATGCCCAGGCTGATTCTGCCTGCGGTGCAGGTCAACATGCGGGCCGGTCACCTGCCTCCGACCGAGGACAATGGGGTCAGCTACCTGAAGATACCGCTCAACGCCCTGTAATCTGCAGCCCACCTTTCACCATTCCCCCACCCGCCACCGCGCGGTCATCCGGAGATCCTGTCATGAAACCCGTCGCCCTTGCCCAAGGCCTTCATGCGAGCCCGCAATTGTCTTTGAGCGATGTTGAGGAAGCCCGGCGGCTTGGCTACCGCGCGATCATCGTCAACCGCCCCGATGGCGAGGAAGCCGGACAGCCGACGATTGCCTCGATGAGGCAGGCAGTCACGGACGCGGGCCTCGGCTTCGCCGCGATCCCGATTGCGCCGGGCCAAGCGAGCGGCCCCGACATCGCCCTGTTCAAGCAGGCTCTCGATGCCTTGCCCAAGCCAATTCTGGCCTATTGCCGCACCGGCACCCGCGCCGCGACGCTCTGGGCCCTGTCGCAAGCCCGGGCTTTCGATCCCGACGACCTGATCGGGGCCGCCGCCGCGGCCGGCTATGACCTGTCGCCGCTCAGGCCGGAGATTGCCCGGCGCCACGCTTCTTCCAACGCATCCTGATGCAAGCCAGAACGGACCATCCCATGAGCACCCTTGACGCAAACGCCTACACACGAAGCTGGTCCTCACGCGAGGCCTCATTCGTCACGCTGAGCGACGGCGCGAAACTGCGCTATCTCGAGATCGGGCGGGGCCCACCCCTGGTGCTGATCCATACGGTGCGCACCCAACTCGACCTGTTCCAGCACCTCATCCCCCTGCTGACCCAGCGCTACACCGTCTATGCCGTGGATCTTCCCGGCTTCGGCTGGTCGGATATCGTGCCGTGCGCCAGCTATACCGAGCCTGCACTGCGCGCTCGCCTCGTGGAATTCATCCGCAAGCTGGGGCTGGTGGACGTGACGCTGGCGGGCGAGTCGATCGGCGCCGTGCTGGCGCTGACGTTGGCGACCAGTCCGGATCTTACGGTACGGCGCGTTCTCGCCTTCAATACTTATGACTATCTGCCCGGGCTGGAACGGGCCAATCTGCTCGCCTCCATCATCATCAAGAGTGTGCGTGCTCCGGTCATCGGGCCTCTCTTTGCCGCCATGGAAAACAGGATGATCCTCAAGGGCATCATCAGCGGCGGCTTTGCCGATCCGGCTCACCTGCCTGCCAGCTTCATCGACGAATTGTCGAAGTCCGGCTCTCGCCCGGGGTATTCAAAAGTGGCGCGCGCGGTCTATCGCGCCTTGCCCAGCTTCGTTGCCGCGCGGGAGCTTTATGATCAGGTGAAAGTTCCGGTATCGCTTGTTTATGGGGACCAGGATTGGTCAACGCCCAAAGAAAGAGATGCCAACAGGGACATTCTGCGGCCCGAGGTGTTCAAAATTCTACCCGCCACCGGCCACTTCGCCGCGATGGAAAATCCGACGGCCTGCGCGCCGATCTTCCCTTGAAGCAGAACTTGGAGAGACTGGCAGCCGGCGCCTCTCCTGTCAGACTATGTGAAGCCGATTTCAAATGAAAATTGGGGCGAAGCTAAAAACGCTAATCCTGTTTGAGAAGATTCCATATAAAGGTCGTTCAAGATAATTGGAAAATATTTCCAACGAAGAAAGCGAAAGAGTTCGCCCTCTTTGAGCACAAAAAACGCGGTCTTCGAATGGTGGCTTCCCTGGATCGGTCATTGAAATCGGGGGCAGAACGTCCTAAACTGGCCAACTACTTCCCTTTCGCCGTGATGGGGAGTTCCCGCCAACAAAGGTGACATTCCTTGGCTCATCTAAGCTCGTCGTAACCTGCCTTACATTCAGATGGCCCGTTGGGCTCGCGAAAGGAACGAAGTGGGACTTGTACGAACCCGCTGGCGCGGGAGTGGTGCTTTCCTTGAGGTCAGGCCAGTGATCGGCGGTCTGGGTCCAAGTTGAGGTCTGGCCCGAGTAGGCAGACGATTCCGGCTCCTTTCAGCCAAGGAGTCGTACCATGACCAACGTTCTGTCTGATGCTCCCGTCACTTCGCTGCGTCAGCGCATGATCGAAGACATGAACATGCGCCGGTTCACGCGGAAGACCCAGTTCGATTACGTGCGGCATGTCGCGAGGTTCGCCACATATCTTGGGCGTCCCCCCGATACTGCGACGGTAGAAGAACTCCGGCAATTCCAGGTCGAACAGCGCGAGGCCGGCATCGGGATCCCGACCATGAACAGCATCGTGTCTGCGCTACGCTTCTTTTTCACCCACACCATTGATCGCCCGGATCTGTCCCGCAAGCTCTACACGGTCAAGAACCCTCGCGCATTGCCCGTTGTCCTCAGCCGCGACGAGGTTGCGCTCTTACTCGGCGCGACCAACTGCCTGAAGCACAAGGCTGCCCTGTCGGTTGCCTATGGCGCTGGCTTGCGCGCTGCCGAAGTGACGATGCTGAAGGTTCGCGATGTCGACAGCAAGCGCATGCTCCTGCGCGTGGAGCGCGGCAAAGGCGGGCGCTATCGCAACGCGCTCCTATCCGCTGACCTTCTTGCCCTTTTGCGCGAGTGGTGGACGGTGGGCCGCAAGCAAGGCGTCATGCACGCCGATGGCTGGCTGTTCCCGGGCATGCATTATCTCAAGCCGCTTAGTACGCGACAACTCCATCGCATCGTTGTCGATGCTGCCGAGTCCGCGGGTATCAAAAAGCGGGTCGGCCCACACACTCTGCGGCACAGTTTCGCCACGCACCTGCTTGAAGACGGCGTCGATATTCGGATCATCCAGGCGCTGCTCGGGCATGCGAACCTCGAGACCACCGCTTTCTACACCACGGTCGCAACTCGAACCGTGCGCGCGGTCATCAGTCCGCTGGACAAATTGACGACGCTGCTCGAGGCGCAGGTGGCTCCTCCCGGCTGAGCCGGTGCGCGCCTCGCTCGAGGTCGCCGATATCTTCCGTAGCGCCGGGCCCGCCTATCGCGCAGCCCATGCCGGGCATCTGAACCTCGGCCAGCTCAAGGTCATGACGGCCATCGAGAATTGCCGCACCGCCGCGCTGGGCGGTCACGTCGAGGCCTGCGACGACTGCGGGCACTGGCGGATCGCCTACAACTCATGTCGCAACCGACACTGTCCCAAATGTCAGGGCGCTGCCGCACGCACATGGCTGGCCGCGCGTGAGGCCGATCTGTTGCCGGTCGGCTACTTCCACGTGGTGTTTACCGTGCCTGCCGAGATCGCCGACATTGCCTGGCAGAACAAGGCGGTGGTCTATGACCTGCTGTTCCGCGCCGCCGCGGACACGATGCTGACCATCGCCGCCGATCCCAAGTACCTGGGCGCGCGCATCGGCATCACCGCTGTGCTGCACACGTGGGGATCGGCACTGACCCACCATCCGCATGTGCACATGATCGTGCCCGGCGGCGGCATCGTGCTGGACGGCACGCGCTGGATCTCTTCGCGCCCCGCCTTCCTGCTGCCGGTGCGTGTGCTGGGCGCGCTGTTCCGCCGGCTGTTCCTCACCCGCTTGCTGGCGTTGTTCGATGCCGGAAAGCTGTTCTTCTTCAGCACCTTGGCAGGTCTGGCCACGCGCAAGGCCTTCCTGCGGCATCTATCGCCGATCAGGAAGAAGCGCTGGGTGGCCTATGCCAAGCCGCCCTTTGCCGGGCCGCAGGCGGTGCTGGCCTATCTCTCGCGCTACACCCATCGCGTTGCCATCTCGAACCGGCGCCTCATCGCCTTCGACGAGACCGGCGTGACCTTCCGGTATAAGGATTATCGCCGAAACGGGGCCGAACGCCAGCAGGTCATGACGCTGGCCTCCGACGAGTTCATCCGCCGCTTCCTGATCCACGTCCTGCCACGCGGCTTCCACCGCATCCGGCATTACGGCCTGCTCGCCAGTTCGACGCACAAGGAGGCCATGGAACTCGCCCGCAGGCTGCTGGGCGTGGCCGCGTCGGTCGACGAACCCGAACCCGACGAACCGCCCGATCACCGACCGCCATGCCCATGCTGCGGCGGGCATATGACCATTATCGAAACCTTCGCCCGCTGGTGCCAACCGCGTGCACCACCATCATCGGCATGGACCACCCGGGACAACACGCCATGATCCGGCATGGCTTACCCTGCATAATGGCCGTGAACACCGCGCCCCGGCCCATGGGGATAGGTGTGTCGACGCCGCCAGCACAGTCAAAATTGGGTTCCTTGCCAGCAGCATCAGCTGCGCTTCGAGAGAAATGGCCATCTGACTTCCATGCTATCGCGCCCAACAAAAGCTGGGCGGCAAGCTTGCTTCAGCCAAACCAAGCCACACCAAAGCCCTTTTACCCATAGACCAGCGCGAGCCTCACCGCGGGTCGTACTTGTAAGACTTTCGTACGCCTGCCGGCGCCCGAAACCCTTCGACTTTGCGGTCATTCCCGAACTCCGTGCTGAGCGTCAGGTTTTAGCATAAGCCGACATTTTCGCTGCCACATCGCAACCGTTTCAGTTGGGGGGCAGATGCTTCACGGCGTTCCTGCTTTTACACCAAAGCGTTTTCCGGATGGCCACTCTGGCCATCGGAGAATGATCATGGAGATGTCTGAAACCAAATCCACCGCCGCCAAACGCCCAGTTTGGAATGCCGGAAGGGCCGTGGGTGCAAAGCGAGCCCTGAAACCGAAACAGATCTGGGAAATCCGTTTCTATCTCAACCAGCGCCGCCGCCTGCGAGATCGTGCATTGTTCGATCTGGCGATCGACAGCAAGCTTCGGGGCTGCGATCTGGTGCAAATGAAGATCGGCGACCTTGTCAGCGGCGGGCAGATCCGAACGCGAGCAATCGTCATGCAGCAGAAAACAGGTCGCCCCGTTCAGTTCGAACTGCTGCCAGATGCTCGGGCGAGCCTGCTGGCATGGCTCGAGCGCCGGGGCGGCACGGTGGACGATTATGTGTTCCCAAGCCGGGTTGATCACAATGGGCACCTGAGCACACGACAGTATGCTCGGCTTGTCGACGAATGGGTGACGGGGGTCGGCCTGATGCGAAGCGAGTATGGCACTCACTCGCTCCGCCGAACGAAGGCATCGATCATCTACAGGGCGACCGGCAACCTACGGGCCGTGCAGATCCTTCTCGGCCATAGCAAGATCGAGAACACAGTGCGCTATCTCGGGATCGACGTGGAGGACGCGCTTGCCCTTGCCGAAAATACCGAAATATAGAGTGGTGGTTCCTCGCCTTGAGCGAGGAACCAATTTTAGCATTGCAACAACAGATCATGACATGTGACGCACACACTACTGGCTCTCGCTCCGCCGCACATAGCTTCCGTCGGGACGAGGTTAACAGTTTCAGGACTGTTCGGGCGTCATTCTGCCCTACCCTTGAAGATAGCCCCCGGATTTGGCCAAGGTGCCGTTGAACCGGTTTTTGATTGCTTCTGCCAGGCGTACCGCGCCAGCGTGCATGCCATGATTTTCGTCACCCCCGGGATGATGTGATCCCAGCCTTCCTCATCATGGCGAGGTCAGCGGTTGACCAGCCCCCGATCCGGATTTTCGCTGAACGAATGATCCTCTTGTCGATCCTCTTCCTGCTCTTGCGGGCTCAGGCGCAGACGAGGCGGGGTGACATGACCGTTCTCGCGGCTTTCCGCCCATGCGGCTTCGGTATTCCACGCCTTGGCGGCCGCCCGCGCAATCTTGCGTACATTTTCAAGAGGTTCACTGATGGCGCGTTGCAGCTGAAGAGCTTCCTGCGCGCGACAGAATGAGGCTGAGAGGGTCATGTCAGGTCCTTGCAGGAAAGGGAAGAATGCAGCCGCTGGTCTCTTCAACGGTGTAGACTTGAAAACGCGACAGCCGGGCCATGCCAAAGGTGGTGACGAGCGCGGCATCGGCGGCATCGCGCCCGCGCGCCATCAGGATGCGTCCGGCGCGCGGCGTGTTGTGGCGCGCATCGAAAGTATACCAGCGCCCGGCCAGAAACACCTCGAACCAGGCAGAAAAATCCATGTCGCCCATCACGGCGGGCAGATCCATGTCGCCCAGATAGCCTGTGCAATAGCGGGCCGGAATGTTCATGCAGCGGCACAGGGTGATCGCCAGATGAGCATAATCGCGGCACACGCCGGTCTGTTCCTGCCAGGCGTCAAAGGCCGTCTTGGTTGGCCGGGCATGTTCGTAACCGAAGGTGATGCGCTGATGCGTGTAGGCGACAATCGCCTGGACCTGCGCCCATCCCGGCGTGATGCGGCTGAAGAGTGGCCAGGCGATGTCCGCCAGCCGGTCGGTTTCGCAATAGCGGCTGCCCAGCAGATAGACCATGATCTCGTCAGGCAGGTCGCTCACGGGCACGGCGTGGGCCTCAGGTGCGACGAGATCCGGTGTAAAGCCATCCTCGATGGTGAAGCTGCATGACAGGGTGATGCCCCCGGCCGGCATGGTCAGCCGCGTGCAGACGTTGCCGAAGCCGTCGATATAGTCATAGAGCGGCACTTCGGGCATGGTGGTGATCCTTTGCACGCTGCGCAGATCGCGGTTGCGCGAGGGATGGATGCTGAGCGCGGCCAGCATCGGCGTGGGCAGATCGGCTTCGAAGGCGATGTCATATCCGGCGCGGATCAGCATCCTGGTCGCTCCTGCATGCAAGGGAAGAGCTTCGCGAGAGCGGGCATGGCGCCGGACCGAAGGAAGAGCCATTATGGGCTTTCCAAGGCAGAGCATATAAATGCGCCCAAGGCTACAAATATATTTACAATTTCCAATTGTGTCGAATTGAGTCGTTGGAAAAGCAAAAGCTGTGTAAGATGGCTCATCACCTGAAATCGACCCAGGCCACATGTGACAGAGGGACAAACTGCGCCCCCGCTTGAAAAAGGAGTGCGCTTTATGTGCCTCAATCAAATCCTCTTCGATGAACAGATTGCGCTGATCGGTTGCAATTCGAGCGTCGATTCCGTTCACATGCTGCGTCATCGTCGACAATTGGTCGTCACCTCGCAGCTGCTGCGCGCCTTTCCCTATCCACACCGCCCCTATGATCCTTCGGCTGCGCGTATTGCCGACAAGGCAGGCCGCAGGGCGCGCGCGGCAGATACCCCCTCATTGCAGTCAGGAGCCCGCTGATATGGCCAAAGGACAAAAACGCAGCACGCGCGAGATCCGCAAGCCCAAAGCCGGCAAGCCAAAAGCGACACCCGTGGCTCTGCCGAACGCACCGGTGAGCATGCTGATCCAGAAGCCGAAAGGCAAGCTCTGAGACAAGTCTGAGAGCTTGCCCCTGCGCGTTGCCTTTATCGGCAATGCGCTGCCGCGCCGTTGCGGCATCGCCACCTTCACCACCGATCTGGAATTGGCTGTCAGCGCGCTGCCTGATGTCGCCGACAGCGCCATTTTCGCAATGCGCGACCCGGGCGGAGACTATCTCTGGAGCGCCCATGTGGCGCGCAGCATCGATCAGAACGATCCGGCCCATTATCGCGCCGCCGCCGAAGCCATCAATGCGGCTGGCTATGATGTCGCCTGCCTCCAGCATGAGTTCGGCATTTTCGGCGGGGAAGCGGGATGCCTTGTCCTTGATCTGATCGCGGGCTTGGCCATGCCCCTTGTCACCACGCTGCACACCGTGCTCGATCGACCGAGCCCGGCACAGCGCGTGGTGATGGAGGCGGTGCTGGCGGCCTCCGCGCGGGTGATCGTCATGGCGCAAAAGGGCCGCTCGATCCTGATCGAGAACTATGGCGCCGATCCGGGCAAAATCCGGGTCATCGCGCACGGCATCCCCGACGAACCCTTTTCCGGCAGCGATGCGGCGCGACAGCGCCTTGGTTTCGCGGGCCGCCAGGTCATTCTCACCTTCGGGTTGATCAGCCCCAACAAGGGCATTGAAACCATGATCGAGGCGATGCCCGCGATCGTGGCACGCTGTCCCGATGCCGTTTACGTGGTGATGGGGGCGACCCATCCGCATCTGCTGCGCGACGCCGGAGAAACCTATCGCCTCAGTCTGATGGACCGGGTCGAGGCGCTGGGCATGCGCAACCATGTTGTGTTCCTCAACCGCTTTGCCGAGCGGTCCGAACTGCTCGACCATATCGCCATGTGCGACGTCTACGTCACCCCCTATCGCGATGAGGCGCAAATGACCTCGGGTACACTGGCCTATGCCCATGGGCTGGGGCGCGCGGTGGTCTCGACGCCCTATTGGCATGCCCTCGAATTGCTGGGCGACGGATCGGGCGTTCTGGTGCCTTTCGGCGATGGCGCGGGCATGGGGCAGGCCGTGGCCGATCTGCTGACGGACGGACCTGCGCGGCACGTCATGGCGACCAGCGCCTACATTGCCAGCCGCCCGATGGTCTGGGCACAGGTGGCGCGGCGCTATGGCGAGGCTTTTCGCGAAGCCTTGCGTTCGCCGGTCGGCACGCGGCTGAAGGCAGGACATGCCGCGCCCATTGCTCCGTCGATCCTGCCTTTGCCAGCCACGTCCAACCAGCATTTCAAGGCGATGTGCGACGACACCGGCCTGTTCCAGCATGCCATCCGCTCAATTCCCGACCGTCGCCATGGCTATTGCGTGGACGACAATGCCCGCGCGCTACTTCTCTGCGTCAAACCGGACAACCGGCTCGATGTAGCGCCGGGTCTGGCCGCGCATTTTGCCAGCTTTGTCCAGCATGCCTGGAACCCGGACAATCGCCGCTTCCGCAATTTCATGAGTTTTGACCGGCGCTGGCTGGAACCTGCCGGATCGCAGGACAGTCACGGGCGCACGCTCTGGGCGCTGGGTGTCTGTTCGGCTTCGCCCGACCCATCGCTGGCAGCCTGGGCGAGCGATCTTTTCGTCGAGGCCTTGCCCACCGTGCTGGAATTTACCGCGCCGCGCAGTTGGGCTTTCGCCTTGCTGGGGCTGGATGGCTATTGTCCGTCGCACGCGGAAGATACGCTGGCCGATGCGGTGCGCCGCCGTCTGGCCGGGCGCCTCCTCAAAATGTTGCGCGATACCGCGACCGAACCATGGCCATGGTTCGAAAGCCGGCTGACCTATGACAATGCCCGCCTGTGCGAGGCGCTGATCCGCAGCGGCGGGCGGATCGGTGATGCCGACATGCTGGCGGCGGGCCTGGCCAGCCTGCGATGGTTGCTGGCGATGCAGACCGCACCGGCCGGGCATTTCCGCCCGATTGGGTCGCAGGGTTTCGCCCTGGCCCAGCGTACCCCTCTACCCTTCGACCAGCAGCCGCTGGAAGCCTGCGCCACGGTGGCGGCCTGCCTCGCCGCCCGGCAGCACGATCCCGACGGCCTCTGGTCATCGGCAGCGCATCAGGCCTTTGCCTGGTTTCTGGGAGAAAACGATCTGGCCGTCCCACTGGTCGATACGCAGAGCGGAAGCTGCCGCGATGGGCTGCATCCCGATCGCGCCAATGACAATCGCGGGGCGGAATCCGTGCTTTCCTATCTGCTCGCGCTGGCGGACATGCGCGCGATGGCGCGCCACGACCCGTCGTTCCCGACACCGCCTCATAGCCCTCCGGACAAGGTGCCGCTGGATGGGTAAGCGGGATGATACAGGCCTTCGGCACATCCCCATCAAAAGACTCACAGGAGATAATCGCGAATGACTGCCTACAGAGAACCAGACTTTCAAGATCGCCGTTCCGCCGCCGCTCAGGCGCGAGGTGAGGCGCTGGCCCGCCTGAAGGCCAAGCCGCCGCTCGATCCGAACATTGTGGCCGAAAAGGTCGCCCGCGAGCAGAAGCGCGAAGCGGACCGACTGCTGCGCGCCGCGCAAAAAGCCGAGGAGCGCGCGGCGCAAGCCCGGATTGCTGCCGTGACCGAAGCTGACCTCAAGGCCGCGCGCGATGCGCGCTATGCCGCCCGCAAGGCGCGCAAGTCATAGAACTCGACGCTGGCTCGACGCCCTGCTCGCTCGCTTCCATGCCTGCCGTCGATCGCGAGATCGGCCGGACGATGGTGCCCGATGGCGTGGAACTGCGCCTGATCCAGCGGGGTGACGAGTTTGCCATCCTGCTGGAAGACACAGCGCTGATGAGCACGCTGGTCAGCGCATCAGAGGAAGCGCTGGCCACGATGACCGCGCAGCGCCTTGGTGTGCGCCCGGCTCCCGAATGGCTGATCGGCGGCTATGGCATGGGCTATACGCTGCGTGCGGTGCTGGCCGAACTGGGCAGCGATGCCGGTGTGACGCTGGCCGAAATCGTGCCCGCCATCATCGAATGGGCGCGCGGGCCGATGCGCGCCTTGACGGCAGGATGCCTCGATGATCCGCGTGTCATGCTGGTGCAGGACGATGTGGCCATGCTGATCGAGGCAGCGCGCGGCGCCTATGATGCCATCCTGCTCGATGTCGACAATGGACCCCAAGGGATTACCCGGCTCGACAACGACCATCTCTACAGCACGCGCGGGTTGAAGGCGGCGCGGCGTGCGCTGAGGCCCGGCGGCATTCTAGCAGTCTGGTCCTGCGAGCCGTTCAAGGGATTTACCATCCGACTGCGCCGCGCCGGTTTCGAGGTGGAGATGGCCAATGTTAGGGAGCGCACGGGCGATCAGGGCGCGCATCATGTCATCTGGTTTGCCCGCAATCCCGTGGCTGAACCCTCCGCACCGGGCTGAGATTTACCCGGTCAGCATGCCGCGAATGGTCCGTACCAACGCTTCGTGCCTCCACGGTTTGGGCATGAAGCGGCTGGTCACCGGCATGGCGCCCAGCCCGGGCTGATGGTTGGCCGAGGTCAGCAGCAGGCGAACCCCTGGCCAATGACGGTGCACAACATTGGCCAGGGCAATCCCGTCCATTGTGCCGGGCATATTGATGTCGGAAAACATCAACGCAACATCCCCCTGCTGCTGCGCCAGAACGGCAAGGGCCTCATCGGCGTCGGCCGCATCCAGCACGGCGAAACCTGCATCTTCCAGCACGTCCATCCCATGCAGACAGATCAGCGCTTCGTCCTCGACGACGAGAATGGTGGTGGGGAGTGAGGTAGCGGCCATGGCAGGGGTCCTTTCAGGCGAAAGGCCCAACACAAGGTAACACGCCGTTCGGCAAAAGGTTCAACGGTCCGCGGCAATTTTTCCGGAGACATGTCGACCGCGGACAAAGGCATGGCGAAGGTGAAGGAGGTTTTCCGCGCATCGGATTGTGCCACCAGCGCGCCGCCACAGACTATGGCTATGATGAGCTTGCCATCCAGTATCTCACTCCGCGGGCGGACAGGTTCATTTTTGCGCCATGGGTCAGGTTTTCAGCAGATCGGGGAGTGGTTGGTGCACCTGTCCCGCTGGCAATCGACCGGATCGACATCTCTTTTACGAAATGCACTCCAACCTTGACTTTTCCACAGTCTCGTTTATATAAAAGAGGCTAACGTCGTCTGCGACGGAACTTGACCCTTTCGGGCTCTCCTTCCTTTCTCACGCCTCCAGCTCCGTCCGCGTTTTTGCGGGCGGGTTCTCGTTTTCGTGAAAAGGAAACATCCCATGCCCATCGGCACCGTCAAATTCTTCAACACCGACAAAGGCTATGGCTTCATCGCACCCGAAGGCGGCGGTGATGACAGCTTCGTCCACATCACCGCTGTCGAGCAGGCCGCTATGGCTACGCTGACAAAGGACCAGCGCGTCAGCTACGAGATCGAGACCGATCGTCGTGGTAAGCAATCGGCGGTCAAGCTGGCTTCGGCCTGATAACCCTGTTCGCCGAGGCTCCATGGGAGTCTCGGGAACTGTCCGGCGTGTCGGAGGTCTCCTTCGATGCGCTGGCCCGTGCCCGGCCTGCTCGATCCGCATGTCATCGCGACCTGTGCTGTCGCGGCCGGGTACGGGAAAGCCGCCCTGTGTCCCCAAACTTCACCCCCCTGCGCGACCTTGCGCCTCATATCTTTCGAGTTTTCAAAGTTTCATGCATTTCCAGTTCAAATCTCTTCATCTGCCTGTCAGTCCTCTTATCCCGCCCGCGTGGCGGCGTCCCGTGCCCCCCAGCGGCACCTTGTCCCAAGCTGAATTGCGCCGGATCGTGGCCGATATGGTCGATTGACAGCCTCGGCCATGGGGCGCCCGTCAAAAGCCTCCCGCGAAGGATTACAATGTCCGCAATGAGCGATGTCTATCTGGCCTATGCCGAGCAAAGCCGCGCCGAGGCCGAGGAAAGCACTTTGGCCAATGTGCGCGAAAAGTGCCTGCGTTCGGCCGTAGCATGGCAGGCGATGGGCGAGCGCGCCAAGCTGATCGAAACCCGGCGCGATGAGCGCACTGCCGCCCAGTCCCTCACTCAGACATCGCAAGGCGACCGCCCATGACCGGCTCTTTTCGCAAAAGATCCCAGATGTCCTCGTTGTCACGCGAGGCGCTGGATCGGCAGGGACGCATCCTCAACATTGCGATCCAGGTCTTGGGGGCAGGCGGCGCGATGACGTTTCTCAATGCTTATCACCCGGGTCTCGATGCGAAGCCGCTTGATCTGGCCATCGCTTCGCCTGAAGGATTCAAACGGGTAGAGCGCGCAATGCTGGAATCATAAGGCGTCGACCTGGTCGGTCGTGAGCCGATAAATAACCAGTGCGCTTGCAGAGCTCCGACGCGCTGCAAGCGCGCGACCAACAGGTTCGAGAGGCGCAGAACGGCAGATGTCACCAAGAGCCGACATCCCGGCGATACTTCGGAACGGCTAGAACTGGTCGGGGGCTGCCTGTTCCAACCCCGCCCGACCTGTCGCCGTGACCGCCTTAAGAGCTGGCGTTCCAGCGCCTGAGGCGGCAGGCTGAAACCCGCCCTCCATTCACATCGGAAGGGTGGGCTCTGATTGCCGGGGC
>JAGWMZ010000023.1 GCA_028871475.1 Sphingomonadales bacterium | reverse complement strand
CCCTTTCAGGCGGCAGCAATTCCCCGATGATCGCCCACTCGTCGTCCCTCAGTCCAACCCGCTCGCCCAAGGCCGCCTCCAAAAGACAGCCTTGAATCAACCGACGAGTATTCTGTCAACCTTTGTCCACGAAACCTAATCAAATTGAACGCAAAAGCAGCTCTCGCCATTGCGGGCCTCGCAACTTTTGGGGTTGGTGTCCTCCCGTCTTCCGCCGTGGCCCAAGGGTCTGGCAATGAACAGCATTATCGCGGTTCGAGCCGGGACCAGCATCGTCAACATTACAGAGATCAGGCTCGTGGTCGGTATACTTCACGCCATTGCGGAAGTGGCAATGGTGCTGTCGGGACAGTCGCCGGCGGGGTTGGCGGTGCTCTGCTAGGAAACGCGCTGGGAGGAGGAACCGGGGGAACGATCGTCGGTGGTGTCGCTGGTGCGTTGGTCGGAAGGACCCTCGACAAGAAGAACACCCGTGACCATAACGCGATGCACAACGGTTGCTGACACTGCTGCCGCCGTTCAACTGCAAAGATGACGGCGGCAGGCCCCCGGATGTCGGCTCTGGCGGCGGCTCTGACAGCGAGTTTGACCGGTAAAGAACGGCAGGAGCAGGCGTGAGCCGACATTCCCAACACCGCGTCAGAACGGCTTGAAGTTGTGAAGGGTTTCGGGCGCTTGCGCCTGAAAACCTCAAGTGCAGGAACCCGCGGGGCCCACGCGCTGGTCTATGGGTAAATGAGCTTTGGTCTGCCTCACATGTGGAACGGCCCTAAAGCAGTTCCTTGAGCGGCCTGTCCTTGTCCGCCAGCGCGGCCAGATCGGGCCTGGCCCCGGCCTCGACCAGCTTGCGCCCCTGAACGTAGTCCTTCACCATGTTGACACAGTCAAGCGCCAGAACCTTGCCCTCTTTGAGATAGACCACGGAAAAGCTGCGATCCTCGGGATTACCGCGGATCACCGTCTGGTCGAAGCCGAGGTTGATGCCGGTCGTCTGCAGTTTGAGGTCGTATTGGTTCGACCAGAACCATGGCACGGCTTTGTAGGGCTCGGGTTCCTCGCCAGAACCTGCGGCGCAGATCGCCTTGGCCACGCAAGTACCCATATCATTGGCGTTCTGCACCGATTCCACCCGCATCACCTGGCCGCCCGCAAAATCACAGGCAAACGAGGCGCAATCGCCAATCGCATAGATATCCGGCAGCGAGGTGCGGCAACAATCGTCCACCTCCACGCCGTTGGCTCCGGCCGCACCGGCAAGGATGAGCGGCCCGACCGCCGGGATGATGCCGATGCCGACAATCACCGCCTCAGCAGCGAGCACCTCGCCGTCAGACAATTTTACGCCGGTCACCTTGTGGCCGTCGCCTTCGAGACACTCGACCGCAACGCCGGTGCGCAGATCGACACCATGGTTGCGATGCTCGGTCTGGTAGAACTGCGAAAGCGGCTCGCCCGCCACACGCGCCAGCACGTGCGGCAGCGCTTCGAGCAACGTCACCTTAAGGCCGAGCTTTGACAGCACAGCGGCCGCCTCGAGGCCGATATAGCCGCCGCCGACCACCACGATGGTGTTCGCGCCGGCGTCGATGTCGGCCCGCAACCTGTCGCAGTCCTCACGGGTGCGGACGGCATGGACCCCGGCAAGGTCGGAACCCGCGCAGGAGAGCCGGCGCGGATCGCCGCCGGTTGCCCAGACCAGCTTGCCATAGCCCTGGATCTCCCCGTTCGAGAGCATGAGTTCATGCGCCTCGGGATCGACCCCGGTGGCTTCGGTGCCAAGCTTGAAGGCGATCGCCTTCTCCGCCCAGAACGCCGCAGGACGGATGGCGAGCCGGTCGAAACTTTTCTCGCGCGCGAAATAGTCCTTCGAGAGCGGAGGCCGCTCGTAAGGATAGTCCGGTTCGCGGCCGATCACGGTGATGGTCCCGGCGAAACCGTTCTGGCGCAGGGCGATGGCGCATTGCGCCCCGCCGTGTCCGGCGCCCACGATCACCACATCCGCCCGATCAGCCATCACACGCGCTCCATCAGCACGGCCAGCCCCTGCCCGACGCCAATGCACATAAAGGCAAGCGCGTAGCGTCCGCCGTTTCGCTCAAGCTCCTCCACCGCCGTCATGGCGATGCGCGCGCCGGACATGCCCAGCGGATGGCCCAGCGCGATGGCGCCGCCGTTGGGGTTCACCCGCGGGTCGGCGGGATCGATCCCGAGATCGCGCAAGGTGGCGATGGCCTGGCTGGCGAAGGCCTCGTTAAGTTCGATGACGTCAAGCTGGTCCACGCTCAGCCCATTGCGGGCCAGCGCCTTGCGTGCCGCCTCGATGGGGCCGGCGCCCATAATTCTGGGCGCGATGCCCGCCGCAGCCATGCCGATGACGCGCGCGCACGGGGTAAGTCCTTGGCGTTTCGCTGCCCCCTCGCTGGCGATCAGCATGGCCGCCGCGCCGTCATTGAGGCCCGAGGCATTGCCCGCCGTGACCGTGCCATCCGCCTTCACGACAGGCTTCAGCTTCGCCAGCGCCTCCAGGCTGGTGGCGCGCGGATGCTCGTCGACGGCAAAGAGGATCGGGTCACCCTTCTTCTGGGGGATCGCGACCGGAACGATCTCGCTGGCAAAGCGCCCGCTCGCCTGCGCCGCCGCTGCCTTTTGCTGACTTGCGAGCGCGAAACGGTCCTGCTCCTCCCGGCTCACCTGCCACTGCTCGGCCACATTCTCTCCAGTCTGCGGCATGGTATCAACGCCGTAAGCCGCCTTCATCGCCGGATTGACGAAGCGCCAGCCCAGCGTCGTATCCTCGATCCTCTGGCCCCGTCCGAAGGCGCTGTCCGCCTTGCCCATCACATAGGGCGCGCGGGTCATGCTCTCCACGCCGCCGGCAATCAGAAACTCCGCATCGCCGCAGCGGATCGCCTGCGCCGCCATGCCCAGGGCATTGAGCCCCGAGGAACAGAGGCGGTTGACGGTGACGCCCGGCACGCTCTCGCCCAGGCCCGCCAGCAGCACGGCCATGCGCGCGACATTGCGATTGTCCTCGCCCGCCTGGTTGGCGCAACCGAGGATCACATCGTCGAGCATGGACCAGTCCGCCTGCGCATTGCGCGCCATCAGCGCCGCGAGCGGCAGCGCTGCAAGATCGTCGGCGCGAATGGTGGACAGGCTGCCATTGAGCTTGCCGATGGGGGTGCGGATGGCGTCGCAGATGAAGGCATCGTGGGTCACGGGATCAGCTTTCGAGGAAGGAGGCGAGCGCGACGGCGAGTGCCTCGGGGGCTTCGAGCGGAGCGAGATGGGCCGCTTCCAGCGCGATATGGGCGGCACCGGGAATCCGGGCGAGGAGATGCTCACCGTGCCCTTCCAGCGGCGTTGAGGTGTCGCGCGTGCCGGTGATGACCAGCGTCGGGCAGGTGATAGCGGCGATGCGATCAGCCAGATCCATGTCACGGATCGCCGCGCCGCATCCAGCATAGCCCTGCGCGTCCATGGTCAGCAACTGGCGGCGCAAGGTTTCGTAGATGGCAGGCTCGGCTCTGTCCGAGAGGAAGCGGCCCATCGCAAGATCGACAATGGCAGCCATGCCCTCGCCGCGCACCCTGGCGATGCGGTCGTTCCACGCGGCGCTGTCCATCGTCGCGGAGGTGCAGACCGGCGCGAGCTTTATGACGCGACCCGGCGCCCTGAGCGCCAGTTCCATGCCGATCATGCCGCCCAGCGACACGCCCGCCAGCGCGAAGGAGGCGACACCGGCATGGTCGGCAATGGTGAGCACGTCATCGGCCAGCATCGCCAGCGAAACATCGCCGGGCTCGGCCATGGAGGCGCCATGGCCGCGCGTATCGATCCGCAGCAGCGCGAAACGGTCGCGAAGATGCGGCAGGACAGGCTCCCACAAGTCCATGTCGGTGCCGATCGAATTGAGCAGCACCAGCACCGGCACCCCATTGCATCCTTCATCGCGGCCATCGCGCTTCCAGTAGAGGGAGGCACCGGGAACCTGGGTAAAAGGCATGGCTCAGTCCTCCGGGGCGATGGTGACGCGCAGACCATCCAGCGCGGCGGCCATGGCGATCTGGCATGAGAGGCGTGAGCGCGGGCCACGGTGATCAGAGGCATCGAGCAAGTCGTTCTCGTCCCCTCCCGGCATGCCGACTGCCTCGGCCCAATGCTCGTCCACAAAGACGTGGCAGGTGGCACAGGAGCAGCAGCCCCCGCACAGCGCCAGCATTTCGTCAAAGCCGCTGTCGCGGATGGCTTCCATGACAGTAAGCCCCTCTCGCGCCTCGATCGCGGCCTGGTTTCCCGCGCGGTCGACAACTATCAGTTTGGGCACCTGAATATTCCTGTCTTATGCCGTTTCCAGGGCATGGGTGAAGGGCGCTCCGGTCCTGGCGGTCACCTCGTCCAGCGTGACGCCGGGGGCGAGTTCCACCAGGGTCAGCCCGCCCGCCTTGCGGTCGATGGCGAAGACGGCCAGATCGCTGACGATCATATCCACCACGCGCTTTCCAGTCAGCGGCAGGGTGCAGGCGGGCAGGATCTTGGGATCGCCGCTCCTGGACACATGGTCCATCACCACGATGATCTTTTTCACGCCGGCAACCAGATCCATCGCCCCGCCCATGCCCTTCACCATCTTGCCCGGGATCGTCCAGTTGGCGAGGTCGCCGTCGGCCGAAACTTCCATCGCGCCCAGCACGGCCATGTCGATATGGCCGCCGCGGATCATCGCGAAACTGTCCGCGCTGGAAAAGAAGCTGGAGGTCGGCAGCGCGGTCACGGTCTGCTTGCCGGCGTTGATGAGGTCGGGATCGACCTCGTCGTCATAGGGAAACGGGCCGATGCCCAGCATGCCATTCTCGCTCTGAAGCGTGACCTTGATGCCCTTGGGCACATGGTTCGCCACCAGCGTCGGGATGCCGATGCCCAGGTTCACGTAATACCCGTCGCGCAGCTCCTGTGCAGCGCGGGCGGCCATGTCATCGCGGGTCCAGCTCATCAGACGGCCTCCCTTTCACGCACGGTGCGCTTTTCGATACGCTTTTCATTGATGGTCGAGCGCACCACGCGGTCGACATAAATGCCGGGGGTGTGGATGCAGTCGGGGTCGAATGTGCCTGCGGGCATGATCTCCTCGACCTCCGCGACAGTGACCTTGCCGGCTGTTGCCATGTTCGGGTTGAAGTTGCGCGCGGTCTTGCGGAACTGGAGATTGCCCTCCTCGTCCGCGCGCCATGCCTTGACGATGGACAGGTCAGCGCGCAGCCATGTCTCGCGCACATAGTCCTCGCCCTCGAACTGCTCGACCGGCTTGCCCTCGGCCACCACGGTGCCGACCCCCGTTCTGGTATAGAACGCCGGAATGCCCGCGCCGCCCGCACGAATGCGCTCGGCCAGCGTGCCTTGCGGGTTGAGTTCCAGCTCCAGCTCGCCCGAAAGATACTGGCTTTCGAAGAGCTTGTTTTCCCCCACATAGGAAGAGATCATCTTCCTGACCTGCCGGCTCTCCAGCAGCATCCACAGGCCAAAACCATCCGCGCCCGCATTGTTGGAGATGATTGTCAGGTCCCTCACGCCCGCCGCGCGGAGTTCGGGGATCAGGCTTTCGGGATTGCCCGAGAGGCCGAACCCGCCCGACATGATGGTCATGCCATCAAACAGCAGCCCTGCCAGTGCGGCCCGGGGGCTGTCGTAAATCTTGGACATCTGGTGTCTCCTTAACCGCCTTTCGCCACCGGCGAAACAATCATCCGACATCGCCACCGGCCACCGGCAGTACCGTGCCGGTCACGTAGCTGGCCTCGTCCGAGGCGAGGAACAGGATCGGGGCGATCTGCTCCTCAAGGGTTCCATAGCGCTTGAGGAAGGCGGAATCGGTCACTTGCGCGACTGCCTCGGCCATCCAGGCCCGCTCCTGCACATTGTCGCCCTCGGCGTTGCGCGCGACTCGTCGCGGGGGGGCGTTCGTGCCGCCCGGCGCGGTCGCCACAACACGAATGCCGCTTTGTGCATACTCCATGGCCAGGCTCTGGGTCAGGCCGTTGATCCCGCCCTTGGCCGCCGAATAGGGCACCCGGCGAATGCCGCGCGTGGCGTTGGAGGAGAGGTTCACAATCGTTCCTCCCCCCTGCCCCAGCATGGTCGCCAGCACGGCATGGCAGCAATAAAGCGTGGGCATCAGCGAACGGCGGATTTCCGCGTCGATCTGCGCCGGCTCGAACTCGGCAAAGGGCCGCATGCGGATCGCGCCACCGACATTGTTGATGAGGATGTCGATCCGCCCGAAGGCGGCAACCGCCCTGGCCATCGCCTCGGCCGCGCCTTCGTAGGTTTCAAGGTCGCAGCAGGCCGAGACAGCCTCACCGCCCCTGACAACGATGGCCTGCTCAACCTCGGTCACGAATTCGGCACGGTCGACCAGCACCACACGCGCGCCCTCGGCAGCGGCGCGGGTCGCGACACCCGCACCGATGCCCTGCGCCGCGCCGGTCACCACCATGACCTTGCCTGCGAAACGTCCTGCGAAGATCACGGCAGCCTCCTCAGACGTGGTAGATGTCGATGACCTGATGAATGTAGTCGTCCTTGAGGACGATCTTCTTCTTCAGGATCTTCGGGTCGCCGCCGCCGGAAGCGCCGGCCATGTCCAGCGTCAGAAACGTGGTTCCGAAGAACTGCTGCGTCTGCTGGTAGCGGTGGCTGAGGGTGTGCCAGTTGTAGCGCAGGTCCACCTGCCCTTCCCGGCGTTCCAGTACCTCGACATTGCCGATGAAGTGGGCAGAGCGCGGCTCGGGCGTGGAGGCGGAAGAGCGTTCCGTGTTGAGGCGGTAGACGCGGTCTTCCAGACCCTGCCGGTTGGCATAATAGATCAGCGAAATTTCGGTCTGCGGATCGGTGCTCAGCTCATCATCATCGGTCCACGCCGGCATCCAGTATTCCACGTCCGGGGAATAGCATTCCAGCCATGCGTTGAACTGGCGATCATCGAGCAGCCGCGCCTCACGGTAGAGGAAGGCGCAAAGCTCGCTATACGAGAGTGCTTCACGGGTCATGTCGCGCGTGCTCATTCCGCCGCCTCCATCATTGGCGGCTGACCGGCCGCATCCTTCGCCAGACCATCGAGCATGATTTTCGCCCAGAACTCATGCTGACGCACAAAAAGGCCCTCGTCCTCGCTGCGCTCGCTGGACAGCAGCGGACTCATGCCCATGGCCCTGGCATTGGCGTCCGGCCCATGGATCCAGCGCCTGGCACCACGGCTGAGATCGTTCCACAGTTCGCCCGCGCCTTCATAGGCCTTCTGGCAAGAACGAAACTCCTCCAGATCGTCGGGCGTGCCCATGCCGGTGACGTTGAAGAAATCCTCATACTGGCGGATACGGTGCGCGCGATCCTCGGCGCTCTCGCCCTTGGGGGCGTAGCAGTAGATCGTCACTTCGGTGGTGTGCACGTCGATCGGGCGGACAACGCGGATCTGCGTCGAGAACTGGTCCATCAGGAACACATTGGGATAGAGCGCCAGATTGCGCGTCTGCTCCAGAATGAAACGGGCCTTGCCCTCGCCCAGCCGGGCCTCGAGTTCGGCCTTGCGCCCCCAGATCGGGCGCACCTCGGGATTGATCACCTGCGTCCAGAGCAGGATGTGGCCATAGTCAAAGCCATAGACGCCGCTGGCGGGCGCCTTGGACCAGCCATTGGCATCCACTGCCTTCGTGCCGCCCGCGGCGCGGCGCCCCATGGTGGACTGGTAGTTTTCGTGAACGGAGCTGACGTGATAGCCGTCGCAGCCGTTCTCCATCTGCATCTTCCAGTTACCATCGAAGGTGTAGGTGGAATTGCCGGTCAGCACTTCCAGCCCTTCGGGCGCCTGATCGACCATCTGGTCGATGATGACCTTCGCCTCGCCCAGATGCTCGTCGAGCGGCAGCACATCATGGTTCAGCGAGCCGAACACAAAGCCGCGATAGCTCTCGATGCGCAGGCGCCTCAGGTCATGCGAGCCTTCGTGGTCGAAGCTTTCCGGATAGGCACCGGTGCTGGCATCCTTGGCGCGCAGCAGCCTGCCGTCGGTTTTGAAGCTCCAGCCGTGGAACGGGCAGACGAACAGCGGCTGGTTGCCCCGCTTGCGGCGGCACAGCTTGGCCCCGCGATGCGCACAGGCATTGACCACGCCGTTGATCGCACCGTCCTTGGCACGGGTCAGGATCACGGGCGTCCGCCCGATCCAGGTCGTGAAGTAATCGTTCTTGTTGGGAAGTTGGCTTTCGTGCGCCAGATAGACCCAGTTGCTTTCGAAGATGTACTTCATTTCCAGTTCGAACAGCGCAGGATCGGTAAAGACGTCCCGGCGGCAACGGAAGGCTCCGGTTTCAACGTCATCGACCACGGCGGTCGCGACCCGGTGCATGAGGCGTTCGTACATGATCCTGTCTCCCGTTATGGTGCGTTAGGCCGTTTCTGTCTGGGGCTGCGGCTCTGCTTCGGCACGGGCACGCGACGAGAAGTGCTCGTCATCCGCATCGGCGGCGCGCTGCATGTGGAAGTCGAACTGGATATAGGCGCTGTCACCCTGACGACTGGGCACCGGCAGCAGGCCCTCGCGGGTGCCAAAGGCGAAATCGTCGGCGGCGAAAGGATCGTCGCCGAAATTGATCTGCGTTGTCAGCGTGCGATAGCCGGGCGCCTCGATGAAGAAGTGAACGTGGGCCGGGCGATTGCCATGGCGGCCCAGCGCCTGCATCAGCTGATCGGTGGAGCCACCCGGCGGCACCGAATAGCCGCTCGGCTGCCTGGAATGGAACGCATAGCGCCCATCCTTGCCCAGCTTGATACGGCGGCGGTTGTTGAACGGGGTCTGCTCGCCGGTGGGGTCGAAGTGCGAATACCAGCCCTTCGAATTGGCGTGCCAGACATGCAGGATGGCGTTCTCCACCGCCTCGCCCTCGGGGCCGGTCACGCTGCCGGCCATGTGCAGGGTGGTGGTGCCTTCGTCCTCGTCGACGGAGAGATTGACATTGCCTTCCACCAGCGGCGCCCCGGCGACATAGAGCGGCCCTTCGATGGTGCGCGGGGTGCCGCCGGTCAGGCCGGCCTCGGCATCCTTGGCATCCATGTAGAGGTCGAGGAAGTGCTCAAGCCCCGTGCCCGGCACGATCAGGCCGATCTCGCCCGAAGCGTCTGACAGGTACTTCATGGCGAGCCAGAACTCGCTTTCGGAAATGTCGTGGCGGACAATCAGCTCCATCACCATTTCGGTCAGATCACGCATGATCGCCTTGAGGCGGGGACTGCCACCGCTCTCCTTCACGCCGGCGGCGCGGTCGAGCAGCTGCTGGATTTCAGGGGTCTTTACGAAGCTGACGTCCATTTTATTCTCTCCCGAGGACTGGTTTGGCTGGCGTCGGCGATCACCGATCGTCGTCATGGATGGAGGAGGGGTGCCGGCAGAGCGGCGTGATCTTCATGCTCATGAAGGGGTAGAGCGGCAGACCCATCAGTGTGTCGTGCAGCGCCGCATTGCTCTCGACATCGAAGATCGAGACATTCGAATAGAGCCCGACCTTGCGCCAGATGTGGCGCCAGGTGCCGGCCTGCTGGAGCTGCTGGAAATAGGCCTTCTCGGCCGCCTTGATCTTCGCGGCTTCTTCCGCATCGAAGTCCAGCGGAATGTTGACGTCCATTTCGACCATGAACAGCATGGCTCAGGCTCCTGCGCTGACGGCGTGAAGGCGCGGCCCCGAACGGTCACGCCGGAAGAAGTCGATCTTGTCGGGATCGAGCGCGATGCCCAGCCCCGGGCCGGTCGGCACTTTCAGCGAAAAGTCGCCATAGCCGAGCGGCTCGATCAGGATGTCCTCGGTCTGCAGGAGCGGGCCGAACAGTTCGGTGCCCCAGGCCAGTTCGGGAACGGTGGCAAAGACATGGGCCGATGCCGCCGTGCCTACACCACCTTCCAGCATGGTGCCGCCATAGAGGCCGATGCCCGCCGCCGTACCGATGGCGGCCACTTCGGCGGCGGCGAACAGCCCGCCCGACTGCGCGACCTTCAATGCGAAGACGCCCGCCGCACCGGCAGAGGCGATGCGCAGCGCAGTGCGCGGCCCGTGCAGCGCCTCATCCGCCATCAATGGGACCGCCTGTGTCGCGGCAAGGCGGGCCATCGCCGCAATATCGTCCCCGGCGATGGGCTGTTCGACCAGATCGCAGCCCACATCCTGCAGCATCGCCATGCCCAGCTTGGCCTGCGCCTCGCTCCAGTTCTGGTTCACGTCCACGCGCACGCTGGCACGATCGCCCAGCGCCTTGCAGATCGCGCCGACATGGGCGACATCGGACCGCACCTCGCGCTTGCCGATCTTCAGCTTGAAGATGCGGTGGCGGCGCTGGTCCAGCATTGCCTCCCCCTCGGCAATGTCGCGCGCGGTGTCACCGCTGGCGAGGGTCCAGGCGACGGGCATGTCCTCGCGCACCCTGCCCCCGCCGATCAGTTCGGAAACGGGCACGCCCAAACGCTTGCCCGCCATATCGAGCAAAGCGGTTTCCACCGCGCATTTGGCGAAATGATTGCCACGCACGCAGCTGGCGACTTTCGCCATGGTCGCGCCGACACGGCTGATATCGCAGGTCCTGAGGACCGGGACGATGTAAGTATCGATGGCGGACTTGATGCTTTCCGGGCTCTCCGCGCCATAGCTGAGGCCACCGATGGTGGTGCCTTCGCCGATCCCCTCGACGCCGTCGGCATCGGTCAGGCGGACAATCACCATGGCCTGCGAATGCATCGTGGCCATGGCCAGCACATGCGGGCGGATCGTCGGCACATCGACGATAAAGGTATCAGCTTGGCTCAACAGGGCCATTGCAGCGACTCTCCCGAATGTTTAGCTTTCGCCGGGAAAGTTAGGCTTCGGCCGTAGCGGCTGCAAAGATCAATGCGGTTGCAGGTCAATACCTGAAAGGTATGTTGTCGTGATGGACTTGCGCCTTCTGCGCTATTTCGTGGTTGTGGCAGACGAAGGGAACTTCAATCGCGCCGCCGAGCGACTGCACATCGCCCAGCCGCCGCTGTCGCGCGCGATTCAGCAGTTGGAGGCGCATGTCGGCGCGCCGCTGCTCGATCGCAGTGCCCGCCCGCTACGGCTCACAGCCGTCGGTCGCCTGCTCCACGAACAGGCCTTGCAGGTGCTGGGGCGCATGGAGGACGTGGAGGCCATGGTGCGCGCCGCCGCCACCAGCGAGCGGCGGCGCCTGGTGATCGGCTTCGTTGCCTCCACCATCTATGCGCGCCTGCCCGAACTGATCCGCGAATTCCGCAAGGTGGCGGAAAATGTCGAGCTGGTCATGGTGGAAGCCACCACGCTGGACCAGATCGCCGCCCTGAAGGACGGGCGCATTGATGTCGGATTCGGGCGCATCCGCTTTGAGGACCCTTCGGTCCGCCGCGTCATCCTGCGCAACGAGAAGCTGGTTGCCGCCTTCCCCGTCGACCATCCGCTGGCCACCGGAAGCGGGCCGATCTCGCTGCGCGCCCTGGCTGATGAGCCGCAGATCATCTATCCCCGCGCGCCCCGCCCCAGCTATGCCGACCAGGTGATCTCGCTGTTCCGCGACCATTCGATAGAACCGCGGATCGTGCATGAGGCGCGCGAACTGCAAATCGCCATCGGCCTGGTCGCAGCGCAGGAAGGCATGGCCATCGTCCCGGCGTCGGTACGCCGCGCGCGCAGCCATGATGTCGCATTCCGCGAATTGGTCGAACCGGCCACCTCCCCCATCATCATGAGCCACCGCCTTGGAGACCGCTCGCCCGAACTGGCGCTGATGGCTGCCGTGATCGCGCGGCAATATGCGCTATGGGGTTATGACGTGCCCGCCGTGCTCGGCGAGGAATTGTGACAGCAAGGGATGGCCCCGCAGGGCCATCCTTCGCGATCAGAAGTCCAGCTTGGCACCGACCCGGAAATAGCGGCCAATGATGTTGGCCATGTCCCAGGCCGGATTGTAATTGCCCGCGCCCGCCGCCACGCCGCCCGCCGAGGAGGGATCGAAGACGGGCTTGATGTCGAGCACGTTGAGGATGTGGGCATAAAGGGTGAAGTTGCGGTTGACCTTCACCTGGCTTGCGAGATCAAGGTTCCATGTCGCCTTGGCGCGGCAGGCCACCGGTGTCGTGGTGCCGGCATAGTAAAGGATGCCCGTGGTGGTGGAACCGGGCGTGCAGGTGCCCGCCACATCGCCATAATCCACCTCGGCCAGATCATAGCCCGAGGTGAAATAGGTCGTCGCCGTCAGCGAAACCTTGCCCCGGCTGACCGTATTGGCCCAGGTGAAGCGCCATTTGGGCGAGCCTGAGCAGGAAGCATAGTCGCAAGGGCTGAGCGTGCCGTCATAGCGCTGGATCGCGCCGGTCGAGGTGGTCAGTTCATAGCGGATGAGATAGCTGCCGTCGAAATCTGTGGCGAAGTTCACTCCGCCCGCCGCGAAGCGGGCGCGGGCGCCAAGGTCGATCCCTTCCACCACCTGCCTGCCCTGATTGGCAAACTGGAACTGGATGGCGCTGGGCAAGGGCCGCGCCGTGGGGTTGAGGGGATCGGCAACGCCGGGCACCACGGTCACGCCGGGCACCGCGCCGGTGGTGGTGCCATTGCGCAGATAGGCGTCGAGCGCGGCGGTCTGCGCGGCGGCGGAAATGCCGCCGATTACGTCCTTCACGCTGATCTTGTAATAGTCCAGCGTCAGGGAAAAATGGCGATCGGGTTGGAAAACGGTGCCCAGCGTCCAGCTTGTCGAATGTTCGGGCGCAAGGTTGGGGTTGGCATATTGCGTGCGGGCCAGCCCAAAGACACCCGTGGCATAGCTGGAGCCCGGATGGCTGGCACAGAAGGCGGCATAGGTGGCGCAATTGACCACGCTGGCGACGATCGAGGTTGCCGGATTGCCGCCCGCCTCGTTGAAGGATGGTACGCGAAAGCCCTTGGACCAGGTGCCCCGGAAGGCCAGCGCATGGATTGGGGCATATTTCGCCTCCACCTTGGGCGAGAAGTTCGACTGGCCTGAGGAATAGCTGTCATAACGGCCCGAGGCGCCCAGTTCGAGCCCCTTCACCAGCGGCAGGCTGAGCGCGAAGAAACCCGAGGCGACATCGCGGCTGCCCACGGCGCTCACCGCACTGATGCCGTAATAGCGGCTATAGGGGTTCGTCGGATTGGCCGGGTTGGCCGAAGGATCGTTGATCGCCTCATGCCGCCAGGAGGCGCCCGCCGCCAGCTGCGCCATACCACCCGGCAGGGCAAACAGCTTTCGCTGCAGCGTGCCCTGCGCCTGATAGAGGTCCGAGGTGGAAACATTGTAGCGCTGCGGGGCGATATAGTCGCGCACGGCATCGGAATTGAGCCAGGGGCTGACGAAATTGTAGCTGCCATTGGCCGCCACATCAGCGATGCGCTGGGGGATCAGATAGTTCTGGTAGAGCAGCCCCATGTGGATGTGCGATCCGGTGAGGTCGAGCTGGTAATCCCACGCATTGTCGCTGCCGAAGGTGCCGTGCAGGCTGAGCGCGCCGCGCAATTCGCCAGTGTTGACCGTGGTCTGCACCGGCCGGTCATAGAGGCCGCGCAAAATGGCGCTGTAACCGCCCGCCGCATAGGGGTTGTTGGGGTTGAGCGTGCCATTGGCGGCACTGCAGCCGGTGCTGACCACGCCCTGCCCCTTGATCGTGCCCACACCCCCGGCGCAGACATAGGCAGGCAGGGTGAGGAAGCTCAAGGCGCGTGGATCGCCGGGGTCGCTGGAGGCTGATGTGGCGCCCTGATAGGCCTGCGGGCTGCCCTGAATGAAGGTCTGGTCATGGGTATATTCGACATCGGCGGTCAGCTCCGCCCGGTCGCCCACTTCGGCCACGCCATGGGTCACAAAGCCATAACGCTCGGTCTGCGGGCGGACGGTGCGATATTGCTTGCGCAGATCCTGCTGGCACTGGGTGGTGTTGAAGCTGCCCAAGGTCTGCTGCGGGGTCAGCGTCACCGTGGGCAGGCCGAAGGCGGCGCAGCCGCCCGGGTTCACCAGCGAATAGGTCCCCCCGCGCAGCACCGCGCCAGTGACGGGGTTGACCAGCGCAATGGCCGTCAGCGGTGCCAGCGTGGTGCCGACATTGAGCTGATTGTTCGAACTGACGCCGAATTGCAGTCCGCCCGCGTTCTGCGCGAGGCAATGGCCAGCGCTGTCGCAAATGCCCGATGTATCGCCCGAGTTGAACGGATAGTCCCGGTTGCCAGCCATGATCGCGTCTTTCTTGCGATAGGTGGCGGCGACATAGATGTTGTAGCCCTTTTCGCGCAGGTCGCCGAAGCCCGCGGTGAAGTCCACCGCCTTTTCAGCGCCATCATTGCGCGAGGAAATACCGCTGGAGACATCGAGGTGCAGCCCCTTCACCTCCTTTTTCATGATGATGTTGACCACGCCCGCCACCGCGTCGGACCCATAGGTGGAGGACGCTGAATCCTTGAGCACCTCCACACGGTCGACCACCACGTCAGGGATCGTGCCAAGGTCGACGAAGTTGCGATGCGCATCGTCCGCCTTGGGATAAAAGGCCATGCGCAGGCCATTGAACAGCGTCAGCGTGTCCTGCACCGTCAGTCCGCGCAGCGAGATGGCATTGGCGCCCGGCGTGGCCGAACCGCCATTGTTCCACCCCTCATTCAGCGTGGCCGAGCCGTTCGCGGCCAGCGACTGCAAGCCCTGCGCCACTGTGTTGACACCGCGATCCTGCAACTCGGCAAAGGGCAGGGTGGTGACCGGGGCGGGCGTTTCAAGGTCAAGGCGGCGCAGGATCGAGCCTGTCACCACGATGGGCTGGGGGGCCTGCGTTTCGGCAGAAGGCGGCCGTTCCTTCACGGGTCCAGCGTCCTGCGCCAGCGCACCGCCCGCCCATAAGGTGGCTGCCAGAGCCAGCGGCGCAACGCCTGCCTTGAGTGGCTTGCTATGAAAAACCTGCATGGAAAACCCCTGTCTGGACGAGGCCACCCAGGGCACGGCGTGCCGGTGAGTGTCAGACACCTGACGGAGCCATCGTCTGTCGCTTGCGGCCGCGGTAGGGCATTATGGTAAAAGTCAGGTAAATCGGCGTTCGAGGCGCAATCTGGCCAGAATACAGCCGTCAGTATCAAGGCTCTGGCGTGAAAGGATTTGTGGTGTCGGTCCTGAATTGGCCAGCATGTGTTTTTCAGTGCCCATGGTCTATTTTTGCAACAGTTGGTCGCTGACGGAACCTGTCACCACCGCATTAACGCAGGCCCGCCGTCGCCCGTGCCATGATCAACAAGCCCTTCGCGCTTGACTGACATGCAACCCTTCGCTTGGCCATTGCGTCACTTCGCTTGAGGCGGCGAAAATTTTTCAAGTCCCTACTGCGGTGATCCCGGCGGCGTGGCGTCATGGAGATGCCAACAACCAAAGGTTCCGGATCCTCGATCCTTTACGCCAGCCTATCGCACACTTGCGTGAGGAGGGCAGGAATCCGGGCGACGCTCATCGGCTACCCCCCGATGGGCGTCGTTTCCGTGTACAATTGGCAACAAACGTCTATTTTTGAACATTTTATCTTCTTCCATCTCTTAAATGCATTCGTTTTCCACCGTCCTTGCTCTCGTGCGATGCCAATATGAGACAGGAGAAGTTCCATGGGAATGCGAGTAGGGGGAAGCGGCGGTTCCAGCGCCGCAATGGCAGCCTGGCAGGCACAGCAGAGCACTGCGACGGCGCCCAGCGCCCCGCAGGCAGCGCAGGTCAGTGCTGCGGTCCAGTCGGGCCAGGATGCGCAGATCTCGAGTGCCATGAGCGCGCTTGCCACCGGCAGCACGTTCAGCACGATGGCATGAGGCAGCGGCCGGGTCACAAGCCCGGCCGTTCCCTTTTTGCAGACATCGCCATGGCCGGGCGGCATTCTTCCGCAGTTACATTGGTAGTTCTACTGATCCAGCGCACAGCAATGCGTTGACCATGATCGCCTAGCCCTGCCGTGCCTGCCCTCTGTCCCGGCGCAAACCTCATTCGGTCTCGCACAGGAACGAACATCATGCATCACGTCGGCCCGATCGCGGGTGTGGCGGCCTATGGCCCATGGGTGGCCAGCGCCGGCTACGATAACCGCCTCATCCTCTGGGACAGTGCCACGCGCCAGGCTTTGGCCCGCGCCAATCACGACCATCTCGTCAATGCCTGCGCCTTCAGCCACGATGGCCGCCAGCTGGTCAGCGCCAGCAGCGACTATACGGCCCGCATCTGGTCGCTGCCCGATCTGCGCCTGACCGCGG
Organism: Sphingomonadales bacterium; assembly: GCA_028871475.1. Taxonomy (GTDB): domain Bacteria; phylum Pseudomonadota; class Alphaproteobacteria; order Sphingomonadales; family Sphingomonadaceae; genus Novosphingobium. Next base: position 50,518 of record JAGWMZ010000023.1, on the reverse strand, counting down.
TGCTGGCCGGCCATGGCGATGATGTGGACATGGCGCGCTTCTCCCCCAACGACCAGCTGGTGGCGACCTGCGCACTGGACCGTATCGTGCGCGTCTATGATGCCACGGGTGCCATGCGCCACGCCATGCCGGGACATTCGGGCAATATCCTCTCGCTGGCCTGGATCGACAGCTGCCGGTTCGTGACCTCCAGCGTCGATGGCACGCTGCGGGAATGGGATGCCATCTCGGGCGCTTGCCTGCGCGTCACCGACCTTGGCGTGCGCAGCGACTGCGTGGAGATCGCCGCGGATGGACGCATTGTGGCGGGCGATGATGCCGGCCGCATCGTGGTTCTGGATGCGAGCGGCACGCATTTCGTGCCCGCCCACGCCGCCGGCATCAAGAAGCTGGTGCTGTCAAAATCGGGCGACCGGCTGGTGACGCTGGGCTATGACCGGGCGCTGGCCGTATGGGATCTGGCCACGGGCGACCTGCCCGGCGAGATCGCCCGCGAAACCATGCCTGCCCAGATCTGGGCGCGCGCCGCCGCCGTCTGCGCCGATGGCACCATCGCGGTGGGCACTTTTGGCGGCACATGGGCCAGCTTCGATCCGGTGACATCGGCATGGGACATGGCCGGCGTGGCAGCCGGCGAGGCGATCAACGCGATCGCCGAGACCCCGCACGGTCTGGCCACCATTGGCGACGCCGGATGCCTGCGCATCGATGGCGCCCCCGACGCCACCATGAACAGCCTGTGCAATTTCATCGCCGCAAGCGGCAACCGCCTGTTCACCGGCGGCCATCTGGGCGAACTCTATGACGCACAGAGCGGGGCTCTGATGCATCGCCACACCTCTCCGCTCAATTGCGGTGCGGGCTTCATGCGGGCCGGGCAGCCGCATCTCGCCATCGGCACCTATACGGGCGAGATCCTGATCTTCTCGACCGGGCGTGACGTAAACCTGATCGAAACACTGGCCGCCCATGCCAATGCGGTGAAAAGCCTGGTAGCCGGGCACGGCGAACTCATGTCGGTCTGCGCCAACACCGCGCTTGCCTGGCATGGGCTGGAGGATCTTGCCGAGCGCCGCCGCATCCCGCGTGCCCATACGCGCATTGCCAATGCCGCCTGCGTGCTGGCCGAGGGCGACAGCGGTCCGGCAGGTTTTGCCACGGTCGGGCGCGATCGCATGCTGCGCCTCTGGCTGCCCGATGGCGAAACCGCCTTTGCCACGCCGCATCCCAACTCGGTCAAATCACTGGCCTCCAGCCCATGCGGGCGCTGGCTGGCTTCGGGCAGCTACGGCGGGACGGTGGCCCTGTTCGACCGCGCGTCCTCGCGCTTTGTCCAGTGCCGCCGGATCAGCAAGGCGGGCATTGCGGCGCTGTGCTGGCATCAGGCCGGGGCCGGCTTTGCCGCAGCCAGCTATGACGGCACGGTCCATTCCGTAGCCCTGCCCGATATGGCCCTGTCCGAAGCTGCTTGGGCGCTGGGTCTCTCGCTTGGCAGGCAAGCGGCATGAGCGGCTTCCTGCTCCTGTGCGGCAGCCAGCGTGCCGGCTCGCTCAATGCCCGTCTGCTCGACGAACTCGCCCGGCATATCCCGCCCGGCCATGGCATCGACCGCGTCATGCCAGGCGAGATCCGCCTGCCGCTCTTCGATGCCGCCCTTGAGCAGGACCCGGCGTTGCAGCGCCATCTGCGCGATCTGCATCAGCGTTTCGTCCGGGCTCAGGCCTTCATCATCGCCAGCCCGGAATATAACGGGATGATGACGCCCTTTCTCAAGAACCTTATCGACTGGATATCGCGCCTGCCCTGGCTCGATCCGGCGGCCGTCAATGCCTTCCTCGACAAGCCCGTGCTGCTGTGCAGCGCCACGCCGGGATGGAGCGGCGGCGCCTTGGGGCTGGTGCCCTTGCGCGGCCTGCTGGCCTATGTGGGCGCGGTGCCCTTTGGCGAGGCCATCACCCTGCCCCATGCGGCGCAGGCCTGGGACAATGCGGGCCGCCTCGCGCCGCCGCTTGCGGATATAGGATGGGGCGCCTGTGTGGCGCGCTTCTGCGCCTTTGCCGCGCGCGCTGGCGAAAGGCACGCGGCATGAACGCCGCGCAGCGCTGGCATCTGCCCAGCTTCGCGGGATGGGATTGCACCGGCAAGGCGGGCATGACCGACCGCGAACGCCTCGGCCTGCCGTTGCATTTTGTCGAAACCGCCCTGCAACTGGAGGTGGCACGCGCAACATCGCACTTGCGCCGACAATCGGCCCCCATGCTGCTGACCCTGCTGCAGGACGGCCATGCGGAGCTTGGCATGCGGATCGCGGCGGGCAATCTGCTGGCGCTGGACGGCGACCCGCGCATCGACCCACTCAACCCGGAGATGATCGAGATTGCAGGCGGCCAGGTCAGCATGGGCCTACCGGCCGATAAGGTCGAGGCCGTGCTGGAGCGCCATGCCCGCCTTGGCCTTTCGCGCGACTGGATCGAGAAGGAAGTGCCGCGCCACAACCTTGAACTGGCTCCGTATCGGCTGGCGCGTTACCCTGTTACCAACAGCGAATACCGCCTGTTTCTGCTGGAAACGGGCGATGAGGAAATCCCGACAAGCTGGGCCTTTCGCCGCTATCCCGCCGAACGCGCCAATCATCCGGTACACACGGTTTCGGCCCGCGCGGCGCAGGCCTATTGCGATTGGCTGTCGACGCGCAGCGGGCGCTGCATGCGCCTGCCCAGCGAGGCCGAATGGGAATATGCCGCAGCCGGCCCGCAGGGCCGTGAATTTCCCTGGGGCGAGACTTTCGATCCGGCCAAGGCCAACACCGCCGAATGCGGCCTTTTCGATACGTCGCCGGTCGGGGCCTTCATCGGCGGCGAGTCCCCGTTTGGGCTGTGCGACATGGGCGGCAATGTCGAGGAATATGTCACCGATGCCTATGGCGCCTATCCGGGCGGGGCCGAGGTCCGCGACGATCTGGTCGCACTACATGGCAGCTACCGTATTGCGCGCGGCGGCGCCTTCAGCCGCTTTGCCGACCTTGCCCGCACGCGCCGCCGCCATGGCCACAATCCGCGATCGGCCACCTATGCCATGGGCTTTCGTCTGGCGGAAACGCCGCGATGAGCCATTTGCTGATTGTCGATCTGCCCGGCGGCAACGATACGGACATTCTGACCTGCGCGCGCGAACTGGGCCACAGGGTCAGCCTCCTCACCGCCGATCCTGACCATTATCGCGGCCAGAGCGAGGTCGCGCAGGCCCTGTCCGGGGCCGAGATCATCGCCGCGCCCGGCTTCGCCATGCAAACGCTGCTTGCCGACCTGCAGGCCCGGCACCGTGTCGATCCTTTCGCGGCCGTGCTCTGCCTGCAGGATCTGCGCATCGTGGAAAGCGCCGAGATCGCGCAGGCGCTGGGTCTGCGTCATCTCAATCCCGTCACCGCACGGCTGGCGCGCGACAAGGCGGCGGTACGCCGTCACCTCGAACGCCATGGGCTGCCGCAGCCCGCCTGCCTTGAGGCCGAAGGGGCCGGGCAACTGCTGGCCGCTGTCGCCAGCGTGGGGCTGCCAGCGCTCATCAAGCCCGCCGATGGTTTCGGCTCGCAAAACGTCTTTGCCCTGCGCACCCCTGCCGATCTCGACACGCTGCACCAACTGGCCTCGCTGGTCGCCGCTGGGCCTGGCACCTACGGACTGGGTGTCATGGCGGGCAGGCGGATGCTGGTCGAGCGGCTGATCGAGGGGCAACTCATCGGGCTCGACACGATGTCGGCGGGGGGGCAACACCGCTTGCTGGCGGTCAATGAGAAGCTGATGTTCGCCCCGCCGTCCTTTGCGATGCGCGGCGGTTGCCTCTCGGTCAACATCGGGCAATTTTCCGCGCTTGAGGCCCATGCCTTCGCCCTGCTCGACGCGATCGGTTTTGACCATGGGGCGGCGCATATCGAAATGATCCTGTCCACCCAGGGGCCGGTTCTGGTGGAAATCAACCCGCGGCTGGTGGGCGCCCGCATCGCCCGCCTGCTGAGCGCGGGACTGGGCCGCAGCGTGCACGCCGACCTCATCGCACTGCATTGCGATGGCCGCCTGCCCGATGCGGCGCCCCAAGGCCACCACGTCGCCAACCGCTGGCTGGGTGCGCCCTGCGCCGGAGAGCTGACGGCGCTAGAAATGCCCGACATCGCCAATCTGCCCGCCAGCTTTACCATGATGGCCCGCGTGGGAGATGCCGTCACCCCACCACTCGACAATGCCGACCGGCTGGGGATGGTGATGGCCTGGGGCGATGATCGCGCCATGGCCGAGGCACAGGCCGATGCGCTGCTGGCCGCGACACGGTTGACGATCACGCCTGCCCAGAACGGAGACGCGTGATGGCCTTGCGCAAATTTTCATGCCCCTCGTGCCGGTGATGACTGAGGGGGAAGGCCGCCGGTGACGTCTGCCCTGCAAGCGTGCAGGAGCGTGTATGACCGGTTGCCCAGCCTTCGAAATGATCCGTCGGCGTTATGCCCAATCCTTCGGCGCGGATCTGGTGCCCAATTTCGAGGTCTATCGTGGCCACGGCACCTCGCCCTGCAAGGCAGCGCTGGGGTTCCGTCGCGCAAGCCGTCAGCCTCTGTTTCTCGAATGCTATCTCGATGCCCCGGTCGAGGCTGTCGCAAGCGCCTTACTGAATCGCCCCGTCGCGCGCGACAGCATCGTGGAAATCGGCAATTTCGCCGCCGACCATGCGCTCGCGATGATCGCGCTGTGGGGCACGGTCTCCAATGATCTGGCGCAGGATTGCGAGCTGGCCGTCGCCACGCTGACCCGGCCATTGCGGCAGATGTTCCGGCGGGTGGGCATACAATTTCATGTGCTCGCTCCGGCCCAGGCTCACCGCCTGCCGCCCGGCTTCGGCCATTGGGGCGATTATTACAGCCTCGCTCCACAGGTCTGCCTTGGCGAGATCGCGCTGGCCCAACAGGCGATCGCCGGCTTTCTGGCCCCCCGCCGTCAGGGTCAAGCCGCATGAACACCCTCTTCGAGGCGATGAAGCGCCATGCCGCCGCCGACGCTCTGGTTCCCGCGCTGGACCCGGTCACCACGCCGCCGGTTTCGCGCGCGGAGCTGCTTTCGCGGGTCACATCGCTGCGCCATGGCCTGGCGCCCTCGCACCGCCCCGTCGCCCTCCAGCTCGACCATGGCCCGCAGGCCGTGGCGCTCGAACTGGCACTGCTGAAATCGGGCACGCCGGTGCTTTCCCTCCCCGCCTTCTTCACCAGCGAGCAGAGCGCGCATGCCATGGTCGCCTGCGGTGCCCGCTGGCCTGAGGAAGCGGAGCATGACCCTTCCCCCTCGGCCCCCACCCTGCCGATGGGCACGGCGCGCATCACCTTCACCTCCGGGTCCACCGGCACGCCCAAGGGCATCTGCCTGTCCGCCGCGCAGATGATGCAGGTGGCCAGCTCGGTGGTCAGCGCGGTCGGCAACCATCACGCCGGGCGCCATCTGGCACTGCTGCCGCCGGGCATCCTGCTCGAAACGGTGGCCGGGCTGTTCACCACCATGCTGGCCGGCGGCACTTATGTCTGCCCGCCACAGGCCATGGCGGGGCTGGCCGATCCGTTCCGCCCCGATTTCGCGATGATGGCCCATGCGCTGGCGACATGGCGCATCACCTCGACCATTCTCGTGCCCGAATATCTGGCGGGCCTTGTGCGCGTGCTCGAGGTGACCGGCCTGCGCCTGCCCGACCTGACCATTCTGGCCGTGGGCGGTGCGCGCGTGCCGCGAGAACTGCTTGCCCGGGCCCATGCGCTCGGCCTGCCGTTGCGGCAGGGTTATGGGCTGACCGAGGCGGGCTCGGTGGTGGCGCTGGAGGGGGCGGATGCCGATGGCGCGGGCTCCGTGGGCCGGGCGCTCGACCATATGGGCGTCCATCTGGCGCCTGACGGGGAGATCATGCTGGATGGCCCGCTGTGCCTGGGCGCGATCGGCCAGCCGCCGCCGCCCTGCCCCTTTCCCACCGGCGACATCGGGCGGATCGACGACCGCGGGCGCCTGTGGATCGAAGGTCGCAAGTCCAATCTGCTGATCACCAGCCATGGCCGCAACATTTCGCCCGAATGGGTGGAAGAAGCCCTGCTGGCCGAGCCCGAGATCATGCAGGCCATGGTCTATGGCGATGGCCTGCCGATGCCGCGCGCGCTGCTGGTGCCCGCGCACCCGCAGGCCGATCTGGACACGGCGGTGGCGCGTGCCAACACCCGCCTGCCCGCCTATGCCCGGGTGGCGCAATGGCGCGAAGTTGCCCATTTCACCCCCATGAACGGGCTGCTGACCGGCAACGGACGCCTGCGCCGCAAAGCCATCGCCGCGCGGTGGCTCGACGGCGAACCGCGCTTTTCCACAAGGCTGGAAGCCGAGACCGTGCGCGAGCGCATCGCCTTTCTCTCCACCCCGCAGGTGCGCGCCGGGCTGGCGGGCGAGGTCAGCCTTGGCGCCTATATTGCCTATCTGACACAGGCCTATCACCATGTGCGCCATACGGTGCCGCTGATGCGCGCGGCGCGCGCGCGTCTGGCCCACCGCCCTGAACTGGTGCGCGCGCTCGACGATTATATCGCCGAGGAAACCGGCCATGAGGAATGGATCCTCTCCGACATTGCCGCGGCGGGCGGCGATGCGCAGGCTGCGCGCCACAGCGATCCTGCGCCAGCCACCCATGCCATGGTCCAGCACGCCTATGACCAGATCGCCACCGGCAATCCGGTCTGCTTCTTCGGCATGGTCTATGTGCTCGAAAGCATCAGCGTGGCCCTGGCGCAGCGCGGCGCCCATGCGCTGGCCGACCGGCTCGGCCTGCCGCCGCAGGCCTTCACCTACCTCACCTCGCATGGCGCGCTCGATCAGGATCACATGATCTTCTTTGCCGATCTCGTCGACAGCCTGCCCGGCGAAGAGGATCGGCAGGCGATCGTCACCATGGCGCGAGCGATGTTCGGCCTGTTTGCCCGCGTCTTTGGCTCGATCGATCTGGAGGCGGCGCATGAACCGGCTTGAGGGCAAACGCATTGTGCTGACCGGCGGCGCGGGCGGCATCGGCCTGCCGCTGGCCCACCAGCTTCACAAGCTGGGCGCGCATGTCACCAATGTCGACCGCCTGCCCTGCCCGGCCGCGCAGGCCGACTGGCTGACTGATCTCAACGATGACACCGCCCTTGCCGGGCTGGCAGAAGCGCTTGGCAACCAGCCGCCCGATATTCTCATCAATCTGGCCGGCGTGCTCGCCTTCGGGCTGCACGAGCAGCAGGACCCGGCGCAGCTTGCCCTGTGCTACCGCATCAATCTGGCCGTGCCCGCCCTGCTGGCCCGCGCCGTGGCCGGGCCGATGCGGGCGCGCGGGTCAGGCCAGATCGTCAATGTCGGCTCGGTGCTTGGCGCGATCCCCTATCCCTGGTTTGCCGCCTATTCCAGCAGCAAGGCGGGCCTTGCCGCTCTCAGCCAGGGGCTGGGGCGCGAACTGGCCGGCAGCGGCGTAACCGTGACCCATGTCGCCCCGCGCGCCGCGCGCACCGCCTTCAACAACCACAGCGTCAACCGCTTTCTGGCTGTGGCGGGCATGACCGCCGACGACCCAAACGATGTCGCCTCGCGCATCTGCGCGGCGATGCTATCGGGCGCGGCCCAGGTCACCGTCGGTCGGATGGAGCGGTTGTTCGGCCTGATCAACGCCATCGCCCCCCGCATCATTGACCGGGGCATTGCCCCGCAACTGCGCCGGCTCAAGGCCGAATTCTCCTGAATTCATGCCCCAAATCGCTGCAGGACCAAAAGAGGATGCCACAATGACACGACGTCTCGCCTTTCTGGGAGGATTGCTCCTTGCTCTTGCCGGGCCGGCCGGCGCCGCGCCCGATCTGGCGGCACAGGTCAAAAGCATCAACGACGGCTGGGCGCATATCACCTATGAAATGAAAGGATCGAGCCACCAGACCGTGGCTCTGGCCCAACTCGACCAACGGGCCGCCGATCTGGTCGCCCATAATCCGGGGCGGGCCGAACCGCTGCTGTGGGAAGGGATTGTCGTCAGTGAAGAGGCCAACCGCGCCAACATCTTCCACAAGCTGTCACTGGCGACGCGGGCGAAGGATCTGATCGAGCAGGCCTACCGGATCGACCCGCGTGCCGGCCACGGCGGCGCTGCCATGAGCCTTGGGGTTCTCTATTACAAAGTGCCCGGCTCGCCTTTCGGCTTTGGTGACGATCGGCTGGCCAAGCGGCTGCTTCTCGAAGCGCTGGGCATGGACCCCGGCGGGCTCGACGCCAATTACTTCTGGGGCGATTTCCTGTACGATCAGGGCGACAAGGCGGGCGCACGCGCGGCTTTGGAAAGGGCCTTGCACGCCCCGCACGATCCCCAGCGCCCCGCCTGGGACGCCGGGCGGCGGCGCGAAGTGCAGGCCCTGCTGGCCAAAATCGGCTGACCGGGACAGCATGACAGGCTTGGCGCGCGCCCTTGGCCGGCAATTGCTCCACCCCTCAGGGCTTGGCGGAGCCGTAACGAGCGTCTTGATGGATGTGGCGAACCGCAAGCCGACCCGCCTCGCGCTCGACCTGCTGGCCGCGCGCGAGGCGGAAAGGGTGCTCGATGCCGGATGCGGTACGGGCGCCGCGGCCGAGCAGCTCCTGCTCCGCACCATCTGCCGCATCGATTGCGTGGACTGGTCGCCAACCATGTTGCGCCGGGCCGAGGCACGGCTCGGGCTCTATCGCCAGCCACCCCATGCCCGCCACGTCGGCATCCATCTTGCGCAAGTGGGGGCCTTGCCGTTTGCAGCGGGTGCGTTTGATGCGGTGCTGGCGCTGAATATGTTCTATTTCTGTGACAGCGACGGCGTCATGATCGGCGATCTGCGGCGGATGTTGCGCCTGGGCGGGCGCCTCGTGGCCTATGTCACCCATCGCGCCACGATGGAGCGCTGGGCCTTCACTCGTCACGGCACCCATCGCCTGTTTGACGAGGACGACCTTGTCCATGCGCTTGTCGTGGGCGGCTTCCCGCGGGAGAAAATTGCCATCATGCCCTGCTCCATCACGCGCTCGATCCATGGTATTCTGGTTCGGGCCATGGTGTAAGGCGATGAAAGAGGCAGGCATGCTCACCGATCCTGACAAGACACCGGGCGAGATCGCGCAGCCGGCGGCTGAAAACGGGCTGGCCGCGCTCTATCATCAGCATGGCGCCGCTCTGCGCCGCTTTCTGGCGGCACGTTGCGGCGATGCCGATCTGGCCGAGGACCTGTTTCAGGATCTGTGGATCAGGATCGGCACGCGCGCCTCGGGCCCGGTCAGCGATGGACGGGCCTATCTCTTCCGCATGGCCAACAATCTGGTGCTCGACCACGCCCGGTCGGCTCGGCGGGGCATGGCGCGCGACCGGGCCTGGATCGACGAGGAGGCACCATCCTCTCCGCTGCCAGAGGCCAGGCCCGACCCGGCGCCAGACGCCGAGGAGCAATTGGTCAGGGCGCAGGAGGTTCTGATACTGACCCGGGCCATGGCCGCGCTGCCGCCCGGTGCGCGTCAGGCGCTGCAACTCTACCGTCTCGACGAGCATAGCCAGCCCGAAGTCGCCCGCATCATGGGGATCAGCCGCAGCGGGGTGGAAAAGCATCTCGCCCTGGCCATGAAACATCTGCGCGCGCGGCTGATCGACTGCGGAATGCCGGGAGCGGCGGCGTCTGAGAGGCAACAGCCCGAAAGCGGAGGCAAGGCGCCAGGGGAGCAATCGTCATGACCGCGAAGCAGACCATCATCGACCAGGCGGCCCAGTGGCATGTGGCCAGTGCGCGTGACGACATGGATTGGGACGGCTTCACCCGCTGGCTGGAAGAAGCGCCCGACCACCGGACATGCTATGACGACATCGCGCGGGCCGATGCCATGCTGCAGCGCAATCGCGACGCATTGCTGGCCGCCTGGGCACCCGGCGACACGCCCCGACAGCCACGTCGCTGGGGCCTGTGGGCCGGGGCGGGAGCGGCGGTTGCCGCCATGTTGACCATCGCCCTCAACCTGCCCGCCACGCCCCGGCAGACAGACATCCATTATGCGACCGGCGGGGGCTCGCGCCGCATTGCCCTTGCGGATGGCTCGGCCATTGTGCTGGCGCCACGCAGCCGGCTCGATCTGGGCGATGCGACGGGCGCGAGGATGCAACTGTCAGGCGGCGCCTATTTCGACATCCGCCACAATCCCAAGCGGGCCATGACGATTGCGGCCGGCCCGGTCGAATTGCGCGACATCGGGACGCGCTTCGACGTCCAGACCAACGGGCAAAGCGTGCGGATCGCTGTCGCGCAGGGCCAGCTCTCCGTCGCCTCGCCGGAACTGGCACGCTCTGTCCCGCTGACGAGCGGTCATGCCCTGGTTTACGATCAGGCCGATGGGCAGGCGCAGGTGGAGCCTGTCGATCAACGGACCGTCGGCACATGGCGGCATGGACAATTGACCTATGATGACACGCCGCTGACACTGGTCGCACAGGATCTGGAGCGCTATGAGGGGGTGCATGTGGACCTGCCGCCGGATTTGCTGGGGAGGCGGTTTTCGGGGATTTTGACGCTCGGTGAAGGACAGAAGACAGCGAGCGATCTTGCCCGGCTCATGGGACTGGATCTTGTGCGCGGGGCTGGTGGTCGCCTGTCCCTGCGCGCGCGCTAGGGCCCGGGACACCCCGCCGCAAGACCAGCGCGCAGCCATCAGCGTGCCCGCCGCCCCCTTGCGGCAGGCTCTGGGCGAACTGGCCCGCCAGACCGGCATTTCGATCGGCACGCAGGGCGTGCTACCCGATGTGTGGACGCAGCCCTGCCACAAGGCCGCAAATGTGGGCCAGGCGCTGGAGCGGATGCTGCGGGGAACCGGGACCCGGGCCGTTGCGCTGGGCCCTGCCCTGTGGCGGATCGAACCTGCCCGGCGCGCATCGCTCCGCCCGGCGCGGGCAAGGCCAGCGGTATTGCCCGCGCCGGGCCCGATCATCGTCACCGCCGCCAAACAGCCCATCGCCCTGCGCGACATATCGCGCGCGATGTCGGTTCTTTCCCTGTCCGACGCGCAGACCCATGATGCGCAAAGCGACACCGCGACCATTGCCGCCGGTCTTGACGGGCTGGCCATGACGGCGCTGGGCCCCGGGCGCAACCGCATGTTCCTGCGCGGCGTCGCCGACAGCCCCTTCAACGGCACCAGCCAGTCGACCGTTGCGGTGATGATCGACGACACGCGCCTGACCTATGCCGCGCCCGACCCGGACTTGCGGCTGATCGACGTCGATCGCGTGGAACTGCTCAAGGGGCCGCAGGGATCGCTCTATGGCACGGGCGCGCTGGGCGGCATTTATCACATTGTCTCGCACAGCGCGCAGCTCGACCGGTTTTCGGCCAGCGCCTCGGCCGGGGTCAGCGCTGTCGCCTCCGGCGGCATGGGCGCCAGTGGTTCGGCCATCCTCAACCTTCCGTTGACCAAGGACAGGATCGGCCTGCGACTGGTCGCCTATGGCAGCAGGGAGCCGGGCTGGATCGACACGGGCACGCGCAAGGACAGCAACACCACGCTGATATCAGGCGAGCGGGCCACGCTGGGGATCGACCCGGGCGGCGGCTGGCGGATCGACCTGAGCGGGCTTGCCCAGCATATCGACGCTCGCGACAGCCAGTATGTCTATGCGCCGGGCAGCCTGTCACGGCCGGCGCAACTGCCCGAACCCCATGACAATGATCTCTATCACGCCGCGATCAGGACCGAGGGACAGATCGGGACCGTTCATGCCGTGATCGTTTCAGGCCTGTCATGGCAGGAAGTGCGTGACCAACTCGATGCCACATCGGGCGCGCAATCGCTGGGTCTGGCCAATCCCGGCGCCTTTATCGACGATCGGCACTATCACGTCTGGGACAGCGAGATCCGCTTCGATGGCGCACTGGGCCCTATCCACTGGCTCGCCGGCCTGTCCTTTCTTCAGGCGGGCGAGCATGAGGAACGCTTGCTGCAACCGCTCGGCGCCGGAAACGGCGTGACGATCGACACCTCGCGACGTGTGGCGACCGATACGGGGCTTTATCTCGACGCGAGCCTACCGCTGACACAGTCTTTGACGATCGATGGCGGCGGGCGGCTGTTTCGCAGTGCGCTTGATGTCTCACGCGCCAGCACCACTGCTCAAGCCAGGCTGGAAACCACCCGCTTTGGCATCACCCCGTCTGCCGCGCTGACCTGGCGGCCGCATGACGGGCGGACGCTTTATCTGCGCTATGATTCAGCCTTTCGGCAAGGCGGGCTTGATTTCGAGAGCAGCGGGCAGATCCATGCCTACCCCGGCGACAATATTGCCACCATCGCGACCGGCTGGCGCGAAGAATGGCGGGATGGCGGACAACTGGAACTCAGCGCCTTTTACGATTGGTGGGACGATGTTCAGTCAGACATGCTACTGGCCAATGGACTGATCGAAACACGCACCGCGGGCGACGCAAAGATCATTGGCGCCGAAGCCGCATTATCCCTGCCGATCAGCTCCGCGTGGCGGATCTCGCTGGGGGCAACAGCGCAGTCGGCACATCTTGTCAGAAATGTCTTGGGGCAGACGCTGGCGGATACGCGCCTGCCCGCCATTCCCGATTATACGCTGCGAGGCTCTGTCGAACGACACCTCCGACTTGGCGGGGCGCAAGGCCTGCTGCGCCTGTCACTGCGCTATAGCGGGCCTGCCCGCCTGAGCTTCGAGCCTCAGCTTGACCGCGCCATGGGGCGGGTGCTCGACAGCATGATCGAGAACAGCTGGACCTGGCCGCGCACCACGGTGTCCTTCTCGATCAGCAATCCGCTGAACCGGGCTGGCAACCTCTTTGCCTATGGCAATCCCTTTCGCGCGGCGCAGGCGCAATATACGCCGCAGCAGCCATTGACGGTCAAAATGACGGTGACACGCCATTTTTGAATGAAGGCGAACAGGTCATCTGGCAGCGAGGAACATCCGGGCGGCATGTCGGGTGCCAGTCTTCTTTTGCCGTGATCGCGGCCAAGGATTCTGCCTGGCAAGGCCGTTCTATCGGCGCAGCAACAGGGTCTTTACGCCGAAATCCTCTCAAGCCTTGTGGTTTCTGCACATTATCCCTTTCAAAAGACGAAAACTTTTCCACAGTCGCATTTTTTTGCTCATCCTCGCCCTCTTTTGGGTTGCCAAAGCGCGAAGCCCTGTTATTAGCGCGCACCTGCCCGGCGGCGACAACGCCCTGGCAGACACGACATGGTCCCTGATAGCTCAGCGGTAGAGCTCTCGACTGTTAATCGAGCGGCCGTAGGTTCGAATCCTACTCAGGGAGCCAGTCACTTTTCGCATGCGCTTGCATGTCTGCGCGAAAAGTTAGATTTCCCAACCAATTACTGGCATCAGCGTTCGCATGGAATTGCATCGAAACGCATGTAAGGGCCCCCGCTTTGGGGGCCTCGCCGGGGGCCCAAAAACGAGGCCCCTATGCTGACCGATGCAGCCTGCCGAAAGGCCAAGCCGAGTCCCGATGGCAAAGAGCGCAAGCTCCCCGACACGCTGGGCTTATACCTCGCGATCAAGCCCATTGCCTACAAAGTCTGGCGTTTCAAATACCGCTTTGCCTCGAAAGAGAAGAAGCTGGTTATCGGGCCGTACCCGGATGTCAGCTTGTCCGAGGCGCGAGCGGAACGCGACAAAGCGCGAGAGCTGCTCCGCAATGGTGTCGATCCGTCGGTGGACCGCAAGCAACGGAAGGTGGTGGCTTTGGCGGAAGCGCTGGACACCTTCGAACTGCTGGCGCGTGCCTGGCATCGCAGCCGGCTGAAATCGCTGGAGCCTCGCTATGCGAAGGACGTTTTGAGCCGGCTCGAGAAGAACGTCTTTCCAGATCTGGGCAGTCTTCCGATCAAACAGATCACGCCACCGATGGTGCTCGCAGTGCTGCGCAAGGTGGAAGGGCGCGACGCGAACGAAATGGCGCATCGCATTCGCGGCCACATGTCAGACGTCTTTGTGTGGGCAATATCGTCAGGCCTGGCCGAACAGGACCCGGCCGGAACGGTGCGCAAGGCAATGATGCCCTCGCATGGCCGGCAGCGGCCGGCGCTGCTCGAGATCGAGCCAGCGCGCGAGCTCCTGCATAAGATCATTTCCCCGGACAGCGTCTATTGGGCGACCCGGCTCTCCTCAATGTTGCTCGCACTGACGGCCGCCCGGCCTGGTGTCGTGAGGCTGGCCGAGCGCGGGGAATTCGAGAATCTGGACGGGCCCGCCCCTTTGTGGCGTATCCCGGCCGCCAAGATGAAACTGACGCGCGAACGCAAGGGCGACGCAACCTTCGAATTTCTGATCCCGCTTGCACCACAAGCGGTGGAAGTCGTGAAGGCCGCGATGATGGCCAGCCGCAGCACAACACTGCTTTTCCCGGGCGTCGTAAAACTGACCAAACCGATCAGCGACAGCACCATGTCCAAGCTCTACCGGGAATACGGCTATACGGGGCAACATGTCCCCCATGGTTGGCGATCGACCTTCTCCACGATAGTGAACAGGATCGCGGCCGAGCAGGGACGCCAGGACGACCGGGAAATCATCGATCTGATGCTCGCCCACGTCCCGGAAGGCGTCGAGCCAATCTACAATCGCTATCTCTATATGCCGCGGCGGCGCGAACTGGCGCTGGAATGGGCGGACATGGTCACCAAGGGGCTGCCGCCAGCCGCCAGTCTTATTCCCGCATAGCGCTGGGAGCCCGGGCATGAGCGCGGGCTTTATCGGGGGCCTGGTCACAGGCATCGCCGCTGGACTCATGGAAGCCGCCAGCCGAAAGGAACGTGAGCACGGCGATAGCCCCCGCTCCGGCCAGCCGGTCTGGCGAAACAGTGACACGGAGGGCAGCTCGAGGATCGTCTTTGGCGACCCATCGGGATCGGACGATCGCGCGGCACGCGGCGCGGCGCCAAACGCTTGCTGGGCGCTTTGCTGAAGGCAGCGAAGACGCTGGACATCCGCACTCGAAAGGAGCGCAAAGCCAAGAACAAGGGCGTGCGCAATGGAGTGCTGGGCGAGATCGGCATCGCCGTGCTTGAGGTGTTGTTCGACCTGGTCGACCTTGCAACCGGGCGTCTTGAACCAGCAGTCTCAACGATCGCGGAGCGCGCCGGTTACAGCTATTCAGCCGTGCACAATGCGCTCGATCGCCTGAGAGCCCGATCCGAAAGTTGTTGAGCGATACCAGTATGTTATGATTCAGCCGTCTTTGCGAAGAGATGGGATGGATCATGGCATGGACTGGTACCGCTCGGGAGGAGCATAGCCGCAAAGGGATGCGTTATCCATCCGACATGACGGATCGCGAATGGGATTTGCTGGCGCCCTTTATCCCGCCGGCCAAGACAGGCGGTCGCCGCCGTACGACGGACATGCGTGAGGTGGTCAATGCGTTGCTCTATCTGGCTTCAGCCGGTTGCGCATGGCGATTGCTGCCCAAATGCTTCGCGCCGGTTTCCACGGTCCGGCGGTATTTCTACGCCTGGCGCAACGCCGGTCTGTTCGAGACGATCAACACGCTGCTGGTCATGAACCTGCGCGAGATCGAGGGCCGCGAGGCCTCGCCCAGCGCGGGGGTGATCGACAGCCAAAGCGTCAAAACCACCGAGTCCGGGGGACCTTGCGGCTATGATGCGGGCAAAAAGATCAAGGGCCGCAAGCGCCACATCCTCACCGATACCTGTGGCTTCCTGATTTCCGTTCTGGTCCACACGGCTGATATTCAGGACCGTGACGGAGCTGTCGATGTGCTCAAGGCTGTGCGCGGTCGCTTATGACGGCAGGCTTGCGCCCTGTCGCGCGCGGGCGCGGAAACATCGGCCCCTGCGGTGCATTCCTTCATCCGTGCGATCTCGCCTTCCTTGTCGGGATCACCGCTTGCCTGAACGGACTGTGCGATGCTCCGCAAATTGACCCTGAGCCTGATGATCCTTGCCATCGGCGGGCTTGCCGCCTGCGATGACGGGCGTCACCCGCGCTATGATGGCCCGGACCCCTATCGCCACGGCCATAACCATGACCGGTATTACCGCTAAGGCCCCGCCATCGCCATTCATCAGGCGAGACAAAACGCGTCGACCGAGACCGGGAGGGGCCCGGAAGCCGGCCAACGCGCCCTCGCTCCGATCGATCGGTGGCCTGAGCCAGGACATTCCGATTAGCAGTGCGATCCTGCCGGTGGGCTGAAGCGGGGCGTCAGGCTCGGTTCACCGATGTTGGCTCGGTGTAAATCTCCACTGCTCCCGTTCCATGCACGACCGACAGCCGGCGGGGCTGGCTTCCGCCACTCTGGCGACCACATGATGGCTTCCTGGCTTAGGCGCCGGTGACAGGAAGGGGCTTCATCATGACCGACCCAGCCGAGAAAGACCCGTTCGACCTGGACCATTTCGTGCAGGCGCAGGCCGCGATCTATGACACTGCACTGGACGAGATCCGGCAGGGCAACAAGCAGAGCCGCTGGATGTGGTTCATCTTCCCCCAGATCGTTGGACTGGGATCGAGCCCGATAGCGCAGCGCTTTGCCGTCGAATCAATGGACGAAGCGCGAGCTTATTTGGCCCATCACTTGTTGGGCGCCCGCTACCGAGAATGCGTCGATGCCCTGCAGTAGTTACCCGACCGGGATGCCGAAGCGGTTTTCGGCTCGGTCGATGCCATGAAACTGCGCTCGTCCCTCACTCTGTTCGCCCGCGCCTCAGACGAGGATCGACGAGTGGCTCGCCGGAACGATCCTCCGCCCCAAGCAAAGCTGACGGGCGATGTAGCGACATCATGTTGACTTAAACAACATTGACTCTATGGTAAAGCTCATGCTGGACCACTTGACAGATGACGTCGCCACCCTGCGCCATTTCAACAGGCTTTATACCAACTGGCTTGGGCTGCTTGACGTCAATCTGGATGGAAGTCCCTTTACGCTGAGCGAAGCCCGCGTTCTCTATGAACTGGCCCATCGTCACGAGCCGACCGCTGCCGAAATTGCACGCAGCCTGAACATGGATCGCGCCCAGATCAGCCGCACGCTCAAGCGGTTTGCTCATCGCGATTTTCTGGAAACGCGCAGCAATCCCGCCCACGGTCGACAGCAGTTGCTAATCCTGACGCCGGAAGGCCGGAAGGCGGCGGCAGAGTTAAATGCCTGCACACAGGCAGCGGTTGGCGCATTGCTCCACCAATTGCCGGAAACACAACGCCGGCGGCTGATCACCGCCTCCGCCAGCATGGCCCAGGCTCTGGAGGCACAGGTCGAGGCCCCAGCCCTGCGGCTGCGAGGCATTGAGCCGGGCGATCTGGGCATGGTCACGGCCCGGCAGGCCATTCTCTATGCTGACGAATACGGCTGGGATCACAGGTACGAGGCCCTTGTTGCGCGCATCCTCGCCGATTTTCACGATCATTTCGATCCCGCCCGAGATGCCGCCTGGATAGCCGAGACAAGGGGCGAAATGGTGGGGTCGATTTTCCTGGTTCATACCGACGAACCGGGCGTGGCCAGGCTTCGCCTGCTCTATGTGGAACCCGCCGCGCGCGGCGCAGGCACGGGAAAGCTGCTTGTCTCGACCTGCGTCGAACGCGCGCGGCAACTTGGCTACAAGCGGCTTACATTATGGACCAACAGCGTGCTCGCTGCGGCGCGCAGCATTTACGAGCGGGCCGGATTTATGCTGATCAATGAAGAGCCCCACCAGTCTTTTGGCCGTGATCTGGTAGGCCAGATCTGGTCGCTCGATCTCTGATTTTCGGTGGATCCGATACGGATAGGCATAATCTGGAGGCGACATGCATATTGGTTTGATTGGCGGCGTTGGACCTGCCGCTACAGAGATCTATTATCGGGCGCTGGTGCGCGCCTATGCTGCGGCCAATCGCAAGCTTGCGCTCACCATTGTCCATGCCGATGCCCGCGAGATGATCTCCAATCTCGAAGCCGGCCGGGCTGGGGAACAGGCCGCCATTTTTGCGGGCTATGTCGATCAACTGCGGGCCGGTGGCTGCGACGTGGCGGCCGTGACATCCATGGGCGGCCATTTCTGCATGGCCGAACTCGAAAAAGTATCATCCCTTCCTTTATTGAGCGCCGTTCCTGCCCTGAACAGGCATTTGGCCAACTATGGTGTCCGCCGGGTCGGTGTATTGGGAACCCGCGCCGTGATGCAGTCAAAGCTTTATGGAGTGGACACAGTGGAGGTCGTTATTCCAACGGTGGATGACTTTGATGCGGTTCATTCGGCCTATGTCACGCTTGCAGCATCCGGGCATGCCACTCCAGAGCAATGTGCCTATTTCCATGAGGCTGCCAGAAAGCTGCACGAGGAGCAACATGCCGATGCGGTGGTGCTAGGCGGCACCGACCTCTCGATCGCCTTCAGCAACGCTGACCTCTCCTTTCCGGTGCTCGACAGCGCATTGATTCACGTCGAGGCTATAGCGCGAGCCGCCATGCAGGAGTAACGATGCGATCGTGGCATCATCGATGACTGCCGAAATGGATTGCGGCCATGCAGTTGCGACGTCAGCACATCGGAACTACTTGTGTGCGGGAAATTATGTGAAGGCCGGTTGGCTCAACCGGCCGTTGCCGCGCCTCTACCGTCGCGGCAAAGGCGATGTTCGCGCAGCCAAATCGCCCGGGGGAGCAGGAAGCCCATGTCCAGCTCATGCTGCCCCGGCGTGTGCCCCGGTGTGGCATGGGCGGTGATCGCCACGTCGCCCAGCCGGATGACCTGGCACTCGCGGACGATGCCGACCCGGCGCACCGCCAGATAGGCAAGCAGCTCGACGCGCTGCGGGTCCTCCGCCCCGCTGTGCCCGGCGCGCAACACACGGGCCCCTGCGCGGCTCGCCAGCACCGTTATGCCGCTGTCGCGCGCCAGCGCGGCAAGGCCCCCGGCATGATCGTAATGCGGTTCGCTGCTGAGAATATATTTGACGTCCTGAATGCGAAAGCCCGCCGCTGTCAGGCTGCGTTCGACCAGAGGCGCGGCCTGTGGCAGACCCGCGTCGATCAGGATCAGCCCCGCATCACTGGCAATCAACACGACGTTCATATGGGTAAAACCCACCAGCCAGGTTACGTCATGCACACGGATCGGCCCTTCCGGTTGCATCCAGCGCGGCGCCAGATCCTGCGCGATAGGGCGGTCAGGTCATCGGTTGTTGCTGCGCCCGCCGCTACGTCCGGAAACAAAGCCAGCAGAGCGGCGGCGAGTCTCAAGCGCAAGTGCACAGCGCTCAGGCCTTGTCCAGCGCCGCGACCGGATCGGCGGCGATGGCGGGGAACACCTCGTGCAGCATGGCGCGCCAATCCTCGGGCAGGTCGGTGAAGCGATGCACCTTGCCGCCGTTGCCAAAGAGGACCAGATGGCCGGGCCGCTCGCCCATCCTGAGCCAGGCCGGATAGCTGCGCACATCGTTCGATTGTGCCCGCGACGCCACCGAGGTCACCGAAGGATCGAGCACCTGCGCGCGCGGGCCGGAAATGGTGCTAACCTCATTCAGCAGCGACACACCATCAGGCCCGGTGACCCGCGCATGGGTGCGGTCGCGGATCGCGATGTCATGCCCGATGGTGAAAGGGCGCACGGGATAATGGGTGAGGTCGAAATGCGGGCCGCCCGGGCGGTCGCTGATCTGCGCCTGATTGTCACGCGAGATGGTCAGCCGGTTGGGGCCCTGCACGCGCTCGACAACGGGCAATGTTTCGCCCGTCACCGGATTGCGGAACCGGGTCAGCCTTTCCCCCGTGTCCACATCGGTGCGAAAGCTCATTTCCAGATCGCGCAGGTCAAAACCACCGTCTGCCCGCTGCGTGACCCGCGAGAGTGATCCAAGGTTGATCGCATACATCGGGATGAGGTCGCCCTCGATCACGGCCATATAGGGCCCTTTGAGCCAGGAGAAGATCAGCCCGTCGTCGGTGCGATAGCGCAATTTGCGATAGATCAGCCGTGCGTCGTCCGGCTTGTCGGGGTCGAGCATGCGGGTGGTGGCGCGCCCAAGGGTCGGCATGGCCAGGCTGGCCGTTGCGGCAAGGCCCAGTTTCAACGCCCCCCGGCGCGCGCAAGCGGGTTGCTGGTCGGTCAGGCGCAGGTCCGGCATGGTCACTCCCCATCATGTCGAGAGGACAAAGGTGGTCGTAGGGCGACACGAGCGCCAATGGGCCGCCATATCTGGCCGCGCTGCGGATAGAGTGGCGCGATGGACGTGAGCAAGGCGGGCAAGCTGTCCAAGGAGCAAGAGGTAGGGAACGCAGATGGCCGCTTTGTTCAGATCCTTGATCGCGTCACTCGCCGCCTGGTTAGCGCTTGGCATGGGCTCCCCCGCCGGCGCGCAAGAACCGGCACTCCGCTTCGGGCTGACCGGCGATTACCCGCCCTTTGCCGAAATGCAGGCCGATGGCAGCCTGACGGGTGCCGACATCGACATGGCGCGCCAGATCGCGCGCGCCATGGGACGGCGTGCCGAGTTCGTCTCCACAAGCTGGACCGCCTTGTCGGCCGATTTCGTCGCCGGACGCTTTGACATTGCCCTGGGCGGCCTGACCGTCACGCCCGAACGCGCCGCACTGGGCACTTTTTCCATTGCTCTGCCGGACGATGGCAAACGGCCGCTGGCGCTGTGCCGCAACAGGAGGCTCTATCACTCGCTGGCCGACATTGACCGACCGGGCGTGCGGGTTCAGATCAACCGGGGACCGGCGATCGCCCACTTGGCAACGCAATAGCTGCACCGGGCCAGGCTGGTGGTGCCCGTCAGCCGGTCATCCAGATAGATCTCGTAGCCATCGAATGTGACATCGCCCGGCTTGCTCCAGAGGATGGCAATGCTGTCGCTGGTCTGGGCCGAGGGCGGCGTGAGCAGATCGAGCAAGGAGGCGTCCGGACGTGCAGCGCCCCTTTCAACGGGAAGCGCAGGTTGGGCCGTCCCCAGTGCTACCGATGGCTGACCAGGCAGGCGCAGGGACGCACCACCGGCCATGGCGCCCAGCAGCAGCCCTCGCTTGTCCATGGTGAGCATAAAGCTGGCCTCTCCTTGCCCGGATGGTCAGAATTGTTTATATTGTGATGATGCGTTCATTTATAGAAATATCATCCTCGCTGCAACATGCCAGTTCTCCGCGACCCGCCGTGACGGAAAACGCGCTTGCCGATTGCAGACCATGGGCCAGCGTCGTACCATGCTGCAAAGAACAGCGAGGTGCCATGATGGGACGTGTCAGAGCCGCCGGATTTTCCCTGTCACTCGATGGTTTCGGCGCGGGGCCAGAGCAAAGCCTGCAGGACCCTCTGGGCAAGGGTGGCAGGGATCTTCACCGCTGGTTCGTCGGCACCAGAACCTTCCGGGCGATGATCGGGCAGGAGGGCGGGTCGGACGGGCCTGACGAGCATTTTGCCCATCGCTCGATGGACGGCTTTGGCGCTT
This sequence comes from Sphingomonadales bacterium, assembly GCA_028871475.1. GTDB lineage: Bacteria > Pseudomonadota > Alphaproteobacteria > Sphingomonadales > Sphingomonadaceae > Novosphingobium. The sequence goes on along the minus strand of JAGWMZ010000023.1, from coordinate 29,026 downwards.
TCATCCTTGGGCGCAACATGTTCGGACCCGGGCGTGGCCCATGGCCGCAGGACGATTGGAAAGGATGGTGGGGTGACAATCCGCCCTATCACGCGCCGACCTTCATCCTGACGCACCACCCCCGCGATCCGATCGTGATGGAGGGGGGCACCACCTTCCATTTCGTCACGGACGGCATCCAGGCGGCGCTTGAACGCGCATGCGATGCTGCCGGAGAGAAGGACGTCAAGATCGGCGGCGGCGTTTCAACCCTGCGCCAATATCTGCAGGCCCGGCTGATCGATGAATTGCATCTCGCGGTGTCGCCGGTGCTGCTGGGCCGGGGTGAGGCGCTGTTCGCCGGGCTGGACCTGCCGGCACTGGGCTATCGCGTCATCGAGACACATGCGACGGAGCTGGCCACGCATGTCGTGCTGGCGCGCGCGCCAGCGGCGTGATCCGCGCCATGCCCTGTTGACCGCCGCTCCCCGACGATTGGCCTATGGAACGCCATTCCGGTTCGTGCCATGCTGCAGCCGGCTGTCTGACCGGCGGGGCATAACGCGGCCTGGGCAGATGCGCTTGGCAGGAAGGGGGCGATCATGGTGACGGCGCCGGTGGAAACCGAGCTCAAGCTCGAATACCAGCACGCCGATCTCGCAGGGCTTCTGGCTCAGCTGGGCAGGCTGGCACAGGCGGGGGCATGCCTTTCGCTCGAGACGGCCTATTTCGACACGCCCGAGCGTGACCTTGCCCGCGCCGGCTATTGCCTGCGTGTTCGCCGCGAGGGTGAGCGCGTGGTGCAGACGATCAAACCGCTCGCCACCGGCTCGGCCGGCCTGTTCACGCGGAGGGAATGGGAAACCGAGCTGCCTGGCCCGCGCGCAAAGATCGATCTGCGCTGCGGACCCTTGCGCGATGCGATCCCCGATTTGACGGTTGAGCGCCTTCGCCCGCTCTTCAAGCTGCAGGTGAAGCGGCATCTGTTCCGTTTCGAGGAGGGCGAGACGCTCATCGCCGTCGCGGTCGATGAAGGCAGGATCCGCGCGAACCGGCGCAGCGAGGCACTGTGCGAACTCGAACTGGAGTTTGAACGCGGTTCCACGCAAGCCATGTTCGACCTTGCCCGCACGCTCCATGCGCAAACCCCTCTGCACTTGTCGGTGCGCTCAAAGGCCGAGCGCGGCTACGCTCTGGCCGATGGTGCGATGAAGGCCGCCGCGCATGCCGAACCTGTCGTGCTCGATCCCGCCATCACCGCCGCTGCTGCCTTTCCGATCATCGCAAGTGCCTGCCTGAAACAGTTCAGGGCCAATGAAAGCCTGCTGGCGGGTGCCGACAGCGTCGAGGCGCTGCATCAGGCACGGGTCGGGCTGCGCCGGCTCCGAACCGCGATCACCCTGTTTCGCTCCCTTTTCGTCGGCGACCCCGAGCGCGCGGCCCTGTCTGCCCGACTGCGCCGGCTCGCGGCGGATCTGGGCGAGGTTCGCAACATCGACGTGCTGATGACACAGCCGGAGCTGCCGCAAGACCAGCTGGCCTCGGCGCGCGCCAAGGCCATGGCGCAAGTGCTTGCAGAACTTGGCCAGTCACAAACGCGCCTGCTGATGATCGATCTCGCCCGGTGGCTCGCCATCGGGGCGTGGACCCACTCTGCCGCCACCTCGCCCGGCGTCACCCCCTTTGCCACCCATGTGCTGAAAACCTGCCGCAAACGCCTGCGCAAGCGAGGCCGTCGACTGGGTCGGTTGAGCCACGAGGAGCGTCACGATGTGCGCATCGCGGCCAAGAAGTTGCGCTATGCCATCGCCTTTTTCTCCTCCCTCTTTGCCGGCGCCAAGGCGGAAAAGCGGCTTCGGCGCATGGAAAAGGCGCTGGGCAAGCTGCAGGCCGCACTGGGCGACCTCAATGACCTGCATGTCGCGCAAGAGACTCTGGCGGAACTGGGCATCATCATTCCCGATGAGCCGACGGCGGATGATCGGAAACACCGCCTCCTTGCCCAGGCAAAAGAGAGCAACAGGGCGCTGCGGCGCGCCAAACCCTTCTGGTGAGGGACGCCGACACGACCATGGAGCGTGACAGCATGTTACAAACCGAGCGCGGATCGGATCGCGCCCATGGGGCAAAACCCGCCGCCACCATCCGACCGGCACGATGGTGGAGAGATGCCCGCCGATGGGCCGCCCTGCCCCGTGGCAGACGCCTGCGAAGGCCTTTTGCCCTGCTCGTCCTTGCCACGCTGGCCGGTGCATCGCCCGTGACCCCGCCGCCCCATTGGAGTCAGCAACAGATCAGCCAGTTGCTGACATGGATGAGCGCGGCCGATGGCGAGGGGCTGAGCGCCATTGCCTTGGATCTTCCCCCCCTGCGCGCCGCTCTGGCCACGGGCAAGGCGGAGGTGGTCGATGCAGCGGCAACGCAGGCGGCGACCCAGCTGCTCCTTGCTCACCGCGATGGGTGCTGCAATGCGGCCCTACGGGAAGGCTGGCATATCGCGCCCGACCCGGCCTGGAGCGATGCCCATGCCGCCGTTGCCCTGGCCGTCAGCACCGGCCAGATCGACGCGCTGTTCAGCGCCGCGCGCCCCGCCCACCCCTTTTATCAGGGGTTAAGGCAGGCCTACGCCAGGGAGCAGGACCCCGATCGGCGCGCCACGCTGGCGGCCAATCTTGACCGCTGGCGCTGGATGCCACGCGATATGGGTCACCGCTATCTGCTGGTCAATGCGGCCGGTTTTGAAGCAACCCTGTGGCAGGACAACAAGCTGATCGGTCGCTGGGCGGTCGTGGTGGGCAAAGCGAAATCCCCCACCCCCGTGTTCCGCGCAATGGTGACCGGCGTGACCTTCAATCCCTGGTGGGACATTCCCGCCACCATTGCGCGGGAAAGCGTGGCTGGCATGATCGCCCACCATCCGCGACAGGCCGCCGCCAAGGGCTATGTTCTGGTCCATGGGCGCTACCGTCAGAAACCGGGGCCAGACAATGCGCTGGGCCGGATGAAGCTGGTGATGCCCAATGCTTTTTCGGTCTATCTGCATGACACGCCGGCGCAGGCACTGTTCCAGCAGAATGCAAGAGCCTACAGCCATGGCTGCATTCGGGTCGGCGATGCGCTTGGCTTGGCCACCACGCTGCTCTCCTTCCAGCGCGAGTGGGATCATGACAGGATCGATGCCCTGGTGGCCACGGGCCGCACGCAGACGGTCGCTCTGGCCGCGCCCATCCCGGTCTATATTGCCTATTTCACCGCGGAACCCGATGGTGACGGCGGCGCGCGCTATTTCCCCGACATCTACCATCGCGACAGCGGCGCCTCGCCGCAGACGGGCAATGGGGCCTGCCGCTGACCTTGGCTGTCGCTCAACCCGGCATGGCATCGTCCCGAGGCACGGCGGGCGAGAGATCGAGCGAGCGCCGCGCTGCTGCTCGCAATTCATCAAATGCTCCGCTGGCGTTCAGCGTGACCCAGTCCAGCGGCGGCGCCTGCCCGGTTGCCGCCTGCGCCCGCACGACAGCCGGATCAGCATCCGAGGCATCGGGCGGCCGTGCCGCCACCCGCTCCAGACGTTCCTGCGTGCCAACCTCCAGCCAAAGGCCGTCAAAAGGCACGCCGGCATCGCGGGCCACCGCCGCGATGTCGCGCCGCTCCTGCGCGCGGGAAAAGACCGCATCGGCCAGAACGCTCTGGCCGATGCCAAGCGCCTGTGCCGCCAGCCGCGCCATCTCGGCATAGACGCGCGCGCTTTCCTCGGGCGTGTAATGCGCAGGGGACAAATGCACTTCGGGCGCGACACCGGCCAGCCGCTTGCGCAAAACATCGCTGCGCAGGATACGCGCGCCCGGCGCAGCGCCAATCGCGCCGCCCAGTGACCGCGCCAGCGTGGACTTGCCGCTGCCCGACAGACCGCCGACGGCGACAAGGCGCGCAGCCTGCCCGCGCGACAGGGTTTCGGCCAGTTCCAGATAGCGCAGCGCCCGCATCCGGGCCGTTGGGGAGGATGGATCAAGCGAGCTTTGCGCCGCCAGCACATGGGCCCGGATCGAGGCGCGAACCGCCATGAACAGCCCGATCAGGGCGACACCGGCCTCATCCTGCGCGCTGCAGTCGAGATAGCGGTTGAACACGAGGTTCGCCTCGTGGTGGCGCCCTTTTGCGCACAGATCCATCAGCAGGAAGCCCAGATCGTAGAGCACATCACTCGTGGCCAGTTCGGGATCGAACTCGAGGCAGTCAAAGAGGACGGGGCGTCCCTCCAGCAGGACGATGTTGGCCAGATGCAGGTCGCCATGGCCCTGGCGCACCCGCCCCGCCAGACAGCGCATGTCGAGCAGGCCCGAGTGGTGCGTCGTTTGCGCGATCAGCTGCACTGTCAGCGCCGTGGCCCTGTCGGGTGGCAGAATGTCGGGATAGCGCGCCATGGCCGCGGCATTGCCGTCGATCACCCGGCGCAGCCGCGCCGCACCCTGCCCGGTGGCAACAGCGGCCCCGGCATGGAGCGCGAGGATCGCATCCGCCAATGCGCGCATTGTATCATCAGTAACGGCGCCGGCCGCGATCATCTCGCCCAGCAGTGCCCCGGCGGGAAAGCGGCGCATTTCCAGAACCCAGTCGACAATCTCGCCCTCCCCCTCAAGCGCAAGGGTCCCCGCCTTCGACAGGGTGATGGCATGCACCGCGATATAGACATCGGGCGCCGCGCGGCGATTGAGCGTCAGTTCGGCATCGAGCGCGAGTTTGCGCTTTTCCGCCGTCGAGAAGTCAAGGTAGCCCAGCGACACCGGCCGCTTGATTTTCCACGCCCGATCACCGTGCAGGACGATGAGCGCGGCATGGGTGCCGATGACCTCGACCGGCCCACCAGAGGCAAAGGCCCGGCCCGATGCCAGCCACCCGGCGACATCGACCGCATCATGGCCATGCCCTTGTCCCTCGACCATCATGCCTCTGCCTTTTGCCGCATCACGTTGCCCATGGTCACGCATCGGTTTGACGATGACGCGGAGCATCCCTCATCCTGACGGGAATGTCGATGCGGGCCTTGGTCTATCATGGCAGGCGATCCAGCTTGAATTGATGCTGCCGTAGGGATGAAAACAGCGTATCGCAGGGAGGCAGCAGATCGCCAGCGACTGAGGCAGAATTTCAAGAGGGGGGACGGCCGGTTTCATGGATGACCTTATCCAGCGCATCCTGATCGCGCTCGGCATCGGCCTGCTGATCGGCGCGGAGCGGGAGCGGCGCAAGGCCGAGCGCCCTGCCGCCGCAGGTCTGCGCAGTTTCACCATTGCCGCCTTGCTGGGCGCCGGTGCGGCCATGATGCCGCAGCCCTGGATGACGGGCCTGGCGATGGCCAGCATCACCGCCCTGGCACTGATCAGCAGCTGGCGACGCAACGGCTCGCCCGACCCGGGCATCACCACCGAGATTGCGCTGGTGGCCACGGGATTTCTGGGTGCGATGTCGGTCACCGCGCCGCAGCTTGCCGGGGCTCTTGCCGTGCTCATCACCATCGTGCTGGCCGCACGCGGGCCGCTGCACCGCTTTGTCGATGAAACCGTCTCGGCCGGTGAAGTGGCCGATGTGCTGCTCCTTGCCGGGGCCACGCTGGTCGTGCTGCCGCTGCTGCCCGATCGCCCGATGGGCCCATTTGGCGCGCTCAATCCCCATGCCATCTGGCTGGTGGTGGTGATGATCCTGGCCATCAACACCGCCGGGCAGCTTGCCACGCGCATGCTGGGCGCGCGGCTCGGGGTGCCCTTGCTGGGTATGGCCTCGGGCTTTGTCTCCAGTTCCGCCACCATCGGGGCCATGGGGACATGGGTGCGCGCCAATCCCGGCTCGCTGGCGGCGGGTACGGCTGCTGCCGTCCTGTCAACGGTGGCCAACTATGTGCAAATGGCGGTGGTGATCGGCGTCACGGATCAGCGGGCCTTTGCCGCCACCATCGCTCCGGTGTTGGCGGCGGCGCTGACGGCGCTGGCGGTGGGGGCATGGTTCACCGCGCAGGCCTGGCGCGACACGCCAGCCGAACCGCCAAAATTCAGTCGCTCGTTCAATCTGGTCATGGCGCTGGTCTTTGCCGCCATGCTGGCGGTGATGCTGGTGGCATCCTCCGCCTTGCGATTATGGTTCGGCGAAACCGGCCTTGTCACGGCAGCGGCCATCTCGGGCGTGCTCGACGTGCATGCCGCGGTGATTTCGGTCGCGGCGCAAGTGGCCGACGGCACCATCACCCCGCACCAGTCGGTCATCCCCATCCTGACGGCATGCTCGACCAGCACGCTTGCCAAAATGCTGTTCTCGGCGGCGGCGGGAACGCGTCCCTTTGCGCTTCGGGTCATGCCGGCCCAGATGATGATGATTGGCGCAGCCTGGGCGGTCGCGCTGCTGATCTGAGAGCGCTCATGGCGCGAGGGCGGGCGATCCGGCGCTTATAACCCGAACTGCGCGGTTGAGACGTCATGCCGTTCCTCGGACGGGAAAGCGCCCAGCACCCAGAGGCGCCCGCGCTGATGGCGGACATGCCATGTGCGGTGGATGGTGGGGGGCCCCTCAAAAGCGTCGGGCGTGATGCCCGCCCGGCCAACCTGGCCATTTTCTTTGCGATATTCCTCCCCATATGGTGGCGAATGACGAAAGACAGCCACACCCTGCCCGACATCCCCGCGCTGGAGCGTCTGGTCCACAAAGCCGTGCAGGCGCTTCCGGCGGTGTTTCGGGACCGTCTGGGCGATGTGGTGTTTCGCGTGCAGGATTTCGCCGACAGTGACATGCTGCGGTCGGTCGGCCTGTCCAATCCCTGGGAACTGCTCGGCCTCTATCATGGTCGCCCCATCGGCGAGCATTCGATCTGGGAGACGGGCGATCTGCCCAGCGTCATCGCCCTGTTCCGCTGCCCATTGCTCCACGAACAGCAACGGCGCGGCGTCTCGGTCGAGGAGATGGTAACGCATGTCATCGTGCATGAGGTCGGGCACCATTTTGGCCTGTCTGACGCCGAAATGCATGCCATCGAGGATGACGACTGAGACAAGCCCCCGGATGCAGGTGGCGGCGGCCTCGCATCAGTCTGACGCGGGTGTAACCGCCAAGGCCGATCGAGCGTAAGAAGAATGGAGCTATTGCCGGAGGTCTTGCCCATGGTTCGTTCTATCACTCTTGCAGCCGCGCTGGCCCTTGGCCTCGGCGCGACAGTCATTGTCACCCCCAGCCTGGCGCGCGACAGCGCAATCAAGGTGCCCGCACCAACCGTGAAGGAAGCGTCGAGCGGCAATCGCGAGACGGCGATCTTCGCGGGCGGATGCTTCTGGGGCGTGCAGGGGGTCTTCAGCCACGTCAAGGGCGTGGTCAGCGCCATCTCGGGCTATACGGGCGGCAGTGCGTCAACGGCGCAATATGAAACGGTCTCGACCGGCACCACTGGTCACGCCGAGTCCGTGAAGGTCGTCTTCGACCCTCAAAAGGTCAATTACGCCGACCTGCTGCGCGTCTATTTTTCGGTCGTGGCCGATCCGACACAGGTCAACCGGCAGGGCCCCGACCAAGGCACGCAATACCGCACCGCCTTGTTTCCGATGTCACCGGCCCAGGCTCAGGTGGCACGCGCCTATATCGCGCAGCTGAGCGCGGCCCATGTCTATGCCGCGCCGATCGCCACCCGGCTCGAGCAGCAAAAGGGCTTCTTTGCCGCCGAGGCCTATCATCAGAACTACATGGCGCGGAACCCCAATGACCCCTATATCCTGTACAATGATCGCCCTAAGGTCGAGGCTCTCAAGCGCATGTTTCCCGACAACTGGAGGGCGTGAGGCGGCGGCCCCCGGAGACCCATATTGCCCCTGTGGCAGGATGATCTATGAGAGGCGCCCATGGAACATCGTCAGGACCGCTTCGCTTATTACGTCCAGCTTTTCGGCGGGGTGACCGCCTTTTCCCGGCGCCTCGGGATCGATGAGCGTGCGCTGCGCCGCTTCATCAATGGTGAGCGGCCCATCAGCGACGGGCTGCTCGCCGACACGGCCAAGGAGTTGCAAAAGCTCATCACCCAGGCCAACGAGGCAGTGGAACAGATTTCGACCACGCTGGCCGGCGGTGATGGCGAGGCGTGACAAGGCCTGCACAGTCAGGCCCTTGCGCCGCGATGTTGCTCCCCGGTTTCACATCGTCCTGAAACTGGCGCGATACTGCTGCGGCGTGACATCCAGCCGCCGCTGAAAAGCGCTGCGCATTTGATCGGGGCTCGCAAAGCCGCAGTCGAAAGCAACCGCCTTGAGCGCTGCGTCCGAGGATTCGAGCAGATTGCGGGCCTGATCGAGGCGAACGCCCTCGACATACTCATGGGGGGTCACCCCCAGATCGCGCACGAACAGCCGGGCGATGCTGCGCGGACTGATCCCGGCGATCTGGGCCAGACGCTCGACAGGAAACGCCTCGCGCAAATGCTCCATGACATAGGCCTGGACCTTGCCCAACGGCGTGTCGGGGGCCTTGACGGGCAGCAGCAGCGGGCTGAACTGGGATTGCCCACCTTGCCGCTGGGCGACCACAACCAGAGCCTTGGCACAGGAAAGCGATATGTCCGGGCCATGATCCTCGCCGACCAGCGCCAGGCTGAGATCGATCCCGGCGGTGATGCCGGCTGAAGTGACAAGGCGATCATCACGGGCGTGGATGCGGTTGTGTTCGACGCGCGCTGCGGGGAATTGGGCGGCAAGCTGCGCGGAGCAGAGCCAGTGCGTGGTCACGGTCCGCCCGTCGAGCAGCCCGGCCCGGCCAAGCACGAAGGCCCCGGTGCAGATCGACCCATAGCGCCGGGCCCGCACGCCCCATGTCTGCAACCAGGCAGACATGGCATCATCGGCAAGACTGTTCGGCAGGTTCGGCCCTCCGGCGACGAGGACCGTATCGAAGACGCGGTCCGCCTCCTCAAAGCTGAGGTCGGCGGTCATCTGCATACCGTTCGAGCTTCGCACCGGCTGCGTATGGCCTGAAACCAGCAGGCATCGATAGCGGTCCTTTTGCGGCAGGAAATCATTGGCCACCGCAAAAACATCGAGCGGGCCAGCCACGTCCAGCGCCTGAACGCCCTCGAACATGACGAGGGCAACCTTCCTTTGCGCCATCGGTGCCTTGGTCCTTGTAAGCTGGTTCGCCGCTGTTGGCGGTCTGAAAGGTGGTGCGGGCAGCTTATCACACACGCTTGGCAGTTTCTACAGGTTTACGGCAATTGCTGCCAAACCACAATCCTGCGATGGAGATCGTGCAGGGCGCGCAGCCCTTCCGAAGCCCAAAAGGCCCCATCTTTTCAACAGCGGCACCCTCCATCCCCCATGCCTGCTTGCGCAGAAGGCCGGGATGCGTCCGCATAGACAGAGACGACCCCATGACCGCCCCCATCAACGGCATCGCCATCCCCGACAGCGCGCTGGCACGCGCCATCACCCAGTTCATCCGCGACACGGAAACCGAACTGCTCTTCAACCATTCGAGCCGGGTCTATTTCTTCGGCGCCCTTGCCGGACAGCAGCGCGGCCTCTCCTTCAACCCCGAACTGCTCTATGCGGCAACGATGTTCCATGATGTGGGCCTGATGCCCTCGCACAGCAGCGCGGACCTGCGTTTTGAAGTCGATGGCGCCAATGCCGCCCGCGCTTTTCTGCAAAGCTACAACATTGACCCTTCCGACATCGAGAAGGTCTGGACCGGGATCGCCCTGCACACCACGCCCGGCGTGCCCGAATTCATGCATCCGGTGATCGCGCTGACCACGGCCGGCGTCGAGATGGATGTGCTGGGCCTGAGCTATGACCGCTATCCCGATGCGGTGCGCGAGGCGGTGGTGGCTGCCTTCCCACGCAGCCCGGCCTTCAAGGAGGACATCATCCAGGCCTTCTATGACGGCATCAAACACAAGCCCGACACGACCTTCGGCAACGTCAAGGCAGATGTCATCGCCGACAAAGAACCGCAGTTTCATCGCGGCAACTTCTGCTCCGTCATCCGCTGCTCGCAATGGCACGGCTGACCAGCGCGCATGTTCATCTGTTCCGGGAGACTTCTCATGACCACCGTCTCAAACAGCATCAAACTTCATGTCGAGGATCTCGGGGCGGGCTCGCAAACGGGCATTCCAGCGCTGGTCTTCCTTCACTATTGGGGCGGCTCGTCGCGCACATGGCGTCATGTCACACAGGCCCTGACCCCCGACTTTCGCACCATCGCGATCGACCAGCGTGGCTGGGGGCAGTCGGACAAACCCGCTGATGGCTATGCGCTGGCCGATCTGGTCGATGATGCCCAAAGGGTGATCGAAAGCCTTGCCCTCGACCACTATGTCCTGGTCGGCCATTCGATGGGGGGCAAGGTCGCGCAACTGCTGGCCTCGCGCCGTCCGGTCGGGCTGGCGGGGCTGGTGCTGGTCGCGCCTTCGCCGCCGTCGCCCATGGGCATGCCGCTTGCCGTCAGACAGGGCATGGTCAGCGCCTATGACAGCCGCGAAAGCATCATCGCCACCGTCGAGCAGGTGCTGACGTCTGCCCCGCTGCTGCCTGAAGATCTGGAAACCGTCATTGGCGACAGCCTGCAGGGATCGCCCGCCGCCAAGGCCGCCTGGCCGCTTGTCGCCAGCCAGGAGGACATCAGCGAAGCGGTCGCCCGGATCGCGGTCCCCACCCTTGTCATCTCGGGTGAGGAAGACCGGGTCGATCCGCCCGCGGTTCTTCGGCAAGAGCTGATGACGCGCCTGCCCCATGCCAGACTGCAGATCCTGCCCGGCATCGGCCATCTCTCGCCTCTGGAGGCGCCGGGCGAACTGGCCGATCTGATCCGGGATTTCATCAGCGGCCATCCGCTGGCTCCATCCGCCTGATCGGATGCCGGTGGTGGCGGTCATCCCGGCGGGTGCCACCGTCTATTTTTAAACTTGCATTTGCGAATTAATAGCATTAGCGCCGATGCAACGCCACCACACGGCTTTCACTCGCCCATCATCCACCACCCCGTCGGCCTCATACCGGCGGACAAGGCTGTGCGCCCTCGCCCGGGCGCCGTTCAGGGAACTGCTCATGCGCTTCATCCACTTCGCTCTGGCCGGCCTGTCACTGGCTGCCCTGTCGTCCCATGCCATGGCCGCCCCGGCCACCGCACCATCCGATGACGCGAAGGAGGAAACCGCCCCCGATGACATTCTGGTGATGGGCCACAAGGAGATCGCGCAAAGCGCGGCCACCAAAACCGCGCTACCCCTGGCCGAAACGCCGCAGTCAATCAGTGTCATCTCCGCCAGCGACATCAGCGCGCTGGGGCTGGCCAATCTCAACCAGTCGCTGCGCTATGTGGCAGGCGTCACCCCCGAAACACGCGGCGCCAGCGCGGAAATCTACGATCAGTTCAAGCTGCGCGGCTTTGACGCCCCCGTCTATCTCGACGGGCTCAAGCAGTTTGCCAGTTCCTCGGGCTATGCCGCGCCGCAGATCGATCTGTCGCGGCTCGACAGCATCGAGGTGATCAAAGGCCCGGCCTCGGCGCTCTATGGTCAGTCCAGTCCCGGCGGCCTCGTCGCCATGACCAGCAAGCTGCCGCTCGACAAGGCCTTCTACGGCTCGGTCGCGGGGACCTATGGCACCTATGATCTTTACCGGGTCGATGCCGATGTCGGCGGCAAGCTGTCGGATGCGGTGGGCCTGCGCCTCTATGGCAGCATCAACGGCGCCGACACCCAGCAGACCTATGGCAGCCGCGCGCGCCAGACGCTGAGCGGCGCTGCCACCTTCAAACTCGACAGCGCCACCTCGCTGACCGTGCTGGGCGCCTATTCCCACGACCCCAAGAACGGCAATTACAGCGGCGCGCCCGGTTATGGCACGCTGTTTCACAACCCCAGCGGCACGATCGCCACCACCTATGCCGATGGCGAGCCCGACAATTTCTTTCGGCGCGACCAGGTGGCGGGCACCTATATCCTCAACCGCGATCTGGGCGGGGGATGGGCGCTGCGGGCCAGCGGTCGCTACCAGCATGTCGGCAGCGACCTTGGCGCGGTCTATGAAACCGGCGTGCCCACCAATACGGCGATGACGACCTTCAGCCGCGGCAGCTATGCCACCCACGAAACCCTCGACAACTGGACCTTCGACAACCAACTCTCCGGCCGCTTCACCACCGGGGCGCTCACCCATGCGCTGCTCGTCGGCGTGGATTATCAGACGGCCCATTCCTATGAGGTCGCCGCATTCGGCGCGGCCAATGACATCAACGCTTTCACGCCCGTCTATGGCACGCAGCCTGTCCCGCAGACGCCCTATACCGTGCCGGGCTATGGCACCGGCTATGCCACGCCCTCAACCTACAACATCCATCAGCGCCAGACCGGCCTTTATGCGCAGGATACGATCAGCTGGGGCGGGCTGAGACTGCTGCTGTCGGGCCGGCATGACTGGGCCCGCACCGAGGACGGCACCAACATCCAGAACGACCGCCGGTTTACGGGGCGCGCCGGCTTGCTTTACAAGACCGGCATCGGCCTGGCGCCCTATGCCAGCTATGCCACCTCCTTTGAGCCGCAGAGCGCCACACTGGCCACCGGCGGTCTTGCCAAGCCCTCGACCGGCAAGCAGGTCGAATTGGGCGTGAAGTTCCAGCCAGAGGGCAGTCCGATCCTGGTCAGCGCGGCGTGGTTCCACATCGAGCAATCCAACGTGGTCAGCACCGATCCGGTCACCTTTCTGGCAACGCAGAACGGCACCTATCGTTCGGCAGGCTTCGAGGTCGAGGCCAAGGCGCCGCTGCCCCACGGTTTCAACCTGCGCGCAGCCTATAGCCATCAACGTGTGCGCGATGTGGCCGATGCCGATGCGCGCTATGTCGGGGGCGGGCTGATCGGCGCGGGCGACGGCAATCTGGCGATCAACCTCGACTGGACGGCCAAGGCAGGCCCCCTCACCGGGCTCAATCTGGGCGCGGGGCTGCGCCATGTCAGCCGGGTCTATGGCGGGGTGTTCGACGAGACGCTGACCGGCAATGACTATCGCCAGTACTACACGCCCTCCTACACGCTGGTCGATGCCGCGCTGCATTACGATCTGGCGCATCTCGACACGCGGATGCGGGGCATGGCGCTGGTGGTCAATGTCACCAACCTGTTCGACAAGGCCTATCTGACGAGCTGCTACCTTTATCCCGCCTATGACGCCTGGTGCTGGTACGGCCAGCGCCGCACCGTGCAGGGCACGCTGAGCTGGCACTGGTAAGCGGCGGGACACGGCCACGATGCCGGTGATGGCGCGCAAAGTCTGGGTGGTGGTTCACCGCTGGGCGGGGTTGAGCATCGCCCTGTTCGTGGCGATCGCCGGGCTTACGGGCACGGCTCTGGCGTGGGAGGACTCCATCGAGGCCGCGATCGCGCCGCAACTGCTGCGCGCCCCGCCATGCGATGCGCCGCGTGATGCCGCAAGCCTTGCCCAGGTGGTGCTGGGGCACCATCCGGGAATGCGTATCACCTATCTGCCGCTGACCCTCACGCCGGGCCGCTCGCTGCGCGTCAGGGTCGGCTGGAGCGATGCGGGACAGGCGCCCGATTGGGACGAGCTGTTCATCGACCCCTGCACCGGTCGCGAGCTGGGCCATCGCCGCTGGGGCGACATCACGCAGGGTGTCAGCAATCTCATGCCCTTTGTCTATCGGCTGCATTATTCGCTGGCATTGGGCAGCTACGGCACGCTGCTGATGGGGCTGGCGGCCTTGGTATGGACCTTTGACTGTTTCGTGGGCTTCTACCTCACCTTCCCGCTTCGCGCGGTGCGCCCCGCGCCGCAGCCATCAGGGTGGCTGTCACGCTGGAAACCGGCATGGACAATCCGATGGGGCGCATCGTCCCACAAGCTGACCTTCGATCTGCATCGTGCGGGCGGCTTGTGGGTGTGGCCGATCCTGCTGGTGTTCGCCCTCTCCAGCGTCGCGTTCAACCTGCCGACGGTCTATGGCCCGGCGGCCAGGGCACTTGGCGCGCGCGACGATGCCGCACTTTTGGCCGGTCGCGTCTCGGAAACGCCGCGCGGGGCACCGAAGCTGGGGCTGGAGGCGGCAGAACGGCGAGGCCAAGAGCTGGCACGACAGGAAGCGCAGCGCGCCCATGTGGCGCTGGCCCCCGGCTTGCGCTGGCTCTGGCCGGTGCCGGGTTCAAGGGCCTATGTCTATGGGTTCACGACAAGGGGGACGATTGCCGAGGAAGGTGGCAGCTCGCGTCTCGCCTTTGACAGTGACACCGGCCAGCTGATCGGGACCCAACTGGCCGACACCGCCCCGCCCGCCAGCCGCTTCACCGACTGGATCGAGGCCCTGCATATGGCGCGTGTCTTCGGCCCGGCATGGCAATTGGCGGTGAGCGCGATGGGCCTTGCCGTCACCATGCTCAGCATCACCGGCGTGCTGCTCTGGGCGAAAAAACGCCGGGCGCGGCGGGCCCGGCGTTAAGACGCCTCAGCCAAGAATGCCGGGCAGGTCGAGACCTTTCTCGCGCGCACAGTCGAGCGCAATGTCATAGCCCGCATCGGCATGGCGCATGACACCAGTCGCCGGATCGTTCCACAGCACGCGTTCGAGGCGCTTGGCTGCCGCCTCGCTGCCATCGGCGACGATGACCATGCCGGCATGCTGTGAAAAGCCCATACCAACCCCGCCGCCATGATGCAGCGAGACCCAGGTCGCGCCGCTCGCGGTGTTGAGCAGCGCATTGAGCAGCGGCCAGTCGGAAACTGCGTCCGATCCATCCTTCATCGCTTCGGTCTCGCGGTTGGGCGAAGCGACCGAGCCGGAATCGAGATGGTCGCGCCCGATGACCACTGGCGCCTTGAGTTCGCCGCTCGCCACCATCTCGTTGAACGCCATGCCGAGGCGATGGCGATCCCCCAGCCCCACCCAGCAGATGCGCGCCGGCAGGCCCTGAAACTGGATCTTCTCGCGCGCCATATCGAGCCAGTGATGCAGATGTTTGTCGTGGGGCAGCAGTTCCTTCACCTTGGCATCGGTCTTGTAGATGTCCTCAGGATCGCCCGAGAGCGCCGCCCAGCGGAACGGGCCGATGCCCCGGCAGAACAACGGGCGGATGTAGGCTGGAACAAAGCCGGGGAAGTCGAAGGCATTGGCCACCCCCTCCTCCAGCGCCATCTGGCGGATGTTGTTGCCATAATCGGTGGTGGGCACGCCATCGGCCTGAAAGGCAAGCATGGCGCGGACATGCTGTGCCATCGAAGCACGCGCAGCCTTGGCGACCGATGCCGGATCGCTCTCACGCTTGTCCATCCACTCAGCGATCGTCCAACCGGCGGGCAGATAGCCGTTGAAAGGGTCATGGGCCGAGGTCTGGTCGGTCAGCAGATCGGGGCGGATGCCGCGCCGGTAAAGCTCGGGCAGGATTTCAGCCGCATTGCCCAGCAGGCCGACCGAGATCGGCGTTTTCGCAGCGCAGCTCTCCTCGATCATGGCCATGGCCTCCTCGATCGTGGTCGCGGCCTTGTCGAGATAGCCGGTGCGCAGGCGGAACTCGATACGGCTGGGCTGGCATTCGATGGCAAGGCATGACGCGCCCGCCATGACAGCGGCCAGCGGCTGCGCGCCGCCCATGCCGCCAAGCCCGGCGGTCAGCAGCCATTTGCCGGCAAGATCGCCGCCATGATGCTGGCGTCCCATCTCGACAAAGGTTTCATAGGTGCCCTGAACGATGCCCTGCGCGCCGATGTAGATCCACGAGCCGGCGGTCATCTGGCCATACATCGCCAGCCCCTTGCGATCGAGCTCGTTGAAATGCTCCCAGTTGGCCCAATGGGGAACCAGGTTGGAATTGGCGATGAGCACGCGCGGCGCGTCGGCATGGGTGCGAAAAACGCCCACCGGCTTGCCCGACTGGACCAGCAGGGTTTCATCCTCGCCAAGGCGTTTCAATGTCTCGACGATCCTGTCGAAGCTCTCCCAGTCCCGCGCCGCGCGCCCGATGCCGCCATAGACGACAAGATCCTCCGGGCGCTCGGCAACATCGGGGTGGAGATTGTTCATGAGCATGCGCATCGGCGCTTCGGTGAGCCAGGACCGGGCGGTGATCTCGCTTCCGGTGGCGGGCTTGATCACGCGGCTGTTGTCGAAACGGGTCATGGAGGCGTTCCTTGGGCTGGGATCTGAAAGGGCAGTCAGGAGCGGGCAAAGGCAAGGCAGGCTTGCACAATGCGGCTGAGATGTTGGGTGACGTCAGCGGCGCATCCCTCGGCAAAAGGCGGCGGCCAGTTGTTGGCATCGGGCATGGCAGGCTCGTCAAGATAGGCACGCATCGCCAGTTCCATCTGCACCGCGTGGAGGCCTTCAGCCGGGCGGCCATAGTGGCGCGTGGTCCAGCCCCCGCGAAAACGGCCATTGACGACGTGAGGCAGGCCCGATTGCGCGCAGATCGCGGCAATCCCGGCCTCCAACGCCGGGTCGCAGGTCACACCGCCATTGGTGCCCAGGTTGAAGACGGGCAGCTCGCCATCGAACAAGCGCGGCACATGGCTGCGGATCGAATGCGCATCGTAAAGCACGACCTTGCCGTGGGCATCACGCAGGCGAGTAAGTTCGCCCTCGAGCGCGGCATGGTAAGGCGTGAACCAGAGCGCGCGGCGCCGGGCGATTTCTGCTGCATCAGGCGTGGCCCCGGCATAGAACGGCTCGCCGTCGAAGGTCGTCGTCGGGCACAGGTCGGTGGTCGCCTGGCCGGGGTAGAGCGAGGCACCGGAGGGATCGCGGTTGACGTCGATCACGCTGCGCGAGATGCGGGTCCGCACCGTCGTCGCGCCCAGCGCCTGCGCGAAGGCGTAGAGCGTATCGACCCACCAGTCGGCATCGCGCCGGGCCAGCCAGGGCGAGACGAAAGCGCCTTCGACATCGGCCAGCAAGGTGCCGGTATGCGGAAAGGCAAGGACCAGCGGCGCATCGCCGCGATGGATGTCGAGCCAGTCGGTCATGACACGTCCGGCAAGAGGTCGCCCGCCACGGCGGCCAGCGCGCCGCTGCGGATGAGCCTGTTGGCCGCCTCCATATCAGGATGGAAATGGCGGTCATCCGCAAGCGCGGGAACTTGCGCGCGCAGCAGGGCGCGGGCCGCCTCAAGCCACGAGGAGGAGGTGAGCGGGGCGTGGAATTCCATGCCCTGCACGGCCGCCAGCAGCTCGATGCCGAGCACGGCGGTGGCATTGGCGGCCATCTCCATCAGGCGGCGCGCGCCATGCGCGGCCATCGAGACGTGATCCTCCTGATTGGCCGAGGTCGGGATCGAATCGACACTGGCGGGATAGGCACGCTGCTTGTTTTCCGAAATCAGCGCGGCAGCTGTCACCTGCGGTATCATGAAGCCGGAATTGAGACCGGGGCGCGGCGTGAGGAAAGCCGGCAAGCCCGAGAGCGCCGGGTCGATCAGCATGGCCAGACGTCGCTCGGCAATCGAACCGATCTCGCAAATGGTCAGGGCGATCATGTCGGCGGCAAAGGCAACGGGTTCGGCGTGGAAATTTCCGCCTGACAGCGCTTCATCGGCCTCGGGGAAAATCAGCGGATTGTCCGAGACGCCATTGGCCTCGATCTCAAGCGTGGTCGCCGCCTGACGCAGCACGTCGAGCGCGGCGCCCATCACCTGGGGCTGGCAACGCAGGCAGTAAGGGTCCTGCACGCGGGCATCGTTCTCGACATGGCTGGCGCGGATCGCGGAATTGGCCATGAGCGCGCGCAGGGCCTGAGCCACCTCGATCTGGCCGCGATGGCGGCGCAACTGGTGGATGCGCGGGTCGAAGGGCGTGTCGGACCCCTTGGCCGCCTCGGTCGACAGCGCGCCCGTAACAAGGGCCGAGCGGAACAGCAGCTCGGCCTCGAACAGACCCGCAAGCGCATTGGCCGTCGAAAACTGCGTGCCATTGAGCAGAGCCAATCCCTCCTTGGGACCGAGTTCGAGCGGGGCGAGACCCGCGCGGGCCAATGCCTCGCCAGCGGGCAATCGCTCATCGCCCAGCATCATCTCGCCCACGCCGATCATGGTGGCGGCCATATGCGAAAGCGGGGCCAGATCTCCGCTCGCGCCCACCGAGCCCTGGCAGGGCACCACCGGGGTCAGCCCCTTGGCCAGCATCGCCTCAAGCAGCGCCACGGTTTCGGGCCGCACGCCCGATGCGCCCTGCGCCAGGCTGACGAGTTTGAGTGCCATCATCAGGCGGATGACGGCCACTGGCGAAGGATCGCCCGTTCCGGCGGCATGGCTGAGCACAATATTGCGCTGGAGCATGGCAAGATCGGCATCCTCGATGCGCACGCTGGCCAGTTTGCCAAAGCCGGTGTTGATCCCATAAACGGGCTCACCCTTGGCCAGAATGCGCTGGATCGCGTCGGCACTGCCCGCGATGCGCGGCGCGCAGGACGGATCCAGCCTCAACGCGGCGCCGCGATAGATCGCGCGCCAGTCGCCAAGGCGAACCTCGCCGGGGGTGAGCAGGATATCGGTCATTGTCCACTCCAGATGCGCGCATGGAGCGGATTGAACCCCATGCGATAAACAAGGTCAGCCGGGCGCTCGATGTCCCAGATGGCAAGGTCGCAGGCCTTGCCCGGCTCGAGCGTGCCGATGCGCGTGGCCAAGCCCAACGCCCGCGCGGCATTGCGGGTGACGCCAAGGAGGCATTCGGCCACGGTCAGGCGGAACAGCGTGGCCCCCATATTCATGGTCAGCAGCAGCGAGGTGAGCGGCGAGGTGCCCGGGTTGCAATCCGTGGCGAGCGCGATGGGCACGCCCGCCGCGCGAAGGCCATCGACCGGCGGCAGTTTGGTCTCACGACAAAAATAGAAGGCGCCGGGCAACAACGACGCCACGGTGCCATGGCTGGCCATGGCCGCGATGCCGGCCTCATCAAGATGCTCGAGGTGATCGGCCGAAAGGGCGCCGTGGCGCGCGGCGAGTGCGGCGCCACGCAGGTTGGAGAGCTGTTCGGCATGGAGCTTGACCGGCAGGCCATGGCGCTTGGCAGCGAGGAAGACGCGCTCGGTCTGCGCGGGGGTAAAGCCGATCCCTTCGCAAAAAGCATCGACCGCATCGGCCAGACCCTCGGCGGCGACGCGCGGCAGCATTTCGTCGCAGACAAGGGTGATGTAGCCATCGGCGTCACCCGCGAACTCGGGCGGCAGGGCATGGGCGCCCAAGAAGGTGGTGGTAACCCGCACAGCGCGTTCGCGCCCAAGACGCCGCGCCGCACGCAGCAGGGCTAATTCGCTGGCGGTATCGAGGCCATAGCCGGACTTGACCTCGATGGTGGTGAGCCCTTCGGCGATCAGCGCATCAAGGCGAGGCAGGGCGCTGGCGACAAGCTCATCCTCGCTCGCCGCGCGGGTGGCGGCCATGGTTGAGAGGATGCCGCCACCGGCCCGCGCGATCTCCTCATAGCTGGTTCCTTCGAGCCGCATCTCGAACTCGCGCGAGCGATTGCCTGCGAAGACGAGATGAGTGTGACAATCAATGAGGCCCGGGGTGATCCAGCGCCCCTCAACATCGATCATCTCACGCGCCATGAAGGACGGGGCATCTGCTGCGGAACCGGCGTAAAGGATGACGCCGCCTTGCTCGGCCAGCACGCCGTCCTCGACCAGGCCCATAGCTCGCGCATCGCGGGTGCCTTCCCCCGCCATCGTCGCCAGCCGGGCGTTTTTCCAGAGCCTGTCGCAATGCATGGTTCGAATCCCGTCGCCGGTCTTGCCTGTCCTCGTGCGGAGGTGATTGCACCGATCGCCAATAATGTATAGACAAAATTGCTCTGGAGGAATTTGCCGATGCACACTGTGCCCACTGGCCTGTTTTTCGATGAGGCTCTGCTGCCCGGTGGCTGGGCGCGCAACCTGCGCCTGACCCTCCACGATGGCCGCATCGCGACGCTCGAAACCGGCGCCACGCCGCTGCCCGGCGATGAGCGCCATGGCTGCGCCCTGCCCGGCCTGCCCAATCTGCACAGCCATGCCTTTCAGCGCGGCATGGCCGGCCTTGCCGAATGGCGCGGCGACGGGGCCGACAGCTTCTGGACCTGGCGCGAGATCATGTATCGGTTCGTGCGTGCCATGACGCCGCATGATGTGCAGGCCATCACCGCCATGGCCTGTGTCGAGATGCTGGAAACCGGCTTCACACGGCTGGGCGAATTCCACTATCTGCACCATGCGCCCGATGGTCAGCCCTATGCCGATCCTGCCGAAATGGCTGGAGCGATCGCGGCAGCGGCGCAGGAGACCGGCATCGCGCTGACCCTGCTGCCGGTGTTTTATGCGCATGCCGGTTTCGGCGGCACCCCGCCGGGCGACGGGCAAAAACGCTTTCTCCACGATATCGACGGATTTGCCCGCCTGCTTGACGCAAGTGCCAGGGCGCTTTCCGCCCTGCCCGATGCCGTGCTTGGCCTTGCGCCGCATTCGCTGCGCGCGGTGACGCCGGAGGAACTGCGCGCGCTCGAACAACTGGCCGGAAACCGCCCCATCCACATCCATATCGCCGAACAGATGCGCGAGGTGGAGGATTGCCTCGCCTGGTCGGGCGCGCGGCCGGTCGAATGGCTGCTCGCCAATGCGCCGGTCGACGAGCGCTGGTGCCTCGTCCACGCCACCCATATGACCGGCAGCGAGACGCTGGCCCTCGCCCGTTCCGGCGCCGTGGCCGGGCTTTGCCCCATCACCGAGGCCAATCTGGGCGACGGTGTGTTTCCGGCCGCGCCCTTCCTCGATGCCGGTGGGCGCTTTGGCATCGGCAGCGATTCCAACGTGTTGATTGATGCGAGCGAGGAATTGCGTCTGCTCGAATACGGCCAGCGTCTCGTCAGCCGGGCCCGCAATGTCATGGCGCGCGGAGCGGGACAGTCAAGCGGCGGGACGCTCTATCGCGGCGCTTTGGCGGGCGGGGCGCAGGCGCTCGGCGTGCAGGCCGGGCTGGCCGGGCTGGCCGTGGGCCATGGCGCCGACATCGTCTCGCTCGACACCGCCCACCCCGCCATGGCGGCGCGCGCGGGCGATGCGCGGCTTGATGCGCTGGTCTTTGCCGGTGGGCGCGACGCCATCGATTGCGTCTGGCGCCGAGGCGAAAAGCTGGTAACCAGCGGGCGCCATCGCCACCGCCGCGCCGTGCAGGAGCGCTTCGTCAAGACCCTGGAAAGACTGCTCGCGTGAACCTGCCGCTGCACGAACGCATCCGCTTCGACTTCGAAACACGCATCCTCTCGGGCGAACTGGCGCCGGGCGCGCGCCTGCCCACCGAGCAGGAGGTGATGGTCGCCTATGATTGTTCGCGCATGACGGTGAACAAGGCGCTGAGCGCGCTGGCGCAGGCCGGGCTGATCGACCGGCGCAAACGCGCGGGCACGTTCGTGGCGCGCCCCAAGGTCCATTCGATGGTGCTCGATGTGCCCGACATCGCCGCGCAAATCCGCGAGCGGGGGCAGGATTATACCTTTGTCCCCCTGCGTCGCCGCTTGCGCCCGGCCAACAGTGATGCGGAAGAGACCTTGCTGGCCAGCGGTGGCCAGCTGTTGCAGATCGACGGTCTGCATGTGGTCGATGGCGCGCCGCTGGGCGTCGAGTTCCGGCTGGTGAGCACCATGGCCGTGCCCGCCATCGTCGAGGCCGATTTCGCAAAGGTTCCCCCCGGCAGCTGGCTGTTGCAACACGTGCCCTGGACCGAGGCGGAAACGCGCATTTCGGCGGTCGGCGCATGGTCGCAGGATGCCGAGGCGATGAATGTCGCCGATGGCACGCCCTGCCTGTGCATCGAGCGGCGCACGTGGCGAGGCGCCGAACCCATCACCTTTGTGCGCCAGCTCTTCCTCGGCGATGCCTATGACCTGGTCGCCCGCTTTGGCGCCGCCGCGCCGGGGCGATAGGCCGGCCCGACCGGCGCGCAGCCCTCAATGCAGCTTCAGCCGGGGGCGCACGATGGCATTGACCCGCCCGACCAGGATCAGCGCCAACCCCTTGATCCAGCCATGCACCGCGATGAGATGCATCCGGTAGAGCGAGGTGTAGACGAAACGCGCGATCCGCCCCTCGACGGCCAGCGCCCCGCCCACCAGCGCGCCCATCAGGCTGCCCACCGTGGAAAAGCGGCTGAGCGAGACGAGCGACCCCTTGTCGCGATAGACAAAGGGCACCAGCGGCTGGCCCGCCATGGCATGGCACAGATTGTGAAACACGGTCGCGGCCATCTGATGCGCAGCCTGCGCGCGGGGCGGCACGGGGCGCTCGCTGCCCGGCAGGAGGCAGGCGGCGCAATCACCCATGGCAAAGATACGCTCATCACGCGTGGCGCGCAGCGTGGGTTCGACGAGGATCTGCCCGGCGCGGTTCAGCTCCAGATCGCCCAGCGAACCGGCAATGGGCGTGGCCTTGACGCCCGCTGCCCAGACCTTGATGTCCGCCTCGATCCGCTCGCCATTGGCCAGCAGCATCGCCTCGGGGGTGATCTGCGTCACGGCGGTGGCCGTCACCACACGCACGCCCAGCTTTTCCAGCTCATGCTGCGCGGCGGCAGAGAGCCTTTCAGGCAAAGCGGGCAGGATGCGGGGGCCCGCCTCCACCAGCGTCACCTCAAGCCGGCCACGGTCAAAGACTTCCAGACCATAATGGCTCAGCGCATCGGCGGCATTGTAAAGTTCAGCCGCCAGTTCGACGCCGGTGGCCCCTGCCCCGACGATGGCGATCTTGACCCGCGCGTCGGCATCCGGGTTCACCGCCATGGCGCGTGACACGCGCAGGCAATGGTTGAGCAGCCGGTTGCGAAAACGGTCAGCCTGCAACCGGCTGTCGAGGAAGATGCAGTTGTCCCTGGCGCCGGGCGTGCCGAAATCATTGGTCACCGAGCCATAGGCCAGCACCAGATAATCATAGCGGATGCGATGCGCACCGATGATCTCCTCGCCGTTTTCATCCTTGAGCGGGGCGATCAGCACCTCGCGGCGCTGTGTGTCGACGCCTGCAAAGGTGCCATGGAAGAAGCGGTATTTCCAGCGATGGCAATGGGCGCGATAGCCCACCTCGTCGATGTTGGCATCCAGCGCGCCCGTCGCCACCTCATGGAGCAGCGGCTTCCAGATATGGGTGCGGTTGCGTTCGACCAGAATGATGTCGTGGTGTTTCTTGCCGAAACGGCGGCCCAGCCGGGTGGCCAGTTCCAGCCCTGCCGCGCCCCCGCCGACGATGACGATCTGTGTCTTGAGCTCTTTGGTCATGTCAAAATATCACCGATTGTCCCGGCATCCGGCCTTCGTTTGATCGGCGCCCCCGATATGGAACACATTGAAAGGAAAGCGGCCATGAAGGCAATGAAGAATGTTCATGAGCACTAACATTTATAACATTATGCCAATCATCGTCGTTCCTGCCATTGTACCATCGCCTTCCCCGCGAAACCCTGTCAAAACCCCTGCCATGAGACTGCCTCTTATTCTGATGGCCATGCTGGCCAGCCTTGCCCTCTTCGCGCCGCCCGTGCTGGCCGCCCCGGCCACCTGGCCCCAAATCGCCGACGAACCGGCCGCGCCCCGGCTGGCTCCTGCCGGTTTCGATGTCACCATCATCGTCTTTTCCGACTATCGCTGCCCCTATTGCCTGCGCCTGCACGCCACGCTGCAGCAGGCCGCGGCGCATGATCGCAAGCTGCGCATCGTCTATCGTGACTGGCCGATTTTCGGGGAAGCCTCGGCCCATGCGGCCCAGCTGGCCATCGCCAGCCAGTATCAGGGAAAATACGAAGCCTTCAACGATGCCATCTTCCGCCTCGCCGGCCAGCTGGACGACAAGAGCCTGCGTCAGGCCGCCCAGAGCGTGGGCATCGACTGGGCCCGCCTGCAACGCGATCTGGCGGCGCATGACGAGGAGATCGGGCGACTGATGGCGCGCAGCAATGTCGCGGCCCGCGCGCTGGGTTTTGAAGGCACGCCGGGGCTGCTGGTCGGCACGCAGCGCGCCTTTGGCGCGCCCAGCCTCGATCAATTGGAAACGATGATCCGCGAGGAACGCCAGAAGGGGCGCAGCGCAGGCAAGGCTTGATACGGCGCGCGCCTATCGCTGATGGACACAGTCTGCCCGGTATGGAAGGCTTGGTCGACCCTGGTCGGTTTCGGGCCGTTTTCCACTGGTCGGCCAAAGATCAATGCTAAATCGTGCCGAAGCAATTTTCACACATTCCCAGTTTTATCGGGACACCGCGTCATGATCGCCAGCTCAGTAGGATTACGGCAAGCCTCGGCAAGCTATGTCGGCCACCCCGATCTCGTCATACTGGGAACGCCGCCCAATGGCCCTGATCTTATTGTACGCGCAAGATCGCTGGCCGGACGGATCGACACGAGATCGCTGGTCGAGGAGGAGGCCCCCTTGCCCGGCATGGCCGAGGCCGGGCAAACCTTCATATTCCGCTATGGCGCAGTGGTCAGCATCATGGCACGAGACGGGTCGACACAGGCCATCGACATTGCGCTCGCTCCCTGGTTGCGCGATGCGGAGCAGACCATTGAGGTGGACAGCGCCGAGATACGCCTCTCCCGGCAAGGCACGGACAAAATCGGCGACAATGGACAAATCCTGCTGGCCGACAACGACGAGGCGCGCCTGACGCTGGTGGCCATTGTGCTGGCGCGCAGCGTCGTCATGTCCCGCGACGAAGAGTTGGTATCGCAGGCCTTCGACCATATCGCCCCGCTGGTGGAAGGGTTGCGGCAGACCGGCCGCACCCGCTTCCCGATCCGTCAGGCGATGCGGCTGGTGGGCCAGGTGCTGGCCGCCCGCCACCGTGTGATGGCCAGGGTGCAGGCCGACGAGCGGCCCGATGTGCTCTGGGACAATCCCGAGCTGGACCGGCTTTATGCCAGGCTCGAGGCCGAGTACGAGCTGGACGACCGGGCCGAGGTGCTGGAACGCAAATTCGTGGCACTGGGCGATTTTGCCGAGGTGCTGCTCGACATCATCCAGGATAAGCGGGCCTTCAGGCTGGAGCTGGCGATCATCGTGCTGATTGCGTTTGAAATCCTGCTCGCCCTGATCAACATGCATTGGCGATAGGGTGCTTTGGGAGCGGTTTGCATGGAAGCCGGACGCAAGAAAACGGGCGACAAAGTCTCATGAGCCAGTCAGGCATGATCGCATCGGTCATCGGCGTCGTCGGCGCGCTGATTGTTGTCACCAGTGGCTCGGGCTTTCGGGCGATGGAGCATGGCAAGCGGATAAAGCTGGCGCTGATCTGGCTTTTGATCATCATCGTGCTCGCCTGGCTGGCCCAGACGACGGGGCTCCATACTCCAGCCTGAACCTTTTCACCTTGGCTGTCTGAGCCCGGCCTCCTGCGCCACAACTTGCCGCCCAACGGCGAATTTTGCGCGCGGTCAATGGCGCCATGTCGCATCAATTGGTAACAGAGAAGACCAGATCGTCGCAGATTCGCTTTCGCCGGTGCCAGGACCTGAAGGGGAATTGCCATGCCCGACATATCGACTGTCATTCCAGGAACCGGTCGACCCAAACTTGATAGTGTCGGGCAGACCGTCAGCCCGGCGGTGGCGGCCTTCGTCCGTCAGGCCGCCGCTATCTGCCTGCGCGAGGCGGCGTGCAAGAGCGGGTTTGAAGTGTTGCTGATCGCCAGCCGGGGCAGCGGTGAGTGGGGACTGCCCAAGGGCCATGTCGAACCCGGGGAAACCTCGTACCAGACAGCTTTGCGCGAGGCCTATGAAGAGGTCGGCGTTGTGGGAGAAGTCGAAGAGGCGGTGCTCGACACTTTCCGCTACCGCAAGCCGGACAGTGACACGAATTATCGGGTCGCCGTCCATCTTCTATCCGTCTCCCGCACACTTGAGGAATTTCCCGAAAGCGGATGGCGTACCATGCAATGGGTTCCACTCAGAATGGCCAGCCGCTGGATCGCCAATGTCCAACTAGCCGGCATTCTCGACATGGCCTTCCACTCTTCCATGCTCAAGGCCCATTCCGCCTGATCCGGGACAGCCTCGCGCAGCTTGAGCAGAAGCCGCATGACATCAAAACCTGCCCGTGTCATGTATCGGAATGAAGGACGGACAGCTCAGACCAATGGTCTCCTTAAAGGAGCCATTCGGGTCCACTGCCTTGTCACCTTTCCCCTTGCCGGGGCATCATGAGGTGCCCGATCCGGGTTGGCCACCGCGCATCTGGCGGATGCAAGGCGCCCGCGCCTTCCCCATTGGGCAATTGCCCATCGCACCCATTCGGCTAATCTGATGGGACCTAAAGGCAAGCTCTCGATCAGGCCTTAGGTGTGACCAAGAACTGGCAGGCTACGTCCGGTCAACCACCCTCCTCGCGGCCGTGGCCTGCCTCTTTGTCATTTGATGGCCGACATACGCCGGGCCCACATGGCAACGTCGCGCGCATCACCTGACCGCGTGGCCGGGGCCCGGCAGAGCGGCAGCGCTCCACGCGAGTGAAAGAAGCCCGTGTCGCGACCCTTCCCCTTTGCACGCGCAACGCCGCCGCGAGAGGCGACTTACCAGTAACGATCGTGATGATGGTGATGGTGATGGTGGTGGTGATGGTGGTGATGGTGGTAAACCGGGCGCGGCACCCAGCCATACCCATCCCAATAATAGCCGTTGTTGTAATACCAGCGAGGATCGTGGTGGTGGTGGTGGTGGTGATGGTGCTCGTAACGATCACCATAGCCCCAATATTGCGCTTCCATCAGCCGGGCGGGGGCATTGCGCGCCGCAGCGTCGGCCTGCATCAGCCGATCCTGCGCGTCAGGCACGGGCGCAAGAAGATCTGCGTAACTGGCAGCCGGCGGTATGGGATCGGCAACAGCGGGCGAAACGAATGATGCTCCACCCAGAAGCGCCGATATGGCGGCGCTGGCAAGCATGGCAGTTTTGCGGTCCATGACCTTCTCCTCAACACTTTTCGTCACACTGCCGAACGCACCATTCAGCAGGTCCCGGCCATGTTACGGCAACACCGATGCCGCTCGACTGAATGCCTCATGCAACTGAGGTTCAGCTTTGATCGGGCCTGCGCCGCGCCCGATATACGCCCCGGTCAGGGCAGGAAGACACGCGGCCGACAGCATCCTTCACCCCTCATCCTGCTGCTTTTTCCAACCACGCACCGCCCTTGCCATGTTGCGGTAGGTGCCATCAAAGACCGTGTTGGTGGATGACAGCCAGCGCGTTCCCTCCGCCAGCCTGTCCCGGCTCGCCGCCAGCCTGCGTGAGCGCATTTCGCGCTGCGCGGCCTCCTCTGGCGTCATCTCGACCAGTTCCAGATCCGGTTCGGCCGGCAGGACGATAAGGCTGATAAAACCTTCGTCCTTGCGGAAAACATGGGTTAACCCGGGCGGCGGGGCCTTGAAAATGCAAAAGAACATCATGGGCCACCAGTCACTGCGAATCAGCGCAGGCACCGCCAGCGGGGTGGTGTTGGAGGCATCGGTGAAATAGCGGGGATGTGGTTCGGTCCTTATCGCCCAGCCGGGCGGAACCTCCAGATCAAGCGAGATCTGATAGGAGTAGAAATCCTCGCCAAAGGCGCGAAAGGGAGGCCACATCATGTCCGGCTCGGGCGGGGCGCCCCAATCGGCATCAAGACGGACCCGGCCATCGACCGATGTCACGCGCAGTTCGTCATCGAACGGGTAGAGCAGTTCCACGCCGTATCGCGCGCTTTCCGAAAAGGGAATGCAGTGCCATGGCTGCTCATGGCTGCCGTCCGTGCGCGGCTCCTTTGCCCCTGCCCAGCCCGGAACGTTGATCTTGACGGGCCGAGGTGGCGACCGATGACCATGCAGGCGATATTTGACAGTCGGCATGTGATCCTCATGAATTGATGGTCTGGCGGCAAACCGCGCGCAGCATCCTTAGCTCCGCGATCCTGAACAGAAGCGAGCCAGCCCCAGACATCGCCCTCCGCCCCTAGGGCGCGTCGGTCTGGATCCCCAGGGTCCATTCCTGATCGTAATCGACCTCGCCGGCCACGGCATGGCCGGCCGAATCGCGCGCCGGGCGGAAGCGGAAGCGCCGCATCACCAGATCGCAGGTCGCCGCATCCAGATCGCGGCTATGGCTGGAATGGGTGAGGCGGCATGCACTCGGCCGCCCCTGCGCACTCACCGAGATGGTTACCGATGTCGTGCCTTGCGCCTGCGCCTCGCGCGCCGCCAGCGGATAGTCCGATGGCTTGATCCGTCCGCCCACCCAGTCCGGGTCGCTGCCGCCATCGCCGTCGCCATTTCCGCTGGCGCCCGAACCCGTGCCATGGCCCTGCCCCCCGGCCCCTGTCCCGGGGCCAGGAACCGGCGCGGCGCCGCTTTGGGCCTGAGCGCCCGTGGCGGGTTTGGCGGCAACGGGCATGGGGGCCGGGGGTATCAGCACCTGCCTTTCCGCGAAAACCGGCGCGGCCCGTGCGCGCAGATTGGCCGGTGACGCACGCCCGGCAGGCCGGTGATGCATGTGGCGGGGCGGCGGGATGACCGGTGCGGGTGGCGGCGGCGGCGGGGCCAGCGTTATGGCGGTCAGGCTGCTGCGCAAAGCCTCGCGCAGACCCTGCGGCGGGGCCAGCCCCAGCCACAAGAGCAGCGCGACGCCGATCTCCAGCCCCGCCGAAAGGCAGGCGGCCCCCACGCGGGAAGGCCGCTTGTCCGCCATGGCAAGGCCATCATGCCCGATCAGCTTGGGAAACTCCGACATCAGCACGCCGCCATCAGCCTACAACGCCACTGAACGGAACCTGTATCGCGGCGACATTGTTCCAATCAGGCGGAGAGCGCAGGGCGTTCCCGCCTGTCGGATCGGGCGGCACTGCCGCTAGTGGTCTGATTCTGACATTCGATACCGTGTGACGAAAGGGCGCGTTCGAATGTCAGAATCTTTTCGGACCACTAAGGCCTGTGGACATTTAGGGGATTCCCTTTTTCGGCAGGATCGGATTCAAGACTGGCGAAGGGAGCGCCAGATTGGATCGACACGGATTGAGCGACGAGCAGTGGGAGCGGATTAGC
>JAGWMZ010000055.1 GCA_028871475.1 Sphingomonadales bacterium | reverse complement strand
TTCGATATCCGACCTATTGCCAAAATCGCCGCCAAGCAGCCTCGGCTTATCAATATCGGCCCATGATAATAGCGCCCCGCCCATACTGTCGTCGCCAGACGTAAACATACTATAGCAACGCACTGGTGCAAATCTGCTTCTGGAGCAGCACCTTCTTTATCAGTGCAGTTCTGTTGGTTCGGCCATCAGGGTCATCGTCACGAAATCGATGGAGAGCAGCTTGAGCTGCGGGAGGATATCGCTGCCGATGCGGCCCGCGCTGTCGGTGTTGTCCTCGATCGGAACCTTGGAGGATGTCAGCGCCACACCGGCAAGCGTGTAGCGCAGTTCGGGAAGGACACGCTGTTTCACGCGTACAAAGCCGCCTGCGCCGCCCACCATCCCATCATGTTCGGCAGCACTGGCAATCTGCGGAGCGGTCAGCAAAGCAAGGCCCGGCTGGCGCAAGGCTGTTCTGTCGGCACCGCTGTCGAACTGCGCGCCGGCAAGGCCGACTGCCGTTCTGAGCGGGATGCCAAGACCAGCCTCGTGCCAGTAGACGCGATCGACGACGCCCGATGGCGCCGGAGCATCACGCCCGAGCGCCAGCCTCGTTCCGCCATCGAGCCACGCGATCCGACCGATGGCAGCGAGAGCCGGCAAGCCCAGAATGCCGGGAATGCCGTAGTCCTTGCTCAGCCTGAGCATCGCGTCGGGCAGGATCAGCACCTGGATGTTACGGATCGTCACGCCTCCAATCGTTGCCGCCTCGATAACCCCCAGCTTGCCTTTGACACTGCCCACCGAACTGCCGACGTCGGCCACACCATCGACCATCCTCACACCGATCCTGGAAGCCGTGCTTTGCGGCAGCGTGGTAATCTCGGCGCCGGTATCGACGATCCATGGCAAGGTTACCCCCCTCACCGTCACCGCCACGCCAAGGCTGCCCAGTGGATTTGGCAGGAGCGCAACGGTGGCCCGCCCGGTCGCCGTGGTGGGCGGCACGGCGGCGAAAGCCTTGGCGATGGCAAGATCGCTCTTGTCCTCGCTGTCTCCTGTCAGTTCGACAGAGCGAGCACATGCCCTCACGCGACGCAAGCCGCCAACACGCACACCATAATCGTTGCACAGCCGATGCCATAGCAGGGCGCGCTGCGACGGCGGCGCATTAGGATTCGCGGTCAGCCAGGCTTCTATCGCCTCGTCTTGCGCTTTTCCGCCCAGTTCGGCGTCATAGGCCAACCTTTTGGCCGATCGGGCAACCGGCGCCGGGCCATAAACATCAGGTTGAGCCATCAGGGCAAGCTGCGTGGCGAGCATGAGCATGAACATGCCTCAAGGATAGCGGCCCTGGCGCCGGCTGCCAAAGCGATTTATCGCGGCACCTGAGCGCGGCTACCGGCTGGTCTACTGGCTATCTACGCCCTCAAAGCCGTCCCTGCGCCTCTCCCTGGCAGTCGCCATAACCGGGCATTCATTCAGCATGCCACGCCGGCGGGCTGCCGATCGCCTGCCTCAGGGCGGCGGTCACAATCCGCAAGCGCGCCGAGGGCTGGGCCAGAGCCCGCAGCAGCCAGATCCCCACCGGCTGCGCATTCCATGCCTCCCCCGACAACCGCACCCGCGTCAGTGCCCCACAGCGCACATCCTCTCCCACCACCCAATCGGGCAGGAGCGCCAACCCCAGTCCTGCGCGGGCAGCCAGACGCATCGCCTCGAAATCATCGCACCGGAACACCGCGTCATTGTCCGTCAAACCATTCAGCGGGCAGTCCAACAGATCCGCCCAGCCGAGGAGGTCCGCGCCGTGCAACTTGTCGATCAGCCGGTGGCTTGCCAGGTCGCCTAACGTCTCAGGCATGCCCATCCGCGCCAGATAGGCCGGGCTCGCCACCAGAAGGCGGCGTTGATCGGCCAGCTTTGTGGCAATCAGCGTGCTGTCGGCCAGTTCGCCGATGCGGATCACCGCATCCAGCCGCTCCAGCACCGGATCGGCCAGGCGTTCGGTCAGATCCAGTTCGACCTGCAGTTGCGGATGATCCATCATCACCTGCTCAAGCGCGGGGATCACATAGCGCTTGCCAAAGGTGGGAAAGCACGCGATCCGCACCACCCCTGCCACCGCGCCATCGAAAGCAGCGACTTCCGCATGGGTATCGGCCAGTTGGTCCAGCAGCGGTTGCGCCCGCTCGAACAGGCGCTCTCCGGCATCAGTCATCGCCAGTGCCCGTGTCGAGCGGACCAGCAGCGGCACGCCCAGCGAATGCTCCAGCGCGTCGATCTGTCGCACGATGGCTGAGGGCGTCTGCCCGCGCCGGCGCGCCGCGCCCGAGAAACTGCCATGGCGCACCACCTCCACGAACACCATCAGATGCTCGGCGAAGCGGGGGTCCTTCATGCGCGTAGGTCTCCATCTTTGCGATTTTGGCAAAGCCGTTTGCGCATCACCATGCGTTATCATCGCGCGCAAGTCGAGGCATCTGAGGGGCACCGGCGGATCACGGCGATCTGCCTCAAGCCAAGGAGAACCCTCATGAAAGTGCTCGACCAGATCCTCTCGCAATCGGCCTACTCACACGAGATCGACGTGCCGCTGGCCAAGATCGACATCGCCGACTGGCTGTTCAGCCTGCCCGAGGCCGAATATCTGCGCTGCTGCGTGCCCGACCATATCGCCTCGGGCATCACCACCTCCGATGATGGCCGCCGCATGGTGGTCAATGTCGAAATGATCGGCAGCGGGCTGGTGGTGCAGCATTATGTCGCTGAGGAGGCCCGGCCCGATTACGTCCGCATGAATTCGATCAGCGATGTCTTCACCGCCAATGGCCGCACGCAGGTCAATGTGCTGTGGGAACTGATCGCGGAAGATACCGGAAATGGCCGCACCCGCTATACCAACCGCGTGACGGCACGCCCGACCGATGCGTTCATGGACTTTCTGGACCAGCATGGACTGCGCTTCGAGGACGCCGCCGCCGCCCGGCAAGCTGCAGGGGGCGACCATAACCGCCGCGAGACGCCTTTCTTTGCCGAAAGCATCGCTCGTCGTGCCCTGGCCCGCGCACAGGAGACGGCGCTGTGAAGGCGGTGGTTCAAGACAGTTTCGGCCCGGCGGAGGTTTTACACTCCGCCCAGGTGCCGATGCCCGAGATCCGGGCGAGCGACCTGCTGGTCCGGGTGCGTGCCGCAGGGGTCAACCGGGCCGACATCCTCCAGCGCGAGGGTTTCTATGCCGGTCAGCATTTCGGGGAAAGCGAACTGCCAGGGCTGGAACTGGCTGGAGACGTGGACGCCATCGGCGCGGCAGTGACCGACATGCGGCCGGGCGACCGGGTCATGGCGATTGTTGGCGGCGGCGCCTATGCCGAATATGCACGCGTCGATCGGGCTATGGCGGTGAAACTTCCATCCAACCTCTCCTTCGTGGAGGCGGCGGGCGTGATGGAATCTTTCGTTACGGCAGTTGAGGCAGTGTGTCATCTCGCTGGATTGCGGAAGGGGCAAAGTGTTCTGATCCATGCGGCGGCGGGCGGCATTGGCTCGGCCTGCGTGCAACTGGGTCATGCGTTGGGCGTCCGGGTCATGGCCACGGCCAGCGCGCACCGCTTACCCGACGTGTTGGCCATCGGTGCCTCCGTCGCCTTCGACTATCGTACTGGCGACTGGGAGGCGGGCATTCAGGCGGAAACTGATGGCCAAGGCGTCGATGCGGTGATCGATTTTGTGGGTGGCGACAATGTGGCGGCCAATCTGCGCAGCCTGCGCCCCGGAGGCACGCTCGTTCAGGTCGGCATCCTGAGCGGCAAAGCCGACGCCACCATTCCGCTCAACCTGCTGTTGCACAACCATCTGCGCCTGCAAGGCACGGTGATGAAATCGCGCTCTCCCGCCGAAAAGCGCGCGATGGTGGACCGTTTCGCTGAAACAGCCCTGCCCTTGATGGCCAGTGGCCGTTTGCGCCCCTTGATCCATGCGGAGTTTCCGCTGGACCAGGCAGCCGACGCTCATCGGCTCATGGAAGCCGGCGGCGGGTTGGGCAAGATCGTCCTGACTATGTGATGCGTTTGGGCAAACGCTTTGCTCAAGTGAGCACCCGGTCAGCCTCGTTTTGGCTTTCCGGAGAGGCGTTTGGGCCTGCAAGAGGCTCGGCGGGGCTTTGCGATCCCGGTCATCCGGGCCATACTGCATAGGGCCAGAACATATCCCGCAGCACCCGGGGCCACCCGCAGGGAGACACCTATGGCCGAGCAGATGCAACCTCTCGCAGGCAGCCACCGCGATGCCCCCGCTGGCATGCAAGCGACCGGGCGCGTGGCGGGTGAGGAGCAGGTCACCGTCAGCCTGTATCTCAAGCCTATCGCCGAAACGACCGGTAATGCGCCTCCTTTTGCCGACCGCGCCAGCCTGCGAACTGCCCGCAGCACCGAGCATGCCGATGACTTGGCCGCTGTCTCAGCCTTCGCCGCCGCACAGGGGCTGGAGATTGCCGAAAGCGATCCGGCCCGCCGCCTCGTCCGCCTGACCGGCCCGGCAGCGGCAATGGAGCAGGCCTTCGGCACCAAGCTTCACCACTATGAAGGCATGGGGCGTACATGCCGCGCACGCCATGGTGCGCTTCACCTGCCCGCCGCGCTGGCGGAGCGCGTCACGGCGGTCCTCGGCCTCGACACACGCCCCATCGCCACGCCCAAGATCGTGCCTCATCGCGGGCCGACGCCGCCGGCAGGCTTCCTGCCGACCGATGTCGCCCGCCTCTATGGCTTTGACGGCGTGGATGCCTCCGGCCAGTGCATCGGCATCATCGAGCTGGGCGGCGGCTATACCGAAGCCGACAATCAGGCTGCCTTCAAGGCGATGGCGCTGCCCGTGCCCACCATCGTCGCGGTGGGCGTGGATGGCGCGGACAATGCTCCGGGCGATGCGAATGGCGCCGACGGCGAGGTCGCGCTCGACATTCAGGTGGCGGGGGGCGTGGCACCGGGAGCAAAACTCGCGGTCTATTTCGCGCCCAACACCGATCAGGGCTTCGTCGATGCCATCACCCGGGCGATCCACGATCAGGCCAATGCGCCCTGCGTGCTCTCGATAAGCTGGGGTTCGGCGGAAAGCGGCTGGACCGGGCAGGCGATTGCCGCGATGGGACAGGCCTTCAAGGATGCGGCGCAACTGGGCGTCACCGTCTGCGCTGCCTCAGGCGACGGACTTGCCACCGACGGGGTGAGCGACGGCAAAGCCCATGTCGACTATCCGGCTTCCGATCCTTTCGTTCTGGGCTGCGGCGGCACGAAGATCGTGGCCTCGGCAGACAGGATCACCCACGAGACCGTGTGGAACAGCAATGGCGGCGGCACCGGCGGCGGGGTCAGCACTCTCTTCGCCCTACCCACCTGGCAACAGGGCGCGGGGGTTCCTTCGGCGCACGCCAAAAGCGGTGGGCGCGGCGTTCCCGATGTCGCGGGCAATGCCGATCCGGACAGCGGCTATCGCATCATTACCGATGGCCAGAACGGGATCATCGGCGGCACCAGCGCGGTGGCGCCGCTGTGGGCAGGCATCATCGCCGGGCTGAATGCAGCGCGTAAGACACCCCTCGGCCAGATCCATGCGCAACTTTACGGGGACGCGGCAGCGTTGCGCGATATCGTCAGCGGCAACAACAAATCCGGCACAATCGGCTTCGAGGCGGGCAAAGGGTGGGACCCATGCACCGGGCTGGGATCTCCCGATGGCGACAGGCTGAAGGCTGTTTTGGACGGCGCATGACTGCCGTGTCCGCCGCAAAAGGCGACGCTCCCGGCCCAAAGACCACTCGTTCAAACCAGACGTAGTTTCAGGTGGAATTGCTGGCCCACCGACGGCGCAGGGGCCAGCAACTTGATCAAAGCTCGGTCCTTTCCGACAGCGTCAAAGCGTCATCCACGTCAACGCGCAGATAACGAACCGTATTCTCGATGTTGGTATGCCCCAGCGGGCACGATTCATAATGCACCTCATATTAACTCATTGAAAGTCAAAGGTAGCCTGATCTCGATTTGCTGTTAGCGGAGCAGCCAGTTGCTTCTGGTCCGCAAAGCTGGCGAGATCCTCAGCCTTAATCACCCAGGGAGCGCCGGGACAGACCTGCCGCCCCGGGACGGTGCCCCGGCGCAGCATGCGCAATGCCGTCATATTGCACACTCCGATGGTTTTTGCTGCCACTTCCAGCGTGACCTCGTTCCGCTCGCTCCATTCCCCCTCACGGAAACCTGCGATCTCATGGTGGTGGCGGAACCCGCGAACGCGGGTCTGCGTCCAGGCATTGCCGTTCCCGGTCGCGACCTTGATGCGATTGAGCAAGAACGCGATTTGCCGATCCGGCATCAACCGAGCCAGTTCACGCATCAGAGCAATAGCGTCATCCGGGATGCGAGGATTGTGCCGCCCAACGGCGTTGAGGCGCTGCTTCACGTCAATTTCGGTGTGCTCTCCGCCCTGCCAGTGCAGAACGGCGTGGATGGTTGCACCATCCCGGCGTACGATGACCTCCGACAGCGCGGTGCGCAGAATACGCTTGCGGGTCGCCGCCGTTGCTGCCGGGTGCGACCAAGCGCGTTCGAGATCGGCGCCGAGCGCCAGCAGTTGCTCTCGCTCCGGTTCCTCCAGTGGTGGAGGGCGCCGGGCGCGCATTGCTGCTATCTCGACTTCGATCTTGGCGACTGCCTGCAAAGCTTCGTTCCATCGACGTTCAAGTTCACCGGCAACCAGTCGATTGGCGGGATCGACTGCATCATACTGACGGCGGGCATGAGCCGCCTCGTAACAGGCCTGCTGCAGGCTGAGATCCAGTTGCCGCTCACCTGCCGTGACAATGTTTGACTGGCTTTCGATCGCATTGACTGCGGCCTCAACACCGAGCGGTTTCAGGATTCGCAGCACTTCATGAGCGATCGCGGCGTCTATGCTTAAACCACTCACTGAGATGCAGCGTTCGGTGCCATGGTTCAAGCGCGCGCCGGAACAGTTATAGCGACCGAGTTTGCCGCTGTAGTGAACATGGAGCTTTCTTCCACAGTGCCCACAGCGTAGCAGACCAGGCAGCAACAGTTCGCCTTCACGGGCCGCGCCGCGCGCCAGCGCATTGCTCATTCCGGTAGCGTTGCTGGCGATGGCCTTGAGGTTACCCTCAAACTCCTCCCATGCGATGTAGGCAGCGTGATGGTCTTTGATCAAAACATCCCATTCGGCCATCGGCTTGCATATGCCGCGTCGGACACGCTTGCGGCCCTCTACGACGCTTATCTGGCTGGTCGTCCGCCCGAAGGCGTAGGCACCGGCGTAGATTGGATTGGTCAGGATGCCGTGCACGATATTGTAGGCTGGCAGGCGCCACACGATACCGTGCGCCTCGCCTCTTCGCGATTTGACGGGTAGTTCGATCCCTTCGTCCCTGAGCCATATGTGAACCTGTCGTGCACTTTTGAACTGGGCGAATTTCTCGAAGACAAGCCCGATGGCCTCCTGAACACGCACATCCGGATTTTTCTCGATCCGGTCGCGCCCCGCCTTCACGTAACCAGCTGCCACACCAAGTACCAAGGCGCCGCGTTGCGCCTTCTGGCGCAGCGCGGCCTGCGAGCGTTGACGAAACAGCGATAGCTCGAGTTCGCTCATCGTGCCCTTCATACCTAGCAGCAGTCGATCGTTGGGATGGCGAGGATCGTAGATACCGTCCTCGTCGATGATGATGGTTCCAACCAATCCACAAAACTCAATCAGTGTGTGCCAGTCTCGACCGTTACGGGCAAGGCGGGAGGCCTCAATCGCGAGGACTGCGCCGACACGAGCATCACAGATGGCAGCCAACAGCCGCTCAAATCCTGGGCGCGCGATGCCGCCGCCTGAGCGGCCAAGATCATCGTCAATGATGTCAACCGCCATCCAGCCAAGCTGTTTGGCCCGACCGGCGAGCGCATATTGACGCCGCTGGCTCTCAACATTGTGCAAAAGCTGATCAGGCGTCGATTGGCGGATATAGACACAAGCACTGCGCTGGAGATGCTCAGCCGTTATCTTGTTCATGGTTATCCTCCCCGCTTTCGACTTTGCCCAACGTCTGCGCGATCTCGCGCATCAGGCATTCCAGAAAGCCCCTCAGTTCGATCATGCGCCTCGGGCAGGGTGTCACTTGCGGTGGCTTTGCGTCGAACAGACCTGGTTGATGGGTTGCGGTTTTGCGCGCCATAATCACCTGCCTTCGTTGTTGAGTCGGACAGGAGTGAGCCTAATAGTGCGTCAACTTCGGCGCGCATGGCACGCAAGATATCCAGTGGAAAGCGCAGCGAGCCGCTGCCAATAGCGAAGTCAGATGCCGCAGGCTCAGTCATCCAGGCAGGCAAGCTGGCGAATGAACCATCGGGTTGTAGAACCACAACATACTCGACGCCACCGTATCGAAGCCGGCGTCTAATCTCTACTTTCTCGCCAAAGCGGGGATGAAAGCGGTAGGTGACCCAACCCTCAGTTGGATGTTCATTGGTAGTATGTCGCCATTCCGAGCAGGATCTGGATAGCCCGCAGATTGCCAGTGGCCTTGTAGATCAACGAGGCTTTGGTTCGCCGCATCGAATGGGTGCCATATTCGCGTTTGTCGAGGCCAATGGTCGACACCCATTCGTCAAGCAAGCGGGCATATTGCCGGGTACTGATGTGCCCCATGTAATCAATTCGGCTGAGGAACACGAAGTCATTCAAAGATCCCTTCCGTCGCTCCAACCATGCCAGCAAACTTTTGCGAGCCTCAGTCATGATTTCGACCTGCACGGGGCGGCCGGTCTTTTGCTGGATGACGGTCGCTCGGTTGCGTATGGTACCGCCGCTGACCAGATCGCCGATGCGCAGATTCACCAAGTCGCACCCGCGCAATTTGCTGTCGATGGCAAGGTCGAACAGGGCTCTATCACGTAGTCGCTTGTGTTCATCGAGATAGAAGCCGATGGCCCAAATATCCTGCGGCCTCAGCGGGCGCTTGGGCCCCACATTCTGCCCAGCGTTCCAAGGGCGCCGTTCATGCACGGCGGGGTCGAGATCTGAATGTCCCATTGTGCTTCTCCTGATGGCCAACATGGCCATCTTCAGGATACGCCGCTTGAGAATTCGGCGCTTTATGTTATAACCACCGTATGAACGTCAGCCTCAAGATCACCAAGATCGGCAACTCTGCCGGTGTCGTCCTGCCCAAGGAATTGCTCGCCAAGCTGCGCGCGGGCGTGGGCGACACGCTGTATGTTTCGGAAACGCCCGATGGCATCCGGATCACTGCCGCCGATCCCTCGTTCGAGGCCAAGATGGCGCTGGCCGAACAGATCATGCGCGAGGACAGGGATATTCTGCGCGTGCTGGCTAAGTAAGATGGCGCAGATTGCAGAACCGGTGTGGATCGACGCCGATCTGGCGCTGGCCATCCATGATCGCCAACTGGCCGAGCATGGTGGGCCGATCGGCGTGCGCGACACTTCGGCGCTGGAGTCCGCTCTCGGCCGCCCACGCAACCAATGGGCCTATGGCAAAGCGGATCTATGCGCGCTGGCCGCAGCCTATGCCTATGGCGCGGCGCGCAATCATCCCTTTGTCGACGGCAACAAACGCACGGCATGGGTGCTCGCGCGCCTGTTCCTCGCGCTGAACGATGTGCGGATTATCTTCGCGCCTGAGGACGCCATCCGCATGGTTTTGGCGCTGGCCAGTGGCTCGGCAAGCGAGGCCGAAGTCGCGGAGTGGTTCAGAGCAAGGCTGATCTGAGTCGTATTCGCCCATCAGCCTTCGGCATTCATCACGTCCCGCAGCGCTCTATCGGGCGACATCGGCCCCTTGCGGAGCGGTCCACAAGGCGTTTCCGCAAGCCTTTGAGACAAAGCCACCAGATCCTCACCGAATCGCGGCCTCCAACATTCGGCCAGAAAGCTGAATTCGTTAAGCATCCCCACCACGCTGCGGTTCACGGTCTTGGCATAAGCAACCTCACCCATACGCCAGATTTCCTGTGCGATCGCATCGGCGCCTATTCCATGTGCCTTCAATACCAACGCCAGTTGCGTGGGAAAACGCCGCGCCAGCGTATTTGCCGGAGCCAACGGCATCAGTACCGGCAGCAGCGTGCGCTCCGACACAAGCAGAGCCACTTGCGGCTTCCAGAAAAGGGCGGTCGCATACCAATTGCCCAGCATCGTGTCGCAGGGACTTGGCAGCGCAAGGTCAGCCTTGATCCGGTCACGCAGCTTTTGTGTGCAATGCAGGGTGAACATCGCCGGAAAGTTAGAGGAATTCCTGTGCGATTTCCAGCTACCGCCGCGAAAGGCGAAGTTCACGGGACCCATTGACCTCCCTTATAGCTGATGGTCGTTCATCTCATGCGTGATGTTCATGAATGAGCGACATTGAGACATTGCGCCCCCACCCAACCGCACATATTGCGCGGGGAATTCGGATGAAAACCAGCCATCCTTGCTAAACCGCACCCACTGTTCGAACATAGCGCATCGGCGGCATGCCAACGTGGCGGGCAAAAGCGGTGCTGAACGTGCTCGCCGAACCATAACCGACCTGGGCGGCGACATGTTCAATAGCAAGGTCACGCGCACGCAACAGCCGCTTGGCCAGTGCCATGCGCCACGTCAGCAGGTATTCCATCGGCGGCAGCCCGACAACGCGATGGAACCGCGCACAAAAAGCCGAGCGCGACATGGCCGCTTCAGCGGCAAGATCGGCAACCGTCCAGCCACGCGCCGGCCAACTATGCATGGCGCGCAAGGCGGAAACCAGGCGGTTGTCCGAAAGCCCACGCGCAACGCTGGGTACGGACGTGACGTCGGCGCCGAAACGCAGCGCTTCGATCAGCAACACCTCAAGCAGGCGTTCCAGCACCAATTCGCGTCCCGGCCTCGTGTGGCGGGTTTCATCGCCCACCAGTTGCAGCAACAGCGCAAGCCGTGGCGCCCCGCGCGCCACAATCATCGCCGGCAACAGTGAGACGAGCAAAGCGGCATCAGGCGAGGAAAAGCTGCACAGCCCCACCTGCATCCGCAGATTGACCGGCTCTGCCTGAGGCCCCACCCGAAATCGCCCTTCGCCGATGTCCACCGGCATCATCGCGACGCCATGCGGGGGCGCCTCGATACTTTCCACAATATGATCGCTGGTTGATGGCGAGAGCACGAAATCACCCTGGCGTACAATGATCGGTGGTCGGCTTGACGACACGACCCGGCACGCCCCCTCCAGCACCGCGAAAAAGACCGGCTTGCCTTCGATGTCGCGGCGAATCCGCCACCGCCCGCCATATTCGACAAGCTTGGAATAGCTGGCCGAAGGTTGGAGCAGCGTCACGATCTCGGCAAGCGGGTCAACGGACATATCAGGACTATCGCCAATAAATTCGAGACGGATAACCATAGGTGATCCTGCCCGCCATGGCCACATCGGCATGACCGTTTACACTCGCGGAGTCATCTCATGCCCACCGTTCTCATCACCGGCTGTTCCTCTGGCTTTGGTCTCGAAACCGCCCGGCACTTTCTGGCGAAAGGCTGGAACGTCATCGCCACGATGCGCCAGCCCAAGCCCGACATCCTTCCCGCCTCCGATCGGCTCACCATCCTGCCGCTCGATGTCACAAATCATGAAAGCATCGCCAAAGCACTGGCTCAGGCGGGCGATATCGACGTGCTGGTCAACAATGCCGGGTTCGGCGCTGCTGTGCCGATCGAGTTGACTGAGCCGGAAACCGCGCGGCAACTGTTCGAGACCAATACTTTGGGCACGCTAGCTATGCTGCAGGCCGTTTTGCCCCAATTTCGCGCACGTCGCAGCGGCACCATCATCAACGTCACATCAACGGTCACGCTCAAACCACTGCCCCTCGTCAGCGTCTACCGCGCGAGCAAGGCGGCGGTGAACGCGCTTACCGAAAGCCTGGCGGTGGAAATGCAGCCTTTCGGCGTGCGGGTGCACATCGTCCTGCCCGGCCGCTCGCCCGAGACGAGCTTTGGCAACAACGCCATGCCTCACCTGCGCGGCCTGGATAACCCCGATTACAAGTCGATGATCGAAGGCATGATCGCCAACTTCCGCGAGGAGGGCGGACCGGTCACCCATGCGAGTGACGTGGCCGAAGCTGTCTGGCAAGCCGCCACTGATCCCGCCGCACCATTCAGGATCGCGGCAGGAGAGGATGCGGTGCAGTGGATGGCCGAGGCTGGATAAACGCCATCGAGGCTTAAGCAAGACAGGCGCGCGGTCTCTGCGCGCCTGCAATTTTGGTTCGGGGTCGACCCTTTGCGAGCAAACAAGGCAGGGCGCGGATCTGCCCGCGCATAGCATTCATCGCAGCAGCCGGCATTTACGCCGCGAAAGGTGACGTTCGCGCATCGGATTGAGCTCACCGAAAGCCGCCCGTCGTTCATCCCATCCAATTTCACGGTCGCGATGCCCCCCCTTGCATGAGCAGGGCTTCACCCCGGAGCTGCTCCGGCAAATGCTGACTGGATCAGATCCCACCGGTTGCCATACAGGTCTTCGAACACTGCCACAGTGCCATAGGCCTCCTGTCTGGGCGCTTCGACAAAGCGAACGCCCTTGCACAGATAGGCGGCGTGATCGCGCTTGAAATCATCCGTTTCAAGAAAGAGAAAAACCCTGCCGCCGCTTTGATCGCCGATGGCCATCTTTTGCCGATCATCGGCCGCGCGAGCCAGCAACAGACCACCAAAAGAGCCGGAAGGCGCCACCACGACCCACCTCTTCTCGGCAGTCAGCCTGGTATCCTCGCGCAGATCGAAGCCGAGAGTGCCGACATAAAACGCGATCGCTTCATCGTAATCCCTGACGATCAAGGCTGTCAGGCTGAGTTTCTGGGGCATTGGCACACACATCCCAAGGCTTTTCTGC
Organism: Sphingomonadales bacterium; assembly: GCA_028871475.1. Classification (GTDB taxonomy): domain Bacteria; phylum Pseudomonadota; class Alphaproteobacteria; order Sphingomonadales; family Sphingomonadaceae; genus Novosphingobium. Next base: position 5,945 of record JAGWMZ010000055.1, on the reverse strand, counting down.
TGCAAGGATGTGTCACCCCAAGCCACCGGGCGCAAGCGATGCGTAGATGCACGATCCCTCCCCTATCACGAAGCCTTGCTCTCGCATCCCTGGGTACAGGAATGGTGTAGCATGGCGGGAAGAGGACGGTGTCATTCCATTCTCGGAACTGCCGCCCAAGGTAACGTAACATGCCGAGGGGCTGCCTGTGCGTGGGGAACCCGCCACCAAAGCAGCCCTTTCAAGGGCCGAGATCGCCCGTTCGAAAGCCGACCTTGATTAAGGCGATGCAACCATGCTCCCAGCATCGGAAAATTCGCCTTGGGTTGCATGTCCAGAAAGGCGCTGTTCGAAATCCCTGGCGATTTCGGCAAGCGTGATGTCGCCCAGTTGAGCGATCAACATCGCCTCGGCCTTTTTCAGGGCATGTGTCATGGAAGCGTTGACCGCTTGCTCGACAAGGCAATCGGGCGCGGGATCGGCCAGGCCAATGGCGAAGATACGCGGCTCGCCCACCGCATGGTAGACATCAAGCATCGTCACGCTGTCCAAAGGCTTGAGCAGCGTCCAGCCCCCTGCATGCCCTTTGACGGAGCGCACCAGTCCAGCATCGCGCAGGCCTGCCATCGTGCGCCTCACGACCACCGGGTTGGTGTGCAGCATCTCCGCAGCATCTGTCGATGTGACCGGCCCCTTGGCCCGATCCATGTGGATCAGCAGATGCAGCATCCTCGATAGTCGACCGTCCAGTTGCATCGCGTTCCTTCCTGAGTCCCTTATGTCATGTCACATCAGGAGTTGCAAATTATCCAAACGCGCCATACGTAACACCACAAGTTACAAATCGGGTCGAATGAGGTGATTAAATGCATGATGTGATCGTGATCGGCGGCAGCTTCGCGGGGCAATCAGCGGCCATGCAACTCGCGCGTGCACGCCAGAATGTGCTGCTGATCGATGCGCAGGCGCCACGCAACCGCTTCGCCGAGGCATCGCATGGCTTTCTGGGCCAGGATGGCAGGGCGCCCAGCGCGATCATGCGCGAGGCTGTCGCACAATTGCTCAAATATCCGACGGCCCGGTTTTTGCCCGGAGAGGCGCAAAGCGCTGTTCAGGAGGACAACCACTTCACCGTGCGTCTTGCCGACGGTACCGGGCATCATGCAAAACGGCTGGTGCTTGCCACCGGTGTTTCCGACACCTTGCCCGATATCCCCGGCATGTCGGAGCGATGGGGGGAAACCGTCCTTCATTGCCCTTACTGCCACGGCTATGAAATGCGCGATCACCCCCTGGGCATCATCGCGACCGGTGCAAAGTCCGCACATCAGGCAACCCTGATCCCCGATTGGGGACAGGCCACTTACTTCACGCAAGGCATCCATGAACCCGATCCCGAGCAGGCGGCATTGCTGAGCAAACGCGGCGTCGCAATCGAACGTGTTCCGGTTGTCGCCCTGATCGGCAAAGCGCCGGCGCTCGATGCCGTAAAGCTGGCAGATGGACGCTTGATCGAGGTTGCCGCCGTGTTCACGGTCCCCCAAACCAGCCCCGCCAGCACCATTGCCGAGAGCCTTGGCTGCCTGATGGAAAAAGGGCCGACAGGCCCCTTCGTCAAGGTCGATGCCTGGGGCGCGACGTCCGTACCTCACGTCTATGCGGCGGGCGACGCGACCAGTCCGATGCACAATGCCACGGTTGCATCGGCCTCTGGCGTGCTCGCGGGAATCGCGGTGCACCAATCCCTCGTCAAGGCATAAGCATCTGAAGCATCGGGCAACGCCGCGGTTCGTTGCCCGATGCACATGGCAATCAGCATGCAAGGTTTCGGGATCCTGAAAGCCGCGCAGGATCAAATCGATGAAGCTTCCCCAGGCGCCTCATCCCGCGACGCCATGCCGTAATCCCGCATGGCACCGGCGATCCGCAGCCGGTAATCGGCAAAGACATGCTCCTCTTCCTACGCGGTAGGCGAACTCGAATTCTGTTGTCGAAGAATGTTGCCGATGTCGTGCTCGCTAGCTATCGCGCCTGTAAGTCAGCGAGCACGACGATCAATCATGCCTGAATAAGCTCCGAATAATCCATCGCGGCCAGGTCGGTGAGCAGATCAGGGCCCTTCGGCTCCCACCCGAGCCTTGCGCGTGTCCAAGCGTTCGACCCGATCATCTCGAGTCCGGCGAAGGGCGCCATCCAGCCGAAATAGCGCTCAACCTCATCGGCTTCGATCGAACGGACCGGCAAACCGGTGCCCTGCCCTATCGCCTCTGCGATGGCGCGCGCCGTGACGCCCTCTTCCACCGATGCATTGTAACGTGCGCCTGGCTCGCCCTTATCCAAGGCGAGGACATAAAGCTTCGCGACATCGCTGACATGCGCCGCGGCCCAACGGGTCTGTCCCTCGCCCAGATACGCCACCGCCCCGGCACGGCGCGCCTCGGCGATCAGCGGAGAAATGAGGCCAGCCCGGGTTGTGTCATGCACCTGTGGCAGCCGGATGGTGCGGACGTCGATGCGCCGGGCGATCAACGCGGCACCGGCCAGTTCGGTCGCGATCCGGGGATTGGCATGTCGGGGATTGAGCACATCTTCCCTCGCCGGACCGCCATGCAGCGGCGTGCCAATGCCAACGCCCGAGGTGATCAGGATGGGCTTGTGCGTATCTGCCAGGGCCTCGCCCATCGCGGCGATGTTGCGTTCGTCCTTCCTGGTGTTCTCGAAAAAGGTCGTAAAGTTGTGATCGAAAGCGCAGTGGATCACCGCATCCGCCGCAGCCGCACCGCTTGCCAGCGTATCGGGCTGATCCAGATCGCCTCGATGGACCTCGACGCCGGCCGCCTCAAGCTGGCGAGCGCCGGCGTCGGAACGAGCGAGGCCGAGCACCTGATGGCTCCGCTCGAGTAGTTGCGGGATGATATGCGAGCCGATGAAGCCGGTCGCGCCGGTCAGGAATACGCGCATGGGAAGTCTCCTCTTTGCCTTGGAAGCCGTATCACGATCCATCCGAACATGGTAAAGTAGTGACCTTATCATGGTATAGTCTTCAACAGGATCGATCATGGCCAACGATGCGTCCAACCGGCTCGGCACTTATTTGCGCGATCGCCGCACGCGGCTCGATCCGGCGGCCTTCGGGCTGGCCGGTGGTCGGCGGCGCACGCCAGGACTGCGCCGCGAGGAGGTCGCGAGCCGGGCCAACATCAGCCCGACCTGGTACACCTGGCTGGAGCAGGGGCGCGGCGGCGCCCCCTCCCCCGACGTGTTGGACCGCATCGCCAAGGGCCTGATGCTGACCGAGCCCGAACGCGAGCATCTCTATATGCTGGGCCTTGGGCGCCCGCCCGAAGCGCGCTATCAGCCGGTCGAGGGGATCACGCCGCGCTTGCAGCGCGTGCTCGACGGCATGATACTGAGCCCTGCCATCATCAAGACCGCCATGTGGGACGTGGTGGGCTGGAACCGGGCGGCTACCGCGCTGCTCACCGACTATGCCCAGTTGCCCTTCGAGCAACGCAACATCCTGCGCCTGATGTTCACCAACGGGCGAGGTCGAAGCCTCAATGAGGATTGGGACAGCGTGGCGCGCTTCGTCGTCGGGGCCTTTCGGGCCGACATGGTCAGGGCCGGCGCGCAAGGCAGTGTGGAGGCTGCCGGGCTAGTCGAGGAACTGAACCGCCTCAGCCCGGAATTCGCGGCCCTGTGGCAGGATCATGACGTGACGGCCCATAGCGAGGGCGTGAAGCGGATCCATCACCCTGAGGCTGGCCTCGTCAACCTCGAATTCTCGTCCTTCGCCGTCGAAGGCCGGCCGGAACTCGGGATGATCGTCTACAATCCGGCTACGCCTGAAGACGCGGCGAAGGTTCATGCCCTCGTGAAAGCGAAAGAGAAATAAATTCCCGCAAACGGCGATCTTGAAAACCCGAGACGACCAGCAAATCATTGTAAGGCGTCACCGCCACCGTCCGCTGACAGAGCCGACACTCCTGCTCCCTGATGTGATCGTCAGAACCAGACATAGGTTTATTGGCAGCGCCGATGCAAACGGCGGGTTTGTCGAAGGGTTTCGGGCGCCGGCAGGCGTACGAAAGTCTTACAAGTACGACCCGCGGTGAGGCTCGCCCTGGTCTATGGGAAAAAGGGCTTTGGTGTGGCTTGGTTTGGCTGAAGCAAACCTGCCGCCCAGCCTTTGTTGGGCCGAATAGCATGGAAGTCAGATGGCCATGAGCCCAATTTTGACTGTGCTGGCGGCGTCGACACACCTATCCCCATGGGCCGGGGCGTAGCGTTCGCGGCCTTCATGCAGGGTAAGCCATGCCGGATCATGGCGTGTTTCTCCGGGCGGGCGGTGCTGGCTGCGGCGGTGCACGCGGTTGGCACCAGCGGGTGAAGTCTTCGATGATAGTCATGTGCCCGCCGCAGCATGGGCATCGGGGGCGATGATCGGGAGGTTCTTCGGGTTCGGGTTCCACGATCGGCGCCGCGACACCCAGCAACCTGCGGGCCAGCGCCATGGCCTCCTTGTGGGTTGAACTGGCGAGCAGACCATAATGCCGGATGCGGTGGAAGCCGCGCGGCAGGACGTGGATCAGGAAGCGGCGGATGAACTCGTCGGCCGCCAACGTCATGACCTGCTGGCGCTCGCCACCATCGCGGCGATAATCCTTGTACCGGAATGTCACGCCGGTCTCGTCGAAGGCGATGAGCCGCCGGTTCGAGATGGCAACGCGGTGGGTGTAGCGCGAGAGATAGGCCAGCACCGCCTGCGGCCCGGCGAAGGGCGGCTTGGCATAGACCACCCAGCGCTTTTTTCTGATCGGTGACAGATACCGCAGGAGGGCTTTGCGCGCGGCCAGACCCGCCAAGGTGCTGAAGAAGGACAGCTTTCCGGCATCGAACAACGCCAGCAGGCGCGTGCGGAACAGGCGGCGGAACAAGGCGCCCAGCACACGCACCGGCAGCAGGAAGGTCGGGCGCGACGAGATCCACCGCGTGCCATCCAGCGCGATGCCACCGCCAGGCACGATCATGTGTACATGCGGGTGGTGGGTCAGTGCTGATCCCCAGGTATGTAGCACGGCGGTGATGCCGACCCGCGCGCCGAGGTGCTTGGGATCGGCAGCGATGGTCAGCATCGTTTCCGCGGCGGCGCGGAACAGCAGATCATAGACGACCGCCTTGTTCTGCCACGCGATATCCGCGATCTCGGCGGGCACCGTGAACACGACATGAAAGTAGCCCACCGGAAGCAGGTCGGCCTCACGCGCGGCCAGCCAGGCGCGCGCCGCTGCACCCTGACACTTGGGGCAGTGCCGGTTGCGGCACGAGTTGTAGGCGATCCGCCAGTGTCCGCAGTCGTCGCAGGCCTCGACGTGACCGCCCAGCGCGGCGGTGCGGCAGTTCTCGATGGCAGTCATGACCTTGAGCTGGCCGAGGCTCAGATGCCCGGCGTGGGTCGCCCGATAGGCGGGCCCGGCACTGCGAAAGATATCGACGAGCTCGAGCGAGGCGCGCACCGGCTCAGCCGGGAGGAGCCACCTTCGCCTCGATCAGCGTCGTCAACTTGTCCAGCGGACTGATGACCGCGCGCACCGTTCGGGTTGCGACCGTGGTGTAGAAAGCGGTTGTCTCGAGGTTCGCGTGCCCGAGCAGCGCCTGGATGATCCGAATATCGACGCCGTCCTCCAGCAGATGCGTGGCGAAACTGTGCCGCAGAGTGTGGGGGCCGACCCGCTTTTTGATACCCGCGGCCTCGGCAGCATCGACAACGATGCGATGGAGCTGTCGCGTACTAAGGGTCTGTTGATAAATAACTGAATCTACGCGGTCTTTTTTGACGGTTTTAGGATTCCCGCGGTGCCTCGAAGCTTATAGAATCGCGGGGTGATTGACGAGGCGGCCATCAAACTGCGCTACGATGCGCTTGATCCTTTGCTTGATGAGCGAGGTCGGCGCCGGTTTGCGGC
>JAGWMZ010000085.1 GCA_028871475.1 Sphingomonadales bacterium | reverse complement strand
CCTGCCGGGATCAAAGTTACCGACGTGGAGATGGACGAGATCAACATCCGACGACATGATTTTCATGGCGAATGGAACTACACGATATCCCCGAACCCAACCGAATAAAGCGATAATTTATCAACGGGCCCTAAGATGAATTGCCAGGCCGGCAGCTTTATCCTAGACCCTCCGCTGACATCTTTGTCAGCAGCTTTGCCCCCTCTGTTGAAGGATTGACGATGCGGAGATCAGCCGCCCTTCTTGCCCTGTTTCCCTGGGCCACCATCGCACTTGCTTCTGCTCCGGCGCCTGCGCCCACCGCGCCGGGCGTAACCCCCGACATGGTGCAGACCGGCTCGGACATTCCCGCCAAGTGGGAGGAGCCCAAGGAAGGTTATGACTACATCAAGCGCGATGTCATGATCCCCATGCGTGACGGGGTGAAGCTGCACACGATCATCGTCATCCCGAAGAATGCTCATGGCCTTCCCATGCTGCTCGAGCGCACGCCCTATGACGCAACCTTCGACCTGCAGCATGACGCGCCAAAGCTGCGCGATGCGGTGTGGAGCGCGCAGCGCGAATGGGTCGATGATGGCTACATCATCGTCTCGCAGGATATTCGCGGCAAATATGGCTCGGAAGGCAAATATGTGATGACGCGGCCGCCCATCGGCGCGCTCAACCCTACCAAGACCGACGACACCACCGATGCCTATGATACGATCGACTGGCTGGTGAAAAACGTGCCCCAGAGCAACGGCCGCGTTGGCATGATCGGCTCGTCCTATGACGGCTGGACGGTGACGATGGCGCTGCTGGGGCCGCATCCGGCGCTCAAGGTTGCCGCGCCCGAAAGCCCGATGATCGACGGCTGGATGGGGGATGACTGGTTCCACTATGGCGCCTTCCGTCAGGTCAACCTCGACTATTTCACCGAGCAGACCAGCAAGACCGGCAAGGGCAAGGAAGTCGCGCGGCCCACGCCGGACGATTATGCCAATTTCCTTGAGGTCGGTTCAGCCGGCAAATGGGCGGAAAAGAACGGTTTCGATCAGCTCGGCTTCTGGAAACGCCTCTCGGTCCACCCGGCCTATGACGCCTTCTGGCAGGGCCAGGCACTCGACAAGGCCGTGGTCGCCCGTCCTTCAACCGTGCCCACCATGTGGCTTCAGGGCCTGTGGGATCAGGAAGACATGTATGGCGCGGTCCATTCCTATGAGGCGCTGACGGCGGCCGGGCATGGCGCGAACAACCATCTGGTGATGGGGCCCTGGTATCACAGCCAGATCAACCGTTCGGCCACGGAACTGGGGCCGCTCAAGTGGAAGGGCGATACGGCTGCCGATTTCCGGCGCGATGTGTTGATCCCCTTCTTCGACGAATATCTCAAGGACAGGAAGCAGGCCACGCCGCTGCCCGCGGCGATGATCTACAATCCTTCGGAAAAGCATTGGGACAAGTTCGCGAGCTGGCCCGGCACCTCGTCGCTGACTCCGCTCTATCTCCAGCCGGGCAATGGCTTGTCCTTCCAGCCAGCCAGCGCGGGCGAGGACAGCTATGTTTCTGATCCGGCCAAGCCGGTGCCCTTCCTGGCGCCGCCTGTCGGTTTTTCCGAGCATGCTCGCTGGACGACCTGGCTGGTGCAGGATCAGCGCGCGGCGGGAACGCGGACCGATGTGCTGTCCTATGAGACGCCGGTGCTCGACAAGGCGGTGACGGTGCAGGGCGCGCCCTTTGCCGACATCTTCGCCAAGACGACCGGCACCGATGGCGATTTCGTGGTCAAGCTCATTGACGTCTATCCCAATGTCGCTGAACAGCCCGAGATGAGCGGCTATCAACTGCCGATCAGCATGGATATTTTCCGTGGCCGCTATCGCCAGAGCTTTGAACACCCCTCGGCCATTCCGGCGGGCCAGGTGCAGGAATACAAGTTCCGCCTGCCCACGGTGAACTATGTGTTCAAGCCGGGCCACCGGATCATGGTGCAGATCCAGTCGAGCCTGTTCCCGCTCTATGACCGCAACCCGCAGACCTATGTGCCCAACATCTTCTTCGCCAAGCCGGAGGATTACAAGAAAGCCACGGTTTCGGTCGAATATGGCGCGGGCGGTGCCAGTGCGGTGCTGCTGCCCGTGGTGGCGGCTAGCACCGCCGAGAAGTAAAAGCGCCAGCCGGACAGGGGCGTGAAGCCTCTGCCCGGCCAGTCTTGGGCAGACCGTATCAGGCCTCTGCTGCAACCTTGTAGCGGTCGCCCACCTCGCGACGAGACAGGCCCGGCGCCATGGCAAGGCGTGCTGCCTGCAGGGCATACCACTGGCCAACATCGGCCAGCGGCGGAATGGTGACCGTCTCGCCCTTGTCGAAACCGACGAGAGCGGCATCCACCAGATCATCGACGAACATCACCATTTCGGGCGGGAAGGCGTTGATGTCGGTTCCCGAACGTTCCCAGATTTCGGTCCGCGTGGCGCCCGGCAGAACGGCCTGAACATGCACGCCCTTGGGGCCCAGGGTGGCCGCCATCGACTGGCTGAGATTGAGCAGGAAGGCCTTGGTGCCGCTGTAGACGCCATCGAACATTTCCGGCGCCAGAGCAAGCACCGAGGCAATATTGATGATCGCGCCCGTGCCCTTGGCGACGAAACTTTTGCCGGCCGCCGAGGCAAGGCGCGTGGGCGCGGTCACGTTCAGCGCGATCAGGCGCGTGAGTTCGACCGGGCCGTTGTCAAGCAGGCCGCCTGTCATCGCCATGCCGGCATTGTTGACCAGCATGGTGACATCGCCGGCCGCCAGGCGGGTTTCGACATTGGCCAGATCCGCATCGGCGGTCAAATCGGCGCGCAGAACCTCGACCGATACGCCCGTATCGACCACCAGCCGTTCGGCCAGAGCCTTGAGCCGCGCTTCATCCCGCGCGACGAGAACCAGATTGTAGCCACGTCTGGCCAGCTTTTCGGCGTAGGTCGCACCGATGCCGCTCGACGCTCCGGTGATGAGGGCCTTGCCCGAATGAGTACCCATGATCATTCTCCTGAGGACCCGCTGATCGAGTCACTTGCAAAGAGATAGTCATGTAGCTATCATTCTGCAATGGACATTGAGCGATTATCTTCCGGCACCTGCGCCATCGCCCGTGCGGCCACCGTCATGGGCGATGCCTGGACTTTGCTGATCCTGCGCGATGCAGGCCTTGGTTTAACGCGTTTCGACCAGTTTCGTTGCAGTCTGGGCATTGCTCCCAACATCTTGACGCGCCGCTTGACGGCTATGGTCGCGCAGGGTCTGCTCGAGCGGCGGCAATATCAGGATCATCCGCCGCGCCATGAATATGTCCTGACGGAAAGCGGACGCGATTTGCTGCCCGTCCTGATGGCTTTGGGAGCATGGGCGCGGCGCAACTGCGGGTCTGCGCCGACGAGTTCATGGGAAGACACCGAAACGGGCAGACCGATCGACCCGATTGTTGTCGACCGCGCGACGGGACAGCCCATTGGCGAGATCGAGATGCGGATGGTCATGCCCGATACGGAGAGCCAGCCACAGGAGGTGTAACAGGCTGCGGAAAAAGGCCTTCCATTGAGCGCCTTGATGTGATTCAGCCTCTGCCTGGGATGAGGTCGAGGACGAAGCGATGCGCG
>JAGWMZ010000054.1 GCA_028871475.1 Sphingomonadales bacterium | reverse complement strand
ATGAGGTCACCCACGCGAGTGGACATGTGGACAGGTTAGCCCGTGAGACGCTGCGCGACTATCACAAGGAACGCAGTATCCGGGCGCGCGAGGAGCTGGTCGCCTTATCTGGACAGTCTGCGCCGCCCGCAACATTGCAGTAAGGTCGGCGATGGACGCCCACGGTAGGCAGTAATCAGGCTGGCCGTAGCGCTGACCCAAGAGCTGGCGGAGGCCAGCCTGATTGCTGCCGGGCCATAGCGCGCATCGGTGTGAAGGTCAGCTTCCGGGTGGGGGGTCCGGGGGGAGGGCTTCGCGCCGGTGTCGATCATTTCTGTTTACGAGCGCCGCGAGGCCAAGGGCCTCGATGCGCATGTGCCGCTGATCCAGCGCGGCGACGCGCTTTATGATCCCGATCTGGATCGCTTCTTTCTCGACCTGCCGCTGTCGGACGTCCGCTCGCGGCACTCGCTTCGCGCCTATGCCTATGATGTCGTTGTCTGGCTTCGCTTTCTCGATGCCTGCGGCAAGACCGTGTGGGCTGCGACCCGCGACGACGTCGATGCCTATCATCGTGAGCGACGCCGCGACGAGGCCGATCACCGGATAACGGCCGCAAGCTGGAACCGCGCCGTCGCCAGTCTCGATCGCCTTTACCGTTGGGGTGAACAGCAAGGGCTGATCACCGACGCGCCGTTCAGCCGCCGCGCCGTGTGGCGACCGGCGCATGGTGGCCGTCGCGGCATGATCGCGGCGCGCAACGACGCCTATGAACGTGTCGCCAGGCGATCGGATGTCCGGTTCGTCACGATGGACGACTACCGCATTTTCGGCGAGGTCGGCCTGCGCGGGCTCACCCCTGACGGCACGGAGCGCCCCGGCGCTCGCGACCGTAATGGGCTACGCAACGCGCTGTTCGCCGATCTTCTCGTCACCACTGGCCTGCGCCTCGAAGAGGCGTCGGGCTTGCTCACCACCGAGCTCGCGGCGATCGACCGCGCGGACGGCGATGCTGGGCAACTTTGGCTGCCTCTCCCGCCGCCGCTCACCAAGGGCGACCGGGGACGCAGCGTTCTGGTCCCACGCCGGCTGCTTCGTCAGATCGCCGCCTATGTTGCCGTCGAGCGCGCAGCGGGCGTGGCCAAGTTCGCCGCACGCGATGGCGCGGCCCGCTTCGAGCGACCGATCCCTGTCACCCGCGCCGGTCTCGACCGCATGCGCGATGTCTGCACCCCGGAGGAACGATGCCGCCTGATCCTGTGCGACGAGGATGGATCGCCCCGCGAGCCGGCGGCGCTATGGCTGACCGAGGTCGGGCAGCCTGTCCGCCCCAACTCGTGGGAGGTGATCTTCACCCGCGCCTGCAAGAGGTGCGCGGAGAACGGCTTCCCGCTGTCGATCAGCCCGCACCAGCTTCGCCACACATTCGCGGTCCATATGCTCGCCTTGCTGATCCAGCAGCGGCTGCGCGAAGCGGCATTGCCGGCGGGGCCGGTGGAGAGCTATCGTTTGATCCTGGGCGACCCGCTGCAACAGGTGCAACGCCTGCTCGGCCACGCGAGCCTCACCACCACCTATATCTACCTCGACCATATTGCGACCCGCGCCGATACGGTGGATGCGGCGGTCGAGGAGCTGCTCGCGCTGCTGCCGGGACCGCAGGGCGCATGAGCGGGCGTGCCCGCAAGGGTCGGCCCGTCGTCTTCTCGCCGATCACGCCCGAGCCCGTGCAGCCTGATCCCGTGCTCGGCCTCAAGTTCACCATCGAGGCGCGGCATGGCGGGACGGTCCTGATCGATATGGCCGCACTCGATCCTCGTCCGCTCGCCATCGCCTTCGCCGGCGCGCTGCGTCGGTCGGCCGCACTCGGAGGACCGATCGGTGCGGCGAGCGTCATCAAGCAGTATTTAAATGCCTACCGCCTGTTCTTCGCCTGGCGTGGCGACGAAGCGCTGAACGTGGCTGGCGTCGGCGACCTGCGCGCAGCCCATATCGATGGGTTCGCCTCCGCGCTCGACCGCCGCGGGATGGGCGCGATCCACCGGCACATAACGGTCGGCAAGATCGTCAACACATTGCGCGCGATCGAGGCAGACTGGCCCGATCGGATTGCGCCTGACCTGCATGAGCGGCTGCGCTACACACTGGCCACGTCGGCGGGCCGCTCGACCCCGCGCGATGCTTATAGCCCCTTCGTCGCCCGCGTGTTGCGCGACGCCGCGAGGACCGACGTCGAAGCGATGTTCCGCCGTCTCGGTGCCGACGACCGCATCGATGAGGGCGACCCGGTCATCGCCAGAGCGCGGGCCGACGTCGAAGCCATCATCGCGCGGCAGGGCTTTATCGTTGCAGACCATCCGGCGCTGAAGAGCCTCTATTCCATGCGCATGCGGCGCGGATTGCCGATCAGCACGCTCATCGACGATCTGCATGGCCGCCATCACCTGCTTGCGCGCGATCTGCCGGCGCTGCTCGTGCTGCTCACGCTCGATACCGGCCTCGAGCCCGAGTGCCTGAAGGCGCTGACCACAGATTGTCTCACCAACCCCCATGCCGGCACGGTGGAGCTGCGCTATCTGAAGCGCCGCGCCCGCGGCGCCGAGCACAAGAGCATGCGGGTGCGCGATGGCGGTGGCGGCACACCGGGCGGCCTGATCCGTCGCCTGATCGACGTCACCGCCGCCGCCCGCGAGCACCTGCCTGACGATTGCCTCTGGGCCTATCACAACGTCGGCGGCCTTCGCGGTGGCATTTTCGATCTCAAGCACCAACTTGCAGCCTGGGCTCTGCGCCATGGCATCAGCGATGATGACGGCAAGCCGCTCCACCTGCTGCTCTCCCGGCTACGCAAGACCCACAAGGCGCTATGGTACACCAAGACCGAGGGGCACATGACCCGCTTCGCGGTCGGCCACTCGCGCGAGGTGGCGGCGCGCCACTATGCCGATCTGCCGTCGCTCCGGCCCCTGCACGAGACGGCCATCGCCGACGCCTTCCGCGCGGCGGTCGCTGCCGCGATGCCGACCGTGCTTCCGCCCACCGCCGAACAGACGTTGCGCGAAGCGCCCGATCAAGCTGCGCCGCTGATCCCGCTGGCTAACGTGGGGCCGTTGCTCGACGGCGAACTGGATGTCTGGCTCGCCGCCTGCGCGGGCTTCCATAGCAGCCCCTTCGCCGAGGCCGGATCACCCTGCGCGCAGCCCTTCTGGGGCTGTCTCGATTGTCCCAACGCCGTCATCACCGCGCGCAAGCTCCCCGCGATCCTCGCTTTCCTCGCATTCGTCGAAGAGCAGAGGCTGAGCCTGCCCGCGACCGACTGGGCGGCCAATTTCGGCCGCGTCCATGCCCGCATCACCGCCCAGGTCCTGCCGGCCTTCTCCGATGCCGTCATCGCCGATGCGCGCCGGCAGATGGAGAGCGAGCGGCTTTATCTGCCGCCAGAGGTCCGCACATGACCATGCCCGCCCATGCCCAGGCGCCCGCCTTCGACGATCGCCCCGTGCTGGCGAGTGCGCCGCTCAAGGAAGGCCATATCCGTGAGGAGCTATCGCGCGTCGGCGACCCGAGTTGGGATCTCGGTCCCGCCGTCTTCCGCGAGAACGCCCGGCGCTGCCACGTTACCGTGCATTTCGACGTGCTCGAACATGCCGATGTCCAGGCAGCGATGCGTGCCTATCTCTACGCGCGCCTCAACGTCGATCTTCCCGGCTATCGAACGAAGTTACCACCCGCCTGCATACGCCAGGTATTCAACCGTGCTCGCCGGTTCTTCGCCTTCGCCCGTGAGCGGCTCGGACGGCTCGACGTTTCCCGTATCGATCCGCCGTTGGTCGATGCCTATGTCCGTCATCTCCGCGACGATCCTGCCCGACGACCCGTCATCGTCGGTCACCTCCTCGAAGTGGTCTCCGATCTCTATTACTATCGTGACCACCTCGCTGGCGGAGGCCTTGCATTCGAGCCCTGGGCCGGACAGGCGCCCGCCCGCGTTGCGGGCTACCGCCATGTCCGGGAGAACTGCACGCCGCGCTTCCCGGAAGTGGTTATCGCCGCGCTGCTCGCCTGGTCGTTGCGCTACGTCACCATGTTCGCTGACGATATTCTCGCCGCCCGCCACGAGCTTGATCGGCTCGAAGCGCGCCGGGATCGCCTTGCCGCCGACGACGCGGGCCTTCCGGACGCGGATCGCCGGCAGCGTCGCCGCGCCCGCCTGAACGCCTATTTCGATCGCCGCCGCCGCGAGGGGCGCGGCGTACCGATCTGGGGCACCGCTCATAACGGCAAGCTGCGCATCGATCCGGGCACCGGCGCCGTGACCCCACCGATCAACGCCCATCTCCTGCATCTCCATGCCGGGATAGACGTGCAGGCCGAGCCTGGCGCGCATTTCATGCTGACTGGCGGTGAAGCGAGGTTGATCGACGCAGTGGCGGCCGAGCTGGGGGTCGAGGTCGGCGGCATGGACACGCCGATCACCATCGATCCCGAGAGCGGTCGGCCATGGCGCGAGCGCTTCGACGCGAAGACTCTCGCACACGAGGAACGGATGCTCCAGGCCGCCGCCTATATCGTGTGCGCCTACCTGACCGGCATGCGCGACTGCGAGGTGCAGGCGATGCGGCGCGGGTGTCTCTCGATCGCGCGCAGCGAGGACGGCCTGATCGAACGGCATCGCATCCGATCGACCATCTACAAGCGCCGCGCCGCCGCGGGCGAGGCGGCGAGCTGGGTGACGATCGAACCGGTCGCAGACGCGATCGCGGTGCTCGAACGTCTGTCGGCAGGCGCGGCACGCGCCAGCGGCAGCGATACGCTCTGGCCGGTGCTTCGTCCCCGCGCTGTCAGCAAGACGCATCTGTCGAGTGAGGTGGTGCGCCAGCTCAACACCTTCCGCGATCACCTCAACACCGCCTTCGGCAGCCCCGATGAGCCGGTCATCCCGCCCGGTCCCGATGGCAACCCATGGCGCATCACGACGAGGCAGTTCCGGCGCACCATCGCGTGGCACATCGCCAACCGTCCGTTCGGCACCATCGCCGGCATGATCCAGTACAAGCACGCCTCGGTCGCCGCGTTCGAAGGCTATGCCGGGACCAGCGCATCGGGGTTTCGCGCTGAGGTCGAGGCGCAGCGCCGGCTCGGTCAGATTGACGACCTGCTGGACTATTTCGACCGGCGTCAGGGCGGCGCATCGCTCGGCGGTCCGGCGGGACCGCGTATCGCACGGACGCTCGACGATGCCGCCGTCAAGCTCGGGCCATTGCCCGCCATGATCGCCGATCGCGCCCGCCTGCGCGTCATGCTCGCCAGCGTCGCGCGCACCTTCCATGTCGGCCCGCTCGCGGATTGCTTCTTCGATCCCGCGACCGCGCTCTGCCTCAAGCGCGTGACGACCCCCGATCCGGCACAGCCGCTCACCGCCCTGTGCGAGCCGACCCGCTGTCCCAACGCCTGCATCACCGCTCGCCATAGGCCGGCCTGGGAACGCGCGGCGGCCGATGCCAGGGCGCATTTACGCGAACGGCGCATCTCCGATCTTCAGCGTCAGGCTCTCCAGCGCGAGCTTGATCGCCTGACCGCGGTGATTGCCGGGATCGATCCTCCCGCGCCGTAGACCACCCCGGCTGTTGGCGGAGTCCTGCGCCGGTCGGCGCGCCCGCGCAACGGCTCTGCCGTCCTTCGCTTCGCTGCGGCCCTGACGGGTGCGCGAGCCCCCCTGTGCCCGGCGCGAACGGGCCTCCGCCGTCGGGGATGGTCCCCGGCGCGAGAACGAAAGAACAGATCATGTCAGCCTCACAACGCTCAGACGTCTATGCTCGCGTCACGCAAGCGATCGTCGACGCCATCGAAGCCGGCACCGCCACCTGGCGCATGCCATGGCATCATTCCGGCGCCGACGTCACCCGCCCGACCAACGTCGCCAGCGGCAGGCCCTATCGCGGCATAAATACGGTCTCGCTCTGGGCGGCCGCCTATGGCAGCGGCTATACGAGCGGGGTCTGGGGCACCTATCGCCAGTGGCAGGCGCTCGGCGCGCAGGTCCGCAAGGGTGAGCACTCCAGCCTCGGCATCCTCTGGAAGGAGTTTCGCGCGAAGGATGACGACGCCGGCGACGATGACGACCACCGCCGGCTTTTCGCCAAGGCGTTCAGCCTGTTCAACGCCGATCAGGTCGATGGCTACGCGCCCGAACCGGGGCCGGACCTGCCCGAGAGCGAACGCCTCGCCGCCGCCGAAGCCTTTATCGCCGCGCTCGGCATCGAGACTGTCTACGGCTCGGCCAGCGCCTATTATCATATCGCCGAAGACCGCATTCACATGCCGGATTTCAGAGCCTTCCACGATGCCCACGGCTTCTACGCCACCCATATTCACGAGGCGGCTCATGCCAGTGGCGCAGCCCACCGGCTCGACCGGGATTTCAGCGCCAAGTGGACCAGGCACGCGCTTGCCATGGAGGAAGCGACCGCCGAACTGACCGCATCGTTCCTGCTCGCCGATCTCGGGATCGCGCACGAACCGCGACCCGATCACGCGGCCTATATCGCCTCCTGGCTGCAACTGCTCAAGGACGAGCCCCGGGCGATCTTCACCGCGGCGAGCAAGGCGCAGGCAGCGGCCGACTGGATGCACGCCCAGCAGCCATGATCAGGCATCTGATATCTCTGCGTGGAGCGCCTGCAACAGCGGACAGCCCGGATCCTGGCCCGCATCGCAGGCGCGCACCGACGCAGCCAGAACCCGTTCCATTCGTCTGAGGTCGGCGATCCGCGTGCGCACGTCCTCAAGGTGCGAGGCCGCCAGTTCACGCACGTCGGCACAGGAGGCCTGTCCACCCGCCGCCAGCCCCAACAGCGCGCGCACCTCGTCGAGCGTGAACCCCAGTTCCCGGGCGCGGCGCACGAAGCCGAGACGCGCCACATCCTCAGCGCCGTAATTGCGATAGCGGCCACGCCGCGGCGGGATCGGCAGCAGCCCGATCCGCTCGTAATAGCGGATCGTCTCGATATTGCAGCCGGTGCGGCGGGAGAGCTCACCGATCTGGATCGCGCCGGTTCCAGCCATCGTAAAAATACCTCTTGAGTCTGTAGCAACTACAGACGCTAGGACGAGCGCATGACCAGAACAAGGATTCGCCCGTGACGCAGCAATCGCGCCCATCGAAGGGGGTTGGCGCCGCGTCGCTGACGCTGGGAGGCATCGCCGCGGCATTCGGTGTCGCTTCATGCTGCGCTCTCCCATTCCTGCTGGCGTCGATCGGTATCGGCAGCGCATGGCTTGGCGGCATCGGTCTTGCGGCAGCGCCCTATCGCACGCCGCTACTCCTCATCGGCGCATTGTGCCTCGCCGCCGGGGCGGTGTCGCTGGCGCGCCAGCAGATCACCGCCTCCCGCTGCGGACCGGACGGCGTCTGCACACCCCCGGCGGTGCGGATCGTCACGCTCGTCGGGCTGCTCATCGGCCTCGTTCTGCTCTATCTCGGCTATCGCTATGTCTGATCCCGTCATCGAGCTGCGCTCCACGCTGACTTGCCCGCATTGCGGCCATCAGGCGACCGAGACCATGCCAACCAATGCCTGCCAGTTCTTCTATGATTGTATCGGGTGCGGGACGGTGCTCAGGCCCAGGTCCGGCGACTGTTGCGTCTTCTGCTCTTATGGAACCGTGCCGTGTCCGCCGATCCAGGTCGACGGCAAGGACGGCGCGTGCTGCGGCTAAGCACGGCGTATGAGCGTCCGCTCCGGCGTTGATATCGTTGCGGACTGGACCGTGGTCACGACGCCTATGGCGCAAGCGGCCCTGCGTGGGCTGTGCGGATCGTTCATCGGCACCAGATGGCGCGGGATGGATGAAGCCGAGAACCGCGTCCATCGCTACGTGCTGCAGGGCTATGCAGCCACGGGCCGCGCGCCGGCAGGGGCACAGATTGCTGGTGCGGTCGGCCCTTCATTCGACGAGGTCACCGCTGCGCTACGGCGTCTTGCCGGGCGCGATCTGGTCGTACTCGATGATGCCGGTCGTATAGTCGGCGCATATCCATTCACCGAACGTCCGAGCGAGCATCACGTGACCGTCGCCGGCATCACGGTGAGCGCCATGTGCGCCATCGATGCGCTCGGGATCGGCGCAATGCTCGGCCAGGCTAGCGTCATTCGTTCGGTCTGCCGCTCGTGCGGACAGACACTTTCTATTTGTACGCGCGACAATGGCCAGACCCTCGACTTCGCTAAACCCGCCGGCATCGTCATATGGTCGGGTCAGCTTTATGCCGACGACTGCGCAGCCACCTCGCTCTGCACCCAGCAAGGCTTCTTCTGTACTTCCGAACACATGGAACGTTGGCGTGCGGACAAATCCCGCCAGGATGACGAAGGCGTGCCCCTCAACCTCTCGGAGGCGCTCGAGGTAGGCCGCGCGCTCTTCGAAGCGATGCGAAGTGCTTTGAGACTGGCCAACGACTGAGCGGCATTGGCGCGCGACACCGCGACTGATCGCCCCAGATTAGCCGACAAACCATCATTTGCGCCCTTGCGACAGGCGCGGGCTGACGCCCGCGCACAGCGGACGCCGCTGACGCGGCGACGCTGTTGTGGGGCCTCCCTCGATGCGGGTCTGGTCGGCGCTCCCTACTAGGCCCGCCACGACGCGCCGCAAGCCCGGCTGCGCCGCGCTGCTCCATTGCATTTCGCCCCTCCGGGTGCGGCCCGCCGCTTCAGCGGGCCTCTCCGGTCGTTCTCGCCGCCCACCCCCGCCTCGGGGGAGCCTTGGGGTTTTGGGTGGGGCTGGAGGCTACCGATGATTTTGATCCCCCAACCGCCGTTTTTCGCTGGACTGTCAGGATATGTCGCCGAACTCGGCGCCAGCTATCTGATGGCCGATCTGGGGCTCGCCTATACGCCGCGGCCCGACCACGCCGCCTATCTCGCCAGTTGGCTGAGGGCTTTGCGCCACGATCCCAAAGCGATCTTTAACGCCGCCGCGCAGGCGCAGGCCGCCGCTGACTGGATCCACGCGGCGCACAAGGCTGCCATTGCGCCACTGGCAGTTGCGGCATGAGGCGGGCCACAGCGCCCGCGCGCCTCTGGCCCGATGGCGCACAGGTTGCTTGTCGCCCATTGTCAGGCATTCCGCCTGCCGAATTGCTTCAAGCCTACGTGGCTATGGTGGCGTCTATCCGCAATGTCATGGCCCGAGAGATGCCATCCTTCGCACCCGTCCACCGCTGGCGCGGGACGGCGCACAGGGTGCTGCTGCGCAATCCCTATGCCGACATCGGTCTGACCTGCTTCGACGGGCAAGCCGCCGTCTGGATCGGTGAGCGGATCGACCGTTACTATCGCATCCGCTGCGAATGGAGCGATGTCTCTGGGCCGGCCCGTCACTGGCTTGCCCACATCGCACCGACTTTCGCGGCATGTGCCGAGCGCATCGGCTTTACCCCTATCGACATGCCCGTCGATCAGCATTGGCTCGAAGCCGCCTGATCGAGTTCCTAAAGGAGCCCCCTCATGTCCCGACTTCCTACCTCTGGCGAATGGCGCGAAGACAGCCTTGGCCGTACCACTGCTGACTGGCCTTTCGACTGGGTCGCAGAAATTACGTCGATTGACCCTTTGACCCACAGCTACACTTGCATCGGCACGATCCGGCAGGCCGGAACCCGCCGCTATGATGAGGCGCTAACCAACCTGCGCCTCATGACCCGGGCGCCCGCCATGCTCCGGATTTTGCAAGCCGTCGCGCAGGTGCTCGACATGAGCGATCCTGACCACCACGCATTTGTCGATAGCGCTGCGGATTGTCTTGATGCACTGCTTCAGCAGCAAGCCCCATTGCGGGCACTGCTGTCGGAGTTTCAGCACGAAGCGAGCGAACGAATGTGCCAACCAACGAATGAAAGTGGCTTCAAGCTCCCGCGGCCCCTTCTCAATTTGCATTGATTAACGAGCCGAACGACGTGATGCGACCAGTTTACGACGTTCCGATGCATTGTCGGGCATGTCGGTTCACGCCAACACCGGTCGTTGCGTGTGCCTTGAACCCGTTGATCGGGACTCCTATTTCCGGGCCTTTCGTTTGGCATGTAGACGGTAATAACAACCAAGCAAAGCGGCCCAGACCAACACCACCATGGCGACAGTCAGGATGACTATCATTGCGGGTCATCCAGACTGAACTGGTCCTGATCCTCATGATACGTGAAGATCTCTGCGTAACGGCCCCAGTTGGTGACAGTCTTGAGCGTCTCGTCCGCAAAATCCTCGCTCATGTGGTCTTCGAGCTCATCGCGGAAACGGCGCGCGGGTGCCTCGTGGGTGGCCCGTTCATCAAGGATGCGGCGGATATGCTGGGCCAGCGGGACATAAGCCAACAGTGCCTCACCGAACATTGCCTTGCGCTGGTCAACATCGGCTTCGGCATACCGCCGTGCGGCCGGCGTCAGCAGCAGTTCGGCCCCGCGCAATTCGGCAAAGCGCAGCAATTGCAGCGTTTCGGCCATCGGGAACAGGTCGTCGATCTCAAAATTGAGGGAGTCGGCCAGCTCGGCCATGCTGGCTTTGCCGTTGAAGGGGGTGCCATCGACCTCCTCGATCAGACCGGCCAGCGTGTTGGTCGATACGTGCGGCAGCACCATGGCGATGCCGGTGCCGGGAAATACGCCATCGCGTGCGGGCTTAGACGGCATCGGCCGAGCCGTCATGCGGGCATAGATGTCATCCACCAAAGCGCGGAACGGGGGATCGAGCCGGTCGCGCGGGCGGGGAATATCCACCTTAATCTCGGCCACTACGCGCCCCGGATTAGACGAGAAGACGAGCACGCGGTCGCACATCTGCACCGCTTCCTCGATGTTGTGAGTGACAATCAGGATCGACTTGATCGGCATGCGCCCTTCCGACCACAGGTCAAGCAAATCAGTGCGCAACGTCTCAGCGGTCAACACGTCAAGCGCGGAGAACGGCTCGTCCATCAACAGCAAGGATGGATTGACCACCAGCGCACGTGCCAAACCCACGCGCTGGCGCATCCCCCCGGACAATTCCTTGGGATAGGCGTTCTCGAAACCATCGAGGCCGATTAGGTCGATGGCGGCCAGCGCACGGCTGCGCCGCTCGTCGGTAGGCACCTTCTGCGCCTCAAGCCCCAGTTCCACATTCTGCTGTACGGTCAGCCAGGGAAACAGCGCAAAGGTCTGGAACACCATCGCTACGCTGGGATCGGGGCAATCGTCGCTGGCGATGCGTGCCACCGTGCCTTCTCGAGGGCGGATAAGGCCCGCGATCGAACGCAGCAGGGTCGATTTGCCTGAACCCGAGCGGCCCAACAGTCCAACGACTTCGTTCTGATAGAGCGTGAGATCAACGTCTTCGAGCACCAGATGGCCACCCGGCGGCGGGCCATAATAGTGGTTGAGCCCCTTGACCTCGATCAGTGGCTGGGTCGGTGCACCGGAAAGTGCCTGACTGGAAAGTGACTGAGTTGCCATGGGAAGTCTCCGGGGTAATCAGGATAGTCGCAGGCGGCGCTCGCCAAAGGCATAGAGCGGTCGCCAGACCATGCGGTTGAAGCCAAGGACGAACAGGCTCATCACGCCAATGCCCAGCGCCACCTGCGGATAGTTTCCGGCGGTGGTCGCGTCCGCGATATAGGCTCCAAGCCCATGCGCCTCCAGATGGTGGCTGCCCCATGTCACCACCTCGGCGACGATCGAGGCGTTCCATGAGCCCCCGCTCGCGGTCAGTGCGCCAGTTATGTAGTAGGGGAAGATGCCGGGCAGAGCGACCTGGCGCCACCATTGCCAGCCACGCACCCCGAACATGCCCGCCGCCTCGCGCAGGTCGGTGGGGATGGCGCTGGCGCCCGCAATGACGTTGAACAGGATATACCACTGTGTGCCCAGGATCATCAGCGGCGAGAGCCAGATGTCAGGCAGCAGATTCCAGCGGACAATCGCGATCACCGCAAAGGGAAACAGCACATTGGCCGGAAAGGCGGCAAGGAACTGGGCAATGGGCTGCACCCGCTCGGCAAGGCGCGGGCGCAGGCCGATCATCACGCCCAGCGGTACCCAGATCACACTGGCCAGCACGATCAGCACAATCACCCGCAGCATCGTGAGCAGCGCCAGACCGATAGCTGACCCGACATCGCCAAGGCTGAGCGAGGTGAGCACATAATGCGCGGTCCATCCCAGCGCGGTGGCCACGCCGATCCATACCAAAGCCTGCCACGCCCGTTCGACCCAGGGGTTGGCGGGCTTTTCCTCGCTGCGCTGACGCTCGCGCCTTGCCGGTTCGAGCGCCAGCAACAGCCTGCCGATCGCAGAGAGCGGCGCAAGCAGCAGCGGCAGAGCCCGCGTGCGGCGCAGCAGATCATAGACCCAGCTTTCCGGGCGCTCGGTACTGGCGGTCTGTTCAAACCGGAACCGGTCGGCCCAAGCCACGATAGGGCGGAAGAACAACTGGTCATAGGCGATGATGACCAGCGCCATCATGCCCACCGCCCAGCCCACCGCGCCGAAATCCTGATGCTGGATAGCCAGCGCCAGATAGGAACCGATGCCGGGCAAGGTCACGGTGGTGTTGCCCACGGTAATCGCCTCGGAGGCGACCACAAAGAACCATCCGCCCGACATCGACATCATCGCGTTCCACACCAGTGCGGGCGTGGCATAGGGCAAATCGAGGCGCAGGAAGCGCCGCACCGGCGACAGCGCGAAGCCTTCGCACACCTCTTCAAGGTCGTCGGGCAGACCGCGCAGCGACTGGTAGAAGCTGAAAGCCATGTTCCAAGCCTGAGACGTGAAGATGGCGAAGACGCTCGCCAGTTCCACCCCCAGCACATTGCCGGGAAACAGGTTCATGAAAAAGGTGACGGTGAAGGTCAGGAAACCGAGGATCGGCACCGATTGCAGAATGTCGAGCGCGGGCACGATGATCTGTCCGGCGTGCTTACTGCGCGCCGCCAGCGTCGCCACCACCAGCGTGAACACCGTGGAGGCCGCAAGCGCCGCAAACATGCGCAGGATGGTGCGTAGCGCGTAATAGGGCAGATGTGCAGGGTCGAGCGTCACCGGCTCGAGATGCAGGCTGGAGAGCGGCGCCACGGCCCCTTCCACCGCGCGGAACACCAGCACGGCCAGGCCCGAAAGGATGATGAAGGCGACCGCATCCTCACGGTTGGGGCGCGTCAGACGCAGCATCCGCGAGAAGGAGGGCAGGATGGGGATCGGATTGCGGGTCTGGCTCATAACATTCAAAATCCGGCGTGAACGCGTAGGGCAAAGATGTTGGCGGGGCCGCGATCCTTGTTGTAGCCGGGGTTGGTGATGTGCTGATAATCGAAGGTCAGCGAGCCCCAGGCGACAGGCCGCCAGGCATAATAGGCCTCGATGATCTGTTCATCGCCCGGATGGGGCAGCGCGCCATCGCCCACCAGCACGCCAAGGCCGCCCGCCGCCAGCCAGCGCTTGTGCGCATCGGATATGCCATTGATGACGCCCGCGATGGCCAGCGTGTCCTGCGGGCGCCCCCATGCCTTGCCCTTCAATGCTCCACCAAAGGCAAGGCTGCGGTCAATGTCGGTGAAGTCATAGGTTTCGATGGCGCCATTGGCTGTGCCAGCGCGCAGGAAGACGCCCAGCGTGTCGGTCACATCCTGTTCGGCGTTGAACGCGATGCCAAAGCGATCCTGCTTGCGACGCGCCGGAGCCAGATCGGGGGCCTGCCCCGTACTGCGCGCAAGGGCCAGCGCATCATCAAAGCGGGCGAACAGGCCCCGATTGCGAAAGCCCGTCACTCGCACCGCGCCATCATGGCCGGCAATACGGAACCGGCGCTCGCCCTCGACGATCACCGCGTTCTGGCTGAAGTTGCTTTCCAACTGAATGCCATTGGGCACTTTGGACAGATTGTAAAAGCCGGCGCGCAGCGTCCACGGCCCCTGATACCATTCCGCCGCGACACCGTAGGTGTAGCCCCAGGCATTGGCCGCGTAATCAAAGCTGCCCGTGTCCACCAGCGACCAGTTGAGGAAGTCGCTGCGCGGATCATGCGCAAACTTGTTGGTGTCAAAAATGTCGCCCACGCCCATCTTGCCCGCCGTGATAACGAGGCGATTGGCCGTTGTGGTGGTCCGCAGCTGGTTGATCCCCGCGTCCTGCTTTAGCACATCGCCGCCCAGCGCGATGGTCTGGCGCACAAAGGCGCGTTGCAGCTTGAAATAGGGGTTCATCTTGCCGACCTTGTAAGCCTCGGCACTGGGAAAGCCGCCCGCACCCAGCGTGTTCGACAGACCAAAGCCCTGATCGATCTCAGGGTTCACCCAGATCTCACCGCCCTTCCACGGGCGCAGGCCCAAATAGAGCGTGACATCATTGGTCATCTTCGTCTGCTTGGGATCAAGACTGTTGTCGCTGGCATAGGGCGACGCGAAAGCGCCCACACCCTGCCCGACACCGGTATACTGGCCGTGAATTGCATAGGTCTGGTCACGCGGCGTTGTTTCGTCGGCAAGGACCGGCGTCGCCAGCAGGCTCGTGGCGACGTGCGCGCCACTCAGGGCCGCGCGAAAGGCAAAAGGCGTCATGGATGTCTCCCCGGCGGCAGCCTTAGCCGGGGAATGTGACAAGCCGGTCACGCGAGTAGCCGGGCGGACAAGGCGCGCAGAGCAAAGCGCGACGAAGGTGGCAAAATTGGTCATGGTTCGGTCCCTGTATGGAAAGCGCGCTTCCCATCCGGACCGATGGCGCGTCAGATTACGCGCGGATCCTTACGGCAAGGGAAGCTGCTGGCCGCACGACAAGCGTCAAGTAGGCGCCCAGCCTACTGTCGTCCTCGTCGGCAGGTTGGATGGAACTTCGTGGCATCGTTTAATTCCTTGCGATCATCGCGTGGGTCTGCCTGATGCAGATCGACTCGACTTGCGGGCACATATACTCTAGGGGGGTATAGTATCAAGATAAATAGGACAGGCCATGAGCCATGTTGCGGCAGAAAAGCAAAAGCTCCTCAATCGACTCAAGCGGCTCAAGGGGCAGATCGATGCGCTGGAACGCGCCATTGATGGGGATGTGGAATGCGCAAGGGTGCTTCAGCAGGCGACAGCCTGTCGTGGAGCGCTTGAAGGCTTCATTGCCGAAGTGATCGAGGATCACATCCGCGAACACATGATAGAGCCGGATTTGCCCGTCAGCGATCCCAAGGTGCAGGCCGCCGAGGAATTGGTGGCGATCGTCAGATCCTATCTGCGGTGATCGAGCCTCACTCTGCCGCTGTGCAGAATGGGAACTTTGCACCGCAAGCGGTCATTCGCGGGTCGCTTCGCGAACGGCAGTTAAGTCCCAGAGTTCGCTATTTCAATGGGTTGGCGCGCCTTCACAACATTAGCCTTCGATCGCCACAGTCAGTTTCTTGCGCCGCGTCACTTTCGGCTTGGGCGCAGGAGCGGCGTCGACCACCGCTTTGGGCTTGCGGCCAAGCCCGATCCTCACTGCCAGTTCCTTGCGCTTGGCGGCATAGTCGGGCGCGACCATGGGGTAGTCCGCGGCCAGGTTCCAACGGGCGCGGTATTCGGTCGGGCTCAGGCCATGATCCGTCGACAGATGGCGCTTGAGCATCTTCATCTTCGCGCCGCATTCGAGGCAGGCGATGGCATCGGCCTTGACCGAGGAGCGCACAGAGACGGCAGGCTCGCGCTTCTCCTCCACCGGTGCGGTCGCCTGACCCAAGCCAGCGAGCGAGCCATAGACCGACTGGATCAGCACTGGCAGTTGGTCAGCCGCAACAGCATTGTGACTGACATGGGCGGAAACAATATCGGCAGCCAAGGTCAGCAGCGTTTCGTCGGCCATGAAAATAACGTCCTCATCCATTCGGTGACGACGCATGCATAGCGCAATATCGTCCAGTCACGAGGGGGTGATCAGGCAATACCCCCAACAAATCCCTTCGTTTCGCCGCGATGGGGTAACGCAAGGCGCATTGCGCCCTTGCAGCCGCGCTGTTTGCAGCGGGCGCGGGCCTGGACCTCCGATAGCCACAAATGGCCAAAGTCGCCCAGCGCAAGCAATTGCGCCGGCGTCACGAAGCGCACCTTGCCGCAGGCACGACAGGTGAGCTCGATCCGCGCGTCGACATCGAGGTCGCGCAACTGGATGGCGTCGAGCCAACTCACCAGTTGTCCTCCGCTTCAGGAATGCGCGTGTAGCTGATCTTTGACCCGACATTACCACCGGCAGGCGGTGCCCAGGGGCCGACGCTCACCACCGTCTGGCCGAAGCGGGAATTGAGGCCGTCCATGCTCCGGCTCAGCGCCTCGCAGCGCTGCCGCTCCTTGTCGTCATCGGCAAACAGATCCGGCTGTCGCGCCGTGTCGAGCGTCAATTCGCCCAGCGTCACGCTGACCCGCATGATCTTCGTCGTCGGCGGGATCACCGCTGTCACGCGCTCCCAAAGCTCGCTGAGCGCGACGAGAATGGCCATGTCGTCCTGAACTTCACCCAAGGGCGCGACATTGCCCCAGCCACGCTCAAATCCCTTGAGCCAGAGATAGAGCGCCGAGGTGTAGAAATTCGACCGCCGCATCCGCCGCGCGGCCTTCACCAGCAGCAGGCGGGCAATGGCGCGGGCATCCTCCAGACTGCGCTGGTCGGGCGGCAGCACACGGGCATGGCCGAACATGTTCCGCTCGGTCTCAGGCGCCTCCACAGCATAGCCATGAAGCGCATACCACAATCGCTCCCCCGTCACGTTGCGCCAGATCGCCCGCATTTGTTTGGGCTGAAGCGCCAGCAAACCCGGGATGTCGCCAACGCGGGCCGCGGCAAGCCGCTTGACCATCGAGCGTCCGATGCCGGGAATGTCCTCCAGCTTGAGCCGGGTAAGCTGGGCCGGAACATCCTCTGGATACCAGATTGTCAGACCATCGGGCTTCTTCGTGTCGCTGGCGATCTTGGCCAGGTGCCGATTGGCGGCAAAGCCGATCGAGCAGGTCAGCGTGGCGCCGATGTTATAGCGGATCGTGTTCTTGATCCGCTGGGCAAGGTCGGTGGGTTCACCTCGCTGGGTCTCGTCCAGCCAACACGAGACTTCGTCGATCGATTTCACCTGATCGACGGGGATGACCGACCCGATTTCTGAGATCAGGGCATTGTGCGCCCTACGATAGAGGTCCGGTTTTTGCGGCACGAGAACGATGTCGCGGCATAGCCGCCGCGCTTCATCGACCATCATGATGTTTTTCACGCCGCGCGCCTTGGCCTCACGCGAGCATGCGATGATGCAGGTACGCCCGCCGCCGGCATAGGGGATCACGCCAACCGGCCGCCCCCGCAGGTGAGGGTCGCGCAATTGCTCGACGGACGCAAAGAATCCATCAAAATCAAGGTAGAGGTGTTCAATCGTCGTTGGTTTTCGCATGGGCTCCAGCCCGAATCGGGTGAGCTGCATATGAGAACATAATTAGAACATGTAGGAAATAGGGCCGAGGCCGTGATGCCGCAGATCATGGGGCAAAAAAATGGCCGGCCCGAAGGCCAGCCTTTGGAAAGTTTTGGAGAGGATGCCTGAAAGGCACTTTCCATATCGCAGTGCAGCATAATTTTTGCAAGTGCGAAAAGCGGGCGGCTGGGTGCTCAAGACGCAACCGATGGGGTGTAAGGGCGCATTCAGATCCGCTCTGGTTGACAGAAATGCCGCCTCGGTTGAGCAAGATCGCATGTGCAACCTTTATCGCCTGAACAAACCTGCTGCTGACATTGCCCACTTGTTTGGTGTCGAAACCACCCAGGGCGCCAATTACAGCGAAGAGGTCTATCCCGGTTACCCCGGACTGGTGATGGCGGGACGGCGCCTCAAGGTGATGAACTGGGGCTTCCCGCTGGTCATGACCGGCCGCAACGGCCAGAAACTCAAGCCCAAGCCCGTCACCAATGCCCGCGACGACAAGCTGAGCACCAGCTTCTGGCGGGCCAGCTTTGAAAGCCGCCGCTGCTTGATCCCGGTCTCGGCCTGGGCCGAACCGGAAGGGGAAGCGGGGCAGATGACCCGGACTTGGTATTCGCTCCCAGGCGACGAGCCCTTCGCGGTGGCCGGTCTATGGCGGGCTACCGAGGAATGGGGTGATGCCTACACCATGGTCATGGTCGAAAGCTCTCCCCAGATGCGCGAGGTCCATGACCGTATGCCGGTGATTCTGCGCCAGGATCACTGGAAAACATGGATCGAAGGCTCGCCTCGGGAAGCCTTTGCGCTTTGCCGGACCTGGGAGGATGAACTTGCCGTTGAGCAGACCTCTACGCGGTGGGCCGGGCGCGGCCTGATGGGAATGCTGCCGTTCGAGTGAAGTATTCAGCCTTCGGGCATCGATCGACGCTACCCCATGAGGCGAAGAGTGGAGGTGGAGGCGGCGGTGCGAGCAATTCTGCTCGCCCGAAAGGTTACGCCTCATGCTCACCGACAGCGAACGCTTCGCCTTCACAGCCCGGCGCATTCATGGCTTTGCCAGCACGGGGAATGCCTATGACGCAACCCAGACCGATGATCGGATCGCCAGCGGCGACACGCTGCTGATCCTGCCGGAGGGCGTTGTCGGCGTGGCTCATTGCTGGCCTTTTGCCGTCACGCAAGCGGCGGGCAAACTCCATGGTGTTCAGCCCAAGGCGCATGAAACGCTGGGCGATTTCGCTGCCGCTTTCAACCTGGCCACCGCCGACATCGAGGCCGCCATCGCGCTGGCCAAGGCGCTCGGCTTCGCCATCGATCCAGCGCTGGCTGCGCTAACCGCGCCCACCGCCTGAAGTCCATCCACCGGAGAACTATCATGCTGACCAACGCCACGCCGGCGGGCGCTGACGCGCGCCTGGAACAGATTGCCCGGCTCAACGATCGCACCCGCCTTGGCCTCGACCGGAGCGCCCGCGTCGTCATCACCCGCAATTGCCTCGAACGCCTGGCCGAGGTCGAGGATGCGCCCGATGAGATCATCGTGCTGCAAGCCCGCCTGATGGCGGCCTTTCGCCATTGCAATTTCTCGGAAGACAGCCCCGAGCGGGACTTTGCCGCTATCGAGTTTCTCGGCCGCAAAGTGTGGATGAAGATCGATTATTACGACGCGGCGATGGAGTTCGGCTCGGAAGATCCTGCCGATGCCTCGATCACCACGCGGGTGATGACCATCCTGCTGCCCGAGGATTACTGATGTGCGGGCAGCTTGTCGTCGACCGCGCCCACGAAAG
>JAGWMZ010000084.1 GCA_028871475.1 Sphingomonadales bacterium | reverse complement strand
ACTGGGCGCGAGGCTGGCACCTGCTTTGGCCTGCGCAACTTTGCTGGCTTCGCCGTCGGTTCCGGCATTCGGCAGGTCGTCCTCCTGGCCGACAACGATCAGGAGGGAATGCAGGCGGCGATTGCCGCCATCGCTGCGCGGCAATCGCCCGAGCAGCCCTTCAGGCTTGAGCGCTGTCCCTCTGGCTTCAACGATTGGGCGGAGATGACACGTCCACATGTCCACATGTCCACGGCCTCATAGATCCACATGTGGACATGTGGACGATGCCACAGGTGGCAAAGCCGAGAGGGTGATGGGCGGGTGAACCCGAGAGGAGACACCAGACCATGTTCACCGCTCCCGCCCTGCCAGCGCCCAATGCTCTTGCCGATCCGGGCTTTCTCGCCAGCGTTGCTGGCGAAGGCTGGATCGATGCGTTGGCCGAGAACTTCCCGCATACCCGCTACTTGCGGGATCGTTCCGATTGCTGGTCGCTCAAAAGCCTCAACGCCTTGGCGGCGCGGATCATCGATGCCCGCTATGACGGCAATGCTATCGAGGATGCCATGGAGGCCGAGTTCCCGCCCGCCGAACCTTACCAGACCTGGTATCACGAGGTGGCACCGCAACTGCGCTCCTGTCTGCGCGAGGCCGACATTGACGATGAGGCCATTGACGAGATCCGCCATGCTTGGGAAGACCGCGCCGCCGAGCGCGATGACAGCAGCGTGGCCGATCTCTTCGCCAGCTGTGACCGCTGCGAATTGCTGTTCCGTTTCAGCGCCGAGCGCTGGCTCGATGATGCGCTGGTCTTTTCGCATCGCCCCTGGCCTGAAACCAGCGAGCTTGCCATCACCGCTAATGTGCAATTCGCGCTGAACAACCTCGGCTACACCATCGGCGAGTTCCGCAAGGCCAGCGGCAACCGCCATCCGGCCGACCGCGCCCTGCCACGCCATACGCGGCGGAGGCGCGCGCCGATCATCAGCCATGAGCAGCTTGCCGAAATCATCGACAATGCCTGCTCCACCTCGTTCCTCTTCTGCCTCTATGCGATCGTGCCAATCCCGGACCTGATCGCGCTCGACCTCAGCCGCCCCGTCACTTTCGAGAAATGCTGGGTGGCGACGATGGATCCGATCAACGGCACCTTCTTCGACGTGCCGACCAATGGGCCGGTGACCGTGAAGCCGGAGGATGGGCATTTCCTGTCTGGAGGGCATCTGCGCTGGTCACCGGAGAACATCTGCGGACTGCACACGCCCTACTACCATGCGTCTGTGCGGAATGGCTGACCCTGCCTCGTGATCCGCCGAGGATGGAGCCAAGCGGGTGGAGGATGAGTGTCATGGGCGCAGGCGCCCAGAGACACATTCGACCCTGCGCCCCCTAGAATGCAAGACGGGGCCTTTGCCAAAGGAAAACCTGCATGAACATCGGCACCATTCGCGCCAACGATCGCGGCGCGCTGACCGGCAACATCGCCACGCTGACCGTCGCCATGGGCTTCGCCCTGCGCGGCGTGGCCTCGAACCATCCCAATGCCCCGCGCTACGAAATCTGCACGCGCAGCCCAGCCGGTGCCGCCGTCCAGATCGGCGCGCTGTGGGAGCAGACCTCGAAGACGACCGGCGAATGCTTCCTCCAAGGCCGGATCGATGATCCCTCGATGGCGCGTCCACTGGCGATCAGCGCCTTTCGCCAGAGCGACGGTAGCTACAACGTCGCCTGGCTGCGCCCCCAGCGCCGATCCGGCTTTCGAGTGGCGGCTTCGGCCAACGACAATCCAACCTATCTGGACGCGGCCTGACGGTTTGCTGGCCATGCCTCGGGTGATGTTCGCTCGGGGCAATATTCTCCTGCCTGCGGCGCTTGCCGTCGTCCCGTGACGCTGGCCGCGCTCGGCTCCGGCAGCGCGCTGCTGGCCGGCCACCGGGCGTGGAAGAGCTGAGGGGAATGAGGATGGGTGTCTGGGGCCAAGGGGCCAAAGACGCGAACCAACCTTCGGCACCCAGGACGCAAGAGGGTGTCGGGCCAGAGGAGAATACGGCCATGAATATCGGTGAACTGAAGCTCAACGGCGCTGGCGTTTACATGGGCAAGATCCAGACCGCCACGCTCGACCTCGTGGTGGGCCTGCGCCCGGTCAATTCCAGCAACGCCGCCGCCCCCAAGTATGACGTGATGGTCCGGGGCAAGAATGGCCAGTTCTTGCCCCTAGGCGGCCTGTGGGAGAAGACCGCGAACAATGGCGGCGGCACCTTCCTTCAGGGCCAGATCGACGATCCCAGCTTCGAGGCGCCGCTGTCGATCGCGCTGTTCGCGCAGGCCGACGGCGCGCTTAACATCGCCTGGTCGCGCCCGCGTCGCCGGGCGGAGGCAGGGTTCGCCGATTCTGCGGTGATGGGCGCGGCCAATGATGGGTTCGGCGCTGGTGAGGACGATCGCCGGGAGGCTTCGCCCTTTGGTGATCTCGAACCGGGTCTTGCCAAGGCGGCCTGACGCCAACCTCCAGAATGCTTGTTCCTATGGGCGGCCCGTCTCACGACGGGTCGCCTATTTCCGTTCAATGTTGGGTGGGATCTTCGAGGTCGGGCCGAACCAGATCAACATGGCTGACGCCGAGTGCCAAGGACAGCTCGTAGAGCGTGATGACGGTCGGATTGCGCCGTCCACGCTCCAAGCTGCTGAGATATTGCTGGCTGAAGCCAGAACGCTCCTCGACCTGCTCCTGAGTCAGACCTTTATCCCGACGCAGGCGCGCGAAATTCCGGCCAACCAGTTTACGCATGTCCATGCGCAGCAGGATCGCGATTTACATACTTTGAGTTTATCAACTATAGTATGTAAATGATCTTGCAGGACGACCCCTCGGCCCCTCATTGTGGCCAAGCTGCGTTAAGCCTCGGCTTCCCGCACTTTGTAACGCTCGACTGCTAATCTGGGCTGGCCAGAACTGCCCTGCCAAAGGCCTCTTATCATGAACGATCACCGCATTCCGCTCACCCAAGCCGACTATCAGGCGATTAATGCCTCGCTGTCTGAGATAAAGTCCCGGCTCTCTGACGCTGGGGATCTGCTGGCAGCCATGCATATCGATCATGCGCTGCAATGCCTTGATCCCGAAAACCCGCTCCACCAACAGGCCGCCGCTCAGGCCTGAACGATCAGCACACAGCTTACACGGCTGTTGTGGCGCGCCCGTTCCGTCTCGAAGGCGCGCAGTATCGCCGGTGACAACCAGTCGCCACGAGGTTGTAGCGGGCGTTCGCTTGCCGACAGGGGTAAGCGTTGGGCGGAATATTGCGGGTCGGAGCCAAGCCATGCGCCGGACCTCTTGCCTGGCGATCATGAAACGGCGGCAGGGGCCAAGTAAGGGCAAGCAGGCCCGAGGCAGCACCAAGCGGGGCACCTGATTTCAGGGCAGCCCGACAGCGAAGCACAACCTTGGCCACACATCTCCGGGCAATCTGACCGGCAAGCCATCCCGCCAGAGAAGGGATGAACACTACGCCCGCGCGGGACCGTCGCAACCCCCATTTGTCGACCGAGTTACCTCCCTGCGGTCGGCGCCCGCACCACTCGAAAAATGGAGGTTCCCCTTCGCTGCGCTCCGGTGCGGCGGCCCCTCAATCGCGGGCTGCGCTTCAGTTCATCCCGGCGGGAAAGGCTCGCCGGTAAGATCTGGAGACTTCCCATGAACAAGGTTTTCCTGTCCGGCCGCATCACCTCCGACATCAGCC
>JAGWMZ010000022.1 GCA_028871475.1 Sphingomonadales bacterium | reverse complement strand
ACCCTGCCGGGATCAAAGTTACCGACGTGGAGATGGACGAGATCAACATCCGACGACATGATTTTCATGGCGAATGGAACTACACGATATCCCCGAACCCAACCGAATAAAGCGATAATTTATCAACGGGCCCTTAGGGAAAGTTTGAACAAGTCAGGCTTGCCTGGGCGATGATGTCGTGATTCCCTTCTTTGATGGAGGGAGCGTTGATGCAAGGACGTTTTTCAGGGCTTGGGATGTCGCGGCCCCGCAAACAGACGCGGCGTGCGGTATTTCTGGATCAGATGAGAGCTGTGGTGCCGTGGGATCGGTTCGAGCAGTTGATTGTACCGCATTATCCGGTGGCGGGCCGAGGGCGTCGGCCGTATCCGCTGGTTTGCAGGGGCGATGAAAGGGGCGGGCAGATGTTCCCGGCCCCATGTTTTTTCAACGATGCGCAGCGGCAGCAAGACTGGGGGAGGCGTCATGCCTGTTCTTTCGGGCAAAGGTCAGGCCAGATGCAGCTGGCGCAGCACCGGCAGCAGGACGGCTTCCATGGCATCGTATCCGGTGGGGGTCGGGTGAACCCCGTCGACGGCAAGGCCCGGCTCCATCCCACCGCTGTCATTGGCCAGAGCGGGATGATAATCCACCCACACATGCCCTTCGCGCAGGGCATAGTCGCGGAACCAGGTATTGATACGGGCAATGGGTGTCCTTGTGTCCAGCCCAGGGCGCCATGGAAAGTTGGCGGCGGGCGGAATGGACGCCAGCAGCACGCGCAGACCGTTGGCCCGTGCCAGAGTTGCCATGGCGGCGATGTTGTTGCAGGTCATGTCAGGGCTCATGGGGCCGGTGTTGCCCGCAATATCATTGGTGCCGCCCATG
The DNA here is from genome assembly GCA_028871475.1 of Sphingomonadales bacterium. Taxonomy (GTDB): domain Bacteria; phylum Pseudomonadota; class Alphaproteobacteria; order Sphingomonadales; family Sphingomonadaceae; genus Novosphingobium. The sequence goes on along the minus strand of JAGWMZ010000022.1, from coordinate 69,118 downwards.
ATATGCACGGCGACAGGTTTCAGCGCGATCACATCGGCCATCATGCGCAGCAGCATCTGCGGCGTCGTCTGTCCGCCTATGCCGCGATTGACCCGCCCATCGGGGAAAAAAGCGGGATGTTTGTCACGCCAGCCCTGGGTTATGCTGTCGCCCATAAAGACAATGTTGGTGGGCACGCCACTGGCGAGCACCTGCGCATTGTCCCGGGCATAGCGATCCAGCCAGGGAAAATCGGTGCGCAGGCGCGCCTCATCGGCCGTTTCGACCGAGCATGGGGCCGTTTGCGCACCTGCGCGTTGGGGCATCAATGGCGCCAGCGCGGCCAGGGCCAGCACTTTACGGCGATTGGCGGATAGGGTCACGGATAAAGGCTCCACTGGCATGGGGTGTCGGCAAGCCGCGCACCGGCGGTCATGCCGGCGGCAGCGAATGTAACGTGATGGTGAGCAGGGGCGTAAGCGCCCCAATGCGGGCGAAGGGGCTTTCCGGCATCGGGATCGCCCGAGGTCGCAAAGGCCAGCCAGTAATCCTGCAGGGACAGGTTCTGCTGGCCGAACAGTGTTCCGCCAAGCACATAGGGCAGGTCAGATCCGTGGAAACTGCGTGCCCCCTGCGGACCCAGATCCAGTTCATAGCGCCACACCGGCCATCCAGCCGAGCTAAGCAGGTCTGCCAGATGACCACTGGGACAACGGAACAGGATATCGGTGCTGATACGTAAATCCCGGCTTCCCATACGCGCATCGGCGGGCGGATCGGGCTCATCCAGATGATAGAAAGCGCGGGCCAGTACGGCATTGGCGCCAAAGGCCATCGCAACATTGGCATCGCGGTGGGGCCGCCCGCCCGGCAGGTCGAATTCGGCCCGGTTCGACCCGATGATCACCGGGCGTGGCGGAGCTGATCGCAGCAGCACCTGTGGGGCCCCCGGCAGCACGGCGCCGTCCTGTGTCGCGCGCAGCCACAGGAAGTCATCGCTTTCCAGCGCCTCGTCGTGCAGGGCTTTGTCGGCTTCCAGAAGGGCATGGGGGGATGCTTCGCGCAGACGGTCGATCTCTCCGCCGGTTCCCAGCAGGGCGTCGAGCTGATTGCCCAGTCGCAGCGCCAGATCCAGCGGGCGAGCCGGCAGGCCGAATTGCGGTGTTCCGCTTTGTAGGATGGCGCGGGCAAACAGCTCACGCGTCATCGGGCTTGCAAGCAGCAGGCCAACATCCTGGCCTCCTGCGGATTCTCCGAAGATGGTGACATTGGTCGGGTCACCGCCAAAGCGTGCAATGTTGGCCCGTACCCACCGCAGCGCGGCGATCTGGTCCATCAGTCCGTAATTGCCGCTTGCCCCGCCCTGTTCGTGTGCCAGTGCCCGATGGCTGAGAAAACCGAAGATGCCGAGCCGATACTGAAGTGCGACCAGCACGACACCCTTTGACACCAGGGATGACAGCACCGTGTCGCCCGCCGATCCGGCCCGGTTGCTGCCCCCATGTATCCACACCATCACCGGGCGTTTGCCGGAGAGCGCGGGCGTAGCGACGTCCAGCGTCAGGCAATCCTCATTGGCGCGGACGTAATCGGCATGGTTCCAGCCATAATCATTCTGCAGGCAGGGCGCGCCCCGGCGAGTGGCATCGCGGATGCCCGGCCATGTTGGCGCTGGGGCGGGCGGGCGCCAGCGCAAGGTGCCGAGCGGAGGCGCCGCAAAGGGGATCGCGCGAAACAGCAGGGCGCCCGAAGACGCGACCGTGCCTGACAAAACCCCCTGTGTGACCTCAACGAGAGGCGCAGAGAGTGGTGAGGGCGGTGAAGCCCCCATCAGGCCCATCGCGGCCAAACCGCAGACGGTACGGCGCCGCATTATCGCGATGCCTCTACGTTCCATCCACGCAGGGTGACATGAGGGCGCAGCTTGCTGGCTGGATAGCGGATGGTCACATCACGCGCTTCTCCTGGCAGCAAAGCGAGGTAATTGTCGCTGTAATAAGCCGGCAGAATACGCTTCCCTTTATCGTCCAGCAGCGTCAGCTTGACCGACAGGGCCGGGGTGGAGGAGGGATTGCGCAGATGCACGACCACAGCGTCGTCGTGATCCAGCAACCGAGGGGGCTCCTGCGTCATGGCCAGTTTCACGACCGGCATGGCATTCATGGCCCGATAGGCGCTTTCGTCCCTGCCGCGCCAGTAGATGTTGTCGGAGATGACATGCCCAGCCGCATCGCTGAGGGTCAGGGCAACCAGCACCATGGGGTTTTGCGCAAAGATTGCATCGAGCGGCAGAGCGGCCAGCGTCGTATCCCGGTTGGCCGGCGCATCCAGATGGTCGGTGCGGGTGAAGAGTTCCTTGCCGTCAAGTGACAGCACCCGGCTGCGCGTGGTCATCCCGAGGGCGTTGTCGCGTGTGGTGTTGACGACGACCAGCTCATTGCCTGGCAGATTGAGCTGCACATGCAAAGGCTCGGCAGCTTTGCGCGCGCCGAAATAGGATGCATTGGTGTCATAGTCCGAGCTGTAGATCTGCCACATGTTGGACGGCCAAGCCGGATGGGTCATCCACAGCAGGCGCCCGCTGTTCTTTGTCCACAGATGGCCCGTGAAACCCTCGAAAATGGCCTTGTAGTCCTCCATGTTCATCATCTGGGCCTTGCGTTCGAAATCTTCGAAACTGGTTGCCGCGCTAAAACGCTTTTCCAGGCTGGCCATGAATGTCGCGGTGTCGCCGTTGCCCGAAAAATGCCAGTCGTGATAGGCCAGCGTATCGCTGATCGGCCAAAGGTCCGCCGCAGGCACGTTGGCTTTGACGGATTCCGTCGTGGATAGCGAAGGCGTCCCAGTCTCCACCGAGAAGCCGGTGGCAAGATCGGTAAAATAGCCAACCGGCGGGCGGTAATTGTAGGGTCCCGACCCTTGCAGGTTGATCATATTCGAACTGCCCGTGTACCAGCGGGTGCCGTCGAGTTCGAAGGCCAGCTTGTCGAGGCCTTCGTTGAGCAGAGGGTAGGGTACGCCTTCGTTGCGCCCGAACCAAGCAACGATCGAGGGGTGATTGCGGTAGCGCGTGATCGTGTCGCGCGCATTGGCGAGAAACAACAGGGGGTCCTGCGGTTCGACCTGGAAATTCTGCGTGGACTGCCAGAAGTCATTGAGCACCATAAGCCCGTATTCATCGGCCAGGTCATAGAATTCGGGCTCGGTGTTGTTGCCCATCCAGTTGCGGATGATGTTGAGATGGGCTTCCTTGTGCAGGCGGAAGTAGGGTTCCAGACGGGCGCGCGATACCCGCTTCATGGCATCGTCCATGCCCCAGCTCCCACCGCGCGCGGCAATCTTGACCCCGTTGACGCGCAGGGTCATGTGGGGCTCGGGCAACGTGTCCTCGGGGCCCAGATCGCGCACGGCGCTCGAATGTTCGCCGGCCTGGGTCAGCGATTCCACCCAGCCTTGCGGGCTCTGCTTGATGGCCTCGTGACGTGTGTCGATGAGCTTTTGGCCAGCCAGTTCGCCATCGGTGGGTTGCACATTTACCCGGCGCAATGCGCCCAACGGATCCATCAGCGAGAGATCATACGATACCTCGCGAATGCCAAAGCGCGTGTGGGTCCGGTCGGAGACGGAACCATGAATGTCAGCCTCCACCCTGAGAGTGTGCAAGGCCTGTTCGCCATAGCCGTTGGGCCACCACAGCCGGGGCTTGAGCACATGTAGTGCGGGGAAGTCCTTGGGAGCAAAGCGCAACTCGCTGTCACCGGGCGGGGCGGTGACGCGCTTTTCGACGCGTACATCATCGAAACTCGCGGTGACGGTCACCTCGCGTGGGGCGTCGGCAGCATTGTGCAGGGGGACGCTGATGTAGACATCGGCGCTGTCGGTGCGTGGCAGCGGTAGGTCGGTAATGATCTGCGGATCAGCCAGTCGCACATCGCCCTTCGCTTCCAGCACCACGTCCTGCCACAGGCCGGTGTCCCGGTCGCGGATGCCCGGTATCCAGTCCCACCCCTCCGTGGCTACGAATGTCGGGCCGTCAATGGCCAGTTGCCCGCCGTTTTCGCCCACGCCCGCGGCGATGGACTGTTCATGAGGAATACCCGGATGCGGCGGCGGCGACACGCGCACGGCGATGACGTTTTCACCGGCAATGGGGGTAAAGGTAAAGCGCCCCCGCGTGAAGGCGCCGGTGGTGGTGCCCAGCCTCTGTCCGTTAACCCAGGCCTCGCCGGCATAGTTGATGCCGTTGAAAACAAGGCTCAACCGCTTGCCCTTCGCCGCTTCGGGCAGGGTGAAGCTGGTGCGATACCAGTAATCCTGCCGGGCAAGACTTTCGGGTATGCGCATGTTGTTGAGCCCGTGATAGGGATCGGGATAGACACCGCGATCCACCAGCGTGGTGAGCACAGTGCCGGGCACCGTGGCAGGATACCAAGAACCGGTAACCGTGCCGCTGCGCGACAGCTGTGCGCCCGACGCCGTGATGTCCGGGGCGGCGGCCAGTTGCCAGCCATGGATGCGCCAGCGACCGTCGTCCAATGCTTCCAGTGGGGCTTGTGTGATCACCGGCTTGGCCACGGGCTTGCCGTAACCGCCTCTGCTCTGTGGCAGAGTCCACGGATCCTGCTGGCGCCAATAACCAGTGTTGGCGGTTTTCTGCCATTCCCAGCCGACGCCGACATGCCACATCTGCACAAGATCGAAATCGGGCCGCGCCGAGAAGGTGCCCGCGATGGCGGCGGCATCGAGCGCATCGGGATGGATGCGGGCGCCGACCAGTTGGCCACCGAAATGCGGGTGACCAGCGATGACCGGGGCGATCTGGATCGTTCCGGTCACGGCGGGGGCGGTCATGGTCCCTCGTGCTACCACTCGTCCGTCAACATAGAGGACCGCCGTGCCCGCATTCAGCGTTGCGGCCAGATGGGTCCATTGGCCTGCACGCAGCGCATTGGGGGCGACAATGCTCTGGTTGCCGATCGAAAAGGCGGGGTGTCCATCCTGAAGCGTGAGGCTTCGCGCGGTTGTGCCCGCCGTGCCGAGCATCAGCAGCGTGCCGGCGATCGGCGCATCAGGGCGAACCCAGGCGGTGAGTGTAAAGCTCGCTCCCTCAGCAAGAAGCAGCGCGGCCGGGGGCAGCTCGCGATGAATGCCGATGCCGCCTGATAAAAATGCGGCATTGTAGGGCCCCTGTTGTGCCATGGAGGGCGTTGCGTCGGACGCGGGTTGGGCTGATGCTGTGGCGACGCACAGCAAGGACGCCGAACACACGATTGACGTGGAAAACCGCATCGTCAAAAACTCTCTCCATCTGTTTCCGGGTCTTTGGCCGTCAGCAGCAATCGGCATCGACTAGACCTCTTCCCTTGCATAATTCCGCATGATATTTAATAAGTCAAATTAATTTATAAAAGGAAGGACCATGGTGACCGGGCGGCTCGGCGATGCTCAGGGCAGTCGGCAGGCGCTGGTGGTCTGGCGCCGGTTCCCCGAAGCGCTGGGGCTTGATCTTGATTGTCAGAGCAATCGTTTGTCTGCCTATGCTCCGGTCGAGCGCGGTGATTTTGCCAATATATGAAATTGACATATTAGGTATGCCAGCGTCATTGCCTGTGGCAGAGCTAAGGATATGTACGGTGACAGCAGAGGGCTGCGTGCTGGACAACAAGGATCATCCATACCATGCAGCTGTCGCCCGACATTACCGATCTCTCATGTCCTGAACAGGGGAAGGGATCGGTGATCACCAGCCAGCTTCGCCTGTCGGGCACCAACCTCGAACGGGCTGCCGACCATAATCAGCGCGTAACACTCCATGCCATTCGCGTGAACGGTGAGATCACGCGGGTGGATCTCGCGCGGATTACCGGGCTGACACCGCCTTCGATTGCCAACATCACCAAGCGCCTGTTGAGCGACGGACTGATCAAGGAAGCGGGGCAACGCCGGGGCGGGCGCGGTCAGCCCGCAACCCGCCTGGTCATCAACAAGCATGCCTGTTTTTCGATTGGCGTTAATATCGACAGGGACCACATCACGTTGGTCATCGTCAATTTTGCGGGCGAAGTGGTGGCCAGCGCGTCACGCGATATGGATTTCCCAATGCCCGGGGATGCGCGCGCGCTCTATGCCGATTCCATCGAACGACTGGTCGCGGAAGCCGGGATTTCTCCTGCGCTGCTGGTCGGCGTTGGTGTCGCCAAACCCGACGATTTCGGGCTGGTGGACCTGCCTGGCCGCCCGCAAGGGTTTGATTGTTGGGAAAAAACCGATATCGCGGCGCTTTTCGCTTTGCCTTACAGCTTGCCCGTCTTTATCGAGAACGATGCTGCAGGCGCGGCGATGGGAGAACAGCAGCTTGGCCATGGGCTCATGGCGTCGAGCTTTTTCTACATTCTCGTATCATCCGGCCTGGGCGGTGGTCTGGTTGTGGATGGCACCTATTTCCGGGGGGCCGACGGACGCAGTGGCGAGATTGGTTTCATGCTCTCAAGGGAAGGCCAAGGCGGCGGCGACCAGATCCAGAGCCTCGTGTCGCTGTCGGGGTTGAAGCGGGAACTGGCCAAGGCGGGCCTGTCTGTTGCGGATATGCGCAATGTCGATGACGTGCCCGCAGGACTGGCCGAGGTTCGGGACGGTTGGGTCAACCGCGCGGCTGAACAATTGGTCGAACCGTTGGTCGCAGTCAATTGCCTGATCAATCCGGCGGCCGTCATCATTGGCGGTCGCTTGCCTGCCGCCTGGGTCGATCAAATGGCAGAGCGGCTTAACCTGCTGCTGGACGCAAAGCGGCATCAAATGCCGGCCGTGGCCCCCGTGTTGCGCGCAAGACTTGCCGAGGATGCCCCCGCCGTGGGGGCAGCGGTGCTGCCCTTCAGCTATTTTCTGCTGCCCAAGGCCACCGCCTTGTGGTCCAACACCGCCGAAAACAGCGCGATGCAAGGGACTGTGGCGTAAGCTGCGTCACGGGAGTGACGTTCCTCCCTCCAGCGCCAGGCATCCCAGTGCGATGGGGCCAAGCGGTCCGGCCTGATCGCCAAGGGCCGGGGGCAGGATGAAGGGTTCGGCGGGCAGGGGGCAGTAACCGGCGACACTCTTTCGCACCATGGCCTCGATCATGGCGCGCAGATGTGGCCGACCATTGGTCACGCCGCCGCCGATCAGGATGCGGCGCGGGCCGGTGGTCATCAGCATGGTGTGGCACATCTGGGCCAGAGCATGGACCACGCCAGTCCACAGCGGATCATCATCATCCACCGTATCAAGAGGCCGATCCCCCAGCCTTGCCAGAATTGCGGGGCCTGCGGCCAGCCCCTCGACGCAATCGCCATGATAGGGGCAATGGCCCGGCCATGTATCACCGGCCAGACGCGCCACGCGGATATGGCCCAGTTCGCAATGGCCAAGCCCGCGCGTGGGCGCGCCATGCACGATCAGCCCCACGCCAACGCCGGTGCCAACCGTGACATAGGCGAAATCATCCAGCCCTTGCGCCGCGCCCCACCGGTTTTCGGCAAGGGCGGCGGCATTTACATCAGTATCGAAACCGCAAGGCACGTCATAGGGCGCGCTCAGGCCGCCCAGCACATCGGTATCACGCCAGCCAGGCTTGGCCGTGGCGGTGATAAAGCCGAAATCATCGGCATCCGGCGTCAGCCCCACCGGGCCAAAGGAGGCGATGCCCAGCGCGGCAAAGGGTGCCTCATCGGCCCAGCGCGCAAGGATGGCGGACAGGGCGGGCAGCGTCATATCGGGCGTGGTGGTGGGCACTGTGGCCTGGTCCAGCACGTTGCCGTTGTTGCTGCTCAGCGTGGCGACGCATTTGGTGCCGCCCAGTTCCAGGCCGGCGATGCGATATGTCATGAAAAGGGAGTCTCCTAGGGGAAGGGGGATCAGCCCGCGCCAACGGGCCGGGCAGGGCGGGTCAACTGCGCCAGAAAATCGCGGGCTGGGCGGGCATGGGCGGCGGCGGCGCCAATCGCCTCGCGCATGTGGTCCAGCGCTTCTGTCACTTGTCGGTCGGAAAAATGATCGGCCAGCGGGTCATGCGCGGAGGGCAGGATGTCGAAACCGGCATACATGCTGAGCCAGCTGGGATCGAGGAAGGCTTCCCATTCATAACGCACCAGCTTGCCCCGCGCGCGCCACAGCGCCAGCTTGTGGGTCAGCTTGTCGGGCAGGGGCGCGCCGCGCATGGCCTCCCACAGGGGTTCCCCATGGCGGCGGTTGCCGTGGTAATGCAGCAGGATAAAGTCGCGGATGCGTTCATATTCCAGAGTGGTGGCGCGGTTGTATTCTGCCGCCAGCGTGGGATCGCAGGCGCGGTCGGGGAACAGGTCGACAAGCTTTTCAAGCCCCGTCTGGATCAGCGTGATGGAAGTCGATTCCAGCGGTTCGAGGAAACCCGCCGCAAGGCCGATACCGACGCAATTGCCCGACCAGAAGGCACGCCTGTGCCCCGCGCCAAAGCGGATGAGGTTGGGTTCGGCCAGCGCATCGCCCTCCAGATTGGCGCGCAGTGTGGCAACGGCCTCATCGTCGCTCAGATGCGCCGAGGCATAGACGTAGCCGTTGCCCACGCGGTTTTGTAGCGGGATGCGCCATTGCCATCCCGCCTTGCGCGCGGTGCTGGAGGTATAGGGCCGGTCGAAGGGGCCGCCGTGGGTGCTGGGGATCGCCACCGCCCGGTCGCAGGGCAGCATGTCGGCCCAGTCGACCCATGCCACCCCCATGGCCTCACCTAGCAACAGCGAGCGGAAGCCGGTGCAGTCGATGAACAGATCGGCGGAAAGGGCAAGGCCGTTTTGCGTTTCGATGCGGTCGATATGGCCTGATCGGGCGTTGCGCGTGGCATGGGTGATGGTGTCGTCGATCCGCGTGACGCCCTGGGCCATGGCATGGTCGCGCAGCATGGTAGCAAAACGGGCCGCATCGAAATGCACGGCCCAGTCGAACACCGCCAGATCGTTCACCGGATTGTCCACGGGCAGCATGAAGGTGCCTTCGCGCGCCATGCGGGTGCACAGGCTGTAATCGCCAAGCGGGCGTCTGTCTCCGCCATGGACCAGCTTCAGCCAGTATTGATGAAAGGGCACGTTACGCGAGGACAGACCGTATAGGCCAAAGGGGTGGAAGAAGCGCGTGCCGTCCCCGGCCCAGTCGATGAAGTCGATGCCCAGCTTGGGGGTACCGCCGGTTGCGCGCATCACGTCGAAATCATGCAGTCCGATGGCGCGGAAAAAATCGCGGATGGCCGGAACCGTTGCCTCGCCCACACCCACGGTGGCGATGGCGCTGGATTCCAGCACGGTGATGGCAACGCCGGTTCCCTGCAGTCGCGCGGCCAGATAGGCCGCCGCCATCCACCCGGCAGTTCCGCCCCCTGCGATCAGGACGGACCGGATGGCGCCTGGCTTTTGGGCGTGGCTGTCGGGCAAGGATGCAGGCGACATCGGTGGAAACCTTAAGAAGAAGGGCGGCACATGTTGACCCGAAGGACATGTGCCGCCTTTGAGTGAGGGGATTGGTGACGTCCCGGTCAGAACCGGGCGCGCAGCCCCACGAGGAAGCGACGCTCATACAGGTTGTTAAAGGCCTTCTGGTCCGGCCAGACGAGGTAGTAGTGTTCCGATTCTTTCGTCAGGTTGGACCCCTGAGCATAGATGGTCATCTGCTTGTTGATGTCGTATGAGATCGAGGCGTCGATGTAATTGGTCGGCGCTTGATACAGCGTCAGACCAGCGATGCCGGCGTAATCGGACTGTTGTGCCCGCTTGGAGCGATAGTTCCATGCGATGCGGGCCTGGAAGCCATATTTTTCATACCAGACCGCCGTGTTGACTTGATGCTTGGAATTGTCGTGGAAGGGCTCCTTGGCCCCGGACAGATCGTAATTGCCCGAGGATGAGTCCGAGTAGGTGTAGTTGGCATCCACGCCAAAGCCGCTCAGCCAGCCATGCAGGAAGTCGAAGGCATATTTGCCACCCAGTTCCAGACCTTGCAGGGTGCCGCCCTTGCCCTGCACATTCGAAGTGATGGGGATGGTCGAACGCACCACGCCGTCAAGGTCGGGGATGTCGCTGCGCAGGATGGTCGCGCTCTGGATGAAGCTTTGCACATCGATGCGGAACAGGCCCAGGCTGATGAGGTTCTGGCGGCCGATGTAATATTCCAGCGACAGATCGTAATTGTTCGATCGCCAGGGATCGAGTTGCGGATTGCCGTTGGAACTGCCCCCCGCGACGTGGAACACCGGCGGGTTGGTGGTGGTATCGATGGCATAGTTCAGGTTCAGGCCGCCGCCCCACTGGTCCAGGTTAAGCAGCGTCATGTTCTTGGAAAAGGCCGCGCGCACCTTCAGGTGGCGCGTGACATCCAGCGCGGCGTTGAAGGCCGGCAGAAAGTCGGTGAAGGAGCGGTCGGTGGTGATTGTTCCGGCATCGGCATTGGGCAGGCCATAGGGCTGGCCGGCGCCCGAACGATGCTGGATGACATGCAGGCTGGTGTTGATGATGCGCAGGCCGCCATTGGCGCTGAAGGGCATCGAACCAATCTGCGTGGTGTAGTTCAGCTGGCCATAACCCGACCATTGCTTGAGCCCCACCGCGAAGGTGGCGCCGGGCTGGATGAATTCCTTGTTGCCAGGATAGAAGCTGTTCTGGAAAGCGACGGGGTCCTTCATCGCCATGGGGTCGATAGCATAGATCGAGCCCACGCCGCCCACCGGCAGGTTATACTGCTTGACCAGACCGGACAGGCTGGGGTCGGTGGCCAGACGTGTCAGGCCCGCGGTCAGATACTGGCCTGAGGCATTGGTGGCATAGCAGGAAGGATCGTTCATCTGAACGTCGAAGGCCTTCCACTTGACATAGCAGCCGCCCGCCGCCGAGGCGCCATTGCCCGCATAAAGTGGCGCGGCGCGGTCGAAGACGGTTTGCGCAGCGCTGCGGTCGCTGTAGCGTGCGCCGAATTCCAGGTTGAACTGGTCGCTGAACTCATAGCCGCCATCCAGACGCAGCACCTTCATGTCTGCATTCGAACGCTGGTTGTTTTCCGAGGACATGGTCTTGAGCGCATAGGCGCTGGTGTTGCCAAGCTCGCCCGTCAACTGGCTGGGCAGGGTGAAATTGACGTTCGATCCGGTGTAATCCACCGTCGCGGGCAGGGTGTTGTAGGTGTAGCCCAGCGGATTGAAGGTGCGGTTACCGCCCAGCGAGGCTGGATAAGTGCCCACGCCATTGAACCACTGCGTGCCGTCCGACAACGAGAACTGGGCATAGCTGTTGTCCAGCTTGTAGTTCGCCTTGCCATAAACGCCGCGCAGGGTCAGCTTGAGCTTGTCGCCCTTGTAGCGCAGCTCCGCATTCAGATTGGTGGAATCTGAAATGGCGCGGTTCATTTCCGAATAGCTGTCGAAATTCTGCAGCGTGTAATCGTATTTCTGAACCGTGTTGAAGTGATAGCCGTTGATGGTCGATCCGGTGTCACGGCTGAGGCCGGGGGTGAAATCGGCGGCCTGCCAGTTGACGGCTTGCATCTGGAAACCGGCGGTGGCGGTATATTGGTTCTGCTTGGTGTAGAAACCGTCGGCCACGAATTGCAGTTGGTCGCTCAGATGCGCCTCGAACGAGCCGTTGACGCCGATGCGTTCGCGCTCGGTCACGCGGTTCCAGCCGGTGTGGGCCTGGGGCGAGAAGAAGGTGTCGGTGGCGGTGCCATTGCCGTTTACATCAATGCCGCCCGGCACAATGGTGCCCCGGTTGGGATTGTCGAAACGGAAGCCGCCATAGCCGGTGGCATCGGAGAGCGACTCATTGGCCAGACGGCCGCCAAAATCCTGCTCGATGCCCGAATAGGAATTGCCCAAATGGTCCTTGGAATAGGAGGCTGAGATCAGCAGGCCGACGGTGTCATTGCGCCAGGACACCAGCCCGTTGAAATGGGGATCGAATTTCTTGGTGGACGAGCCGGTTGCCCCTTCCACGGCGATGGCGCCGTGCAGGCCTGGCTTGAGGTCGAAGGGGCGACGGGTCTTGAGGTCGATCGTGCCCGAAATGCCGGCCGAAAGCAGCGATGCGGTTGAGGATTTGATGACGCTGGCGCCGGAGAACAGTGAGGAGGGGATGTCGGTGAAACTGGGTTGGACCGCAGTGATCGACCCGGCGCCCAGGAAGGTTTCCCCGTTCATCAGCGTGACCACCTGGGGCAGGCCGCGCACATTCACCGTACTGCCTTCGCCCGCATCGCGGCGGATCTGAACGCCCGGAATGCGCTGGAGTGAGTCCGAAATCGTTGCATCGGGCAGCTTGCCGATGTCCTGCGCGGAAATGGCATCCACCACGTTGGGCGCGTTGCGCTTCACGCTGATCGCTCGTTCGACCGAGGCACGGATGCCCGTGACGATGATCTGGGGGGCTTCCTGCTGGTCGTTCGGGGGCGCGGCGGGCGCGGCATCGGCGGCGTATGCCAGTGGCGCTGTCAGTATGGGCAGGGCGATTGCCAGTGCAGAGACTGCGCACAGCAAGGATGGAGACCGGACGGCCTTGGATCGCATGGTTTTCCCTCTCCTGGTGTGAATCTCTTTGCGAGACTCATTAAAACAAATTGTTTTATATAAGTGCCTCGCATCGCACTGGCCGTCAAAGGAAATTTTGTGTTTTATTAACAGACTGATATTAAGAAAATATTTTGGATCGATGTCAGAGTTTGCTGGTTACCGCCGCTTAGCCGAGGGGAAGAATAGGCCGGTGTGACGTCGGTTGTGATGAGTGGGCCAGCGCAAGGCTCGTTGGCGGTCCCACTCAAAACACTAGCTGACCTTCAGCGGCAGGGATTGGTGCAGCATATCGGCATCAGCAACGCGACGCTCGCCCAACATCGCGAAGCGCGGGGAATTGCCGAGGTTGTTTGTGTTCAGAACCGGTATAATCTTGCCCACCGCGACGACGACGCTTTTATCGAACTGCTGGCCGAGGACGGCGTCGCCTATGTGCCGTTCTTCCCGCTCGGCGGTTTCAGCCCGCTGCAATCGACCGGGCTTTCCCCCGTGGCCAACACCAATGCAGGTTGCGCTCGCGTGGCTCCTGCAGCGGTTACCCAACATCCTGCTGATCCCCGGCACATCCTCCCTGAGAGGCTTCTGTGGTTGCCGCCCGTGAAGCAACCCGCGACCGTTTTTACGGGGTATCGTGCCACCAAATAAGCGATCGGCCGCGATCCTCCGTCCGCCACATACCACGACCCGTTTCTACCGGGCACAGGCGGGCCAAACCCGCGACCGCTTTTTAGAATGTCCCTCTCCTCCTTGAGGATACGGTTTTCCAGGCGCAGCCGCTCATTCTCTCGGGCGAGATCGGCCTGAGGTTCGATCACCACATCCGATGGCCGATACTAGGCGATCCACTTGTGTAGGGTCGATTTGCCAACCCCCGTGTCCGATGCAACCCGCTCACATGAAAGGCCGCTGGTCAGCGCAATCCTGACTGTCTCGCGCTCGAAATCCTCGGTATGCTTCTTCATCTCGCTGGTCTTCTGATCCGAGCTTAAAACGCTCCGGTGACCGGCACAAATCCGTTACAAGTCCAATCTGCCGCGGTTATGGATATTGGCCGTAATCCTCGCCTTGCTCCCAGCACAGCGCTGAGCCATGACCTGGCGCGAGCGGCCTGCCTGTCGCGACGCCACAACGGACATCACCATGACCCCAGTGCCTGATCGTGACCTGCCAGCCATGCCGGATTATCAATCGGATCGGGCCTTTATGGGGCATCCGCGCGGCTTGGCCTATCTGGCCTTTTCAGAAGGGTGGGAGCGTTTTTCCTATTACGGGATGACCGCCCTGCTGGCGCTCTACAGCGCGCAATATCTCTTCAAGCCGGGCCATATCGAGAAGATCTGGGGCTTTGCGCCTTTCCGCGCCTTTCTTGAGGCATTCTTTGGGCCACTGACCCCACTTGGCATGGGCGGCGCGATTGCTGCGCTTTATGGCGGATTGGTCTATCTCACGCCCATTCTGGGCGGCTTTGTCGCCGACCGTTTCATCGGCCGCACCCGCGCGGTGATTTTCGGGGCGTTGACCATGGCCATCGGCCATTTCTGCATGGCTTTCGATCAGACCTATCTGCTGGCGCTGGCCTGCATCCTGATTGGCAGCGGCTTTTTCAAGGGCAATCTGGCGGCACAAGTCGGCGATCTCTATGCGCCGGGAGATTTGCGCCGGGCCGATGCCTTTCAGATCTACACGCTGGCCATTCAGGTCGCGGTGATCGTCTCGCCCATCGTCTGCGGCTTTCTGGGCCAGAAAATCGCCTGGCATGTCGGTTTCGGCGCGGCAGGCGCCGGCATGCTGATTGGTCTTGGCATCTATGTTTCGGGGCGCCGCTGGCTGCCTGTCGAACCCGCGCCGCTGCCCGGCCATCTGGTCGAGCCGCGTCCGGCGCTGGCTGCGGGGGAGGGCAAGCGCATTGCGGTGCTGATCCTGCTTATCCCGGTGCTGGCCTGCGCCTATGTCGGCAATCAGGAGATTTTCGCAGCCTATGAACTGTGGGGCGATGCGCATTATCAGCTGGTGTTCTTTGGCTGGGCCATGCCCGCCAGCTTCCTTATCTCGCTCGATGCCATTGTCTCGACGCTGACGCTGGTCGGCGTGGTGGCCTTCTGGCGATGGTGGGCCACGCGCCATGCCGAGCCCGATGAAATCACCAAGATCACCATCGGCACCCTCGCCGCCGCACTCGCCCCGCTTTGCCTGGCGCTGGGGTCGCTGCATGAGGCGGCGACGGGCCAGAAGATCGGTCTGGGCTGGGCGCTTGGCTTTCACCTGCTCAACGACATTGGTTTTGCCAACACCTATCCGGTCGGCATGGCGCTGTTTTCCAGGGTTGCGCCCAAGGCGGTCAATGCCACGATGATGGCGGCCTATCTGCTCTCGCTGTTCCTGGCCGGATTGATCGTCGCCAAGCTGGCGAGCCTGCTCGACAAACTGTCGAGTGCGAGTTTCTGGGCCCTGCATGCCGTGATCATTGCAGCGGCAGCGGGGGTCCTGCTCCTCTTGCGCACGGCTGCCGGGCGCCTGCTGACCCCGACCGTTGCGGCTGAGGTATGAGCGCGGGTCTTTGCATCGAAGAGGAGCAGCCTGTTTACGAAACGGATTGCGCGGTGAGCCATCGTGGTGTCAGGCGCGAATAACGTTCGGCATTCCCGAATTATAGAACTCACATTTGCCGACTAATCCGAACGGATCGGCAGGTGCATCTTCTCCTCATCGCAAAGGGGCCTTTCCCCGATGCACGAGGAGACAGATCATGGAACGTTTGCAAGGGAAAGTCGCCATCATCACGGGTGCCAGCGCCGGTATCGGCCGTGCCACCGCCCATCTGTTCGCTGCCGAAGGGGCCCGCCTCGTCGTCGGCGCCCGCCGTCAGGCCGAACTTGACAGTCTGGTGGGCGAGATCACCGCCGCCGGTGGCCAGGCGATTGCCGTGGCGGGCGATGTACGCGACGAGGCTTTCCACGAGGCACTGGTGCGCGCCGCCATCGATACCTATGGCCGGCTCGACATCGCCTTCAACAACGCCGGCATCATCGGCGAGGCCGGCCCCAGCACGCAGGTTTCGGCCAAGGGCTTTGCCGAAACGGTCGAGGTCAATCTCACCGCCTCCTTCCTGGCAGCCAAGCATCAGATCGCCGAGATGGTGAAGCATGGTGGCGGCTCGGTCATCTTCACCTCCACTTTTGTCGGCTATAGTTTTTCCTTCCCCGGCGTTGCCGCCTATGCCGCCAGCAAATCGGGCCTGATCGGCCTCACCCAGACGCTGGCCGCCGAATTCGGCCCGCAGCAGGTGCGCGTCAACGCAATTCTGCCCGGCGCGGTTGACACCGATATGTATCGCGACATGAATGACAGCGCCGAGAAGCAGGCCTATATCACCGGGCTGCACGCCTTGAAGCGCGTGGCGACCCCTGAGGAACTGGCCCGTTCGGTGCTCTATCTGGCCTCCGACGATGCCAGCTTCGTCACCGGCACCGCCTCGCTGGTCGATGGCGGCGCTTCGATCTCCCGCAGCTAATCCTTCCCCAAAAACACCCCCTATTTGACAGGAGCAGGACAATGGATCTTCAGCTTCACGGAAAAACCGCCCTTGTATCGGGCAGCACCGCCGGCATCGGCAAGGCGATTGCCGCATCGCTGGCGCAGGAAGGTGCCCATGTCATCATCAATGGCCGCAAGCAGGCAGCGGTGGATGCGGTCGTCGCCGAACTCTCGGCCAGCGGCAGCAAGGTCGAAGGTTTTGCCGGGGACCTTGGCAGCGCGCAGGCGGCACAGGATCTGATCGCCCGCTTCCCGCAGGTCGATATTCTCGTCAACAATCTGGGCATCTTCGAACCCAAGGCGTTTGAGGAGATCCCCGACGAGGACTGGCAGCGCTTCTTCGATGTGAACGTGCTGTCGGGCGCGCGGTTGTCGCGGCTCTATCTGCCGGGCATGAAGGCGAAGAACTGGGGCCGCATCATCTTCATCTCCAGCGAGAGCGGCATCCAGATCCCCGCCGAGATGGTGCATTACGGCATGACCAAGGCGGCGCAGATTGCCGTGGCGCGCGGCATTGCCGAGGGCGTTGCGGGCACGGGCATCACGGTCAACAGCGTGCTGCCCGGGCCGACGAAATCACGCGGCGTGGTCGATTTCGTCGAAAGTCTGGCGCAGGGCGATGGCAAGAGCTTCGATCAGGTGGAACGCGAATTCTTCGACCATGTGCGCCCCACCTCGCTCATCAAGCGCTTTGCCACGCCTGAAGAGGTGGCCGCCATGGTCACCTATGTCGCCAGCCCGCTGGCGGCGGCCACCAATGGCGCGGCGCTGCGCGTCGATGGCGGCGTGGTCAAAAGCGCCTATTGACCGGATCGGGCGGCGCGGGTTTTACCCCCGCCGCCTGCTCCATATGAGATAGAGCACGATGCCCGCCAGATTCCACAGGAAGAAGAAATGGTGGGTCCGCTCCGGCAGGCTCCAGAAGAGGTAGAGACAGCCAAGAATGGCCGCCGGGCCAACCAGCCAGGCCAAAGGCGTGCGAAAGACCCTTGCGCGCTCGGGCTCACGCCGCCGCATCACCAGCATGCAGGCTGAAACGGCGATGAAGGCCACCAGGGTGCCCGCATTGGCCAGCGCGGCAATCTCATCGAGCGGCACCAGCCCCGCCAGCACCGAGACCACCACCGCCGTCAGCACCGTAATGCGCACCGGCGTTCCCGTGCGCGGGCTGACCTTGGCGAGCGCCTGCGGCAGCAGCCCATCGCGCGCCATGACGAAGAAGATGCGGCTCTGCCCATAGAGGAAGGCCAGGATGACAGTGGGAAGCGCAATGACCGCCGCTGCCCCGATGATCGCTGCCACGCCGCCGGCGCCCAGACTGCGCAGGATCAGCGCCAGCGGCTCGGCGCTCTTGGCATAGATGGTGTAGTCCATCGACCCTACGGCGACCGCTGCCACCCCCACATAGACCAGCGCGCAGACCAGCATCGAGCCGACGATGCCGATGGGCAGGTCGCGGCTGGGGTTTTTCGTTTCCTCAGCGGCGGTGGAAATGGCGTCAAAGCCGTAGAAGGCAAAGAAGATGATCGCGGCGGCGCCCATCACGCCATATTGCACGCCGTCCACGCCATGGGCGGCAAAGCCATGGGGCATGAAGGGCGTGAAATGCCGCGCGTCGAAATGCGGCAGGCCCACGGCCACGAAAATGGCCAGTGCCGCCATCTTCACCAGCACCAGCGCGGCATTGACCGTGGCGCTTTCCTTGGTGCCCAGCGAAAGCATCCCCGTCACCACCGCGATGATGAGGAGAGCGGGCAGGTTGAACATGCCGCCCGCATGGGGCCCGGCGACCAGTGCCTGTGGCAAAGGATGGCCCAGCGAGGCCATGAAACCGGCGGCATAGCCCGACCAGCCCACCGCCACCGTGCTCACCACCAGCGAATATTCGAGGATCAGACTCCAGCCCACCACCCAGGCGAAGATCTCGCCCAGTACGGTGTAGCTGTAGGTATAGGCGCTGCCCGAGGCGGGGATCATGGTCGCCACTTCGGCATAGGCCAGCGCGGCGCAGGCACAGATGGCACCGGCGATGAGGAAGGAGAGCATGACGGCGGGCCCGGCCAGATTGGCTCCTACGCCGACCAGCGTATAGATGCCCGTGCCGACGATGGCGCCTACCCCAAGGGCCACCAGATGCCACCAGCTCAGCGTTGGCGTCAGGCGGTGATGGGCTTCGAGCCCCTCGATCCCGATGGGTTTGCGGTGCAGCCAGCGCGACATTTTCTTCGTCCTCATAGGCGACATCTTAACCGTGTCGTGCCGCCGCTCTAGCCGGGTGATCCGCCTCGCCGCAAGCACTTAGGCTTGGCGCGCGGATCAGGCCATGCCATGGACAGCGCCATGATCATGCCCCCTCGCTTCCATCGCCGCGGTCTCCTTCTGGGTTCGGGGGCACTGGCGCTCTCCACCCTGCTGCCCGCCCCCCTGCTGGCCGACATCGACACCAGTGACCTGTCGAACATCACCCGCGATATCGCCCCCATCTCGCTGGAAGAGCGGGAAGGCCGGATCGAGCGCGCGCGCCGGTTGATGCGCGACAACAGGATCGACGCCATCCTGATCGAGCCGGGCGCCAGCATGATCTATTTCACCGGCGTGCAATGGCACCGCAGCGAAAGGCTGACCGCCGCCGTGCTGTTCCAGAAGGGCGACCCGGTCATCGTCACGCCTTTCTTCGAGGAACCCTCGGTGCGCGAAACGCTGGCTGTGCCGGCGGACGTGCGCGTGTGGCAGGAGGATGAGGACCCCATCGCGCTGATCGCCGGGGCGCTCAAGGAACGCGGGCTTTCCCATGGAACGGTGGGCGTGGAGGAGACGGTGCGCTTTTTCGCCAGCGATGGTCTGGCAAAACTGGCGCCGGGCGTGTCGATCACCGCGGCCAATCCGGTGGTGCGCGGCTGCCGGATGATCAAGACGCAAGCCGAAATCGCGCTGATGACCAAGGCGACCGATGTGACGATTGCCGCCTATCGCTGGGTCTGGCCACGCATCAGGGAAGGCATGGGGCCCCGCGAGATCGGCGCGATGATGAATGCGGCGACGGTCAAGCTGGGCGGCGCGCCCGAATTCGCGCTGGTGTTGCTGGGCGAGGCGGCGGCCTATCCGCATGGCTCGCACAAGCCGCAAAGCGTGCGCGAGGGCGAGGTGGTGCTGATGGATTGCGGCTGCACGGTGCAGGGCTATCAGTCCGACGTGTCGCGCACCTTCGTGCCCGGCAAGGCCCCTGCGGATGTGCGCAAGGTTTGGGATACGGTGCATCAGGGCCAGCAGATCGCCTTCCACACCGCGCGCATCGGCCTGCCCGCCGGTGAGGTGGATGATGCGGTGCGCGGCTTTTACCAAAAGCAGGGTTTTGGCCCGCGGTATCAGTTGCCCGGCCTGTCGCATCGCACGGGCCATGGCATCGGTCTGGACGGGCATGAGCCGGTCAACCTCGTCCATAATGAGATGACGAGGCTGGCACCGGGCATGTGTTTTTCCGATGAGCCGGGGCTTTATCTGCCCGGTAAATTCGGTGTCAGGCTGGAGGATTGCTTCCATATGACCGAGCAAGGCCCCGCGTGGTTTTCTACCCCGCCACTCTCGATCGAACAACCTGTGTAAGATGGCCCGCTCCGGCACGGGCTGGGGCGGGCCATCATCCGCTTACTTCAGCGTGCGGTCGAACAGCGTCAGCGCTTCGGCCCAGCCACGCGCGGTGGCCTCAGGGTTGTAGATGGGGAAGTCGGGCTTGGTCCAGCCATGCGCCGCGCCTTCATAGATCTTGCAGATGTGGCGCACGCCCGCTTCCTTCAGCGCCGCTTCCAGCTTTTCCGCCATTTCAGGCGGATAGCTGTGATCATTGTCAGCGCCCAGCACCAGCAGCTCTGCCTTGATTTTGGGGACCAGCAGATGCGGGCTGACCGGCTTGTCGCTGGCCAGATTGCCGCCATGGAAAGTGACGGCGGCGGCCACGCGCTCGGGGAAAAAGCCGGCGGCCGAGATCGCCATGCCGCCACCCATGCAGAAGCCGACGGTGCCGACCTTGTCGCCTTTTACGTCGCTGCGCGTGTCGAGATAGGCGAGCAGCGCGGCGGTATCGGTATCACCCGCCTTGTGATTGTCGGTCGAGGCCATCAGCGGGGCGACGTCGCTGGCAAAGGCGCCGCGCGCGAAAACATCCTTGGGCACCAACGTCTCATAGGGGCCGTGGCGATAGAAGAGATCGGGGAGCAGTACGAGATAGTCGGCATCGGTCAGGTGCTTGGCCATTTCAAACACCGCCGGGCGGATGGCGAAAGCGTCCATGTAATACAGAACGGCCGGCCAGGGGCCTTTGCCCTCGGGTGTCAGCACATAGGTGGTCATCACGCCGTCGGTGGTGGTCAGTGAAACGGTTTCGTGGGGGGCCATGGGTCAGTCTTCATCCTTCATACGTTGTTGGCGAGCGGCTTCCCGCTCATTGGGGGCAATGGTCATGATGGGGCGGGTGGTCACCTCGCCCGCAGGTTCATAATGGGCGATGATCGTTCCCTTGGGCGAGACGGTGTGACGGGTCATGCTCAGCGCGCGCGGGGGCGTGCCCGCGCCGAACAGCCGTTTGCCACGGCCCAACACCAGCGGATAGGTCAGTACCGTCAGCCGGTCGAGCAATCCGGCGGCGAGCAGCGCGGGATAGAGCGTGCTGCTGCCCTGCACGATCAGATCAGGGCCGTCGGTCTCTTTCAGCGCCGCCACAGCGGCCAGGTCCGGCAGGGCGTGGCTGCCTGCCCATTCCAGCGATGTGCCGCCACGAGTGAGCACATATTTGGCCGCATGGTTGAAGGTTTTCGCGATGGGCGATGAGTCCTCGGGCACGAAGGGCCAGAAGGCGGCGAAGATCTCATAGGTCTTGCGGCCCAGCAGCAGGTCGAAGGGCGCTGAGAAGAACTCGCCCAGCCAGCTGTTGGTGGCTTCATCCTCGAAAGGGGCCAGCCATCCGCCATAGGCAAAGCCGCCCGTCCAGTCCTCGCTGGGGCCGCCGGGGGCCTGCATCACGCCATCAAGTGACTGGAACACGCTGGCCACGATCTTGCGCATCGGCTTTCTCCTATCGGCAGGGTGGGCCTATCATGGGGATGCGGCCCGCGCTAGGGAAGGGAAATGAGCCAGACCACCGTTTGTCCGCTGCAGGCCGAAGCCTTGCGCGCCGCCATCCCCGACCTTGCCCGCCTGCGCTGTGAGGTTTTCGCCCAGTGGCCCTATCTGTATCAGGGTGATCCGAGCTATGAGTCGGATTATCTGCGCGATTTTGCCGGGGCACCCGGCGCGGTGCTGATCGCCGCGAAAGATGGCGAGCGGATTGTCGGCATTGCCACCGCCTCGCCGATGAGCGGGCAAAAACCGGACTATCAGGCCAAATTCATCGAGCGCGGGATTGATGTCTCCACCCTCTATTACTTTGGCGAAAGCGTGCTGCTGGCACAGTATCGCGGGCAGGGTCTGGGCCATGCCTTTTTCGACCATCGCGAGGAGCAGGCGCGTCTGCATGGCGCGAAGGCGGCGACCTTCTGTGGCGTCATCCGGCCCGATGACCACCCAGCGCGCCCGGCGGATTTCAGCCCGCTCGACAGCTTCTGGCGCAAGCGGGGGTATGAGATGATCCCGGGCCTCATCTCCACCTTCTCATGGAAGGATATTGGCGATGAGGGGCAGAGCGAGAAGCCGATGCAATACTGGATGAAGAGCCTGTGAGTTATTCCGGGACGAGCTTCACCATCGCGTTGGCGCAATATCCCATCGACGCTTTCGCGGATTGGGAGGCTTATAAGGCCAAGATCACCCAATGGGTGGAGCAGGCGGCGGCGGGCGGGGCCACCCTGGCGGTCTTCCCCGAATATGGCGCGATGGAACTGGCCAGCCTCGATCCGGCGCGTGCCGGTGATTTGCATGGATCGCTTGCCACCGTGGCCGGGCTGATGGAGCCCGCCGATGCGCTTTATGCCGAGCTGGCCGCGCGTCATGGCATGCACATTCTGGCCGCCAGCGGGCCGGTGGCCGTCGCTGGGCATTATGTGAACCGCGCGAGGTTATTCGCCCCCAATGGCAAGCGCAGCCATCAGGACAAGCTGATGATGACCCGTTTCGAGGCGGAGGAATGGGGCATTGCGCCGGCCAGCGCGGTGGGTTCGCCGCTGCGCGTCTTCGAGACTGCCTTGGGCCGCATCGCCATCGCCATTTGTTACGACAGCGAGTTTCCCCTCATCGCCCGTGCGGCGGTTGAGGCGGGCGCCGGGCTGCTGCTGGTGCCAAGCTGCACCGATACGCCGCAGGGCTATGGACGCGTGCGCATCGGTTCGCAGGCGCGCGCGCTGGAAGGGCAGATGTTCGTCGCCCAGTCTCCAACCGTGGGCGAGGCGCTGTGGTCCCCGGCGGTTGATGTCAACCATGGGGCCGCCGCGCTTTATGGCCCGCCAGACGGGCCCAAGGGTGGCGACTGGCGCTTTCCCGAGGATGGCGTGCTGGCGATGGGCGCGATGAATGAGGCGCAATGGGTTTTTGCCACGGTCGATCTGGCCTGTGTCGAGGAACTTCGCGCCCATGGCGGCGTGCTGCCCGCTCGCGACTGGGCACGCCAGCCGGGGGCAGGCGTTCTGCCCCCGGTCGAGATGGTCGATCTCACCTGAGGCGCCGCGCTGTCAGCCTTTCACTGGCGGCGGGGCGCTCGGGTCTGGCTCAGTGGTGACCTCGGGTCGGTCGGGCTGGCCGATCCACTGGACCTGTTGGGGCGTGGTGCCCAGCTCGATCCCTTCCTGCGGCAGATGTGAGAGCAGGGTGAACCACAGGTCGCTGCGTGTGGCATAGACCGCGCGCGGCGAGGCAACAAAGGCATAGCCGTTGAAATTCACCCGCCCGTCGGCAATCGAGTCGATGAAGATGCTCGGCCTGGGGTCGTCGAGCACCTCGGCATGGTCCTGGTAGATCCTGGTGACCATGGTGCGCACCTGTTCGACATCGGTGCCCAGCGGCACGGAAAACTTGAGCTGGATGCGCCCGACCGGATCGGCCAGCGTCTTGTTGACGATGCTCTTGGTGATGAGTTCGGAATTGGGCACGATCAGCGTCGAGCGGTCCGCGATCTGGATTTCGGTGGCGCGCACGCTGATGCGCTTTACGTCACCCTCCTGATCACCGATTTTCACCCAGTCGCCAATTTTGACCGGCCGTTCGGCCAGCAGAATGAGGCCGGAGACAAAATTCTGGGTGATCGCCTGCAGGCCAA
The DNA here is from genome assembly GCA_028871475.1 of Sphingomonadales bacterium. GTDB lineage: Bacteria > Pseudomonadota > Alphaproteobacteria > Sphingomonadales > Sphingomonadaceae > Novosphingobium. The sequence goes on along the minus strand of JAGWMZ010000022.1, from coordinate 45,812 downwards.
AACCGATGCCCACCGACAGGGCCGAGAGCAGCAGGGCGATCCGCTCGATGCCGATGCCAAGGGATGCCATCGCCCAGAGCACCGCCAGAATGAGTCCCATGTAGCGCGTGACCATGGCGATGGAATTTTGCGCGCCGGCATCCAGATCGGTGGCGGGCAGATAGCGCCCTGTCAGCCAGCGCTGGATGGCGCGCACCACGAAAAGCCCTACCGCCAGCACCGCCAGCGCGCGTAGAATGGCGCCGGGCGAAATGGTGATCTGGCCGATGGTGACGCCTTGGGCGATCTGGCTCAGCTGATCGAAAATGCTCGACACATTCGATCCGAAGGGGGTCGAGACCATACCGACCGCCAGCAGGATGAGCAGGATGCGCAACAAGGCCGACAGCCCCACGCCGAACTGGTCGATCAGGCTCCGCCGCACGCCAAAGCCATGGGCAAAGCTGTCGGCCAGTCGGCCCTCGCGGTCGAACAGGCTGGAGCAGATGTCATCCACCGCGACGAGCGAGAGGTAAAGCGTGCCCGCGACCACCGCCATCCATACCATGAAGCGCACGATGAAGAGGGCAAAGGGGATGTAGCCGGCCAGCAGCGAGACGACGGCGAGAATGAGCACGCCCCATGCCGCCAGCGAGAGGAAGGCCAGCACGGACTGGTCGCCGCGCTCCTCATCGGCCTCGCGGCTGACCAGCGCGCGGGCACGCGCGCCGCTGATCAGGATGGCCATGGCCAAAGTGATGTAGATGAGCGCACTCACCAGATCGACAGCGGCCACCAGATAGCCGCTGGCGCCCATGCCGCTGGCGATGCCGGCCATCGTCGTCACCACCAGCGTGACGGCGGCGGCGGCAAAGGTAAGCGGGCGCAGGCGCTGCGCCGTCCCGTCGGAAAGGGGCAGCAGGCGCCATGAAGGCTGGCTGCGTTGCAGCAGGGCCCCGCCCAGCGCCACGATCAGCGCCGCGACAAGGCTGACAATCTGCAGGCGGCGCGCCAAAACCTCCCACGAAGGCGCGATCATGTCGCCGCCATGCAGCCCCATCACCAGCGCTGCCATGGCAAGGGCGGGCACCAGCGTGCCCACCACCGCCAGCCACAGCGCCAGGCTGGAACGGCGGATGCGGCTACCCGGCACGCGCTCGATGACATAGCGGCGGCCCATGTGGCGCAGGCCAAGCCTGGCAGGGCCGATCAGTCCCAGCGCGATGACAAGGCCGATGATGGCCGAGGGCAGGCCGCCATTGCGGCTGCCCTGCGCCATGGCATTGCCCTGCGCCCCCATGAAGGCCCAGAAGCGCCGCAGATCATGCGGGAAGGCGCGCATCAGCGGCCGCCAGAACGATCCGCCCAGCGGCGAGGCAACGCGCTGCGACATTTTTTCGGAAATGACATCGGCCTGGCTCTGGTCGATTTCGGTGGCGAGCTGGTCGGCCTCGGTGCCCAGCAGCTTGCCGCGCTTGATGGCCGAATCGATTGTCGAATGCTGCTGGGCCAGCAATTTGCGCTGGGCCTGAATGTCGGGCGCTTCGACCACGCCGGGCGTGACCGGACCAAGCTGGGCGACGCGCGCGTCGACAAGCTGCATCTGCGCCTGCAGGGCGGTGACCTGATCGGCGGCGGTCTGCTTGACGGCGGTGGCCCTTGCTTTGAGCGCCTGGGCCTGCGCGGCGCCGTCGCGTCCGTTAAAGGCGGTGTCGATGGCCTGATATTCGCTGGTCGCCGTATCGAGCGCGCTGGTGGCCGCCGCGATAGGGTCGACATCCTGCGCGGCGGCGGGCGCGGCGAAGGGCGTGGCGAAGGGGAGAGCCAGCGTGATCGTCAGGAGAAGCAGGAACCGGCGTATCATGGCATGGCCTTCAAGGGGTTGGGTATCATGGACTGGTCAATGCCTCCGCTAGTGGTCCGATTCTGACATTCGATACCGTGTGACGAAAGGGCGTGTTCGAATGTCAGCATCTTTTCGGACCACTAGAAACCTTTGATGCTAGTGGATTTTACGATTTTGACATTTGCAGACCCATCCCATCCGCCAGGGGATGCAAATGTCAAAATCAATCCACTAGCGCGCTTCTGTCCAAAAGCCGAGAGGCGCGCGAGAGGTTTCCGCGACGGAGCGAGGCATTCTAGAGGCGGTCGAAGACGGAGCCCATCCGCGGACTGAATAGGCGCTCATAGCTGCGCAGCAGATGGGCATCGGTCATGGCGGCGACATGGTCGCAAATGATGCGCCTGTCGCCGCCCGCTGCGTCATAGGCGGCCAGCACACCGCGCGGCAGCAGGCGGGCCGGGGCGGCGCTGAGCGCTTCAAAGACCGCAACGACCATGGTCTGCCCCTTGAATTCGAGTTGCTGCACTTCCGGGCCGGTGATCACCTCACGCACGACGAAGGCCTGCAGCGCGTTGAGGAAGCCGCGCTGCGGACCCTTCATCGTCACGCGCCAGCGCAGCAGGGGTTCGGCAAACTCGGCCTTCTCTTCCCACAGGGCGGCGGTGAGGAAATGATGGACGAGGCGCCCGATATAGCGCTTGCGCGACCCGGCATCGCCGAACAGCCCCTCGACCATGCGCGAGAAGACGTCATTATCGCTCTCGCCGGGGTATTTCTCCTTCAATGCATCGAGGAAGACGCCGCAATGCGGCTCGACCGCGCGGGCAAAGGCGTGGCGGGTGACAAGGCCCAGCGCGATGGCATCCTCCAGATCATGCACGCCATATGCAATGTCATCGGCCAGATCCATGATCGAGCAGTCAAGCGACTTGTGCCGGGTCTTGGCATGTTTGCCGGGGGTCGGGGTAAGGGCGGTGAAAGCGTCGCGGTCCTGAGTGGAAAGGGGGGCGAGGATCCAGTCCGCCACATCGCTCTCGCTGTCGAGATAGCATTTGGGCGGCTTGCAGGTGGTGGCATCCAGTGCGCGAATGGTGGCCGGCCCCTCCAGCAGGCTGGGCTCAATGTCGGGGTTGTTGGCCGCCGAAAAGGGGGCGGGATATTTGAGCACGCCCAGCATGGTGCGGCGGCAGAGATTGGCCCCCGCACTCTGGGAAAAGGTTTCGAGACGGGCGAGAATGCGCAAAGTCTGCCCATTGCCTTCGAACCCGCCATCACCGCGCATGCAATAGTTGAGCGCCACTTCGCCGCCATGGCCGAAGGGGGGATGGCCGAAATCATGCGTGCAGCCGATGGCGTGGATCATGCTGCGGTCGGGCAACAGGGCGGTGGCGGGATGCTCGGGGAAGAGCTTGACCATCTGCCGCGCGATGCCGCCCGCGATCTGCGCCACTTCCAGCGAATGAGTGAGACGGGTGCGGTAGAAATCGCTGTCGCCAAGGTTGAGGATCTGCGTCTTGCCCTGCAACCTTCGGAACGAGGCCGAATGGATGACCCGCGCATAGTCGATGTCGCCATCCTCGCGCGCGTCTTCGGCCTGGGGCGTCCAGTTTTCCCGGCGGGCGGACCAACTCATGCATTCACCATGGCGGCGGCTATTCCACTGGCCTTTCGTTGGCGCAAGGGGGTTGATGGAATAGAGGGCCGCTGGTGACACTTTACCCCGCGTTTCGCTGGTAAAGTGTCATGGGTGGAATTTTTGTTGGAGGGTGCACAAAGAGGATTCACATTTCGTTCCCGTTGTGGTTAGCCTTGGCCATGCATCAGCCGGACCTCTTTTCTGCGATGGACGCTGCCCCGGATGCAACGCCGGAGACCGCGCCCGCTGTCGCGCCGGATCTCGACCTTCCGGCCTTGCTCGACCGTTTGACCGATGTGTCGGCACGGCCGCGCTATACGTTCATGGTCCTCAATCTCATCGCGCGCGCTGCCGGCCCGTCGGACAGCCTTGGCCCCTATGTGCGCGAGCGGGGGGAGTTCATTCCCGTGCGTGACTGGCTGAGTGATGCCATGGTGCCTGTCGCCCGGCGTGATGCCCGCCGCCGCGCCATTCTGGACAAGGTGCGCGATGATCTGCGCGGCCGGGGCGCCATGCCCGATGACCCCGCGCTGGCCGAACAACTCGTCGCGCGTGAAATGCGTGACCGCCTGCGCCAGTCAGGTCGCACCAATGTCAGCCGGGCCGTGTCCGATCTGGTGCGGGCCGGTTTCCTGCGCCGCCATTATCAGGGTTACCGCGTCGATCATGACAATCGCGGCGCAGGGCGCGAGGCGGTCTACACCATCACCCCGGCGGTCAAGCGCGCGCTGGGCAAGATGAACTGAGGGTTTGTGCCGCCTGCGCACGAAAAAGGGCCTTCAATCTTCGGCTGCATAGTTGCACTAATGCATGATTTTACAAAATTCACGCGCTTTTATGATAATTTGATGGTGCGAGCAGGCAGGACGGGGACGCTTGTTCATCTTTGGTTGCTGCTGGCAGGGCCACAGCGGATCCATCAGGATGACACATAGGCATCTGAAAGGATAATGTCCCATGCGTAAGGCTCTTTCAGCCGCGTTTCTCGCGGTCTCCGCTTTTTCGATGGCCGCACCGGTTCTGGCCGACCCGCCGCCATGGGCGCCCGCCCACGGCCGCCGCGCTCATGATGACTATGGCGACCGCCATGATCGTGGCTATGACACTCGTGGCTACGAGGGGCGTGGCTATGATGGCCCCCGCCGTCTGAGCCGCAATGACCGCGTGTGGCGTGGCAATGACGGGCGCTATTATTGCCGCCGCAGCAATGGCACCACCGGCCTTGTCGTCGGCGCGGCGCTGGGCGGTTTGCTGGGCAACCAGGTGGCGGGCCGTGGCGATCGCACGCTTGGCACCATCCTTGGCGCTGCCGGAGGCGGCTTGCTGGGACGCGAAATCGATCGCGGTAATGTGCGCTGCCGCTAAGACGCGCTCAGCTTTGGCCTGTGAGCAGGGGCGCCTCTCAAGGAGAGGCGTCCCTGTTGCCTGAGTCCGGCGGTGTCGCACTATCCATGGCGCCGTGGACGCAACGGCGTGGCGCGGCGGCGGGTGCCCAGCCAGCAGACGGATCTGGCTGGATGAGAGATGCTGGCTGCGTTTCAGATCTGGAACGACGACAGTTGCTCCATGCGGTCGAGCATCACTGTGCCGGCGCAGCCGGCCAGGATCAGCGGACGCCCGTTTCAGAGATGCCGCTGGACAAGCGACTGGAAGGCGCAGGCTCCTTGGCGCGTCGCATAGGACAGGCTGATCCGCACGGCGCGCGGGGCGGTTGTCAATGATCTGGGCGCGGCGCTGGTCCGTCGCGCCCGCGAGATCCGCGCGGTACTGGAGCATACCGAGCAGGAGGCGCTGCTGCTGCGTCGCGGGCGGATCGGGCCGCTGGCGGTCGGGGTGACGCCCAGTCTGGTCGAGCAGTTCATTCCCGATGTGCTTGACGTGCTGCTGGCCGATCTGCCTGATCTCTCGATCTCGGTGATCGAGGGGCTGGATGGGCCGCTCAATGATGCGCTGATCGCCGGGGAGCTGGATGTGGTGGTCGCATCAGTCGGGCAGCCCAACCTGTCGGGCGATATTCTGGAAGAGTTGCTGATCTGCGACCCGTTCCTGCTGGCGGTTCACGAAAGCTCGCCGCTCATCGGCCGGGCAAGGCTGAAACTCTCCGCCGTCCTTGAGGAGCTATGGATCGTGCCGCGGCCGGGTGGTTCGGCCTATGCGCATACACAGGCCATGTTTCTCAACGCGGGCGTTGACTGGCCGCAGCGCACGCTCTCGACCAATTCGGTGACGCTGACGCATCAGCTGGTTGCCCGCCTCGGCGCGGTGGCGCTGGTCAACCGCGTGACGGCGCGTGGTTGGCGCGCGCCTGTCCGCACCATACCGCTGGCCGAGGCCGGGCATCGCAAGATCGGACTGCGGCGGCGGCTGAGCGAAGCTTCCCCCGCGCTTCAGGCTTTCGCGCGGATCGCAGCGCAGGTCTTCGCGAAACAGGGGGCGTGAAGCCAGCTTGCGGCGTTACGTCGGCGCGGCTGCGTCACCCCTGTCACTGCCAGAGCGTTCCGTTCCGTAGCGCCCCATGGCCGTGACCGCGGCCAGAAACCCCTGCGGGTCATCGAGCCGGAACTCGCCGCTGATCCGCATGGCGCCAAGGGCCGGGTTCTTCAGCACCATCGGCTTGCTCAGATAGCGATTGTAGCTGGCCACGATCGTCGCCACGGGTACGTCATCGGCGCTGATCATCCCCGCTTGCCACAGCGTCTGGCGCCCGGCGTCCAGAGCGGTCATGGCCAGCTTGCCGCTGCTCAGCGTCAGCCGATGGCCGGGGACAAGATCGGTCGCCACCGCGCCGCGCGCCACGCGAACCTTGCCCTCCACCAGCGTGACCGTCGTCGTGCCTCCAGTCTGTCCGATCTCGAAATGGGTGCCGATATCGCTGACCACCATATCGGCCACCTTGACCGCGAAGGGATGGGCTTCATCGTGGTGTACGCTGAAAAAGGCGCGGCCATAATCGAGCCGCGCCAGCCGACCATCGCGACTGACATGCAACTGCGTATGGCTGTCGAGCGTGATACGCGTGCCATCGGCCAGGTCGACCGTGCGGGGCAGGCTCTGGCCATTGGCGATCATCTGCCCATCGTCGGGCGCGGGGAGGGTGGGGGCCGTGTGTTCGGCCAGCCCCAGCCCTACCGCCACCACCACCGTGGCGGCCAGTGCCGCCATCATCGACATGCGCCAGAGCGGCGGCGATGGCGCGTCCACCGGACCTTGCGCCTCAAGGCGGGCCAGCGCCTCGGCGCGCATCGCCCTGATGGCAGGATGCTCGGCCACGGCGTCCAGATCGCGCCAGACCTGGCTGATCTCCTGCACGGCGGCGGCGTCTTCGGGCGTGGGCGGGGCGGGGGCGATGGCATCATCGCCGCGCGCCGCGGCAAAGCGCGCGATGGCGCCATCATGCGCGCCCGGTTGCTGCGGGTCCGTCATGCCCTTTCGTCCATCAGCAGCTTGAGCGCCTTCATGATGTGCTTTTCAACCGCACTCACAGAGATGTTCATCCTCATTGCAATCTCGCCATAGCCGATGTTCTCGAAACGGTGGAGGATGAATATGTCACGCGTGCGTTCGGGCATGTCGTCCAGCCGCGTGATGATCCTCTCCACCGCCTCTTCCCCCATCAGGACGCGTTCGGGCGTGATCCACTCAACGGGATGATGCATATCCTCCAAAGTTTCGTGCTGGGCCTCGCGCCGTGTGGCGGCGCGGCGGGCACGATCGGTCAGCACGCTCTGCGCGGTCTGGAACAGATAGGCTGGGATGTTGTCGATCTCGCCGCTGGCCAGATGACGATGGCTGCGCAGCCAGACATCCTGCACGGCATCGTCCACATCGACCGGATTGCGCAGCCGCCGCCCGAAAAACGCCCGCAAGGCCGCCATCTGGCGCTCGAAACCGCTGGCTATGATGTTTCCTGCCGCCACCCCCGCTCCTCTGCGGTCCTGCGTTGATTGCCTGCTGTTCAGGCGCTTTAGCTTTTGGCACAGTTAACAGCCCATGCGTTTTTTGACCACCCGATCCGTTTTGCTGCGCGCCATGCTGGCAACAGTGACGATCGGTGTGGCCGGTTGGCAGGCGGCCCCCGCGCTGGCGGGCGGGCAGGGGCAGTCGATCCGGATCGAGGGCGGCTCGCTGGCCGATGCCCTGCGCCAGATCGGGCGCGAGACGCAGACCACGATCCTGTTCTCCCCGGCGCTGCTGGCCGGGCGCGGCGCCGGGCATCAGCAGGTGAAAGGCGATGCGGCAGCCATGCTGCGCCATCTGTTGGCCGGCACGGGGCTGCGGGTGCGCATCATCAGCGCCCATGCGCTGCTGATCGAGGCGGCGCCACCGCGTGCGCCGCGCCCGCCCGCGCCGGTCTTGCTGCCGGCGACCATGTCCCCGGGCGACATCATGGTGACCGCCATGCGCCGCCCGACACGACTGGCCGATACGCCCGTCAGCATGATCGCGGTGCCCGGCGACGAGTTGGAGCGCAGCCGCGCCACCGGTATCCAGGCGCTGGCCGCGCTGGCCCCCAGCCTGACCCTGACAGCGATGGGATCAGGCATGAACCGCCTGTCGCTGCGCGGGGTCTATGCCGCCGGGGAACCGACAGTGGGGCTTTATTACGGCAATGTGCCCGTGGCCGGCCCCGGCGGTTCGACCACCGATCCCGGCCTGATGACGCCCGACCTGATGTTGGTGGATATCGACCGCGTCGAGGTGCTGCGTGGGCCGCAAGGCACTTTGTTTGGCACCAATTCGCTGGCAGGCACGGTGCGCATCCTGTTCAAACCGCCCGATCTGGCGCGGCATGAGGGTGTCGTGACCGCCTCTGCCGCGCTGACCGAGGGCGGCGGTCCCGGCGCTTCGCTGACGGCGGTGGCCAACCTGCCCCTGCGCACCGACCAACTGGCCCTGCGCGCGGTGGCCTGGCACGAAACCAGAGGCGGGGTGATCGACAATCCGGGTCTGGGCCGCGCGAACATCGACCGCCAGACCCGTAGCGGCGGGCGACTGGCGCTGCGCTGGCAGGCCGCGCCGCAATGGCGGCTCGATCTGACCGGTGCCTATCAGGCCGGTCGCATTGGTGACGCGGCCAATGCCACTGCTGGTGCCGGGCTGGACCAGACGCAGGCGCGGGCCCGCATCCCCTTCACCGATGTGCTGTGGCTGGGCAGTGCGGAGCTGAATGGCACGATCGGAGGTTTGCAACTCAATCTCTCGCTCGCGCATTTCGACTGGGCGCCTGATCGCCGGCTGGATTTTTCCGCATCGGAAAGCAGCCATCGCGGCGATGGCGCGGCCTGCGCGGCATGGGTTCATCAGCCGGTCTGCTCGGTGCAGGAGATGAGCGCCTTTGCTGCTTTTGTGGACAGCCAGACGCCCTCCGTGCTGGCGCAGCCCTTTACCGTGCGGGTGAACAGCGCGGAGATGCGCCTGTCGGGCAGCGGGTCGCTGACATGGCTGCTCGGCGCCTTTTTCAGCCGCCGCCATGATGCGGGCAGCAGCACGGCCTTGCCGGTCGATCCCGCCAGCGGGCTGGTGGCGGCAGGAACGCCGCCCACCGCCACGCGGAATTTTGAGACCAGCCTTGATGAATTCGCCCTGTTTGGCGATGGCAGCTGGCACCTGCGGCCCTGGCTGACACTGTCGGCGGGCGGGCGCTATTTCGATTATCGCCGGCAGGCCGCCGGGCTGGTGACCATCCCCAACCCCATCACTGGCCCCTTTGCCGCCACCTCCTTTCAGGAAAGCTATCATGCCGATGGCGCGGTGGGCCGCGCGCGGATCGAGCTGCGCCCCAATCCGCGCCTGTTGGTCTTTGGTCAGGTGTCGAGCGGCTTTCGCCCCGGCGGGATCAATGTGGTGCCGGGGCTGGACCCTTCGGTGGCGGCCTATCGCGATGACCGGCTGACCAGCTGGGAAGGTGGCGGGCGCCTGCGTTTGCGCGGCGACCGGCTGCGCATCGATGTTGCCGCCTATCGCCAGCGCTGGTCGCGGATGCAATATGCGGCGACCACCACCGATGGCGCCTATTCCTTTATCACCAACATCGGCAGTGCGCGGATTGTCGGCGGCGAGATGTCGCTGAACTGGCAGCCGGGGCCGCATCTGCTGGCGCGATTGGATGCAACCCTGACCGATGCGCGTCTGGCCAGCGATCAGGTCAATGCCATTGCCGTCACGCCGGGCAAGCGAGGCGACCGGCTGCCCAATGTCGCGCCGCTGGCGGTGGGTTTCGAGCTCGCCGGTGATCACAAGATCGGGCGGGATCTGCTTCTGCTCGCCTCGCTGGGCGCGCATTACACCGGGCGCTCCTATGACAGCTTTCGTGGCACGGCCGATGGGCCGCGTAAGGCGATGGGCAACAACGCCACGCTCGATGTCGATTTCGGCCTGCGCCGGGGCGCCTCGCAAATCGATCTCTTCGTACAAAATCTGACCGACAGCCGCGCGATCATCTGGACCGGGCGCGGGCTGAGCACGGACTCGCTCCAGCGCGCACGTCCGCGCAGCATCGGGCTGTCGCTGCGTCATCATTTTTGACCCCGCAGGCGCTCGGGGAAAAAATCGTAAAAAATGTGTCATGTCCGGTGAGGGGCATGGGCGCGCCTGCGTCATGGGTTCGGGCGGCCGGGGAAGGATGCCGCCACGGGAGGGATGGCCGGCAGGTCAGGTGATACCAGATATAGGGGACCCAATTGTGAACAGATCAGCTTCTCGGCTTGCGCGGCTTTGGCGCGGTGGCATTTCTTGTGTGGCTCTGGCGAGCGGCGCCATGGCGGCGAGCGCCTCGGCCAGCGCGCAGGACACGGCCGCAACGCCTGCCGCGCAGGCGGCAGACGGAACGTCGCAGACCTCGGTCCCTGGTGATATTGTGGTAACCGCGCTGCATCGCGCCTCCACCGTGCAGACGACGCCGCTCAGCATTGCCGCGCTGTCGGGCGATACGCTGGCCAAGACCGGCGCGACCCAGCTCGCTGACTATTTCCGCCAGGTGCCCAACCTCAATGTCACCTCGGCGCAGGGCGGTTCGAGCCGCATCAGCATTCGCGGTGTGAATGCTGCGGGCGAGGCGACGGTCGGCCTTTATTACGATGAAACGCCGGTGACCGGCCCTTCGGGCACCACGCAGGATTCGGGCGGTGTTGCCGCCGACATGAACCTGTTCGACATTGAGCGTGTGGAGGTGCTGCGCGGGCCTCAGGGCACACTCTATGGTTCCAGCTCGATGGCGGGCACGCTGCGCATCATCTTCAACAAGCCCAACAGCAAGAAGTATGAGGCCGCCACCGAAGAGCAGGTGTCGACCACGGCCCATGGCTCGATGGGCTATTTCTTCAAGGGCATGGTCAATGCGCCGATCATCACCGACAAGCTGGCCGTGCGCGTGGTCGGCTATTACGAAAAGCGGCCCGGCTGGATCGACAATGTGCTCTTCGGTACCAAAAACATCAACGACAGCAGCAACTGGGGCGTGCGCGGGCTGATCGGCTATACGCCGGACGACAAGACGACGATCACCGGGACGGTCACCTATCAGAAGTCCAGCGCCAAGGATCAGCAGGGCTGGTATCCCAGTGTCGGCCTTTACCAGACCAATTCGCCCACGCAGCTGCCCTTTGACAGCAAGATGCAGCTTTACAATTTGAAGGGCGACCGCGCGCTAGGCTTTGCCACACTGACAGCGACGGCCAGCTATTACAAATATCAGTTCCTGCGCGCTTTCGATTTCACCCCCAGCACGCAGGCCTATGCCAACTCTACCGCCGTCTGCCCCTCCTATTACGGCCAGTCCACCGCCTGCACCGCCGCGCAGTTCAGCGCCTACCGTGCCAATGGTCTCGCCCAGCTTCCGGCGATCGGCTATCAACCGGCCTATGTCCGCTCGCAGAATTACGAGGTCCGCCTGGCCTCCGACGACCATATGCCCGCATGGCTGCAATGGACCGTGGGCGCCTATTATGAAAAACGCCACGACCATATCGACAGCCAGACCGTCAGCGCCAATCCGGCGACGGGCGCGGTCTATATGCCGCTGCGCTATTTCTCCTATCGCTATGTCGAAACCGATGAGCGGCAGGTCGCCGGTTTTGGCGAAATCTCGCTCAAACCGTTGCCCGGTCTGACGATCACCGGCGGCGCGCGTTATTACGATTATCAGAAGACCACCAGCGGCCAGTCCTATCTGGGCAGCGTCTATACCGGCAGCATTGCCGCTCCCTATACCGCCGTGCAGGCCTCGGCCAATGGCTGGCTGGAAAAGGCCAATATCAGCTACAGGTTTACCCCTCGCATCATGGCCTATGCCACAGCGTCCAAGGGTTTCCGCCCGGGCGGCGCAAACAACATTCCGGTGCTGCCCGCCAATCTGCTGGCCTATAAGGCCGACAGCCTGTGGAATTATGAGATCGGCCTGAAATCGGGTTGGCTGGACAACCGCCTGATCGTCAATGGCGCCATCTTCGATGTGGAATGGAGCAACATGCAGACCGCGGCGCGCACCGCCGACGGGCTCTATTCCTTCCTCACCAATGCGGGCAAGGCGCGCATTCGCGGCGGCGAGGTGGACATCACCGCCAAGCCGATGCGCGGGATCACGCTGACGGGCGCGGCGGGCTATTCCGATGCGCGCCTGACGCAGGACCAGTCCAATGCCGCCGTGCTGGTGACTGCCTCCACCGGCAAGGCGGGCGACCTCATCCCCAACACGCCAGCCTGGACGGCGTCCTCTTCGGCCTCCTATGACTGGGCGATCACTTCCTCATTGAATGGCATGATCCGCGCCGATTTCGCCTATACCGGAGCGATGCAGTCGACCTTCCGCAAGACCGACCCCTATTACACTGCCTATGGCAATTACGCGACGGTGAACCTGCGCGCCGGGGTCGAGAAGGACCGCTGGGGTGTCTACATCTTCTGCCAGAATGTGGGCGACAAGGTCGGCAATGTCGGTGTCAGCAATGGCTATGGCTACACCGGCCTTACCTATTCGATCCAGCCCCGCACGGTGGGCATCAATCTTCACGTCGGCATTTAAGGATAAATTTCATGCGCAAGACCATGTTTCTGCTTGCCGCGGCTCTGGTGGCCTCGCCTGTCTGGGCCCAGAATGCTCCGGCACCCGCGTCTTTCGATGTTGCCGCCGCCAAGGCCCGCATCGATGCCAGCCTGGACAAGAACTATCCTGAGCTCGACGCGCTCTACAAGGACATCCACAGCCATCCTGAGGTCGGCTTTCAGGAGGAGCGCACAGCGGGGCTGCTTGCCGCGAAGATGCGCAAGCTGGGTTTCACCGTCACCGAGCATGTCGGCAAGACCGGCGTGGTGGCGATCTATAAAAACGGCCCCGGCCCGGTGGTGATGGTGCGTACCGAACTCGATGCGCTGCCGATGGAGGAAAAGACCGGCCTGCCCTATGCCAGCCGCGCGCAGCAGACGGTGGATGGCAAGCTGACCTTCGTCGACCATGCCTGCGGGCATGACAGCCATATGGCCTGGTGGGTGGGCACGGCGCAGGCGCTGCTGGCGATGAAGGACCAGTGGCATGGCACGCTGATGTTCATCGGCCAGCCGGCCGAGGAGATCATCTCGGGCGCGAAGGCCATGCTTGACGATGGCCTCTTCACCCGCTTTCCCAAGCCCGACTACGCCTTTGCCGCCCATGTTGGCCCGACGCCGCTGGGCGAGGTGACGATCAAGCAAGGCGTGGTCACCTCGGCCTCGGATACGGTGGCGGTCACCTTCCACGGGGTGGGCGCGCATGGTTCGATGCCTGACAAGAGCATCGATCCCGTAGTGATGGGCGCGCGCTTTGTGGAGGATGTCCAGACCGTGATCAGCCGCCAGAAAGACCCGCAAAAATTCGGGGTGGTGACCGTGGGCTCCTTCCAGGCGGGCACGGCTGCCAACATCATTCCCGACCATGCCGATCTGCAGCTGACGCTGCGCTCCTTTGATCCTGACGTGCGCAAGCTGCTCAATGAGGGCGTTGCCACGACGGCAAGGGCCGTGGCCGACATGTCACATGCCCCGGCGCCCGATGTGGTGCATAAATATGGCACGGCCTCGGTCTTCAATGATGATGCTCTGGCGGCAAGGGCCGCAGGTGTGCTGAGCGCGGCGATGGGCGTGGGCAAGGTCAAGCTGGAGCCTGCCACCAAGCCAGGCGGCACGGGCAGCGAGGATTATTCCGAATTCGTGTCGGCAGGGGTGACCCAATCGGTGTTCTTTGGTGTGGGCGGCACCGATCCCAAGATGATTGCGTCCTATAAGGCGCAGGGCAAGCCGCTGCCGGTGAACCATTCGCCCTTCTTTGCGCCGGTTCCCGAACCGACCATTCGCGCGGGCACCGAAACGCTGGCGCTCGCAGTGCTGATGGTGACGTCAATGCCAGCGCGTTGAAGATTTGGAGGGCTTCCCATCGCGGGAGGCCCTCCATTGCAAAGTCAGCTATTTGTTGCTGGCCAGATAGGCGAGCAGATCGCGACGCTGCGCAGAGTCTGGCATGCCGCCATAGGGCATGCGATTGCCAGGCACCGTTTTGGCAGGGGCGGTGATATAGGCATCAAGCCTCGCCTTGTCCCATTTGAAACCGGCTTTGCTCATCGCTGGCGAGTAAGCAAAACCGGCGCTTTTGCCCGCCACGCGACCCACCACACCCTTCAAGCTGGGCCCGACCAGAGATTTGCCTGCTACGACTGAATGGCAGGCGGCGCACTGGGCCTGATACAGCGTCCGTCCGTGCGCGGCATCGCCAGCGCTGGTTTGAGCTGCAGCTGGAGCCATTGTGACGGAGGTCGCGGCTGCGGCCATGGCGGTCAAGATGGTGCGTTTCATCCAGGGTATCATCGTTATTCCAGTGTTATGGGAGGAGATGGTGCAGGACCGTTTTGAACGGTCGCCATCCCAAGAGTGTTGTCTGCCATGGTGATGATAGAGCCATGTGGTGTGGTCAAAGGCCCAGTTCCCTGCACGACGGTAGCGTTACCACCCCATCATCACTGCTTTGGTTTCGGTAAAGGCCTCCACGCCATGCCGCCCATGTTCGCGTCCCATGCCGGACTGCCGGAAGCCGCCGAAAGGCAGCGCGAATTCCATCCCCGCTCCATTGATCTTGATCGAACCGGAGCGCAGTTTTCTCGCCATGGCATGGGCATTGGCCAGACTGGATGTCCATACATAGGCGGACAGGCCATAGATGCTGTCATTGGCGCGAGCGGCCAGATCATCGATGGAATCATCGTTGAACGTCATCACGGACAGCACCGGCCCGAAGATTTCCTCGCGCACGATGGTCATGCCCGGATTGGTATCAACGAAGATGGTGGGATTGACGAAATAGCCCTTGCCCGAGGGAGCATCGCCGCCCGTGATCAGTGTGGCGCCTTGCTTCAGACCGGCCTCGATATAGCCCATGACCTTGTCGCGTTGGGGCGCCGAGATGAGCGGGCCCAATGCCACATTGTCCTGCATGCCGGGACCGACGGTCAGTTTCTGCGTGAAGGCGACTAACCCTTCGATGAACTTGTCGAAGATGACCTCGTGCAGGAAAAGCCGCGATCCTGCCGCACAGACCTGGCCGCTGTTGCCGAAAATACCCATCGCCACGCCGGGGATAGCCTTGGCCAGATCGGCATCGGCAAAGACGATGCTGGCCGACTTGCCGCCCAGCTCCAGGCTCACGCGCTTCAGGCTGTCGACACTCCGGCGCAGGATGTCCTTGCCGGTGGCGGTGGAACCGGTGAAGCTGATCTTGTCCACCCCCGCATGTTCCACCAGCGCGGCGCCCGCCTGAGCGCCAAGGCCCGTGACGACATTCATCACTCCTGCCGGAAAACCTGCCTTGGCCACCAGTTCGGCCAGCCGCAGGCCCGACATCGGCGCCAGTTCGGCCGGTTTGAGCACTACTGTGCAGCCCGCCGCCAGCGCCGCGGAAACCTTGGTGCAGGTGATCGGGAAGGGAGCGTTCCACGGCACGATCAGGGCGGCCGCGCCCAGCGGGTCATGCGTGGTATAACCATGCCAGTTGCCGGGCACCGAGACCGGCACGCTCTCGCCCGTCAGACGGCGGGGCCATCCGGCATGGTAACGAATGGCGCTGATCGCCGAACCCACCGCCATCCGGCGTGACACCCCATAGGGAATGCCATTGTCGATGGTCTCGATGGCCGCGATCTCATCCTGTTCGGCCTCCACCATATCAGCCAGACACAGCAGCAGCCTTTCGCGTTCGGCAGCGGGCATGGCGGACCATGCGCGGCACTCAAAGGCCTTGCGTGCTGCGTTGACCGCCTCGTCCACTTCAGCCGCACCGCCCGCTGCGATGGCGCCGATGACCTGTTCGGTGGCCGGATCGACCACGGGGATGGTGTCGTCGGTGCCGTCGCGCCATGCGCCATTGATGAAGTGCCCCTGATAGCTGCCTATACGGTCGAGGGCCTTGTTGAAAATCGTGCTCATGCCATCTGTTCCTGCCGTGCCGCGTCCAAAATCATGTCGCTGGCCTTTTCACCGATCATCACTGCCGCCGCATTGGTGTTGGCTCCCACCAGCAATGGCATCACCGAGGCATCGGCAACCCTGAGCCCTGCAATTCCGCGCACTCTCAGACATGGATCGACCACGGCATTGGGCCCTGCGCCCATCGCGCAGCTTCCCACCGGATGGTGCACCACGCCCGACAGCTCTGATTTCATCGCATCGAGTGCCTCGTCGCTGATGACATGTGCGCCGGGCAGCGTTTCCTCGATGACATAGCGGGCGATCGGACCGTCTGAGAAAATTCGCCGCGAAATGGCTAGCCCCTTCTTGAGCACGGCCCAGTCGCGCTCATCCTCCAGCAGGTTGAGTTGGATACGCGGGGCCGAGTGAGGGTCGGCATCGCGCAGAGTCACCTCACCGCGGCTTTTGGGGCGCAACAGGCAGATCGAGTTGTAGAAACAGTCGCGCTTGGGCTTGGCGATGCCGGGGAACCAGATGTTGGCATCGACACGCACAGGGCTGGACATGATCTGCAGGTCGGGCCGGTCCAGCCCCTGCTGCGAATGAGCCAGGATGCAGGCCGCCGCGATCTGGTTGGCAAAGGGGCCCGAGCGCAGAAAATACCAACGCAGGAACGACAGCGCTGCGCGGTCGAAGCGCAATTGCTGCGCAAAGCTGTGCGGTGGGGCGGCATCATATTGATGTGCGAGGCGAACATGTTCCTGCAAATTCTGCCCGACGCCGGGCAGATCATGCACCACGCCGATGCCATGCCGATTGAGCGCGGCCCGCGCGCCGATGCCCGACAGCATCAGCAATTGCGGTGAACCGTAGGCTCCGCCGCAAAGCACAATCTCGCGTGCCGCGGTAGCGGTGTGGGGCTGGCCATGGCGCTCGAAGGCCACGCCGGTGGCGCGCCGGTCGGTGAAGAGGATGCGCTGCACCTGCGCATGGGTCAGGATTGTCAGGTTGGGGCGGTTGCGGATGGGATTCAGATAGGCCCTTGCTCCGCCGCTGCGCTCGCCGTTTTTCAGCGCGACCTGCACATCGGCGCAGCCTTCATTGTTGGCGCCGTCATAGTCGGGGTTATAGGCAAAGCCCTGCAGCGCGGCGGAGGCACGCAATTCTTCGGCCATCAGCGTCGATGTATCGACAGGAACGACCCCGATCGGGCCGCCCTTGCCGCGCCATGCATTGCCGCCGGTCCAATGATCTTCGCTGCGCTGAAAATAGGGCAGCAGGCTTTCGTAATCCCAGCCGGTGCAGCCCAGCCTGGCCCAATCGTCGAAATCGAGCGGGTGGCCGCGAAAATGCACCGTGCCATTGATCGAGGACGAGCCGCCGAGCAGCCGCCCGCGCGGCAGGGGTAGCACTCTGCCGCCCAGCTGCGCTTGCGGTTCGGAGGCGAAGGGCCATGTCAGCGCCGGATTGCGCAGGGCCTGCAAAAAGCCGAGCGGCATGCGCACATAGGCATGGTTGGCTTCGCCGCCCGCTTCCAGCACGGCCACACGATTGGTCGGATCGGCGCTGAGCCGGTTGGCGAGCACGCTGCCTGCCGATCCGGCACCGATGATGATGTAATCGAAATCAAGGGTTTGCACGAATGTTCCCCAATGCTGCGGAGAGTTGGCGGTCAGGCCTCGTGGATGGCCTTGGTCACCAGACAGGCCTCCACGCCTTCGATCCCGTCCTCCGCGCCATGGCCAGACCATTTGACCCCGCCGAAGGGCGCATCGGGCGCCGCGACGGCCGTGCTGTTGATGGTCAGCATGCCGGTTTCCAGCTCGGCGGCCAGACGGCGCTGGCGTGCGGCATCGCGCGTCCAGGCATAGGCGGCCAGGCCATAGGGCAGGCGGTTCGCCTCGGCGATCATCGCCTCTTCATCCCGGTAGGAATTGATGATGGCGACGGGGCCAAAGGGCTCCTCATTCATGATCGCGGCGTCGAGCGGCACATTGGACAGCACGGTGGGCGCATAGAAGAAGCCTTGATTGCCGATCCGTTCACCGCCGGTATGCAGTGTTGCGCCGCGTGCGACAGCATCCTTGACCATCTGGTCGATGGCTTCGGGCCGACGCGGGTTGGCCATGGGCCCCATCACCACATCCGGGTCGAGGCCGTTGCCGACCTTGATCGCGGCGGCGCGGCGGCTGAACCCTTGTACGAAACCGTCAAAGACGCTGTCCTGCACGATGAACCGCGTGGGCGAGACGCAGACTTGTCCGGCATTGCGGAACTTGTGCGCGACCATCATGTCCAGCGCCTTTTGCGTGTCGGCGTCCTCGAAGACCAGCACGGGGCCATGTCCGCCCAGTTCCATGGTGGTGCGCTTGAGATCCTCGGCGGCCAGCTTGAGCAGGTGACGGCCGATCTGGGTGGAGCCGGTGAAGCTGAGCTTGCGGATGATCGGACTGGCCAGCAGGTGGCGCGACACCCTATCGGGCACGCCGAACACAGCCTGTGCGACATCGCCGGGCAGGCCTGCGTCGAGCAGCGCCTGCAAAACGGCCAAGGCCGAGGCCGGCGTTTCCTCTGCCGCTTTCAGGATCACCGAGCAGCCTGCCGCGATCGGCGCGCCCAGCTTGCGTCCCGGATTGGAGAGTGGAAAGTTCCATGGTGCAAAGGCGGCGACCGGGCCGACGGGCTCCTTGATTACCGTGGAGCGCAACCCAGCCGGACGGACCAGCACGCGGCCATAGAGACGCTGACATTCACCGGCATAGAAATCGAACAGATTGGCGACCATGTCCACCTCGCCCCGCGTTTCGGCCAGCGTCTTGCCCTGTTCCAGCGTGGCGATGCGGGCGATCTCCTCGACACGTTCGCGCAACAGGCGTGCGGCGCCCTGAAGGACGGCGGCGCGATCCTGGGCGGGCGTCTTGCGCCAGCGTCGAAAGCCTCTTTCCGCGGCGGCCAGCGCCCGGTCGAGATCCTCGGCTGTTGCCAGCGGCACATGCGCCAGGACCTCGCCGGTGGCGGGGTTGAGCACGGGGTGGCTGTCGCGAGCGCCCATTGTGACACGCTCGCCATCGATCATCATGCAGAGTTCGGGATAGAGGATCATCTTGTGTCTCGCCGGGAAAATGGAAGTTGCCAGTGCACGAGGCGCCCGGTGCTCAGTCCGAAAGCCTGCGTTCGCCCACCACTTCCAGGCCGAAGCCTTCGAGGCCGACGATATGGCGGCGCTTCGTGGTCAGCAGCACCATCTTCTGCACACCCAGCTCGGCCAGGATCTGGGCACCGGTGCCGTAATGGCGCAGTTCCATGCCCGAGCTGTGGTCGCCCTCGCGGATAGCGCGCGACATGAGGTCGGGCGTGCCGGTGCGGATCAGCACGATCACGCCGCGCCCTTCGCGCGCCACCTCTTCCATGCAGCGCTGGAGCAGACGGCTGCGCGGACCGCTCATGCCCAGCAGGTCATAGAGCGGCAAGCTGCCATGGACGCGTACCAGCACCGGTTCCGGGCCGGAGATTTCGCCTTTCTGCAGGACCACACTCTCGGTGCCATCGATGGTGCTGCGATAGGTCTTGATGATGAACTCGCCGCCGAAATCGGAATGGATGGTCGATTGCGCGACCTGCTCCACCACCTTGTCAAAGCAGCGCCGGTAATGAATGAGGTCGCGGATCGTGCCGATCTTCAACCCATGCAGGATGGCAAAATCGATCAGGTCGCCCAGACGGGCCATCGAGCCGTTTTCCTTCATGATCTCGCAGATCACGCCCGAAGGGTTGAGGCCAGCCAGCCGCGACACATCGACCGCCGCTTCGGTATGGCCCGCGCGTACCAGCACGCCGCCATCACGCGCGATCAATGGAAAGATGTGGCCCGGTGAGACAAGATCGGTCTTGCCTTTACTGGCATCGATGGCCGTTGTGATGGTACGAGCCCGGTCGGCAGCCGAGATGCCGGTGGTAACGCCTTCGCGCGCTTCGATCGAGATGGTGAAGGCGGTTTCGTACTGGCTTCCGTTGGTCTGGCTCATGGGCTTGAGGTCCAGAGCTTCCGCGCGCTGGCGGGTCAGCGAGAGGCAGATGAGGCCGCGCCCGTGCGTGGCCATGAAGTTCACCTTTGCAGGGGTAGCGAACTGGGCCGGCAGGACCAGATCGCCCTCGTTTTCGCGGTCTTCATCATCGACCAGAATGAACATCCGCCCATTGCGGGCCTCTTCGACAATCTCGTGGATGCTGGCCATGGCGAAGGTTTTGGGCGCGGACAGGTCTGTCATGGCTTGTCCGCCAGTTCGGCGGTCAGGCCGGCTTCCAGATAGCGCGGAATGATCCGGGCGGCTTCCTGCCAGTCGATGTCGCCGAAATCGATGCCCATGATCTCCGCCAGACGCATGCCGTTAACTTGAGGGTAGACATAGGAACCCAGCACCATCGTCATCGCGAGAAAAAAGCGCTTCTCGTCGAGATGGGGCAGCGCCGTGCGCAGCAGGCGAATGAGCCTTTCGCGCGTGGCGCGAACCAACGGACGCAGGATGGCGGTTGCCTCTGGAGAGGGGTCCATCAGGGCCCGGCAATAAACGAGGTGGCTGGTGCGCTGTTCGATGGCGCCGACATTGCCGCTGAGCGCGGGGCTGAAGAATGCCTCCAGAACGGCACGCAGGCCCGGTCTGGCACCAGGCGCCAGACTGGCCTCGATCGCATCGAAGCGGGCATTTTGCGCGGTGTGGATCGGATCGAAATGGCGCCTGAACATTTCCTCGAAGAACTGCTGCTTGCTGTCCCAATGGCGGCTGAGCACGGCCAGGCTGGTGCCAGCCGCGGCGCTGATCAGGCGGATCGTACAGCGGTCATAGCCATCGCGGATGAACAGGGCGTCGGCCGCGTCGAGAAATCGGTCCCGACTGCTTTCCGTCGAGCTTTTTGCGGTCTTTCCGGTCATGCTGCGGCAATCCTCCCATAACGTCCGTCGGCAAACACCAGCGGGACGATGTCGGTGTGGTTTGTAACGCGCTCGACCAGCCCGACAATGAGGTCGTGCGAGCCAAAGCCATGATGCGCGGCAACCGCGCAGACGATGTTGGTCTGCGCGTCGGGCAGATAGGGCAGGCCTCCCTCATCACTGGCCCAATCCCCCACATCGAACCGCTTGTCCGAGGGCTGCATGGCGAAGTCCTGACAAAGCTGCTCCTGATGCTGTGCCAGAACATTGACGCAAAAGGCGCCGATGCGCAGCAGCGGCTTGTGGATCGAGGCGCCGCGGTTGACCGCGATGACCAGCGAGGGTGGATCGAAACTGAGCGACATGAAGGCCGTCATGGCAATGCCGAAGCGCGTGGCCGGACGATCGTCGTGCGCGACTTCGCCGGTGGTCACCAGCGACACGCCGCTGGCCACGCGGCGCATGGACTGCCGGAAGCCTTCGCGAAGGGTGGGGGGTATGGTCATGGGAAGCCTCAGATCGGGTAATGGCCATGTTCGGTATCGATGGTGATCCAGCGCAGTTCGGTGAAGCTGTCGATCCCGGCCTTGCCGCCGAACCGGCCATAACCGGACGCCCCGACGCCGCCAAAGGGCATGTGCGCCTCGTCATGCACGGTGGGGCCGTTAACGTGGCAGATGCCTGACTGGATGCGCCGGGCAACGCGCAGGCCGCGCGCCGCATCGCTGGTAAAGACAGCGGCGGACAGGCCGTATTCGCTGTCATTGGCCAGGCGAATGGCGTCTTCCTCGTCTCTTGCATGGATCACGGCGACCACCGGGCCAAAGCTCTCGTCGCGATAGAGCTTCATATCGGGTGTCACGCCATCGATGACGGTGGCGGGCATCAGCACCGTTTCACCTTTGCCGCCGACCGGCATGGTGGCGCCCTTGCCCAGCGCGTCGTCGATCAGCGCGTTGACGTGCACCACCGTCCGCATGTCGACCACGGCGCCCAGCGGGGTGTCGCCCTTGCGCGGATCGCCGGTGGTGAGGGTGGCGACCTTGGCGGTGAATTTCGCCAGAAAAGCCTCGGCGACGGCATCGACCACGATGATCCGTTCGGTCGACATGCAGATCTGGCCCTGATTCATGAAGGCACCGAAGGCGGCAGCCTTCACGGCCTCGTCCAGATCGGCATCCTCCAGCACGATGAAGGGCGCCTTGCCGCCCAGTTCGAGCAGCACCGGCTTGATATGCTCGGCTGCGCGTTTGGCGATGATCCGCCCCACATGGGTTGAGCCGGTGAAGTTGATGCGGCGCACTGCCGGGTGGTCGATGAGCGCGGCCACCACATCGGCTGCATCCTCGGGCGCATTGGTGACGGCATTGACCGTGCCCTCGGGAAAGCCCGCTTCGGCAAAGGCCTCAATGATCAGGCCATGCGTACGTGGGCACAATTCCGAGCACTTGAGGATCACGCTGTTCCCGCAGGCCAGCGGCACGGCAATGGCCCGTACACCCAGAATGATCGGCGCGTTCCACGGCGCAATGCCCAGGCTGACCCCGACAGGTTCGCGCAATGCCAGCGCCAGGCAGCCGGGCCTGTCTGAGGGAATAACCTCGCCTGCGATCTGGGTGGTGATTGCGGCGGCCTCGCGGATCATGCTGGCGGCCAGGTTCACGTTGAAGTGAGCCCAGCCCGCGGTCGCGCCGATCTCATGTTTCATCGCATCGACCAAAGCGGGAGCGCGGGCTTCCAGCGCGCTGGCCGCGCGGTTCAATACGGCGCGGCGCGCGTTGGGGCCCATGGCCGCCCACGCCGGAAAAGCGGCCTGCGCCCGACTCGCGGCGGCGCGGGCATCGGCCACGGCCTGCGGTTCGAGGGGTTTGGAATGGACCTCAGGCGTCATGGGGGCATCCTCTTTTTGCTGGCGCGGCGCACAGGCACAACCGACCGGCATTCCTGTTGTTCTTATCAGCTTTGAAATGTCGTCTACGCGTTCAGGAAGGCGCCATTCTTTGTCAGGAATTCCATCACCTCGCCTTTGAAACCGTTGCGCTGGGCCACCATATGGTCTCCGGCGCGCGCGCGCGCCAAGGAGCCCAGATAGAACATTTCGTAGAGTTCCACCCGGCCAGCCAGCGACGAGATCGTGAAGTCCCGGGCGGTACGAAACACGGCCGCCCGCTGCTCTGCGGTAAAGCCGTTGGCGCCGGGAAGGTATTTGCGCAGCATGTCGCCGACTTCGGGATTCTGGAAGAGTTCGAGCGAGGGCGTGGCGAGCAGGTTGTGCGAGCCCAGTGCACGAATGATCTGGTTCACCCTGCTCATCCATTCCGGCATGATCGAGCGCAGCACGGCGATATCGCCATGAAGGAAAAAGGCGCCCGATGTGCCCCACTCATGTGCGCGTGCCTCAGCCGCTGTAATGGCAGACCGGGTCATGACCATGTAGGTGTGGATTTCTCCCAGCATCACCGCGACATCCTGGCGCTGTTCGCTACCGGTAATGCGCGCCATCAACGTGCACAGATCATACGCAAATTCGAGCTTTACCATGGCACGAATAGCGGTCTGCTGCAGCGTGTTTCCGGGCGAGACGCCGCGCGTCACATTGTTGTAGACATCCAGATTGCCGTCGATGAACAGGCGCTCGTAGGGGATCTCCACATCGTCGAAGACCACGAACACGTCCTGCTCATCGAAGCGAGAGGAGAATGGGGCGTCGGCCCGGCTTTCGTTCGTGCCGTATTGGTCGCGGCAGAACATCGTCAGGCCCTTGGTGTTCGACGGTACTGAAAAACACAGTGCATGACGCTCCGCCCCTGAGGGAATGGGCGCCGAAGGATAAACATAGAATTCGTCGGTGAACGGCCCGAGCGTAGCCAGCATCTTGCCGCCGCGCACGATAATGCCGTTTTCCGTCTCGCCCACCTTGTGAACGGTGAGGTCGGCGTTCATACCGGCCAGATCACCGGTACTCTTGTCGATGTTGGCGTGGGCGATGGCATGGGTCAGCGACAGGTCGCCCTCAATGACTTCGCGATGGAACTTGGTGAGGCGGTCGTGAAAGACCAGATCGCCCTTTTCCCAGATGTCGCGCCGGGCAACGTGACCGGAAAGTACCACATTCACATAGTCAGGCGTGCGCCCGAGCATGCCGTAAGAATAGCGGGCGAAACGATCGAGCGCCCTGTGGCGGATCGCCAGATCTTCTTTGCTGCGCGGCACGATCAGGCTGGCGCTCATCTTCTCCCCGGACTTTTGCGGGTCGTCAACCAGGCAGTCTGCGGCGTGTTCGATCTGGTAGTCGAAATATTCCGCCATTCCCTTGAGTGAGCCCTGGAACTGCGGCTCGTTCAGCGTGTCGACCTTCTTGTCGCCCAGATAAACGAGGCGATCATCATTGAGCCCGGCAAGAAACTGTTGCCCATTGCGCACCGCCATGCATTCTCTCCCGCATTCAATTTGTGAATACATGTGTATTCATGATTCGGGCTGTTCGCAAGAGGGAAATGGCGTGGATGAAAAATGTCCATTTTCCTTCACGTCCCAGCTCATCAAAGGGGAGCGGGCCGAGCAAAAGGATTTGACAGGAGTTACACCAAGGAGCAAAAAGGAATAACGTTCTGTCTAATAGAATATCAGAAGCGGACGAGGATGACTGTGACGAACGCGTCGCGTTCGCTGCCGTACGCCGCAGTTGCACCCAACGACATAAATCCCCCATCGGTGATGACGGCCCAAGCCGCACCGCCGCCCGAGATTGAAAGGGCCTGAACGTGGCAAAAGTTGAGAGGTTGCCGCTCGCGACAGTAAAGCGATACGCCTATCTGAATGTCATCGCGAGCTTCCTTGTATGGGGCTTTGCGCTTGCCGGCGTGTCGATGATGGTGACGGTAAGTTACAGACCCATCATGCAGGACATGCACTGGAGCAACGAGCAGACCACCGCCTTCATGGCAATCAAATCCTTGGTGTCTGCGCTGACGGGGCTGTTGATCGGTCATGCCTTCGTCAAATTCGGCCTCAAGCGGGTCTACGTCATCGCACTGGCGGCGATTGGCCTGTCGACGTCGATGCTCTATTTCGCTCATACGCTGTCGCTGTATTATTTGGCTGCTGCCATCTCCGGTTTTTTCAGCATCATTTGCAACATTGCCTATCAGGTGACGTTGGCCCGGTGGTTTACTGCGCGGCTCGGGCAGATGACGGGCTATGCGGTTTTGGGCGCGGCCTTTGCCGCGCTGGTGGTGCCAGTCAGCACGGCTTATTTCGTCAAGCAATACGGCTGGCACGCGACCTTTGGCCTGGCGGGCCTGTTTGTGCTTGTGGTGCTGACCACGCTTGTTGCCCTGCTGGCGCACGAATCGCCCGAACGCTATGGCTATACGGCCGATGAAATCGATCCGCCAAAGGCCGGCTCGTCAGCCAAGTCTTTGTCGGCCGGGCCACCACCTGGAGACGAGTTCAAAGCGTTGCTGAAGAGTCCGCGCTTTTATATTCTGTGTGGCTGCGTTTTCGCCTCTGGCGCATTCTCGAACGGTATCAACGAACACACGACCCTGTTCCTGGCCGAGCGTCATCTGGGTGCTTATGCTGCGGCGGGTGGTTTTACCTTGGTGATGGTGCTGTCGGCATTGGGCAAGGTGTTCTTCGGATGGCTGTTTGACAAGATCTCGACGAAAGGGATCGCATTGGGCTGGGCGCTGTGCGGTATTGCTGTGGCCTTGGCTTTCCCGGTGGCGACCTTGCCGACGATGGTGATCTTCGTCGCATTCCGCGGGATTGCTCAGGGCGGTGCGGTTGTTCAGACGCCCATTCTGGCGCGCCACATGTTTGGCTTGCGCGCGGTGGCCCAGACGATTTCGGTGCTGATGGGCTGCTTCCATCTGGGCGCGGCCACTGGGATATTCCTGATTGCCCGCTTCCATGATCTGACGGGTGGTTATGACCTGCCGTTTGTTGGTATCATTATCCTGTCCTTCCTTGCTGCGGCGGTCGCCTTGACCTTCCGTCCGCGCTATTGGGGCGGGTATAAGGGAGCGTGAATTGACGCAAGAAAGGGCCGCTCCTCGTGGAAGCGGCCCTTTCTTTATGCCCAATTCAGGCGCTCTACAGCGATCGGCCCGATGCAGTCGGAACGGATTTGCTCTAGGAGATGATCCAGCCCACACCTCCATCGCTGCATCCGTCGCATAGCATGGCGAGCAGCGCGGGCATTGGAGAAGAGGTGCTGGGTGGCAGCAGCTCTCGTGCTGGAGCGTTGCCGATCAGGCGCGCTTGCGCAATGCGGCGGCCGGTATCGCGGGCAAGGTCGCCCGCCAGCAGATAGTCCGACCAGCCGGTATAGCCGATGATCGGCGTTTCGGAGGACAGCCAGCTCGCGGCAGACCCTTGCAGCAGGCGCACGATTTCGCCTTCGGGATCGATGAAGGTGCAATTGGCCTGCTGTGCGAAGGACAGCAAGGTGCGTGCGCCCGCCCGGTTCAGATCCCCGATCGCGCGAAAGGGAGGACGAGGCCGGGCGGTCGCCCAGGCCGAAGCGGGCATGATGCTGCCCGCGACGATTGTGCCTTTTGCCATGCCGGTGAGCAGGGCGCGGCGTCCGATGCGCGGCGAGATCACGGCTTGCCTGCCGGCGCGTTGTTGCGGGTCAGATAGTCGTTGACCTGTGCCAGCTCGGCATCGCTGAGGTCGACGCGGGTGAAGGCGGGCATACTCATCAGCCCATTGCGCACCACGGCGGTGACATAGCCTGCTTCAAGGTCGGTGCGTTTCGCCAGTTCGCCCTTGTCGCGTCCCAGGCGTTTGCTCAGCATGACAGTGCCCATGCCGCGGGCATCGTGACAGATCGCACATCGCGTATGAAAGACAAGGTCGCCCGTCAGGTGGGCCTGGGGTGCGGACCGGTTCGTCTGAGCGACGCCTGCCCCCGCGCCGGACAGTGTCACACAGGTCAGCAGCACCGAGGAGGCGGACAGGGCGATCCTGCCGAGGGCGTGCGTCATGCCTTTGCTCCCTTTGCGGTGGTCAACGTGGATGTGTCGGCCCGGCCAATACCGTTGCGGCCCGGCGCAATGACGTTGTTTGGATCGAGAGCCTTTTTAACCCGTTCGTTGAGGCGGCCAAGGGCGTGGTTATTGAAGTCGAATGTGTCGGCGATCATGCCCTGATAGTCGATATGGCCGCGATATTCGGCAAAGCCGTCGCGTGCGGCGCGCGCCACCAGCCGGCGATAGAGCGTATCGACACGGGCGGTCATGGCGGCATCGTCGCGATCGTAGAAGATCAGGCTGACATTGTTGATATGGCGCTTGCCGATCGTGAAACTGGCCGAATAATCATGGCCCATCTCATCATAGATGGCCTTGGTGCCCTTGGCGTAATCAAGGATAAGCCGGCCATCTGGAGGCATCACTGGTGCAAAGCTTAGATGGCCACCGCGACCACCATACCAGTTCACCGAGTTCAGTGGCATGGTGGAAGGAATTCCGCGCGCGGATTTTTCAGCAGGATCGCCCTTGTGCCAGATTTCGAACTCCAGAGGTTTGCCGATGCGTGGTTCGAACAGGTCACGGATCAGCTTGATGTGGGCCTCGACAGCACCGGCGTAGCCAAAAAGCGACAGCTTGGTGTTCCACCAGCCAAGCCCCAGTTTCTTCATCATGGCCTCATTGACCGCATCGGGCAGGGCGCCTGGGCCATCGTACCAGTCCTTGCGCTGGGACATCACGGAGGCAGACCGCACGGGCGTGCCAAAGACGATGTTGTGCTGGATGACATCGCGGCGGCGCAATTCGGCCAGAATGTCGAGAGCCCAGGCTGCATCGTCGAGATGGGGCAAGGCCAGTGAGACCCGGGCGGACATGTCCGGTTCGGGCTGCAACCACATGCCGCCCCTGGTGACAATGCCCAGATTGGACTGGACGAACATCTGGTCCCAGCCCGGTCCATAGCCGTAGTGATAGGCCTGCCAGACCTTGCTGTTGGCCATCGAGCCCATGCCAGTGCGCAGCAGATCACCGTCTGGTAACACCACTTCCAGCCCGCAGAGCGTGTCGGTGTGGTCGCCGTAGGGTGTGTAGCCAATGCCGCGATCCAGGGCGTTGCCCAGGACGCTGCCCCAGCCATTGCCAGGCACTGACATCCAAAGCGCGATGTCGTTGTCTTTCAGATGATTGTAGAGATCGAAATAACTTACCCCCGGCTCGATCAGGCAATGGGCGTATTTTGGGTCGACGTCGATCCTCTTCATTCGTCCCATGTCGAGCACGACATTGCCCTTTTGTACGGGCGCAGCGCCGCCATAACCCAGATTCTTGCCACGGCTGACTGGCCAGAGCGGTATCTTGAACTCATTGGCGATGCGCACGATGGCCCGCACTTCCTCGGCCGAAGCCGGGGCCAGGGCAGCGCTGGGTTCATGGTCCAGCCCGTCACCCATGGAATATGGGTCGTGATAGGTCGCCCTGTCCTCGTCGCTGGCCAGCACCCATTCCGTGCCTAGGGCAGCGCGAAAGCGGGTGAGTGCCTGGTTGAAGGTCGCGGCGGTGACATGAGCCGGAGTGAGTGTGGGCATGGATCGATTACTCGTGAAGCGGGAGGATGGCGCGCGGCATCATGCTGACGTCAGACATGGTCGAGCACATTCAGATCCTCGACGCTGGCCCAATTGCCATGCAGGCCAAAGCGCAGACGGACAGGAATGTTGATGGTCGCGATTGGTCCCCTGGATATCTGGGTTGCCTCAAAGATCAGCAGGTCGCTGCTGCGGCTTTCGAGGCGATTGACCACCAGCACAATCCAGCCATCGCCCTCGGGCGCGTTCTTCGAGCGGGGAACGAAGCAGGGCTCCTGGATCGAGGAGGTCGGCCCGACCCAATATTTCTGCTCGGTGCCGGTTTCCAGATCGACCATGCCCAGCGTGTTCATCACCCAGCCGCCCGCGCTGCCGCCTTTCATCTCCACTGGCTGCGAAGGATCGATCACGACCATCCAGCCATAGCGATACTTGCGCCCAGTGACGCGATCATCGAATTTGGGGAACTCGCCGATCATATCCGACAGCTTTTGCGCGTGGTATTCCTCCTCGTTCTGGGAGAGATCGACAGTCCAGCGCGACAGATAGGTGCTGCCCGCTACCGGATCGAAGGGCTTGCCGCTCATGTCGGGGAAGAAGGGCATCATGGTGTTGGCAGCGACAGGCAGGTCGAGGGTAATCTTTGCCCCCTCGTTCCAGGCGTTCATCACATGGCCGGCAAAGCATGTCGGCCCCTTGAACCAGCGGATGTCAGCAGCGGTCGTGCCGGGTTTGCGTGGTACCACGGCGAGATAGCTGGGCAGGGTGGTGTCAAAGCCGAAATGTGGCTGTTTTGCCTCCAGCCGCTCCCAGTTGCTGGTCATGGGCATCACCGGGAACAGAGCGTAGTCCCTGGTGATAGCGAAGTCGTGCACCATGCAATAATAGGGATTTTCCCACCAGATCTCGAAGAGTAACTCGCCGTTTGGGCTGACCTCGTAATAGGTCATATCTTTGGTCAGCACGCCCTTGGAAGCATAGCCGAAGCCGCAGAGATTGCCTGTGTCGGGGTCGGTCTTGGGGTGGGCGGTAAAGGTTTCGCCGGTCATTTTGCCGTCGAAGAGTGTGTATCCCTGGGTCTCCAAAGTCGCAGGGTCCATCACCAGCGCGGGTGAGTCTTCCTTCAACGCATAGAGCCGCCCGCCGTGAATATAGGCGTTGGTGTTGGCGGTACCGCGGATCTTGCCTTTCACCGTCTCGTCATCGGTCAGCGGATTGCGATAGGCGCCGAACAGGGCCCGCCCAGCCTTATTCTCCAGCTTCCACTTGTCGGTTTTGGCCCAGCGCTGGTGAAAATCGCAGCGGCCGCCCCGAATACGGAACATCGAGATCATGCCGTCGCCGTTGAAGGCGATATCGTCGCCCAAGAGGGGCGGAAACTGATGCTCGGGCTGCACGCGGTAGAATGCCCCGTCCATGTCTGAAGGTATTGTGCCCTGCTCCACATTCAGATCCTGCACGTCGGCCTCCACGCGGGAGGGCGTGTTGAAACCGGTGAAGCTGGGTGTCTTGGGGAAAGTGGTCGTCATCCTGATCTCCTCTCACGCCGCTGGCCTCCCGAGTCGGCCGCAGGAACACCTTCATTATGGGCTTTTGAGCGCCCCTTTTAGTTCCGTCAGAGAGAATTACGTTCTGATAATGCGGTGGTCAAGGCGTGTTCGTTGAAAACTTTGATGAGGCAAGTTTGACGCTGCGCCGCAAATTGCCGCCTTGACCGCCGTCGAGCATTTCTATAAAAAGAATGATGTTCCGTCAGATAGAACGGATGTAACAAGCGGTGCCGAATCAAGCGACGCATGCGCTGCATGTTTGCTTCGGAGCCAATCCAAAATCACGGGTGAGGAATACCGATGCGTTTGAACAACACTTCCTTTTCGCTGCTTGGTGGGATTGCAATTGGCGCTCTGGCACCAGGTCTGGCCTGTGCTGCCGGCGTTAACCTTGCATCTGGCAATGCCAGTGTCGCCCATGGCGCGCCTGATTCTGCAAACCAGGCAACGCCGCAGGCCATGGGCGTTGCGGATATTGTGGTGACGGCACAGCGCAGGTCCGAAAGCACGCAAAAAGCGCCCATCTCGATCGACGTGGTCTCCCAAGACATGCTGCGCCAGAGTGGCGCGAGCCAGACGACCGACCTGAGCAGAATCACGCCGGGGGTGCAGATCGCGATGGGTGGTTCGGCCACGCAGGTGTTCGTTCGCGGCGCGGGCACGCCCACCACCACGCCGCTCAGCGATCCTTCGGTGTCGCTCAACATCGACGGCGTCTACATCGCTCGTTCGCAGTCCTTCAACGGCAACATGTTCGATCTCGACCGGGTCGAGGTGCTCAAGGGGCCGCAGGGGACGCTCTACGGGCGCAACTCCTCAGGCGGCGCGCTCAATCTGGTCGCCGCCACGCCCAAGCTGGGCCAGACCACCGGTTATGTCCAACTGGGCGCGCAGAGCTATAATGGCATCAATGCCGAAGCCGCTGTCAACATCGCGTTGGGTGATAAGGTGGCGGTCCGCGCCGCCGGCCAGATTGTGCACCGCGACGGTTATATCAGCGACGGCACCGATGATGATCAGCATGAGTCCGCGCGTCTGCAGGTCCTCTACAAGCCTTCGAATGACTTTTCTCTGCGCTTGTGGAGCAATTACCAGCACATCGGCGGCACGGGGCCCGGCTATGTCGCTTATGATCCGGCTGCTTCGACGCCGGGCGGGGCCTATGTGCCCGCCGATCGCTGGACGGGCGTGACACCTCTGGTTAACCAGCGGTTCCAGACCATCTTCAAGGCGAACCCTGATTTCAACATTTCCCAGGCCTACCAGAACATCAACAGCTGGAACGTCCATGCCCAGGCCGATGTCAATCTCGGCTTTGGCACGCTGACCGTCATTCCCGCCTATCAGAAGGTGACGATCCGGGCCCAGAATTTCCCCGGGATCGGCTACAGCACCACAAATTACCAGACCGGTGCGCCCCAGCAGTCCAAGGCGACATCCGTCGAGGCGCGTATTTCCGATCATGGCGGCAGCCGCCTGACCTATACCGCCGGCTTCTTCTATTATGACGAGCAGTTGAACAACAATTCGACCGTCTATCTTGGCGCGGCGGCGCCCGGCGTGCTGGGCCCCAATATCCCGGGCGCGACCGGTGCGCTGGCGCTGACCTATACCGCCAACCTTTCGACGAAGAGCTATGCCGGTTTCGGTCAGGCGGGCTATGAACTGTTCAGAAATTTCAAGCTGATTGGCGGTCTGCGTTACACCAATGAAACCCATGAGGTGGCCAATGGCACGCAGTGCCTCTTGGTTGCCTACCCCGCCAACAGCCCCTGTCTGGCCTCGGCTACGGGTCTGCCTGATGCCAGCGGGCAGAAGGTCTATGTCCTGACCTCGCATCTGCAGGACAAGCGGGTGAACTACAAGGCGGGCTTCGAATATCAGATCGCGCCGCAGAACATGGTATATTTCACCGTCTCGACGGGTTTCAAATCGGGAGGGCAGCCGGTTGCGGCGGTTCCAGCCTATCTGCCTGAAACGCTCACCGCCTATACGCTGGGCTCCAAGAACCGCTTCTTTGGCGGTCGCCTGCAGGCGAATATCGAGCTGTTCTGGTGGAATTTCAACAACAAGCAGGAGGCGCTCCAGCGCCTTGACGCCTATGGTACCAGCCAGTCCACCACGATCAATGCCGGCACCGCGACCTCCAAGGGCGTCAGTATAGATCTGCGTGGGAAACTGACGGCCAATGACACGGTAGGGCTGAACGGCGAGTATGATCGGGCTCGCTATGGCAACTTCGTCTGGACCGCCTATGCCAAGGCGCCTTCGACGGGCTGCGCCTTTGCTCCGGTCTCGGGCACCCGCAATTACAGCGTGAACTGCTCGGGC
Source organism: Sphingomonadales bacterium (assembly GCA_028871475.1). Classification (GTDB taxonomy): domain Bacteria; phylum Pseudomonadota; class Alphaproteobacteria; order Sphingomonadales; family Sphingomonadaceae; genus Novosphingobium. The sequence continues at coordinate 13,553 of JAGWMZ010000022.1, read as the reverse complement.
TATCAGATGATGCGTTCGCCCGACTGGTCGGGCAGCGCGAACTATGTCCACACGTTCCGCTTCGCCAATGGTGCCCATCTGGATGCCAATGTGAACAGCACTTTCGCTAGCAGCCGCTGGATTCAGGCCGCTTTTATCGCAAATGCGCGGATCGGCGGCTATGCTCTGCTCAATGCTGGCCTGACCTATGTGGCCTCTGGCGGCAAATATTCGGTCGACTTCTTTGCGCAGAATTTGACGAACAAGGCCGTTTACACGGGCGGTGACCAGAACCCGGTCCTGGGGGGACTCTTTGCCGCTACGATCAATGCGCCGCGCGTGTTCGGTGGGCGCATCCGCTACAATTTCTAACCCTTGAGGAAGAGGCGGGGCTGTTCCCGCTTCTTTCCACCCCATAGCGCCAAACCATACCATTCATGAAATGATCGCACAGATCCATTCCATAAATGGAACATTATTCCGATAGAAAGAACGATTGGGTTCTGCCAAATTTGGAGAAGTCCGGTGAAGATTGCATGTTTCGACGGAGGCAAGATTGGCGTCGTCCTGGGCGATGAGATCGTCGATGTCAGTGTGGCCGCCGGCGTCACGCCTGGTGAATGGCCGCCGGTCGGTCCGGTTCGCCTGATCCGTGACTTCGCTGCCCTGCGCCCTGTCATCGAGGCCGCTGCCGCCAGCGGCGAGCGCCTGCCTCTGACCTCGGTCCGGCTTGAAACGCCCGTGCCCTGGCCAAACAAGGTGATCGCCTATCCGGTGAATTATCACGCCCATGGCAAGGAAATGCAGGCAGGCTATCGCGCCACCAATCAGGGGTTTTTCCTCAAGCCCAACAGCGCGCTCTCGGGCCCGGACGATCCCATCGTGCTGCCCGATGTGCCGGGCCGCGAGGTGCATCACGAAGCCGAACTGGGCATCATCATCGGCAAGACCGCACGCGGTGTCGCGCGTGAGGACTGGCAGGACTATGTCTTTGGCTATGCCTGCCTGATGGACATGGTGGTGCGCGGTCGCGAGGAGCGCGTGTTCCGTAAGGCCTATGATACTTTCTGCCCGGTGGGACCGTGGGTGGTCACCGCCGATGCGGTACCCGATCCGCAGGCGCTGGAATTCAAGCTATGGGTGGTCAAGCCCGACGGCACGCGTGAACTGCGCCAACATGCTAACACGCGCGATCTGGTCCTCGACATTCCGGGCATGGTGGCCACGGCCTCGGCGGTGATGACGCTGCAGCCGGGTGACATCATCGCCACCGGCACGCCGCAGGGCGTGGGGCCGATCGTCGAGGGCGACAAGGTCCATATCTGGATCCAGGATGTCGGCGAGATGACTGTCCCGGTGGTGCAAGGCACCCAGGGTGCGACCGAGGTCTTTGCCGACAGCTATGTGCCGCCCATCGTCAAGCAGCCTCTGGGGTGAGCGCCATGAGCACCGATCTTTTGACACAACCGCCGCTGGTGGAGGCCAATCCCGCCGCCATCGCTTCGCTCGACCTACTCTACAAGGCCTTTACCGCGCTTGGCATGGAAGGGGGCTGGCATCGCGTCAAGCCCGCTCTATGGCGCGAGCCGTCGAAGAATTTCCTGCCGTGTCGCTGGAAATACAGCGAGGTCAAGCCAATTCTGGCCGCAGCCGGCCATCTGATCGGTACCGATAAGGCCGAGCGCCGCAACCTCACCATGTTCAACCCTGTAGAGGGCAACATCTATCCCACCGTCAACACACTGGTAGCGGCCTATCAGATGATCCGGCCCGGCGAGTTCGCCCGCGCGCACCGCCATACGGCCAACGCCTTGCGGCTGATTCTGGAGGGCCGCGGGACCTATACGGTGGTTGATGGCCAGAGAGTGGAGATGCGGCCCGGCGACGTGCTGCTGACCCCCAATTGGGCCTGGCACAGCCATGAAAACGTAGGGAATGAGGACTGCTATTGGATGGACTTCCTCGACGTACCACTGGTCCATCTGCTCGAACCGATGTTTTTCGAGCCGCTACCCGGTGAACTGGAAAAGGACGTGGTCGAAACCGATGGCGGCGATCTGGTGTTCCGCTGGGATGAGACGGTCAGCCGTCTGGCCGCAGTGCACGGGCAGGATTTCGACGATGCCCATGCCTCGGTGCAACTGGGCGATCCGGCACTGAAAACCATCCGGCTCGACATGCAGCAGATCGACAGCGGCAAGCCGACCCGGCCCTGCCGTACCACCGCCAACATCATCTACGCCGTGGTGCGTGGCAGCGGCGTTACGCAGGTTGATGGCGAGGAGATCGGCTGGAGCTTTGGCGACACGATCGCCGTGCCCGCCTGGCGTTCCTATCGCCACATCGCCAGCCAGGATGCGGTGCTGCTCAAGGTTTCGGATGCGCCGGTGATGGCCGCGTTCGACTGGCTGCGCACGGTGACGGGCTGAATGGAAAAGACGGGCCGCGGCTGTGGCCCTGCGCATGGTTTCCGTAAAGGGGAGTTTTAGTTCGTGAGCAAGCCCAAGAAGATCCTGATCGCGGGAGCCGGGATCGGCGGCGCGGCGGCGGCGTTGTCGGCGTTGCAGCGCGGCCTTGATGTCGAAGTGTATGAACAGGCTCCGGAGCTGGGCGAAGTGGGCGCTGGTATCCAGATCAGCCCGAACGGTTCGCGCGCGCTGGCCGCGCTGGGCGTTTTCGAGACGCTCAAGGGCCTCTCCTGCGCGCCGGAGAAGAAAGAGTTCCGCCTGTGGAATACAGGCCGGGAATTCCCGCTGTTCGATCTTGGCGAGAGTGCCATCGAAAAATACGGTTTCCCCTATCTTACCGTCTATCGCCCTGATCTGCTGGGCACGCTGGTGGATGCGGCCCGCGCACTCAAGCCCGATGTCTTCAACCTGGGCAAGACTGTCGCGGGTTTCGATCAGGACGACAAGGGCGTGACGCTGCGATTGGCGGATGGTACTGTGGCGAAGGGCGATGTGCTGATCGGTGCCGATGGCGTCAAGACTGCCATTCGCCGCCAGCTGTGGGGCGACGACGAAGCGCAGTTCCATGGGCTGGTTGCCTGGCGCTCGGTGATCCCGATGGAGTTGCTGCCGGAAAGTTTGCGCCGCATGGTGGGCTGGACCTGGATCGGGCCGGGGGCGCATCTGGTCAATTATCCGCTGCGCGGCGGAACGCTGATGAACATGGTCGGCACGGTGGAAAATGGCACATGGGCCAGCGAAGGCTATCGGCAGATTGGCGACCGGGATGAATGCCTCAGTGATTTCGCCGGATGGCATGAGATCGTCCAGACGCTGATCAAAGCCGCGCCGCAGCTTATGAAATGGGCCTTCATGGAACGTAAGCCCGCTCCGGTCTGGGGGCAGGGCAAAGTGTCTCTGCTGGGCGATGCTGCCCATGCAACATTACCCTTCCTGGCACAGGGGGCGGTGATGTCGATCGAGGATGGTGTCGTGCTGGGTCGCTGCCTGGAGGCTTTCAACGATGCTGAAACCGCGCTGCGCCATTATGAGGGCGCGCGCGTCGAGCGCACGACAAAGATGGTTCAGGGAGCCAAGGACAACACGGGCCGCTTCCATGCGCCTGAACTGGCAACCGAGGCGCAGGCCATCGACTATATGGAGCAGGAATGGAGCCGGGCGCCCATCACAGGGCGCTATGATTGGCTCTACAAGTATGATGTGATGACGGTGGACATCTGATGATGGCAGAGGAACCACGGGCCTTGCCGCAGGCGGATCTGCTGGCGGGCGTGCGGGTGCTGGACCTGACCAACATCCTCTCCGGCCCCTATTGCACTTATCAGATGGCGCTGCTGGGCGCCGAGGTCATCAAGGTGGAAAATCCGGCTGGCGGTGATCTCGCCCGCCAGCTGGGAGCGGCGCCCGATCTCAACCGACAGTTGCTGGGCACTTCGTTTCTCGCGCAAAATGCAGGCAAGAAATCTGTCTCGCTCAACCTGAAGGCGCCCGAGGGCCGCGACCTGTTCAAGCAATTGGTCAAGGACGCCGATGTCGTGGTCGAGAACTTTCGCCCCGGTGTGATGGACCGGCTGGGTCTTGGCCATGATGTGTTGAGCCATGTCAATCCGGGCCTTATTTTCTGCGCCATTTCCGGCTTTGGCCAACAAGGCCCGCTACGTGGCAATCCAGCTTATGACCAGATCGTGCAGGGCATGTCCGGCGTGATGAGCATCACCGGAGACAAGGAGTCCGCGCCGATGCGGGTGGGCTATCCGCTGTGCGACACGTTGGGCGGGCTGGCTTCGGCCTTTGCAGTCGTCTCGGCGCTGTACGCGCGCAGGGAGACGGGCAAGGGGCGGTTTATCGATGTCTCCATGCTCGATTCCACGCTGTCGGCACTGGGCTGGGCGGTGTCGAACTATCTGCTGGGCGGTGTCGAGCCCAGTCCGATCGGCAATCAGAACATGACAGCGGCGCCTTCTGGCGTGTTTACAGCGGCGGATGGGCCGCTCAACATCGCGGCCAACAAGCAGGAGCAGTTTGAGGCCCTGGCGCGAGAATTGGGGCGTGATGATCTCATCACCGACCCGCGCTTTGCCGCTCGGGAGGATCGCAAGATTCATCGTGCCGAGCTGAACGCGCAGATCAACGCTGCGCTGGTTACGCGCCCGGCGGCGGTATGGGAGGAGCAACTCAATCGGGCGGGCGTTCCCTCCGGACGCGTGATGACTATTCCCGAAGTGCTATCTAGTGAGCAAGTGCACTTGCGTCGGCTGGTGCAGAACATTCCCTTCGATGAGGCCGGGCTGGGCGCCATCGAGGTGGTGCGCGCCGGTTTCCGCTTTGCCGACAGCGAACCTTCCGCCCGCAGCGCCCCGCCCTTGCTGGGTGAGCACAATGAGGCGATCTATGGTGAGCTTGGCCTGAGTGCGGATGCCGTCGCTGCCCTTCGCGAACGGAAGGTGGTGTGAGACCGACGCTTGCGGCCGGTGAGGGGAGCGGTGCTCCCCTCCTCGATGATGGATCAGTCTTGCAAGGGCACCATCTCGCTCGAAACATGCCGAGGGTCCAGCCCCAGCGCGATCGACAGTTTCATGCTGGCTTCTGTGCCCACTGTCCGCAGCAGGTTTACCCGGTCATCGGTGAAACGGGCGATCGGGCTGGAAATTTGCAATGCCCCCACCAGTTCGCCGCGCGGCCCGAACACCGGGGCAGAAATCGCCGCCATCTCGCCATTCACCTCGCCGCGCGACACCGCATAATAATGCGGCAAGGCCTTGGGCAGGCTGGCAGGATTGGACAGATGGCGAAAAATCCGCGCCGAGGCGCCGCTGTCCAACCGCAGCCGGGTGCCGACGCGGATATGGTAGTCGCGCACCGCATGTTTGCCATCCTGACGGAACAGACAAAGCTGGCTGTCGCCTTCGCGGATCAGGAAGGATACGCCTTCGTGGGTCTGGTTGACCACGTCCTTGAGCGTGGGCTCGACATAGTCGCGCAGCTCGAAGGAATCCTGGAAGATCGAGGACAGTTCGGCCAGCCTTGGCCCGAGCCGGTAATTGCCGTCGGCCATCTGCCAGACGTAGCCGAACCCTTCAAGGCTGCCCAGAAGGCGCAGGATTGTGCTTTTGTAGAGCCCCGTGTTGCGCGCCAGTTCGGCGAGCGACTGCACCGGACGATCATGGGTAAAGGCGCCAAGAATCGCAAAAGCGCGATCAACGGCGGCCACGCCCGACTTGGAATTGACACGACTGTCTTCGGACATGTGGCGATCCGTCTCCCTTCTGTTGTTCTGTAGATCAGAACGTTGGTCAATTACGGGATGCGCCGGGAATTGTCGAGTACATATCATATCCATCGCCGTGGAGATCAGACATGAGTGACCTGCCAAATCGCATTTTCATCAAGGAAGAGGGCCCGCGCGAAGGGTTCCAGATCGAGCGCGGCGATATTCCCACCGCCGACAAGATCGCCCTGATCGATGCCTTGGCTCAGACGGGGCTCAAGCACATCCAGACAGTCTCCTTCGTCAATCCCAAGCGGGTTCCGGGCATGGCCGATGCCGAGGCCGTAGTGGCGGGGATCACCCCGGTGGAGGGCGTGCATTACACTGGTCTGTGGCTCAACAAACAGGGTTTCGAGCGTGCCATGGCCACAGGCAAACTCTACATGGACGGCAAGCTGACGCTATATGCCTCGGAGGCCTTTCTGAAGCGCAATCAGAACCGGACCGGCGACGAGCAGCTCAAGGCTCAGCCGGACCTGTTGCGCAGCTATCAACATGCGGGCGTTCCCGTACGCACCGGCTTTGTTACTGCGGCCTTCGGGTGCAATTTCGAAGGCGACATCCCCCCGGCCCGCGTGGTCGATCTGGTCCGGCAGATGTGCGCAATCGCCCGCGACAACGGCGAGGAGCTGACCCTGATCGGATTAGCCGATACGATGGCATGGGCCACGCCTGAAAGGGTGAAGCAGGTGGTGGGGCAGGTGCGGGACGCCAATCCGGATGTCGCCATTTCGCTCCACCTGCATGACACACGCGGGCTGGGGCTGGCCAATGCCTATGCCGGACTGCAAATGGGCGTGACCCATTTCGATGCGGCGGTGGCGGGGCTGGGCGGCTGCCCCTTCGCCAAACATGCCGGGGCGGCGGGCAACATCTGCACCGAGGATCTGGTGCAGATGTGCGAGGAAATGGGCATCGACACCGGCATCGATCTTGAACGCCTGATCGATTGCTCGCTGATGGCTGAAAGGATTGTCCGCCATCCGTTGCCCGGCAAGGTCAAGGCCGGGGGAAGCCTGCGCGCCTTGCGTGCGAAGTTGGCTCACGCCGGTCACGAAGGCCAGGGCTGATGGTCGATAAATTCGCGGCGCGCAGCACCCTTCACGTCGGCGGCAAGGATTACGCCTATGTCTCCCTGCCGCAGGCCGAAACCCGCCTTGGCAGCCTTGCGCGCATGCCGTTCTGCCTGAAAGTGGTGCTGGAAAACCTGCTGCGCCACGAGGATGGCATCACTGTCACGGCAGAGGACATCAGCACCTTTGTGTCTCCGCCCGAGGGCCCTGCGTGCGAGCTTCAGTTTTATCCGGCGCGGGTGCTGATGCAGGATTTTTCCGGCACGGCCTGTCTGGCGGATCTGGCGGCGATGCGCGATGCCATGGTGCCGCTGGGCAAGGACCCGGCGGCGGTGAACCCTGCCATCCCCGTGCACATGGTGATCGACCATTCGGTCATGGTCGATCATGCCGGCGATGCCGATGCCTTCGAGCGCAATCTCGCTCTGGATTATCAGCGTAATTCCGAGCGCTATGCCTTCCTGCGCTGGGGCGGGAGCTCGCTCGATAATTTTCAGGTGGTGCCGCCGGGGCAGGGGATCTGCCACCAGATCAATCTGGAAAACCTTGCGCGGGTGGTTTGGACCAGCCCGGGCGCGGATGGCGAACTGATGGCCTATCCTGACACGCTGATCGGCACCGACAGCCATACCACAATGATCAACGGGCTGGGCGTGCTGGGCTGGGGAACTGGAGGCATAGAGGCCGAAGCCGCCATGCTGGGCCAGCCGGTGTCCATGCTGCGCCCGCCGGTGACGGGCGTGTCGCTCACAGGCACGCTGGGTGAAGGGGCCACGGCCACCGATCTCGTGCTGGCCGTCACCAGCCTGCTGCGCGCCAAGGGAGTGGTGGGCCATTTTGTTGAATTCTGCGGGCCGGGTCTGGCCGAACTGCCGGTTGCGGACCGCGCGACGCTGGCGAATATGGCGCCTGAATATGGCGCGACCTGCGGCTATTTTCCCATCGACGCTCAGACATTGACGTATCTGCGCCTGAGTGGCCGCGACGAGGAGCAGGTCGCGCTGGTCGAGGCCTATGCCAAGGCGCAGGGACTGTGGCGCGATGCCGATGCGTCCGCCCCGGCGTTCGACGCTTTGGTCGAACTGGATCTGGCGACGATCACTCCCTCGCTGGCCGGGCCTCGGCGCCCGCAGGAACTGGTTGCCCTGCCAGATCTGGCCGATGGCTTTGCGCAAGCGCTGCCCGGTTTCGGCGCGGAGGCCGCGGGGGCTTATCCCGTCAATGGCGCAGACTTTACCCTGAGCCATGGCGCCATCGTCATCGCTGCCATCACCAGCTGCACCAACACCTCGAATCCCGCTTCGATCATCACCGCAGGGCTGGTGGCGCGCAAGGCACGTGCCTTGGGCCTAGCGCCCCGACCGTGGGTCAAATGCTCCTTCGCACCTGGCAGCCGGGTGGTGAGTGATTATCTGATCCGGGCAGGCCTGCAACAGGACCTCGATGCGCTGGGTTTTCATCTGGTGGGTTATGGCTGTGCTACCTGTGTCGGTAATTCGGGGCCGCTGGCCGGCAACATCGGCGCCAGCATTACCAAACATGGCATTGTCGCGGCGGCTGTGCTGTCGGGCAACCGGAATTTCGAGGGGCGGATATCACCGTTGGTGCGCGCCAACTATTTGGCCTCGCCGGGGCTGGTTGTGGCCTACGCGCTATTGGGATCGGTGGCGGTGAACATGGCGACCCAGCCGATCGGGCACGACCGGGATGGCCAACCCGTCCATCTCCACGACATCTGGCCGACGCGCGCCGAGGTGGCCGGGGAAATGGCCCGCTTCGTCACGCCAGCCAGTTTTGCCGCGGTGGGGGAAACGGTATTTTCCGGTGACGAACGCTGGGTATCCTTGCCTGCCGAGGGGTCTGATCTCTTCCCTTGGGCGGCCGGCTCAACCTATATCGCCCCACCGGATTTTTTCAGGGGGATGTCGTATCAGGCGGGGGCGCCTGCCGATATCTGTGGCGCTGCGCCCATCGCGATCCTGGGCGATTCCATCACGACAGACCACATTTCGCCCGTCGGGGCGATTGCGCTGGATAGCCCGGCGGGCCATTATCTACGTGCCTTGAAGGTGGAGCCTGCGGATTTCAATTCATATGGCACGCGGCGCGGGAACCATGAGGTGATGACGCGCGGAACTTTCGCCAACATTCGCGTGAAAAACGAGATCGTGCCGGAGGTGGAAGGTGGCGTGTCGCGCCATGCGGGCGTTATCCTGCCGATATACGATGCGGCCATGCGTTTCCGGCGTGAGAATGTGCCGCTGGTGGTCATTGCCGGCAAGGAATATGGAACGGGATCGGCCCGCGACTGGGCGGCCAAGGGGACGGCGGCGATCGGTGTGCGCGTGGTGATTGCTGAAAGCTTTGAGCGCATCCATCGGGCGAACCTGGTCGGCATGGGGGTGCTGCCCCTGCAATTCGCAGATGGTCAGGATCGTCACAAGCTGGGGCTGACCGGAGGAGATCGTTTCACGATCCGCCTTGGCGAGTTGGAGCCTTTGGGCAAGGTATGGGTGACGGTGGAGCACGAGGATGGCTCGCGTTCTGGGTTCGAGACATTGTGCCGTGTCGATACCGGGATGGAACTTCGTTATTTCATGGATGGTGGCATTTTGCCGTGGATTGCGCGCAATTTGGGCTAGATTTTCGTCGTGCTGGCGGAGATTGTTCTGATCGTTTGCGATTTTCGCATTCCGTTGGTGGATAGAGGCACGGCGCTGCCTGCGTATCCCCCCGAACTGGCTCACCAACTGCTTGACGAGACGCGGCGCAGCCCGGAATGCCAACTATTGATGTCGATCCCGGGTGTCGGCGCGACTACCACCACTTCTTGCCTGACTGCAGTCGAGGATCCGGTCAATGTCACGCGAACGCGTTCTGTGGGAGCCTGGCTGTGATGGTGCGCGAACAGGGTTTGGAGTGGTGGGCGATGAGCGCCAACAAGGCGCTGGTCTCGACCTCGCCCTTGCGGAGGTCGTCTGGGCAAGTGCCAAGGTGAGCAGCGTGCGGCGTCCGATATTTGCCTCGATGGTCATGACCTGATCTCTCTCATCCACCCGGTCGAGGAATGAGCAGCAGCTTGCCGGTAGAACGGCGCGCTTCCATATCGGCGTGGGCCCTGGCGGTATCGGTCAGCGGATAGATGCCGCCGATCCCGATTTTCAGATCGCCCGTCGCTACCCAGTCGAACAACCGTGCCGTTCGTTCGCGCATCAGTTCCGGTGTTGATATGTGGCCGGAGCAAACCGCGTCACCGAGTTTGATGCTCCTCGGCAGGCTCATGATGTCGATAGGCCCTGGGCCGCCCAGCACGGGCGCGTACCAGCAAGAGGTGCCCGACCGCCGAAGCGAGGCAAGCGATCCGGTGAAAGTCGCGGGTCCCGAGCCGTCGAACACGACGTGCACACCCTCGCCTTTGGTCAGCGCCAGCACCTGCTCGGTGAATTGCCCCTCGCTGTCGACGAGAACATGATCCGCACCGGCCGCACGGGCGGCGGCGACCTTGGCCTGGCTGGATACGCGGCCGATCACGCTACCGCCACGCAACCTGACGATCTGGCTGAGCAATTGTCCCAGGTCGCCAGCCGCTGCGTGTACCAAAGCCACATCCCCGGGCTGAACGGGGTAGAAATCGGTGGCAAAATGGCTGGCGGTCAGTCCCTGCATCATCATCGCAGCTGCGGTGTGATCATCGATCCTATCGGGAACCGGCACCAGTGCCGCTTTCGGGGCCACGATCCGCTCGGCATAGCTGCCCGGCACGTATACCCATGCGACCCGGTCGCCCACCGCGAAACCGGACGCATTCTCGCCCAGCGCGACGATACGACCGATACCTTCCACGCCGAGGACTTTTGGGGTCGGGGATATCGTTCCATGCCATGCCACGCCGCACGCCGATGTCCATGAAATTGACGCCTGCCGCCGCGACCTTGATCAGCACCTCACCGATGCCGGGTGAGGGATCAGGTCGCCATATCGCTCCTGAGGCAGCAAAGGGAAGGGGGCCATCTGTCAGCAGTCTGATTCAAGACGACTGGTTTTGCGCAAAATGCTCCTCTACACAGCAGGAACAGTCGCGAGGCTGGTCAACAGGGGGGTCTGGATGTCGATGCGTTTTCGCCGCTTGCATAGTTGTGCCTTGGTGAGTTTGCTGGCGCTTGTCGCACCCTCGGGCGGGTGGGCACAGACACAGACACAGACACAGACACAGGCCGCATCTCCCCCGTCCCTGAGCGTTTACGGTCAGTTGCCACAAGTGGAAATGGCCGCCTTGTCGACTTCGGGGCAGCATGTCGCTGTGGTTGGCTGGGCCAGGGGCAAACATGTGCTGACGCTGACAGATGGCACCCTCAAACCCCTCAGGTCAGTGGCACTGGGCGATGCCAAGGTGCGCAATGTGGAATGGGCGGGGGACGGTTTCGTCCTGGTCCATTACAGCTCCACGGTGAACCTCAACTCCTGGTTCCTGAGCGAGAAGGCCGAAATGGGCGCGGTGGTGGTCGTGCCAGTCGATGGTTCGTCTGCGTGGCCGGTCTTCACCAACAATTCCGAGATCAACGGCGGCGTGTCGGCCACTTATGGCACGGTGGAGCGTGACGGGCATATCTACGGCGAGTTCGGCGCGACCACCGTCAAAGGCCCGGAAGGGATCGTTGACGGGGGAATGCCGACCGTAAGCGCCGATCTTTACGAGGTCGATCTGGCCAGCCGGCATGCCAGCGTTATCGCCCGGCCGCCCGACGGCCAGGGGCGCGATCGCGACTGGTTGCTCGATGCGCAAGGCAGTGTGGGCGCGACGCTCGATGTGGTGCGCACCTCGGGCCAGTGGACGCTGCGCAACGCCAAGAAGGACATCATTGCCACGGGACGTGAGCCGACCGGACGGGTGGGGCTGCTCGGATTCAGCGCCGACAATGCCAATGTCATCTATTGGGCGCGCCAAGGGCGCGAAGATGGTGTGCAATGGTTCTCGGTGCCGCTCGCCGGCGGCGAGGTAAAGCCGGTCCTGCCCGACATTGGCGTGGCAAAACTCTTTCTCGACCACGGGCATCATCTGCTCGGCTATCTGGAGGAAGGCGCCAATGGCCAGAGCCATTTCTTCAATGCTCATCAGGACAAGGTCTACAAGGCTGTGCGGGCCGCCTTTCCTGATGAGCGGTTGCAGGTGATCAGCCACAGCGAGGACTTCAACCGGCTGATCGTGCGGGCCGAGGGGCCGGGCGATCCGGTCAGTTGGGGGCTGGTGGACATCCATACCGGCAAGACCGAACTGATCGGTCAGTCCTATGCGCTCGCCGCCGCGGATGTCGGCCCCATGCGCATGCTGCCCTATATCGCCGCCGATGGCACAAAGATGGAAGGCGTGCTGACACTGCCGCCCGGCAATGCGGCCAAGAATCTGCCCGCCATCATCCTGCCTCACGGCGGCCCTTTCGGTGTCCATGATGTGGCGGGCTTTGACTGGATTGCGCAGGCCTTTGCCAGCCGTGGCTATGCCGTGTTCCAGCCCAATTTCCGCGGCTCGGACGGCTATGGCGCGGGTTTTGAGGCGGCAGGCCATGGCGAATGGGGCCGCAAGATGCAGACCGACATTTCTGACGGTCTGGCCGAACTGGTCAAGCAGGGTATCGTCGACCCCAAGCGGGTGTGCATTGTTGGGGCCAGCTATGGCGGTTATGCGGCGCTGGCCGGGATCACTTTGCAGCAAGGGCTTTATCGTTGTGCGGTGTCCTATGCCGGGATTGGCGATGTCGCGCGCATGGTCGAGGATGAGGCCTATTCAACCGATTACGACCATATCATGGTGCGCAATCTGAAGGAGGAAATCGGCCAGGGGCGCGATCTCAAGGCGGTTTCGCCCATGCGCTTTGTCGACAAAGTCAGTGTGCCGGTGCTGCTCATTCATGGCACGAATGATACGGTGGTGCCCTTTGCGCAGAGCAGCCGCATGGCCGATGCACTGCGTCAGGCTGGCAAACAGGTCGATTTCGTCACGTTGCAAAGCGAGGACCATTGGTTGTCGCGCGGTGAAACCAGACTGGCGATGTTGCAGGCGACGGTTGATTTCGTGATGAAGCACAATCCGGCTTGAGGGCGCGGCCGGGCGATGGCGGTGCGCTCAATGCACATGCTGCAGCTTGTCGGGGTTGCGCGTGACATAGATGGCGCGGATGAGGCCTTCCTCGATCAGCAGAGCGGTGGTCTGTAGCAGGCCATTGAGGATGGTCACGCACCAGTGTGGAGGCCGGTCGTCGCAGCCGGCCGCCCAGCACCAACTGCGCGTCATTTAGGACACGGGCGACGGAAGGGTGTTTGCCGCCGCCATCGGAATGAGATTTGACATCGAGTTTCGGCTGGCTTGGCTCCCGTCGCTCTTGCCTATGGATGGTTCTGTCCCACACCAGCCCGGAGGTCTTGAGGACGAGCGCTGCTCAAAGACCCATCAGTTTTTTGTTGAACGCGCGGTCGGCGCCGCTTCTGGCGAAATCATCGAAGGCGTGCGGCGTGGTCCTGATGATATGCCGGGCGATGAAGGCGGCGCCTTCCGCCGCGCCGACCTCGGGATGCTTGAGCGCGCATTCCCATTCCAGCACGGCCCAACCATCATAATCGTACTGGGCCATCTTGCTGAAGATCTGCGTGAAATCGACCTGCCCGTCGCCAAGGCTGCGGAACCGGCCGGGCCGCTCCACCCAGCCCTGATAGCCGCCATAGACCCCGCTGCGACCATTGGGCCGCAATTCGGCATCCTTCACATGGAAG
>JAGWMZ010000021.1 GCA_028871475.1 Sphingomonadales bacterium | reverse complement strand
CTGCGCTCAAGAAGATTCTCTTGATCCTGAACGAGCATGCGCCCAAATATTACGAAGCCGCCGCGGTCTGATCTCACTCAGAGCGAGGATGGAAGAGGGGTTGCCTTGCGGGCGGCCCCTTTTTCTTTGCAAGCGGCCAGCAGCACATCAAGGCGATGATGCATGGGCGATGATGCATGGGCGATGCCCGAGACCGGATGGACGCGCGAGAAGGATAGCTCAGGCGTCATCTCCTCTTGTTGCTCTCACCTCCATAGTGTATTATACCAACAATACACAAAGAGGGAGCCTCCCGATGGATTTTCGCAAACTCGCTGCCAATTTCGGTGCCCTTGCCCCGCTGGGCCTGATTCTGGCGCTGGCCGCCTGCGATCATGCCGACATCACCATCAACGGCGAAAAGGGCAAGCCGCTGGCCGAACTCGATCTGGCCCATGCCACGGCCAGGCAACTGGTCTTGCTGGGGCCCGATACGGTGCGGGTCCATCCGGGCGACAAGCTGGCCATCCATGTGGAAGGTGACAGCGAACCGCTGCGCTTCACCCTGAAGGACGACGCGCTGGGCATCTTGCGCAAGCCGGGCACCAGCAGCAGCACGCCCATCATCATCGATGTGACCATGCCCGCCCCCACCGGCCTGACCATGGGCGGTTCGGGCCAGATCACCGCCGACGAGGTGGCCCCATCGACCAAGATCAACATTCTGGGTTCAGGCTCGATCGAAACACCCCATGTCGCCTCCTCCAAACTGGAGGTGAGCATTGCCGGCACCGGAAATTACAAGGCCAAGGGCACCAGTTCGACCCTCGAATTGAACATCGCCGGCACCGGCAGCGCCCAGATGGGCGATTTGAAGGTGGATACAGCCGATGTCTCGATCGCCGGCACGGGTGACGCGCAGTTTGCCTCTGACGGCACGGTCAAGGCCAGCATCATCGGCACAGGTTCGGTGCATATCAAGGGCCGCGCCACCTGTCAGGTCAGCGCCGTAGGCACCGGAAAGGTGGTCTGCGAGCCTTAAGCCGCCGCGCGGCTCAACCGGTCGTTGATCGCGGCGCCAATGCCCTCATGCGGGATCGGCGCCACGACGACGCGGGGCCGGGGCGAAGCGGCACTGGCATGCAGGGCGGCGTAAAGATTGGCAGCCGCCTCGGCCAGATCGCCCGTAGGGGAGAGGCTGACATCGCCCGCCACCGGGCCGAAGCCGATGTGGAACTCATCGTCATGGGCTGTGCTGCCATTCAGGCGCACTGGCTTGCCCGGCGCGTAATGGCTGGTCATCTGGCCCGGCGCCTCGATTCCGGCATCTTCCTGCGCGGCGGTTGGCACCTCACCCAGCACGGCCTCGATCTGCTGCTGCGTGATGGGTCCAGGACGCAAAATCTGCCAGCCTGCGCCAGCGCGCAGGGCCAAAATGGTCGATTCCAGCCCCTGATCGCAGCGCCCGCCATCGATCACCAGCCCGATCCGCCCGGCCAGCGATTGCGCCACATGCCAAGCCTCCGTAGGGCTGACCCCACCGCTGCGATTGGCACTGGGGGCGGCCAGCGCCAATCCTGACCGCTCAAGCAGCGCGCGCATCACCGGATGCGACGGACAGCGCAGCGCCACGGTGGACAGCCCGGCCGTCACCGCCTCGGCCAGCGCGGCGCCGGGTTTGCGAGGCAGAACCATCGTCAGCGGCCCGGGCCAGAAAGCCCGCGCCAACGTGAGCGCGCGTTCATCCATCTCTGCAAGGGCCTGCGCCGCGGCCACATCGGCCACATGCACAATCAGCGGATTGAAATCGGGCCGTCCCTTGGCACGATAGATCGACGCGACCGCCTGCGCGCTGTCAGCACGCGCGGCCAGTCCATAGACCGTTTCAGTGGGCAAGGCCACCGTATCGCCCGCCATCAGGCGTTGCGTGGCTTGCGCCATGCCGGCCTCGTCGGCGGCAAGAAGGATCGGCATGTTCATGCCACGGCCTATAAGCCGACTTGCGCCAGGGTCCAAGGGACCTTCCCCTGGGCGCGCGAATTTGCGAGGTAACCCCGGCCCCTATTGGAGAGACAAAGATGATCGATCAGGGAGAGACCCTGTCCAACCAGCTGGAGCGCGTGATCGCCGCGCTGGAACGCATGAGCGCCCCCCTCGCCCGGCCGGTCGACTGGCAGGCGCATCCGGCCTATGTATGGAACGGGGTTCAGCCGCGCACGGTCAGTGCCATTGATGCTCCTTCACTGGACCTGATCCATGGCGTGGACGCGCAGAAGGACAAGGTCGTCGCCAATGTGCTGCGCCACGCCGCCGGCGCAGCAGCGCATGACATGCTGTTGTGGGGCGCGAGAGGCATGGGCAAATCGGCGCTGCTGCGCGCTGCGGTACGCCATGCGCGTGAGGACAAGGGATCGACGCTGGCGCTGGTCCAGGTCTCGCCAGAGGCCCTCCCGACACTCACGGCACTGTTTTCCGTGCTGCGCGACGTGAACCGCCCCTTCCTCGTCTTCATCGACGATCTGGGCTTTGAGGAAGGCGATACGGCGGGCCCGCGCGCCCTGCGCAGCTGGCTGGAAGGCGGGGTGGAGGCGCGACCACGCAATGTGCGCCTGGCTGTCACCGCCAATCGCCGCGCCATCGTCTCGCGCCACATGTCAGAGCAGGATGATCCCATCAATCCGCGCGATGCGGTGGATGACCAACTGGCGCTGGCCGACCGCTTCGGCCTGTCGATCGGCTTCCACAATTGCAGTCAGGACGATTATCTCGGCATCATCCGTGGCTATGCGACGGCCTATGGGCTGGAATGGGAAGAGGCCGATGCGCTGGAATGGTCCAAACGGCGCGGGGGCCGCTCTGGACGCATCGCCTCGCATTACATCACCGAGCTTGCCGGGCGCGCCGGCAAGCAGATCTGAACGGAACCGAAGGCTGGCGAAATTATTCGCGAACCTTCTGATCCCTCTTGAAATCAACGGTGTACTGGCGGTTTGGGTCGCCCTTGAGGTCAAGCTGTGGTGGCAACGGTGCGGTCACCACAGGCTTGGGGGCGACAGCCGGCGCGGCCTTGGGGTCGATCACGCGCCAGATGATGCCACCCGTATCATCGCTGACCAGCAAGGCGCCATCCTTGGCCCATTGCACCCAGACAGGGCGACCATGCGCGCCCTTCTCATCGAGGAAGCCGGTCAGGATCGGCTTGGGCAGGCCCTGCGGGTTGCCGTGATCATCAAATTCGACAAAAACCACATCATAGCCGGACGGCGGACGACGATTCCACGAACCATGCCGCGCGATGAAAGCGCCATTGGCGTAAGCCTCACCCATCCGCGCGCCAGCGCCGCCAAACACCATGCCCAGCGCCGCCACATGCGGCCCCAGAGCATATTCCGGCTTGCGCACATAATCGCTGAGATATTCGGGAATGGGCAGATCGACACGGTCATCCTGCTTGGTCTTCCAGTAATACCACGGCCAGCCATAATGCACGCCCACCGGCACATTGCTGAGGTAATCGGGCACCAGATTCGGCCCCAACTGGTCACGCTCGTTGACCGTCGCCCACAGTTCGCCCGTCGAGGGATTCCACGCCAGGCCATTGGGATTGCGCATGCCCTCGGCATAGGGGCGCGCTGGCCATTTGCCATTGCCGATCTTGGCGATGTCGATCTCCTCGATCATCGCGCGACCTTCCTCGGCCTTCAAACCATGTTCGCCAATGTTGCTGGACGAACCAATTGCGACATAAAGCTTCTTGCCATCCGGGCTGAGCAGCAGATTGCGCATCCAGTGCTCGCCGCCAGCGGGCAGGTCCATGACCTTGACCGGCGTGCCGGTCAGCACCGTATCGCCCAGCTTGTAATCGAACGCCAGAACCGCATTGTCATTGGCGATGTAGAGCTTGCCATTGCCATAGGCCATGCCGCTGGGGCTTTCGAGCCCGTCATGGCGCAGCACGAAACGCTGATCGGCATGGCCGGTGCCCTTGCTGTCGCGCAGCAGGACGATGTCATCGGCCGGTTGACCGGCAGCCCCGACAAACCCCATCGCCAGCTTTTCGATAAAGCCGATGATGCCGTGTCCTTCCGCCCCCTTGGGCGCCTGAGTCAGCGCGACCAGAACATCGCCATTGGGCAGGGTGTAAAGCGTGCGCGGGTGATCCAGCCCCTCGGCAAAGCGGGTGACGGTCAATCCGGGCGCCGGTTTGGGCACCTCGCCCGCCGCCCAGCCAATTGGCTTATGCAGCGACACGCTGGGGATGGTTTCCGGCTGGGGATCGACGATGCGCGGCTTGGTGCCCTCGAATTGCTCGATCGGCTCGCTTGTGGGGTTGCCATACCACACCCAGCCAGTGAACGCGCCAAGGCCAACGACGACAACGCCGGTGCCGATGAGGAATTTTTTCGCAAAGGGGCTCATAGAGCAAGGGATAGGCCAGAGCGCTCTAGGCGGCAAGCGGCAGAAATTGTATGGGCAGCGCCATGTATGATTTTGCTCCCACGTCCGGCCAGACCAAAGCCGAGACCTATCATGACCTGGTGCAGGCCGCCGGCGCGCTGATCGACGGCGAACCCGATCCTGTGGCCAACATGGCCAATCTGGCCGCATTGATGTGGCAGATGCTGCCGACGCTCAACTGGGCGGGTTTTTACCGCAACGTCGATGGCGAACTGGTGCTTGGCCCCTTCATCGGCAAGCCGGCCTGCATCCGCATTCCCTTTGGCGCGGGCGTCTGCGGCACGGCGGCGGCCACGGCGCACACCCAACTGGTGGCCGACGTCCATGCCTTCCCCGGCCATATTGCCTGTGATGGCGACAGCCGGTCGGAACTGGTGGTGCCAGTCATCCGCGATGGCAAGGTGATCGCCGTCATCGATCTCGACAGCCCCGAAATGGCTCGTTTTGACGAAGACGATGCGCAGGGCATCGAGCAACTGGCGCAAACCATCGCCGCTGCGATCTAACAGACTAACGGCAACCCGCCCTGTTCCTTTTCGGGACAGGGCATAGGCCTTTCTTCTAGGCTCAATTGTGCCGGGCGTGGTAACAAATGGCGCCCGCCGTCAGGCTCGCGGGCCGGGAGCCTGCCATGTCCGCATTGTCTGCCCTGAAACGCGCAATCCTCATCTCGCCCATCGCCCTGCCCGCGGTCGCCCATGCAGAAGTGGTCGAGCGGCCCCTGCCCCCGCCGTCCGCGCCGATGACCGCCGCCTATCTCATGCCCTTTTCCGCCGAGCAGCGCGCCAACTGGCTTGGCGAATGTCGCCAGCGGCTTTCGCTGGGTGATCACCCGGATTTTTCGGCCATCGATCAGGGCTGTCAGGCCTGGCTGCATTACTATGAGTCCGGCGGCGCGCCCGATCCGGTCTATGGCTATGCCATTCCGATGGAAACCAGCGGCGGCATGGATTGCCTGCCCTGCCCGCCTGCGCCGCGCCCGACGGAGAAGCGCATTCGCATCCGACGGGTCATTCACGACAAACGTATCAAGCTCTGACGCGTCAGATTCCGCCGCCCGTCAAACGCTGGCAGACCAGATCAAGCTGGTCGAGCGTGCTGTAGCGGATCGTCACCGTGCCCGAACGCGGGTCGGCATCGGCAGTGATCTTCACCGACAGGCCAAGGAACTCTTCCAGATGGGCCTGCACGGCGGCGATGTCGGCATTCTCCGCCGCCTCCCCTGAACGCGCGCGACGCGGCACGGTCGAGACCGGCTCGCCCTTGTTGCGGCGACGGATCATCTGCTCGACGTCACGCACCGAAAGGCCTTTGCTCACCGCCTGCGTCGCCAGCACGCTGGCATCCTCCGCGCCGATCAGTGCGCGGGCATGGCCCATGGAAAGATCGCCCTTCTCGACAAGCTGGATCACAGGTTCAGGCAGGCTGAGCAGGCGCTGGATGTTGGCGACATGGCTGCGGCTCTTGTCGACCATCCGCGCGATGTCAGCCTGAGTCATGCTCTCCTGCTCGGCAAGGCGCTGATAGGCGCGCGCTTCTTCGATCGGGTTGAGATCCTCACGCTGAAGGTTTTCGATCAGCGCAAGTGCCATCACTTCACGCTCGGTCAGCGTCCGCACCAAGGCAGGTATTTCGTGAAGCTGGGCACGCTGGGCGGCCCGCCAGCGCCGTTCACCCGCGACAAGCTGATAACGGCCTCCCGGGATGGGCCGCACGATGATCGGCTGAATCACACCACGCGCCGCGATCGAGGCGGCCAACTCTTCCAGCGCCTCGTCATCGAAGTGACGGCGGGGCTGCTCGGGATGCGGTTCGATATCGGCCACCGCCAGCATCGCCAGCCCGCCATTCACGGGGACAGCCCGCATCGGCTCGACCCGCGTGGGAACCCCTGCACCCGTCGAAACGGGAGTCTGCACCAGAGGCTCCTCGCGCCGCGTTTCCCCCAGCAAGGCCTGAAGTCCACGCCCCAGCCCCGGAGACTTGCGACGCGGCGCCACAGCGGCATCGGGCGTGGCGGGAGACAGGCGGGTGGCGTCGTCGCTCATGCAGCTTTCCTCTGTTCGGGCAGTCGGGCAATCAGTTCACGGGCCAGCGCCATATAGGCCTTGCTGCCCGCGCAGTGCTGGTCATAGATCAGCGCAGGCAAGCCATGGCTGGGCGCTTCGGACAGGCGCACGTTACGCGGGATCACCGTTTCAAACACCAGATTGCCCAGAACCTGGCGGACATCGGCGGAAACCTGATCGGTCAGCCGGTTGCGGCGATCATACATGGTGAGCGCCACGCCAATGATGCCCAGATCAGCGTTGAAACGCTGCTGGACCCGCTCCACCGTCTGCAGCAATTGGCTGAGACCTTCGAGCGCGAAAAACTCGCATTGCAATGGGACCAGCAGCGTATCGGCGGCGCTCAATGCGTTCAGCGTCAACAGCCCCAATGAAGGAGGGCAGTCGATGAAGCACACGTCATAGCCGCCCGCCTCCGCCACTGATTCCAGCGACAGTGCATGGCGCAGACGATCGGTGCGGTGATCAACCGCCACCAGCTCCACCTCGGCACCCGACAGATCAACCGTGGCGGGCACGATGTCGAGACCGGGAATGCGCGTGTGGATGATGCAGTCGCTGAGCGTCGCCTCCCCCATCAGCAGATCATAGGATGACCATTCGCGCTGCTCCACGGCAACGCCGGTGCCTGTGGAGGCATTGCCCTGCGGGTCCAGATCGACCAGCAGCGTCTTCCATCCCGTGGCGGCCAGGGCCGTCGCCATGTTGATCGCGGTGGTGGTCTTGCCCACACCGCCCTTCTGATTGGCTATCGCAACGCGGATCATTGGTCTGTCCTCGTCTGATGCGGCGCGCAGCGCCATGGGAATTTGCAAAGGTTTATGTATGGGTCTGTGCATTACGGCCAATTATGCGCGGGGCATAATGCCCCGCGTCGCCTTTTGTCTCTGTTCAAGATGGCCAATGATGATGCCCGCCTCGCCATCGGTGAGTGATGGTTCCACGTGGAACATATGCTGCCATCCCGACAACTCTGCCAGTTCTTGGCCTGCCGACCGCCCCTTGGGCAACAGCCAAAGCGTCGCCTTTGTGGAAAAACGTGCGGACAATTCGAGCAAGCGCGCAAGCGGTGCAAAGGCGCGCGCGGAAATCACCGATACGGCTTCTGTCTCAACCTGCTCCAGCCGACTGCCCAGAACAGAGGCGTGAACCAGATCCAACGCTTCACAAACGCTTTCAAGCCAGGCGATGCGACGCGCGCGTGACTCGACCATCAACACCGGCATGTCGGGACGAAGCGCGGCAATCACCAGCCCAGGAAAGCCCGCGCCGGTGCCAAGGTCAAGCCATGGCCCCGATGTTTCACGTGGAACATGGGCAAGAAGCTGTGCAGAGTCGACGATATGCCGGCGCCAAACCTCATCCAGCGAGGCAGCCGAGACGAGGTTCTGCCGCTCATTCTCCGCTTTCAGCATCGCGACAAGGCGCTGCAGCCGAACTCTCGCGGCATCGTCGAACTCGGGCCATTGCTCCAGCCAGGCAAGCGCGCCAGCCTCATCCTCGATCACACTGCAATCCTTCTCGCATGCACCAGCAAGGCCGCCAGGGCCGCAGGCGTAATTCCCGGCACGCGGCCCGCCGCCGCCAGAGTCGTCGGACGTGCCTTGCTCAGCCGCTCCACCATCTCACGCGACAGGCCGGGTGTCTCGCCATAGGGGAAACCCTCGGGCAAGGGCAGACCTTCGCTGGCACGCAAATCCTTCAGCTCGCGATCCTGGCGCTCAAGATAAGGGGCATAGACGGCGTCCTCGGCCACCTCATCCTCCAGCTCGGAATCATCAGGTAGCCCATCACGATGGATCCATGGCGACAGACTCGCC
Source organism: Sphingomonadales bacterium (assembly GCA_028871475.1). Lineage (GTDB taxonomy): Bacteria > Pseudomonadota > Alphaproteobacteria > Sphingomonadales > Sphingomonadaceae > Novosphingobium. The sequence continues at coordinate 62,573 of JAGWMZ010000021.1, read as the reverse complement.
AGATCGACACCGCCAAACCGCAACCATTCATGCAACGGCAGGCGGCCGACATCACCACGCACGGGCAGACCTGCCTTGGCCAATTCATGCCCGGTCACAGTGTGGGTCAGTGCATCCTGCCAGCGCCCGCGCGCGGTCATACGTTCCTCAAACCACTGCCGGCGTTCTTCGCCGACACAGCCTGCCTCCAGACCCAATGGTGTCAGTCGTGTGGAGGCATTATTGCCGCGCAGCCGCAGGCGATATTCGGCTCGTGCGGTCAGCATGCGATAAGGCTCGCTGACACCTTGCAGGGTCAGGTCGTCAATCATCACCGCCATGTAGCTGTTGGCGCGGTCCAGCGACACCGGCGCCCGGCCAAGCACGGCAGCAGCGGCATGCATGCCCGCCACCAACCCTTGCGCCGCCGCCTCTTCATAGCCGGTGGTGCCATTGATCTGGCCGGCACAATAGAGGCCAGGCATCGCCCTCACCTCCAGACTGGGAAGCAAGGCACGCGGATCAATGTGATCATACTCAACCGCATAGCCCGCCACAGCCATCTCGACCTGTTCCAGCCCCTCCATCGTGCGCAGCATGACCAATTGCACATCGGCGGGCAGCGATGTCGAAACGCCATTGGGATAGACCAGATGTGTGTCGAGGCCCTCGGGCTCGAGGAAAATCTGATGGCCATCACGATCGGCAAAGCGATGAATCTTGTCCTCAATGCTGGGACAATAACGCGGGCCTGTCGCGCCAATCGCACCGCTGAACAGGGGCGAACGATGCAGATTGGCACGAATGACATCATGCGTCGCCAGGTTGGTCCGCGTGATCGCACAGAAGACCTGTGGGTTGACCCGCTCCTTCCCCATGGCGGACATGCACCACATCACGCTTTCGGATGGCTGCTCCTCGAGCCGTGACCAGTCGATCGTGCGGCCATCGAGCCGCGGCGGCGTTCCCGTCTTGAGACGAGCCATCGGCAGATCCGCGCCGCGCAATTGCTGGGCAAGACGCTGGGCCGAGTTTTCACCGATGCGGCCACCCACCATCCGCTCTTCGCCACGGAACAATGTGCCGCCCAGAAACGTGCCGGTGCAGAGCACGACCGCCCTCGCCCCAATCTCCGTCCCATCCGCCAGCACGATACCAGTCACGCGCTCGCCGCTTTGAATCAGCGCGGCGGCCTCACCCTTCACCAGAGTCAGATCGCCTTGACGGGCCAGCAGCTTTTGCACTGCCGCCTTGAAGCGCTTGCGGTCGGCCTGCACGCGCGGCCCCTGCACAGCGCTCCCCTTGCTGCGATTGAGCATACGGTAGTGAATGGCACCGGCGTCGGCGGCTCTTGCGATGATTCCGTCGAGCGCATCGACCTCACGCACCAGATGCCCTTTGCCAAGGCCACCAATCGCTGGATTGCAGCTCATGGCGCCAATGGCATTGAGGTCAAAGCTGACCAGCGCCACCCTGGCCCCCATGCGGGCGGCGACCGCAGCGGCCTCCACGCCGGCGTGGCCCCCGCCGATGACTACGACATCGAAGTTTTGCATGGAGGTGCCGTAGCGGATCAGCGCTCTCAGGTCAAAGTCGACTGTGTTCCACGTGAAACATCACTTGCCGATGCAGAAGCGCCCGAACAGTGTATCGAGCATATCCTCGGTCGTTGTGCGGCCCAAGACGGCATCGAGCGCAACGCGCGCCAAACGCAATTCTTCCCCAACCAGCAACGGATCACCATTCCGACCGGCAGCCACCAAGGCTGCGGCAACAGCCGCCAGCGCCTGATGCTGCCGTTGATTCAGCGCAGCGTCGCCCGGGCGTGGCAAAGCCTGCCTGGCATGCGACACGAGATCATGGCGCAGCGCATCGATGCCCTGCCCTGTCATGGCCGATACACGATGGCGGGCCTCGGGCTTGGCCGCATCATAGGCGGGTCGATCGATCTGCGCCGCAATGTCCCAGAGTGTCACGCCCTGCGGCTCCTCGCCCTGCGCACCCAGCCACAGGACCAGATCCGCGCGGGCCAATTCGCCACGCGCCCGCTCGATACCGATCGCCTCGATCCGGTCCTCGGTCTCCTCGCGCAAGCCAGCCGTATCGAGAAAACGAAAGGGCATGCCCTGAATCGCCACCGACCAGCTGAGCACATCGCGCGTCGTGCCGGCAACAGGTGCCGTGATCGCCGCCTCGCTCTCCACCAGCGCGTTGAACAGGGTCGACTTGCCGGCATTGGGCGGCCCTGCGATGACCACGGTAAATCCATCCTTCAGCCGCTCGGCGCGGGGCCTTTCGAGCCAGGCGGAAATGTCCCCCTCCAACGCGGCAAGGTGAAGATAGAAATCTCCGGGCAATGCGCCCACATCATCCTCGTCCGAAAAATCCAGCGCCGCCTCGACCACCGCCGACAGGCGCAAGACCTCCTGCCGCCACCCCTCGATCTGACGGGAAACCTGACCGCCGGCCATGCTCAGCGCCGCCATGCGTTGCATGTCGGTTTCCGCTGAAAGAAGATCCGCCAGCCCTTCGGCCTGCGCCAGATCGATCCGCCCATGCGCAAAAGCGCGCCGCGTGAATTCGCCCGGTTCAGCCTTTCGCAAACCCGGCAGCTCCGCCAAAGCCGTTTCCACTGCCGCGATCACCGCACGCCCGCCATGGCAATGCAGTTCGGCCAGATCCTCGCCCGTCGCCGTATTGGGTCCGGGAAACCACAGCATCAACGCTTGGTCGAGCACCTGCCCAGCGGTATCGCGCAGCACGCCATAACTCGCCCGCCGAGGCGCAGGGACACGCCCCGCCAGCGCCTGCAACGCAGCGTGGGCCGAAGGGCCGCTGATACGAATAATGGCAATTGCCGCCGGCGCAGCGCCACTGGAATGAGCGAAAATCGTGTCTGTCATGCGGTCAGCGAAAGGGCCTTACTTCTTGCCCGCCATACCCACGCCGGCCTCGACCAGTTGCTGGAACATCTTGAGCCCCATCTGGCCCATCGGCGCGAATTGCTTGGTGTATTCCTGAAGCTGGTCAAGGCTGCCCCCGCCCTGCATTGCCTTGACCACCGCCTCGACATACATCTCATTGGCCTTGGTCACATCAGGCAGGCCCAGAAAGCGCCGCGCCTCTTCCGGTGAACAGTCGATCTCGAGGTTGAGCTTCATCTGACGCCTCCCTAATCTGGACAAGAAGGATAGCTGACATAGCCGCCCCTCCTTGTCCATGCCCGTAGCTTTTCCATACTACGCCCCCCTCTTGCCGGAGTTCCCCCATGCCTACCAACACATTTATCCCCAGCCTTGACCACACGGCACAGATCCCGGCCTATCTGGCCCAACCCGATGGCACACCGCGCGGCACTATCATTGTCGTGCCCGAAATCTTCGGCGTAAACCCAGGCATCGTTGCCAAGGTGGATGGCTGGGCACGCGCTGGCTATGTCGCAATTGCCCATGATGTTTTCTGGCGTCAGGAAGCCGGCGTCGAACTCGACCATGATGCACCTGGCGACATGCAGCGCGCCCTTTCCATGATGCAGGCGCATGATTTCATCGCCGGGCTGGACGACATCCGCGCCCTCATCGCCTGGGCACGTCAGCAAGCATCAGGCAAGGTCGGCCTGGTTGGTTTCTGCATGGGCGGGCTGATCGCCTATCAAGCCGCGGCGCGAACGGATATCGATGCGGCCGTCGGCTATTATGGCGTTGGCCTTGCCAATCTCGTGGGGGAAGCGTCAGCCATCAAGGGCCATCTTCTGCTCCATGTGCCCACCGATGATGCCTTTACCCCTGCCGAGCAGCAAAAGGCCATGCATGAGGGTCTCGACAGCGTGCCGAACGTCACTCTCTATGATTATCCCGGTCTGGGTCACGGCTTTGCCGAAACCAAGGGAAGCCGGCGGGACGAAGCCGGGGCCAATCTGGCGGATCAGCGGACGGCGGCATTTTTTGAGAAATTTATTGGGTAAGAAGAGAAGAGTGAAGTGCGAGGGCCATTGCCCTCGCGCTCCCATTTGTAGTCGAGGTGGAATATTAGGTTCAGCGGCGGACTTGGGATGCCGCGTTTTCCGATTCCAGCCTGCGGCGCAGTGAGGTTGGGCGCATTGGATCGGGCGCCACTGCCACTTCGTCGAAAGACATCATGGGAGCGCGAGGGAGTAACCCCCTCGCACGTCCCTTTTTAACTCTTACTGATTCATCGTCGCGAAGAAATCTTCGTTGGTCTTGGAATCCTTCATCTTGTCGAGCAGGAATTCCATGGCATCGACCGTGCCCATCTGCATGAGGATGCGGCGCAGCACCCACATCTTGGCCAGATTGGCCTTTTCGACGAGGAGTTCTTCCTTGCGGGTGCCGCTCTTGCCCACGTCCAGCGCGGGGAAGATGCGCTTATCGGCCACCTTGCGGTCCAGCACGATTTCGCTGTTGCCGGTGCCCTTGAACTCTTCGAAAATCACTTCGTCCATGCGGCTGCCGGTATCAATCAGCGCGGTGGCGATGATCGAGAGGGAGCCGCCTTCCTCGATGTTACGCGCGGCACCGAAGAAGCGCTTGGGGCGCTGCAGGGCGTTGGCGTCCACACCGCCGGTCAGCACCTTGCCCGAGGACGGCACCACCGTGTTGTAGGCGCGGCCCAGACGCGTGATCGAGTCCAGCAGGATGACGACATCGCGCTTGTGCTCAACCAGGCGCTTGGCCTTTTCGATTACCATTTCGGCAACCTGCACATGGCGCGTCGCAGGCTCGTCGAAGGTCGAGGAGATGACCTCACCCTTCACACTGCGCTGCATGTCGGTGACTTCCTCGGGACGCTCATCGACCAGCAGCACCAGCAGGAACACTTCGGGGTGGTTGTCAGTGATAGCTTTGGCGATGTTCTGCAGCAGCACCGTCTTACCCGTGCGCGGCGGCGCCACGATCAGCGCGCGCTGGCCCTTGCCCTGCGGCGAGATGAGGTCGATCACGCGGGCCGACTTGTCCTTGACGGTCGGGTCCAGCGTGTCGAGCTTCAACCGGCTGTTGGGATAGAGCGGCGTCAAATTGTCGAAATTGACGCGATGGCGCACGGCCTCGGGGCTGTCAAAATTGACCGCCACCAGCTTGGTGATCGCGAAATAACGCTCGCCATCCTTGGGCGCGCGGACTTCGCCTTCCACCGTATCGCCCGTGCGCAGACCCCATTTGCGAACCTGATTGGGCGAAACGTAAATGTCATCCGGCCCGGCCAGATAGTTCGCTTCAGGACTGCGCAGGAAGCCGAAACCGTCGGGCAGCACTTCGATGGTGCCGATGCCCAGGATTTCTTCGCCATCCTCGGCCTTTTCCTTCAGGATGGCAAACATCAGATCCTGGCGGCGCAAGGTGCTGGCGCTTTCCACGCCCAGTTCCTCAGCCATCTCGACCAGCTCGGCCGAAGTCTTTTTCTTAAGTTCTTTCAAGTGCATAAATATTTTCCGTAAGGGATGTTTCGGCCGGCGGGTTCATGGGGCTTGGAGAAAGCAGAACCATCATGCGTGCAAGATCCACGCGGATCAGTGCCGGTTAGGCCTTCGCGCATAATCGCTGGCGCGTTTTCAGTCAATGAATTGGCTGATGAGGCGGTGAAAAATAGGATAAAATGCTAGGGTCATCGCCCTCGCATCTTCCCCCTTCTACCCAATCAAAATGGCTTCAAAACCACCAGAATCACAATCACCGCCGCTGCCAGACCCGGCACTTCATTCAGCAACCGCAATTGCTTGCCCGTCAGCCGCCGTTCGCCTCGCGCCAGCTTGCCGGCATAGCCCGCCATCCAGATGTGATAGGCCGTAAGCACCAGCACGAAGAACAGTTTGGCGTGAAGCCACCCTTGCGAGAAGGCACCGATCGTGTGGGCCAGCAGCAAGCCCAGAACCCAGACCACCACCAGCGAGGGCCACAGGATGATCTTGAGCAGCTTGGCCTCACGATCCACCCAGCGGGCTTCCTCTGGTGAGCCAGGCATGCTTTCCTGATGGTAGACGAAATAACGCGGCAACATGAACAGCCCCGCCATCCAGAAGATGACGAAGATGATATGGCCCGCCTTAAGCCAGGCGTAGGTCATCGACAGCATCCATTCCATAGGTCCCTATAAATCACCCACGCCATCCGCGCACAACCCCAAGCAGCTGTTCGACATGCGCAATTGGGGTGGTCTGCCCGATACCGTGGCCCAAATTGAAGACATGGGGTCGGTCGGCAAAGGCTTCGAGCACCTCGATCGCGCGCTTTTCCAGTTGGGTTCCACCAGTCAGCAGCAGAAGCGGATCGAGATTACCCTGTACGGGCATGTCCTTGGGTAATTCGCGCGCGGCCCAATGGGGGTCGATCGTTTCGTCGATGCCCACTGCGTCCACCCCGGTTTCACGGGCATAGGCCCCCAGCTTTTCACCCGCACCCTTGGGGAAACCGATGATCGGCACATCGGGATGAAGGGCTTTGACGCCTGCAACAATGGCGGCATTGGGAGCAATCACCCAGCGTTCGAATTCACGCGGGGCAAGGCTGCCGGCCCAACTGTCGAACAATTGGACAGCCTCGGCGCCGGCCTGAATCTGGCCTGAGAGATACTCCACCGTCACCGAAACAATCGCATCGATTATGGCCTGGAATGCGGCCGAATCACGATAGGCATAGGCACGCGTGTCATGTTGGTCGCGGCTGCCTTCGCCATTCACCATGTAGGTTGCGATGGTCCAGGGGCTGCCTGCAAAGCCGAGCATGGTACGATCTGGCCCCAGCTGAGCTTTCACCTGACGCACGGTTTCGTAAATGGGCAGAAGTCGCTCTGGAACCCCTTGCAAAGCCTGCAACGCATGATCGGCAAGCCGAGGTGAGAGATGAGGCCCTTCGCCCGCCAGAAACGCCAGATCCTGACCCATCGCATAGGGAACGATCAGAATGTCGGAAAACAGGATTGCCCCATCAAAGCCGAAACGGCGGATGGGTTGCAGGGTGATTTCCGCTGCTGCAGCGCTGTCATAGACCAGTGGCAGGAAACCGCCCTTCTCCGCCCGCAAAGCGCGATATTCGGGCAAATAACGCCCGGCCTGTCGCATCAGCCAGGTGGGACGCGAAGGTGTGTTTTCACCCTTGAGAGCGCGGAGCAAGAGACCGGGCATGAGGTTTGAATCCTGAGAAAAGAGTCTTTCGTAAAAGACTGTGAAGGTTGTTGGTCCTGTGGATAGCGGGAATTGCTGGCCCTTGCCTGATTTATCCCGCGCTGAACAGATCAAAGCGGTGATGCGACTCTGCGGGAGTCAGGGTCAACAAGAGTCTTTCCGCCTTATCCCCAGCCTGTGGGAAATGCTCTCCACCTGTGCACCAGAGTCCGATCTTTAACCCGTTAGCGGGGGCTTAAACTGTCCCCCATTTTGTCGGTTCTCCTCTCCTGCCGTTTATGCCAAGGGATATCCACAGTGTGCCGCTTACCCGGGCGTTTATCCTTGACCATCTTTCTGGGCCCATCATGAACCGATTGCACCTGCATCTCCTTTCGGACTCCACCGGCGAAACGCTGGAAATGATCGCCAAGGCGGCACTGGCCCAGTTTGAGGACGCGCAGGTCAGTCGCCATTTCTGGCCCATGGTGCGCAGCCAGGCCCATCTCGACCGGGTGATGCGCGACATAGCCGCCAATCCCGGCCTCGTGCTTTTCACCATGGTCAGCCATGACATCCGCCGCATGTTGGAGGATCGCTGCCGCGCGCTCAGCCTGCCCGCCGTGCCGGTGATGGATGCGGTGACCGATGCGCTGGGCAGTTTCCTCGGGCAGGAGGCGCGTGGTCGCCCCGGCATTCAGCATACGCTGGATGCGGCCTATTTCGCGCGCGTCGATGCCATCCATTTCACCATCGCCCATGATGACGGGCTCAATTGGGAAAACTGGGAAGAGGCTGATATCGTGCTGGCCGGCGTGTCGCGCAGTTCGAAAACGCCGACCAGCATCTATCTGGCCAATCGCGGCTACAAGGTTGCCAACATTCCCATCGTGGTGGAAAGCCCCCCGCCCTCGGCGCTCTTTGGCTTGAAATCGCCGCTGATTGTCGGTCTCACCACCGCGCCCGAGCGTTTGATTCAGATAAGGCGCAACCGCCTGCTCACCATGAATCAACAGTCCGAAACGTCCTATGTCGATATGGAGCGGGTGAAAGGCGAGGTGCAGTTTGCCCGCCGCATGTTTGCCGACAATGGCTGGCCGGTGATCGACGTCACCCGCCGCTCGATCGAGGAAACCGCCTCGGCCATCATCACGCTGCTCAAGGATCGCGACGCCAATCCCGAGGCATTTCAGGACGGAACGCGACCGATATGAGTTTTCCCTTTGTGCTGGCGTCGAAAAGCGCCTCGCGCCGCGCCATGCTCAGCGCCGCAGGCCTGACCTATGACGTGCAACCCGCCGATGTTGACGAACGCGCGATCGAGCAGGCGCTGGCCGACGTGCCGCCGCGTATGGTGGCGCTTGCCCTGGCCGATGCCAAGGCGCTGGCTGTGTCGGAAAAGGCTGGCGATGCGCTGGTGCTGGGCAGTGACTCGCTGGTCGTCGTCGATGGTCGCCGTTTCGACAAGCCAACCAGCCGCGAGAATGCCGCCGAGCATTTGCGCTTCTTTTCCGGCCGCCAGATGGAGCTTCATTCCGCCGCCGCCCTTGCCCGCAACGGCGCGATCCTGTGGAGCCACGCCGAGGTGGCAAAGCTCGCGGTCCGCCATCTCGATGAGGGTTTCATCACCCGTTATCTCGACGCCGAATGGCCCGACGTGGCGGGATGTGTCGGCGTATTTCGTGTGGAAGGTCTGGGGATAAATCTGTTCACAGCGATGGACGGCAGCCATTTCACCATTCTGGGCATGCCACTGCTCGCCGTACTCGATGCCTTGCGTCATCAAGGGGTTAGCCTGTGAACGTGGTCTATGCCGAGGTGATCGGCGATCCGATCAGCCAGTCCAAATCACCCATTATCCACAAGCACTGGCTGAGCGCGCTGGGAATGGCGGGTGATTATGCCCATGCCCATGTCACGGCGGAAGGTCTGGGCGATTACATTGCGGCGCGGCGCGGGGATGCGCTGTGGCGCGGATGCAATGTGACCATGCCGCACAAACAGGCGATCATCCCCCTGCTCGATCATATTGATCCGCTGGCGGCGCGGATCGGCGCGGTCAACACGGTGGTGCGTGGCGAGGATGGCATGCTGACTGGCTACAACACCGATGCGCCCGGATGCCTCGAACCTCTCGCGCCGGTTCTGGCGGCAGGGCGGAAGCGGGTGCTGGTGCTGGGCAATGGCGGGGCGGCGCGCGCCATTCTGGTGGCACTGGCCGATGCGGGACAGGTGTTGACGCTGGCCGCGCGCAATCCTGCCAAGGCGCGGGCTCTGCTCGATGAGCTGGCGCCGGGGCCGGGGCATCAGGCGGTCGATCTTGCCCCTCTTGCCGATGCCGGCGAAGGGCGTTTCGATCTGGTGATCAATGCCAGCCCGCTGGGGATGCTGGGCAACCCTCCCCTCGCCTTTGATCTTTCGCATATGGCGAAGGGCGGTGTGGTCTATGACATCGTTACCGCACCGCTTGAGACGCCTTTGCTCAAGGCCGCGCGCCAGGCCGGCCTGCCGACGGTGGATGGGCTGGCCATGTTGATCGGTCAGGCGGCCATCGCATTCGAACATTTCTTCGGCATGGCGCCCGCGCGCGGGGATGGCGATGCGGCGCTGCGCGCGGCGCTCACCGCATGACGCGGCCCTACGTTCTTGGGCTCACCGGCTCCATCGGCATGGGCAAATCGGCCGTGGCGTCCATGCTGGGCGACATGGGCGTGCCGGTCTTTGATGCCGATGCCTGCGTGCGCGCCATGCAGGGGCCCGGCGGCATCTTGCTGCCCGCGATCGAAACGGCCTTTCCCGGATCGACCACTGTGGCCGGGGTCGACCGGGAAAAGCTGGGCGTGGCCGTCTTTGGCGATGATGCCGCCCTCGCCCGGCTTGAGGCGATTGTGCATCCGGCGGTGGCTGGTCAGCGCGCCAGCTTCCTGGCCGAACACGCCGAGGCGCCAGTGGCGGTTTTCGACATTCCGCTGCTGTTCGAAAAGGTCGGGCGTGCGGGAATCGACTCGGTGGCCGTGGTCTCGGCCCCGCCAGACGTGCAACGCGAAAGGGTTCTGGCACGCCCTGGCATGACCACGCAGAGATTCGACTCGATTCTGGCAAGGCAGATGCCCGACGCGCAGAAACGCGCTTTGGCCGACCATGTGATCGACACCGGCCTTCCGCTGGCCCGGACTCGCGATCAGGTCGCCGCTCTGATCGATAAACTGGCGCGCTTGCGCGAATAAAAACCCCTTTCCCCCTTGTAAGCCGACCCATGCAGGCCGATAGTCAGGGGAATGAGAGAGATCGTTTTCGACACCGAAACCACGGGACTCGACCCCAAGACCGGGGACAGGATGGTTGAGATCGGCTGCGTGGAAATGATCAACCGGGTGCAGACCGGCAACACCTTCCACCGCTATTTCAACCCCCAGCGCGATATGCCCGCCGAGGCTGAACGCGTGCATGGCCTGTCCGAAGCCTTCCTGGCCGACAAGCCCTTGTTCGCCGCCGAAGCGCAGGCTTTCCTCGACTTTATCGGCGATGCGCCGTTGGTGGCGCATAATGCCGGGTTCGACTTCGGCTTCATCAACAATGAGCTGACCATGGTGGGCCTGCCCATCGTCGATACCGCGCGCATGGTGGACACGGTGCGGATCGCCCGCGCCCGGCATCCGGGCGCCAAAAATTCGCTCGACGCGCTTTGCACCCGTTACGGCATCGACCGCAGCCACCGCACCAAGCATGGTGCGCTGCTCGACGCGGAACTGTTGGCGCAGGTCTATGTTGAACTGATGGGCGGGCGGCAGATCGGCCTTGAGCTGGCTGCTGATGCCGTCGTCGTCGAAACCGTCGCCACCGATACCGCCATCGCCACCACGGCGGTGCGCGAAAGGATTTTCCGCCCCGCCCGCCCCCATGGTGCCAGTCCTGATGAACTGGCCGCCCATGCGAAATTTTTGGAGTCGATCAAAGACCCGCTCTGGCTGGCGGAGTAGCTTTCGAGTTTACCACAAGAGAACAAGGAGTAAGGACCATGGACATTCGCGTTTCCGGACATCAGATGGAAACTGGCGAGGCGCTGCGGGTCCATGTCGAGGACCGGCTCAACACCATAGTCGACAAGCACTTCAATCGTGCCCTCTCCTCGGTTGTGACCTTCGGCAAGGCGCCGGGCGGGTCCTTCCGCTGCGATATCGTTACCCATGTCCGCCAGGGTCTCATCCTGAAGGGCGCCGGCATTGCCCATGACGCGCATCAGTGCCTTGACCAGGCCGCGACCAAGATCGAAACCCAGTTGCGCCGCTACAAGAAGCGGTTGAACGACCGGCATGAACAGGCCAGCCATGCCGCCCGCGCCGAGGATGCGGCCTATGTCATCTTCGAGGAACCGGCCCATCAGGATGAGGATGACGGCGCCCAAATCGCCGAGACTCCGCTGGTCATCGCCGAACTGCGCGTGGACGTGCCCGAAGCGACCGTTTCGGACGCGGTGATGATGCTGGATCTGCGCAACACCAATGCGCTTTTGTTCAAAAATGCTGGCACCGGTAAGCATAATATGGTCTATCGGCGCGGTGATGGCTCGATCGGCTGGGTCGAACCGTCGTGACAGACGAACCGCGCCGCGCCTCTTACCGGGCGGGGTGGGAATAGCAGCCTCTGGTAGGCAGGCTACGTCTGGTCGTGGCGGACAACTCGGCTCCGACCAGACGCTCTGCCCTCCGTTCGGTATATGGGCCAGCGTCCGCAAACGCCTTTGCCTGTTGCCCGAAAAAACGCTATCGACCCGCCCGCATCCGGTTTCACGGGGGGCCGGGGCCCAAAAAGGCAAGTATACATTGGCGATGACAGCGCTGTTCATGCTTATGCCGGAAGCGGTCGGCACCATTGCCGCCGACAGCAAGGCCACGATCATCGAGCAGTTGGCCCGGCGCTTTGCCCAGGTTTACGCACTTGATGAAACACTCGTCCACGAAAGGATCGAGGAAAGGGAAAGGCTGGGCAGCACCGGCTTTGGTCGAGGTGTTGCCATTCCCCACGCCCGTATGCCCGACATGACGCGTCCGGTGGCTGTCGTGCTGCGGCTGGAGGCACCGGTTGCTTTTGATTCCGCCGATGACATGCCGGTCGATATCGTCTTCGGCCTGCTTTCGCCCGAACAGGCCGGGGCTGTCCATCTCCATGCCCTGGCCGCGATCAGCCGCATGATGCGCGATGACAAGATGCACGCCGCCCTGTCGGATGCGCCCAGTGACGAGGCGCTTTACGCATTGCTGGCCAATGTGCTCGATCGCGATGCGGCCTGACAGGGCTGATTGACCATGGAACCTCAGGATGATCCGAGCGCGCGGCTTCACTGGCGCGCGCTCGAGGGGCTTTATGCCTCCGCACCGATCAATGGGCAGTTTTCTTCCCGGCTGGAGATTGAGCGAGAGGGCTTTGCCCGCATCCTTTTCGACATCGACCCCAAATGGTTTCATGCCGCCGGCGCCGCGCATGGCACGATCTATTTCAAGATGCTCGATGATGCCGCTTTCTATGCGGCCAACACGCTGGTGACCGATCGTTTCCTGCTGACAACCTCGTTCAACCTGCTGTTCTCCCGCCCGGTGCGCGGTGGTCGCGTTACGGCAGAGGGCCGCTGGATCAGTGGCCGCCGTCGCGTTCTGGTGGCCGAGGCGCGGTTGATCGACGAGGAGGGTGAGGAGATCGGGCGCGGCACGGGCACCTTCATGCGCTCCCAATTCGCCCTTTCCTCCCTGCCCGGCTATTCGCCGGACCATTCGTGAGCGAAACCCCCCGTCTGCCTGCCGCGCTTGAGGTCTCGGCGCTGGTACGCCGGGTGAATGCAGAAGGCGGCTTTGCCACGGTGGTGGCCAAGGGCGAGCCGGATGCCGGAACCATCCTGCTGATATTGTGCGAAAATGGCCGGAATCAGCGGGTTTTCGAGCGTATGCCCATGGCCGATGGCACGCGTGGATGGCACTGCGCCAGGCGACTCGACCCCGAGGAACCGCAGGCATTTCACGACTGGCTGGAGCGCCGCCGCAGTCAGGATCCTGACCTGTGGATTGTGGAACTGGACATCGCGGGGGCGGAACGGTTCATCTGAATGAAAGGTTCGGCCGGTTGACTTGCCCGCGCGCATGGGCCACTGGGCGGCGTCCTAAAACGCGCAGGCGGCCATAACAACCGGGGGGTTGTCGGGCTGGCACGCAGACGGGGGGCAGCCGGCAGGATTGTTGGCAGGCATGGAGGCGTCGCAAGATGCCCGGCCTGTTGCGTTCTGCGTCGGGCGCGCTCACCGCATTAGAAATTGAATTGATGAGCAAGCAACTCGCCCGTGCCAGCATGATTTCCCTGGCCGCGACAGTTATGATGATTGTGTTCAACGCCGCCGGTTCCGGCGCTGCGGCTCAGGTCAGCAACCCCGCCGTTGTAAGTGAACCAACCCTCAAGACCGTGCCTGTTCCTGCCGCGGACGCCTCTGCGACCGGCACTGCGAACGCCGATCTTGCCCAGCCTTCCGCCGATGCGGAGAACGCCACTGCCGCAGTGAGCCCCGCAACGCTGACCCAGCTTGTCGCGAAGCAGGACGTTCCCGAAGAGGTTTCGCCCGAACTCAAATGTCTGGCCGGTGCGGTCTATTTCGAAGCCCGCAACGAAACGCTTGATGGTCAGCTGGCTGTTGCCCGCGTGATCGTGGCCCGCGCCCGTTCGGGGCGCTTCCCCGACAGCTATTGCGGCGTTGTGTACCAGCCTTCGCAGTTTTCCTTCATCCATGGCGGCTCCATGCCGGTAATCAAGCATGGATCGGCCAGCTGGCACAAGGCGATGGCGATTGCCGAAATCGCCAATGACGGCAGCTGGCAGAGCCAGGCCGAAGGCGCGATGTTCTTCCACTCTGCCCGCATTTCCCCGCGCTGGAGCAACCGCCAGCGTGTTGCCCGTATCGACAATCACGTTTTCTATCGTTGATTGTTGAGGAAGGGATAAGCAGGGGGCCATTACCCCCTGCACCTCCACTACGTTTCCCGACACAATGGGCGTGCCGGTGGTGATCGCATGCGAATGTCCCGCCGCCGGAGTCAGGCATTAAGCTGCTTCGCGGAATGTGTGGGCAGCTGGCGATGCAGGCGCAACACCTGACAGCACATGGGAGCACATGGGAGCACGAGGGCGATGGCCCTCGCATTGTCCCTTCTTAATCCCTCAAATCCACCCAGATCGGTGCATGATCGCTGGCCTTGTCCCGCCCGCGATGCTCTTTGTCCACGCCGCAGGCCACCAGACGGTCTGCCGCCTCGGGCGACAGCAGCGCATGGTCGATGCGGAAGCCGTGATCGCGCTGCCAGGCACCGGCCTGATAGTCCCAATAGGTCCAGACACCGCCATTGGGGTTGTGTGTGGCGATAGCATCGGTCCACCCATCGCCCAGCAGGCGAAAATAGGCATCGCGCGATTCCGGCTGCATCAGCGCATCGTCAGCCATCGCCTTGGGTGACCAGATGTCGCGGTCGGTGGGGATGACGTTGTAGTCACCCAACACCACGGCCGGAATTTCCAGCGCGCGGATCTCGGCCATGCGTTTGCGCAGGCGTTCCATCCAGCGCAGCTTGTAATCGAATTTGGGGCCGGGCTGCGGGTTGCCGTTGGGCAGATAGATGCCGGCGATGCGCACCCCCCTCACCTCCGCCTCGATATAGCGCGAATGATCGTCCTCAGGATCGCCCTCCAGGCCGCGCTGGGTCTCGACGGGCTTTTCCCCCAGCGCAAGGATGGCCACGCCGTTAAAGCTCTTCTGGCCGTGCCAGATGGCCTGATAGCCGATCTTCTCGAACTCGTCGGCCGGGAATCCCTCGTCCTGCGTCTTAATCTCCTGCAGGCAGGCGACATCGGGGCGCGTTTCCTCCAGCCATTCCAGCAGGCGCGGCAGGCGGGCCTTGATGCCGTTGATGTTGAAGCTGGCGATTTTCATGGAGGTAAGGTCCTAAGGGCAAAGGCAGGGGGCCATCGCCCCCACGCCCCCATTACGTCTTCCGACGACAGGACGGTGCGGGCGGCGATGTCATGCGACCTTCTCTACCGTCAGAGGCTGTAATTGAAAGCTGCTTCGCGGCATGGCGCGACGATGAACTGGAGGCGCAAGGTCGCCATGATTGGGAGCGCGAGGGTGATGGCCCCCGCATCTTCCCTTTATCCCTTAAACCGCAAAGGACGATCCGCACCCACAACCCGCAACGGCATTGGGATTTTCGACCTTGAACGCCGCCCCGCCCAGCGATTCGACATAATCCACCACACAGCCCGCCACGAGATCGAGGCTGGCCGCATCGACCACAAGCTTCACGCCATCGGTTTCGGTGATGGTATCGTCGGCTTCCGGCGCATCGGCCAGGCCAAAGCGATATTGAAAGCCCGAACAGCCCCCACCTTCCACCGACAGTCGCAGAATGGCAGGCTTCACCTGCTTGTGGGCGATGAAGGCAACGCGCGCGGCGGCAGACGGGCTGAGGGTGACTGCGGTCATGCGCTGAATGTAGGCATGGCGGGCCAACCTCGCAAGGCCGCCCCGCCGTCCCACATGGATTGGCGTGTCAGGCCATCTGGATATAGTCGCGCATGGCCTCGGCCTCACGCTGGATATATTCGATTCGGTATTTCACCAGATCGCCGATCGACACGAAAGCGATCATCCGTCCGGCCTGCAGCACGGGAAGGTGTCGAATGCGCCGCATGGTCATCAGTTCCAGCGCGTCGAGCACGCCGGTGGCCGGCTCCACGGTAATGGCGGGCGAGGTCATCACCTGCCCCACCAGCCTGTCGAGCATGGAGGGACCATGCTGTGAAAGCTGAGTGATCACATCGCGTTCGGAGAAAATGCCGGCAATCGCATGGCCATCCATCACGGGGAGGGCGCCGATTCTGCGCTGTGCCAGAAGATCCACCGCTTCATGGACAGGTGTATTGATCGAGACATTGATAATAGGGTTTTTTCTACCTTCAATGAGACGCGCGATCGTCATGGCGACTCTCCCTGTTTTTATTTTGGGAGTTGAAAGATGACACGAACCCGTTGTTATGAAAAGGTCACCGTGACGCGGTTTCTTGTCAATTTGTCGAGATCCTTGCTTTGCGGCAACACCAGGCGCATGACGTGCGCATGGGCACGCCTTCCTCACCCCTTGATGACCCTGCGACCGCCTTGGCGATTTGGACGCGCTTTCGCCGTCTGATGCGCTGGATGTTCCTGACGACGACGGCCACGGTGACGGGTGCGATGATCATCCTCTATCGGCAGGATGGGCGTGTCTCGATCCATTTCTACATCGCCGTGGCGGTGGGAATCGCGTTCTGCATGCTGCTCACCTCGGCGCTGATGGGGCTGGTGTTTCTCTCCAACGCCAGCGGGCATGATGCATCAGTGGGCCGCAGTGATGAGGATGGGGCCGAATAGGGCGCGGGTTCAGTCCGCCGGCGCGCGCAACCGATACTCTTCGACCGGCACGCCGCCAATGAGATGTTCCTGCAAAATCCGCTCCAGCACGGGCCGGGTGCAGGAATGATACCATACGCCATCGGGCCAGACGACTGCCACCGGCCCGGCAAAGCAGACCTTGAGGCAATCGGCCTTGCTGCGGTGGATGCCCTTGTCGCCAAGGCCAAGCTGTTTGCAGCGCTTTTTCAGATAAGCCCATGCCTCGCCGCCGACGGCGGCCGAGCAGCACTCGCCCTTCTGCGCCTCGGCGCAAAGGAAGATGTGGCGCTTGATGTTGCCGGCAATGCCATCCCCCTGCGCCAGCTTGGCCAGAGCCTTGCCGGCCAGCGCGATGTCATCCTTGCCTGTCACGAAGGTCTCAGAGCTTCTTGCCGACGATGCGGGCGATTTCCTCGGCCACCATCCGCTCGACCATGGCAGGCAGGTGATCATCGAGCCACTGGGCCAGGGCAGGGCGCAGCAAGTCGCGCGTCAGAGCCTCCAGCGAGGTTTCGCCGCTGCGCACGATCTGGGGCTGGGCGGCGGGCTGGGCCATCATCGCCAATGCCGCCAGCGATTCCCGCATCGAATGGCGCGCGCCTTCGGTCACCAGTGTTTCCTCGACCTCGTCCTCATCGGTATCGAGGAAGCGCGCGCTGGCGGCCAGATCGAGCACATCATCATGCGGCACGGCCGGGGCAGGGGGCGGCGTTTCGCGGGGCGGTTCGGCCACGGGCGGGCGCAGCGCGCTGTGATTGTCGCGCGCGATCACCTTCTTGATCGATTCCAGAATTTCCTCGACCGAAGGTTCACCCTGCTGGCGCATCGCACGAATCTCCCCTGCGTGCCCGCGCAGTCCTTGGGCACAGAATCAGGGAATTGACCCGGACTGGGCCGGCGTGTCAACGGTGCGGGTGGATTTTGGCGATGTTTTGGGGTCCTCGCCCCAATCCCACAGCGTGTGGCGGGCCTGTTGATAGTGGCGATCCGGGTCGTAGATGGCCGCATCCTCAAAGCCCAGGTCACGCGCCTGCGCCCGCCCCATCGTCACCAGCAGGTTGAAACCGGCGACATAGGCGTTGCGCCGCGCGGTCACCAAAGTTACCTGCGCGTTCACCAGTTCCTGCTCGGCGTTCAGAATGTCGAGCACGGTGCGGTTGCCCACGCTGTTTTCCGCGCGCACGCCTTCCAGACTGAGCTGGGCGGAATCGACCGCGATCTGGCTGTCGGCGATGACGTCATTGGCCGCTTTCCATGTTGACCATGCCGAGCGTGCCTGCGCGATCACCGCCCGTTCCGTGCCGATCGACTGTTCCTGTGCCTGATTCTCGATGGCTTGTGCCTGTCGCACCTGCGCGGAGAGCCCGCCGCCCTGATAGAGCGGAATGGTGGCGCGCACGCCGACATCAGCGGCAGTGTAATGCTGGGGAATGCCGTCGATCGCCAGATTGCTGAAGGAGAGCGAGCCCAGATAGTTGGTGTAATTGCCATCGGCAAACAGGCTGACCTTGGGCAGGCGCGAGGCCCGCGCGCTGGAAACGTCATAGCCCGCCGCCTTGGCCCTTTGCCGCGCGCCCGACAGGTCGGGGCTGTTGTCGAGAGCAATGCCCACCGCATCCTCGACACTGGCGGGAAGGCCCGTCAGCGGAGGAGGGGAGGCCAGATTCTCCGGTGGCTTGCCGATGATCTGGATGTAGGTTTCGCGCGCGCTCACCAGATTGGCTTCGGCAGTGCGCAGATTGCCCTGCGCCACGGCCAGACGGCTTTGTGACTGGGCCACATCGGTGCGAGTCAGGTCACCGATCTGGAAACGGTCCGAGGTCATCGACAGGTCGAATTTCAACGTATCGACCTGTGCCTTGTTCAGCCGTACGATCGCCTCGGTGCGCATCACATCGAGATAGGCCGCCACGGCCTGGGCAAAGACATTGCCCTCGGTGGCCCGCAGATCATCCTTGCCGGCCTGCACGCGGGTTTCTGCGGCATGGATGGCATTGCGCACGCCGCCTCCCGAATAGACCGGCACCGTCAGCGTGGCATTGGCCCCCAGCATGCGCGGCAGTTCGCTGCCCGACAGGGGGTTCTGTTTCACAAATTCGGTTTCGCTGGCCGAAGCGGTCAGGCTGGGCAGCCCATTGGCGCGGGCGAGGGGGACGCCCTCATCAGTGGCGCGCTGCTGGGCGCGCTGGGCCTGCAATGTGGGGTTGGTGTTGTAGGCAGCGGCCAGCGCGCTGCGCAAATCATCTGCCGACGCCGGCAAGGGCGGGAAGAGAGCGCCTGTCAGCAGTAAACCAGCCAACAAACGTTGTTTGCGCTCTCTTCCCGTCACTCAGAAACTCCAGCGTTTGGGCGCGGCGAATTCCGCCAGCGCCGGAATGGCGATTTCACCCACCGGGGCAAAGACCACGGTTTCAGCCACGCGGCTGCCCACGACCAGGCGCGTCACGGTCTTGTTGACCAGACCCGCGACGATGCGGCCATCGGCGGCCAGCGCATTGTTGAGCTCTTCGGGCAGCTCCTCGATCGCGCCGTCGATGATGATCAGCGAATAGGGGGCCATGGTCATGCCGGTGTCGATCTCGGCGGCATCAACCACCTGCAGGCTGCCCACCAGCGGGCGCAGCACTTCGGCCAGATAGTTGCTGCCGTTGCTGACGATCAGCGCCTTGTCATCCTCGGTCGGCGCAGCCAGTTGCACCATCTTGCCATGCACCAGCGGCGCGGGCAGGAAGCGGCCATTGCCCAGCGGCAGCGAACGGTCGATATAGGCGGCATCGCGCGAGGCGGCCGGCACGAAATCCTCACGCGCCACGCGCGCCATGGCGGCCAGCACATAGGGTTCGTTCACCCCGCTGGTGCGCAGCTGGCTGTCGATCATCGCGCGGCGGGCCGAGCCCTGAGCGGCACCCGACACGGCGGCAACGGCGGTGGTGTATTGCGTGGTGGTCATCAGCGTTTCCCCGGGCCTGTATTGCATAACTAACACAGTAATGCAATGCCTGTGATGTGGACGGCCCCTTGCGACAATCCGCAACTGGCCTTGCGCGCGCTATTAGGCCAAGGCAGGCGCCAAAGCCAAGGGGTTTAGCGCGCATTTTCGGGCCCCACTTTGGTCCTTGGCGCGGTGTTTGCCCTTGGCTTCGCGGCGCAAAGGCGCCTATGGGGCGGCAACAGGGACAGTATCAACGCCGCGGCCCCCGCGCGCGTGACCAAATTCAGCGCGCGGCGCAGCGCGCCAATGGCAAAGGGATGTGCATAGCATGGCCGATATGGTGACCATTCGCGAGGACGATCTGATCGAGAGCGTGGCCGACGCGCTGCAATACATCAGCTATTACCACCCGATGGATTACATCCGCGCGCTGGGTGAGGCCTATGAAGCCGAACAGGGCCCGGCCGCCAAGGACGTCATCGCCCAGATCCTGACCAACAGCCGCATGTGCGCCGAAGGCCATCGCCCGCTGTGCCAGGACACCGGCATCGTCAACGTCTTCATCCAATGGGGCCAGAACTGCCGTCTGGAATCGGACAAGTCCTTGCAGGACGTGGTGGATGAAGGTGTGCGCCGCGCCTATCTCAACCCCGAGAACAAGCTGCGCGCCAGCGTGCTGGCCGACCCCGCCTTCACCCGCCGCAACACCCGCGACAACACCCCTTGCGTGCTGCATGTCGACATGGTGCCGGGCAGCAAGCTCCATGTCGATGTGGCGGCCAAGGGCGGCGGCAGCGAGAACAAGTCCAAGTTCAAGATGATGAATCCCAGCGATTCGATCGTCGACTGGGTGCTGGAAATGCTGCCGCAGATGGGTGCCGGCTGGTGCCCGCCCGGCATGCTGGGCATCGGCATCGGCGGCACGGCGGAACATTGCGTGCTGCTGGCCAAGAAGGCGCTGATGGAACAGATCGACATGGGCCAGTTGAAGGCCCGTGGTCCGCAGAACGATCTGGAAGCGCTGCGTATCGAGATTTTCGACAAGGTGAACGCGCTGGGCATCGGCGCGCAGGGGCTGGGCGGCCTTGCCACCATTCTGGACGTGAAAATCATGGATGCGCCCTGCCACGCGGCAGGCAAGCCGGTGGCGATGATCCCCAACTGTGCCGCCACGCGCCACGCGCATTTCACGCTGGATGGCAGCGGGCCTTCGTTCCTCGAAACGCCCAAGCTGGACGAATGGCCCAAGGTCAATTGGGCGCCCGACGCCGCTTCGAAGCGCGTGAATCTCGACACGCTGACGCCGGAAGAGGTGCAGAGCTGGAAGCAGGGTGACCGCCTGCTGCTCAATGGCAAGATGCTGACCGGCCGCGATGCCGCGCACAAGCGCATCGCCGACATGCTGGCCAAGGGCGAGGAACTGCCCGTCGATTTCAAGGGCCGCGTGATCTATTACGTCGGCCCGGTCGACCCGGTGCGTGACGAGGTGGTCGGCCCTGCCGGCCCCACCACCGCCACCCGCATGGACAAGTTCATGGACACGATGCTCGACCTTGGCCTGCTGGCCTGCGTCGGCAAGGCCGAGCGTGGCCCCGCCGCCACCCAGTCCATCGCCAATCACAAGAGTGCCTATCTGATGGCGGTGGGTGGCGCTGCCTATCTGGTGTCGCGCGCCATCAAGGCCTCGAAGGTCGTGGGCTTTGCCGATCTTGGCATGGAAGCGATCTATGAATTCACCGTCGAGGACATGCCGGTGACGGTCGCGGTCGATTCCGAGGGCAGCAATGTCCACAAGCTGGCCCCGCTGGTCTGGCAGAAGAAGATCGCCGAGGAAGGCCTGCTGGTCTGATGAAGCTGGTCGGCGCCATGGAGGAGAAAGATCCATGGCGCTGATTGTCATGTTCATTCTGGGTGTCGGCAATTTCGCGCTGCATGGCGCGGTACGCGGCAGTGGGCACCCCATGCTGATGCGCATGCCATGGTATGCGCATCAGATGGGCGGCAATTTCAGCCTGCTGGTCGAATTCCTGATGTTGCTGGCCTGCATGTTGATGACCGCCGAGGGATCGGCGGGCTGGGTCTGGGGCTATGGGCTTTACACGGTCGCCAATGCTTTTGCCGCCTGGCTGATCCTGTCGCGCCGCATCTAGCGCCGCGCGGGCGAGGGGGGTAGGGTCTGCCCATGCCCACCTTATTCCATATCAGCGATATTCATTTTGGCGCGCAGGACAGCGCCGCGCTTGACTGGTTCGCCCGCAAGGTCGAGGCAGAGCGCCCCGATGCGGTGATCTGCACCGGCGATCTGACCATGCGCGGCACGGTGCGCGAGTTTGACGCGGCCGAGCGATGGCTCTCCTCGCTTTGCGCGCCGGTCAGCGTGGAGCCGGGCAATCACGACATGCCCTATTATTGGGAGATGCTGCGCCGTCTGCACCGTCCGTTTGACCGTTTTCATGCCGCGCGGGCCAGGGTGCAGCGCGATGTGGATGTGCCGGGCGTCGCGGTGATTTCGCTCTCCACCATCGTGCCGGCACAATGGCGGCTGAATTGGTCAAAGGGTT
Source organism: Sphingomonadales bacterium (assembly GCA_028871475.1). Classification (GTDB taxonomy): domain Bacteria; phylum Pseudomonadota; class Alphaproteobacteria; order Sphingomonadales; family Sphingomonadaceae; genus Novosphingobium. The sequence continues at coordinate 40,521 of JAGWMZ010000021.1, read as the reverse complement.
GCGTGCGACCTCCCGCGCTGACGCAGGCGCTGCAGGAGCTTGGCGCGGCCAGGGATGCCGGACTCCGGCTGGTGGCCTGTCACCATCCACTGGTCGATGCCGATACGCATGGTTCTGGCTCCACGCGCGGGGGGCGTGCGGCACTGGCGCGGCTTGCCGAGGCGGGGGCGCATGGCGTGTTGTCCGGCCATGTGCATGATCCCTTTGACCTTCAGATTGAGGCGGGGGGCCGCACGATCCGCATCATAGGCGCGGGAACCCTGTCCGAACGGCTTCGCGCCACCCCCCCCAGCTTCAACCGCCTGGATTGGAGCGTGGGAGAGGGGCTTTCGGTTGATGTCGTCACAATGGAATAAATGTTCCACGTGAAGCAATTGTGTCAGGGGCAGACGGTCCCGGTCGTATCGGTTGCCAGATGCAGGTCGGACAGGGTGATGGCGGCGCCCGCCTCGCCGCTCAGCGCAAAGGGACGGGTGAGGGCGCCCATCGCCGCGCCACGATCACGGAAGCATTTGAGCGGAACGCGCAGATCATGCCACTGCCCATCGGCCTTCAGCACGCGCTGCAAGGGTACGGCGGCATCGCCCATGGTCAAGGTCAGCGGCGTGGCCTGCGTCAGGCGATAGGTGATCTGAAGGTTCAGATCGCCATTGGTTTCGCGCTCAAGGTTGATCGACGGGCCGGTGATGGCGGCGGTGGCTTTCGCGGCCCAACTCAGCGCCATGGCGCCTTCCTGCGTGGTGGCGCTGTCGACCGGGCGCAGGGTGACGCCCTGATCCAGCGTCAGACGGAATGGCGCGGGCACCTTGCCGCGCGCGAAATAGGTGTCGGTGTTGAATTGCGAGGCATCGATGCCGGCGACTTCCTCCAACAGACCGACATGGCCGCTCTGCGCATAGCTCAGGCCATAATTGAGCGGAAACAGAGGCTTGTCCTTGCCGGTTGCCAGGGTGAACTGCGTGGCGCTGTTCGGCCAGGCAAAGGACAGGCGGCCATGGAAGTCAGTCTTGCCGCCGATCAGCACATCAGCCACGCCTTCGCCCTCCGAGCCTGGGAACCATGCAGCGACAAAGGCGTCCGACTGGTTGATTTCCGGGTTCACCCAGAGGGGGCGGCCCGAGAGAAACACGCTGACGGTGGGAATGCCCTGCGCCTTGAGCTTCCTGAGCAGGGCGAGGGCTTGCTTGTCACCGGGCTGGAATTCCAGCGTGTGGATGTCGCCACGCATCTCGGCATAGGGCTTTTCGCCAAAGACGACGATCGCCACATCGGGCTTTTGCGTAAAGCTGCCGTCGGGCGAGAGCTGCGCCGTGCCGCCCCCCGCCGTCACCGCCGCCTTGATGCCGTCCCAGATCGAGGTCGCGCCGGGAAAATCCTTGCGCGTGTTGCCATCGCCCTGCCAGCTCAGCGTCCATCCGCCAGCCTGACGGCCAATGTCATCGGCAGCATCGCCCGCGACCAGCACATAGGCGCTGGATTTGATCGGCAATACGCCCTCGTTCTTGAGCAGCACCAGCGATTCGCGCACCGCCGCGCGGGCCACGGCGCGATGTTCGGACGAACCCAGCGTTTCAGGGTGGTCGGCATAGGGGCGCGCCGGATCGAACAGCCCCAGCTTGAACTTCACGCGCAAAATGCGCCGCACGGCGTCATCCACCCGCGCCATGGCAATCTTGCCCGCCTTCACCTCCGCGACGGTGTTGTCGAACAGCCCCTTCCAGCTGTCGGGCGCCATGGCCATGTCGAGCCCGGCATTGAAGGTCTGGGCGCAATCCTCGGGCGTGCAACCCGCGACCTGACCATGGCCGTTCCAGTCACCCACGACAAAGCCCTGAAAACCGAGCCGTCCTTTCAGCACATCGGTCAGCAGGCTCTTGTTGCCATGGGTTTTGACGCCCTGCCACGAATTGAAGCTGGCCATCACCGTCATCGTTCCGGCCTCGATGGCGGGGGGGTAACCGGCCAGATGGATGCGGATGAGATCGGCCTCGCTGGCCAGCGTGTCGCCCTGGTCCACGCCATCCCTGGTGCCGCCATCGCCGAGGAAATGCTTCACCGATGCCGCGACATTGCCATGCTGGATGGTGCCGTCGCCTTGCAGGCCCCTGACCATTTCGCCGGCGTAGGAGGCGACCAGACCGGGCGTCTGGCCATAGCCTTCATAAGCGCGGCCCCAGCGGATGTCCTGCGGCACGGCCAGTGTCGGGCCGAATGCCCAGTTGAAACCGATGGCGGCGGTTTCCTCGGCCGTGACGCGGCCGATCCGGCGGATCAGGGCAGGGTCATGCATCGCGCCCAGCGCCGAATTATGCGGGAACAGCGTGGCGCCCACCACATTGTTGTTCCCATGCACGGCATCGATGCCGATGATCAGCGGAATGGGCGTGTGGCCGGTGCGCTTTTCCTGCGCCACCGTATCAAAGGCGCGGGCGGTGGCGATCCATGGCGCGGCGGGCGAACGATCGGGCGCGCCCAGCGGCGGCGAGCTGCCCCCGGCCAGAATCGAGCCGAGCGGATAGTGGCGCAGATCCTCCGGTGTGATCGAGCCGATGTCGGCCTGAATCATCTGCCCGACCTTTTCGGCCAGTGTCATGCGCGCCATCAGCGCGGTGATCTTCTGTTCGGTGGCCGGTTCGACAAGACCCGTGGAATGGGCGCTGGGCCACAGGTTGGGGTGAGCCTGCGCCGGAGTCGGGGCAGAGGGCTGCGCGGCGACGGTTTGCGCGGTCAGCGCCAGGCTCAGTGCAAGCAGGCCTGTCAGGGGCGAGGAGGAGAGGCAATGGCGCATGGCCGGAAAAACTCCGCAGCAAAATATGGGGCGCCCATCGCTGGGCAGGCATCCTGGATGTTATCGTCTTGCTCAAAAACAGTCATCGTTGTCATAACCGTCTTTGAGCAACGTCGCTTTTGCGACGATCTGCCCCAAAAGTGCAAGCGGGAAGTCAATGTTATATTTTAACAATTTTAAATCAGATATTTAATACAAAGAGATACTATATGAAATGAATGCTATGGCAGCTCTCAGGGTATGCCATCGACGCTTTCCTTGTCCGATCCTTCTCAAAATATGGATGAAACTCCACCATCGCTGTCAACGACGTCATAACCCTGCACGCCCTGCGCGTTGGCGAGGTGCGCCGCGTCCTGACTGCCAGCCCCGATTATCTGGCCCGGCATGGCGAGCCACAATCGGCAGCCGAGCTTCATGACCATCGGCTGATCTCGTTCGACCAGATATCCGCGGGAAATGGTGAATGGCGTTTTGGTGCGCATGGCAAGCCCGCCATCCGCATCGCGCCGCGGCTCATGGTCAACAGCGCCGATGCCGCCGTTGCGGCCGCCTGCGCGGGGCTGGGGATTGCGCGAACGCTGTCCTATCAGGTGGCGCAGGAGGTCGCCACCGGGAAGCTTCAGCGCCTGCTGGTTGATCTGGAGCCGCCGCCGGTGCCGGTGAACCTCGTCTTTCAGGGCAGCAGACGAAGTTCACCGAACCTGCGGGCCTTTCTGGAAGCAGCCAGGGAGCATTTCGCCAAGGGCATCGGCTGAGGCTCCTTGCGCTTCCTCAGCGGATATCGGCGATCAGCCCGTCCTGCACCCAGGAGGCGAGATAGCGCCCCGCTGCCTCCACCGCGCTGTCCATGCCCATGTCCTGGGCAAGGCGGTCGCACAGGCGGGCAAAGCTCAGGCCCGATGCGGCGAGCCTGATGGCATCGACCTCGGCCTGCTCGATGGTGGTGAAATGCGGCTGCAACGCGACCCGCCAGACGCGCACCCAGCCCGGTGCGGGCAGCATGGCGGCGCCGGGCACATCCTGGCCTGCGGCAATCGCATTCCAGATCGCTCCGCAATTGGTCTTGACGGGTAGCAGGTCCAGCGTGGGCACGAAGGTGATCACGGCCTCGTCCCAATCCACCTGCGCCAACCGGGAAAGGTCGAAAGCGGCAGCATCGGGCCCGTCAAAGGCGCGGCGCAAGGCCCAGTCGAGCGCAGCGATTTCAGTCACCTCGGGGTCATCCGGATAGAGCGTTGCGATTGTCGCGGCAAAGCCGTGCCCGTAATCGCCCAAAGTCCAGCTATGAGGCGGATTGAGCGCGATATGGTGGCGCGCGGCAGCTTCGAAGCCATCATCGCCCAGCCATGCCCACAGCCGCTCGTAACTGTCCTTCAGGCAATCCACCAGCTGGCTGCGATAGGCATTGTGATAGACGGCCAAACCGGCCTCTGCCTCGCCATGCACTGCTTGCGGCACGGTGCTGGGTTCATCGAGCAGATAATGAATGAAGCCGCTTTGCAGATCGCGCAGGTTCATACCGCCTCCGCCACGCGAGCGGCGATGGCGCGCGCCGTATCGAGTTCGGCCAGCAGATCCTCCAGCGGGGGGATCCTGTCGTCGCGTTCGATCATTGCGGCAACAGGGCCGAGCCGGGGATAGATGCGCGCGAACAGGTCCCAGACGGGGTCGGGCACGGGCTGGTCATGCGTATCGATCAGCCGGTGGCGGCCCTGGCTGTGCCCGGCCAGATGCACCTGCCGCACCCGGTCGGCAGGCACACCGGCAAGATAGTCGTAAGGGTCAAAGCCGTTGTTGGTGCCGCTGACATAGATGTTGTTCACATCGAGCAGCAGATAGCACCCCGTGCGCCGGGTCATTTCGGTCAGAAAGGCCCATTCGGTCATCTGGTCATCGGCAAAGGTGAGATAGGTCGAGGGATTTTCCAGCACCAGTGGCCGTTCCAGCACGTCCTGCACATGCGCGATGTTGGCGCAGACGGCATCGAGCGCTTCCTCGGTGAAGGGCAGTGGCAGCAGGTCGTGCGAATTCACATGCTCGATGCGCGACCAGCTCAGGTGGTCCGAAATCCACAGTGGATCGACCTTTTGGGCCAGAGCCTTCAGTCGTTCCAGATAATCCGCGCGCACGCCATCGGCCGAACCGATCGACATGGACACGCCATGCATGGCAACCGGCCAGCGTTCACGCAGCTGATCGAGCACGTAAAGCGGGCGACCACCAGCCACCATGAAATTTTCCGAGATGATCTCGAGGAAATCGACCGGCACGTCTTCGTTCAGGTAATTCTGGAAATGCGGAATGCGCAAACCCAGACCGAAGCCGTGAAAGGGTGTGATGGTCTCATGCGACACGGATCTGCTCCCTGATGCTTGCCGGGCGAGGCCGAGGGGGGAAGGGCACCGCCCGGCGCATGACTCTTTTCGCGTTTGGCGGCCATAAGGTTACAGGCCGGGTGATATTCCTCCGCCCCGCCATCCCTCTGTAACCAAAGTCACCGCGCGGACGCATGCATGGGCATCCCTGTCCGGCTGCGGAGCGTGCCATGCGTTTACCCATTTCCATCCTCTTCGGGCTGACCCTGGGCGTTGGCGCTCTTGCTGCCGTTGCGGGCGCACGCGGTGGCGCCCAGCCCATGCCCATCCATAACGGACCGCCGGTCGTGGTCGAGCTGTTTCAAAGCCAGGGTTGTTCCAGCTGCCCGCCGGCAGAGGCCAACCTCAATGGGCTGGCCGACCGGAGCGATGTCATCGCCTTGTCGTTTGCCGTTACCTATTGGGATTATCTGGGCTGGCGCGACAGCTTCGCCAAGGCGCAGTTCACCCAGCGCCAATGGGATTATGCGCGTTTCAACCGGCAAGACAATGTCGCTACGCCGCAGGTCTGGATCAATGGCCGCACGACGATCGTGGGCAGCGACCGCGCCCAGCTCGATGCCGCCATCAGGGCGGCGAAGTCCGTGGGCCCTGCGCTGGCCGTGAAGGATGGCAGGGCCATCATCGCGGCAGGCCCGGCGCAGACGCAAGGCGCCGACCTCTGGGTGGCCACCTATGACCCGCGCACGATACAGGTCGCGATCGGCGCAGGTGAAAATGGCGGGCGCACACTGCCCCATCGCAACATCGTCACCCAATTGAGCAGGATCGGCCATTGGAGCGGCCCGGCCACCAGCTTTGCCCTGCCCCATGCGCCCGCCGGCATGCGCAATGCGGTGTTCCTGCAGGCGGGGCGGGGCGGGCCCATTCTGGCCGCCGTACAATCCTGACCCGGCGTAACCTTCGGGCCCCGACGCGCGAATAAGGCCATGAGGTTTCCACCAGCAGAAAGCAGATCCATGTCCATTGCCCGTTTCCTTTCGCTTGCCGCGCTCACTCTTGTCGCCGTGCCGCTGCATGCCCAGCCCGTTCAGCCCTTCAGCCTTGCCGCGCTGAAAGCGGCACAGGCAGCGGGCAAGCCGGTGCTGATCGATGCCTTTGCGCCCTGGTGCCCGACCTGCCGCGCGCAGGCCCCCACCATCGAGAAACTGGCGGCAGACCCGGCATACAAGAACCTCATCATCCTGCGCCTCGATTATGACCATCAGACCGCCGAGAAGAAGGTGCTGGGCATCCACCAGCAGAGCACGCTGATTGCCTATAAGGGCAACCGCGAGGTTGGCCGCATCGTGGGTATCACCGATCCCGCGCAGCTTCGCGATTTTGCCGCAACGCCGCTGCGCTGATCATGCGTCTTGACCGGCGCGCGGTGGTTCTGGGGCTGGGCGGGGCGGCGGTTGACGCCGCCCCGCTGGGCGTGGCGCTGGCAGCGCTGGCCTATGACAATCCCGAGGATATGTACGGCGCCTTGCGCCAGCAACCGGCTGAGGTGCTGGCCCTGGGCGAAAGCCGGATCAGGGTGGTGTTCGCCGATGGCGCGCCCGGGCTCGACAGGGCCCGGGTTTTGCGTTGGGTGCAGACCGCCGCTGCCGCGCTGACCGCCTATTTCGGGCACTATCCGGTCAGCGACTATGGCCTCCTCGTCATCGCCGGGCCCGGCGACCGCGTCGGCCATGCCACGACCTTTGGCTATGCCGGCTCGGCCACGCGCATCCATGTCGGCGTCGATGCCGATGAAGCCGCTTTTCATCGCGATTGGGTGCTGGTGCATGAGATGGTGCATACCGCGCTGCCCGATCTGCCCCGCCGCGCGCTCTGGCTGCAGGAAGGCAATGCCACCTATGTCGAGCCGGTCGCCCGTGCGATGATCGGGCAGTTGACGCCTGACGAACTGTGGCGCGAGTCGATCCTCGGCATGCCACGGGGCGTGCCCGGCGCCGATGAGGGCGGTATGGATGGCACGCAGGCATGGGGCCGCCTTTACTGGGGCGGCGCGATCTTCTGGCTGATGGCGGAGGTGGCGATCTACCGCGACACGTCGGGCCGTTCATCGCTGCGTGACGCCTTGCGCCGCATCAATCGCGAGAGCGGCGGCAACAGGGCAGACTGGCCACCCGAAAGACTGATGGCGGTGGGCGATGCGGCGGCGGGCACGACATCGTTGCAACATCTCTACGCCGCCTTTGCCGAACGCCGCGTCGCGCCCGATCTTGGTGATCTCTTCCGCCAGCTTGGGGTGGGGCTGAATGCCGGCGGTCAGGTGGTCTTTGATGACAAGGCGCCGCTGGCCGCGCTTCGTCGCAGCATAACCAGCCGATAACAAAGGTATAAAGCCGTGCACCGGGCTGTAACAGTCCGGTGCACGGCCATTGTTTGTGATTCAGGCGGCGTAATCCTTGCCCGGCTCGCCGCGTGCCGGGTCCAGCCCCAGCAGATGGTCGAGCGAGAATTTGCCACCGCCACGGAAGATGATGGGCAGCAGCAGGCCCGCCCAGCTCAGATGGGTGGGCCAGGCGTCGGGATAGACGAAGACCTCGATCACCGTGGTCATGCCCAGCAGGCCCAGCGCCGCCACCCGGTTGAACAGGCCCAGCACCAGCAGGATCGGAAAGAGATGCTCCTGATAGGTGGCCAGATGCGCGGCGATATGGGGCGGGATCAGCGGGATCCTGTAGTCGGTCTCGAACAGCGAATAGGTGCTGTCGGTGATGTGCAGAATGCCATCGACCTTGGTGCGGCCCGACATGAAGAAGATCCCAGCCACACCCAGGCGCGCGACGAGCAGAAGAGCCGAGCCGGGCAGGCTGTCGAGCCGGGCCACGGTGCGGGCATAGATGTTCATGGCAATTCCCCTTCGAGATGCTGCGCGGCAAAGGCTCCTGCCGCAAGAAGTGAGGCGAAAATTCCGGCGACATCCCCGCCTTCGCCAGCGGCGCGGGCAGCGGCATCGACCAGCGATGTGCCGGAGAGAAAGGCTTGGGTGGCAGCGTCGATCACGCGCAGTTCCACCGCATCGGCCGGGCGGGTGATGAGCACGCATTGCGGTTCCCACACGATGGTGTCGAGCGCGTCCTGAGCGGCTTCGCTTTGATGGGCCAGCCACAGGCTGCCGGTCGGCGTGGCGCTTTCCAGAATGCGCGTGGCCGGATGCCAGGCAAGCGGCGCCTCCGGATCGATGCCATTGACCAGTGTGTCCGGGTCGAGCGTGGGGGCGTCGGCGGCAAAGAGCGCCTCGATTACCTGCCATTCCACCCTGGCAACCTCGCCCAGATAGGGCACCTCGGCAAAGGCGGGCCAGCGGGCGACAAAATCGGCGAAATCATCGCCATAAAAGCACAGGCGCGCCTCACGCGGGGGCGCCGCCTCGACATGGGTCGAGGCGCAGGCGGCAAAGGCCTCCTCACCCACCAGTGCTGCGGTGACGGGAAAATTGGCAAAGAGCGCGTCGCGCGCAGCCTTGGCGGCGGTGTTGCGGTGGACCATCAGCGCGCGGCGCAGCGCCGGGTCGGCGATGAGCCCGGGCGCGGCCAGCATGGCGCCAAAGGCCTGTTGAAAAGCTTGCGCCTCAGACATGGAGCTGCGCCCGTTCTGCCATCAGCCGGTGGGCGCGGTCGCGCTCCGCCATAAGCTGGGTGAAGGGCGGAATGTCATCGTCCCGCTCGATCAGCGTGGGGCGCGGGCCGATCCGGTCGATCAGGCGCTGGTAAAGCTGCCAGACAGGGTCGGATACGGGCGCATCATGGCTGTCGATCAACAGGTCGCTGTCGGGATCGGGGTCGGGCCGGTGCCCGGCCAGGTGGATTTCGCCCACGATTCCAGCGGGAATGGCATCCACCCGCGCCTCGGCGGAACATTTGAGATTGGCCGCGCTGACATAGATGTTGTTCACATCGACCAGCAGGCCGCAGCCGGTTCGCCCTGCCAGTTCGGCCAGAAAACCCGCCTCATCCAGCTCATGGCCGGGCAGGTCGACATAAAGCGAGGGGTTTTCGACCATGATGGTCCGCCCCAGCGCATCCTGCACCCGCATGACATTGTCCGCCGTGATGGCCAGCGCCTCACGCGTGCGGGGGAAGGGCAGGAAATCGCTGTGATGCGCGCCTTCCCACTTCTGCCAGGCCAGATGGTCGGAAACGGCGGCAGGCTCCACCCGGTCGGTCAACTGGCGCAAACGGCGCAGATGGTCGGGCGAGGGCGGCTCGACCGAGGCGAGCGAAAGCCCTACGCCGTGCAGCGAAATGGGGAAACGCCCGGCCAGAGCCAGCAGCGCCCGCAGGCGCGGGCCGCCATCGACCATGTAGTTCTCGGCGTGAACTTCGAACCACAGGCCCGGGTTTCGCGCGGTCAGCGCCTCATCAAGATGCTCGAGCTTGAAGCCCAGGCCTGCGGTCATGGTCATGATGGCGGTCCTCGAGACGTTGGGTCAGGCCGGGGTCAGCGAACCATTACCCTTGGGCGTCTTGATCCTGGCGCAGGTGCCGGCCGGAACCAGCTTCCAGGCATCCTTCTGATAGTCGACCTTTGACGTGCCCGCGCAGGTGGTGCCGGCGCCGGCCTTGCAGTCATTCTTGCCGGCCTTGGCAACGCCATAGCATTTTTCCATGGGCTTGGTGGCCTGTGCGTGGGCAGCGGTGGCACCGGCGGCCAGCGAAGCGAGCAGCAGGGCACTGACGGCGGTGGTGGCGGAACGGGTCGTCATGATGGCAGTCTCCTTTAGTCAGCCTCACATGCGGCGGATCGTCCCGATGGGGCGGCCGCCGCAAGGTGATCCGGGAGGCTGAGAGAGTCGGACCACGGCCATGGGTCCGTTCGAGCAGGCGCTGCGGTTACAGAAGAAAATTTGAACGAGATTTTTTCTCCGGCTGTAACCCGAGGCCAGAAGGGGGCGTAATGCCTGATGCCAGTTGGCACGAACCTCACCTCAAGTTCAGGAGCTACCCCATGAAGACCTTCAAGACCGGCGCCGCCATCGCCTCTGCCGCTGCCATGCTCGCTCTTTCGGGTATTGCGATGACCGCCCCTGCCCATGCCGCCGGCGCCAAGGCGGTGCCTTGCTACGGCGTCAACTCGTGCAAGGGCACCTCGGACTGCAAGTCGGGCACCCACGACTGCAAGGGCCAGAATGACTGCAAGGGACAGGGTTTCAAGGAAATTTCGGCCAAGGCCTGCAAGGCGCAGGGCGGCAGCCTCACCCCCAAGGGCTGAGCCCGACGCCGGCCAGCCCCGATCCTGCTCTCCCCCAATGCTGCAGGCAGGTCGGGTCGCGAACCGCTCATCGGCTGATGCCGGTGAGCGGTTTTTTAGAGTCCTGCCCCGGCATGGTTCTGCCCCTATTCCTCGTCGCCGCGCTGCTGCACCATTGCCGCCAGCCGTGCCAGCCCGCGATGGATGTTGACCTTGATGAGCGCGCCGGACTGGCCGGTCCGCGCCGAGGCTTCCTCGATCGAAAAACCCTCGATCTTGACAAGGCGGATGGCCTGCGCCTGCGCCGGTTTGAGGTCGCCCAGCAATTGCGTGAGCACGACGGCGCTGGTCACGCTGCTCTCATGATCGCCCACTGCGATCTCCTCGGGCAGTTCCTCGGTCGCCGTGCGCCCCATCGCCCGCAGCCGGTCGATCCATTTGTAGCGGGCAACGGCGATCAGCCATGGTTTGAACGGGCGGCCCGGGTCATAGGTATGCCGCTTTTCGTGAATGGCGATGAGCGTGTCCTGCACCGCATCCTCGACGAAAGATGGCGGCAGGCGGCGCGCGTAAAATCGCGTCAGCCAATGGCGCAGCGCATCGAGAAGCTGCCGATAAGCGCTGGCATGACCGGTCTGCGCGGCGGCCATCAGCCGGCCCCATGCCTCCTCGGCCTGTCCGTTCATTGCGGATCTCCTGTCACGCCGCTTTTGCGCATGCTGCTGGGGTCCAGCCCGAACCGGTCACGAAAGGCGCGGCTGAAATGGCTGCGGCTGCCAAACCCCACCCGTGTGGCGATGGTCGAAACCGGCAAGTCGGTCGAGATGAGCAGGTTGCGGGCCTGATCGAGCCGGGTGCGTGCGACAAATTCCATGGGTGTGGCGGCCATCGTCTCGGCAAAGACTTTGGCGAATTTTGACCGGCTCATGCCCGCGGTGCGCGCCAGTTGGTTGAGCGTGTGCGTTGCGGCGGGATCATCGATCACCCCGGCCACCGCCCGGGCAAGCGAGGGGTGGTCAAACAGGCCGGGAAGCGTCTGGCGCGAGCCATGTTTCTGCGCATGGCGGCGCAGCGCCAGAATGAGGCAGCTCTTCATCAGCGCCCCCACCAGCCCGCGGCTGCCAAGGACGGGTGTATCGGTCTCTTCCAGCATCGTTTCAAAGGCGCGGCGCACCAGCGGCACATCGCCCAGCTCGGAGCAGATCGCGTGGCGCAGCCCGTCGAAAGGACCGAAAGAGCCGGCGATATCGGCCTTGATCTGGCCGCAGGCGACCAGAACGCTGCCCGTCTCGCCCATCGTCGCGTCATAATGGAGCAAGCCGTCGCTGCGCCGGCGACAGGTTTCGGCAGGGGCGAAAACATGCGCCGCCGCCGCCGATCCCGCCATCGTCTGGCCCACGCCTGGAGGGACAAGCGCAACGCCGCCCTTCGGCAGCTCCAGGATGTCCTCACCGTCGAGCGCCAAAAACAGGGTGCCAGAGAGCACGAAATGGACCTCGATCTCGTCGAGCGGGTGGATCTTGATCGCGGAGCCGGCCACAAATTCGCACACCGCGAATTCCTTCACGTCAACCCACAGGGCAGCGAGAATCTGGTCGACAGCGGATTGGGTCATCTAGGCGGCCTATTGTGCCGTTTTGTCGCGTGGATGCCAGACGATTCGCAACTTGGTACAATTTATGGACGTAACGGCACCGGACTGGACGCGCCGCAACCTGTCGCAGGAAAAAACAAGTCTGCCAGAGTGTTACATGGCCGGTGCGGGAAGCGAAAGGTCGGTATCGTCAGAGCGAGGTCGTCAGATTGGTCAGCCAGTCGGGCGAGGCGCTGAGCACCGCGTCTTCGATCATGTGGTCGGCGCCGGTCACGATCAGCAGGCCGACCATGATGATGAGCGCGCCGAGCGCTTTCTTGCCGCCCGTGCCCGCGCTCAGCAGCCGGCCCCGCCACGCGGCGATGAGGCTGCGTGTGGCAAAGGCAAGCACCAACAGCACGCTGGCAATGCCAAGGCCGAAGGCGGCCATCACGACCGCGACCTCGGTCAGATCCTGCCCTTGGGAGGCCAGGACCGTCGCCGCGCCCAGCGTCGGGCCCACGCAGGGGCTCCACACCAGCCCCAACAGCATGCCGATCGCGGCTTGCCCGGCAAGGCCATGGCGCTCCAGCCCGGCCTGCCGCTGGCCCGCCCAAGTGGCGAGCGGAGCGGCAATATGCTCGGCCATGCGCTGGAAAAAGGGGACGAGCAGCGCAAGGCCGATGAGGATCAGCAATGCTGCGCCCGCCAGCCTGACCAGATCGCTGTCGATGCCCAGCGCCTGCCCGGCGGTGGCCACGACAAAGCCCGTGGCGGTAAAGGAGACCACCAGCCCCGCCGCCAGCGCGAGCGGGCCAAAGCGGTGCTTTTGCGCCGCGCTGCCCAGAATGATCGGCACCAGCGGCAGCACGCAGGGGGACAGGATGGTGAGCGCGCCCGCGGCATAGGCCAGCGCCGGGTTGAGCGCGCCGCTCATGCCTGCGTCACCATCAGCGGGATCGCCATGGCGGGTATGGGGCGGGGGGTGGGCATCGCATGGTCCTGTCATCATGTGGCAAAGGCGGCGCTGGCGCCGCTGTTGCCAATCCATTCGATGTCACCGGGCCGATGGTTACATGAAAGCCGGGCAATTTTCGGGAATTGGCGGCGACGCAAGGTCACCCGCCCTCCCCAGAACCGGACGCGTCGAGCCGTGCCTGCGCTTCGGCCCAGGTGCCGGTTCGGGCGAGGGCGGGCGACCAGGGATCATCGGTGAACTGCCAGGTGAGCGGCAGGCCCGCTGGCCGGCGCAGAATGGCGCGAGGCCGCAGGCGCCACAAGCGCTGGGCGCCGGTAAAGGCAGCGATTTCCGGCGACTCCAGCACCACTTCGGCATCGCCGCTGATCTGCAGAAGATCCCCGCTTGTCCAGTCGATGAAGACCACTCCCGCCTTGCCGGTCTGATGGATGTTGCCCAGCGTGTTGAAGAACTGGTTGCCGGCAAAATCGGGGATGGTGATGACGCCCTGCTCGTCGACGCGCAGAAAGCCGGGGCGACCGCCGCGATGCGATACGTCCACCCGCCGCCCGGTCGCCGTGTCGGCATAGCTGGCCACATAGAAGCTGTCGGTGATGGTGATGAGCGTCCGCGCCGCATCATCGAGCGCGCCCAGCCTGTCGGGCGCGGCGGGAGAGGGCATCGCCGGATCGCGCGTGAATTGCGGCGCGCGGCGCTGGATATATTGCGGGCAATTGCCGAAGGACTCCTCGACAGCGATGGTGAAACCGCCATCATCAGCGCGCTCGATGCGCCCATTGACCCGGTTGCGCCGTCGCGTCCAGGGTTCAATGCCGATCATCGCGACGCCGCGACCCGGCGCAAGGCCAGCGCTGGCCGGATCGGCGGGGTCGAGCCACGCATCAACATGCAGATGGGTCGGATCGGGCGCGGTCAGAAAGCCGGGAAGGCCCGCGCGGGGCGAGGCCCAGACCATATCATCAGCATCGACCGTGCCAAACACGGCAAAGGGCAATTGCTCATAAAAGTCGCGATGCTGTTCGATCAGATGGTCGCGCAGAAATTTGCGGCCCATCATGTCCATCCGGGCGACCGCGCCAACGGTGTTCTGCAGCGCGATTTCACCGGCATGCCAGGGGGAGTTTTCCTGTGCTGTCTGATCGCTTTCCATTGCCTTGCACTCCAAATGAGGGGGGCACCGCCGAGAGGGGGGATGCGGTGCCCCGCCCTCCGGTCTCAGGCGTTGAGCCCGGCCGGTGTCTTCTGGAAGGGAACGAAACCGGGCAATGCTTCCAACCGCTCCAGCCAGGCGCGGACCAGCGGATAGGGGGTCAGCTCGACATTCCCTTCGGGCGCGCGGGCGATGTAGCTGTAAAGCGCGATGTCGGCGATGCTGGGCGCGGGCGTGCCGGCCAGCCACAGGCGCGAGGCCAGCGTCGTTTCCACGACCTTGAGCGTTGCATGTGCGCGACCGATCACCTCGGCCGGCACGAAGGGCGCATCAAAAACGGTGATCAGCCGCGCGGCGCAGGCGCCATAGGCGATCTTGCCCGCCGCCACCGACAGCCAGCGCTGGATTTCGACCTCGGTGGGCAGGTCGTCGGGCAGCCAATGGGGGGCGTCGCTGATGCGTGCCAGATAGACAAGGATCGCATTGGAATCGGCAATGACCTTCTCGCCATCGACCAGAACCGGAATTTCGCCAAAGGGGCTCATCGCCAGGAATTCAGGGGTCTTGTGCTCTCTGGCCGCTAGATCGACCTCGACCAGATCATGCTCGATGCCCAGCAGCGAAAGGCCCAGCCGCGCACGGTGCGCATGGCCCGACAAGGGATGGTAATACAGCTTCATGGCGATCTCCAGTCAGAGTGTCAATCGGCGTTGAACATTGGTTCTGACTCATATTCCGTGCAGAATTGACAGGACAGGGCGCGGACTGTTGGATTCCTGCTGATGGTTAGTGGGGAGGAATGTCAGTGGTCGCAAAGGCATGGGACAGCAGCCTGTCGTTACCGGGACTAATCGTTGAAGGCAGGGCCATCGTCGAGGGCATGGTGCGGATGTCCGGTCGACTGGCAGCATCGCAAGGGATCTGCCCGGATTGCGGCACGCCGTCGGGATCGCGCCACAGCACGTACGATCGCACGCTGACAGATTTGCCGATCAGCGGTGCCAGAGTTGAGCTCCGGCTCAAGGTGCGGCGCTTGCGGTGCAACCATGCGCCATGCCCGCGCACGACCTTCAGTGAACCGTTGCCACCAGCGTTCGCCCGCCGATATGGCCGGCGGGTCGGGCGTTGCGAGGCACTGCTGCATGCGGTGGCGGTCGCGCTGGGCGGCAGACCGGGCGCGCGGATGATGGCGCGTCTGGCGGTGCCGTGGTCGCGCGACACGATGTTGCGTGTTCTGCGTCATGGCGATCCGATGGCCGAACCTGCGCCACCCCCGCGGGTCATCGGCATCGATGACTTCGCCTGGCGGCGCGGGCACACCTACGGCACGATCATCGTCGATCTGGAGCGCCGCCAGGTCATCGACCTGCTGCCCGACCGGCAACGCGAGACCGTCGTGGCGTGGCTGCAGGAGAACCCGCAAGTTGCGACCATTTGCCGGGATCGTGGCGCAGGCTATGTCGCCGCGGCAACCGAGGCGGCACCACAGGCGCAACAGGTCGCCGACCGCTGGCATCTCTTCGAAAACGCATCGGCAGCCTTTTTGGCAGCAGTGCGCATGGAAATGCCTGGCTTGCGCCGGATCTTGGCGCCATCCGGGCCGGTCGATCCCGCAACCCTGACCCGTGCCGAACGCCTGCAGTGGGACGGCGCGCAGATCCGTGAGGCACTCAACCGGCAGATCCTGGATCTGGCCAGCCAAGGCACGCCGATCAGGGTCATGGCGCACACCACCGGCGTGTCGCGCCAGACCATCCGCAAAATCCTGCGTGGCCAGCGTCACGATACCTTTCGTAGCCGGGAGAGTTCGCTTGATGCCTGGTCGCTCATACTCGAGGCAGAATGGAGCGCCGGATGCAGGGTGGGCGCAGAGCTGTGGCGGCGACTGAAGGCATCGGGCTTTGCCGGTTCGCTGCGCGTGGTCAGCGAATGGGCCACCCGCCGGCGGCGCGACGAAAAACTCGGCCACGCCGTCGGCGCCGCAATGAGCGCACGCACCATTGCCCGTAGCATGACGACCGAACGCGGCACCGGATCGGCCCAGACGGCGATGATCAACGCTGTGGTCGAGCGGGCCGTGCCCGCGCTGGTCGTGGCACGTGACGTTCTCGACCGTTTCCACGCGATGATGCGCTCGAAGGACGAGGCCCGCCTCGATCCGTGGATCGCCAAGGCCGCCAGCACCAAGCTCGCTGCCTTCGCAGCAGGCGTAGAGGCCGACAAGGATGCCGTGGCCGCTGCCATTTCCAGCCCTTGGTCCAGCGGACAGGTCGAAGGGAACGTCAACCGCCTCAAGTTGATAAAACGGCAAATGTACGGGCGCGCGAAGATCGACCTGCTCAAGGCCAGAGTTATGGCGCCAGCATGACCAGAATTGCACGGAATATGAGTCAGAGCCAATTTTGCATGCCGCTCCACACGACAGCGGCCCGGAAATCATCGTAACCGCACAAAAGACCGAGCAGCGCCTGCTCGATGTCCCGGCGCCAGTCACGGCACTCGCAGCGTCGACGCTGACCCAGAACAACAAGGTTCGGCTGCAGGACTTCTACCAGTCCGTACCCGGTCTCAATGTCGTGCCCAACGACTATGACGGCTCACCTGTCATATCCATTCGCGGGATCACGACCGGGGGAGCGACGAGCCCGACCGTCGGCATTACGATCGACGACGTCCCGCTCAACGCGAGCACGAGCCTTGCGAGTGGCGAAATCGTCCCCGATTTCGATCCCAGCGACCTGCAGCGCATAGAGGTGCTGCGCGGCCCGCAAGGAACACTCTACGGGGCGAGCAGCCTTGGCGGGTTGCTGAAGTTCGTCACGAAAGACCCGTCGACGGCTGGTATTTCAGGGCACGTCGAGACGGACATCGACGGGATCACCGGCAGCAACGGGCTTGGCTATGGTGGCAGCGCTGCCATCAATCTCCCGGTCGCAAACCAAGTGGCGATCAGCCTCAGCGGGTTCGGGCGCCACCAGCCAGGCTACATCGACAATGTGCTGACCGGGCAAAAGGACGTCAATTCGCGCGATTCCGAAGGCGTGCACGGTTCGCTTCTTTGGCGCCCTGGGGCCGACACGTCACTCAAGCTGAGCGCGTTCTTCCAGCACACGCAGGCCTACGGTTCGTCGATCGACGACACCCTGTTCGGTCTCGGGGACCTCGAGCAGAGCCAAGCCAGGGGCACAGGGACTTTCGACCGTTCGACAACGGTCTTCAGTGCGGTCGGCAAAACCGTCGTCGGACGTTTCCAGCTTGTATCGGTGACCGGATACAGCATCAACCACCTCAGGGATGCCTTCGACGCAAGCTATCTCCTGAGCGGCCTTTCCCAGGCCGACTACGGCGACAATGCCACGGGCTCGGTCATCACCAACGATGTCATCACCCGGAAATTCAGCGAGGAACTGCGCCTTTCCACGTCATTCGGCAATATCGCCGACTGGATCGTCGGCGGATTCTACACCCACGAAAGCACCAACTCGCTGCAAAGCGCGTTTGCGGTGAATGCATTCTCGGGAGCATTCCAAGGGTCCTATGTCAATGAAGACCACTTTCCGTCGACGTACCAGGAATTCGCGATCTTCACCGATGTCACGTTCCATGTCACCGAGCGTTTCCAGGTGCAGGTCGGCGGCCGGGAAAGTCGCAACAACCAATCCTATCATGAGACGATCACGGGCCCTGACACCCTTGATCTCGATGGTGCGCCGTCGCCGATCATTCAGCCGCTCGAGCGGTCGCACGACAGTTCTTTTACCTTCCTTGTCACCCCACAGTTCAAGATTTCGCGCGACCTGATGATCTACGGACGCATCGCGTCCGGCTATCGCCCTGGAGGCCCGAACGTGACCGCGACGGTCTTCAACATCCCCCCTACCTACAATGCCGACCGAACCGTCAACTATGAGGTGGGCAGCAAGGGTTCGCTGTTCGGAGGCAAGCTGACTTTTGATGCGTCGCTCTATTATATCGACTGGAAAAACATTCAGTTGCTCCTCCTGAACGACAATGGGTCTGGCTACTTCTCAAACGGAAGCCGCGCTCGCAGCAAGGGAGTCGAGCTATCGTCGGAATGGCATCCTCTGACAGGCTTGAAGATTTCCGGCTTTGCATCCTACGGCAAGGCAGAGCTTGCCGAGGAACTTCCTGCCGCGAGCCCGGCGTATGGAGCCAAGGGCGACTTGCTACCCTACAGTGAGCGCTTCTCGGGCAATATCGCCGCCGAGCAGCGGCTGGCCCTGGCCGAAGGCGTCAATGTCTTCCTCGGCGGGGAATTCAGCCGGGTAGGGCGCCGCGAAGGTATCTTCAGGTCCACGTCGGTCCGGCAGATCTATCCGGGCTACAACAACCTCGATATTCATGCCCGGCTTGCCTGGAGCGACTGGTCAGCCAACCTGTACATGACGAATGTCACCAATAAGCGGGGCGAACTGACCGGCGGTATCGGTTCGCTCGATCCGGTCGGCTTCCAGTACATCCAGCCGCGTACTACAGGATTGAGCCTTTCTCGCAATTTCTGATCATGTCCTTGTGGATCGCGACAGCGGCGCGACGAGCCCCTGCATCGCGTCGTGGTCCACAAGGGCGCTGGCCAGGATCGGGTTTCGGTCGCGATCCAGCGCAGAATGCCAGACTCACAAAATGCGGAGATGGATCATGACTGATGCATCCAAAACCCATTACGATATCATCGTGATTGGCGCGGGCATCGCCGGAATTTCGCTGGCCTCGTATCTGGCCGCTGATCACACCGTTCTCGTGGTCGAGGCTGAAGGCCAGCCGGGTTACCACTCGACGGGCAGGTCGGCTGCTCTGTTCTCAGAATCCTATGGCCCGGTCGCGGTCCGGGCCCTGTCCCGGGCGAGCGGTGCCTTCTTCCGCCAACCTCCGAAAGGTTTCAGCGACACGGCCCTGACCACGCCGCGGGGATTTCTCGCCGTTGCCGATGCCGAGCACTGGCAGGACTTGCAGGCCTTTGGCGCATTGCCGGAAGTCCGCGCGGTCATGCGACCGCTATCGACCTCGGAAGTCCTCGTCCGGTGCCCGGTGCTGCGACCCAACCGCATCGCGGGCGGCATGATCGAAGCCGGCGCAGCCGACATTGACGTACACGCACTGCTCCAGGGCTATCTGCGGCGCCTGCGGGCTGCCGGCGGTCGCCTGGCAAGCGGCCTACGCGTCGAGCACATCGAGCGGACCGCAAGCGGATGGATCGTGCGGTCGGCCGGCCAGGCCCATTCATGCCGGGTCATCATCAATGCGGCCGGTGCCTGGGCGGATGACATTGCGGCAAAGGCGGGTCTTACGCCGATCGGATTGCAGCCCAAGCGGCGGACTGCGGCGCTGGTCGATACCCCGCCGTCGATTTCGGCGGCGAACTGGCCGCTCGTCTACGACTGCGCGGAGCATTTCTATTTCAAGCCCGATGCGGGCAATATCCTGATCTCGCCAGGCGACGAAACGCCGAGCGAGCCGACCGACGCACAGCCCGAGGAACTGGACGTGGCGATTGCAGTCGACCGGATCATGACCGCGACGACGATCCCGATCAGCCGGATCAGGAGTCGCTGGGCAGGCCTGCGGAGCTTTGTCAGCGATGGCGAGCCCGTCGCGGGCTATG
Organism: Sphingomonadales bacterium; assembly: GCA_028871475.1. Taxonomy (GTDB): domain Bacteria; phylum Pseudomonadota; class Alphaproteobacteria; order Sphingomonadales; family Sphingomonadaceae; genus Novosphingobium. The sequence goes on along the minus strand of JAGWMZ010000021.1, from coordinate 20,846 downwards.
ATCCGGGGGACGATGGATTCTTCTGGCTGGCCGGGCAAGGTGGCTACGGCATCCAGACTGCCCCGGCGCTGGCCCGGCTGGCAGCGGCAATGGTCGACCACCAGCCGGTGCCCGAGGACATCGCAAGCTTTGGGCTCGTGGCCGGGCAGGTCGCGCCGGGCCGGCTGCACGAACCCGGCGCGTAATATCTGCGACCGGCCGTCATCATTCCGAGAAGGGCGCCGCGAGCGCCAGTTTGTGACCAGGGTATGTTCATGACGTGGAAGACAAGGCGGCTAGCCAGACTACTGGCCCTGCTGGCTGCAATGTGGGGGCCGCCCCAGGTAAGTGCCGACCCGGTTCCTGTGATCCGGTCGCTGCCCCCGATGGCGGGGGCGGTCCATGCATTGTCGCGACAGGACCTCGAGTCCTGGCTCGACGGGCTCATGCCCTATGCCCTGCATCAGGCCGATGTCGCGGGTGCCGTGGTGGTCGTCGTGAAGGATGGTCGGGTCCTGCTGGAAAAGGGGTACGGCTATGCCGATGTTGCCGGTCGCCGTCCGGTCGACCCCGAACGGACGCTGTTCCGGCCAGGCTCGATCTCCAAGCTCTTTACGTTCACGGCGGTCATGCAGCTTGTCGAGAGCGGAAAGATCGGGCTCGACACGGACATAAACGCCTACCTCGACTTCCGCATCCCATCGTTCGGGGGGCAGCCGGTCACCATGCGCAACCTCATGACGCATACGCCGGGGTTCGAGGACTCGCTACGCGACCTCTATGCCGATCCCACCCGGCCGCCGCCGGATCTCGCGCGTTTCGTCCGCCAGCAGGTGCCGGCACGGATATATCCGCCCGGGAAAGTGACGGCCTATTCGAACTATGGCGTTACCCTCGCCGGCTACATCGTGCAGCGGGTGTCTGGCCAGCGCTTTGACGATTATGTCGATCAGCATATCCTGCGCCCGCTCGGGATGCGCAATGCCACCTTCCGGCAGCCGCTTCCGCCCCGACTCCGGGCACAGATGGCAAATGGCTACGGGCTGGCCTCGGAGCCGGCCCGGCCGACCGAGATCATCGGTGTCGCGCCGGCCGGCGCGCTGGCGGCGTCGGGCGATGACATGGCGAAGTTCATGATCGCCCACCTGCAGGATGGTACCTACCAGGGCGCGCGCATTCTCGATGCGAAGACCGCGCGGACCATGCATGATACGCCCGCCACGATCGTCAGCCCCGCCACCTATCGCTTCCTGCTCGGTTTCTACGAGAGGAACCGCAACGGCCACCGGATCATTGCCCATGATGGGGACAGCCAGTGGTTCCACAGCAACCTGCTGCTTTATCTCGATGACGGCGTCGGCCTTTTCGTGTCGATGAACAGTCGAGGCCAGGGCGGCGGTTCGAGCCTGATTCGCGAGGCGCTCTACCAGGGGTTTACCGATCGGTATTTCCCGGGGCCCGGTGCCGGCACGCCGGCGGAGATCGCCTCCGCGCGCCAGGACGCGCGGGCGATCGCGGGCGACTACCTGCCTTCGCGGCGCGAGGACACGACGTTCTGGTCGCTGCGCAACCTGATGAATCAGGTCAGCGTCATAGACGAGGGCAATGGCCATCTCGTCGTCCCGCAGATTACCGGGCTGGATGGCCAGCCGGAGCATTTCGCTGAAGTCGCGCCTTTCGTCTGGCAGGAAATCGGCGGCACCAATCGTCTCGCCGCGAGGGTCGAGGCGGGCCGGGTGGTAATGTGGACGGATAACCAGGATGCGAACGGCAATGTCTTCCAGCCAACGCCCCTCGCTTGTAGCCGATGGATCCTGCCCTTGTTGCAAATCACGGGCGCGATCCTCTTGCTGGCGGGCCTCGTCTGGCCGCCGTTGATCGCGGGGCGCTGGCGACCGGCATCCGTATCGGCACGATTCCCGGCCTGGGCGGGGATCGTCGCCCCGCTCTGTGCCCTTGCGTCGGGCAGCCTGCTGGCCGCCTGGTACTATCTGGTCACCGGGCTTGCCGCCGTCCGCAACTGGACCTCGGCAATGGTCCCGCTGGTCACCAGTCTGCATATGCTCGGCCTGGTCGTCTTTCCGGCCAGCCTTGCCTTGGCAGCATGGCATGTGCGCATGGCCTGGTCCGGGCGCAGCGAGCACTACGGCATGCTGCGCCTCACCGCTTCGCTGGTGCTGCTTGCCTGTACTTCGATCGCCCTGTGGGGAGCGATGACGTTCCACCTCATGGCGGCCAGGACGGCATTCTGATGGCAGTCGCCGCGCGTGCCAGCTGGTTCCAGCGGATCCTCCTGCCGGCCCTTGCGTTCAAGGCCGTGGTCATCGGCGGAGGCTATGCGACGGGACGCGAGCTTGCGCAGTTCTTCCTGTCGAGTGGGCCGAGTGGCGGCCTGCTGGGAATGATGCTGGCGACCGGCATCTGGAGTTTGGTCTGCATGCTGACGTTCCTGTTCGCGCGCATGACTGCAAGCCGGGACTACCAGGCCTTTTTTGCCCGGCTTCTGGGCCGGTTCAGCCCGGCCTTCGAGATCGCCTATTTCCTCTTCATCATCCTGATTCTTGCTGTGTTCGGCGCCGCAGCCAGCGCCATCGGACACGAGGCGTTCGGCCTGCCGGCCTGGACCGGATCGGTGCTGTTGATGCTCGCGATTGCGGTGGTGGTGACGCATGGCGCTGCGCTGGTCGAGCACGTGTTCAAATACGTCTCGATCTTCCTCTATGCGACATATGCAATCTTCCTTGTGCTCTGCCTGACGCACTTTGGCGATCGCATCGGCACCCGCCTTGCCGAGAATATCCCGATCGGCGGTGGCTGGGCGCTCGGCGGCATTACCTATGCAGGCTACAACATCATCGGCGCAGTCGTGATCCTGCCGGTTGCACGGCATTTCACCAGCGATCGCGACGCGGTGGTCGCAGGTCTCCTGTGCGGTCCGCTGGCGATGGCACCCGCCTTCCTGTTCCTGGTCTGCATGATCGGTGACTATCCGCAGATCACACGGGCGATCCTGCCATCGGACGTGCTGTTGCGGCAGATCGACAGCCCGGTGTTTCATGTCGTGTTCCAGGCGATGATTCTTGCCGCCCTGCTCGAAAGCGGAACAGGCCTGGTCCACGCCGTCGTGGAGCGCGTAGCAGGTTCCTGGCGAGCGCGCACGGAGCGGCCACTGCCGCGGCAGGTCCGTTCCGCCATTGCACTTGCCCTGCTTGCGGGCTCGATGTTCCTGGCGGACCGTGTCGGCCTCGTTTCCCTGATTTCCCGGGGATATGGCGTACTCGCCTGGGTTTTCATCGGCATCTACGTCCTTCCCCTGCTGACCGTCGGATGGGCCATGCTGCGCCGGAACCGGTCCATCGCAACAGCGTCACACCATCCAGCGATCCCCCAGACCCAGGATTGATCCATGCACAGGTGCCTTTGTCCTTCCCGTTCCCGACTGGCCCGGCTCTCCGCCTCGATGACCGCGCTGGCGGCTGGCCTTGCCGTGCTGCCCGCCTTGGCGGCACCGGTTCACGACTTCACGATCCGCGATGTCATGGACGCGCCGTTTCCTTCGGACCTCGTCGCGGCTCCGACAGGCGCGCGCATCGCCTGGGTGGTGAATGCGCGAGGCGTTCGCAACGTCTGGATCAAGGGCGACGGAGTTGGCGATGCCGCCCGGCCCATCACGCGCTTTGCTGGCGATGACGGCTTCGACCTTGGCGAGCTTGCATGGGACGGGGCAAGCAAGGCGGTCGTCTTTACCCGTGGCGGAACGCTCGGCGAAGGCGGCGAACTGCCGGTCAACCCATTGAGCCTGCTGGCGGGCCCGCCAGAGCAGCAGGTATGGGCAGCCTTCGCCGATGGACGCGCGGCGGTCGCGCTGGGGGCGGGCCACTTGCCCCGGCCTTCGCCTGTCGGCGGGCGGGTCGCCTTCCTGCTGAAGGGCCAGGTCTGGCTGGCGCCGCTCGATGCCAGCGCGCCGGCAAGGCAGGTCACGCATTTGCGTGGCGACGTCATCGACCTGACCTGGTCACCTGACGGAACGCGACTGGCGATCGTCAGCCATCGCACAGACCACACGCTGGTCGGCGTGCTGGCACCCGAAGGGGAGGCGGTGACTTGGATGGAGCCGGGTATCGACGACGACCAGTCGCCGGCCTGGTCACCCGACGGACAGCGGCTGGCCTTTGTTCGCGTGCCGTCGGGAGCTGACGAGGAGACCGTGGAAGGCCGCACTGCCCAGCCCTGGTCGATCTGGGTCGGCGACGCACAAATCGGCATGGGCCGCCAGGTCTGGGCCGCCGCGAACGGGCGGGGCAGCCTGTTCCATCCCTTGCTCAGCGATACGCAATTGCTCTGGGGCGCGGGAGACCAGCTCGTCTTCCCGTGGGAGCGGACGGGATGGCTGCACCTCTATTCTGTTCCTGCGACAGGCGGGAGCGCGCGTGAACTGACCACGGGCGGCGGGTTCGAGGTCTTCAACGTGGCATCGAGCCCAGATCGCAGTACGCTGGTCTATTCGTCCAATGCCGCCGACATCGACCGCTGGCATGTCTCGATGGTGCCGATCACGACCGGCACCCCGCGCCAGTTGACGTTCGGCACCGGTATCGAGGACTATCCGGTCCTTGCCTCCAATGGCCAGGTCTTCGCGCTGGCAAGCGACGCGCGCACGCCCCTGCATCCCGTGGCTATCGGCGATCGGCGGCTGGCCGACCTCGTGCCTGGATGGCTGCCGGCCTCGTTTCCCCATGACCGGCTCGTCGAGCCGGTGCCAGTGACCTTTCGCGCCGCGGACGGGCTGCCAGTCCATGGGCAGCTGTTCCTGCCTCCGGCGTCGCGGCGCAAGCCGGGCCCGGCGATCCTGTTCTTCCACGGTGGCCCGATCCGCCAGATGCTGCCCGCCTGGCATCCGATGAACGCCTACAGCTCGATGTATGCGATGAACCAGTACCTCGCCAACGAGGGCTATGCCGTGCTCTCGGTGAACTACCGTGGCGGGATCGGCTATGGCCTCGATTTCCGGATTCCCGAGCGGTTCGGTCGCCATGGGGCGAGCGAATACAACGATATCCTGGGCGCGATCGACTTCCTTCGGGCCCGTCCTGATATTGATCCCAGGCGCATCGGCAGCTGGGGGGCGAGCTATGGCGGGCTGATGACCGCGCTGGGCCTGTCACGCGCGTCGAACCTGCTTGCGGCCGGTGTCGACTATGCCGGCGTCCACGACCTGCGGGCCGATCACCCTGAACTCTCGGCCGTCGGGGCGCGACCCGGCGCTGCACAGCTGGCTTATGATTCTTCGGCCGTTGCAACGATTGGCGCCTGGCGTTCACCCGTGCTCGTTGCTGCGGCCGATGATGACCGCAACGTACCTTTCGATCAGTCGGTCGAACTGGTCCGCGAACTGCGCCGCCAGGGCGTCGATGTCGAGCACTATGTCCTGCCCGACGAAATCCACGACCTCCTGCGCGACAGGTCTTGGCTATCGCTGTTCGAACGCACCGACGACTTTTTCGCCCGGCGCTTGATGACGCCTGCGGCCTCAGGCCTTGCGCATCAGTGAGGCATGGGTGGCGGGCGTGTAGTCACGCATCGCCACCATGGTCGTGAACGATTCGACGTTTGCATCTGCCAGCAGGATGTCCTGGGTGAATTCCTCGTAGGCGGACATGTCAGGCACCTGTGCCACCAGCACGAAATCGGCTTCGCCGGTGACGTACCAGATGTTCACGACTTCAGGGCGTTGCCCGATGGCGGCAATGAACCGCTCGATCTGGGTCCGCCCTTCCCTTGCCAGCTTGACCAGCACGACGACGGTGAGCGGCCGGCCGAGTACTTCGGGCCGGACGATCGACACGTCGGCCGCGATGATGCCCTCTGCACGCAGCCGCCGCAGCCGCCGCAGCACCGCACTTTCAGAGAGGCCGACCCTTTCGGCCAGCACGCGCGCTGGGGTGAGGTTGTTGCGTTGTACCTGCTCGAGCAAAGCCCGGTCGAAACGATCAATAACGGAATTCGTCATCGCAGCCGTCTCATTTGCCTGAATCAGGCATCAGAATAATGAATTAGGCGCCAACCAGCAAGCGATCCCGATACCTTGCGGCTCCATGATCCTCGATACATCCCCGCCGCCCACGCTGTCCGGCCTCTGGCCCGGACTGGTCGCTACACCCCTGCTCGAGCTGTCCGAACTGGCCAGGCGCTGCAATGTTCGCCGGATCCTGGTCAAGGACGAGAGCGCGCGGCCACTCGGCAACTTCAAGTCGCTCGGCGGGATTCTCGCGAGCCTGCGCGCATTGGCTCGCGCGACCGGGGCCCCCTCGGTCGAGGCCCTGGGCGGGTTCAGGGCGCAGACCGCCGAGTGGTCGCTTGTCTGTGCCAGTGATGGCAACCATGGGCTGGCGGTCGCGGCTGCCGCGGCCTTCGCCGGCACCCGGGCCGACGTCTACCTGCATGAAGGCGTGCCTGAGGCGCGGGCGCGGCGACTCGCGAACTATGGCGCGCGGCTGTTCCGCATCCCGGGCACGTACGATGACGCCGTCGATGCCGCGAAAGTGGCCGCGCAGTATCCGGGGAGGCTCCTGATCGCCGATACCAGCGAGGACGCCCAGGATCGCGTTTCTGCCGACATCCTCGAAGGCTACCAGCACCTGATCGCCGAACTGGCAGGGCAGATTGAAGGTCGGTTCGACATCAAGCTGAGCCATGCTTTCGTCCAGGCCGGGGTGGGCGGACTGGCCGCCGCGGTGGCGGCAGGCACGGCGCGTTATCTTGGACACGCGCCACAGGTGGTCGTCGTCGAACCGGAATCGGCGCCATGCGTCGCAGCCGCGCTAGCGAGTGGTCATGCCCAGCGGGTTCCGGGCGACCTGCTGACGCAGGCCGACATGCTGTCCTGCGGCCAGGCTTCGGAGCCGGCGCTGCGCATCCTGCTCGATCATGGTGCACGGTCGCTTGCGGTCGATGAGGCGGCGCTCGCCGAGGCGCCCCAGGAATTGGTGCGGCACGTTGGCCCGGTGACGACGCCATCGGGTGCTGCGGGCCTTGCCGGCCTGCTGAAGGCCTGCGGCGACCCGGGCCTTGCCCGGGACCTCGGGCTCAATGCCCGCAGCGAAATCCTGCTGATTGTAACCGAAGGTCCGGCTCCGGCAGGGGAGGTGGGTTGAAATGCCTGCATTCCTGGACACGATTCGTGAGTACTATCGGCGGATCGATGCCGATGATCTCGACTGGGTCCTGTCGATCTTCGCCGAGGACGCCGTCTACGATCGTGCCGACGCGACGTATCGCGGGATCGATGCGGTGTCGGAATTTTTCCGCGTAACGCGCCGCATCAGCGGGATCCACGAGATCGACCGTGTCTGGTCGGTCGATCCCTGGACGGTAGTCGCAACGGGGCAGTTTGCGGGCACTGGGGTCGCGGGCGACGTGCGTGCCGTGCGCTTCGTGGATATCTGGCACTTTGACGCCGGGACGCACGTCGATCGCCGCCAGACCTATCTCGCCCTCGGCCATGAATATGTCGAGGCCTAGTTCCGGACATCTCTGGAACACAAAAATAAAAAATATCAATGAGAAGAAAGGTTCAGGAGAATGGCATTGTCTTGTGCGAGAGGCCTGTTGCGGGGGGCGGCCATGGCGCTGGTGGTGGCCAGCGGGCCGGCCGGTGCCAGGAATGATTCCGTTCCATCCGAAACGCCGGTGCCCGGGCTGTTCCAGTCCCGCAGCGATACCGGGGCAGGCTCGGTCACCGTGGACGGGCATCGCATCGACTATCACTCGGTCGCCGGGACACTGGTGATCCATGCTGCCGACTGGGATGACACCGAAACGGCAGGCAAGCCGGCGGCGGATGCGACAGCCAGCCCGGAAGCCTCGATCTTCTATGTCGCCTATTTCAAGGACGGGGCCCCTTCGGAGAACCGACCGATCACCTTTCTCTACAACGGTGGGCCGGGGTCCTCGACGCTGTGGTTGCACATGGGGGCGTTCGGGCCACGACGCGTCGCGCTTGCAGCGGACGGCCACACACCCGCCGCGCCCTACGCGATCGTCAACAACGAGCACAGCCTGCTCGACCGGTCGGACCTTGTGTTCGTTGATGCGCCCGGCACCGGGTTCAGTCGCATTGCCGGCAAGGACAAGGAGAAGGCGTTCCTTGGTATCGACGCCGATGCCAGCGCCTTTTCCTCGTTCATCAAGGCGTTCCTGACCCGCTATAGCCGATGGAACTCGCCCAAGTACCTTTTCGGGGAAAGCTATGGCACGCCGCGCACGGCGGTACTGGTCAACAAGCTGACCACCGAGGACGAGATCGATTTCAACGGGATCGTCCTCCTGTCGCAGTTCCTCGACCTGCACCTCCTGGCCGAATGGCAGGGGGCAAACCCGGACAGCGTGGTCGGCTATGTGACGCAGTTGCCGACGTTTGCTGCGACGGCATGGTACCACGATCTTATTCCCGGGGGGAAACCGGCGGACCTCAAGGCATTCCTTGCACAAGCCGAGGAATTTGCCGCGACCGACTATGCCGCAGCCCTCCTGCGTGGATCGGAAATCGACCCGGCGACGCGCAGTCGCGTGGCGCAGAAGATGGCAGGTTTCACCGGGTTGCCGGTCGACTATATCCTCAAGGCGAACCTGCGGGTCGATGGCCCGGAATTCGCGAAGGAACTGCAACAGGCGCACGGACTGACCACCGGCCGCCTGGACTCGCGCTATTCCGGGCCTGACCTCGATCCCCTGTCGAAGAGCGCGGAATACTATCCCGATTCCGCGGCTTTCGATTCAGCCTATGTCTCGGCGTTCAACGCCTACGTTCGCGAGGAACTGCATTATCGCGATGCCGCGCAGTTCAAGCCGGTGACCGACATCCTCAAGAACTGGGACTGGAACCATCCGACCGGAGGCTATCCGGCGCTCGGTTGGGCTGGCGTCAACACGATGCCCGACCTGGCCCAGGCCATGAAATACAACCCGCACCTCAAGGTCATGGTCGCCGGGGGGTACTATGACCTCGTAACCCCCTATTTCCAAGGCTGGTTCGAGATGCACCACCTGCTCATCCCGGACATCTTGCGGCGCAATATCGAGTATCATTACTACCAGTCCGGGCACATGGTCTATGTCAACCCGGCTGCCGCCGCGGAGCTTCATGCCGACATCGGCCGGTTCATCGACGCTTCGGACAACGTGCCCGAACATGCGGCGCGCTGACCGGGCAAGGCGAGCGCCCAATGTGGTTGCCGGTATCCTGCTCGCCCTCGCCGCCACAGCGGCGAACAGCCGCACGGCACCCTCATTCAGCGAAACGCGCCTGAAGGAGGATATCGAAGTCCTCTCGTCCGATAGGTTCGAAGGCCGTGCACCGGCGACGGCGGGGGAAGAGAAGACCATCGACTACCTGGCGTCCCGCCTGCGTGCGGCAGGGTTGGAGCCGGGCGGCGATCCCGTCCCCGGCGGAAGAGCCTGGACGCAGGCCGTTCCGCTGGACCGCTTTGCATTCGATAGCCCGTTGGCGATCAGTTTCCGGAGCATCGACGGGCACGAGGCCTGGACGCAGGGCGACGAGATCGCGATCCGACCGACTCAATCGGGTCGGACGAACATCGCGATCACCGACGCGCCGCTGGTCTTCATCGGCTATGGAGTCTCGGCGTCGGAACGAAACTGGGATGATTTCAAGGGCATGGACTTGAGGGGCAAGATCGCGCTCGTCTTGGTCAACGATCCCGACTTCGAGACAGGATCTGGCGACTTCGGCGGCCGCGCGATGACATTCTACGGGCGCTTCACCTACAAGTTCGAGGAAGCCGCACGCCATGGCGCCCTTGGCGTGCTGGTAATCCACGAGGATGCTGCCGCAGGCTATGGCTGGAACACGGTCCGGAACTCGAATGGCGCGGAACGGTTCGGGCTGAAGTCCAACCAGCCTTCGACGCGGCATGCCGACGTCGAGGGCTGGATCAGGTACGGTGCGGCTGAACATCTGTTCCATGAAGCCGGTCTCGACATCGGGGCCGAGAAGCGTCGGGCGCAAGGCCGCGATTTCCGGCCGGTGCCGCTCACGGGCACAAGCCTCTCGGTGGCCTACAGGATCGGCGTCCAGACGGTCATGACACACAACGTGATCGGGTTGCGCCCCGGCACGACCCATCCCGACGAGACGGTGATCTATTCGGCACATTGGGACCACCTCGGCATCGGGCCTCCGGATCGACAGGGCGATCGCATCTTCAACGGCGCGGCGGACAATGCCTCGGGCTGCGCCGAACTGCTCGAGCTGGCTCGCGCCTATGGCAGGGAGGCACCGCCCCGGCGCACGGTCGTGTTCCTGGCGAGCGCGGCCGAGGAAAAGGGCCTGCTTGGCGCCGAGTTCTATGTCGCCAATCCGGTCCATCCGATTGCGAAGGCCGTGGCCGATATCAACATGGATATCGCTGCGCTGCACGGGCGGACGCGGGACGTGAGTTCCGACGGCGATGAAACCGCTCTGTCGATCGAGGATGACCTGGCCCGCCTGGCCCGCAGGCAGCACCGCACGTTCACCCCGGACCCGCACCTTGAGAACGGGGAATACTTTCGGGGAGACCAGTTCGCCTTCGCGAGGAAGGGCGTCCCGGCGCTCGCATTCCGGCCGGGGCTGGACCTGGTCCGTGGTGGCCGGGAAGCCGGGCGACATTTCGAGGAGGCCTACGAGCGGGAACGCTATCACCAGCCTGGGGATGAATACGATCCCTCGTGGGATTTCTCCGGGACGATAGAGGATCTCGCCCTGCTTTATCGGCTGGGGCGCTGGCTGGCCACATCGCGTGACTGGCCATCCTGGAAAGCCGGGTCCGAATTCCGCGTGCAGCGCGACCCCCTGGCACCCTGACCGGTGCTCCACGTCATCGAAGGACCCGGACATACAAATGACGATTCACGTTCCTACACCGCTCGTCCCGTCACCAGTTCTTAGTCGGATTGCGCGAGCCTCCGTCTGGTTGAAGATGGAGGCGGTCCAGCCTTCCGGCTCGTTCAAGCTGCGCGGCATCGGCGCGGTCTGCGAGCGCCACGTTGCCGAGGGCAAGACCCGGTTCATCTCCTCGTCTGGCGGCAATGCCGGGATCGCCGCAGCCTATGCCGGCCGCGAGCTGTCCATACCGGTCGTCGTGGTCGTTCCCGACACGACACCCGCCAGCGCAAGGACACTGATCCGAGACCAGGGTGCCGAAGTTATCGTGCACGGCGCCTCGTGGATGGAGGCCAATGCGCTTGCCGAATCGCTGCTGACCCAAGACGATGCCTTCCTGCACCCCTTCGATGACCCAGTGCTATGGGATGGCCATGCCACCATGATTGACGAGGTGGTACAGGCCTGCGTCCGGCCGGAGGTCGTCGTCCTGTCGGTGGGCGGCGGTGGTCTTCTGGCAGGTGTTGCCGAAGGGCTGCGGCGGAACGGCTGGGCCGACATTCCGATAATCGCCGTAGAAACTGCAGGCGCGGCTTCGTTGGCAGCAGCTTTGTCCGCCAATTCCCGCATCACCCTCGAAACGATCGACACAGTCGCGAAATCGCTCGGTGCCAAGCAGGTTTGTGAACGGGCGTTCGAGCTTGCCAGGACCAGCGACGTGCGCAGCATCGTCGTCGATGACCGGGCGGCGGTCTCGGCTTCGCGGCGCTTTCTCGACGATCATCGGCTACTCGTCGAACCGGCCTGCGGGGCAGGTCTCTCGGTGGTCTATGATCGGCTTGGCGCCATCGAGGAGTTCGGCTCGATCCTCGTGATCGTGTGTGGAGGAGCAGTGGTCAGTGTCGATGAACTCGACGGTTTCCTGGCGACGACAGCATAGCTCGGTCCCTGGCAGGGCTCGCCCGGCGAGAAATCGGGAGGGCGTCCGCCATGGCGGATAACGGGCATTCCGGGCCGACGATAGAGCGGCGTGACCTGTTCGAAAGACTCTGGTCGCAGCCGATGACAGCGCTTGGCGCCGAACTTGGCGTGCCTGCCCCGGCCCTGGCGACCTTGGCGCGCCAGCTCGCCCTGCCCTTGCCCGGGGCGGGCCACTGGACGAAGAAGAGCTTCGGCAAGGAGCCGTCAAAGCCTGACTATCCGGCGGACCCGGCCCTTGACGGGCGCGCCCACCCGCTGCCTGTTCCCCAGCCGACCCAGGTCACTGCTCCGGCCCCGCTTGCCGGCACGGGCGAACACCGCAATGTCGCCAGCACCCGGGCCACGATTCTGAGAAACCACTCGACTGGACGTGTGTCGACGGGCGGTCGCGGCAAGTTCCGCCTGCTGGTCACGCCGGCATCGGGAGCACGTGCCTGTCGAGTCCTCGATCGACTGGTCGCCGCCGTCGAAGCGAAAGACTGGACGCTGGACAGCACGGAGCGCGGCTATGCCATCGTGGTCGATGGTGAGAGCATCGGCCTGATGATCGAGGAAAAGCTTGATCGAGTGCCACATCTCGTCACGGCGGCCGAACAGAAGGCAAAGGCCGAGTATGACCGGAAATGTGCGCTGGCTGATCGCGGCATCGGCTTGCGGCCCTATTTGGCACCGACCATTCCCGAACACGATCACGAACCGAATGGCGATCTCGCCCTGAAGTTCGACCAGGACTACGATGCGGGGGGAACGCGCCGTGTCTTCTCCGATGGCAAGCGCCAGCGGCTTGAGGATCTCGTCCCAGCCATGATTGATTCGCTTGCGCGTTGGGCAACCGCGGTCAAGGCTCGCCGCGACGAGCGTGAACAATCGAAGCGGCACTGGGAAGAACTGGAACACCGTCGGCAGGAAAGGGAGCAGCGTGCCCGGGCCGAAGGCTATCGCATCATGTTCCTGCAGCGGCAGGTCGAACGAGTGCGCGAGCTTGAGGGGCTGTCCAGTCTGATCGCTAGGTGGGAAGAAGGCGGGGAGATCGATCCTGGCTTTGCCGGCCTGCTGGACTTCGCGCGCCAATATCGGGAATGGCTCGAGGCCAGGATTGCGCCGACCGCGATCGCCAAACGCATTGGCGAGCTCAAGCTGATGGATGACAACGTCTATGTCTACGATCCGAAGCGACTGGAGTGAGTATCATCCGGAGGTAGCCCTTTGTCCGCCGAAATTGGGCTTGAGCACCTTGGCGCCGTTGCGCAGGCGATCGAGCTCGTCGGACCACCACTGCATCATCGTCACGCGCTCGGTCCAGTATTCGCCCCGCGTGTAGGCCCGGCGAACGCCGTCGTTTTCCATGTGGGCAAGCTGTCGCTCGATCGCGTCCGGGTTGAAACGACCCGATTCGTTCAGCAGCGTGGCGGCCATGGCACGAAAACCGTGGGCGGTCATTTCCTCCTGCCCGAAGCCGAGCGCACGCAGGGCCGCGTTCACGGTGTTTTCCGACATCGGGCGCTTGCCGGTGCGGAACGAGGGGAAGCAGTAGCGGCCGGTGCCGGTGAGCTCCCAGAGCTGCTCGAACAGTGTGCAAGCTTGGGTCGAGAGTGGCACGCGGTGCGCGCGGCGCATCTTCATCTTCTCGGCCGGGAGGTTCCACACCGAGCGATCGAAATCGAACTCGGCCCATTCGGCCTGGCGCAACTCGCCCGGCCGCACGAAGAGGTGGGCAGAGAGGCGCAGCGCGAAGAGGGTGATGGCGTGGCCGGTATAGCCTTCGATCGCCCGCATCAGTTCGCCTGCCCGCGTCGGCGTCGTGATGGCGGCGAGGTGCTTCGATTTCGGCGTGATGAGCGCACCGCGAAGATCGCCGGTGGGGTCGCGCTCGGCGCGGGTGGTGGCGACGGCATAGCGGAAGACACGTCCCAGGACGCTGCGCATCCGGCGCGCGCTTTCATAGCGCCCGGTGGCTTCGACCGACCGCAGGACAACGAGGACTTCCTGTGCGGTGACCTTGGCGATCGGCCGGTTGCCAATCCTGGGGTAGGCTTTGTCAAGCAGCCAGCGAATCTTGCTGAGCGTGATCTCGGCCATGCCCTCGCGCTCGTTCTTCCCGATCCATTCCTCGGCGACCGACCTGAAGGTGTGGTTCTCCTCGATGCGCGCCTTGGCGGCATCGACCTTGCGCTGGTGGCCGGGATCGATTCCAGCCGCGATCAGCCGGCGGGCTTCGTCGCGACGCAGGCGCGCATCGGCCAGGCTGACTTCCGGCCAGCCGCCGAAGGCCAGGGTCCGATGCTTTTCGAGATGGCGATAATTGAGCCGCCAGAGCTTTGCGCCGTTCGGACGCACGAGAAGATAGAGACCGTCGCCGTCGGACAGCTTATAGTCCTTGTCACGTGGCCTGGCGGTGCTGACGGTGGTGGCGAACAAAGAGCCCATCGGAGGTATCGTCCTTGCAAAGGACGAAGAACGATACCCTCGGATATACCCGCATTGTTCCCGATTGGTGCCATTTTCGCCCGGATTTCCTCGGACGTTTATAGCACGAAAAGTGGCAGATTTCAGCCCCTTCGGGGACGTCCTCGGACGTCCCCGGAAGAACAAATGGTGCCCAGGAGAGGACTCGAACCTCCACGCCCTTGCGAGCGCTAGCACCTGAAGCTAGTGCGTCTACCAATTCCGCCACCTGGGCAACCTGTTTGGCGTCTTCGCGTTTCCGCGTCCCCGCCGGGTAGGAGGGCGCCTCTAAGGGTGATCCGCAGGGGTGTCAACGCGAAAAAATGAGGGGGGCAAAAGTTTTTTCAAAACCCTCGCGGTCATCGGGTTTTTGCCAGCCTCCATAGCCTCAGGCTGTAATTGCCGCCACCTTTGCACCCAGCACACGCACCGCATCGGCAGGCAGCAGGCGCACCTGCAAGCCGCGCTGCCCGCCGTTGATATAGGCATAGGGCAGGGATGCAGCCGCCTCTTCCATCACCGCCGGCACCGCGCGGGTCTGGCCGAAGGGGCTGATGCCGCCCACCTTGTAGCCCGAGATCCGCTCGGCCTCGGGCACTTTCATCATCTGCGCCGATTTGCCGCCCAGGGCGCTCGCCAGTTTCTTCATCGCCACCTCGCGGTTGCTGGGCACGATGGCGCAAGCCGGCTTGCCATCGAGCAGCACCATCAGTGTCTTGAGCACGCAGCCCGGGTCCTCGCCCAGCGCTGCCGCCGCCGCCAGTCCAATGGAGTCGGCATCCGCGTCATAGTCATAGCTGTGGGTGGTGAAGGAGACGCCAGCCTTGGCCAGCGCCAGCGTGGCGCGCGTGGATTTGGACATGGCGCCGGTTTGGCAGCCCGTCATGCGTCTGTGAAGGGGGCAAAGCCGGCATGGTGCCGGCCCTGCCTTCCCCCATCGCTCAAATGCTCTTGGTCAGCCCCACAAAGAAGCCCCGGCGCGGCCCCCATTGCGGTGCGCCCACGCCCACGCCCGACCCATCGCGGATCTCATAGGCATGGTCGCCCACATTGATGATATCAAAGCGGACCTCGACCCCCGGCTGCTCGAATTTATAGCTGGCCGATAGGTTGACCTGAGCATAGCCGGGCAGATGCGCGCCATTGGGCACGTCGCTGCCATCGGGCGCGGTGCCATCGGTGCGCAGCCCCGACCCGTAGATCAGGCTGGAGCCCAGCTTGAGCCCCTTCATCGCGCCTTGCTTGAAGGCATAGTTGATGCCTGCCGAACCGGTGTAGGTCTGGTCGTGGTCGAGGTAGATGTAGTTGCTGGCGATATAGGCCAGTTGCGCCGGGGTGAAATTGAACTGGCTGGAGGTGATGTCGCGCCCCTGCGCCTTGGCCATGGCGAAATTGCCATAGACCGACCATGGCCCGCGATTGTAGCTGGCGTTGAACTCGATGCCGCGAATGCGCCCACGGGCATAGTTGAACGGCGTCTGGATGATGGGGGCCCCAAACTGCCCTTCGTCTATAAGGTTGCGCGAGATGCGGTAATAGCCATCGATGCCCAGCGTCAGCCCGCGCCCGATCTTTTGCTCATAGCCGACATCGAAATAATTCTGTCGCTCGGCAAAGGGCGTGGTGTTGAGCGTGCCCGTCGGCGCGGCGCTGGTGCCGGCCACCTTGGCGATGCTGGTCGCCCCCACCAGCTCGAAGGGCGGCGGCGAGAAATAGCGGGCATAGCCAATGTGGAAGGTGCTGCGCGCGGCGGGCTGCCACACCATGTTGATGCGCGGGGAAAACTGGTCCTCGGTGCGATAGGCGGCATAACGGTCGAACCGCCCGCCATAGTTCACCGTGACCGTGTCGAAGGGCTTCCATTCGTCCTGAAGATAGACGCTGGTGGTCCAGGCATTGCTGGCCGTGTCATCCAGAATGTCGAGCAGACCGCCGATCTGATTGCCATTGTCATCCAGCGGAACGGCATAGGTGCCGGTGCGGCTGATCGAATGGTCATGCTGCACGTAAAAGCCAAAGCGCAGCGTATGGGCATGGCTGGCACGCCAGACGCCATCGAGCTGGCCCGAGAGCGCCAGATCATTCTTGAAGGCATCCTGCGCCGTGCCGTTGAAGAGCATCTCGCCCGTCACATCGGGGCGATAGATCAGTTCGGAATAGCGCGCCGAGAAGGAGGTCTGCAGCGTCAGCGCGCCGGTGTGGCGCAGCCAGGCCAACTGGGCAAAGGCGGTGCGTTCCAGTTGCTGCTCGTTCAGATTGTCCGAGAGATAGTCGCTCTGCCCGTTGACCGTATAGCCCGGCCCCGTGGCGGCAGCGGATAGCCCGCGCGGATTGGGGATCTGGAAATGCTGATCGGCAAAACCGGCCACCAGGCTGATGCGATTGTCCGGGTCGATGATGCGGTCGACATAGGCGAAGGCCTGCCCCTGGTTGGTCGTATCATGCAGCGGGTTGGACGAGCCATCGACGCTCTCGATGCCCAGATTGTTGTGCTTGAAATCGCCCGAGACGAAGTAATTGGTGTTGCCGCTCGACCCGCCATAATCAAAGCTGGGGTTGATGGTGCCATGGCTACCGCCATAGAGCGAGATCTCGCCGCCATTGGCGAACATGCCGCTCTTGGTGGTGATGTCCATCACGCCCGCCGTGCGAAGCCCATATTGCGCGGGCAGCGCCCCGGTCAGCAGCGCGAAATGGTCGATCAGGCGGGGCGAAAGAGCCTGGCCGAACACCGCCAACCCCTCGGGCAGGATGGTGCCGTTGATGCGATATTGCAGATTGGCATGGTCGTCACGCACATGGAACTGGCCGCCGCCATCCTGCGAGACGCCGGGGATCTGCAGGATGATCTGGTTGAACTGCTGATTGTCGCCGCCCGGCAATTGCTGGATGGCCGCTTGCGACACGGCATAGGAATCCGCGCCAAGGCTGGGCTGAATGCTGGCGCGCGCCTCGTCCAGGCGGCGGGCGGTGACGACGATGGTAGGCTGGACCGGGCCGGCTGCCTGCCCAGCGCTGGCGCTGGTCGATTGGGTCTGCGCCAGCGCGGTGCCAGGCAGAAAGGCACCGGCGAGCATCATGCCGGGAAGAACCGCCAAAAGGCAGGAGGCGTGAATTGAGCGCAAAACATCATCCTTGAAAGGCCGGGGGAGGCTTGAGCCCCTGCCTTAAATGGTATGATACAAAGTCTCAATCGGGTATCCGCCCCACCTCACTCAGCTGGCCGCCACCACAAAACCGTTCATCGTGATTTTTACGGATAACGTATAAAAGGATCATAAAATAATGCGGCCCGCGCGCTACTCTCACGCGGGCCGCAGAGCGTGTCCTGTCGCTGTCAGGACACGCTCAATCCTGCCGCACCTTCTGGGCAAAACCCTTGCGCAGCTTCGCCAGCTTGGGGGGAATCACCGCCTGGCAATAGGGATTGCGCTGGCCTTCGCCCTCCCAGTAATCCTGATGGTAATCCTCCGCCGCATACCAGGTCGCCGGGCCTTCGATCGTCGTCACGATCGGCTCGACATGGTCGGCCCGCGCGCGGATCAGCGCTGCATGGGCCTCTTCGCGCTGGGCATCGTCAAGCGGAAAGATGGCCGAGCGATATTGCGTGCCGATGTCATTGCCCTGCCGGTTGAGCTGGGTGGGATTATGCGTCGCCATGAACACATCGAGCAGATCCGCATAGGAGAGGACCGAGGGATCATAGGTGATGCGGATCGCCTCGGCATGGCCGGTCTCGCCGCTGCACACCTGCTTGTAGGTGGGGTTGGGCACACTGCCGCCGATATAGCCGCTTTCAACATTCTCCACCCCCGCGCACATGCGGAACACCGCCTCCGTGCACCAGAAGCAGCCACCCGCGACAATGGCGGTGGCCGAGGTGGAGGCGGTGGATGCGGACATGGTGGGGTCTCCTTGGAACTTGGCGGCGCGAAGGGGGGAGCCGCGCCGGCAGAGGCCCAAGTGGCGATGACACCGCTCTTTCGCAAGAGGGGCGCGGTGGACATCGCTGGCCTGGCCCCCTATCTGGGCGACCATGACCCAGGCCCTGCAAGACTCGCGCTCGCTCACCGTTGCCGCCCTTCAACTGCCGCTGGCCAGTTGGGATGAGGGCGAGAACATCGCCGCCGTCAGCGCATTGGTGGAACAGGCCGCCAGCCAGGGCGCGCAGGTCATCCTGCCGCCCGAACTCTTCAGCAGCCCCTATTTCTGCACGGTGGAGGATGAGGCGCTGTTCTCCCTCGCCCGCCCCACGGCGCAGCACCCCAGCGTCATCGCCATGCAGCGCCTGGCCAAGGCGCTGAAGGTCGCCATTCCCACCAGCTATTTCGAGCGGGACGGCCACCATTATTACAACACGCTGGCCATGATCGACCGTGATGGCGAGATCATGGGCACCTATCGCAAGAGCCACATCCCTGACGGGCCGGGCTATGAGGAAAAATACTATTTCCGCCCCGGCAACACCGGCTTCAAAGTGTGGGACGTTTTTGGCACCCGCATCGGCGTGGGCATCTGCTGGGACCAGTGGTATCCCGAATGCGCCCGCGCCATGGCGCTGATGGGGGCGGAGGTGCTCTTCTACCCCACCGCCATCGGCACCGAGCCTTACGACGCCAATCTGGACACCAGCCGCATGTGGCGCCGCGCCATGATCGGCCATGCCGTCAGCAATTGCATGCCCGTAGTGGCCAGCAACCGCATCGGCGTGGAGGGTGAAGACACCGTCCAGACCTTCTACGGTCACAGTTTCATCAGCGACGAATGGGGCGACCTGCTGGGCGATTACGGGCGCGAGGAAACCGGCGTTCTGGTGGCGACGCTGGACCTTGGCCGCGCGGCGCCCCACCGGGCAGGGATGGGTTTCTTCCGTGATCGCCGCCCGCAGCTCTATGGCCGCCTCGTTGAGGACATCTAGGCCCGGCAAGGGCCCAGCCTCGCCATCGGGCTGGGCCTATCTCATCGCCTTGGGCTCAAACCAGCGGCACCACCGCCACGGCGCCCCCCGCGCCATATTGGCCGCCGCCATCGAGGCCATGCGCGTGGCGGGCCTTTGCGTGGAGGCGGTGGCGCGTGTCATCCAAAGCGTTCCGGTTGGCCCGAGTTGGCGCCGCTATGCCAATGGCGCGGTTTTGCTGCGAACACATCTGCTGCCAACCCAGCTTCTGGCCGTGCTGCAACAGATCGAAAGCGATTTCGGTCGCCGTCGGGCCCGCCGCTGGGGCACGCGGGTGCTCGATCTCGACATCGTGCTGTGGGAGGGCGGCTGCTGGCGGTCTGGCGGCGCGCGATTTGGCTTCCTGCAGGTGCCTCATCCAGCCTTTCGCCAGCGCGGCTTCGTACTGGGCCCGGCGATGGCCATCGCCCCCCTGTGGCGCGACCCGGCCACCGGTTTTACCCTGCGCCAGCTTCACAGCCGCTTGACCCGACGCGCCCATGCCCTTAGGGGAGCCCATCCAGGCAGCGGCCGCGATCCTTGCGGCCCGGTTGGGGGCCCTTAGCTCAGTCGGTAGAGCAACTGACTTTTAATCAGTAGGTCGCTGGTTCGAATCCAGCAGGGCTCACCATAAAATCAATGGTTTGAACATCAATCCGGAATTATTTAATGCTGCAGGGTAACGCTTCGGGTAACGCAACGGCGTATCGATTGGCCAGCGTTTAGCCCACAGTCTCGTAACCGTTGCACCAAACAACGCGGATGCAAATATGTTTGGTCACCCTCGCCACGCTGCTTGAAGCTGGCCGTTGACTCGACGGATGGTAATTATCAAATTCGATGTAACATTAAGGGTTGCCACCGCTAAGGCGGTCCTTCCTCGCTCGTGCACTTGCACACGCATCATCAAGCAATTTCCGCGTTGTCGGAGAATCTAGCTCGCCACGCGCCTCAGGAAAGCCTTCGGCACGCAAGGCATGTTCAATACTCTGGTAACCAGCATAATCGCCTGTGTCAGCAAGCTCGATCGCTCGCATATTGATGTAATTGATTCGTTCGGCCTTGGTCATATAATCTCCAAGTTTTCGGCGAAGGGTACGGCGACGGAGCGAATGATGCCACCGTAAACGGCGGAGAAATGCAAACCGAGACGCTACTCAATATGCGCCCCGATTGATTTTTGGGACAGGCTCCGATCGGGATAATCGTGCGTCGCTTCGAAAACGATGCCTCTCGGTTCTGAGCTGCTGCCGGTTTGATGGACACCGGGATAAGGTGCTTTCATCAACCGGAGAGCATCAATGCAACGAACGAAGTTCAGCCGCGAGTTCAAGCTTGAGGCGGTAAGATTGGTCAAGGAGCGCGGGGTGGCGGCTCAACAGCACCGACTGATCCTTGTGCACCTGACACGCTCGACACCTCGCAGCCAAGAGACTTGCGGTCATGGATAAGGGATCCCTCGCTGTTCGCGCCGCGATCTTCTAACCCAAGTTGGACAGTGGCGTCAGAACGGGTATCGAACATTGCTTCGTAAGTGATTGATTTTGCGTGATGTGGATTTGGTGCCGAGATTGGTTGTAGTAACAACATTTGCGTTAAGATTGCCGTTTCTATGGATGTTTG
>JAGWMZ010000007.1 GCA_028871475.1 Sphingomonadales bacterium | reverse complement strand
GGCGATATAGTCGCCGATTACCTCAAGATCCCGCTCAGCCCCGCGGGTCAGGTGAAGGATCATTCGGCTGGGCGAGCCATCGCCTGATATTTGGCCTCGAGCCGGTCAAAGGCTTCCTCTGCCGGCACCGTCCTGCCAGCTTCGGCATCGGCTAGGCCGCGATGGATCGAAGCGTGCAATGCTGCAAGACGCATTTCGCGTTCCTGGATCAACCGGACGCCCTCACGCAAAACTTCGCTTTTGGAATTGTAGCGGCCCGTCTCGACCAGGCTTGATACGAAGCCTTCGAGCTGCTGCCCCAGATCGGCACTGATCATGAACCGGCTCCCATGTTGACCCTGGCAGCATAGCGCCCTTATCAACTGTTATCAAGATCGGCTCACCCTAGCTGCGCGCCGCCATGATCTTCCTGAGACTATCACAAGCCTTGTCCATCGGTAGGAACAGCCGGGTCTTGAACTGGATCACCTCGCTGAAAGCGCCGCAAGCCTTGAGCCAAGAGCGGTCCTCTGGTGCAAACCCGCGGATCTCCAGTCGCCGGCTGTTGTTCACGAAGACCGATATGAGCCGCGCCGACCGTAAACCGGGAATGACGATGCCCTCCCCATTCCCCGCGCCCGCGATGACGTCCTCGGCGCTGAGCCTGATGTTGCTTTCCAGGCCGAACTCACGTTCCAGCGCCTCGAAAGCATAGGATGGGATGATCCGCCCCAGGATGGCCGGGCCCTTGCCGTCATCGATCCGCCAGACCCGGACATCCCGGTCGGGAAGCCTGTTCCACACCGGCAGGAGCAGGCCCGTGGCCATGGTGATCGTATCCACCTGCAGCCGGGCCTCGGCCTCGGCGACCTCAGCCTGCCATAGCTCCTGAAATTCTTGCGCATCCACAGTCTCCCAATGCGATGACGCAAGGGAGGCAAGATCGACGCGGCTGGATCCTGTCGGACGCAGGAGATGGCACCGTTCGAACCGTTCCCCGTCCTCCCCCTGCCCCGGCCAGGTCGGAAGACGCATGGCGACGCGGCCGGATCGGGTGTTGCGCATCGCGGTGGCATCGCTATCCCCCTTGATCTGAAGCTGTAGCCCCGCCCAGGCCAGGACATTGGGGCGCCGATGCAGCTCCAGGCGCATGAGCCTTGTCTCGGCGCCGGTCACCGGATCGGTCCGCAGGATCTGATCGGACAGCACCTTGACCTGCTTGACCTGAATGGTCTCGATGCCAAGATCGAGCGAGCCTGCCGCCCGGGCCGCCTCGATACGGTCCTCCACCAGGCCCAGAAACTCCTCGAAAATCATGTTCTGGGTGGCGATGCGCAGCGCAAGAATGCGATTGAGCCAGCGATGGATCGGCGGCAGACGTTCCAGCAATCCCCCGTCCTCGCCGCAAAGCTGAAGGCCGGTCATCGTCTGGAAATCGTCCAGCGATACGCTGCGTAGCTTGCCATGATAGAGCAACCGAAACCATTCACAGAGGGCTTCGCGTGCGTGTTCGCTTTCCAGATTGTCAGAAGGATCAAAGAGGTTTTGCGAACCGGTCTGACGCTGCCCGCGCGTCAGGGCTCCAAGTGCTTCAAGCCCGCGGATGATGGTGCTCAGGAACCGACGCTCGCCGCGGCAATCGGTGGTAAGCGGCCGGTAGACGGGCGGGCTCGCCTGATTGGTGCGATGGCTGCGGCCGAAGCCCTGGACCGCCGAGAGGATCCGGAAGCCCAGTTCGAGCAGGAAATGGATACGCCGCAGGTGGGCGCTGAGGGAAGCAAGGCAAGCATGCATCGAACGCCCCGTGGTGCCCGCCAGAGAAAAGGCCCCAACCCGTTTTTTGCCATCCATAAAGGCCTGGGTCTCATGGACATTGGCCCGAGGGCTGCGGCGCTCGACCTTTTGCTTTCCGTCCGGCCCCCGCACGATCCGCCGTGAGCGCCCGGTGATTTCCGCCACCGCATCGGTGCCGAAATGCCAGATGATGGCATCGAGCGCAGTCGGGATAGCGGGCAAGGCGCAAAGATCCTCGATCAGCGCGTCACGCGCCGCGAGCGCCTCGGGGTTCAGGACAGGATTGCCATCACCGTCGAACATGACCTCGGACCGCAGGGAACCGTCGTCACCCCGGAACACACGCATCTGCCGGACCGGGAAGGCGTTGTTGAGATAGTCGGTCATGGTCTCAAGCGGTGAGAGCTCGACATCGAGGTGGGCCCGCTCCTGCGCCGACAGCGCGGAAAGCCGTCGATCGAGAATGGCCTCACCCGTGGTCGCCAGCTGGATCAGAACCGCATGTCCGGCGGCCAGTTCCTGCTCGATCGCCTTGATCAGAGCAGGCACCTTCATGCTGACCAGAACCGCTGAAAAGAAGCGTAATTTCGCTGATTCAAAGGCGCTTAACGCCGAGCCACGCGCCCGGGCATTCTGGGATTTGCCGCTGATCGGGTCGACGATCCCGGTTTTGCCCAGAACCTCCTGAAGGCCGCGATGGATGATCGCCCAGGCATCGGCATAGGCATCATAGATCGCGATTTGATCAGCGGTCAGCGCATGCTCAAGTGGGTCATATTCGACGCCGGCAAAGCTCAATGCCCTGGCGGTGTAGAGGCCCAGGGCTTTGAGATCGCGGCAGATGACCTCGAGCGCGGCGATGCCGCCATCCTCCATGGCCGACATGAAGGTGTCACGAGTCCCGAACGCGGTTCCCGGCCCCCACAGGCCCAGGCGGACGGCATAGGACAAGCTCTCGGGCCTCGCGGCGCCGGTGGCCGACATATAGAGCACGCGAGCGCGCGGCAGCGCGTTCTGCAGCCTGACGCCGGCAAGCCCCTGTTCGGAGCCCTGCGCTTTGCCATAGTCGCTTTCGGTGCCGGCGGCGTGGGCCATGGCATGGGCTTCATCGAAGACGATCAGCCCCTCGAAGCCTTCGCCTGACCAGTCGAGCAACTGCTGAAGGCGGGATGCGCTATCATGGCGGGCGGAGCGGAGACCTGCATAGGTCAGGAAAATGATCCCGCTCTCCATGGTGATCGGCGAGCCCAGCGGAAAATTGCTGATCGGCTGGACATCGATGGCGAGGCCCCCGAGCGCCACCCAGTCGCGGCGCGCGTCTTCGATGAGATCGGCCATGGAGATCCAGATCGCTCGCTTGTGGCCCCGGTTCCACTGATCGAGAATGATGCCGGAGGCTTCGCGGCCTTTGCCGACACCTGTGCCATCGGCAATGAAAAAGCCGGTGCGATAGGGCTGGCCGTCCCTGTCCTCCAGCAGGCGGTCGCCAGCCAGATTGGGCGAGAAGAAGCCGGTGAGATTGCGGCTGAAGGCTTCACCGGCCAGGATGATGGTTTCAAGCTGGGCCTGCGAGAGCGCGTCGAACGCCCGCTTCTGGAGCAGGGGGCGGTAGGTGGTTGCCGGCGGCATGACCGACGCCATCGCCAGCGATTCCACCAGATCATCGGGATGCGGCTTGGCCCCCTCGATCTCGATGCGTGCGAGGCGCCAGGCCGAATAGATGCCGACCTGCTCGCCGGGGGGAAGCGGTTCATTGCGCAGCCGATAGGCAAGCGGCACCGCCTCCTGCCCGTCAGCGGCAATCCGTTCGGGCGCAGCCAGCCTGCGTACGCCCATACCAACCATCAGGCCTGCCCCGGAAGGCTTCGGTAGCGACAGGGGCATGATCACAGGGCTTGGCGCCTGCCGCGTGGGAGGCGGCAGCGAGTCATCGGGATCGAGACGCGGCGGCAGCGCCAGGACCAGGTCGAGGGCGTCCTGGATATTTGCTGCGAGGTCGTTTCGCGTCGAGCCCAGCCAGCCCTTGTCATAGATCATCAGGCGAATGTCGATCGATGTACCGTGCCTGGCATAGGGGCTGGAGAGGATGGTGATGGCGGCGCGGGGGCGGCAGATTTGCGACACCGAGGCATAACCGGCAGCACCAGTACCATCCTCGGTGAAACTGGAGGGCATGATCGCCACACAGCGCCCGCCCTGCACCAGACGTTGCAGCGCCGCGCGCAAATGGCGCGCCCCGGCATGGCGATCCTTGCCGCGCCCCTCGCTGCGCCCGAAGGGTGGGTTGATCAGGATCACGCTGGGATGCTCGTTCGCGGCCAGCAGGGCATCGACATGCTCAGCGTCATAGACCGTCACACCTTGCCCGAAGATCTGGGCGCACAGATCAGCGCGAGCCAGATCGCGCTCATTGAGCAGCAGGCGTGCACCGGCGCGGCTGGCGTGAGCGGCCAGCATGCCGGTCCCGGCCGAGGGTTCGAGTACCACGTCGTCCGGGCCGCAGGCAGCAGCCAGCCCGGCGAGCCAGGCCAACACCATCGGCGTGCTGAACTGCTGCTTCTCGACCTGGACCTCGCTGCGATAGGTCTGGGTCGGCAGGCTGTGCTCCAGGTCGAGCAAGCGCTTGAAGACAGCCTCAGGCTCTCCGGCGAGCAAGGGGCTATCGGGCGCGGACAGAGCCAGCGCCTGCGCGGCTTCGAGCGCATTGTAAGCATCGCGCATGGACCAGCGGCCGCTGGCATCGTCAGCACCGTAGGCTTCCTTCATCATGCGCTTGAGCGCCTGACGGCTCGGGCCTCCGCCCTGCAGACAGGAGCGCAGGGAACAGGCGACCTCAAACAGGCGCCGGGCGTCATCGACATCCGGCCGCAAGGCCAGTTGGGCAAGGGTCATGAGAGATACCTCTTGATTGGCTTGAGATGAGCGGGAACACCGCATCGATCGGGATTGGCGAGAAGCGGGGGCAGCAGGTGCGCCGCCCCCGACAGTTTGGGATCAGGCCGCAGCCGCCAGTTGGTCCCCGCCATCCTCTCCGGCGATTTCGCCAGACTCCGGCTGCTCGCCCGGCATGGCATCCTCGGCGACAGTCGGCGCTTCGGGCGCATCATCCGCCGGATGGCTGTGATCGAAGCGCATGGCGTCGGGCAGCCAGGTCAGCGCCCTCTCCTTGACCTCGGCCTCAACCAGCACATCACCGGCAAACAACCGCTCGGCGGCTGCCGCCAGATCATGCTTTTTCGAGCCGGCATAACGCGATTTGAGATCCGGACCGCCAATCTCCGCGAACAGATCGAGCAGCGCAGCCTTGGAAATCTTGTCGAAATAGGTGAGCGCGGTGGGACGCCACCAGGCCGCGACATCGATCTCGAGTTGGACGCCCAGATGATCGAGGAAGGCGGCTTCGCGCGTGCCATGGATGCTGGCACGCAAGGTACGCGCCATCAGCCAGCCCAGCCAGGCAGCGCGCGCCTCGTCCGGCAGGCTGCGAAACGCGTCAAAGCGTTCGGCTGGTGTCGTGCCCCCATGCCAACTGCGATCGAGGCCTTCACCGAGCTGGTCCCATTGCTGCGCGGCGGGCGCTCCACTCTGGAAACCATGGATCAAGCTGCTGGGCTCAGGGCCACGCAGTTCGCTGGGAAGATTGGAGTAGTGGCGACCCGCCGTATCGGCCAGGAGAAAGGTTGCCAGATCCAGCGCGAAACCCGGATCGCTGGCGACATGCAGCGCGAGCAGTTCGGTCTTCATCATGGCTAGTCGCTCAAGCAGCCGCTGGCTCAGGACCGCCTTGCCGGCTTCGGGCTCCTGATCGGCAGAGGATTCTTCGGCTGCGCCATCGTCCTCATCGCCGCCATCAGCGTCGGCATCTGCCTCATCTTCTTCCTCCGACTCTTCGGGCGGAAGGACATAATAGGATTCAGAGAGACACGGCACACCATCCTCACCAATGACCAGATAGGCCAGAGCCTGTCCTTTCTGCTCCTCCGGGATGATATCCGGTCGGTCGATGAGCGCGCCCAGCTCCTTTTCCAGGGCTTCGATGCGGTCCTCATCGTCATCAAACGCCTCGAAATTCCCGCTCTCGACAGCATCATTCCATTGCTCGATCTCGGCCTCAAGCTCCTGGCGGCGCTGATCCTGCTCCTCAGTCAGCGGCGCGACCTCGCCATGCAGCCGCTGATAGCTCAGCGTGGCGTAATAGGGCACGCGAGCGCCGACGATGGCCCGGACCTCACCAAGGCCATCACGCTCCCGGACCGCTTCGGCCGCCTCGGCCATGCGGGCGGCAGCCAGCTCATCGACGAGCTGCGGGTCGATCCAGCGCTGCGTGCTCTCGTCGGAAAAGAGGTCTTCATCGATCCTGCCGCCGGCTGCGAGATAGGCCTCGCGGCCCACCAACAACGCCTGAGGGTCATTGGCGCGGTAACTGTGCGCGGCAAGCTGGCGCCGGATTTCGCTGACATTGTCGCGGTAATAGGCGTGGGAGAGAGCGTCATACACTGCCGCCTGGCGCGCCGTGTCCGAGGTGGAGGCATAGGCCTTGGCCACGTCGAGCGTGATCTCGCCGGCCTCAAGCGCATCGAAGATCGGCTCGGCCAGATTGGCCAGGCGCAGACGGCCCAGCACGAAACGTTCGGCAACGCCGAAGCGCTTGGCGACATCGGCCGGCGTCTTGCCCTCGACCTCGATGACATCACGGAAAGCCCGGCAAGCCTGAGCCGGGTTCATGTCGAGCCGAAAAAAGTTTTCCGAAAGACTGATCTCGACGGCATCCTTAGGATTCTTAAGCACCAGCACCGGGACGGCGTAATCGGCGGCCAGAGTTCCGGCGGCAATCAGGCGATGGACGGCATCGAGCCGGCGTCCACCGGCCGTGATGCGATAATGGCCCTTCTTGCGCGCGAGCGGTACGCCGACAAGGTTCTGAAGGATGCCGCGTTCGGCGATGTTGGCCTCGAGCCGGGCGTCGGCCTCGGCATCGCTCGACTTGCGCACATTGGCGGGCGACCTTTCGAGCAGGGAGGCGGATACGAGAATGGGAAGCTCAGACATGATCGATCATCTCCTGGCGAGAGCGGGCCGACCCTTCGGTCCACTTGGCGCCGCCCATCCCTCCCCCCTTCCCTTCCATACGAAGGACATCGTTCCAGTCCTTAAAGCCGCTCGGCGGCCAGACGATCTCGACGATCCGACCCGACCGCTCATAGGCGATGAGTGCCTTGGCAGCGCCTCGCGCGCCGGCGCGGTCTCGATCGGGAAGCAGTACAAGATGGGTGACGCATGCCGGGATGGTGATGCGATCCATCCTCTCGCTCCCGAGCGTTGCCCAGACCGGGATATGAAGAAGGCGCGCCGCCGAGATTGCCGTTTCGATCCCTTCGGCCAGTCCCAGTATAGCTTCGACGGGCTCCAGTCTGACCGCACCGCCACAAGGGCGTCCCAGCAAGCGACGGGCGTTGCCGAGATCCTGGGCCAGGCAAGTGGTGCTCTTGTCGAGAAAGCTCCTCTGGACCGCGACGAGCGTTTCGGCCTCCTCGACCGCCGCAATCATCGCGGGACGATGGACGATCACGCCGCCCACCCTCAAGGGTGTGCGGTCACAATACCGTAAGGCGGCGGGCAGGTCGGGCAAGCCGCGCTGCGCCAGATAGAAGGCGGCAGGCGTTCCCGCCAGTAGTTGGGAGCAGCTCCAAAGATCGCGGGCACGGTGTCGCAGCCAACTTGCCCTGCAAGAGTCTTGCACTGTTTTGTGCGGGTTGCCGCCATGCCTTTGGCGGAGTGCCGCACCATGCATGGGGCGAATGGCCCTCAAAACGTCCCGGACGTCGCATCCTGCAAAGCATTTGAAGAGCAACGTGCGATCGCCCAGACGAACGGACAGGCTGGGATTACGGTCTTGATGAGCAGGGCATCGGCACATGCCGCGATCGCCGTGCCAGACGCCTCCCAGGCGCTTGACGAGGTCCGCCCCCCTCCGCGCCAAATCAGTTGAGTGACCCACTGCCCCGTTTGCATCAGTCATCATCGCGGCCGATGTCCGCAGCGGTCAAGGCGACCATGGCATCAGCGAACTCCAACTGAATCTGAGCGATGCTCATGTCCCGGAGCCGGGCTATTTCGCTGTAGGTGAGCCCATCGAGGCAATGATCCTTGAAGATGCTGCGGCCCGGTTCAGGAAGGTCTTCAATAGCCTGGTGAAGGCGCGCGAGACGGGGCTCCAGCGGCGTTTTACCCCGCGTTGGAACTGCCGGTGGCTCGATCTGTCCGGCCGAGAAGGGTGAAGGCAGATCAGCAAGGGAAGGATGCGCGCTCTGGCGGGCGCTAGTCGCGTTGCTCTTGAGAAATTCGCAGATCTCCGGCTGTTCCAAATGCCACCAGCGGTGAACGAGGAAGGCCAAAAATCGACGGATGGGCCGCAGGATTGTGGATCGGAAGATGTGCATGGTTCAGCCCTTCGCTTGGGATTAACACGCGGATCACATCCCCCTTCTCTTCCTCCTTCAGGGTCATCGCTTCGCGATGCACACATCCCGCCATTGCGTTATCAAGCTGTACCATGCTGGCAGGATTGACCGGCGACATACGCGCAGGCGCAGACGGCTGGTCTGACGGCAAGCGACCGAGAGCCCAAAGCGCGAGGTCCAATACCGCTGCGCCATGGCCGCCGGCCATGACCCACGGCATGATCACCGGCATGGCCAGACCTTACGAACCCTATGGCTACATCATCCGTCTCGACGCCCGGATTGTCGGCATCGAGACGGTCATCCACCGGACGCTGGAATTGCCCCGCGATCTCAATTTCGCGCAACTCCATGAGGTGCTGCAGGCGGCTTTCGGTTGGACCGACAGCCATCTCCACCAGTTCATTCTGGGCGGCCTGGTCGTTGGCGCACCCGAAGCGATCGAGGAAACCATGACGGACCTCGCGTGCTGGAAGCCACGGACCTGCGTCTGAAGGACTTGATCTTCCCTTACGTGGCCGAACCGTCACTGGAGATCATCTACCAGTACGATTTCGGCGATGACTGGAACCACAGTCTGGTCCTAAAGCCCGCCCAGCGCGAAGCCTGACTCGATCCCGATCATGAGGACCACAAAGCCAATCGTCGATGGGCCGGGCGTCAATTTGCCCCGGAACGCTTTGATCTTGAAGCCATGAACAAGGCAATCAAGCGCGCGATGCGCGCGTGCAAAGGCGATTACCGGCGTCGAGCAGCCTGACCGAGACGAAAGTCGACCATAGCGATTGGCTGGAAGCCATGGTCTGTGGGGTCGATATGCCACATGGCGAAGTTCAAAGCCTTGCCGCCTGATTTACCAAGAGTCTCGCGATTTCATGTCCCTGCTTCTTTACATTCATGTTACAGTGTCGTCATATTCGCCCTTCACACCAAGCTACACCCACGTCCGGCCGGACACGGTGCTCCAGTAAGGGGAGCCTGATTATCGCCGCTGAGCTGCCCCCCGATCCGTTGACACCCGAGGCCCGCAAGGTCCTTGACGGCCTGTCGGCACGGCAGCGCGAATGCATGCATCTGGTCGCCCGAGGGTTCCAGACCAAGGAAATCGCCCGCGAATTGCCGGTGTCTGCCGACCGCATCAACAAAATCGTCGCTGCTGTCTGCCAGCGTCTCGGGGTCAGTTCGCGCCGTGAGGCCGGCCGACTCTATACAGAATGGGAGCGCGGCAGCGGGCCTGCCCCCCCCACCTATTCGCTGGCCTCCCAGCCAATCGGTCTGTCTCCCGACAAGCCAGACCTGCCAGATGCCGCTGCCATCAACGGCGCCCAGGCATCGGGGCAGCAGGCCGGATTGCTTGGCGAGGGACAGGCTTCCTACTCGCTCGCCCATCAACCCACCGACCTGCTCGATCTGATGCCGCTGCGCCGCAGCGGGAGATTGTTCAATGACCTGAGCACGACGTCGACCCTGACTGCCATCGCAAGGCTGACGGTCGGCGCCCTGATCGCCGTCGGCTCCGCAGTCTCGCTGCTGTCTAGCATGACCGCATTCGTTCATCGCTAGGCCCCCGCACCACAATCCGCAATAGTCCCGCGTCCTCCAAGCGATGCGGAAAAGGAGACTTTATGCGCGCTCATCGCCAAGCCATTGCCCGAACCGTCGCCCAGCGACTTTTCGCCGCCGAAGAAGCCCTCGACCTCGCGGCCGCCCGGATTGCCGAACTCAGTGCTTCCCTCCCGCTTGCCCGCCTCGACGCTCGTCTGGCGGCAACGATCGGTCAGGATGCAGTCCAGAGTTCGGCCTCGGCCATGATCCTTGTTGCTGAAACGCGCGAGAAGATCGTCGCGACCCATCTCCATCTCAAGAAAGCGAGCGATGATATCGGGCTCAGGGAGACCAGCTATGGCGACCTGCTCAAGACTTCGGAGCTCCCCGGGGCGGTGGGCGTGTCGAACGCCCAACCTGGAGGCCAGCCTCATCTGCGCCTTGCCTGATGAACGCCAGATCCTTGGGCACGGGCCAAGATCGGCATCAGCAGGGTGTGGACCGGACATGCTGCTGAAATGACACCGTTCCTCCGCCATATTGCCTTTCTGCTGCTCCTCGCTCTCAGCAGCCTCTATGCCCTGGCAAGGGGTGGTCGCCCCGAACAGATCGGAGCGGCCACCCTCCTTGGCGGCGCTATGCTGACAGTCTGGATCGCGCCGCCGCTGCCGCTGCGCTTTCACCGCGTGGAAACCGGCATTCTTGCAATCGACCTCATCCTGTTTGGCATGTTCCTATGGCTTTCGGTAAGGACAACGCGATTCTGGCCGCTCTGGATCGCGGCGCTGCTCGGCGCCGAGGTGCTGGTTCACATCGGCCTGATGATCGCCCCCACCATCATCCCGCAAGCCTATGGGGATACGCTTGCCCTGTGGAGCTGGGCAGCCCAGATGGCCCTGATTGCCGCGACATGGAGGCATCGGGTGCGGCTGACGCGGACCGGGGCCGACAGGCCCTGGAAAATGTGATCTTCTCCGTTTGCCCTGCCTTGGCCAACGAGATCGCGCGACGGCTCGTCGAGCGTTTCGGGACGCTAGGCGACGTGCTGGCGGCCCGGCCAGAGGAAAGAAAAGCTGTGTCTGGCTATGGGCCTGAAGTCGAACAAGCCCTTCAAAACCTCCATACGGCGATGGAGCAGGTCCTTCACGGTCGGATTGTGGACCGGCCAGTCCTATCGAGTGAGCCAGCGGTTCTCGATTATCTGCGGGCCCGGATCGCCTTTGCCCCGGTCGAACATTTTCGCGTGCTTTTCCTCAATGCTGCCAACCGACTGCTCGCCGATGAAGAGTTTGCGATCGGGACCGTCACCGCCGTTCACGTCTACCCACGCGAGATCGTGCGTCGCTGCCTAGAACTTGGTGCAACGGCCATCGTGCTGGCGCACAACCACCCCTCAGGCGACCCGGAGCCGTCGCCTGCAGACCGACTCATGACAGATGCGATTGCGCGTGCCGCAAGCTGTTTCGACGTGGTGATCCACGACCATCTGGTCCTGGCCAGACGCGGCAGCGTCAGCTTCCGGCGGGCCGGATATTTGTAGCCGCCGAAACGATCCGAAACCTCGAAAAATGTTCAAGGCAAGTCGGTCGCATGACCGTAAGCATCTCAAGAACAGGAGGCATCTATGCTGGTTCCCCGCATCGACTTGTCATCGCCGCGCGCAGGGCTGTCCAGTGCGATGAGGGCAGCCGTCTGCCGGGCATGGCTTGGTATGGAGGCGGTGATCGAACAGAGCCTGGGCAAGACCCTGGCTGCGCGACCGTACCGGATGTTCCTGTTTGAGCTCTATCTCGCAGAACTCGAGCAAACATCGCTCTTTCAATCCTGCTTTGCCGTGGGCGAGGCACCCGCTAATGCTCACCGGCGTGCGGCACGACTTGCCGATCTGGGCGCGCTGATCCGGGCGCCCGACCGAAATGATCATCGCCGGACGGATCTCAGGCTTGCGCCCACCGTCAAGACAGCCCTGAACCGAATTATCGGCGAAACCATCCACCTCGAGCGAACCTTGCGGGCCGAGTTGCGCGAGAAGGCAGAGCCGCGCAAGCACACAGACAGCCGGGACGGACAACGCCAGCGGCCTGCTACGGTTGGCAGCAGGACGCCCGACCTCATGAGCATGCACAAGGACAGGCTGATGGCCGGCGGCCTCATGAGGCTACCCACCGATCTTCGAAAAGCCCTCGGTTTTGATGAGGGAAGCACGATGCTGATGTCCCTTGAGGACGGCGAGATCCGCATCCGATCGGCCGGTCGCGTGTTGCGCCTCATCCAACAACGCCTGCGGCCCCTGTCCGCGCCAGGCCGATCTCCGTCAGAGACACTCATCGCCGAGCGCCGCACGCAGGTGTCGCGTGACTAGCCTGCCGCCTGGCGGGCGGCCCTTCCATGAAAGAGTTAAACTGGCCGAGGAATTCGCAGCGCTTGGTGGCTCAGTGGTCAGAGATCACGTGCTCGATGCGACCGCCCTGCTGTGCGTGCTGTTTGCCGAGGAAGGCTGGGATCAGATCGAGAGCTTGCTACCACGTGCCTCGATCTCTGCCGTCACCTATCACGAGGTCCTCACCAAACTTGACGATCTGGGCGTGAGCATGGGCGAAGCCAGGGCCATCATCGACGCCCTGGATGTGCATATCGTCGCGGTCGATCGCAAACAGACCGACCTTGGCACCAGGTTCCGTGATGGTTCTGGGAGCAAAAGCCTCTCACTTGGCGAGCGCTCCTGCCTTGCCTTGACCAAAATGCTGCAGGCGGTTGCGGTGACAACCGATCGGGAGTGGACCCGGTTCGATCTCGGCGTCAAGATCAACGTCATTCATCAAACCACCGCGCCCTCATAGGACTGGAGCGCCAAGCAAGTTCTGGCTCGCCCCTGATCGGTTGATATGGACCGACCTCGCCTCAGATGAGTTGAGGCTGCACCGGCTGGTAATGGCGTTCGCGCAGCGGCTCCTCGTTCGCTTCGACCTCCAGAACGACCTCGCGAAAGCCACGGCTCCCCAGTTCGACCGCCAGCACCCGCGCAAAAGCTGGCGCCGCCACCATAGATCGCTTCGCGCAGCCAGCTGTCGGGGGCGATGTAGCCGATGATCCGCCCTCTAGCGTCTACCGCCGCGATCGCGGAACTGTCGTTCGGATTGTCAGGCTCGAGTTCCAGAAAAATCAGCGCATCCGGTTTCAAAGCTGCCACGGCAGTCGGACAATGCTCCTCGCCGACCAAGCCGACCATATAGGCACCCGGCCTTTGCGGACTCTCGACCATATCCGCGTGTGACTTCATCCATGGCAGATCGGCTGGCGGGGCCTCTCTGGCAGCTAGCGGCGGGGCAGCTACCAGTTGATCCTCGATCAACGCGGGATCGAACGCCGCACCTGGCGTGATCCGCACCACGTTAACATCCGGCCTTTTCCGGGTTTTTGCGCCGCCGAACAGGCGTTTCAGAAATTCCAGCATGGCCGCTTCCCCCACCATCAACAGGCAAACCTGCGACTGAACGCGGCGCGCCGGGCGACAGATATTCGTGATGGCAGTCGTGACGCAAGGGGGAGGATGATGGATGGGCGGACCTCCCCTATGCCCGACGAGCACCAAGGGGTTCGGGTCCCAATCAAGCTGAAACGTCCTCACCTACGTCATTTACCCCAGGAAAAATCAGCCAAGTCGGCGGCCTGCTTGCAGACCATCCCCCAAGCAGGCATAAGCGTCGGTGCAGGCTGGAACCTTTGGCAGCCACCTGCAGGAATATCCTGTCAGGCATCACCGCGTTCGACTTGCGCGTCGAACGACCGACCTCGCTCGCGAGCGTACGGTACACCTTACTCAGCTTCCCCCGGAGATGTCGGGGCCGGTTACTGCCGTCTGGTGAGGAGGTGGAGCGATGCCACCCTTGGACGAGGAGGCCATGCAAGGCCTGCCTTGCAATCTGACTGTTGGCGAAGGCGAGAGGGTCGGGGCATCCTGCGCCGCGGACGCTGCGGACGCGCCGGTCCTGCTCGACGTCATGTACCGCGCTGAGGCCGGCAAGCTCTCGGCCTATTTCCATCGACGCCTCAAGGGCGACGATGAACCGGCCGATTATGTCCAGGAGGTGTTCGCGCGGCTGGCGCGCCTTTTGCCGCAGGGTACCGTCCGGCAGCCTCGCCATTATCTGCGGCGCATTGCCCGCAACCTGCTCTTCGAGCGGAGTCGTCGCCTCAGGACTCGCGTGCTGTTCAACTACGTCCCCATCTCGCCCGCATGTGAGCCGTCGGTTCTGCCGGATCAGGAGCAGGGGCTCGAGATGGAGGACGTCATGGTGGCGTACCGCCGGGCGCTCGACGATCTCCCTGCCCGGACGCGCGAGGTCTTTGTGCTGCACCGGGTGGACGATCTGACATACAGGGAGATCGGCGAACAGCTTGGCATCACGATCCCGACTGTTCAATATCACGTGGCACGCGCTCTGGCGCATCTCGACGCCGCACTGGGGCAGGAATGAACGAAGGCACAGATACTCCACCGTCAGGCGACCAGTTGCGGCATGAGGCCGCACACTGGTTTTCGCTGATGCGTGGGCCAGATGCAGACGAACGACGCGATGATTTCAACCGCTGGCTGGCGAGCAGCGCTGCTCACCGCCGTGCCTACAACAGCATTTCGGAAAAATTCAATCTCGGCAAAGGCCTCAAGGACCGGCCTGCCGTTGAAACTTTGCGCCCTCAAGCATCCTTGGCGACCAACCGGCCCATCCCTTCTGTGGCATCCGCCTGGGGCAAGCGCGCCGTCCTGGCGGGAAGCATCGCGACCCTGTGCCTGGTCGGTGGATGGTATGCCATCGAGCCGAAAGTAGCGACGCTGGTTCCCGGCCCCTTTCAGGGGAGGCGGGAAGACCGGGAAGCCAGATTCGCCACCTCCATTGGTGAAATCCGCAATTTCGTCCTGCTCGATGGCTCGACGCTGACGCTCGACACCAACAGCATCGTGCTCGCCTCCTACACGCCGGGCGAGCGCGGTCTCCGCCTGATCCAGGGGCGCGCCCGCTTTACCGTCGCCAAGGACGCCAGACCCTTCATTGTTCGGGCCGACACCACCGTCGTGACAGCACGCGGCACGACGTTCGATATGCAGTTTGAGGGAAACCGCCAGATAGCGGTCCATCCGGTGAACGGCCCTGTCGATGTTCAGACCCAGAGCGATCGGGATACGACGGGCCTTGGGCATTCGCAGGCGCTCGAGCCGCTGCTGACGCGGCTCGCTACGGGACAGCGGCTGCTGGTTGACGATCAGCAAGTGTCCATGGCAATCAACAGCATGCAGAATGACGACCAATGGCCAGAAGGCGTCGAAGCCTTCAATGATGTCGCCTTGTCCGACCTCGTGGCATCGCTCAATCGCTATGCGAAAAAGCCGGTGACCATCACGGATGCGCGGATCGGCGCCATGCGCATTTCGGGAACCTATCGCCTTCTCGATACCGGAGCCGTGATCCGAAAGGTCGCCGATCTTCTGAAACTGGTGGTGACCGAGGATACCGCTCACTATCGCTTGCACCGCCCCTGATCACCACGATGTGACATATTTCTTTCAGCGCGCCTCATAATAACGGGGCGCCCCGCATCCATGGCCCCGAACGCGCAAGAACTGCGCCAGTGTATGGGGGCATTGATGAGCTATCTGCGGCACTACGACACTTTCCTGAGCGCGTCTGTTCTGGCGCTGGCTCTCAGCCAGCCCGCCTGGTGTGGTGATACATCTCCCAAGGATTTTCATCTGCCCCGGCAAGCCCTGGCCACCTCGCTTCTGGCGGTGGGCAAGGATACCAATACGGAAATTCTGTTCCAGCCCGGCGATGTCCGCGGCATCGATGCGCCGCCCCTTGAAGGCAGTTACTCAGCCGAGAGTGCCGTCAAAGCGCTGGTTCAGGGCAGCGGCCTCACGGTCGATATCAAGGACGGATCCATTTTCCTGCGGGGGCGAGGCTTTCCGACGTCCAGGGACGGCCAGACGGCAGCAAGCGAAATCGTCGTGACCGGCAGCCGCTTGCGGGGCGCCCCCATCGCGTCCCCTGTCATCACGCTCACCCAGAAAGACATCGTCGACTCCGGCCAGACCAACATGGGCGACGTTGTCCGGACGATCCCTCAAAATTTCGGTGGCGCCCAAAATCCCGGAGCAAACATCAACACGCCGGAAAAGAAGGGAAATTACATCGGCTCGGGGTCCGCGATTGATCTACGCGGTCTTGGCGGCGACGCGACCCTCACTTTGCTCAATGGCCACAGGCTTGCCTACAGCGGAGCCTACCAGGCGATCGACATCTCGGTCATTCCTGTCGCCGCGCTCGACAGGCTGGAGGTCGTCGCCGACGGCGCTTCAGCGCTTTACGGCTCGGACGCCGTGGCCGGCGTGGCCAATGTCATCCTCAAGCGCGATTATCAGGGCCTCGCCACTTCGGCCAGGTTCGGGGCCTCGACCCAGGGCGGCAACGAGCAGCAGGAATACAGCGCCGTGGCGGGTCGCCGCTGGAACACCGGCGGGTTGATGCTGGCCTATGATTTTTCGCACAACACGCCCATCGAGGCCAGCCAACGGACCTATGCCGCCACCGTGTCGCCCGGCCTGACCCTGTTGCCCAGCCTGACGCAGCACAACGTCATCGTGACAGGCCACCAGTCCCTCACCGATCACCTCGAATTCGACATCGATGGCTTTTACAACCATCGCTCCAGCGAGCGCAGCTATGCGACCAGCGCCGCAGGCAATCCCGCGCTCTACGGTGCGCTCATGACCTTTGGCAGTCGATCGGTCTCGGTGGCCCCCACCCTCAAACTATCATTGGCCTCGGGATGGAAGGCGTCCATCAACGGCGTCTACAGCGAGGACGACAGCTCCTACCTCATTGACCGTGTATCCAACGGCGTGCACGCGCCAACGGCAGGATGCTATTGCAACAGCCTGCGCAGCGTCGAAATCGCAGCCGATGGCAATCTGCTGCACCTGCCTGCCGGCGCCATCAAACTGGCCCTGGGCGGCGGCTACCGCGCGACCGGCTATCACGGATACCGCTGGCTTGGCGACAATCAGAACATCGATGTTACCCAGAACACCTATTACGGATTTGGCGAGATCAGCGTTCCGCTTGTTTCCCCCGAGCAGGACATGGCGCTCATCCACAAGAT
Source organism: Sphingomonadales bacterium (assembly GCA_028871475.1). Lineage (GTDB taxonomy): Bacteria > Pseudomonadota > Alphaproteobacteria > Sphingomonadales > Sphingomonadaceae > Novosphingobium. Next base: position 173,912 of record JAGWMZ010000007.1, on the reverse strand, counting down.
GAATGTCAGCGCGGCTGTCCGTTACGAGGATTACCCCGGTGTCGCCCGCGTCGCCACACCGAAGCTCGGGCTGATTTATGCGCCATCGCCGATCCTCGATCTCAAAGCTTCATGGGGCCGCTCGTTCAAGGCCCCGACCTTCTTTGAGCGCTATTCGTTTCAATATGCGTCGATCTACAATCCCTCCACCCTGGGCGGGACTGGCTACCCCGCCGGTTCGAGCGTCCTCCTGCTGAACGGCGGCAACGGGGATCTGAAGCCGGAACGCGCCACCACCTGGACCGCAACGGCGTCCTTCCATCCGCCTCAGATGAGCGGGCTTTCGCTTGAGGTCAGCTATTTTCACGTGCGCTATCGCCAGCGCATCCTGGCGCCGATCGCGACGGCCAGCCAGGCCCTGAGCGATCCCAACTACCGGCCCTTCGTTCAGTACAATCCTTCGGCAGCAGACATCGCGCAAGCCATCGGAGCACGCATCTTCACCAACTACACGACAAGCGCCTATACGCCGGCCAATGTCGTCGCGATCGTTCAAGACAGCAACCTCAATGCTGCCGACCAGATCATTCATGGCGTCGACATGACTGCCCAATATCGGTTCACCGTGGGCAGGTTCGGGACGATCCAACTGTCGGGCAACGGCGCCTATCTCGACAGCAACCAGCAACTCTCGGCCGATCTGCCGGTGACGCAACTGGCGGGCACCGTCTACAATCCGCCGCACTTCCGCGGTCGCGCCGGTGTTGCCTGGCAAAGTCCGCGCCTGTCCCTCACCTCCTTCGTGAACTATGCCGGTCCAGTCGAGGACACCAGGATTGGCTACATCGGTCGGTCGGGGCCGATGACCACGATCGACCTGTCCGCCCATGTCACCCTCGGGGCGAGATCGGGGCTGCTCAAGGGCCTGGATCTCTCTGCATCGGTGCTTAATCTGTTCGACGTCGATCCCAAGAGCATGAAGACCGGCGGCGTTTATGACACGCCCTACGATCCCCTCAACTACTCGCCGGTCGGTCGCTTTCTCAACCTGACCCTCTCGAAGGTATGGTGATCCCCATGCGACACATTCGCCAAGCGTGTCACGGCATCATCACCCTGAGCGCCGTTCTGGCGGTCGGTTTGACCGCGCCGCCCGGCATTGCGCAACCAGTGTCGCTCAGCCTGTCCGATATCATCGAGGCCAAAGCCATCGACAGCCTATCTGTCTCCCCGGATGGCCAGTGGATCGCCTATCGCATCATCGCGAAGTCGGTCGAGGCCGACAGCGTGCAAGGGCAGTGGTACAAGATACGCCTCGACGGACAGGGCGAGCCTGTCACTCTCGGGCGGCCCTTTGTCCCGCTCACCATGCCGCTCCTGAGCCTTCCGCAAATGGGCGTCAGCCGTTGGGCACCGGATTCCTCGTCGCTCTACACGCTGACGGAGACTGATGGGGCCATCGAGGTCCATCGTTTGAGCGCGGCAGGCGACAAATCCGTGACCCGTGACGCCGCCGATGTCGAGAGTTTCAGCCTCTCAGCCGATGGACGCTCGATGAGCTATCAGGTTAGAGATCCACGGGAGACGATTGCTCGAACGCAACGCGCCGAGGAAGCAAGAGGTTTTCACTTCGACCGCACCATCATCACCGACGGCTTGCCCCTGACCGACAATTACCGGATCGGATCCCGGGCGACCACAATCAGGCGAGTCTCCAGCAGCGATCTTGTCGAGGCAGGTCGCGGGGCGCTGCGAACAAAGCAGATTGCGCTCAGCGATCAGGCTGCGACGCCAGTGCCCCGGCCTGCGGTGACGGCGCCTCGCTCCATCGGTCCGCAGGACATCGTCGCTGGAGAAGCCCGCCTTCCTTTGGGGAAGACGGGGATGACCGCGGTTCTCCGGCAAGTAGACAAAGGCGACGTGGACGGGCCGGTCGGCCGAAACCAGCTCGAAGCGGACCTGCCCGGCGGCAAGCATGTCATCTGCGAGGCGTCATTCTGCCGGGGTGCTCCCACGGCCATTCGCTTCGTGACCTTTGATGACACGCGCGGCGAGATCGTCTTCCTGTCGGAAGCCGACTTTAGTAGCCGCACGACGATCCGGGCCTGGAACCCCGTCACCGGCACGACACGGATCGTCAGGGCCGAGACGGGGGCACTCGACGACGGGTCCATCTTCGTTGGCGCCTGCCCCATGGTAGGCCATGACCTGGTCTGTGTCGAAACGGGTCCCACGCGCCCACCACGCCTCATCCGCATCGACATCCAAAATGGCAGGGAGGACGTCCTCGTTGATCCCAATGCGGCGCTCGCGGCCAAGCATTTTCCACAAAGCCGCGTGATCACCTGGCAGGATCCGTCGGGCAGGCCGTGGAACGGCGTGCTGGTGCTGCCCGACAGAGAGCCCCCAAAAAGATTGCCTCTGGTCATCACGACCTATCGCTGTCGCGGTTTCCTTCAGGGCGGAACGGCATGGCTGGCCTCCGAGTTCGCGCTCGCACAGCAGGGCATCGCCGCCCTTTGCATGAACACCAACAATGACATTGTGGGACAACGGGACGCATCCGGCGCCATCTCGACCATGCAGCCGTACAAGGATCTGGACGCCTCTTACCAGGCCGTCATCGGAAAACTGACGGCTGAAGGCATCATCGATCCTGCCCGCGTGGGCATTGCCGGCCACAGTTTCAGCGCCAATGCCGCCACCTATGCGATCAGCCATACCAGCCTATTTCGAGCGGCGGTGATCGGCTCGGGACCAACGATCGATCCTGGAACCTATGCGATCGTCGCCCCGGCAGGCGATTCCTGGCGCAAGGCGGTCTATCGCGTCATCGGCCTGCCCAAGCCGTCCGACGATCCAGGTCACATCTGGGAGACGGTTTCTCCTGCCCTCAATGCGCGGTCCGTGACGGCGGCTTTGCTGATCCAGACGCCGGAGAGCGAATATCTCTTCAACCTGCAGCAATATGCTTTTCTGCAGGATGCCCACAAGGAGGTCGACATGTATGTCTATCCCGGAGAAGGGCACATGGCGAGCGGGCGGCCGATCCATCAATATTGGCGCAACAAGCGCTCGATCGACTGGTTCGTCAGATGGTTGAAACCTGCTGCGGGCGGCGGTTAGCTGCGCGCCCTTGTCCATGCCTCAACATCGACGAGGGTCAGGATGCGTGACCAGGTCAGATCCTGATAGGAGGCCATGCCGCCTATGGCCTCCCGCACGGCGTCTGGCTTGATCAGGCCGGCCCCAGCCAAGGCCCCGCCGCAGAGAAACTCCTGCAGGGTAGCGCGGTGGCGTTCGATCAGCTCGATGCCAAGCCGGTCAAATGTGCCTTTCGACCGGCGCTGGATGGTGACCTTTGGCAAGGCATCACGATAGGCACACCTGGCGATGGCGCGATTGATGCCGCCCTCGCACCAGAGCCAGGTCGGTATTCTCAGGCATAGCTCGACCACGGGCTGGGACAACAAAGGATAGATCACGGGCCAATCCCGTTCGTAGCCAAATCCCTCAAGCGCGTTCAGGACGATGGCAAGGAGCCCCACATGCTCCAGCTTTCCCGGCAAACGGCCGTGTTCGGCCATGAGCCAGGGATGGCTTTCAATGTCGAAGGCCAGATCGTGACAGGCCTCCGAAAGGAGATCGCGATTGGGCTTCCACATCCAGCGCGGATGCCGGTGACGCAGTCGCCTGAAGGCGGCGAGCAGCACCTTTCCGACCCCGGCGCCCGACACCTGCCCGATGTTCCTGGCCGTTGTCAGAACGGCCATTGGTCCTTGTCCGGAGAGAAAGCAATCCGCGACCGGGGCAGAGGTCTGCAGGAAGCAGAAAACATTGTCGCCGCCACCGCCGCTAAAGATAACGTCAGCGTTGTTGCGTCGAGCCGTCTCCGTGGTGTTCAGCGATCCGGATTGAGCGAAAGCGCGTGCGACGGGACGCGGCAAATGGGCGCCGTCGGAATGAAACATGTCGACGTAGGTGACCGCGTCCTGCACGATCTCGATCTCACGGCCAAGCCCTTTCGCAAGGGCCCGCACGAAGTGTCGTTCGTCCCCCAGAGACCCGTCAAAACCCAGGAGATTGATCAGCGACAGGTCGATCTCCGCTTGGGCAAGCGCGGACGCAACAATCGAAGAATCAAGGCCTCCTGAGACGCCGAGCACAGCATGATCGTAGCAGGAACTCCACGCCAAGACGGTGGCATCGATCGTGCTCCTGACCATCGCTGCGCAGGTTGCTGTATCCTCGATCTGCCTCTCCCGCGCGGCAAATGTCCAGGGCGACCACAGGATGGCGTGTCGCCGGACGGGTCCGTCGATCAGCAAGGCCTCGCCAGGCGGCAACTCATCGACTCCCGTCAGCGCCGTCCGTCGATAGCGCAGGCCCGAGTTTTGCAGATGCGCCGCCAGATAAGTGAAATCGACAGACGGACGCTTGAATCCGAGCAATACGAGATCATCGACATGCGTCGCGATGACCACATGATCGCCGAGCGCTGCGTGATACAGCGGAAACCCCGGAGACGGATCGCGGATGATGCGGATATGGCCCATCGCTGGATCCCACAGGAAGGCTGCATAGGCGCCCCAATAGTGCGAGACGAGGACCTCGCCATTTGTCTCAAAAAGCATCCGCGCCTGGCTGTCATCAAAAGCGTCGATCGACACCGCGGGATTGAGCCCGGAAAAAACCTGCCCCACCACCACGCCACGCTTCCCAAGCGGGATGGCTGGCATCGCTGCCGTGGTCCAGATCGAAAGCTGCGGGTTCTGAAAAGCGAGGCGAAAGACCGGCGGCAAGGCCGATGCGATGTCCAAGGACGGGTCACAGGCCGGGCGTGGCCCAAGGCCCGCAGGGCCCCGCACCACGGCGATGCAGCGTTCCGTGCTCACAGCACGAAAATCGGCGTGTAGGGCATGATGCGATCCGGCGCGTCCGCTACGACGAAGGGCCCCAGTTCAATCCAGCAATGCGCCTCGAACGGCTTTTCGGTCACGCCCATGACCATGGATGGTGTGAGCCCATGCTCAAGCATCAGGCGCATGGCGCAGATGGAGCGAGGCAGGCAATGATGATTGGCCCCCAGGAGCAGATCCGCACCGCGCAACGCCGCTGCCACCGACGAAGCGTAGGACAGGCCGTCTTGCGGCACCGTCTGCGCCAACGGGATTTGCGCTTTGCGGGCCTGCAAGCCGCGCACAAGATCGAGAATGGGCCGATGGCGGACCTCGATCATGGTCTTGATCATGCGCAGGATGATCAAGAAGCCACGCCAGCCCATAGCTGCCGGCGGCACAGGAAGAAGGGATGTTCGGTCCGCCAGCGTGGGCGGCAGGTACGATGCGTGCGGGGCGCAGTCCGCTGGACAGATGAGCTTCTTGCTGAGCAGCGTTGCCATGGCCCGTTCCTCGCCATCGGAGATGGGGCCCGGCAGCAAGGCGTCGTGCAGCACGGTATGCAAGGCGCCCGCCGCAAGGACGTAGCGATCTGCTGCCAGATCGAGAACGATGGTTGCGCGATCATACCGGGCAAGGTGCACGGCATCGGCGAGGCGGTACCCCGGCATACGGTTCTTCTCCCGATCAGACGGCATCGCGTCCGGACAAGCTGCGCAAGATTTTGAGGGGCGGGACGCGCAAATGGGCGCGCGGCCTTGAAGACCGCGCGCCTTTTCGGTCAGTCTTCGGCGTCGCTCAGGCCGAGCGCCTGGATGCCGTTCACCCCGTCCAGGTTTCCACCGGCAGGGCCGCGGGTCTCGATGCTGGCAGCGCCGAGTTCGATCAGCTCGCTTGTGTCGTTGTGGTCCATCATAAACCTCCATCGTCATGCTCGACTGCACCATTGCAGCCGACACAATGATAGATCGGAAGTCCGATGATCTGAGACCTTATAAGATCGCACCTGCGCGACCATTTCGCCGAGTTGCGACAAGCTTCGCATCGGAACATCGCCAATATGTTCAACAAAACTATTTTTCCAGTCTCACAAGACTTCAACAATCTTGTTGACCCGGCGCAATCTCCTGCGATGGTAAGCCAGAATTCCCGCCAATCGGTCCGGACCGGAACCGAATATGGTCGAGGTCATGACCGCCAGCAGTTCTGACGTGAGGTTCGCCAGCACATGGCCCTCCCGGAGTCGCACCGGGTGCAGCCGGTCGTTGGCAGCCAGCAGCGCGCGGGTGTATTCGCCGTTGCGCGATTGCCTGGCCAGCGTCCGAAAGAGTTCGGTCGTCAACCGGGCAATGGCTGCCGGATCGTCCGACAAGGCTTGTGCGTCTGATTGAAAAGCTGGCACGATGTCGAGATCGGACTTCACAACCAGGCGCAGCAAGTGGCTGTGCCACGTGTAGAGATCGCGCAGCATGATATGTGTCATCATGGGGATGCGGTATCCCCCGCCTGAGGCAACCTCGAGCAGACCTTCCCCGACCAGACGCTGCGCGCCATCCCTCACCGGTGACACGGAAACGCCGAATTCCTGGGCGATCACGCGTTCGACGAGCACGGTGCCGGGCCGGTATCGCCCGGAGACGAGGTCAGATTTAAGCCTTTGATAAGCGCGTTCCGCAGCCACCGGTTCAGGTGCCATCGCCTGCCTCCTTGTTATGGACCGCCAGCCTCCGGACCACCGCACTGTCTGGCGAGGCGGGAAAGGATCTGGTTCTGATAGCGGGTGATCACGGCAAGAATGTCCTCCTCCATGTCCCAGAGATCCTCCTGGAGCAGAAGTTCGCGCGGCAGGCTCATCTTGTGCTCCATGGCGAGCATGGGAATGAACAGATGGGCAGTGGCCATCTGCAGCCGGTGGGCACAGTGGATGTGGTCCTCGAGCCGCGAGGACGGCACGCCGGCCTCGATTTCGCGAAGCCACCGCTCGCTGCGCCCAACCGCTTGCGCCAGTTGTCGCTGGGACACATGATCGCGGCGGCGCCGACGTTCGATCAGCCGCCCCGACAGTTCCTTGATGGAAGAAAAGAGATCACAATCCGTCGCATAGGGAATTCGAAACGTCATCTGCAGGTCTCCCTTGCAGCGGCTCAAACTCCAATGCGCATCGCCCTGAGCGCGAAGATGTTGTAAAATAATCTGACGGTCAATTCTCTAAATGTCTCACATGCGAGAGCAATTTCTGAAAAGAGCAAGTTCCCCTCACCCTTCGGTGTCAGCGTTCCGATCGATCCATGCGCATGGTCAGCCCTGCCGATCGATAACAGCGGACGATTTCTGCGTCGGTAGCTTCCTGCATGAAGAATATTGCAGCCAGGAAGAGTTTCCAGACCTGAGGTCTGGTGGCCATCGATCCCGTTTGAAAAATTTTCTGGGCGAGTTCTTCGATCAGATCAGATAAAGCGCATGAGGTGCCGACGTAACGGATTTTCTTGCCGCCCAGGCGATCGAGGCTGGCTTCCAGCAAAACCGAGGCCGCCTCCTCGGCGGTGCCTCGATGCAGCAAGGTGACCGCGACCAGCAAGGTGCTGCCATAGGGCAGGAGATCGCCCACGGCCCGGCACATCCGATCATGGCAGCGCAGGAACAGCGCGACGCCCTCATCCGAGAGTTGAAGTTTATAAGCTCGCGACGATCCACTCACCATGGTGCCTCACAATTTTGCCGCGCTTGGCTCAGGTCAGGCAGCGGATGGCCCGGGAGCCGGCGCCCATCCGCCACATCGCGCCATCTTGCCACCGACCGGAACAGATGCAGAAACCGGAACTGGAATTCCGCCTTGAGGAACGGGAGCGCCGCCCAGCGGCAGCCGATAACCTCACAGCGGAAGCGGATTGCCCTGGCGATTGCAAGGCAGGGGGCGGACACGTCATGCATCACGGCATCGAAGCGACGGACCACGCCGGGCCTCACCCCGGACAGCGAGATGGCGGCTCATCCGGCATCTTTCGTGGAACCAAGCACCGGATCTCCCAGGAGAAACCAGCCCATGCCCCAGCAACATGCCATAGCAGAACCCGCCTGCTCATTGTCCTTCTGGGCCCATCATGATTGCAAGGGCCACCGGCTGGCAAGCGCCTAAATTCTTCTTGCTTGAGCTGATCGATGTCCACGCCGGGCATTCCCGGCCGCCCCCCACCATAGCCGCTCCCCATGCGCCGCCTCGCCCGCCCCCTGTTCTGGAGGAATGATCATGCGCCTACACCATCTGAGCATGGCCACGCTCGTCGCCGTCGTCATGACGTCGCCCGCCATGGCCTGCTCCCCGCCGACCACGGCTGAAATGGGCTGCGGCCTGTCGCTCACCATCGTCAATGTCGATGATGGCTTCGCCATCATACCGCGTGAGCGCATGGCTGCGGCTGTTCCGGGCCCTGTGGCGCAGAGTCCGCTCCGGTTTCCATCCCCGCCTCACCGTTTGGGAGGCGCCGTGTGGTTCGATGATGAACTGGCCCGCCTCCTCATCACGCCCTTGCGGCTTGGGGAGCAGAGGCAATGAAGCGCTCGACGTCAGTGGCGGTCTTACTTGTCGGCATGGCCACGGCGTGCCTTGGTTCTGCCGCGATGGCGCAAAGCGCACCGCCGCCTTCATCCACGTCCAGCGCCGCCGCTAACCCCGCCGAGACCAGGGTCCTGACCCTGGCCGCACAGGAGGCTGAGCAGCGCCTGCACCAGACCTTCACCAACCTGCGCTTCGAGGATTTCGGTCCCGCCCCCATCGAGGGGCCGATCTACCAGGCCAGCGCCGGCGGCCGCATTCTCTATTACGCCCCGCAGAGCGAGCACCTCCTCTTCGCCACCGTCTATGACCGCAACGGCGTCAATGTGACCGCGCTGGCGCAGAGCACCCAGGCCGGCAAGCGGATCTCGGCGATCGACCCTGCCAAGGCCTTAGCCTTGGGGCCGCGCGATGCGCCCACGGTGATCGAGTTCACCGATCCCGATTGCCCCTATTGCCGGGCGCTGGAACGCTACTGGGTGACCAAAGCCGCCGAGGGCAAGCCGGTCCGCCGTCTGATCTATTTCGTCTCGGGCATTCATTCGCAGGCCGCCGCCAAGGCCGAGCATATCCTGTGCTCGCCCGATCCGGCGACCGCCTTCAAGGCCATGTATGACGGCGCGGTTCCGGCCACCCTTGCGACCTGCGCGAAGGGACACGCCAAGATCGCCGAGGACGCCGCGCTCGTGGCAAAGGTCGGGGTCAGCGGCACGCCCACGCTCATACTCGACGGCAAGGTGATCTCCGGTTTTCAGCAGAGCGAGATCGAGACCTTTCTCGCAGCCCACGCCGTGCCTGCCGTACCTGCGAAAACGAGCCCGGTAGCACATGCCGAGCCGCATCATGCGCCTTGAAATCAAACTCACCCTGCAAACTCACTCTGGCGGTCACCAGAAACCCGCGGAAAGCCTGCCCGTGCGGGCCCCGGACTTCGGTGGATCGGGATGCCGACGCTCGCGGCTCAACGAAGCCGTCCGACACGAGCACCGGCGGCCAACGGGTCATCTCGACGGCGCACAGCAATCCGGACGGCTTCTCATGCAACGGAGTATCCCGATGACCAGACTTCCGGTTTTGCGCAGCCTTGGCCCCCGTACCATGGTGGCTTGGGACTATACGCTGGGCGGGCTTGCAGCCCTGCTGGCGATGACCAGCGTGGCCCATGCCTTCTCGGCGCCCGCCCAGGGCGACCTTGGCTACGACATCTACGACATCGTGGTGAACAAGGGCGTCAAAGGGCCGCTGGGTTTCGTGGGCGGGGTCGCGGCCTTTCTGTTCGGCGTCTCGCGACTCTTTTCCAACATCATGATCGGCATCCCGACGATCGTGGCGGCGGTCTGCCTGATCAAGGCGGATTCCATCCTCCAGACCTTCGGGATGATCATCTGAGCGGTCGGTCGCCGACGGTGTTGTCGGCGCAGCCGCTCCCACGCCAAACCGGCCGCCTCGCGAGTGGCGTCCGGCTCCCACCCGGCCCCGCCGGGCGGTGAAGCAGGAGGAGAAGGGTCTCATGGACGAACGCCTGCCCCAGTATCTCCATCGCCCGGTGCAGATCCTCTGGTTTGCCTCGGACGAGTTCATACTGGTCCTCTCGACGGTCTTCGTCGCCACGATCGTGGGCGGCATGATCGGGTGGGGCATCATCCTGGCCCTTCTCCTTTTCCTCCCCTGGAAGCGTTCCAAGCCGCGTGGTTTCCTGCCGCATCTGGCTTGGCGCTGCGGGCTCGTCTCCTTTCCCCATTATCCGGGTCCGACCCAGACCCGCTTTTTCGAGTGAGGGCGGCCATGTCGATCTTCCAGCGCAAGGGCTCGAATGAAAGCGACCCGCTTCTGGGCAAGCCCGGCAGCTTTGGCATCCATCGCTACCTTCAGGGCTCGGCCAATCTCTTCGAGGAAAACCGCCTCCTCAAATTCGCGATCGTCGGCCTGTTCGGGATCACCGCAGTGCTCGGCGCCGAGGTCTATTCCTCCGACCAGAACCGGCGCACGGTGATCGTGCCCTTTGGCGCGGGCGGCGATCTCTACATCACCGGTCAGCAGCCTTCGACCGACTATCTGCGGGCCATGACGCGCAACATCGTCACCCTATCGGGCTCCTACTCGGCCTATTCAGCCAGCGCGCAGTTCCAGGAGTTGCTCTCGATCGTCCACCCTTCGGCCTACAATGGCATGCGCGACAGTCTGAATGCGATCCTTGACGATCTCTCGGACAATCCGACGCTCTCGATCGCGACCTACGTCCGCTCGGACACGCCGGTCACCTGGACCAGGAGCGAGATCGTCGCGCCTGTCGAGAAGGTGCGCGTCATCGGCGGGGTCATCCGCAAGTTCCGCGGCAATCTGCGCATTGGCTACGCCGTTGAAAATGGCCGCTTCTGGCTCACCCATCTCATCGAGGACAATTTCGATGCTGAAACCAAGTGAGCAAACACGCGAGCGAAAATGTGAGCGCCTGCGCGCGCAAGGCGTCCTCTTGCCTCTCACCGCCCTGATGCTGGCGGCCGGCACGGGGGCTCCGGGTGCGGCCCAGACCCAGCCCCTCATCGCGCTGCCGGACCAGACCAGCACGATCCGGCTCTCCAACCATGACGTCAATCACATCATCTGCCAGGGCGGCGAGATCGAGGATGTCAAATTCTCGGCCGAAAAAGCCATCGCGGTCGAGAAGGGCGGGTCGGACGCCTGGGTCAAATTCCTGGTCAAGGAAAGCGATGATGGCGGCCAGGTGACCCGAACCTATGTCACCGCGCCATCGGAATTCTTCGTGTCCTGCAACGGCTCGATCTACCCGCTCTATGCACAGCCCTCCGAGATCCCGGCCCAGACCGTGACGCTGATGCCCGGCAAGGCGCAGCGCGCCCGGGCCAACGACGATCTCCTGGGCCCGCTGGTCGAGGAAGAGCGCGCCGTCTCGATCACCCTTGCCATGATGCAGGATCGCATTCCGGCGAGCTTCACAAGCGTCGCGCCGCGCGCCACGCCTCTTCTGCTGGAAGCCTTGCCGGGGATCGCGCTTCACGAGCGCCGCCGTGTCGAGGTGGAAGGCTCCGGGCTGTCGGCTTCGGAATATCGCCTCGAGGTCCCCGCCGACACGGTGCTCGATGAGCGGATCTTCCTCGATCCAGCGCTGGGCCTGCGCATCTTCGCGGTCAGCGCTGACCATTTGTCCCTCAAGGCGGGTGACGCGGCGCGCATCATCATCGTGCGCCGGGGAGAGGCTCAATGAGCGCGACGCAGCCCCCGCTGGGTCCCATGGAGGACAGTCAGGGTCAAGGCCAACATCAGGGCCAGAGCCAGCGCTCCGACGATACCCAGGCAACCAGCGCCTATCAGGCCCACCTGTCCCGCCAGGCGGGCAGCGACAAACAAGTCCCTCAAGCCATCCCCGCCCGTTTCGATGTCAAAGCGCACTGGCAGACCATGTCGGCCAAGGGCAGACTGCGCTCGATGCAGGCCGGAGTCGGCCTGACCGTCGCCCTGCTGGGCTACGGTCTCTATACCGTTTCCTCTGCCTCACACGCTGACAAGACCATCGCGCCCGGCGCGACCAGGCTCGATATGGGCGCGGGACTGCGCGGTGACAGCCTCGAGACCAAGCTGCGCGGTGATCTCAAGAAGGTGCTCGACGGCCAGCAGATGCTGGGCGACCGCGTCTCGGCCATCGAGGAAGGCAAAGTAACGCCCGGCGCCAAACCGGCCAGCCCGGCGCCGCAGGACATGGGAGACTTGCCGCCGGCATTGCCCAGCGATGCCATTCCGGCCAGCCCGCCCACATCGCGCAATGGGCGCAGCGGGCATGGCGGCGATGGCGCAAGCCTGCCGCCGCCTCCGCCCATCTCCTCAATCCCATCGGGTCCGCCTGCCCCGCCCGCGCCGCCGGTGGAAAAGACGGTGGGCGCGATTGGCGCGGCCACCAGCAGCATCGTGCTCGCAGGGGCAAGCAGCAGCAAAGATGGCGGCGCCCCGGGCGCTAAAAAAAAGATCCGGACGATCTTTTTGCCACCTGGTTTCATGAAGGCGCGGCTGCTGACCGGAATCGACGCTCTGGCGAGCAAGGACGGGACCCAGAACCCCGAACCGCTGATCGCTCGTGTCCAGGCTCCGGCAGTGCTGCCCAATGACGTCAAGGCTAATCTGGCCGGCTGCTTTGTCATCGGCAATGCGACGGGCAGTCTCGCCAAGGAGCGCGTCGAGGTTCAGCTGGTCTCGCTTTCCTGCGTCGATTTCGACGAACGCTCGGTGGTCGATCAGCCAATCAAGGGATTCTTCGTCGACACCGACGGCAAGAAGGGGCTGTCGGGCAAAGTGGTCACCCGCGCGGGCGCCGCCTTGGCCCGGTCCTTCATCGCGGGCACCGTTTCGGGTTTTGCCAGCGCGGTCGAGAACACCTTTGGTTCGACCTCCACCTCGGCGCTGGGGTCGGTGCGCACGCTCGATGCCGGCGATGCCGCCAAGACCAGCATCGCAGGCGGCATCTCCAAATCCTCGGACAAGCTGACGGACTTCTATCTCGATCTGGCCCGGCAGGCCGGGCCCATCGTCGAGGTAGGCGCCGCCAAGGATGTGGTGGTGGTGATCCAGGAAGGCGTCACCCTCGAGATCAAGCCGACCGCGGGGGTGAAGTTCTGATGGCACACTCATTCCCCCTCTCCCGCCTCCCATCCGGAGCTCAGCCCATGCCCTATCCTCGCATCCTGCATCGCCGGCGTCTTGCCGCCTGCATCTTGACTGCTGGCCTTGGCTGTCTTGCCGGCTGCACGACGATCGGTTCCATGATGTCCCCCTACAGCGAGAAGTTCTCCTGCAAGAACAGTGACCACGGGCAGTGCATCCACCCCGAGAAAGCCTATGCCGATGCCGTGGCGGGCGTTCCGTCGCACTCGGATCCCGCCATCACGCATGACAAAGCGATGCTCAAAGGCCAGGGGCCGGCCCGGCATGGTGGGGCAAGCGCGGCCGATGGCTTGTACGGCGCCAAAGCCGGTAAGCAGCCCGCAACGCCCTACATCGCCTATCGCGACAGCGTCTATCGCGAGCTTCAGGGGCTGATCGATGCGCCGACTACCCCCATGCTGCGCGCCGGGCGGACAGTCCGCACTCTGATCCTGCCCTATGCGGACCGCGAGCGCCCCGATCGCCTCTACATGCCCCGCTATGTCTATTCGATCCTCGAGCGGCCCCAATGGGTGGTAGGCGACTATCTCGTCAATGCCGCCGAGCCTGCCGCCCGCGTGCCGGTGCTGACCCAGGTCAGGGACAAGACCCACAGCGATCCCGCCGTCGATGGCGAGCCAGCGCCCGCTCCCGCCCCTCCCGAAGGAGAAGGCCAGTGAGGGGCCTGGCCCATGAAGGCGCGGGAGGCCTCACCTTCGCAGCCCTCCACCGCGCGGTTGCACGCGATGCCTACTCCGATTTTCTGCCGCTGGTCGCCTGGGACCGCGAGGAGGAGGCCTTCCTCTGCATCGACGATGGCTGGGGTTATGCCTGGGAGCTCGTCCCTTCCGCCTATCTCTTTTCCCATGTCCACCAGGCGCTGACGGGCCTGCTCAACATCCATTTCCCCGAAGGAACGGTCCTTCAGCTGCACTGCCTCGCCGACCCGGTTATCGATCAGGCACTCGATGCCTTTCTCGATCTCAAGACGCGGCCCGATCCGTTGATCCAGGCCTCGGCCCGGCATACGGCTGCATATCTGCGCGCCGGCACACTGGGCCTTGAGGCCATGCATGGCATACCCCTGCGGGATTTTCGGCTGTTCCTCTCGATCAAGACCCGCGATCATCTGGGGCAGGATCTGCGCCGTCAGGTCGAGGAGCAGCTTTCCAAGCTCGCCATCCGCCGCATGGCACCTGAGGAGACCGTCAGCCTCTACCGCCGGATCTTCAACGGTATCTTCACCGCCGCCTCGGGCCATTTCGCGGATGGGGAGGATGGCGCGCAGCATCGCGCGATCCGCAAGCAGATCATTGATGCCGGGCCCGACCTGCTGTTCGAGGGACCCGAGGTCTTCCTTGGCAACCAGGTGGCACGCTGCCTGACACCGCGCAGTCCGGCCCGGCGCATCACCGCCGAGCGCGCCAATCGCCTGCTGGGCGGCATGCGCGGCGCGGCCGAAGACAGCGACCAGATTGGCGGGCCCTTCATGATCACGCTCAATGTGCTCTTCGACCATTCCAACTTCGCCATCCACAAGCGCGCCCAGATCCTCTCCGCGCAAAAAGCCGCCGGCTCCTTTGCCGTCGAGGTCGGCAAGCAGATCGAGGAAATCTCCTGGGTGCTCGACGAGGCGGGTAATTCGCGCTTCGTCACCATCGTGCCGACAGTATGGGTCTTTGGACGCAGCCGCGCGCAGGCCCGCGAGATGGCGGCGCGCGCCAAGCGCCTCTGGGAAAGCGATCCGCTGCCCTGGATGATGCAGGAGGAAAGCTACCTCAATCCCATCCTGCTGCCGATGAGCCTGCCCTTCGGCCTGTACCCTGAGAAGCGGACGTTACGCCTGCTCGAGCGGGATTTCCGGATGCCGGTGAAAGCTGCCGTCCTGCTCAGCCCGGTGCAGAGCGACTTTCGCGGCGGCGGACGCCCCTCCCTGCTCTACGCAGGGCGCAAGGGGCAGCTCATCACCCTCGATCTGTTCGATCCAAGGATCAACAATTACAACTTCATCGTCTCAGCCGAGAGCGGGGCGGGCAAAAGCTTCCTCCTCAACAATCTCTGCCAGCAATATTTCGCGCAAGGGGCGCTCATCCGCATCATCGATATCGGCGGCTCCTACCGCAAGCTCTGCACGCTGTGCTCGGGCCGCTATATCGACATCGGCGAGGAGCGCCTGGTTCTCAACCCCTTCGATATGGGCTTTGCCCTTGATGGCGAGGACAAGCAGTCAGCCATCTCCATGGCGGTCGCCATCGTTGCGGAAATGGCCAATGCCGCGACCCGCAAGGGCGTCTCGACCTCGGAATGGAACCTGCTGAAGTCTGCAGTCCAGTGGACCATCGACACCGGGCGGTCCGAACAGGGGATCGATGCTGTTCGCCAATGGCTCGGCGCCTATCCCGCCCATGCCGGCACCGACCTCGACCGCGTCGAGCATCTGATCCCTGCCGCGCGCGAGCTCGCCTTCAATTTGCGCGATTTCGGCTCGGATGGCGCCTATGGCCATTTCTTCAACGGTCCCTCCAGCTTCGACATCTCCCGCGACGAGTTCGTGGTGCTGGAGCTCGAGCGCCTCAAGGCCATGCCAGATCTCTTCAATGTGATCGTCATGGTCGTGGTCAATGCCGTGACGCAGGAGCTCTATCTCTCGGCGCGCGACAAGCCCCGCTTCGTGCTCTGCGACGAGGCCGCGCAATTCATGACCCGCAGCGACGGGCAGGATCTCTCCCGTCTCGCCGAGGCCTTTGGCCAGGGCTACCGCCGGGCCCGCAAATATCAGGGCAGCTTCGGCGTTGTGCTGCAGAGTATGAACGACCTGCTGCTGTTCGGGGGAACCGGGCAGGTGATCCTGGAGAATGCCGCCACCCGCTTCCTTTTGCAGGGCTCGACCTACGCGCAAGCCGTCGAGAACAAGGTGCTCGACTACTCCCCCTTCGTCCTCGACCTCCTCAAATCGGTCCGCAATTCCAAGCCGCATTACAGCGAGGTCTTCATCGACAGCCCGCTGGGTCTGGGCATTGCGCGACTTGTGGTCGATCCCTTCTCTTACTGGATCAACACCTCGGCGCCCGGTGAGGTCGCCGCCTTCGATGCTCTGCTGCGCAAGGGCCTGAGCCCGCTTGAGGCCGTCTGCCGCCTCGCCGGTGTCGATCCAGCCGAAATCCTTCCCCAAACCAAGGAGGTTTGATGATGAGCCGACATAGCCATCACCCCGACCAGATGAGCCTGACTTTCGCTCAGCGCGCCGAACTGGAGGACTTCATTGAAGCCCGCGCCTCGGTTCAGGCTGAAGCCCAAGCCTTACGTTGGCGGCTGCGGCTGATTGCTCTTGAAAGCGCAATGATGGCCGCATTCCTCTTCGGCGGCAGCCTCGCACTCCATCAGAGCTTTTTAAGGGCTATGCGCAACGCCGTCCTGGCCGGAGCAGGCTGCCTGTTTGTGGGCTGCCTTGCCATGGGCTTTGCGTCGATGACTGGACGCTTGCTGAGCCATCTCATCGACAAGGTTGCAGCGCGCCTCGGCAACCCAGGCACCCGGCCATGAACGGACATCCCTCCCCGCTGCCGGACGCAGGGGACGAGATGCCCATCGACCCCCGCGATCTCGAACCGCTGGAATTCGCGCGCGCGCAAGACATGGTCCTTTCGTGGCAAGCCGCTCAGATCAGCCTTGAAAATGCAGCGATGCTGCTCGGTCTGATGGTGGCGACAGGCTGTCTTCTATGCGGCCTGCCGCTTGATCGGTGCGCGGTTGCGGGCTTCTTCGCCGGCAGCTTGGGTGGAATCAGCGCGGAAACTCTGGCCACCATGATCGAGGAAGAAATCCTCGATTCAGCCTATCCGCGTTGAATCTTTCGCTCGTGAGCCGCGCCCTGCCCTTCCTCCTGACCGGCTCTCTGCTTTTCGCCGGAACCGCAACTGCGGGGACCTCCACAATCGGCAGAACCTGGCCGATCATAGAACCTGATGCCCTCGCCGAAGTCGAAGGCAAGGCCGCGGCCATACCGGCTGATCCCGGTCGCTACGGCCCGCGCGCAGGATGGAGCGCCATGAAGGCAGCTCCCCTCGCCCTTGCCGCGCAAAACCGAACCCGCTTCGTGGTGCCCTTCTACACGCTGGATGACGACATACGTCTGCCCGATGGGCGGCTGCTCTATGCCAAGGGCTACACCTTCAACCCGCTCTCCTATGTGAGCCTGCCCCAGCGACTGATCGTCGTGCAGCCACGCGATCTCGACTGGGCGCTGGATCAGGCAGCAGCATCGGATTTCATTCTGCTGGCCGCCGGAACGCCGCAAGACGCTGACGCCATCACGCTGGGCGAGAAGAAGGGGCGCGCTCTCTTTATCCTGGAAGACCGCATCAAGGCGCGCCTCGGGCTCACTGTCGCGCCAGTCATTGTGCGCCAGGTCGGGCAACGGCTAGAACTCCAGGAAGTCCACCTTGAGCGCGAAAGGGGGCGCTCATGAACCGCGCGCGCCTGCTGCGCGGTGCAGCCAGCACACTTGCCGCCTCGCTGCTTGCCATGGCGGCGCCCGCCCATGCCTCCAAATGCGAGGCTGGCACCATCTTCAATCCGCTGACCAAAGTGCGCTGGACCTGCATCTTCCCGATCACCATCGGGGGCGTGCGGATCGGCCCTTACAACAAGCTCGACAAGGCGCTCGATGCACAATCGACATCGGCGCCGCTCTGCGCCTGCCGCAAGGGCGCGACCTTCTGGTTCGGCATCAAGGTCAGCTTCTGGTCGCCCAACCGCATGGTGGATGTGGTGACCGAGCCCGGCTGCATGATGGCGCTGGGCGCGGACCTCATGCCGACCGGCGGCAAGCTGCAGGGCAGCCAGTCCTCGATCTCCGACGGCACCAACACCCGCAAGCTCTTCGCCCAGATGCACTACTACATCTCGCCGGTCTGGAAGATGCTCGACATGTTCACCGACCTTCCCTGTTTCCAGGACGATGGCTTCGATGTCGCGATGATGACCGAGGTCATGCCGACCTGGCAGTCCGGCACGCTGGGCGCCATCATCCAGCCCGAGAGCATCCTCTTCGGCAATCCGGCGGCGGGTCTTGCTTGCATGGCCGACAGCGCGGCTGCCGCAGCAGGTAGCGTCCTTGACCCGCTCTTCTGGTGCATGGGGTCATGGGGCAACACCTATCCGCTGGCCGGCGACATCCATTTCGACGACAGCGTCGAGGCCTGGGCGGGGCTCGCCTCGCGCGGCATTTTCATGATGGGCCGCCTTGGGCTGCTCACCATCAATTCGGCCGATGGCTGCTCATTCAAGCCCCAGCCGATCTGGACCAAGAGCCGCTACAAGCTCCAGCTGATGGAGCCGGTCAAGGGCGGCCAATGCGTCAACATCGGCAGACCCGGCTCGCTCTGGACCTCGTCGAAGCATGCGCCGGGCAAGGACAATGCGCAATTCATGATCTTCGAGAAGACGATCTGCTGCGCGGGAGTGTCCGCGCCGTGAACCTGCCCCTTCCCCCATTCCTCGCCTCGTTTCCGGGCCTTTTCCGGCCTGCCCGCCACAGCCCCCCAGGCTGCCCGGGACGAAGCGCGGAACGGGCAGCGCCGCCTCCCCCTCGCGGCGCTGCCCAAACCTTGGTCAGCACGGCCACCCCTGTCCCGATCAGGAGCCCCAGGACGGTGGAACCTCTCCCAGACGCCGCTCCGGTGGCCGTGCTGACCACTTTTGAAGGCCAGGCCGTTTTCCGCGTGATCGCAAGCGCTGTGCCCGAACTTCCCAAGGGTATGCTGTTCCGCCTGCGCAAGGGTCTGCGCGAAGTGACGGGAGGCACACGATGAGGCCCCTGCGTGCCGGTGCCATCGCCGCCGCCTCCTTGATCGCTGCCCTGGCGGCGCCTGGCGCAGCGTTTGCCCAGTCCAGCCAGACCATGGAAGATCGCGCGCGGTCCGCCGCCGCGGCTTCGCAGGCCAAGACCAGCGACAGCGATGCCCTGCGACAGAACTATGTGACGCCGGGCCTGGCCGGCAACGCCATCACCACGATCAACGGGGCCTCCAGCTTCACGCCAAACATCGCCTGTCAGAAGAGTGCGACCATGCTCGAGCTTCTGGCCCAGCCTTCCGGCACGGGCGACGTCGGGGCACTCACCATCTCGCGTGACAAGGATCTCGACGGCAACTTCGATGAGGCCTTGAGCGTCCCCAAGCCGATCTCCGGCATCTGCGCCAACGGCATTATCGCCTGTGATCCGGGCAGCTGGAACAACTGCCACAACTACCAATGGGCCGTTACTAGCGCCAACACTCTCAAATTGAGCGAGGTGGATATGAGCCAGCTCTCGGCCTGCTATTGTATCAACAATTCCTGCGGCAGCAATTTGGCCTGGGGTAATCTGGCGACGGTCCTGAAGGATTTGGGCGGCGGGGTCGTCGGCGCGCTCACCACCGCCGATCCGCGTATCGGCGTTTCCCAAGTGTCCGTCGATGGGCCGGTGATCCGCTATACCGGCGCGCAGACCACAGCTTGCTCCTCCTCGCCTGCTGTGGCCGCCAGCGCCTATGCCTCCAATGCGTCATCCCTCAACAGCGATGCCTATGCCACCTCGCAGACCAGCAGCGTCTTTCAGACCCTGGCCGGATCACCAGCTGGTGTCGGCAAGACGCAGGACATGCGCGATTGCGCGGTCACGAGGAACCTTACTCTTTCGAGCGTCACCACGCAGAATGTCATCCAGCGCCTCTCGGGCGGCTATGCGACCTATACCTATAGCGACAGCTCGGTTGCCTTCGTCATGGGCTCACCCACGGACAACAGCCTCTCGGGCTCCTGCACCCTCTTCGATTTCCATATGACCCTGCATGTCAGCGATGCCTCGCGCCTGTCCGATGTGCGTCTGACCAACTGGTTTGCCGATGACTGGGGACAGGTCAGGGTCGATGGCCAGCTTGTCTCGACCGGCCCCGGAAAATGGCAGGGCGATGGCTTGCCACCCTATGACTGTGAGCAACGCAAGACCTTCTACGCCTATCCCAATCTCGACCTGAAGCCCTATCTTACCAATGGCGATCACGACATCTGGCTGCGCCTTGCCATATCCATGGGTGGCGAGGGCTTTGCCCAGGTTACCGCGACAGTGGATAGTTCCTGCCATCTGACCGAGACCCTCACTGACACCTGCCTGGGCAATGAGAGTGACAGCACCTGCCACCGCTACAATGAAACCGTCGATGGCGTGGAAACCTTCCACAATGGCGTCAACACAGGCCTGAAGCCCCTGTCGCAAAGCCGGGTGGTCAACTCGGCCAGCTGCACGCAGGCCGTGACCCGCGATTTCTTCGAGCGCGACCGGCGCTATCAATGCGTCGCATCAAGCTCGACGCCCGACCTTTCCCGGGCCAGCTACATCATCGACCATTCGACCGAAACCCTGCTCGCCGACCGCACGACAGCGGCGAATGGCACGGTGACGACCTCAAGCCAAGCCTTCAGTCTGCCCGATCGTGGCAGCGTCGCGGCCTGCGAAAGCATCTGCAAGACCCGCGCGCCCAAGACCAATGCCGATGCGGCAATGGATGGTGTGATCGGGGCCAAGCAGAATAATCCGGCCAGCTACGACACTTTCTATCATGCCTGCAGCGCCGCCGACACCTGTCCCCTTGGCCCCGGTGAGGAGCTTGTCACGGATTGCGGTTGCCTCGATGATTTTCCCGAGGCTGCCGCGATGATGCAGACCGTTCGGCTCTCGGGCGCCGACCTCGTCTGCACGGCGACCCAGCGGTGAGCGCGCGCATCCCTCCCCGTCGCTGGCGCTGGGCCGTCGGGCTTGCCGCGCTGACCGTGCCCCTCCCGCTGGCGCCATCGGCGCAGGCCCAGACCAGCTATCTCTGCGCGGCCGATCTCAACGGCGATGGTGATGCTGCCGACCCCGGTGAAATCGCGACCTGCGTGACAACAGCAAGCGGCAGCCCGCTCTGCCCGCTCCAGAAGGTCGACTGCACCGCCGATGCGCAAGGCCAATATTCTTGCCCGCTCGGCTCGCAATATCAGTGCCTCAAGCCGGCATCAGGTTGGACGCCGGCCTGCTCGCCCAATCTCTGCACCGCAAGTTCGACGGCAATCGCCACTGACCCGGTCGTCGATGATCCGGGCGCGGCCAATGACGGCGCCGTGGATGCCGATGGCAATTGCTACGGCTCGATCGAGATCTTTTCCGGGCGCGCGCTCCGCTGCCGGCCAGCCGGACTGCTCACCACCTTTTCCAATTGCTGCGCCAACAAGGGCAGCATTGTGAATGATGGCGTGGATTCGGGGATCACCTCGATCTCGACCAAGATCGCGGTTGCCAAGGGTGTCCTCACCGGGGTCAAGGCCGCCTACACCGCCTTCAAGGCTGGCGCCACGGCCAGCCAAGCCGCCAGCGCTGCAGGCAAGGCGATCATCGTGGGCATCGACCCGACCTCGCTGGCCATCGATCTGGCCATCAACCTGGTCCTGGAATTCCTGCTCTCTGGCTGTGATCAACAGGATATGGAGGCCGGCATCCTGCGGGGTTCAGCCATGTGCCATGAGGTCGGGACATGGTGCAGCTCAAAGATCCTGGGCATCTGCATCCAGAAATCTGTCGGCAATTGCTGCTTCAACACCAAGCTCGGCCGTATCATCCAGGAGCAGGGTCGCCCGCAGTTGAAGAGCTTTAACGCGATAGGCTGGGGCACGCCCAAGGACCCATATTGCCGCGGCTTCACGCCGGAGGAATTCCAGGCGCTGGATTTCAGCAAGATGGATCTCTCGGAATATTACGCCGAGTTCACCCGCAAATCGCAGTCCGACATCCAGATCGACATCAAGGACAAAGTCGATGCCTATATGCAAAGCGCCGTGCAGTAAGCGCGCGGGGCTTGCGCCCGCGCTCGCCCTGCTTCTCTCGCCTGCCATAGCCGCCAGCCAGGAAGCCACTGCCCCCTCTGCGCGCAGCGCCGTGGAGGCTGACGGTGATGCCGCCATGGCCCGCCTGAAGGCCGCAATTGCCGCGCAGCAAAAGCAGGGGCGCCCGGAGGTCGCACTCCCCGCCATGCCCAATATGCCCGAGACCGCACGCCGCCGAGCGTTTGACGGGCTGCACCGCCGACTGGTCGCCCCACAGGTAGAGACCCGTGCGCAACAGGCTCTGACCCAGAGCAAAGCCGCGCTTGACGCTCAGCGTGAGGCGGCGAGCCTGCGTATCAGCCAGGCACTGGGCCTTTCCGCTCCGGATCGCGCTGTGCTCGCAGGTGGCGCCCTGCCCGCAGCGCCAAAGGGTTACGTCCCCGTCATTTTCGCCTCCTCATCCATGCCGATCGCCGAACTGCGCGCCTATGCAGCCCAACTGGAACTGGTGGGCGGTGTGATAGCATTTCGGGGCATGCCCGGCGGATTGCGCTGGGTCGCGCCGATGGCGAAGCTCTCGGCGCAGATCCTGCGACAAGATCCTGGCTGTGAGGGCCCAGCCTGCGCCATGCGCAATGTTCAGGTGATCATCGATCCCTTGGTCTTCCGCCAGCATGGAGTCACGCGCGTGCCTGCGTTCACCATGGTCCAGGGCGATCCGACCCAGCCCTATTGCGAGCGGGACGAAGGCAGTTCCACCGGCAGTCAGACTGTCTTTGGCGACGCAGCGCTCACTGGCCTGCTCGCGGAATATGCCCGCCTTGGCGGCAAGGAGGAGGTGCGCGATGCTCAGACTCGCCTGGAACGCCGCTAGATCGCTCTGGCCAGAGGCAAAGACCTTGCCCTTGAAGGCGGCCGTTGCCCTGGGTGCAGGCGGTCTTGGGACGGTGCCACGTCCCGAGCAGCTCTGGAAAGCCTATGGCATTGTTCTGCCCATTGGCCTGCTGACATGGTGGGCGATCCCGCAGGTGACGCTGGTCGCCAGCCCGTCCATCGATGCCTGGGCCGTCCATGCCGCACCTGGACAGATCAGGCGCGGTGACCTCGTCTCCTTCCAGCTTTCTCATCCGCTTGCCGGGCCCAAGCCCGTCGATGTCACGAAATATGCGCTGTGCATGCCCGGCGACCGGATTGCCCTGGTCGAACAACCGTCCCGTCTCCTCAATGGGGCAAGCGATGGCTGGTACTTTTGCAACGGCCACCTCATCGGTGTGAGCAAGGCTGTCGGTCACGGTGGTCAGCATCTCACCCATTGGAAACCCGAAGCCAACCTCATCCCCGCCGGCTTCATCTATGTGGGCTCGAGCCATCCCAGCGGCTTCGACAGCCGCTATTACGGGCCCATCGCCATCGAGCGCCTGCATCGCATGGAGAAAGTGCTGTGAAGGCGCGCGAAGGCTTAGCGTTCGTGGCCTTCGGTGCCCTCTTCGCCCAGCCGGTTCCGTCCCGGGCGCAAGGCGCGTCCGGCGAAATCAAACAGGGGTACTGGTGGTATCAGGAACCGCCAAAGCCAGCCGTCGCCAAACCTGATCCCGATGCTCTGGCAAAGCCCATCATCCCGCCGATGGCTGAGCTCGCCAGTTGGACACCCCCTAAGATTCGAAAGCTGATCGAGGAACAGCGCGATTATGCCGCGACCGTTCTCACCGTCGATGCGGTCTCGGACTTCTGGAAATTGGAGGACTTTGCCCGCCGCAAGGCTCGTGCCTTTGCCGGGGTCACGCAGATCGCCATGCTGCAGCACCCCGAGCTCAATTCCAAATCAGCCAATCCCATGGTCGGCGATGCGCGCGATCAGATGCTGGCCCAGAAGGATGCAATCCGACGCCAATATCTGCGCGCCCATGCCGGCGAGTTTGCCCTCGTCATGTTCGGGCGAACCAGCTGCGCCTATTGCCATGTCGAATGGCCGATCGTGCAGCGCTTCCAGGATGAGATGGGCTGGCAGGTCACGCTGATGGATCTCGATCGCCGCCCTGATCTCGGGCAGCGCTTCGGGGTTGAGGTCACGCCAACCACCATGATCATTCGCCGCAATTCTGCGCAGCGCATGGTCATCGCCAATGGGGTCGAGGCCTATCCCAACCTTATCCAGACCGCCTATCAGGCGGTTCGCCTGCTCTCGGGCGATATCCGCCCCGAGCAATTCCTCACCGGCGCGGGCGAGGAAGATGGCTTCTTCGATGCCCTGGCCAATGGCCCTGTCTCTGCAACCGATCCGCGCGTTCTGGGCGGCGATCTCATCAGCTACGGGAGGTAGGCGTGACGATCCCCGAAACCACGTATCGAACACTCCACCATCTATTGGGGAAGCAAGACCTTCTTGCCTTGCGCGCGAAGCAGCGCGATAGCCTTGCGATCGAAAGACACAAAGGTTTCGCCATCAAGGCGCTGCCCAGCTTGGGCGACCACACCATCAGCGAAGTCGCCGCCGGCGTCCAGCATTGCCAGACCGGCGTCCACTGCCGGCCAGTCGAAAGCAACGTTGCCGCTAGCGCCCAGAACACGGATCGCGCGAGCGATCTCATCTCCCCCATGCTTATAAGTATAACTCAGCACCCAGCAAAATTCGCAAAGCGCGACGACCGGCACTGCTACGAGTTCGGCTCGCTCCAGTACGCCCTTGGCGAGACGCCCCTGTTCCGCATCATCGGAAATTGCGGCGCGCACAAGGAGATTTGTGTCGGCAATGATCTTCACAATTCGCCAGCCCAGCCCTTGGCGATCACCTCATTCATCTCTTCGATCGAAACGGGCCGCTGGCCATCCTTCTTGAGGATTCCAAAGAAGTCAGCGATCTTGCCTTTGACTGGAGCCGCGCGCACCTCGATCGCTCCGTTGGGAAGCTTATGGAGCTCAAGCTTTGCGCCTGGATGGACCCCCAGATGCTGGAGCAGGTCCTTGCGTAATGTAATCTGCCCTTTGGCAGTCACGGTGAGCGTGGTCATTGTAACGTTCCTTCGACTTGTGCCCATTGTAATGGAAAATTTCCTTACTCGCAAGCATCCATGGTACACGGTCGTATTCACGGCGCTTACTTTTGGTTTGATCGACGCGACGCCGGCCAATGCCGCGTCAACGGTGCGATCCCCGATCCATGCGGTGGTCGATACAGCTTGCCTGCACAGCCTGCTGTCCCGCGTCGGTGAAACCCAAGCCTTTCCTCCCGACTTTGCCGAGACGCTGCGAAGCGCGGCCCCGGTCAGCATGATCGAAATGACGACGGCGCCTGGTTGCATTCCCTGCGCCGATCTTTGGGCGCGGCTCAGCGAGTTTCGCGCGCGCTATCATTGGCAGGTTCGCACCATCAGCGATCAGGAGGCTCTGATACGCTCCGGTCGCCTCGGTCTGCCGTGGGTCGGCCACCCGGTTGCCTGGGTTCGGCCACTCAATGATCCCGGCCGCACGATCCCCATCGCCATTGGGACCGATCACCTCTCCAATATTGCCCGCAATGCCTATCTTGCAACCAAGATGCTCTCTGGCGTCAGGCCGGCGATCGCCCTACGAGGGATGGCGCGATACACCGGCATCGTCTGCTCCCGCACGCCTTGTTCATCACGCGATCGCTGACATGGCGCCAATGGCCTCATCAGACCTGATCTTGAAGCGCCTGGAGCAGCCGGCAGGCTTGTCCGAGCGGCATGACCTCGATCCCATTGCCCATTGGATAAGCCTCTGCGCCCGGATAGATCACGATCTTGCGCGAGGGGGCCAGATCCTCGCACGCATTGTGAAATCCGCGCTCGACCTTGGGAGCGAGGCTCCGCTTGACCTCAAAGACCCAGAGCCCTTGTCCCGGCAGAGTCAGCAGAAGGTCGATTTCTGCTCCGGCGGCGGATCGGTAGAAGTTTGCCGTCGTTCCTTCAGGCGCTGCCGCTATCAGGTTTTCGATGACAAACCCTTCCCAACTGGCGCCGGCGATGGGATGGCCAAGAATATCTTCCTGCCCCTGCAACATGAGCAGGGCATGGAGCAAGCCGCTGTCCCGCACATAGACACGTGGCGACTTGACCAGACGCTTGGTGCCATTGCTGTGCCAGGGCTCAAGGCGACGAACCAGCAACAGGTCAACCAGCAGATCCAGATAGGCGGCGACAGTCTTGGAATCGACCCCCAGACTTCGAGCAAAATCCGAAGCGTTGAGCAGTCCCGACTGATGATGGGCCAGCATGGTCCAGAAGCGCCGCAAGGTTTCCGCGGCGATCCGGGGTCCGAACATCGGAATATCACGTTCGAGATAGGTGCGTATGAAGTCGCGCCGCCAGCGTTGACTCACCGCATCCGAACCTGCGAGAAAGCTGTCGGGAAAGCCTCCTCTGACCCAAAGCCTTTCCGTGTCGCTCTCGGAAATTTCGAGGACATCGAGTGGTCCCAATTCGAGATAGCTGATCCGTCCGGCAAGGCTCTCGCCCGATTGAGCGAGCAGATCGATCGATGCCGACCCCAGCAGCAGGAAACGCCCGACCTTGCGTCCTTGTCTGCGGCCACGATCGATGAGACCGCGCAGGGTCTGAAAGAGGTTTGGGAGGCGATGCACCTCATCGAGAATGACCAGCTTGTCTGCGTGGTTTTCGAGGTAAAGTTCGGGATCAGCGAGTTTGGCTCGATCGGCATCGGATTCCAGGTCGAGATACAGGGCTGGCCACGTCTCAGCGATTTCCTGCGCCAGCGTTGTTTTTCCGACCTGCCTTGGCCCAAGCAGAGCCACAGCCGGGGCTTGATCCAGCCGGGCAAGCAGTTCGGGAAGGAGGCGCCTGCTAATCATCCTCGCATTCTCGGAGTTTAATTCCGAATTTGCAAGGTTAAATTTTCCGCCATGGCACCGCGATTGGCGGCGAGGTGCCACCTATCACACCATGACCAAGGTATAACACCATGCAAAAAATCCGCCATTTTCTGAGCCTGCCCTTCGCCGCCCTCCTGGCAACCTGCGCCGCTTCAAGCCCTGCCCATGCCCAGGGCTGGGCCGAGAGCTGGTTCGACAATGTCACCTACACCTCACCCGGCAGCTTCGCTGATCAAACCCGAGGCTACGTGACAGCCGGCGGCATGTCCGGGCGGGTCGATGTCCATGATGACTATCTCATGTCAATGAGCCTGCCCAAGGTGAAAGCCGGCTGCGGCGGCATCGACATGTTTCTGGGCGGCATGTCGTTCCTTGACGCCGACTATCTCGTGCAGAAGCTCGAGAGCATCCTGCAGGCCGCACCCGCCATCGCCTTTCAATACCTCCTTGAGACGCTCGACGAGAAAATGGGGAATATCCTGTCCAAGATGGAGGCGGTCACCAACTACCTTAATTCCATCCAGGTCAATGACTGCCGGCTCGCCAACCGGGCAGTGCAGATCGCCCGGGGCGACGACAACATGAGCGGAATCATCGAGGAGATGACCGGCTCCAAATCGGTCTCGGAGGGCTTCGCGAAAAGCTATCAGCAGAGCCGCGAGAAGCTCAAATCCAACAACAACAATCCGACCGAGGATCTCAAGGACGCGCTGGAGAACTGCCCAGCCGAGGTCACCGACATCTTCAGGACCGGCTCGCTGCTGGCCCATGCAGCCACTCGGGTCGGCGCCGGCGATTGGGCCGGCGTGATGCGCGCCCGGGTTGGCGATGTCTATATGCGCTGGGATTCGGGCGACAAAGTCCCGATCTTCTCGGCCATCCCGGCCTGCCCCCATCAGGATACGGAATCCTCCGACGACTTCCTGACCGGCAAGGTCCAGACCCGGACCCTCAACATTCCGACCACGGCTGCCGACTGCTCGGCGGACAGCGGTAAGGGCGCGCTCGAACTGGCCCGCACCCGCCTGGAATCCATCGCCACCAAGATCCGCACGCGCGGGACGCTTTCGAGCGATGAAACGCAATTCGTCGCCAATGTGAAGACCCTGCCCGTCTACCGTATGCTTGAATGGGGCGTCCGGCAGGGCGTTCCGGATTCTGTGATCGGCGACACCGATGAGCTTGTGGCCCTGAGCCTTGCCTATCAGATGCTCAACGATCTCACCCGCTCGATAGATTTTGCCGTCACCAATGCCGATCGCGGCGCCACTGTGGCCGGGGCCGGCAGCGCGGACAGCACCAAGATCTGCCAGACCAAGATCCTCTCCAAGGGCATCGAGCAGTTGCGCGACCTGCGCGAGGAAGTGCTGCGCCAACGCGCCCAGATGCGGCAATCCTATCTGGCCGCCCTCTCCCAGGCCAATCTCTCGGCCAACTATGCCGGCCTGCTGCGCCAGCGCGATCGCGATGCGCGGGAAGCCGCCGGCACCGCCGCATACCGCAATCGCTGACCCGAAGGGCCTGCTCCCATGCTTCCTTTCCGCCTACCGCGTTTCCCAAACTCACTTGCCCAGATGAGGCTCAAAACCCCAGGCGGTGCTCTTTTGCTGGCCAGCCCCCTCGCCTTGCTCCCCGCCCCCGCCTTCGCGGTGGACTCCAGCTACTACACCTATGATGGCTTCGCCGAGACGGTCGATGCCTTCCATCTGGTGTCGCTGATCTTCGCCGATCCACGGTATGAGACGCTGGTGATGATCTGCGCCGTTGTCGGCATTGCGCTGGGCGCGCTTCTGGCCAGCGTGCGGGGCCAAGGCATGGGGATCGTGGCCTTCGGGTTCCAGATGCTGGTCGGTATCGGGCTCTTTGTCGGGCTGGTCTCGACCACCGGGACCGTCAACGTGTACGACAAGGTCCGCAATGCCTATCAGCCCGTGGGCGGCGTGCCGAACCTCATCGTGATGGTGGCAGGCGCAACCAATCTGATGGAGCGCGCGCTCTCCGAGGTGATCGACGACAACACCACCGATCCCAACGCCAAGCTGGAGTTTGGCGCGGGTGGACATGCTTTCGACCTGCTCCTCAATTCCGTCTCGCCGCGCGGCGCCATGACCGACACCTTTCTCGATGCGACGATCAAGGACTATGTCCGGCAATGCTACCCCGTGGCCCGAGCATCGAGCGCCTATAATGTCGATGACGACCAGCTCTTCCGGACCTCAACCGACTTGCCTGCCAGTTTTGCTGCCATGGCCGGGCCTGCCACCTACAGCACGGTCTACACCTCGGCGAACAAGGCCGGCACCACCATGAGTTGCATCGAGGCCTGGGATGCGATCCAGACCCGGCTCAACGATGCCAGCCTCTTTGACGATTACGCCAAACAGGTCTGTCAGCGCACGGGCTACGACACGGGTGATGCAAATCAACTGACGCGCTGCAAGAGTCAGCTTGGTGAAATGGGTCAGATGATGCTGGGTACCCCTCTCACCATGCAGGGCATGATGACAGACATCATGCTGGGCAATGCCGTCGGCGACGTGCTCTTCGAGGATAGCCCGGCGACAGCGGCCCGCGTGATGGCCAACCGGGCGGTGATCTCCAGCGGTCTGGCGACCATGTCGGTCGCCAATGAGTGGATGCCCACCATCCGCGCGACGGTCTTCGGGATCATGCTGTTTATGACCCCGATCGCCCTGCTCTTTATTCTGACACCCATCAATTTGCGGGTCGCCGGCTTCGCTTTCGGGCTCTTCGTCTTCGTCGCGCTTTGGGGCGTGATCGATGCCGGGATCTACCAGCTGACCCTCGGGCGGGCGATGTCGGTCCTGGCCGAAATGCGCGCCAATCATGTCGGCGCCAGCGCCTGGCTGCTTGCCCCCTCTTCGGCCATGAAAGCTCTGGCGATCTTCGGCTCCTTCCGCACCGCCAGCGCCGGGCTTGCCGGTGCTTTCGTTTTCACCGTCTTCCGCTTTTCCGGGAACGTCTTCTCGTCCGTCACCGGCGAAGCCTTCCAGGCACAGGGTCTTGGGACCTCCGCCGCAGCACCGCTGATGACCAAGGAAGGCTATGCCTCAGCGCTTGAGGCGCAGGCTTCGGCGGGCGGCACCATGGCGCGCAGCGGTATGTCCTCCAGCTTTGGAGATTTTGGTGAAAGGAGTGCCTTCTCGGCCAATCGCTCCTTTGGCGCCGCGAGCGCGGTGGTCGATGAACACGGCAGCGCCTTTGCCGGACAGGCAGGCTTTGCCATGGGAGGCATCGACGCCGCGCGCGAGATGGGCGGGATTTCACCGGCGCTGACCGGCCGAGACCTGAGCGATCCCGCGACCACGCGAGCGGTCCGTGCCAATGCCACCACCACCGCCATTCAGAATTTTGCCGAGAAGGATGCGCTGCGCGGGCTTGGGCATAGTTATTTTGGGGCCGGTCAGGCGGGCGAGCGCGCCTTTGCCGCCTTCAGCCAGAACATGGTGCAATGGAAGGCCTTCGGGGACAACCGGGCCTATGACATGATGCAGTCGGGCGCCCAGCGGCATTTCGAGCGAGATGGCTATGGGCCCAAGGACGCGGCGCTCAAGGCATCAAGCGTGATTGCCCAGGCTGCCGCCGACCCGGCCTTTGCCAAGCTCTCGACCAACGCCTTCGATCAGGAGCAGATGCTGCGCAATGATCTGACCAGCGCCCAGATCCAGCGCGGCGCGATGGAGGGTCGGCGTGATGTTAGCGGCGATGACCTTGCCCCCAGCGAACGCAGAAATGTGGCCGCTGAGCAGGAATGGCGTATCGGCCGCAACATGGGACAGAGCAATGCTGCAGCGATGCTCGGTATATCGCTTGGCGAAACCAGCCGCCGCATGGCCTTCATCAACACGCTTTCAGGTGAAGCGCGTGCCTCGGCAATCACGCAGCTCTCCCGCGCGACGGGTCGCAATGAGGCTCAGGTGGCCCGCGCCCTTGAGACCTACAATGCCGCGACCCAGTTGGGGACCGCCGATGGTGCAACCCAGGAGGCCGGTCGGGAACATACCAGCGTCTATGGGCGCACGCGGGAGGCCTCGCGCTACGATTTTGCTGAAAGGTCCGGCAAGCTTGATGCTCAGCGTGAGGTGGGCACCGGTGGCACAAGGTCTTCCGCGAAGATCGGGGAAGAGCGGCGACAGGCCGACAACGCCGGCTTTGTCTCGGGCGCGGCAGCCGCCGGCACCTCCGTGCGCGAGGCCGCACGGCTCGACAGCTTTATTCAGGTTCTCGCCCGAACATCGGGCAATCAGCTCGACATGGCTGAGGGCGGTGCCCCCGGCATTGCTGACCGTGCCAACAATGAAAGGATGGGCCGTATTGTCGATAATGAGCGCCTGACCCGAATGCAGAAGCTTTTGGCTAACCATGGTGTGAGGCTGTCCAAGCGTGAAATCGCCATGGATCAGAATGGCGACCTTAATCTCAACCTCAACGCGGGAACCGCCGCCGCGATGTGGAAAGGCGGTCTGATCAACGAAAGCCAGCTTGGCACCCTGGCCGGCGGCGGTCGGGCGCGTTTCAGTTTTGCCCATAATGACCTCCTGGTTTCCAGTAGCGCAGGCTTCAGCCAGTCGGCACGGTCAGATACCAGCACGCGCTTTGAGGCCGGAAAGCAGGCTGGTCCCGATACGATCGAGCACTTCCTTGGCGATGGCGCCAAGGGTCAGGCCTTGATGGAAAACTGGTTGCGGGGCGGCTTCGAGATGGACCGCAAAGGCCAATGGCGCCTCAAGCCCCAGGTCGCCGATACGCTGCAGCGCGATGTTCAGGCCATCATGACCCAGACAGGGTGGTCGCGCACACTGCAACGGGCCGCCAGTGATACCGCCACAATGGGAAGTTCAGCTACGTTTGGCCTCTCTGGATCTGCATCACGCGGTCAAGGAACCGGGCCCGCCAAATTGGTCGGGAAAGGCATTGGTCAGACAATTGGACACGCGAGCGGTGGGGTTTCTGGAACCTTCGGGATTGAAAGTGCTGATAGGGGTACAAACTCGGAGGCTGCTCAGGTGTCGTTGGATATTACGAACTTCGACGTTCGAGAGGCCATCGCGTCCGCTGAACGGCAAGCGTCTCGATCGCATAATCCAGCTGAAGCGTTCGCTCGGGAACTCAGAGGTCAAATTCTGGGCGAGCGCGGCATGCGCAATCGCTACTTGCAGCAAGCGGATGGCGGACGTGGAACCTTCGATATCACCAGCCCCATCACCTCGACAGAGAAATACTCCCTCTTGCGATCAGGCAGCTTTACCCTCGATCCGTCAAAGGGTCCAGGGGACGGAGACAGCAGCTTCAAAACTCGAAAATGATAATGATCAGTCTTTTAGCGCACCTATATGATGGAGATATAATGGCCCGGAACGAGGGTCCAGGGGATCCGTGTAGGGATCGTGAACTTCTCGCCGATGAGGGAAATGATCCCAGTCCAAAGGTTCTACCACCCATTTACCGCATTCGATCTTGGCCCAAAGCAACCGTACACCACAAACGGCCAACATGAACGGGGGATACAACAGGACACCGAGCCATCCGGCAAAGGTCGCGCCGTAATAAGCATTGAGCGGCTCGATACCGAGAGAAACGACCATACCTGCCCAATGAACAAAGGAAAGCGCCCACCATATTTTCGCAAACCGGGGATGCCACATATAGTCGCGCAAACGCGGAGATGGCACTCGCATCAAACTTTCTGGCGTCATTCTTCATCTCCAATGCGCGGTGCCAGTCCCGGCTCGTTTCAGCGGACTTTAACACATTCGCACATCCGAAGCCATTCCCATTCATCAGCAATAATTACCGCCACAAACTATTTTCAAATACGGAGATAAGAAGTTCGCAGCACTCGATATTATCCTGGCTGGTCCATAGCAAAAATTACATCAACCAAGCCTTCCAATATTGCAACCGTCATTCAAAAGTCGCGGAGTCAGGCGTTGACGCCAAACAGGCCTGTCTCTCACCATTTCGACAAGCGGTGACCTGAACATGCCAAGCCTCCATCGCCCGGTCATATGCTGCTTCACGATGTGCCTGAATTGTGCGGATCGAAGCGATGACATCCTCTCGGGCTGCGACTGCCGCTCGCCGCTCCCTCACCGCCTGATGATAGCGCTGCCACCGGTCTCGCTGTTTGGCTTGTTCAGCGTTCATTTTCATCGCGACGCCGCGTTCGAAGCTGAAATTGGCCACGTCGGTCGCGGGATCGCGAGCGGGCACGACCGAGCCGGGAGGTGCAGACATGGAGGAAGCGTTATAACCATCAGACGGCGGGGACGAAGTAACACTTTGCGCAAGCGATGGCCCATCCTACCTGATCCCAATGACGTTCCGCAACCAGACGATCGTGTCCCCCGGCGTGGTGTAACTGGGGTTTGAGGTGGTCACCGTGATTTTCGGATAGGCTTGGGTTGCAACGCTCGAACCTGGAGAAACCGCGATGACCGATCCCATGATGCACCTGCGTTCGCTGGTGGAAAAGGCCCCGGACGCAGATATTTTGCGCGATATGATCTCTTTTGCTGCCGAGCGGCTGATGGAGATGGATGTCGGCAATCTGACCGGCGCGGCCTATGGCGAGAAATCTTCCGACCGGCTCGTCCAGCGCAATGGCCATCGCGCCCGTGACTGGCAGACCCGCGCCGGCACGGTCGAATTGCGGATCCCGAAGCTGCGCAAGGGCAGTTACTTTCCTGGCTTCCTCGAACCGCGCCGGATGGCCGAACGCGCGCTGACCTCCGTCATCCAGGAAGCCTATATCCAAGGTATATCAACGCGCTCGGTCGATGATCTGGTCAAGGCGCTGGGCATGGACGGCATCTCGAAAAGCCAAGTGAGCCGACTGTGCGAGGACATCGATGAGCGCGTCCACGCCTTTCTCGACCGGCCGATCGAGGGCGACTGGCCATATTTATGGATCGATGCGACCTATGTGAAAGTGCGCCAGAACGGCCGCATCGTCTCGGTTGCGGTGATCATCGCGGTGGGCGTCAACAGCGATGGCCGCCGCGAAGTGCTGGGCATGGACATCGGCGCATCGGAGGCAGAACCCTTCTGGACCGCTTTCCTGCGCAAGCTGGCGCGGCGGGGGCTGCGCGGGGTCAAGCTGGTCATCTCCGACGCCCACGAAGGCATCAAGGCGGCGGTCTCCAAGCTGCTCTGCGCCAGCTGGCAGCGCTGCCGCGTCCACTTCATGCGCAACGCCCTGGCCCATGCCGGCAAGAGCGGCAGGCGCGTCGTCTCCGCCTTCATCGCCACCGCCTTCGCCCAGGAAACACCCGAAGCTGCCAGCCAGCAGTGGCGGACCATCGCCGACCAGATGCGCCCGAAATTGCCCAAATTGGCCACCCTGATGGATGAGGCCGAGCCCGACGTGCTGGCCTACATGACCTTTCCCAAGGAGCATCGCGCCAAATTGCACAGCAACAACCCCATCGAGCGGCTGAACGGCGAGATCAAGCGACGGACCCAGGTCGTGGGCATCTTTCCCAATGAGGCTGCCATCACGCGCCTGATCGGCGCTATCCTCATGGAACAGAGCGACGAATGGGCCGTCCAGCGGGGCCGCTATATGTCTCTTGAAACCATGGCCCCGGTGAGCGACAATCCCATCGTCATGCTCTCGGCCGTGCCCGAAACATGAACAAACCAGGCTGACGCCGGATAACGCGGGGATCGCCCCCAGTTACACCACGCCGGGGGACACGATCAAAGGATGCCGATGCGAAAGATCGGTATTCCGCCGCCGCAGGCCCCGTTCTCAAGCAGTTCGGCGGCGAGTTCATTGCCGGTGGCACGTGGGATGTCCTGACCGGCGAAGCGGCCTTCACCAACGGTGCGATCATCCGCTTTGCCGACCGGGATACCGCCATCGCCTGGTATAATTCGCCTGCCTATCAGGCGACGTTCGGTGATCGCGCGATTGGCATAGACTGCCGCTTCCGCCTGATCGGTTGATCACCAGGGGACGGGGTCCTTCCGATACCCGTCCGTTTGAGTGAACGCGCGAGCGGCTCGCAATAACGCCGCCTACGGCGGCGGCCCGCACTGATCGCGCACGCCGACACCGCAAACCCCACTCTATCTTGAAGGGAAGATATCATGACACTTTCGCATGAAACCGCCCCGACCCAGTATGTCGAGGCCAATGGCATCCGCTTTGCCTATCGCCGCTTTGGCAAGGCGGGCGGCGTGCCGATCGTCTTCAACCAGCACTTCGTCGGCACGATGGACCATTGGGATCCGGCTGTGACCGATGGTCTTGCCCAGACCCGCGAGGTCATCCTGTTCAACAATGCAGGCGTCTCCAGCTCGTCCGGTGAGACGCCGAACAACTTTCACGACATGGGCGCCAACGCGATCGCCTTCATCCGCGCGCTCGGCCTCACCGAGGTCGATGTGCTCGGTATCTCGATCGGCGGCTTCGTCGCTCAGGAAATCGCGTTGCAGGGCGGTGACCTCGTCCGCAAAATCATCCTCGTGGGCACCGGCCATCGCGGACAGGATATGACGGCCAGTCGCTCGACCGAGATCTTCTCGCAGAGCTACGATCCGCCCGAGCATCTGTGGCTGGCCGTGCATTTCAAACCCACCGAAAGCAGCCAGAGGGCTGGTCTTGCCTTCCTTGAGCGCAAGTGGCGCCGCACGGATCGCGACCCCGCCACGACCGAGCAGACCATGACCGCGCAAGGCGAGGCAATCGGCAAGTGGATCGCGCCGGACAACACGCTCGATTATCTGCACGCGATCAGGCAGCCCACGCTGATCGTGCAGGGAAGCGACGATGTGATCATCCCGACCGTTCACTCGCTGACGCTGCAGCACGAACTGCCCAACGCGCAGCTCATCGTCTACCCGGACTCGGGCCACGGCTCGATCTACCAGCATCCCGAACTGTTCGTGACCCACGCGACGCTCTTCCTCGACGCCTGAGCCCGGCACCCATCGCACCCCGCTCGCCATGCCGGCGGGGCGCGCTACCCAAGGAGATCGATCATGTTCGCCAGCAACGGCAAAACCGCACTTGTCACCGGCGGATCGCGCGGCATCGGCCGCGCGACGGCCATCGCGCTTGCCGAGGCCGGCGCGCAGGTTCTCGTCCACTATGGCACCGCAGCCGACGAGGCGCGCGCCGTCGTCGATCATATCCACGCGAAGGGCGGCACGGCGGAAGCCGTCGGTGCCGATCTTGCCATAGCCGAGGGACCTGCCCAACTCGCCGGGCGGGTGCGCGACATTGTCGGCGACCGGCTCGATACACTCGTCGCCAACGCGGGCATCTCGCGCGCTAAAACGATCGAGGAGACCAGCATCGAGGATTTTGATGCCCTCTTCGCCGTCAACGTCCGCGCGCCTTACTTCCTTGTCCAGCAATTGCTGCCGATCCTCGCGGAGGGCTCCAGCGTCATCTTCACCTCGTCGCTTGCCGCGCATGCCGCTGTGGGCAATCTGTCCGCCTATGCCGCCAGCAAGGGCGCGATCGACACGCTGGTGAAGCACTTCGCCTTCATCCTTGGGCCCAAGGGCATCCGCGTGAACGCGGTCGCGCCGGGCGTTGTCGAAACCGACATGTCCAGCTTTGCCAGGACCGACGCAGGCAAGGAATTCACGCTCGGCATGCAGGCTTTGAAGCGCGTCGCCCAGCCCGACGACATCGCCGGCGCCATCGCCTTCCTCGCTTCCGAGGCAGGTCGCTGGGTGAGCGGCGATACGCTGCGCGTTGACGGCGGTTCCAAGCTTTGAACGGAGGAAACATCATGTCCAAGAACAACAAGGCGCTGGTGCTCGACGCGTTCGACACGCTGTTCAACCAGCGCGACTATGCGGCGGCGGCGCGCTTCTGGTCACCCGACTACATCCAGCATAGCGCCCATATCGCGCCCGGGCGCGAAGGTCTGTTCGACCTGATCCGCTCAACGCCCGACACATTGCGGTATGAGCACGGCGTGACCCTGGCGGAGGGCGACTACGTTATGGTCCATGGCCGGTTTTCCGGCACGGGCCGCCCGTCCGCCTGGATCGCCGTCGATATTCTGCGTATCGAAAACGGCCAACTCGCCGAGCACTGGGACGTGCTGCAGGACGAGGCGACCAGCGCCAATTCCGTCAGCGGCCTGCCGATGTTCGGCACTGTTTTTCCAGCCTGACGCATGGGAGGCTCTGCCCGCCCAGTCGCGCTCACCGTCGATCGCCTTGCTCTATCTGTCTCGATATACTGAACGATTTGCGGGGATGGATGTCGATGACGCTATCGCCGCGTTTCGGGAGCTCTACCCACCCTATGCGCCAGCGCGTGGCATGGCCGACTATGTCCGATTGAATTGAGCTCAATCTCAATTTTCTGCCTGAGATAGCCAGTGTCGGGAAAAACCGTGCATGGCGCTCGAAGATCACCGGAAAATCATAATTGAGGAAAAGCGGCACTATAATGCCGCATTGCTCCATTTTTTGCCTATTTTTGCTAATTTATGCAGAAACGGCACTTCACTGCCCTCCCTATTGTGATGGGCGGGAGAATTCTGCACATCGTTTCCAAGACGAAGCGTAGTCGCGACTCAGCATTTGCGAGGGACGACCGAACAGGAGGCGATGAAGGTGATCCTGTCCTTGATCAGAGATGAGCGAGCCCAGGCAGGGTCATGTTGCATGGACGCTGTAGCGGAGGGAGTAGGCGGGGCCGGCAAATCGGGTGGGAGAACTGGTTGCTTGCTGCTGAAGCGCGAGAGCGGGGATTTGCGGCAATACCGAGGAGAGCGAACCTCATGAAAGCAAAAAAGCGCCCGAATCAGGCGCTTATGGGGATGCTCATGGTGCAATAACCCCCTTTGGTCTTTAAAAGACTATGGTGACCCCTACGAGAATCGAACTCGTGTTTCAGCCGTGAAAGGGCCGCGTCCTAACCGCTAGACGAAGGGGCCACTCTGACGGTTCGGCGTTGGCCTTGCGTCGTCGGGAGCCGCGCTACTAGGTGGATGAGCGGCGTGGGTCAACCCTGTTTGATGCGCTTTTTTGAAAATTTTCGGCAATAGTTTTCCACAGCCGCGCCGGGCCTCATTGTGCCAGCGCAGCATCCTCGATGTGGAGTTCCGCGGCGGGGCGGCTGCCCCAATCGTCGATGCGCGCGCGGCCCACCAGCCACAGCGCCTGATCGCGCGCGCTATGCAGCAGGGCCTGCCCCAGATCGCTGGTTGCCGCGCGAAAGGCCATGGCCTTGAAACTTGCGCCATCACCTCCGCGCACGATCAGCCGCACATGGTCGGTGCCCACCACATCGGCCTTGACCAGCCGCACCGGGCCCACCGCCACGCGCGGGGAGGGCCAGCCCATGCCATAGGGGCCCGCGCTCTCCAATGTCTCGACCAGCGCCGGGTTGAGACCGCGCGGTGAGACCGCCAGATCAAGCAGCAGCGACTGATGGAGCCGCGCGCGCGCCACATCGGCGGCCAGGCGTTCGTCGAGGAAGTCTCCCAGCGCTGCCAGCTTGTCGGGTGCGATGGTCAGCCCCGCCGCCATGGCATGGCCACCGCCCGCCACCAGCAGCCCCTGGGCGCGTGCTGCCAAAATTGCCGCGCCCAGGTCCACCCCATGCACTGACCGGCCCGAACCCTTGCCATGGCCGGCTTCATCGGCATCGAGCGCAATGACCAGCGCCGGCTTGCCGGTCTTTTCCTTGATGCGCCCGGCCACGATGCCGATGACGCCGGGGTGCCAGCCAGCCCCGGCCAGCACCAGCACGCTGCGGTTATGCTGCGCGGCAATCTGGGCCTCGGCGGCTTCCTGCACCGCCATCTCGATGCCGCGGCGTTCATCATTGAGCAGAGAGAGCTGGGCGGCGATCCGGCGCGCTTCCTCGCCGTCCTGCGTGGTCAGCAGCCG
Organism: Sphingomonadales bacterium; assembly: GCA_028871475.1. Lineage (GTDB taxonomy): Bacteria > Pseudomonadota > Alphaproteobacteria > Sphingomonadales > Sphingomonadaceae > Novosphingobium. The sequence goes on along the minus strand of JAGWMZ010000007.1, from coordinate 135,250 downwards.
CACGCCCAGCGTTGCCTCGCCCACGCGGCCCCCGGCGTTCACGCGCGGCCCCAGGGCAAAGCCGAGATCCGAGGCGGTGGGGGCGCGGCCCAGCTTGCTCTCGTCGATCAGCGCGGCCATGCCGATGTTGGCCCGCCGCGCCATGACCTTGAGGCCCTGCGCCACCATGGCGCGGTTCAGCCCATGGAGCGCCGCCACATCCGCCACCGTGCCCAGCGCGACCAGATCGAGCAGTTGCATAAGGTCCGGTTCACGCCGACCGGCGAAGTAATCCAGCTTGCGCAGCTCTCTTACCACCGCGATGGCCAGCAGGAAGGCCACACCCACAGCGGCCAGATGGCCATGCGCCGCGCCGATGTCGCTCTCATCCAGCCGGTTGGGGTTGACCATGGCCACCACGCGCGGAAGTTCATGCGAGCATTTGTGGTGATCGACCACGATCACCTCGACCCCTGCATCGGCCGCCATGGCCAGCGCGTCATGCGCCATCGCGCCGCAATCGACGGTGACGACCAGTTGCGCGCCTTCCTCGCCCAGTCGCACCAGCGCCTCGCCGGTGGGGCCATAGCCTTCGAGCAGGCGATCGGGGATGTAATGGCGTGCATCGCGCCCGCAGAGGCGCAAGAGGCGAATGAGCAGTGCCGCGCTGGTCGCGCCGTCCACATCGTAATCGCCATAGACGGCCACGGCCTGTCCTTCGGCGATGGCCGTGGCGATGCGGCGGGCGGCCACGTCCATGTCGTGGAAATGCGACGGATCGGGCAGGAATTCGCGCAAGGTCGGGTTGCGGTGGCGTGGCAGATCCTCACGCGCGATGCCGCGCGCCATCAGCAACTGGCTCACCAGATCCTCGCCCAGCGAGCCTTCCCACAGCGAGGAATGCTCCAGCATGTCCATATTGCCGCCGCGCCAGTGCCATGCGCGGCCAGCCAGAGAGAGGCGGTTGGCAATCAGGGCGGTGGAGGTGGCCATGTCAGTCATGAGGCGCGGTTAGACCATCGGCGCATGGCAAGGAAGAGCCAAGGCGCGTTTTGCCCATTGCTCCGGACTCGACGCAAAGGTGGATGCAATGGCATAGTGGATCGAACACATTGCACGCAGGGGGACTGGCCAATCGCCGCATATATGAACAGCCATGCTCCAGACCGAGGCGGCCTTGCGCTGCTGTTTGAGCCGCGCACACGCCCGACGCTGCATGATATCGCCGCAGTGCTGGCACAGGGGGCGGGCACGGACGGGGGCATCGCGATCAGCCATCGCCCCGATCCGCGTGACGGTTGGGTAGAGCTGCTGTGCCGGGGGCTGACCTTCGACCTTGCCGGGTTGGCGCCGGGGCAGGGGGAGCCATGGCCCGAAGTCGCCTATGATTACGACCTGCCCGGTGCCTGCGATGTGATGCAGGGCGAAGTGCTGACGCTGACCGTGGGGCAGCATCTGGCGGGCGGCGGGCATCTGCTGCCGGTGGTGCGCGCGCAGATGGAGGTGGCGCTGGGTTTGCTGGCCTTGCCGGGCCTGCGGGCCGTCGTCTGGCAACCCGCGGCCATCGCCATGAGTGCGGGGCATTTCTCGCGCGTCCTGTCGCCCTGGCTGAACGGCGGGCCCTTTCCTGCGCTGGGGTTGACCTATCTCACTCGTTCCGCTGACGGTACGATGGTCAGCCATGGCCTGTCCTTTTTCACTGGGCAGGAGTTGTCCCTTGCGCCCATGCCTGGGCGGGCCGACGCTGACCTTGGCAAGCTTGCCGTCCGCCTCATTCACAAGCTGGTCGACAGCGCGCCGATCGAGACGCCCTGCGACATCATCGGGCCTGACGGTGAGGTGCTCTTTATCGAGCCTGTCGAGAATGGACACAGGCTGCGCGTGGGCGGCAGGGTTCTGTCGGATTGAACGCAAGGTCGTCACTTCGCATCGGGGGCGAGGTCAGCCTCGCCCCCGATGCGTCATGTCAGGCCAGAACCAGCGAATTGGCGGCGCTCAGCACGGCGCGCACACTGGCGGTCGCCACGTCCGAATCGATGCCCACGCCCCAGATGATCTGGTCATCCGGCCCGGTGCATTCGACATAGGCGGCGGCGCGGGCGTCGGAGCCAGCCGAGAGCGCGTGCTCGGAATAGTCCTTCACCGACAGGTTGACGCCGAAGCTGTCCGCCAGCGTGGCGACGACCGAGGAGATCAGGCCATTGCCGCGGCCCGAGACTGACTGCTCCTTGCCATCCACACCGATCTTGCCGGCGAAGATGCGCGCGCCATCGGGGCCCTTGGCCTCATCCCAGTCCAGCAGTTGGAAATGCTGGGGATCGTTGACCCGGTAGCTGCGCTGGAAAACCTCCCAAATGTCGGCGGCGACCAGTTCGCGGCCCAGCTCATCGGCCAGTTCCTGCACATGGCGGCTGAAATGGGCCTGCATGCGCTTGGGCAGCTTCAGCCCCTGATCCTGCTCCAGCACCCAGGCGAAACCGCCCTTGCCGCTCTGCGAATTAACGCGGATGACGGCTTCATAGGAGCGGCCCAGATCAGCCGGGTCGATGGGCAGATAGGGCACGGCCCAGAGCTCGTCATTGCGCTTGTCCTGCGCGGCAAAGCCCTTCTTGATTGCGTCCTGATGGCTGCCCGAGAAGGCGGTGAAGACCAGATCGCCGCCATAGGGATGGCGCGGGTGGACGGGCAACTGGTTGCAATATTCGACCGTCTGGATGACCTCGTCGATGTCCGAGAAGTCCAGTCCCGGATCGACGCCCTGCGTGTAGAGGTTCATGCCGACGGTGACGAGGCAGCAATTGCCGGTGCGCTCGCCGTTACCGAACAGGCAGCCTTCGACGCGGTCGGCGCCGGCCATGATGCCCAGTTCGGCGGCGGCAACGCCCGTGCCACGATCGTTATGCGTGTGCAGGCTGATGACGGCGCTGTCGCGATTGGGCAGGTTGCGGCAGAAATACTCGATCTGGTCGGCATAGACGTTGGGCGTCGCGCATTCGACCGTGGCGGGCAGGTTCAGGATGATGGGATGCTGGGGCGTCGGTTGCAGGATCTGCATCACCGCCTCGCAGCATTCCAGGCTGAAATCCAGCTCGGCGGTCGAGAAGGTTTCTGGCGAATATTCGAAATGCCAGTCGGTGCCGGGGAAGCGGGCGGCATTGTCGCGCAGCAGCTTGGCGCCATTCTCGGCGATCTCGCGGATCTGGGGCTTTTCCATGCCGAACACCACCTGACGCCACAGCGGCGACACGGCATTATACAGGTGGACGATGGCGCGCGGCGAACCCTCCAGCGATTCAAAGCTGGTCTTGATCAGATCCGCGCGGCTTTGCGTCAGCACCTGGATCAGCACATCTTCGGGCACGCGATTGTCGGTCACCAGCGAGCGGATGAAGTCATACTCCGTCGCCCCGGCGCTGGGAAAGCCAACCTCGATCTCCTTCAGGCCAACCTTCACCAGCAGGTCGAAGAAGCGGTTCTTCTTTTCCGCGCCCATCGGATCGATCAGGCTCTGGTTGCCGTCACGCAGATCGGTCGAGAGCCAGCGCGGGGCCTTGTCGATCACCTTGCTCGGCCAGGTGCGGTCGGGGATGTTGATCTGCGGAAACGGACGATACTTGACCGAAGGGTCTTTCAGCATGGGCATGTCAGGTCTCGGATGCTCTTCACAGGGGGCCGCAGGGGCTGCAGCCATTCATGGGGCTGGTTGCTGAACTATCCCTTGGGCGCTTCTTGCGCGCGGCCAAAGGGCACGCGCTCGTTCACGCCCAAGGGCGGATAAGTCGAAGCGCAAGGTCCAGCCGGAAGATCATGGGGCAAGCCTATGATGAAAAGGGCGCGCGCTGTAAAGTAAAAACCGCCCGCGTCCCTCAGGCCGGGGCCAGCACTGTCTCGAACCAGTCGAGATAGGCCTGCGCGCAGATGGCGGGCTCGAGATGGGCGATGAGCCCCTGCAAGGCGTCGAGCGGGGGGGGCGGGCTTTGCATCACCTCGATGACGGCGCTGGCCAGATCCTGCGGGTCGCGCGTGGGAACCAGCCGGCCCGCTTCGGGTATGGTCATGATGTCATGGAGGAAATGCGAACAATCGGTGGAGACCACCGGCACGCCATGGGCCAGCGCCTCGACCGCCACGGCAGGGCCGCCCTCGAAATGCGAGGTGCAGAGAAACACATCGGCGCGCCGCAGCCATGGGTCGATGCCCGGCACATAGCCGGGCGCCGCCACCACATCGGACAGGCCCATCTGGCGGATCTTCTGCAGGGTCGCCTGATGCAGGCTGCCATCGCCCAGCATGGTGAGCCGCGCGGGCGTAATGGCATTGAGCGCGGCGATGACCCGCAAGGCCAGCACGGCATCCTTCTGCTTCTCGAACCGTCCCGCCCAGACCAGATGCAGCCGGCCATCATCGGCATGGGGGCCATCGGCGGACATGTCGTGGTGCAGATAGATCGGATCATAAAGCGTGGCGGTGGACACGCTGGGGGCGAGCGCTGCCAGTTCACGCGCAAGGCCGCTGTTCATCGCGGCAATGCCATCGACGGCGGGCGCAAAACGGCGGATCAGCGCGCGGATCGGCTTGCCGATGAGGCCGCCGGGCACCGCCGGATTGGACACTTTGGCCACGATTTTGGCCCGGCCCTTCGCCTTGGAAAAAGCGATGATGAGGGGGAAATGGAAATTGCCAGGCAGGAAGATGATGTCGGGATCAATGCCGGGCAGACACGCTGCCATCGCCTTGCCCAGCTTCAACCGCGAAATCGGGCTGCGGCGGATGGGCGGCGAGAGTTCGATCACCTCGACACGCGGGTCGACCGTGGCGCGCAATCCGCCTTCGGTGGTGCCGCATAAAATGGTGACGCGGTGCCCGGCCTCCACCCAGTAACGAGCCATGCCGATGGCGATCCGCTCGGTGCCGCCACGCGAGAAATCGTGGAAGCAGATCAGGATATGGCGTGACGGCCCGTGCGCAGGTGACACACCGGCGCGCCGCCCTTTAAGGGCAACGCGCCGGCCACGTCCGCTGGGGCCCAGTTTGGCGCCGGGTTCCAAGGATCAGTTCTTGGTCTGGTCAACCAGCTTGTTAGCGCCGATCCAGGGCATCATGGCGCGCAGCTTCGAGCCCGTCTCCTCGATCGGGTGACGCTTGGCGGCGATGCGCGAGGCCTTCAGCTCGGGCTGGCCGGCGCGGTTGTCCAGCACGAAGTCCTTCACGAAGCGGCCCGACTGGATGTCGGCCAGAACGCGCTTCATTTCCTTCTTGGTCTCTTCGGTGATGATGCGCGGACCGGTCTTGATGTCGCCATATTCAGCGGTGTTGCTGATCGAGTAGCGCATGTTGGCGATGCCGCCCTCATACATCAGGTCGACGATCAGCTTCAGCTCGTGCAGGCACTCGAAATAGGCCATTTCGGGGGCGTAGCCGGCTTCCACCAGCGTTTCGAAACCGGCCTGCACCAGCGCGGTGGTGCCGCCGCACAGCACGGCCTGCTCGCCGAACAGGTCGGTCTCGCATTCCTCGCGGAAGTTGGTTTCGATGATGCCCGAGCGACCGCCGCCCACGCCGCTGGCATAGGCCAGAGCGACGTCATGGGCATTGCCGGTGACGTTCTGGTGGATGGCCACCAGGCAAGGCACGCCGCCGCCCTTCACATATTCGCCGCGCACCGTGTGACCGGGGCCCTTGGGGGCGACCATGATCACGTCGATGTCCTTGCGGGGCTCGATCAGGCCGAAGTGGACGTTGAGGCCATGGGCGAAGGCGAGGGCCGCACCGGGCTTCAGATTGGCGTGCAGATCCTCGGCATAGATGGCGGCCTGATGCTCGTCTGGCGCCAGGATCATCAGGATGTCAGCCCAGGCGGCAGCTTCGGCGTTGGGCAGAACCTTGAAACCGGCGGCTTCGGCCTTGGCGGCGCTGGCCGAGCCGGGGCGCAGCGCGATGGCGACGTCCTTGACGCCGCTGTCGCGCAGGTTCTGGGCATGGGCGTGGCCCTGCGAGCCATAGCCGAGGATCGCGATCTTCTTGCCGGTGATCAGGTTCAGGTCGGCATCGGCGTCGTAATAGACTTTCACTGGACTTCCCTTTCATTGCCCCTGCAAAGCGACGCAGGGGCCAGGATGGATTGTGCCTGCATGTGATCACCGGCACGTTTGGTAGCGCCCCTGCCAAAGCCGCGGGCGCCGATCAACACTCTTTGCGGCCAGGTGGCCTGTAGGTCAGGTTTCTGACTTGCCCCGCGTCATGCCCACAACGCCGGTGCGCGCGGTTTCGATCAGGCCCAGGTCGCCCATCAGGGCCACGAAACTGTCGATCTTCTCGGGCGCGCCGGTCAGTTCGAAGACGAAGCTTTCGGTGGTGGTGTCCACCGGGCGGGCGCGGAACACCTCGGCCAGGCGCAGCGCCTCGACCCGGGCCTCGCCCTTGCCGGTCACTTTGACGAGCGCCAATTCGCGCTCGACATAGGGGCCCTGTTCGGTCAGGTCGACGACCTTGTGCACCGGGATCAGGCGTTCCAACTGCGCGCGGATCTGGTCAATCACCGCAGGCGGCCCATGCGTCACGATGGTGATGCGGCTGACCTGATGGTCCCCGGTGATCTCCGACACGGTGAGGCTGTCGATGTTGTAGCCGCGCGCGGTAAACAGCCCGGCGATCTTGGCGAGAATGCCCGCCTCATTGTCCACCGTCAGCATCAGGACGTGCCGCTCGGAGACTTCCTGCTCGATTTTCGTCATCTGGTTCATGCCTCTTAAGCGTCCTGTCTCAGACGAGCGCCTTGGCGTCATCGTCCATCGTGCCGCTCACCACGTCGCCGGGCAGCAGCATGTCGGTATGCGCCGCGCCGCTGGGGATCATCGGGAAGCAGTTGGCATCCTTGGCCACGCGGCAATCGACGATGACGGGTCCGTCATGGTCGATCATCGCCTGGATGCCAGCGTCAAGGTCGCGCTCATTCTCGATCGAGATGCCCTTCCAGCCATAGGCCTGCGCCAGCTTCACGAAATCGGGCAGACTGTCGGAATAGGAGCTGGAATAGCGGCTTTCATAGGTCAGCTCCTGCCACTGGCGGACCATCCCCATCCATTCATTGTTGAGGATGAAGATCTTGACCGGCAGGCGGTACTGGCTGGCGGTGCCCAGCTCCTGAATGTTCATCTGGATGCTGGCCTCGCCGGCGATGTCGATCACCAGCTTGCCCGGATTGCCAAGCTGCGCGCCGATGGCGGCCGGCAGGCCGTATCCCATTGTGCCAAGGCCACCGCTCGTCAGCCACTTGTTGGGGCCGAAGAAGTGGAAGTGCTGCGCCGCCCACATCTGATGCTGGCCGACCTCGGTGCTGATGATCGGATCATGCGTGCGGGTCAGTTCGAACAGGCGCTCGATGGCGCGCTGGGGCGGAATGGCCGCCGGGTTCTCGGCATAGGACAGCGATTTCTTGGCGCGCCATTCATTGACGCGCGCTTTCCACGCGGTCAGATCCTGGGCTTTGCGGCCCTGCCAGCCATCGAGGATTTGCTGGAGCACCGTGGCGCAATCGCCGATGATCGGCAGGTCGACACGCACCGTCTTGTTGATGCTGGCGCGGTCGATGTCGATGTGGATCTTGGTCGAATGGGGCGCAAAGGCGTCCAGACGGCCCGTCACGCGGTCATCGAAACGCGCGCCGACGCAGATGATGAGGTCGGCCTGGTTCATCGCCCAGTTCGCCTCATAGGTGCCATGCATGCCCAGCATGCCCAGCCAGTCCTCGTGATCGGCCGGGAAGGCGCCCAGACCCATCAGCGTGGAGGTGACCGGCGCCTTGGTGATCGCCTGCAACTCGCGCAGCAGATCGCTGGCGCGCGGGCCAGAGTTGATGACGCCGCCGCCCGTGTAGAACACCGGCGCCTTGGCCTTGGCGATCAACTCGATGGCCTGTGCGATCTCGGCCTCGCCGCCCGCCATTTGTGGCGAGTAGCGGTTGCGGCGCTGCACCGGCCCCTCGGGGAAGGTGGCGGTGGCGATCTGCACATCCTTGGGAATGTCGATGACGACGGGGCCGGGGCGGCCCGTCGTGGCGATCTGGAAAGCCTCGTCAATGACGGCGGCCAGATTGGCCGGGTCCTTCACCAGATAGTTGTGCTTGCAGCAGTGGCGCGTGATGCCGACGGTATCGGCCTCCTGAAACGCGTCCGAGCCGATCAGCGGCGTGCCGACCTGACCGGTGATCACCACCAGCGGGATCGAATCGAGGAACGCATCGGCAATGCCGGTGACGGCATTGGTCGCGCCCGGGCCGCTGGTGACCAGCACCACGCCCGGCTTGCCGGTGGAGCGCGCATAACCTTCGGCCGCATGGGCGGCGCCGGCCTCATGGCGCACGAGGATGTGGCGAAGGCGCTCCTCACCAAAGAGCGCATCGTAAATCGGGAGCACCGCGCCGCCGGGATAGCCGAATACAAATTCCACGCCCTGACGAACCAGGCTTTCGACGAGGATCTCGGCGCCGCTGCGCTCTTCGGTCACGGTAACTTCCTTCTTTGCCAAACTTGCGCGTGATGGGGGGCTTGATTGCGCAAAAGCGCTGCGTTGGCGGGCACTGACGCAAGATGCAACCCCCAAAGTGTCGCGAAGACGCGATGAAGGCAAGGTCAGTGCCGTGAACGCAGGCGCCAAGACTGCGCCCGATCATTCGCTGGAGGCGCGATAGTGGAATGAAAATGCTGTGTCAACGCCATTCAATGTAATAAAATATCAAAATAGCTCGCATTGGCGATGTATTTTTCAAATCCGCCCGTTTTGCGCGGCCAATCCGCCGGCGGCTGATGGCGCAGCCAGGTGTATTGCCGTTTGGCATAATTTCGTGTCGCCTGGCTGCCCTGCGCCCGTGCTTCCTCCAGATTCGACATGCCGCGCAGATATCCGGCGATCTGCGGCACGCCGATGGCGCGCATCACCGGCATGTCTTCCCCGAGTCCCCGCGCGAGCAGCGCCTCGACTTCGCCCACCGCGCCGCGCTCGATCATCAGGGCAAAGCGCCGGTCGCAGCGCTCATAAAGCCAGTCCCGTTCGGGCAGCAGGATCAGCGGATGCAGCGCGACCTGATCGCCAATGCCCCCCTCCTTGCGCTGCTGCCAGTGGGCGAGGGATTGTCCGGTGGACAGCACAACCTCCAGCGCGCGGGCGATGCGCGTGCTATCGGCGGGGTGGAGCGCGGCCGCACGCTCAGGGTCTGCCTGCTGCAGCCGGGCGTAGGCCTGCGCCACGGGCAGGGCGCGCACTGTCTCGCGCACGGCGACGTCGATGGCCGGGACCGGGGCAATGCCTTCAAGCAGGGTGCGTATATAAAGGCCGGTGCCGCCCACCAGAATGGGCGTCTGCCCCCGGGCATGGGCAAGGGCGATCTCTTGGCTGGCGCGCGCCGCCCAATCCGCCGCCGAGCAGGCCACCGAACCATCCCATGCGCCATAGAGGCGATGCGGGACGCGCGCCGTATCCTCTGGCGGCGGCGCTGCGGAAAGAATGGGCAGATCGGCATAGAGCTGCGCGCTGTCGGCGTTGATAATGACAGGGCTGCGGCCCCTGGCGATCAATGCTTGCGCCAGAGCCATCGCATAATCGCTCTTGCCGCTGGCGGTCGGCCCTGCAATGAGCGCGAGCGGCGGGCGCGATGCGCCCGGATTACGGAAGGGATCATCAGTGCTCATCGCGCGCGTCATAGCAGAACCAGCCGGGCTGTCGCCCCAACTCGACGCTCTGCTCGAGGCGCTTTCGGATCATGGCCCCGCCGATGCGCGCGAGATAGACGGTGGTGTCATCGAAATCGCAGCGGAGGGCGTCGATGTGGCGGTGCTGCGCATGGTGATCGACACGCATCTGGGCAAGACCGACGCCTTGATTGCGCCGCACCGCCCGCAACTGCCGCGCCTGTTCATTTCGGACATGGATTCAACGATGATCTCGGCCGAATGCATCGATGAGCTGGCCGATTTTGCGGGGCTGAAACCCCAGATCGCCGCCATCACCGAGCGTGCCATGCAGGGCGAACTCGATTTCCGCGAGGCGCTGCGTGAACGCGTGGCGCTGCTCAAGGGCCTGTCGCAGGATGCCATCGCCCAATGCCTTGCCGAGCGCATCGCCCCGATGAAGGGCGCGCGCATTCTGGTGCAGACGCTGAAGGCGAAGGGCTGCCGAAGTGTGCTCGTCACCGGTGGTTTCCACCAGTTCGCCGACCCCGTCGCCGAACAACTGGGCTTTGAGCGTGTTGTCGGCAACCGCCTCGAAGTGGCGGATGGTGTGCTGACCGGCGGCCTTGTCGGCCCGATCAGCGACAGCGCGACCAAAAAAGCGACGCTGGTCGAGGAGTTGGAAGCGCTGGGCGAAAAGGCCCATGTGCTGGCGACGGGTGACGGCGCCAATGACATCCCGATGATTGAGGCGGCCCATTACGGCGTCGCTTTCGAGGCCAAGCCCAAGGCGCGCGCGGCGGCCAATGGCTGGGTGGATAGGGGGGACTTGACCTCGGTTCTGCGCCTGCTGGGCGTGGCGGAGAAGGATTGGGTGCTGGATTAAGGTGTTAAGGGCAAGGTGCGAGGGCCATCGCCCTCGCGCTCCCTTAAGTGTCTGCCTCAGTGTGCAGGGTTCGCCGGTAAAGCGAGGCTCGCCGCGCCGCAGGCAGGAAACACAAACGCCGCGTCATCAGGATCAACGCCTGCGGCGCGGCGATGCTGGCGCTATGGTCGGGCGCCACTGCCCTTGCCAAAATAAAGGGAGCGCGAGGGCGATGGCCCTCGCACCTTCCCCTTGTTCTTACCCTTCCATCCAATCCTTGAAGAAAGCCTCATTGGCCGCCTTCAGCTTGGTGACAGCAACGCCAGCCACGTCGAACCCGCCGACAACACCCAGCTTCACTGCGCCCTGCAGCTCCATATCAGCCTTCGTCGTCACCACATAGCGCGACTGGTCCTCGCCAAAGGCCTGGGCGGTGGTGAGCGGCTTGTCGAGCTTCACGCCCAGCCCGCTGGCCATGGCCATTTCGGCCAGAGCGACGAGCAGGCCGCCATCTGACACGTCATGAACGGCGGTCACCACGCCATCACCGATGAGCTGGCGCACGGTCTCGCCATTGCGGCGCTCGACATCCAGATCGACGGTGGGGGCGGGCCCTTCCTCGCGACCCGCGATCTCGCGCAGCCATAGCGACTGGCCAAGGTGCGCGCCCTCGGGGCCGATCAGCCAGACGGTTTCGCCCGGCGCCTTGAACTTGACGGTGGCCATCTTGGTGTGGTCCAGCATCAGCCCCACGCCGCCGATGGCGGGAGTGGGCAGAATGGCGCTGCCGCCGCCGGTGGCCTTCGATTCATTGTAGAGCGAGACGTTGCCCGACACGATGGGGTAGTCCAGCGCGCGGCAGGCATCGCCCATGCCAGTGAGGGCGCCCACGATCTGGCCCATGATTTCAGGGCGCTGCGGGTTGGCGAAGTTGAGGCAGTTGGTGATGGCGAGCGGCGTGGCGCCCACGGCGCAGATGTTGCGCCAGGTTTCGGCCACGGCCTGCTTGCCGCCCTCATAGGGGTCGACGAAGACGTAGCGCGGGGTGCAGTCGGTGCTCATCGCCAGCGCCTTTTGCGTGCCATGGATGCGCACCACGGCAGCATCGCCGCCAGACTTTTGCAGCGTGTCGCCGCCCACCTGCGAATCGTACTGCTCATAAATCCACTTGCGCGAGGCAAGGTCGGGGCAGCCGATCAGCTTGAGGAGATCCGCACCCATGTCGGCGCTTTCGGCGACCGGGCCCAAAGGCGCGGGCTTGGGCGTCTCGACATGCGGGCGGTCGTAAAGGGGGGCATCATCGGCCAGCGGGGCCAGCGGAATGTCGCAGACCACTTCACCATTGAATTCGAGCACCATATGGCCGGTGTCGGTTACTTCGCCGATGACGGCAAAGTCCAGCTCCCACTTCTTGAAGATCGCCTCAGCCATCGGCTCCTTGCCGGGCTGGAGCACCATGAGCATGCGCTCCTGGCTTTCCGAGAGCATCATTTCATAGGGCGTCATGCCGGTTTCGCGGCAAGGGACGTTGTTCATGTTCAGGCGAATGCCCGCGCCGCCCTTGCTGGCCATTTCCACGCTGGAAGATGTCAGCCCCGCCGCGCCCATGTCCTGAATGGCGACGATGGCATCGGTGGCCATCAGTTCGAGGCAGGCCTCGATCAGCAGCTTCTCGGTGAAGGGATCGCCCACCTGCACGGTGGGGCGCTTTTCCTCCGACTTCTCGTCGAAATCGGCGCTGGCCATGGTGGCGCCATGGATGCCGTCGCGCCCGGTCTTGGAGCCGACATAGACGATGGGATTGCCCAGGCCTGTGGCGGCCGAATAGAAGATTTTGTCGGTATCGGCCACGCCCACGGTCATGGCGTTGACCAGAATGTTGCCGTCATAGGCCTTGTGGAAGTTCGTCTCGCCGCCAACGGTGGGGACGCCCACGCAATTGCCATAGCCGCCGATGCCCGCAACCACGCCCTGCACCAGATGCTTCATCTTGGGGTGGTCCGGGTTGCCGAAGCGCAGCGCGTTCATGTTGGCTACGGGGCGCGCGCCCATGGTGAACACATCGCGTAGAATGCCGCCAACGCCGGTTGCCGCGCCCTGATAGGGTTCGATGTAGCTGGGGTGGTTGTGCGATTCCATCTTGAAGATCGCCGCCTGGCCATCGCCGATGTCGATCACGCCCGCATTCTCGCCCGGGCCGCAGATCACCCAGGGGGCCTCGGTCGGCAGCTTCTTCAGATGGATACGGCTGGATTTATAGCTGCAATGCTCCGACCACATCACCGAAAAGATGCCCAGCTCGACAAGGTTGGGTTCACGGCCAAGCGCGTGCAGGACCTTGTCATATTCCTCAGGGGAAAGCCCGTGGGCGGCGACGACATCAGGGGTGATGGTGGAGGCGTTCTGGGTCATGCGCGCGCCCTTAGACCGCTTGCGCGCCGAAGGCCAGCCCGGAAAATGCGACAACGGGCCGATGCAAAACGGTTGGCGCGCGGGCTCCGGAGCAGGGGACAGGTGCCATCGCCCCCTTGACCCGGCGGGGGCGGGCGGCCATTGCAACACCATGACCCAGGATCGTGTCACTTCCCCCGCCGCAAGCGCTGGCGCATCCGACGCCGATGCCGCGCGTATCGGCCAGATGAGTTTCGAAGAAGCCCTGCGCGCGCTCGAAGGCGTGGTGCGCCAGTTGGAAAGCGGCGAAGTGCCGCTCGATGACTCGATTTCGCTTTACGAGACGGGCGAGAAGCTGCGCGCGGCCTGTCAGGCCCGGCTGGACGCAGCCTCGGCGCGGATCGAGCGAATCGTGGCGGCCGGCGATGGCAGCATCGCCGTGCGCCCATTCGACGAGAACTGAGCCTTTCAAGACCTTGTGGCCCGCCCCGCGCGGGCATCCTTGACGATAAGACATGCGGAGAGCCCAGTGGCTGTTGCAACCGATACCGTGCTGACCGATGGCCTCAAGCGCATTCAGGCGGACATTCACGCCGCCTTTGACGCGCTGCTGCCCATTCCCGACGATGCGCGCGCGCAGCTGTTCGAGGCGATGCGTTATGCCGCCATGGGCGGGGGCAAGCGGGTGCGCCCGCTGCTGCTGACGGCGGTGGCCGAAATGTACGGGGTGGACCGCGATGTGGCGGTGCGCGCCGGCGTGGCGATCGAGGCGGTGCATGTCTATTCGCTGATCCATGACGATCTGCCCTGCATGGACAATGACGATTTGCGCCACGGCAAGCCCACCGTCCACAGGAAGTGGGACGAGGCTACAGCCGTCCTGGCGGGCGACTCGCTCCACTGCTTCGCCTTTGAGGTTCTGTCCGATCCCGTGACCAGCGGCGACCCTTTCGTGCGCGCCGAGCTGATCCAGGTGCTGGCCATGGCGGCAGGTTCGCACGGCATGGCCGGCGGGCAGATGATGGATATGGTGGCCGAAAACTCCAGTTTTGACTTGCAGACCGTGACCCGCCTTCAGCAGCTCAAGACCGGCGCGCTGCTGGCTGCCTCGGTCGAAATGGGTGCGGTGCTGGGCAAGGTGCCGCATGAGGGGCGCAAGCATCTGCGCGCCTATGCCCGCGACATTGGCCTGGCCTTCCAGATCGCCGATGACCTTCTCGACCATGAGGGCGATGAGGAAGCCGCTGGCAAGGCGCTTCGCAAGGATGCGGGCAAGGGCAAGGAAACCTTCGTTTCGCTGCTGGGGGCAGACCGGGCGCGCGAACAGGCGCGCATGCTCGTCGATCAGGCGATCGGCCATCTGGCCCAGCACGGGGCCGAGGCTGACCTGCTGCGGGCCCTTGCCCGCTTCATCGCGGAACGGAATTTCTGATGCGCATCGGTGTCTATCCGGGCACCTTTGATCCGCTCACCCTTGGCCATGCCGACATCATCCGGCGCGGGGCCAAGCTGGTGGACCGGCTGATCATCGGCGTCACCACCAACCCGTCCAAGAACCCCATGTTCACCCCCGAGGAGCGCATGGCCATGGTGCGCCGCGAGGTGGCGACCCTGGGTGTCGACAATGTCGAGGTGGTGGGCTTCCACGCGCTGCTGATGAAATTTGCCGAGCAGCAGGGGGCCAGCGTCATCCTGCGCGGACTGCGTGCTGTCGCTGATTTCGAATATGAATATCAGATGGCGGGGATGAACCAGCAGCTCAATTCCCGCATCGAGACGGTGTTCCTCATGGCCGATGTCTCATTGCAGCCGATTGCCTCGAAGCTGGTCAAGGAAATCGCCCTGTTCGGCGGCGACATCACCCGCTTTGTCAGCCCGGCGGTGCGCGTTGACGTGATGGAGCGCATCGCCAGCATGGGGCAGGGCTGAAAAGCGCATCCTGTCGCGTGTGATGAACGTCTCGTTGTAGAACGTTCATGGACATGACAGGCAGGCAAGGCTATCGCCCGAACGCGCATACACGAGAGCACAGGCCCAAGAGAGCTGCATGAACCCTATGTCATTTGCCAAGATCACCATGTCGCTCGTGCTGGGTATCGCCGTGCTGGGCACCAGTGCCTGCGCCCGCAAGCAGGATGCCCTGTCCAAGGCCATGGCCGAGAACGTCAACAAGACGAATCTCAGCTCGCTGGTCGATCCCGATCCCGAGCATGATCCCGACAATGTGCTGGTGCTTGATCTTTCGAACGGTGGCCGCGTGTTGATCCGTCTGGAGCCCAAATGGGCGCCCCACCACGTCGAGCGGATCAAGACGCTGACGCGCCAGGGCTTTTACGACGGCATCATCTTCCACCGCGTGATCGACGGCTTCATGGCGCAGACGGGCGACCCGACCGGCACCGGCGGCGGCGGTTCCAAGCTGCCCGACCTTAAGGCCGAGTTCAATTCGCTGCCTCATGTGCGCGGCACGGTGTCGATGGCGCGCACGGATGATCCGGATTCGGCCAACAGCCAGTTCTTTATCGTCTTCTATCCGCATTTCTCGCTGGATCGCCGTTACACCAATTTCGGCCGGGTGATCTCGGGCATGGATATCGTCGACCGTATCGTGCGCGGCGAGCCGCCCAGCCATCCGACCAAGATCCTGCAGGCTTCGATCTACGCCGATCACAAGCCGATCCCGGTGCCACCGCCGCCGCCTGCCGTGGCGCCGCCGCCGGTTCCTGCCCCTGTTGCCACTGCGGCCCCGGTGCCCGCGCCGGCCCGGAAAAAGAAATGAGCAGGGCGCCCGTGATGGGCGCCCTTCCAGTCTGAGCCAGACATTTCCCCATGCGTGTTGACGATTTCGACTTCGAACTTCCCAATGAACGGATCGCCCTGCGTCCCGCGCGCCCGCGTGACAGCGCGCGGCTGCTGCATGTGGCCGGGCGCGAAGGCCCCTTCGCCGATCTGACCGTGCGCGATCTGCCGAGCCTGCTGCGCGCGGGGGATGTGCTGGTGTTCAACGACACACGCGTGATCCCTGCGCAGCTTGAGGGACGGCGCGGTGAGGCGAAAATCGGCGCGACGCTGCACAAGCGGATCGACCTGCGCCGCTGGCAGGCTTTTGTGAAGAATGGCAAACGCCTGAAGGCGGGCGATGTGATCGAGTTTCCCGCCGGTGTTGTGGCGCAGGCCGAGGCGCGGTTCGAGGATGGCAGCTGGACGCTGTTCTTCCCCGGCGATGAGCCTGTCGAGGTGCTGCTGGAACGGGCGGGCACCATGCCCCTGCCGCCCTATATCGCGGCCAAGCGCGGCACCGACGAGGCTGACCGCAGCGATTATCAGACGATGTTCGCGCGTGAGGAAGGCGCCGTGGCGGCCCCGACGGCGGCACTGCATTTCACCGATGGGCTGATGGCCGCACTGGCGCAGGCAGGCGTGGGGCATGAATTCCTCACCCTGCATGTGGGCGCTGGCACCTTCTTGCCGGTGAAGGTGGACGATACGCAGGACCATGCGATGCATGCCGAATGGGGCACCATCCCGGGAGAGGTCGCTGCGCGCCTGAATGAAACGCGCCGGCGCGGTGGCCGGGTGATTGCCGTTGGCACAACCAGCCTGCGCCTGCTGGAGAGCGCGGCGAGCGGGGATGGCGTGATCCATCCCTTCAGCGGCGACACGTCGATCTTCATCACGCCGGGTTATCGCTTCCGCGCGATCGACGGGTTGATGACCAATTTCCACCTGCCGCGTTCGACGCTGTTCATGCTGGTCAGCGCGCTGATGGGGTTGGAGCGGATGCAGGCGGCCTATGCCCATGCCATCGCGCGGGGCTATCGCTTCTACAGCTATGGCGACTCCAGCCTGTTGCTGCCTTAGGAAGCGAACATGCCCCATATCAGCTTGCCGGTCATGGTCAGGCTGACGGTCACCAACAAGGGCCGGATCACCCGCGCGCCAAGGCGTGAGGCCATATGGCTGCCGATCACCGCGCCGGTCATCGACCCGGCCGCCATGCAGGCCGCCGTGGCCCAGAGGATATGCCCGCCCGAGGCGAAGATGGTGATCGCCGCGATATTGCTTGTCAGGTTGAACAGCTTGGTCAGGCCCGTCGCGCGGGTGAGCCCCATGCCGCGCAGGCTGACCAGCGTCATCGTGTAGAACTGCCCGGCGCCGGGGCCGAAAAATCCGTCATAGAAACCGACCGCCGCGCCGGCAGGCAGATAGCCGCGCGGCGATACACGCGGCGGCTCGTCGCTATCCTTCATGCGCGGGCTGAGCAGCGTATAGAGCGAGATGGCCATCAGCAACACCGGCACGATCAGCCGCAGCCAGTCCGCCTTGAGATGGCTGACCACCAATGTGCCGGTCATGGCGCCGGCAAAGACAGCCACCACGGCGGGCAGGGCCGGGCGCAGGCTGAACAGGCCCGCCTTGTGATAGCGCCAGCTCGCCATGCCCGTGCCGCATGCGCTCTGCGCCTTGTTGGTGCCCAGCACCATGGCGGGGGGCAGCCCGGCATAGATGAGCGCGGGAACGGTGATCAGGCCGCCTCCGCCCGCCACGGAATCCACAAAGCCGGCCACCACGCCTGTCAGAGTCAGGGCAGGCAAGGTCCAATCCATCTCGTTCCGTTTGCTCCAGCCCGACCTGCGTGTCAGCCGCCGCCCTTGGCGGTTTGAGGAAAATCCGTCAAGGCGCGGGGGCGGCTGAGGGGCTGCATCGCATTGCACAAGGGGGCGTTTGGCCGTAACGCCGCCCGATGACCCGTTTTGCTTTCAACATCACCGCGCGCGATGGCAAGGCGCGCACCGGCGCCATCCAGATGCTGCGCGGCGAGATCCGCACGCCCGCCTTCATGCCCGTGGGCACGGCGGCCACCGTCAAGGCGATGAAGCCGGAAACCGTTCGCTCGACCGGCGCGGACATCATCCTTGGCAATACCTATCACCTGATGCTGCGCCCGGGCGCCGAGCGCGTCGCGCGCCTTGGGGGCTTGCACAAGTTCATGAACTGGGACCGCCCGATTCTGACGGACAGCGGCGGATATCAGGTGATGAGCCTGTCGGAACTGCGTAAGATCACGGAGGAAGGCGTGGCCTTTGCCAGCCATATCGACGGTTCGCGTCACATGTTGACGCCTGAGCGCAGCATGGAAATCCAGCGGCTGCTGGGCAGCGACATCGTGATGTGTTTTGATGAATGCCCTCGCGCGGACCAAGGCCGCGATGTCATTGCTCGCTCGATGGAAATGTCGATGCGCTGGGCCAAGCGCTCGCGTGATGGCTTTGACAGCGGGGTTGATCATGCCTCGCGCGCCGCGCTCTTTGGCATTCAGCAGGGCGCGCTGCATCAGGACCTGCGCCAGGCCTCGGCCGATGCCCTGCGTGACATCGGCTTTGACGGCTATGCCATCGGCGGCCTTGCCGTGGGCGAGGGGCAGGAAGCAATGTTCGCCACGCTGGACTTTGCCCCAGACATGCTGCCCGATGACAAGCCGCGCTATCTGATGGGCGTCGGCAAGCCCGATGATCTGGTCGGCGCAGTGGAGCGCGGGGTCGATATGTTCGATTGCGTTCTGCCCTCGCGCAGCGGGCGCAACGGGCAGGCGTTCACCTGGAGCGGCCCGCTCAACATCCGCAACGCCAAACATGCCGAGGATACCGCGCCGCTGGACGAACGCTGCGCCTGCCCGGTGTGCCAGACCTATTCGCGGGCCTATCTGCATCATTTGCAAAAGTCGGGCGAAATTCTCGGTGCCATGTTGATGACCGAGCATAACATCTCGTTCTATCAGCAGTTGATGGCCGGGATGCGCGGCGCGATTGCCGAGGGGCGGTTTGCGGCCTTTGTCAGCGATTTCCGGCGCGACTATTTCGCGGGGAAGTAAGAAAGAGGCAATGCGAGGGCCATCGCCCTCGCGCTCCCTTCAGTTTGGAGAGAGCGCGTTTGGGTGAACCCAAGCGCCAGCATCGCCGCGCCGCAGGCTTGAATTTGACAGGGTTGCGCTGGCGTTTCCCGCCTGCGGCGCGGCGAGCCTCGCTCCCCCGCTGAACCCTTTGCGTCACACTGACAACAAAAGGGAGCGCGAGGGCGATGGCCCTCGCATTGCCTCTTTCTTCTTCAACGCCTCTTTCTTGTTCAACCCCCGCAACAAAAAAAGGCGGCAGCCGAAGCCACCGCCTTTCCTGTTCGTTCGTGCCCTCGCTTCTGAGGGGGAAGCCAAATCAGCGCGAGTAGAACTCGACGACCAGATTCGGTTCCATCTTCACGGGGTAGGGCACCTCGTCCAGCGTCGGAACGCGAACGAAGGTCACCTTGTCACCGTCAGCGGAGACGTAGTCGGGCACTTCGCGCTCGGGCAGGGCCTGCGCTTCGGCGATCAGGGCCATTTCCTTGGCCTTGCTGCCCAGCGAGATCACGTCGCCGGGGCGCACGCGGCGCGAGGCGATGTTGCACTTCACGCCGTTCACATAGATGTGGCCGTGCGAAACGATCTGGCGGGCCGAGAAAATGGTCGGCGCGAACTTGGCGCGGTAGACGACCATGTCGAGGCGCTGTTCAAGCAGGCCGATCAGGTTCTGGCCGGTGTCGCCCTTCAGGCGCGAGGCCTCGAAGTAGGTAGCCTTGAACTGCTTTTCCGTCACGTCGCCGTAGTAGCCCTTGAGCTTCTGCTTGGCGCGCAGTTGCAGACCGAAGTCCGAGATCTTGCCCTTGCGGCGCTGGCCGTGCTGGCCCGGGCCATAGCTGCGGCGGTTCACCGAGCTCTTGGGGCGGCCCCAGATGTTTTCGCCAAGGCGGCGGTCAATTTTGTACTTAGATGCGTGGCGCTTCGACAAGGGCCATTCCTTTTCATTTGCTGTTGTCCGGCAGATGCGCCGTCCATTCGAGTCCGGCGCGCACCCTGTCGATGTTTCGCGACAGGCGGCCACCGCTTCACCGGAGTGCGGGGCCAATGGAAAAGGCCCGCCTCTGTCGAGACGGGCTCCATGTGAGGGGGCCGATAGCGCTGTGCCCGGCCCCCGTCAAGTCTCAAACCTCGGGCGGGGTTTTAGTGGTTGCCGCCCCCCGACCCGCCCGAGCCACCATTGCCCAGCGCGCCGGTGCTGCCGTTCAGCGCATTGTCGGACGCAGCAGCGCTGGCCTTGTCGATTTCGGCCCATTCTTCCTTTGAATGGCAGACATAGCGGGGCATGACCGAACCCAGCGAGGGGTCGACCCGGCAGATCCGCTTGGCTTTGACCGGCTTGGCGGGCGCGTCCTCGGCCAGAGCGGGCTGGGCAAAGGAAAGCGCGGCCCCGGCCACAATGGCAAGAGAGGCAGTTAAACGCATGAGAAACCCCTGTTTCATCAATTGATGCAAAGCAGCATGACGAAGTTGCGAGGCAATGCAAGGGTCATTCGTTCCGATATGATCGCGCTATCAGTCGCCGCGATGCCGGTCGCGCCCCAGATAGGAGAGGACGCCGCGGAAGGTGCGCACTTCCAGATGGTTCCAGCGTGGCTTGGTCAGCAGGTTGCGCAAGGTACGGCGGGTGACGGCGGCGCGGATCTCGGGGAAGAAATAGCCCTTGGGCTCCAGCATACCTTCCAGATGGGCGATCAGCCCCTCCAGCTCTTCCTGCGGGGCGGGGGGCAGCAATTCTTCCTGCGTGGGCTGGGCCAGTGCCTTGCCAGCCCCCTTCGACCATTCATAGGCGAGCAGAATCACCGCCTGCGCCAGGTTGAGCGAGCCGAATTCAGGATTGATGGGCACGGTGACGATGGCGCTGGCCAGCGCCACATCGTCGGTCTCCAGCCCCGACCGCTCCGGCCCGAAGACAAAGGCGGCGCGACCCCCAGCGGCATTGACGCCAGCCTTGGCGTAGATCTCGCCTGCCGCTTCCTCGGGCGTCAGCACTGGCTTGGTCACGCCCCGCTTGCGCACGGTGGTGGCATAGACATGGGCGCAATCGGCCACGGCCTCGGCCAGCGTTTCATAGACTTTGGCCTGCTCCAGCACGATGTCCGCACCTGATGCGGCAGGGCCTGCGCTGGGGTTGGGCCAGCCATCGCGCGGCGAGACAAGGCGCATCTCCACCAGCCCGAAATTGAGCATGGCGCGCGCGGCCTTGCCGATGTTCTCGCCCAATTGTGGGCGGACGAGGACGATGACGGGGCGGGTGTCGTGGGTGGTGTCAGTCATGCTTTGCTACGCTGCCGCCGATGTCGCTGACGATGTCGCGCACATTGCTGGCGAATTCCTCAAAATCACGGGCCTCGGAAAAATCGCGATAGACCGAGGCGAAGCGGATATAGGCCACGCTGTCGAGCTGACGCAGGCCATCCATGACCATCTCACCGATCGTCTGGCTGGAGACTTCCGATTCGCCCAAAGTCTCGATCTGGCGCTGAATGCCGCTGACCAGTTGGTCGAGCCGTTCCTGCGCGATGCCTCGCTTGCGGCAGGCAAGGGCGACCGACTGCTCGATCTTGGTGCGGTCGAAAGGTTCGCGGCGGGCGGCGTTCACATCACCGTCCCCGCCGCTCTTGATGACGAAGACCTCGCGCAATTGCACCCGCTCGAACGTCGTGAAGCGGCCGCCGCAGTTTTCACACTGGCGGCGGCGGCGGATGGCGGTGTTGTCTTCCGCCGGCCGCGAATCCTTCACCTGGCTGTTGTCATGGGCGCAAAAAGGGCAACGCAAAGGCTTGAGGTCCTCAGTAGGCCAGATTGGGGTAGATCGGGAAGGCGGCGCACAGTTCCTGCACCTTGGCTTCCACGGCCGCCTCGATCTGGGCATCACCCTCGGCGCCATTCTTGCCAAGGGCTGCAACCACCTCGGCAATCCACTTGCCGATCTGGGTGAACTCTTCCTCGCGGAAACCGCGGGTGGTGCCCGCCGGCGTGCCCAGACGGATGCCGCTGGTCAGCAGC
The DNA here is from genome assembly GCA_028871475.1 of Sphingomonadales bacterium. Classification (GTDB taxonomy): domain Bacteria; phylum Pseudomonadota; class Alphaproteobacteria; order Sphingomonadales; family Sphingomonadaceae; genus Novosphingobium. The sequence goes on along the minus strand of JAGWMZ010000007.1, from coordinate 113,451 downwards.
GGCTTTTCGCTGTCGAAGGGGATGGAGTTCTTGTTGCAGGTGATGGCGGCGCGGTCGAGCGCATGCTCGGCATGCTTGCCCTTGGCGCCGAAGGGGCGCAGATCGACCAGCATCAGGTGATTGTCAGTACCGCCCGAGACGATGCCCAGACCTTCGGCCTTCAGGCTTTCGGCCAGCGCATGGGCATTGGCCTTCACCTGACGGGCATAGGCCTTGAATTCGGGCGTCAGCGCCTCGCCAAAAGCCACGGCCTTGGCGGCGATGATGTGCATCAGCGGGCCGCCCTGAAGGCCGGGGAAGATGGCCGAGTTGAGCTTCTTGGCGATCGCCTCGTCATTGCTCAGGATGACGCCCGAACGGGGCCCGCGCAGCGACTTGTGCGTGGTGGTGGTGGTGACATGGGCATGCGGCACGGGCGAGGGATGCACGCCGCCGGCCACCAGCCCCGAGATATGGCTCATATCGGCCAGCAGATAGGCACCCACTTCATCGGCGATCTCGCGGAAACGGGCCCAGTCCCACTCGCGCGAATAGGCTGTACCGCCGCAGACGATCAGCTTGGGGCTACATTCGCGGGCGATGCGGGCCACCTCGTCCATGTCGATGAGGAAATCATCCTCACGCACGCCATAGGGCACCACGTTGAACCACTTGCCGCTCATGTTCACCGGGCTGCCGTGGGTGAGGTGGCCGCCCGAGTTGAGGTCAAGGCCCATGAAGGTGTCGCCGGGCTGCAGCAGCGCCAGGAACACAGCCTGGTTCATCTGGCTGCCCGAATTGGGTTGCACATTGGCGAAGTTCGAGCCGAACAGCTGCTTGGCGCGCTCGATGGCGATCGTCTCGATCTGATCGACATATTCGCAGCCGCCATAATAGCGGCGGCCGGGATAGCCCTCGGCGTATTTGTTGGTCAGGATCGAACCGGCGGCTTCCAGAACGGCGGTCGAGCAGATGTTCTCGCTGGCGATCAGCTCGATCTTGTCGCGCTGGCGCTGCAGCTCCTTGTTGATCCAGCCGGTGATTTCAGGATCGCGCTCGGCCAGCGTGCCGGTGAAGAAACCGGCGGGGAGAACATCCGTCAGGGTGGTGGTCATGGGGCGCGAGTCCTTTGGCTGGATCAGCAGGTGGGGTTGGAGAGCTTTTCGACGCGACCGGCATGGCGGCCGCCAGCGAAAGATGCGCTCAGGAAAGCGGTGAGGCAGGCCTTGGCCAGATCGACACCCGTCAGGCGGCCGCCCATGGCGATGACATTGGCATTGTTATGTTCACGCGCAAGGGTGGCGGAATAGGGCTCGTTCACCAGCGCGCAGCGCGCGGCGGGGTGGCGGTTGACCGCGATGGAAATGCCGATACCGCTGCCGCATAGAGCGACGCCATAGTCGGCGTCTTGTGCTGCAATGCATTGGGCCAGCTTGTAGCCATAATCGGGGTAATCCACACGCTCCTCGGTCTCGGGGCCAAGGTCATTCACGTCATGGCCTTGGTCCAGCAGGAAGGCGACCAGTTCAGCTTTGAGAGCGACGGCGGCATGATCGGAAGCGATGGCAATGCGCATGAAGGCTCCTCTTGGCCGGGATTCGATGCAGCCCATAGAGGGGATTTTCGCAAAGGGCCAGCCGTTCGCGGCGTAATAATATGCTAGTGGGGCTTGCCGACCGGGTTGCTTCCGCGGGGCGGGCTGGTGGCTGGCGTCCATTCGACGCCATTCTGGCCATCAGGCAGGGGATGGGAAGCGCATAAGGGGTTGCGTTCGCACAGGGTCACCTTGTCTCCACTGACGCCGGGACCATTGCAACTGGCGAGCAGGGCCAAGGGCAGTAAGCTGATCCATCGCATGGGCGTCTCCCCTTGCGGGCAATCACGAGTGGACGGATGGCCTTCAGCTTTCAGCGATTGGCGGGATGCCAGACAGTCCCATTGTCGTCGGGGCAGTTGGTCTGATGCGTGATGCAGTCAATATGGTCGTTATTGGCTGTGCCGATATGCGTGCAGCCTGCGACCAATGCCAACAGTGCCAAGGCCAGAACCTTTTGCATCGCCTGACGACTCCTGCCAATTGATGATACAGGTCTAGTATGGCCCAAAAAATGGCGAAATAAAGATCGTATAAAAGCGCTGTCTTCGCAGATGCTTGTCGCGGGGTCAGCTCGGTTTTTTAGCGCCTTGGGCAAGGCGCTTGGCGACCTCGGGATGGGCGGTCAGATAGGCGCGGATCTTGGCTTGAAGATCGGCAGCCGAACTCATCGCGGCCTGTTGCGTGGCGCGCATCATGGTTCCCATCTCACTGGCGACTTCAGGGTCCTGCATCAGCGTGGTCGAGCGCGAGAAATATTTGGCGCCCGCTGGCGTGTGGGCAAAATTCAGCACCTGCTCAAGCTCTTCCCGCGTGAAGTTGCGGGCATAGGCATGGGCCAGCGTTTCGAGATAGGCCGGCATATGCTGGGCCATCACTGGCTCCATCATTGCGGGCATGCCGTCGAGATAGTCCCGAATGATCTTGGCGAGGCCCGGGTCGTTCAACTGGGGCGGCAATTGGAAATTGGCGCTGAACGATGCCATCATCGCCTGCTGCATACGGCGCATGATGGCATCGCGCTGATCGGGCGGAAGCATGACCGCAATGATCTGCCGGGCAAGCGCCAGCCTTGCCTCATCAACCGGTTCGCTGGCCGGTTGAGAGGCGGCAGGCGCCGCCGAGGTCTGCGCCCATGCGGGCACGGCCTGCTGCGCCAGCACCATGGCGGCCAACACCGCAAGCACCTTGCCCCCGTTCATGCTCATTCCTTACTGATCGAGGAAGCTGCGCATCTTGCGGCTGCGGCTCGGGTGCTTGAGCTTGCGCAGCGCCTTCGCCTCGATCTGGCGGATACGTTCGCGCGTCACCGAGAACTGCTGGCCCACTTCCTCCAGCGTGTGGTCGGTGTTCATGCCGATGCCGAAACGCATGCGCAGCACGCGCTCCTCACGCGGGGTGAGGCTGGCGAGCACGCGAGTCACGGTTTCCTTCAGGTTGGACTGGATCGCGGCATCGACAGGGATGATCGCGTTCTTGTCCTCGATGAAATCGCCCAGATGCGAATCTTCCTCGTCACCGATCGGCGTTTCAAGGGAGATCGGCTCCTTGGCGATCTTCATCACCTTGCGCACCTTTTCGAGTGGCATGCTCAGGCGCTCGGCCATTTCCTCGGGCGTGGGCTCGCGACCCTGTTCGTGCAGGAACTGGCGGCTGGTGCGCACCAGCTTGTTGATCGTTTCGATCATATGCACCGGAATACGGATGGTGCGCGCCTGATCGGCGATCGACCGCGTGATGGCCTGACGGATCCACCACGTCGCATAGGTGCTGAACTTGTAGCCACGGCGGTATTCGAACTTGTCGACCGCCTTCATCAGGCCGATGTTGCCTTCCTGAATAAGATCAAGGAATTGCAACCCGCGGTTCGTGTATTTCTTGGCGATGGAGATCACCAGACGCAGATTGGCCTCGACCATTTCCTTCTTGGCGATACGCGCCTCGCGCTCGCCCTTCTGCACCATGTTCACGATGCGGCGGAACTCGGGCAGGGCCATGCCGGTCTGGCTGGCAATGTCGGACACTTCGGTGCGGATGCGCTCGACGGCATCGACCTCGTTCGCGGCGAAATTCGCCCATTTCTTGTCGCGCTTGGCCACCGATTCCAGCCAGGCATCGTCCAGCTCACGCCCGACGTAGCAATCGAGGAAGTCCTTGCGGCTCACCTTGTGGCGCTCGGCCAGACGCAGCATCTGGCCGCCCAGCGCCGTCAGGCGGCGGTTGAAGGCGTAGAGATTGTCGACGAGATATTCGATCTTGCTGGCGTGGAACTGTACGCTTTCCACCTGCGCGGTCAGATCCTCGCGCAGTTGCTGGTAGATCTTCTCGCGATCGGCCGGAAAGTCATTGCCAACGCTCATGAAATCAAGGCGTTCGGACTGGATCTTCTCAAAGGCCAGGAACAGGTCGGTGATGAGGGCGAACTTCTCAAGCGCTTCCGGCTTGAGCTGCGCTTCCATCTGGGCGAGCGAAAGAGTGTTGTCTTCTTCCTCTTCCTCGACGGGGCGACGGGCGCGGCGCTCGATGCCGTCCTCATCCTCCTCATCGGCGGATTCTTCCTCTTCGACCTCTTCCTCTTCCTTATAGGAAGGGCCAGCGGTCGATTCGGTGATCTCGCCGTCGTCGTTGGTTTCCTCGCCGTCCTCGTTCAAATTCTCGGGCGCGGGCTCCTTGCTCAGCATCGCGTCGAGATCGAGGATCTCGCGCAATTGCATGTCGCCGTTGTTGAGCGCTTCTGACCACTGGATGATGGCGTGGAAGGTGATCGGGCTCTCGCACAGGCCCAGGATCATCGTGTCGCGACCGGCCTCGATCCGCTTGGCGATGGCGATTTCACCCTCGCGGCTCAGCAGTTCGACCGCACCCATCTCGCGCAGATACATGCGCACGGGGTCATCGGTCCGCTCGACCGTTTCCTTCTTCTTGACGAGGTCGGGGCGATCATCGACCGCCTCTTCATCCTCGGCGTCCTCGGCCTTGCGCTCTTCAGGATCGGTCGCGTCCTCGTCGCTTTCGACGATGTTGACGCCCATTTCGTTCAGCGCCGAGGTGATGTCCTCGATCTGGTCCGAGGACATGTCCTGAGGCAGGGCCTCATTCAGCTCGTCATAGGTGATGATGCCGCGCCGCCGGGCACGGGCGATCAGCTTCTTGATCGAGGCTTCGTTCAGGTCGATCAGCGGGGCATCGCCACCGTCACGATCGTTGCCAGCCATGTCAGCGCCAGAAATCTCTTCGTCCATCACTTCGCCATCTTGCCGGAGCCCGGGGGTCCGGGCTGCCAAATTACGATTTCATGCCGCCTGATGCATCATCGGCACCGGACCCGCGCGAGAGCATTTGCCCGAGTCGCGCCTTCAAATCCAGTTCCCTTTTCTGCACATCATTCAACTGTTGCAACAAACGCTGTTGTTCCTGCCAGGCGGCATCGGAAAGTTCCGCACCAACCGAGGCCAGAGCCAGCGCCGCTTCGACAAGCGGCCTTTCGGTCAGGATGCCGATGACGTCAACCAATTGTGCATGCGCCGCCTCATCATCACCGTGTAGAAAGGTAAATCCCATACCCTTCACCGGTTCCTGCGCTGGCGGCATAAATCCCCGAGAGCGCAATATGGTTTCCATTGCCTCAGGATCAAGACCCTGGCGCAAGAACTCTCCATCCATCGCGGCATCGACCAGCAGATCAATGCGCGGATCCTCGCCAGCCAGACGGGCGAGCGGCTCGATCTGGGCGGAGAGCACCGATGGATTGCGGATGAGGCCGCCCACCACCGCGTCAAGCGCCGCCGCGCGCCATGGGGCAGGGCGCGCGGCCATGGCGGCGGTGCGCGGATGGGGCGTTTCAGGCACGTAGTCGCGGCCAAAACGCCCGCCGCTGCGGGGTGGTTGCCATGCGCGCTGGGGGCTGGAGGGGGAGGCGCCGCGCCCGCCGCCATTGTCGCGCCGGGGAAAGGCATAGGCGGAGAAACGCTCGAGCAATTCGCTGCGATAGAGTGACTTGATGTCCTTGTCGGCGATCGTGTCGACATGAGCCATCAGCCGCGCCTTCAGCCCTGCCTTGGCCTCGGGCGTGTCGGTGGGCAGGGCGTCGCGTTCATGCGCCCACAGCGTGTCGAGCAGGCTTTGCGCCCCGGCGAGCGCGGCCTCCATGGCCTGGGGCCCCTGCGCCTTGATCAGCTCATCGGGGTCTTGCCCCGGCGGCATGCGCACGATGCGCAGGGAGTGGGCCGGGCGCAGCAGGGGCAGGGCACGGGTGATGGCGCGCATGGCCGCGCGTTGCCCCGCCGCATCGCCGTCAAAGCACAGGATCGGCGTTTCCACCATCCGCCAGAGCATTTCGATCTGCGTTTCGGTCAGCGCCGTGCCCAGAGGGGCGACCGCATCGGGGAAGCCTGCGTTGGCCAGTGCGATCACGTCCATATAGCCTTCGACCACGATGATCCGCCCGCTCTGACGCGAGGCGGGGGATGCGCGGTGCTGGTTATACAGCGTGCGGCCCTTGTCGAACAAAGGTGTGTCGGGGGAATTCAGATATTTGGGTGCATCGGTTTTGGTCTTGTCCAGAATGCGCCCGCCAAAGGCGATGACCCGCCCGCGCGCATCCTGAATGGGCAGCATCAGGCGCCCGCGAAACCGGTCATAGGGCTCCTTGCCGTCGACGGTGATGCGCAGGCCACCCTCGATCAGCAGTGCCTCGGGCAGGGCGGTCAGCGCCTGCTTCATCGCCTGCCGACCCTCGGGCGCATAGCCGAAGCCGAATTGTTCGATGATGTCCGCCCGGAAACCGCGTGTGGCCAGATAGGCGCGCGCCGTCCCGCCCTCCGGTCCCTCCAGTTGTTTCATGAAGAAGCTTTGCGCCGCGGCCATGGCGTCATGCAATCCGGCCTGCTTCTGCGCGCGCTCAGCCGCGCGCGGATCGGGGGCAGGGACCTCCATCCCCGCCTCCTCGGCCAGCTCCTTGATGGCATCCATGAAGGAAAGGCCCCGCTGTTCGGTCATCCAGCGGATGACGTCGCCATGCGCCCCGCAGCCGAAGCAGTGGTAGAAACCCTTCTCGTCATTGATGGTGAAACTGGGCGTCTTTTCCCCATGGAAGGGGCAGCAGGCCTTGAACTCGCGCCCCGCCTTCAGGATGCGCACCGTGCGACCGATCACGCCCGAAAGCGTGATGCGGCTGCGCAATTCGTCAATCCATTGGGGCGAAAGGTTCACGGCGTTACGCCAGCGAGGCCTTCACCAGACCCGAGGCTTTGCCCATGTCGATCACGCTGCCATGGCGCGCCTTCAGCTCGGCGATCACCTTGCCCATGCCCTTGATGTCACTCACGCCCAGTTCGGCCTTGATCGCCTCGATGGCGGCCTTGGTTTCCTCCTCGCTCATCTGCTGGGGCAGGAAGCTTTCGATGACGGCGACTTCGGCGGCCTCGGCGGCGGCGAGTTCGGGACGGCCGCCCTGTTCATACATGGCAATCGATTCGCGGCGCTGCTTCACCATCTTCTGCAGCACATCGACCACCAGCGTGTCATCGTCGGGCTGCGTTGCGGCCGTGCGCAGCTCGATATCCTTGTCCTTGATCTTGGCAAGGATCAGGCGAACAGCGGCCAGGCGCTCCTTGTCGCCCGATTTCATCGCGGTAAGCTGGGCTGCCTTGATCGAGTCGCGGATCATTTTATCGTTCTTTCCTGAATATTTTTGCTGCCTTGCAGCGAAAGCGGTGCAGACTAGCGGGAAATTTACCGATTTGATAGGCTTGGCGGAGGGGTTGACGGATGGGGGCATGGGGTCTAGCGGGCGGCTCTTAGCAACCATGCCCGAAACCCCTTGAACGGAGCGCCCCCTATGGCCGACCCCGCCCCTACGCTTGCGCCTAAACCTGCTGATGCCACCGCCGTGCTGGTGCTCAGCGATGGCAGCGTGCTGTGGGGCCGAGGCTTTGGCGCGACGGGCAGCGCGGTGGGCGAAGTGTGCTTCAACACCGCGATGACCGGCTATCAGGAAGTGATGACCGACCCCAGCTATGCCGGGCAGATCGTCACCTTCACCTTCCCCCATATCGGCAATGTCGGCGTCAATGACGAAGACCTTGAATCGCAGGTCGATGGCGCGGTGGGCTGCGTGGTGCGCGAGGATGTGACGGCGCCCTCCAACTTCCGCGCGCAGGGCAACTTTCCCGAATGGCTGGCCGCCAAGGGCAAGATCGGCATTTCGGGCATCGACACCCGCGCGCTGACCCGCCGCATCCGTCTGGCTGGCGCGCCCAATGCCGTCATCGCTCATAACCCCGATGGCGAGTTCGACATTCCCGCGCTCGTCGCCAAGGCGCGGGCGTGGAGCGGCCTTGAAGGGCTCGACCTCGCCAAGGTGGTTTCGCGCACCGTGGTCGAGGACTGGGAAGGCTCGGTGTGGAAGCTGGGTGAGGGCTATGGCCGCCCCGAAGGCGACCCGCGCCCGCATGTGGTGGCGATCGACTATGGCGCGAAGGACAACATCTTCCGCAATCTGGTGAAGGCCGGGGCGAGTGTGACGGTGGTGCCCGCGCAGACCTCGTTGGAGGAGATTCTGGCGCTGAAACCGGCTGGCGTGTTCCTGTCGAACGGCCCGGGCGACCCGGCTGCAACGGGTGAGTATGCCGTGCCCGTCATCAAGGGCCTGCTGGAGCGCGATGTGCCGCTGTTCGGCATCTGCCTTGGCCACCAGATGCTGGGTCTGGCCACGGGCGCCAAGACCATCAAGATGCATCAGGGCCACCGCGGCGCGAACCATCCGGTGAAGCGCACGGCTGAGGGCGTGGTCGAGATCACCAGCATGAACCACGGCTTTGCGGTGGATGCCGCCACCCTGCCTGAGGGTGTGGTTGAAACGCATGTCTCGCTGTTCGATGGCAGCAACTGCGGGTTGTCGATCAGCGGCAAGAAGGCCTTCTCGGTGCAGTATCACCCCGAGGCTTCGCCCGGGCCGATGGATAGCTTCTATCTGTTTGAGAAGTTTGTGGGGATGCTGGGGTGACGACCAACGAGATATTGACGCTGATAGCGCTGATCGCTGGGCCTGTATTGGCCGTTGTTCTCCAGCTTACGGCAGAGAAGCGGAAACAACGCCGCGATCGGAAGGTCGAAACTATGCGTATGCTGATGGGCACTCGCCATATGGCGGCCGATCTAAGGTATAGTCAGGCTATCAATATGATACCTATTGATTTTAACGATTCTTCCGCAGTTATGGATGCTTGGCGAGATTATCATCGCCTCTCCAATGTGGCGCCAAATCCAGAGAATATACAAAACCACATTCGGGATCTTAGCGAGCGGCAAACTCGATTGATTTCAAGTATGTTGCATCATCTGGGGTACCAGATCACGGATGCCGAGATTCAGGATACGGCCTATTTAGCGACGGGCTTTGGTGAACGGGATCAATTGCAACTTAATGCTTTCCGTTCTTGGCCGCGAATTGCCGACGCTTTGGAAGCCAACAATCAAATGCTCGCGAGCACGCTGAGCCAGCAGCAAGGCGGAAATACCGATGCCCAAACGCACTGACATCTCCTCGATCCTCGTCATTGGCGCGGGGCCCATCATCATCGGCCAGGCTTGCGAGTTCGACTATTCGGGCACGCAGGCGATCAAGGCGCTCAAGGAGGAAGGTTACCGGGTCATCCTGGTCAACTCGAACCCGGCCACGATCATGACCGACCACGAGATGGCCGACGCCACCTATATCGAGCCGATCACGCCCGAGATCGTGGCGCGCATCATCGAGAAGGAGCGCCCCGATGCGGTGCTGCCCACGATGGGCGGGCAGACGGCGCTCAACACCGCGCTGGCGCTGTTCGAGGACGGCACGCTGGAGAAGTTCGGCGTCCAGATGATCGGCGCCGATGCCGACGCCATCGACAAGGCCGAGGACCGCCAGCGCTTCCGCGAGGCGATGGACAAGATCGGGCTGGAGAGCGCACGCAGCGGCGTGGCCCACACGCTCGACGAGGCGTTTGAAATCCTCAAGCGCACCGGCCTGCCCTCGATCATCCGCCCCAGCTTCACCATGGGCGGCACCGGCGGCGGCGTGGCCTACAACAAGGCCGAGTTCGAGACCATCGTGCGCTCGGGCCTCGACGCCAGCCCCACCACCGAGGTGCTGATCGAGGAATCGCTGCTCGGCTGGAAAGAGTATGAGATGGAGGTCGTGCGGGACCGCAACGACAATTCCATCATCATCTGCTCGATCGAAAACGTCGATCCGATGGGCGTTCACACGGGCGATTCCATCACTGTCGCTCCCGCGCTGACGCTGACCGACAAGGAATATCAGATCATGCGCAACGCCTCTCTGGCGGTGCTGCGCGAGATCGGCGTGGAGACGGGCGGCTCGAACGTACAGTTCGCGGTCAACCCCAAGGATGGCCGCCTGATCGTCATCGAGATGAACCCGCGCGTGTCGCGCTCCTCGGCGCTGGCGTCCAAGGCCACCGGCTTCCCCATCGCGCGCGTCGCGGCCAAGCTGGCCGTGGGCTACACGCTCGACGAGCTGACCAACGAGATCACCGGGGCGACGCCCGCGAGCTTTGAGCCGAGCATCGACTATGTGGTCACCAAGATCCCGCGCTTCGCCTTTGAAAAGTTCAAGGGCGCCGAGCCGCTGCTCTCCACCGCGATGAAGTCGGTGGGCGAGGTGATGGCTATCGGGCGCAACATCAAGGAATCGATGCAGAAGGCCCTGCGCGGTCTGGAAACCGGCCTCGACGGCTTCAACCGCGTCGATGCGCTGGTCGGCGCCAGCCGCGACGAGATCACCGCCGCCCTGTCGCGCGCCACGCCCGACCGGCTGCTGGTGGCCGCGCAAGCCTTCCGCGAGGGCTTCACGGTCGAGGACATCCACGCGATCACCCATTTCGACCCCTGGTTCCTGCGCCATATCGAAGAGATCATCGCGGAAGAGGCCAAGGTGGAATGCAACGGCCTGCCCACCGATGCGGCAGGCATGCGCCGCCTGAAGGCCATGGGCTTCTCGGACAAGCGGCTGGCCAAGCTGGCGGTGAAATCGGTGAGCCCGGTGGCTGGCGCCAATGCGGCGCGTTCGGGCTTGCTGCATGATGTCGTGGAAGCCATGGCCGGCGCCACCAGCGAAACCGAGGTGCGCAAGCTGCGCGAGCGGCTGGGCGTGCACCCGGTGTTCAAGCGCATCGACAGCTGCGCCGCCGAGTTCGAGGCGATCACGCCCTATATGTACTCGACCTATGAAGCGCCCCTGTTCGGCGAGCCCGAGAATGAGGCCGCGCCTTCGGATCGCAAGAAGGTCGTCATCCTTGGCGGCGGCCCGAACCGTATCGGTCAGGGCATCGAATTCGACTATTGCTGCGTCCACGCCTGCTTCTCGCTGGCTGAGGCGGGTTATGAGACGATCATGGTCAACTGCAACCCGGAAACGGTCAGCACCGACTACGATACCTCGGACCGCCTCTATTTCGAGCCGCTGACCGGTGAGGATGTGCTGGAAATCCTGCGCGTCGAGCAGTCGAAGGGCGAACTCGTCGGCGTCATCGTGCAGTTCGGCGGGCAGACCCCGCTGAAGCTGGCCCAGACGCTGGAGGATGCGGGCATCCCCATTCTGGGCACCAGCCCGGACGCCATCGACCTTGCCGAAGACCGCGAGCGTTTCGCCGATCTGGTGGAAAAGCTCGGTCTCAAGCAGCCCGCCAATGGCATTGCGCGCAGCCGCGATGAAGCCGTGGCCGTGGCCAGCCGCATCGGCTACCCCGTGCTGATGCGCCCCAGCTATGTGCTGGGTGGCCGCGCGATGGAGATCGTCGACAGCTTGCAGCAGCTTGACGACTACATCACCACCGCCGTGCAGGTCTCTGGCGACAGTCCGGTGCTGATCGACCAGTATCTGCGCGATGCCATCGAATGCGACGTCGACGCCCTGTGCGATGGTGAGCAGGTCGAGGTGGCCGGCGTCATGCAGCACATTGAGGAAGCGGGCATTCACTCGGGCGATTCGGCCTGTTCGCTGCCTCCTTACTCGCTGCCTGCCGAGATCATCGCCGAAATGGAGCGTCAGGCCCATGCGCTGGCGCTGGCGCTGGGCGTGAAGGGGCTGATGAACATCCAGTTCGCGGTCAAGGATGGCGAGGTTTACCTCATCGAGGTCAATCCGCGTGCCAGCCGCACCGTGCCCTTTGTCGCCAAGGCGATCGGCCAGCCAGTGGCCAAGATCGCCGCGCGCGTGATGGCGGGTGAAAAGCTCTCCACCTTCCCGCCCTTCAAGCGTGACCTGCCCTATGTGGCGGTGAAGGAAGCCGTGTTCCCCTTCAACCGCTTCCCCGGCGTCGATCCGGTGCTGAGCCCCGAGATGAAGTCCACCGGTGAAGTTATGGGAATCGATAAGGATTTCCCGACGGCTTTCGCCAAGGCACAGCTGGGCGCAGGGACGAAGCTGCCCAAGGGCGGCACGGTCTTCGTCTCGGTGAAGGACAGCGACAAGCCGGTGATCCTGCCCGCCGCGAAAAAGCTGGTGGCGCTGGGCTTCAGCCTGGTGGCGACCGGCGGCACGGCCAAATATCTGGCTGAGCAGGGTGTTGCGGTCGAGCGCGTGAACAAGGTGGCCGAAGGGCGTCCGCATATCGTCGACAAGATTGTCGATGGCGATGTGGCGTTGATCTTCAACACCACGGAAGGCTGGCAGAGCCTGAAGGACTCGCAGTCGATCCGCCAGGTCGCGCTGTCCACCCGGGTGCCTTACTTTACCACGGCGGCGGCAAGTGTGGCCGCGGTCGATGCAATTGAGGCTCTTTCGTCAGCAAAACTTGAAGTGTGCCCGCTCCAGTCCTATTATGGCTGATCGGATCACGCTTTCCCACACCAGCGCAGGGCCGCAACCGTCATCGTTTTTGGCGGCAGGGCGGCTCTGACGCCGGGCGCGGGGAGAGGCTCGAAGGAACGGAACTAAAGCATGTCGAGTGTCGAAAAGTTGCCGATGCTGGCGGAAGGCTATGAAATGCTGACCACCGAGCTGAAAGCGCTGCGCGATGAGCGCCCCCTGATCGTCGATGCGATCGAGGAAGCGCGCGCGCATGGCGACCTTTCGGAAAACGCCGAATATCATGCGGCCAAGGAACGCCAGGGCCAGGTCGAGGCGATGATCGCCGATCTGGAAGACAAGATCAGCCGCGCGCATATCGTTGATCCCACCACATTGTCGGGCGACAAGGTGGTGTTTGGCGCGACGGTCACCCTGCTCGATGATGATGACAAGCCGGTGCGTTACCAGATTGTTGGGCCGCATGAGGCGGATGCCAAGCGTGGCAAGATCAGTTATCAGTCGCCGCTGGGCCGCGCGCTGATCAGCAAGAAGGTCGAGGATGAGATCGAGGTCACCGTCCCATCGGGTGAACGCTTCTACGTCGTCGAAAAGATCGAGTTCATCTGATCCTTGCCACAGCAGAGCATAAAAAAGGCCCCGGAAACGGGGCCTTTTTCATTGGCATTGGCCGGCTGGCTCAGGCGTCCTTGCCCGGCTCCAGCATGCGGTGGAGATGGACCACGACATACTTCATCTCGGCATCATCCACGCTGCGCTGGGCAGCTCCGCGCCAGGCTTCCACGGCCGAGGCATAGTCCGGGAACACGCCGACATAGTCGAGTGCCTTGAGGTCGGTGAATTCGACGCCCTGCGGATCCTTGACGCGGCCGCCGATGACGAGATGGAGAAGTTGGCTCATTGCATGTCCCATTGGTGGGGGAGAAGGAGCCTGACGCATAGCATTACGCTTTTGTGATCAGCAAGCCTTCGCACAGCTATGCAGGCCCTTCCTCGCCCAAGGTCGGGGGTGGGGAGCGCGAAGGTCGGGTCATTCCGGGTCGGCAGATGGTTTCCGGGCGATGACATGGCGCAAGACAGGCGCGACGAACGGCGACAGCCACGCTGGCATGAAGGGGGCGATCAGGCCCGGCGCCTTGCTCAGCGCCGCGCGGCCCAATGTGTCCCCCGCCTGTGCCGCCACCGGGCCCAGTTTCTGCGCGATCTTGCTGCCCAGATGGCTGCGCATCGCCCATAATGCCAGGACCGACACCGTGCCGATCACGACGCCGCGATGATCATTGGCGATTTCCAGCGCCTGCGCCGCCGCCGACCGGGCGCGGATCTCCACATCGGCCTTGGCCCGGGCGGCCAGAACCTTGGGCTTGGCCAGTTCGCGCGCCTCGTTCACCCGGTCGATCAGTGTCAGCCGGTCCATGTCACGCCGGGCCTTGAGCGCGGCCAGTTCCTCCTCGGCCTTGCTCATTTACCCTCTCCGAAAAGGATACGCTTGAGCTTCTTCCAGCCGCGCATCGCGCCCCAGACTGCCAGCATCAGGCACAGGACCAGCCCGGCAACAACGATGCCCAGCGCCTGCCAGGTGCCCAGCAAGGGCGCCAGGGCCAGCAGCAGTCCCACCACCAGCGCCATCAGGAAGAAAAACACCAGCGCCAGCGCCAGCGCGGCGAGCCCCGCGATCCGCCCGGCAAGCTTGCTGGCTAGAACCGCGCGCGCGCGCTGAAAGGCGACCTCGCTCGATATGGCGGCCCGAACGGCGGCGATGAGCGACTCGATCTCCGATGTCAGCGCTATCGGGCTTTTCTGACCGTCGTCCGGCCCGTTCTCGTCACTCATGAATTTTTCGCGGCCCCCAGCAGCAAAACGGCACGACCGGAGGCAGCGATAACCGCCCCCGATCGCTCTTTATGTCACGCAATGGCTGGCTTAGTCTTCGTTTTTCGACGAGCCGGTCAAGGTACGGGCGACAAGAAAGCTGACAACCGCGGTGATGCCCACGGCCAGCGCCGGATTCTTGCGGACGAAGCTGCGCGCTTCCTCGCCCAGCTCGGCCAGATCCTTGGATTCCAGCTTGGCTGCGGTTTCCTGAATGGCGCGGGCGGCGCTGCGGGCGTAATCGCCATATTTCTCGCCCAGCTTGTCGTCAAAGAACAGGGCATTGTCGGCCACCAGCTTGCCAAGGCCGGTCAGCGCGTCGCTGGCCTTGGCCTTGCCATCGGTGGCCAAAACGGCGGCGCGTTCCTTGGCCTCGTGCCCCAGCGCCTTGGCCTCGCCCAGCAGGTCGGCGGCGGCGAGCTTTTCGCGATAGGCTTCGCCCTGCTCATGCGCCTTTTTGCCGATAGCGCTGGCACCGGCGACAGCGGCAGCCTTGGCATCGTCGATCGCCTTGGAGAAGATCGTTTTCACCGCATCCTTGGCGGTCTGTGCGGTGGTGGCAGCAGCATCGAGCGTTTCGGCCGCCTTGTCCTTCGTGTCCTGGGCAGCGGCTTCGACGTCGAGCTTGGTTTTGGTGTCGGCCATGGCTGTTATCCTCCTCTGACGGTGCTTGGCGTCGGGCATGGGGCTGGGTGGAATCACCATACCTATGCTTGAACGCCTGAGGCGCTTTGCGGGTCCATCATGCTGCAATGCAGCTTGTCTGCCAAGGCCTGGCTGCTAAGGAGCGGTCAAGACTTGTGGCCTTTTTGTTGGCCGAGAGGAGATGAACCCGTCATGACCGCGATTATCGACATCCATGCCCGTGAAATCCTGGACAGCCGCGGCAACCCTACGGTCGAGGTCGACGTCCTGCTGGAAGACGGCAGCTTTGGCCGCGCCGCGGTTCCCTCGGGCGCCAGCACGGGCGCGCATGAAGCCGTGGAACTGCGCGATGGCGACAAGAGCCGCTATCTGGGCAAGGGCGTCACCAAGGCGGTCGATGCGGTCAATGACGAGATCGGCGAATTGCTGGAAGGCCGCGACGCGGAAGACCAGCGCGACATCGACATGGCCATGATCGAACTGGACGGCACGCCGAACAAGGGCCGCCTGGGCGCCAATGCCATCCTCGGTGTGTCGATGGCGGCGGCCAAGGCGGCGGCTGACGCGCGCGGTCTGCCGCTTTATTCCTATGTGGGCGGCGTGTCGGCCCATGTGCTGCCAGTGCCGATGATGAACATCATCAATGGCGGCGAACATGCTGACAACCCTATCGATTTCCAGGAATTCATGGTCATGCCCGTGGGTGCGGGCAGCATCGCCGAGGCCGTGCGCTGGGGCAGCGAAATCTTTCACACGCTGAAAAAGGGCCTGTCGGAAAAGGGTCTGGCCACGGCTGTGGGTGACGAGGGCGGCTTTGCCCCCAACATCGCCAGCACGCGCGCTGCGCTCGATTTCATCGGCGCCTCGGTGGAAAAGGCCGGTTTCAAGCTGGGCAGCGACATCATGCTCGCGCTCGACTGCGCCTCGACCGAATTCTTCAAGAACGGCAAGTATGAGATCAGCGGCGAGGGCCTCTCGTTGACCCCGGTCGAATTTGCCGACTATCTCGCCCAGCTGGCCGCCGACTATCCGATCATCTCGATCGAGGACGGCATGAGCGAGGATGATTTCGAGGGCTGGAAGGCGCTGACCGACAAGATCGGCCACAAGGTGCAGCTCGTGGGCGATGATCTCTTCGTCACCAACCCCAAGCGCCTGACCATGGGCATCGAAAAGGGTCTGGCTAATTCGCTGCTGGTCAAGGTCAACCAGATCGGCACGCTGACCGAGACGCTGGAAGCGGTGAGCATCGCCCAGCGCGCCGGTTACACCGCTGTGATGAGCCACCGTTCGGGCGAGACCGAGGATGCGACCATCGCTGATCTGGCCGTTGCCACCAACTGTGGCCAGATCAAGACCGGTTCGCTGGCCCGTTCGGACCGGCTTGCCAAGTACAACCAGCTCATCCGTATCGAGGAAGAACTGGGCGCGGGTGCGATCTATGCCGGCAAGGGCGCCTTTGGCCGCCTGCTGAAGTAAGGATGAAGGAGAGGGGGCGTCACTGGCGCTCCCTTGCCCCTTGCGGCTTTGCCAGGATACGGAAAGGGCGGTTTTTCCGCCCTTTTTGCTGTCTGCGCTGGTTGGCTCTGCGGGGGCGGTCAGCTATTCCGACAGATATTCTTCCATCAGTTCAAAGCCCGTGGTGGACAGGCGCACAAAGATGCGCCGCGCATCGACCTCGTCGACCTCGCGTTCGATCAGATTGCGGTCTTCCAGAATCTTGATCCAGCGCAGCGCCGTGGTGGCAGGCACCGCCGAGCCGATGCAGGCGCTGGTGACGGCCACGCGCTTGTCCTCGGCGGCGGCGACGTAAAGGTCGAGCATGATGTCCCATGCCGGTTCGCCGAACAGGGCGGCATCGCCGAAAACCTGTTCGCGCCGCCGACGGTTGCGATAGATCTGCTTGGCGCGTTCCAGCTTGTTGGTGCAGGCCGAGGCCGCCTCGTTTTCCGCCTGGTCGGCTTCGGCAATGAGGTGAAGTTCGTTCACCATCATGTCGAGCGATTGCACAAGGTCGCGCAGCCGTGAATCGGATGACAGCCCGATAGCAGGGCGATGGCTCTGCGTGCCTTGGGGATCGCCGGTCACGTCATGGCTGCTTGGGCGCTTGAAGGTTGCATTCATCCGTTCGGCCCTTGTCCTGACCTGACTTTCTTTGATTTCAAGGCCCCGAGTGCAGCGCGCACCGTGGTAACGCCGCTCCGATGCTCTTTGTAATCTATGTTAAATTATCCCGGAAATGAATGCAATTACATCCAAAATCGAATTTGTGGGTTGCGGTTGGCCCGCGTCTCTCCCGATGGGACAATCATCAACGCGCCATGAGGCTTTGTTTCAAGGTTTCGAGACAAGCAGAAAGATGTGCTGCAGCGATCGAGTCGTCAAGCATATCAAGTTTTGTCAGGCAATATTTAAGAAGATCATACACATGGTGGGCGGATTCGCAAGAATCCGTTGGGTGCCTTTTGTCAGGAAAGTGCATGTTGCTGAACATAAACGATTACCTGCATGGGGGTTGCGGCCGATAATTAGGTATAATGTTCTAGTAAAAAACTTTGATGAATCCACAGGATTTTGCAGGCCACGATGACGGCGCTTTTTACACAGATGTCAGGAAGCTGTGGATTGCGCCCCGAAAACAAGTGCCTAGGATGCCGCCCATTCGTTGCCGGAGGCAGAGAGGGCCAGGCGGCCCCCGCGTTACGGTTTTGGCGCTTCGCGCGCCTGGGCTTTGTTTGAAAGGACGTTCTGAAATGGAGCAGGCATATCAAGGCGTTGCAGATCGACGCCGGCTGCGGGTCGCCCGGGCTCTGGCCACGCCGATGTTGGCGATGGCGCTGGCCGTGAGTGCCGGGGCGCTCAATGCCAGGCCGGTGGTTAAGCGCGCCGTCCCCGTCGCCGCTGCAAAGGCTACGGGTGATGCGGGTATTCAGATCGCCAACATGGACAAGTCAGCCAAGCCGGGCGATGATTTCTACACCTATGCCAATGGCGCCTGGTTGAAGCGCACCGAGATTCCCGCCGATCGCGCCTCGGTCGGCAGCTTCCTTGTCGCTTTCAACACCACCGAGGCTCAACTCAACACGCTGATCACCGGCATTCTTGCCTCCAGCCCGGCGCCGGGCAGCGATGCGCAGAAGATCCGCGACTATTACCGTGCCTATCTCGACACGGCCGCCATCGACGCCAAGGGCATGGCCCCAGTTCAGGCGGATCTGGCGCGTTTCGCCGCGATCAAGACCCGCACCGATCTGTCGCGCGTGCTGGGCGAAAATCTGCGCGCCGACACCGATCCGCTCAATGCCACCAATTATCACACCGAAAACCTTTTCGGCCTGTTCATCACTCAGGCACTCAAGGGCGGGGAGGTGGTGCCCTATATCATGCAGGGTGGCCTCGGCATGCCCGAGCGTGACTATTATCTCTCCACCGACCCCAAGATGGTGGCGCTGCAGGGCAAGTATCGCGCCTATATTGCCACGATCCTGACCGACGCAGGCCTGGCTGGCGCCGACGCGCCGGAGCGTGCGGGCAAGATCTATGACCTTGAACTCAAGATCGCCCAAGCGCATGAAAGCCGCGAGGAAAGCGAGGATTTCCAGCACGCCAACACGCTGTGGACCCGCGCCGAACTGGCGCAAAAGGCGCCCGGTATCGATTGGGACGCCATGCTGACGGGCGCGCATCTCAATTGGAAGGGCGATTTCGCCGCCTATCATGACAAGGCCATCCCCAAGCTGGCCGCGCTGGTTGCCAGCGAGCCGATTGATGTCTGGAAGGACTGGCTCGCTTTCCATCAGGTCAGTCAATACGCCAGCGTGCTGCCCTCAAAACTCGATAGCGACCGCTTTGCCTTCTACAGTACGGCGTTGTCCGGCGTCGCTCAACCGCGCCCGCGTGACAAACGCGCCATTGCCTCGGTGAATGGCGCACTGGGCGATGCCATGGCCCGGCTCTATGTCGAGCATTACTTCCCCGCCTCTTCCAAGACGCGCATTCAAGGGATGGTCGCCAACATCAAGGCCGCCTTTGCCACGCGCATTCAGGGGCTCGACTGGATGGCGCCCTCGACCAAGGCCGAGGCCATCAAGAAGGTGCAGGGCATCATCGTCGGCATTGGTTATCCCGACACATGGACGGATTATGCGCCGCTGACCATCGTGCCGGGCGAGGCCTATGCCAATGCCGTGGCCGCCAGCAAGTTCGACACTGCTCACCAATTGGCCAAGCTGGGCAAGCCTCAGGATCGCGGCGAATGGTGGCTGACGGCGCAGACGGTGAACGCGCTCAACCTGCCGGTGCAGAACGCGCTGAACTTCCCCGCCGCCATCCTGCAAAAGCCCTTCTTCGATCCGGCAGCCGACGCTGCCTTCAACTATGGCGCGGTGGGCGCGGTGATCGGCCACGAAATCAGCCACAGTTTCGACAATCAGGGTGCGGCCTTCGATTCCACCGGCGCGCTGCGCAACTGGTGGACGCCCGAGGACCTCAAGCGCTTCGAAGCGGCTGGCAAGCTGCTGGCGCAGGAGTTCGACGCCTATGAGCCCTATCCCGGTCTTCACGTGAAGGGCGAACTGACGCTGAGCGAGAACATTGCCGATGTGGCTGGCCTTGCCGCCTCGCTTGATGCCTATCACGCTTCGCTCCATGGCAAGCCGGCACCGGTGATCGATGGCATGACGGGCGACCAGCGCTTCTTCCTCGCCTTCGCGCAGAGCTGGGCGGAGAAGTATCGCGAGGCGGCCATGCGTCAGATCATCGCCACCAACGGCCATGCACCGGGGCAATATCGCGCACTGACGGTGCGCAATCTGGATGCGTGGTATGCGGCCTTTGGCGTGAAGCCGGGTGACAAGCTCTATCTGCCGCCAGAGAAGCGGGCGAAAATTTGGTGATGTTAAGAGGAGTGTGAAAGCAGGGGGTCATCGCCCCCTGCACCCCCTTTACGTCTCCCGACGAAAGGGCGGAGGCACACGGCCGATAGTGCTCGACCTCACCGCGCCGCAGGCTGGAAACACAAACGCTGCGCTGTGAGGATAAATGCCTGCGGCTAGGCGATGCTGGCGCGACGATGGGGCGCCACTGTCTTAGCCAAACTAAGGGGAGCGCGAGGGCGATGGCCCTCGCACTTTCCCTTCTTCTTAAGCCCCGAACTTCTCTTTCAGATCATACAACGCAACAGCCGCCTTGGCTGCCTCGCCACCTTTGTCTTTCTGGGCCGGGTCGGCGCGCACCAGCGCCTGTTCTTCGTTCTCCACGGTGAGAATGCCATTGCCGATCGGCAGGCCATCCATGGAAAGCGCCATGATGCCGCGCGCGCTTTCGCCTGCCACGATCTCGAAGTGATAGGTTTCGCCCCGGATCACCACGCCGATGGCGACATAGCCGTCATACTCGCCGGTCGAGTCGGCAAGGGCGATGGCGGCGGGGATTTCCAGCGCGCCGGGCACGGTGATGACTTCGCTTTTGTGGCCGGCCGCCTTCAGCGCGGCCTTGGCCCCGGCGATGAGCTGGTCATTGAGGTGATCGTAAAAGCGGGCTTCGACGATGAGGAACTTGGCCATGGGGATTATCCTTGGATACGGCGTTCGCCGGTGATCGAGAGGCCATAGCCTTCCAGCGCGACGAGCGTGTGATGGGTGTTGGTGAGCAGAACGATCTGGTGGATACCCAGTTCGGCGAGAATTTGCGCGCCTACGCCATAATCGCGCAGCTCTTCAATGGGCTTCATATTGCCGGCCATGGCCTGCTGGCGCAGTTCAAAGGCGCGGGACAGGTCGCTGTTCGGGCGGTTGACGAAGACGATCACGCCGCTGCCTTCCTCGCCAATGATCTCCATCGAGCGGTGGAGCAGTCCGCTACGGTCGCTGTGCTCGCCCAGCAGGTCGGTAAACAGCGAGGTGGCATGCATGCGCACCAGCGTGGGGGTGGTCGGGTCGATCCGGCCCTTGAGCAGCACAAGGTTTTCCTCGCCGGTGGCCTTGTTGAAATAGGCGCGGGCAACCCAGTCTCCGCCGAAACGGCTGGTGAACGCGGCCTCGCTCTTTTGCGAGACCATGCGGTCATGCTTGCGGCGATAGGCGATGAGGTCACGGATCGTGGCCATTTTCAGCCCATGCTGGCGGGCGAAGGCGACGCAATCGTCGAAGCGCGCCATGGTGCCATCCTCGCGCATGATCTCGCAGATCACGCCCGAGGGGTTGAGGCCAGCCAGGCGTGAGATGTCGACGGCGGCCTCGGTATGGCCGGCGCGGACCAGCACGCCGCCGGGGCGCGCGCGCAGCGGGAAGACATGGCCGGGGCTGACGATATCCTCGGGCCCCTTGCTGCCATCGATGGCGACCGAGACGGTGCGGGCGCGGTCATGCGCGGAAATGCCGGTGGTGATGCCTTCCTTGGCCTCGATCGAGACGGTGAAGGCTGTGCCCAGCGGCGTGCGGTTGCGCCGGTGCATGGGTTCAAGCTGCAATTCATCGACGCGTTCGGAGGAAAGGGCGAGGCAGACCAGCCCGCGGCAATGGGTGACCATGAAGTTGATGGCCGAAGGGGTGCACATTTGCGCGGGGACGATGAGGTCGCCCTCATTTTCGCGGTCTTCGTCGTCGACCAGAATGTACATGCGGCCGTTGCGGGCTTCCTCGATGATCTCCTCGATGGAGACCAGCACCGGCGTCTCGTCATTGTCCGAGAGAAAGCGTTCCAGCTTGGCGAGGGTTTCGGCGGTGGGGTTCCAGCCTTCCTCTCCCACGTCGCGCAGTGTGTTGGCGTGAAGCCCTGCCGCACGGGCAAGACCGGACTTGGTCATGCCGCCTTCGTTGACGAGGCGGCGGACGCGTTCGATGAGGGTCTGTGACATGCGTGGCGGTGTATCACATTATCATGTGACGGCAAGTGGGATGTTCACAGTGAAGCTGTCGCCCCCGCAGCCTTGGCGCTGCGGGGGCGACAGGCTGTCAGCCCTGCGCGTCGGAGCCGGCCAGAAAATCCATCTTGCCCAGCGGCACGCCCTTCATGCGCAGCAGCGCATAGGCCATCGTCACGTGGAAAAAGAAATTGGGCAGGGCAAAATCGGTGACATAGCTCAGCCCGGTGAAATGCAGGTCGCCCTTGGGCAGCTTGAGGATCACCTCGGCATCCTCGCGCCCGGCAAAACCGGCCCGATCGACACCTTCAAGATAGGTGATCGTTTTGGCGACACGCTCGCGCAACTGATCCAGCGTCGTTTCCTCGTCAGCCATGGCCGAAGGCGCGGCGAGCCCCACGCGCACCGCCGCGAAACGTGCCGTGTCCGATGCGATCTGCACCTGTTTGCTGAGCGGCAGCATATCCGCGATCAGCCGTGCGCCGAACAAATCCTGCTCGTCGATGCCGCTGGCCTGTGCCTTGGCCAGCACATGGTCCAGATTGCGAAAGGCGCGCAGGAAAACAGGAACGGTCATCGCATAAAGATCAGACATGGGGTGGTCCTTGTTGAAGGGCGGATGGGGGCATCCGGCTGATGTGCCACGGGGCCGCGCGACTCATGGTCGACAGCTTGCCGCATGCACCACCTGCTCTGGCAAATTCACGGGACTTTGGGGAGGGGTGGATCGTGAAGGATGCGCCCAATGTGCATGAACGCCCGTCCCGGGCGACGTCGGACAATGGTCGCAATTAGGTGTATCACAACAACAATCCTTCGCGTCTTTGCCCGCTTATCAATTGCCGTTCTCAGGACCATTTGGCCTCCACACCCGCCAAGATCCTGGCTTCCAGTGATTTTCTTCCCCCGTGGGAGATCACCGGTGTGCCACCAACAAGGGACCAGCGGGCGCAAGGAGGACAACAATGACTTCGATTTCTAACGCCAAGACCGCCCCCCGCACTGTTATCGCAAAATCCATTGCCGGTGCCCTGACCGCCGCGGCTTTGAGCTTTGCCGTCAATGCCCATGCCCAGACCACCAGCCCCTCGGCTTTCGACGGTCCCTTCGTCGGCGCGCAGGGCGGCTGGGAAGAAAACAGCGTGCGCAACCCGGCCACCGCCATTGGCACCACGCCGCTGGTCCAGACGAGTGATACCGGCACGCTGGGCATTTTTGCCGGCTATGACAAGCAGGTCTATCCCCGCGTGGTCGTGGGTGCCCAGGCCGAGTTGAACTTCCCGATCGACTCGCGTTTTGGCAATGACCTGACCTCGATGCGCGCCAAGCGCTCGGTCGATCTCTCGCTGCGCGCCGGCTATCTGGTGACGCCCGCCACGCTGGTCTATGTGCGTGGCGGTTACAGCAATGCGCTGGTCGATGCGGTCTATAATGCGCCGGGCGGTGCCATCCACGCCTCGGACGACCGCGATGGCTGGACGCTGGGCGGCGGTGTCGAGCGCAAGTTGACCAGCCATATCTCGGCGCGAATCGAATATCGCTATGCCGACTTCAGCGAGGGCAATGGCAAATTCGATCGCCATCAGATCCTGACCGGTCTGGCCTATCGCTTCTGATCCCTGAACCAGCCCCCGGGGCAGGCACTTTGCCATGGCCCCGGGACCATGCCCGGCGCACTTCGGTCGCCGGGCATGGTCATGTCTGCGCAGCGCCGTCCTGCCTCAGACGGCGCCCCCGATCAGACTTGCAGCGCCATTGGCCAGCAGGTGATCGACCAGACTTCTGACCGAAGGCAACATGCCGCGCGGCGTCGGATAGACCAGGCAGAGCCGATAGTCCGACGTGTACCATCCGGGCAGCAAGGGAATGACCTCGCCCCGTTCCAGACTGTCGCGGATAAGTGGGGCCGCCAGCAGGGCCACGCCAAGCCCGGAGCGGGCAGCTTCGAGCTGGACCGGCAGATCGCCGGTGACAAGGCGCGGCGTGACAAGGACGCGCTGGGTCTCCTGCCCGGCATGCACCAGATCCCAGCGGGCGTGATCCTCATGCATGTCACCGGGGCGGGCAATGGTGGGAAGCTGTGCCAGATCGCCCGGCTCACCAGGCATGCCATGGCGCTCGACAAAGGCGGGCGAGGCCACGGCGCCGCGCCGCACCCGGCCCAGTTCGCGCGCGACAAGGCTGGTGGAATCGGGAATTTCATCGTCGCGGCACAGGATCAGGTCCAGCGCCTCTTCGAGCGGGTGCAGCGGCCGGTCGGTCGCCTCCAGAATGATAGTGACCTTGGGATGGGCGGCCATATAGGCCGGCAGCAGCGGCGCAAGATAATGCTGCGCCAGAATGACCGAACAGCCGATGCGCACTCTGCCGCTGGGCTCGCGCCGCAGTTCGAGCACGCCATCAAAGGCGCTTTGCGCGCTTTCCAGCATGGCTTGCGTACTTTCATACACGCTGCGCCCGGCCTGGGTGAGTGAGACATTGCGCGTCGTGCGTTGCAGCAGGCGCGCGCCCAGCCTTTCCTCCAGTGCGGCGACATGGCGGCTCAGCCGTGCCTTGTCGATGCCGGTGGCGCGGGCGGCAGCGGTAAAGCCGCCGTGCTGGACCACGGCTGCAAAGAAGGCGAAATCGTTGAGATCAATCATGCCGTCACCCCGGCCCGCAGACAGGAAGCGGGCCGGGGCGCGGATAGCCGTCCGGGGCGGGAAGGGGAAGGGGTGGCCCTCAGGCGGCTAGGTCCGGGTGGGACGGGTCATCCGGCCAAGCTCATGCGACGCGCGGTGGTGATCTGGGCCTTGTCGTAATGACCCTTGCTCATCAGCGTCTGCGCGAGCTCTTCACTCTGCGCCTCGCCCAGGCGCACACTGATGCAGAAGCGGCGCAGCGTCTCGAGCACCGGATTGGCCAGCGGGCGGGGCGGCTCGACATCGCCCAGCAGCAGGCGGCGGACCCATGCGCCCGCGCCGCTCTGCGGGCGGCTGCGCCGGGCTTCGGCGCGGGCAAGGTGAACCACGCGGCGCGATAGATCATCGAGGTCGCCAGTGGGCTCACGGCTCTGGGCAAAGGGCGCGGCAGGCGTGCTGTCAGCCCAGATGGTGTCGTCAGGCTCGAAGCCGTCGCCGGAGGAAAGGTCGAACATGTCAGCGCCCCCTTGTCGTGCCGGCGGCGATCAGCGAGGCCACCAGCAGATAGGTGAAGAT
This sequence comes from Sphingomonadales bacterium, assembly GCA_028871475.1. Taxonomy (GTDB): domain Bacteria; phylum Pseudomonadota; class Alphaproteobacteria; order Sphingomonadales; family Sphingomonadaceae; genus Novosphingobium. The sequence goes on along the minus strand of JAGWMZ010000007.1, from coordinate 88,486 downwards.
GGGCGCCATCAGTGACAGCACGAAATCCTCCGACACCCGCAGCGCGAAGCTGAAGATCGCCGAGCCCGCCAGCAGCGCCACCACGGCCAGCAGCAGATCCTCGCGGCGGTCGCGCAGCTTTTGCAGGCCTCGCTGGCGTCCGCGCGCCGGAATGGCGATGGCGCGGGCCGCCTTGCGCGGCGCGGCGTGGAACCTGGTGGAGGGCGAAGTATGGGCGGAGGTGTAATGCGTTGCCATGGTGGGGGTGCCAGTGACTGTGTTGAACTGGCGCCGCAAATGAACCCGTTTTCCGCTCGGCGCAAAGACCGTTTGGTGCGGCTGTTCATACCAAAAGGATATCAGCCCGTCTCGCTCACGCCCATTTTTTCCCGCAGGACATCGGGTATCTGGTGGCCCCATTGTTCGTAAAGCTGGGCGCAGGTGCGATACATCATTTGCAATTCATAGGAATTGTCGCCGAAGCGGTGGTAAAGGATGATCGGCATGGTCATGGCCTGCCGTGCCGGGCGAAAACGGATTTCCGGGCGCTCCATCAGCCGCGCGGCTTCAGGAACGAGGCAGGCGCCCATGCCCGCCGCAACCATAATAAGGGCCGTCTGCATCTCGCCCACCTCGATCGTCTGGCACAGCGTCAGCCCATGGTCGTGGCAGAGCGAGAGGATCAGATCCGCATAGGACGGGCTCTGTCCCCTTGGGAAAAGGATGAGCGGAGTGTGGTTCAGAAGCTGCAGATCGGCCGGGCCGTCCTCCTGCGCCTGCGGATGATCGGCGGGCAGGGCCAGCAGCATGGGTTCCTCGCGCAGCACCTCACGGGCAAGGCTGGCATCTTCCACCCGCACGCGGCCCATGGCGACATCGATGCGCTTTTCCTTGAGTGCGGTGATCTGCTCAAGCGCGGTCATCTCCGCAAGGCAGATCTCAACATCGGGCGCCAGCTTGCGATAGTGGCGGATCATGGCGGGCAGTTGCGCGTGAAAGGCCGAAGGCACCAGGCCAATCACCAGCCGCCGCCGCTCTCCCGCCACGAATTGCCGCATCATCTGCGACATCTGGTCCATGCGCTGTTCGACCTGCGTGGCCTGATCGTAAAGCAGGCGCCCGGCCTGGGTGAGGCCAAGCGGCCGGGCATCGCGATCAAAGAGCGGGGCGCCCACCTCGCTTTCCAGTTCCTGGATGCGCTTGCTCAGTGGCGGCTGGGCCATATGCAGCGTTTCGGCGGCTTTGGTGAAGCTGCGCGCATTGGCCACGGCGAGGAAATAGCGGAGGCGGCGAAAATCGATCATGGCAGCACCTTTGACCATGACCAAACCGACGCATGGAGACCATTGCGCCCCGTGGTGTGCCGGGCGGTCTGGTGCCTGTCTGGCCGAAGGTTGGACAAGGCGGTCATGACGCGGATCATGATGCCTTTGCCGGGGCCGGGCAAGGACGAGATGAACGCTATGCGCGACGACTGGTGATATTTCGGGAGAGAGTGGTGGACGCACTAGGGCTCGAACCTAGGACCCGCTGATTAAGAGTCAGCTGCTCTACCAACTGAGCTATGCGTCCATCCGGTTGGTATCATGCACCGCCTGGGTGGATGAAAATGGTTTGGTGGACGCACTAGGGCTCGAACCTAGGACCCGCTGATTAAGAGACGTCCTGGGGCGATTTTTTGAACGTCCTGGCACGTCCCCCAATGTCCCCCGGCGTCCGATTTTGAATCTCCAAAACACTGATATATAATAGAAAATTCACAGGGCCTCATCCCCGGGTGTCCGCCGTTGGCTTGCGCCAACTCCCGTCAGTCGGGGCTCTGGTGCAACCTATATGCAACCTAGTTTTTGGGTCAAGGAGTGTCCGCGTGGCCGCCTCACTTACGAAAAACGGCATTGAAGCCCTGATCCTGAGAGCCAAGAATGGCGCCTCCGGGCAACTCGAACTCCGCGACGATCGCGAGCCGGGCCTGCGTATTCGCGCCGGTCAGCGATCCGCAAGCTGGTCGTATTGGGGGCGCCTGAAAAATGGCCAGCCCACGCGGATCAAACTCGGTTCCTGGCCCGGCATGGGGATTGCTGAAGCACGAGCAGCAGCTCAGGAGGCGAGGGCAAAGGTCGTCCAGGGCCATGACCTCAACGAGGAGAAACGGGTTGCTGCCCGCGAAGCAGCTCTTGAGATACGGACCAGGACAACCCTCAAGGACGTACTGGACCTCTACGAGGAACTCATCCTCGCACAACATCGCCGCGGCAGTCAGACCCGCCGTGCACTTGATGGCAAGAAGGGCCTCCTGACAACGCTCGCAAACCGAAAGCCAGCGTCCATCACACGAGCGGAGATCAGCGATCTCGTCAAGAAACATGCTCGCCAAGCGCCGATATCCGCAAATCGGAAGCTCGCTTATGCGTCGGCCTTCTTCAACTGGTGCGTCGAAGAGGAAATTCTCACCGATTCACCCGCAAAGAACATCCGCAAGCCGGCCAAGGAAAACGAACGTGATCGATTCCACACCCTCGACGAACTGAGCGAGGTTTGGGCGGCAACGACTGGCCTCGGTTATCCATTTGAGCAGCTGTACCGCTTGCTCATTGTTCTGCCGATGCGGCGGGAAGAAATCTCGGCCATGCCGGTCGCGGACTTGACGGTTGGGGATGACGACACGCCGGACCAGGGAATATGGGTGCTCCCCGCTGGCCGGACGAAGAACGCCAAGGCCCTGCGTGTCCCACTTTCACCACTGGCCCGTTCCATCATTGTCGAGGCACTCAACCACAACGAACGGCCGAAAGATTCCAAGCTCCTGTTTTCGACCACGGGCGAAACGTCGGTCTCGGGCTTCACGAAAGCCAAGCGTCGGATCGACAAGGCGATCCGGGCCGCCCGGATCAAGCAAGCGGAACAGGCGGGGGGCGATCCAGAGACGGTTGAACACATGCCGCACTGGACCGTTCATGATCTACGGACGACCTTCAATACGCACGCCTGCGAGATACTGAGCGTGCCGCCCCATGTCGCGGATCGGATATTGAACCACGTTGCGACCGCGACGCGATCCAAGATCATGCGCGTCTACAACAAATCCGAAATGTTCGACGCCCGCAAAAAGGCGCTTTGTGATTGGGCGGATTTGCTTTCGGCTATGGTGACATCGACCGATTGAGCTTGGCAGACCTACGGGTGCAGAACCCGATCCGCAAGGGATTCTAGGGGGACTCCAAGGGAACGGAAATGGTGGAAAACAGCCAATCGTATTCCCCGCCGATCCCGCCGGTTATCGCGACGCTCCCACGGATGCTCCCACGACAGAGCATGCGAACAATAGAATCAGTTCTCGTTGATTTCGGCGCGACGTCAAACGCGGTCCCGTTTGCTCAGTTGTAGTGATCATTCTGCCTGTAGATTGTTACAGCGAAGGGCATTACCTTCGCCAAGCTGGTTCGGCGGGCACGGCACAGTGCCATAGGAGCAGAACACGCAGCAATCGCCCCGCTTCGGCCGCAGAACGGTGCCACAGCCAGCGCAGTCATAAAAATACCGACAGGCATCTGTGGGCATGATCTCGGTTTTCGAGAAGCCGCAGTCCGGGCAAGTGATTGTCGACTCGAGCAGTAGGATGCGCTCAGACATAGGAATAGCCCAGCCAGAGCAGCGTGGCGCCGGAGACGAGGCCGAGGAGAAGAAGCGCGCGTAGCCAGCGCGGCGTACATCCGCCGCCAGCGCCGCAGGCTATTGCGGCGCGCTGTACCCTGAACAACAGGACTGCGCCCGCGGTAAGGCTGAACACGCTCAGCCAAAGCAGGAGATTGCGATGGGGCGCCGCAACCGACCCGATGCCGCCGAGCCAGGCGGAGCCAATTCCGGCGCCGGTGAGCAGGACAGGAAGGGCGCAGCAGGCAGCGGCGGCGAAGGCGGCGGTGACCCCGCCGATCGTTAGCACCGCGGCGCTGCGCTCGCCTGAAGTCTCCGCGGCTCTGGGACTTATCTGGGGCATGAACGGCTCCTTGAGTGTGTATCGCGTCAAGTCTACCATCTGTAGCCGCTACAGACTCAAGCCCTAATATCGTGATTGGAGAAGCGCCCATGGCGGACACCGCCATTGCCATTGGAGAGTTGTCGCGGCGCACAGGCTGCAACATCGAGACGATCCGCTATTACGAGCGGATCGGGCTCATCCCGCGCGCGGCGCGGCGCGGCCGCTACCGCAGCTATGGCGCGACCGATGTCGGCCGGCTGCTTTTTGTGCGGCGCGCTCGCGAACTCGGCTTCACGCTCGAGGAGATCGCCGCGCTGCTTGGGATTGCCATTGCAGGACAAGTTAATTGCGGCGAGGCGCGGGATATCGCGGCGGCGCATCTGATGGGGGTCCGCAAGCGTCTTGCCGACCTCAAGCGCATGGAGCGTGTGCTTGCGGCAACCGTCGCGGCCTGCGACCGCGATGATCATGCCGGGTGTCCGTTGATCGACACGCTCTCGATAGAACGCTGATCTCTGCGTGTTGCTGCCCAATCTCGACATTCTGTGTGTAACCCATCGGCCGCTTTCACCGAACCAGCAGCCGGACAGCATCGTCCTCACGGTTTTACGAGAAAGGCTCCATGATGAACTCGACCGCTTTTGCCGCCGCCGCAGCCTCACTTGCAGCGGCTGCCCTGTTCGCTGCCACCCCGTCACAGGCTGCTGCTGGCAAGTCCACCACGATGGAAAAGTGCTACGGCGTGGCGCTAAAGGGGCACAACGATTGCAAGGCGGGGCCGGGCACCAGCTGTGCCGGCACGGCCAGCGTCGATTACCAGGGCAATTCCTGGAAATCCGTCCCTGCGGGCACCTGTGTCGCGCAGGGTGGAACGCTCCAGGCGCATGAGGGCAACGCGGCCCCGGTGCCGCAGCACACGTCCGGCAAAATGTAACCGAGTCCTGGCCTGCCGCGAACCTGTCCGGCAGGCCGGGATATGAACTCCGGCCCAGTTTGGGAATGAAGCCGCGAACGGAGATCGCCAATGTCGCTGATGTGCAAAATGTCGAACCAGTGCTGCGCTACCAAGGGTTTGTGCGTGCACGAAAAGATGATGGCGCTGGTCGTCATTATGGCGCTCGCGGCTGCAGGACATTTCCTGCTGCACCTATTCTGAACAAACCCAGCGCAAACCGGAAGAGCGACGTCTCTTCGGGCCGCGCGGATGCTGGCCGGGAGCGCCTTTATGCCTAACCTGCCCCCCTTGTCGGGTATCGGCCTCAAGCCCGAGCATTATGCCCCCTTGCTCGCGGCTGGCCCGGCCAGCATCCCATCGGCTGAAATTGCCGCGCCGCCCTGTCCGGCTTGGGTCGAGGTGCATCCGCAGAACTATTTTGGCGCGGGCGGGCCACCGCATCGCTGGCTGAGCGCGATAACCGCTACGTTTCCGCTCAGCTTCCATTCGGTTGGCCTCTCACTGGGTTCCGCCGAGGGACTGCGAATGGATGAACTCGATGCGCTTGCGACGCTATGCGAACGCTACGCGCCGGCCGCCGTCTCCGAGCACCTGAGCTGGAGCGGGACGGCTGATGACCGCTATCCGGATCTGCTGCCAGTGCTATACACGCCCGAGGCGCTCGACCATTTCACAGCGCAGGTCAGCCAGGTGCAGGACCGGCTGAAGCGGCAGATCCTGATCGAGAACCCGTCGCGCTATCTCGCCTTCGCGTGCGACACGATGAGCGAGGGAGATTTCCTCCAGGCGCTATGCGCGCGCAGCGGCTGCGGCCTGCTGTTCGACATCAACAATATCGAAGTCACCGCGACCAACCTTGGGCTCGACCCTTTCGCGATGGTCGATGCTGTCGATCCGGCGCTGGTCGGGGAGGTGCATCTGGCCGGCCACGCGCGCGAGGAGCATGCCGATGGGCCGCTGCTCATCGACGATCATGGCTCGCCGGTCTCGGCGCTGACCTGGACGCTGTTCGAGCGCTTCATCCGCCGCGCCGGGCCAAAGCCGGTGCTGATTGAATGGGATACCAATGTCCCCGAGTTCGGCGTGCTCGCCGCCGAAGCCGCCGAGGCGCAGCGCCGGATGGATGCTTCAGGCGTACCGCAAAGGGAGGCTGATCATGCCTTCGCTTGAGACCGGCCAACGCGCAATGATGCGAGCGATCATGCATGGCCCAGATCATGTGCCTGCAGCGATGTTCTCCGGCGGCCGGGCGGCGGCGCTGCGCGGGCTGGCGGTTCACGCCAACACCATCTCCCATGCGCGGCTGGTTGCGCTTGAAGACAGTTTTCCGCGCACCCGCGAGGTAATGGGGGATGCCGGGTTCAATAGGCTGTCCCGGTCCTATCTCGACCGTCCGGGGATTTCGGCGCTGCCGCTGGCGATGATCGGCGCCCAATTCGCGGAGCATCTGGCGGACTATGACGCCGCAGCACTTGCGGTCGATCTGGCGCGGTTCGAATGGGCTTGGCTCGGCTGCTATCACGCCGCGGACGAGGCGGCATTCACGCTTGCCGACCTCGCTGGGCTCGGCGAGGCAGAGCTGCTCGACCTTGTAATTCGCCGCCACCCGGCGAGCGCGCTCGTAGAACTCGGCGAGGCGGCGCTGGTGCAGTTGAGCGAGGAATGCGAGACGCGGCTCACCTCACCCGCCGTTCTCATCACCCGGCCTGAAGCCGAAGTCCTGGTCTCGCCCGCGAACGAGGCTGCCAGCGCTATGTTCCGCGCCTTCGCGCGTCCTCAGGCTGTCTGTAACCTGTTGGCTGAGGACGCCGAACCAGAGCGCGAGAATGCGTTGATCGCGCTCATTGCGAGCGGCGCGCTGGCGCGGGCGAAGGAAGGCGGCGAGCCATGCTGAGACTCTACGACAGGCTGGTCGCCGCGATCAGTTCGAAATGGCCCGAAAGCCTGCTGCTGCTGTTCGTGCGGATCACCTTTGCCGGGATATTCTGGCGCTCTGGCCAAGCGAAAATGGCGGACGGCAGTTGGTTCACGATCAGCGATGCGACCTACGAGCTGTTCCGCACCGAATATACCGGGGTGCCGCTGCCGCCGCACCTTGCCGCGGTCATGGCCGCGAGCGCCGAACATGCTTTTCCCGTGTTGCTGGTGCTTGGCCTGTTCACGCGGGCTTCGGCCGCCGCTTTGCTGGTCATGACCATGGTCATCCAGATCTTCGTCTATCCCGACGCCTGGTGGACCGTGCATTCGCTCTGGACGGCGCTGGCCCTCGTGCTCATCCTCAAGGGCGGAGGGAGGCTGGCGATGGATCCCTGGCTGTCAGCAAGGCGAGGCCTATGAAGGCCGACGAAGCGTCGCTGGCGCGGCTTGCCGCTCTTGCTCAGCGCGGTAACCGGGCTGCCTACGCCGCCTTTCTCGGCGAGTGCCAGCGCTGGCTCAAGCGCTATTTCGTCCGGCGGGTCGGCGCGGAATTCCTCGACGATCTGGTGCAGGAGACGCTGCTGTCGGTCCATGCCAAGCTTGCGAGCTACGACCCGGCACGGCCTGTGCTGCCGTGGCTGGCGGCAATCGCGCGATACCGCTGGGTCGACCAATTGCGTCGCATCTACAAGGCCCGGGAATCCGCGTTCGAAGATGAAGTCGCCGACGATGCCGAGGAACCCGAAATCGCCGCCCGCATCAGTCTCGACCGGCTGTTCGCCTATCTGCCTTCCGGCCAGGTCCAAGCGATCGAGCTGGTCAAGATCGAAGGCCTGTCGGTGGCCGAAGCCGCGGCAGCCAGCGGGCAGAGCGAGTCGCTGGTCAAGGTCAATATTCACCGGGGGTTGAAAAAGCTTGCCACCCTGATCGAGAAAGCCTGACCGCCATGAACACCAAACCCGACCCCTTCATCGACGGTCTCGTCGTCCAGCTTGCCCCGGTCACGCCGATGAAGGCGTCGGCCGGCCTGGGCGGCGCCGCGGCAAGCCTTGCGGTTGCGATCGTCATGGTCGTCGCGCTGATGGGCCTGCGGCGCGATATCAGCGCGCTGTTCCTGCTGAGTTCGGGACTGTTCCTGCTGCTAGGTGCGGCCGCTTCGCTGAGCGTGATCATGATGGGGCGTCCAAGCGTTGGCAGCGAGCACGGCGGGTGGGTCTGGGCGGCGGCGATGGCGGCGTTGCTCCCGGCAACGACACTGCTGATGGGCGTGACGCACGGGCCCGCCGCATGGACCGAGTCCGATCCCGAAACCGGCGTGCTCTGCCTCGCGATGGGGCTGCTATTCGGGCTCGTGACCGGCGGTGTGCTGGTTGCCTGGCTGCGGCGCGGCGCCCCGACTTCGCCGGAGCGCGCCGGCTTGCTCACCGGCATTGCCGCTGGCAGCTTCGGCATCTTTGCGTTTTCGTTGCACTGCCCGAGCAATGATCTTTACCATATCGGATTGTGGCACAGCCTTGCGGTCGTCGTGGCGGCCATGATCGGCCGGCTTGCGGTGCCGCGACTGATCCGCTGGTAGGCCGATCAGCACAGGGGTGGACTGAAGCGATGGCCAGGTTGATCCATGCGATGCTTTCCCGGCCGGTCGTCATCAACGCGCTGCGCATCGCGCTGGTGGTGGGCACCTGCCTCAATCTCATCAACCAGGGCTCGGCCATTTTCCATGGAGAGCCTGTGCAGTGGGGCAAGCTGCTGCTCAACTTCGCGGTCCCCTATCTTGTCGCGAGCTATAGCGCGGCCAGGGTCCAGCTCGGGCAGGAGCCTTGAGCGGCCCGGTGTAACCGCAATCCGGATTCTTCCGAACCTACAGGTGACATTGCCCGGATGGGCGTCCTTCGCGTGCGCTGGTGCGCTCGAAGCTATCGAAGGCCGAACATATTGAGGGTCCGACGAATATGGGCTTTGCCGCTCGGAATGAGTGAATTGGCCTTTGGCGGGGCGAACTGCCTGGTGATGGAAGCGAGGTTTGCGGCGTGTTTGTTTTCCAGTGCTCCCGATTCAGGTGTGGCAGACCTCATAGGTATTTCGCCAGATCAGTCAGCCGCGAAAGTTTTTCCCGTGCCTCGATCGATAGCGGCCCGACCACGTCCTCCAGATGGTGCTCGATATGGTCGGTCACAAGCAGGGTCTTGGCCTTGTCGAGCGCGCTGACGACAGCCTGGAGTTGCTGGGCGGTTTCCAGGCCATCGCGGCCTTCCTCGATCATTTTTAGGATTTTTGCCAAATGGCCCTGCGCCCGTTTCAGGCGATTGAGCAGGTCGGGGTTGCAAGCATGGCTCATGGGCGTGTCCTATCATGCCGTCGGCAAATGAAGCCATCCGCTGACAGCAAGATATAGGCCGATCAGCAGAATTACAGCGCCCGACACATAGGGCGCCTTGCGGACGACTTCGCCAAAGCCGCTGAACCGTTTCGAGACATGCTTCACACTCATCGCGGCAATCACGCCCGAAGTCACCATCGTCAGTGCCAGACCGATGCTGAAACAAAGCACCAGCGCGGCCCCCAGCACGAACGCCTTCAATTGCAGGCAGAGGAGCAGGACGGTGATTGCGCCGGGACAGGGGATCAGTCCTCCCGTCAGGCCAAAAATCACGATCTGGGATGTCGTCACGTTCCGGTCGGCAAAGCGCCGACGAATATCGTTGGCATGGGCCAGTTCATGCGCATCCTGATAACCGGCGGTCAGGTCGAGGCCGCGCAACTCCTCGTGGATATGGTCATGCCCGTGATCGTGTTCGATGAAGGCCACGTCGTAATTATGGGCATGGCCGCCATGTGTCAGACAAAGCCTTGCGATGAACTCGTGCGGCTCAGGAATTTCCTCAACGGATTCCAGATAGCCCTGTCGTGAGGCAAAGCTGAATGCCTGCCGGTTGCCGTCAGGTCGCTCGGTTTCGAGCGAAACGTCCGCTGCCAGCCAGGCATGACCACTCTCTGTCGTGATACGAAAGCGCGGAGGAACGCCGTCCTCGAAGACTTCGAGCCTTAGCACGCCATGCCCAGTGTCGATCCGCGTGGGGGCATCGTGGCCATGGTCGACGTGAGAATGGTCATGACCATGGGTGGCCGCAAAACCCTGCTCCCGACGGGTGCGCCAGAGCATCCATGCGCCCATGGCAATAATGATGCCGGCAGATGCGACTTGCAGATAGGGTTCGATTGTTTCCGGTGCGAGGCCGCGCCAAAGATATAACCCACCCAACGCAATCACCCAGACAATCGCGGTATGCGAGAGCGTCGCGCATAGGCCGAGCAATACCGCCTGCTTCATGGTCCCCCGCACCGCGATGATGAACGCTGCCATCATTGTCTTGGAGTGGCCCGGCTCGAGCCCGTGCAGAGCACCAAGCAGGATCGCGGTGGGGATGAACAGCCAGGCGTGCGTCGCACCCTGCTGGAGTAGTTCTGCAACAGAAGTCATGCGGAATATCCTATCCTCCTGGTGAGGATAAGGCCAGAAGGATTCTGAGGACGGGGTGGAAGGGGCGCGACACTTAGGGTGATGCTCGCTCCAGCCTTGGTATTGCCTCGGTTTTCGCGAGGCGGCGCTCCGGCCGTAGGCAGGAAGGGAGGTGGGGGCGGGTAACTGTTTCTCGAGGAGGCTATATGACCGAAAGTTCCCGCGTCCATCGGATTGCCGATCTCGAGTGTTATGCTGCGGGGCTGGTAAAACGCTTTGGAGGTGTCTGGTCATCGAACGGCGCGATGTGCCGGTGCCCTGCCCATGATGATCGCTCGCCCAGCCTGTCCGTGCGCGTTGGCGAGCGGGCGCTGCTGTTCAAATGCTTCGCTGGTTGTGACACCCTCGACGTTATTCGAGCCATCCGGCAGTTCGACCACGCCATCCCGTTGAGCGGCGAAGGTACGTTATCATCACCGCAAACGTCGGACAGCCCCGCATGGCTGCGGCAACGAGCACTGGATTTATGGGATGGCGCGCGCGCCCTCATGGGAACGCCCGCTGAGCATTATCTGCGGCGGCGCTCGATCATGTTGTCGCCGCCAGCTTTGCGGTTTTACCTGCGTACACCGCTTGGTCGGGGAAAACGCGCGGTGTTCCGGCCGGCGATGCTCGCTGCGCTACATGAGCGGGAACGCCTGGTCGCGCTCCAGCGGACATTTCTGGATCCTGACGAACCGCGCCGCGCCCGCGACCTCGGTAACACACGGCGCATGCTCGGCCGTCCCGGGCAGGGCGCTGTTATGCTTGCACCCGCGACCGACACGCTCGGTCTTGCCGAAGGTATCGAAACCGCACTCTCGGCGATCCTTCTCCTTGATATTCCGGTCTGGGCAACGCTCGGCAATGAGCGTCTGGCACATATCGCCATCCCGAACAGCGTCACCCGGCTGATCCTGCTTCCCGACAACGACCGCGGCGGACGGATCGGTGCTGCAAAAGCCACTGAAGTCTATGCGATGCCGGGAAGGGCGATCGAGACCCTGTGGCCTCCGCATGGTTTCAACGACTGGAACGACGCGCTGCGGGCGGAAGGGAAGGGGGTGGGAGACTGGTTGCGGCAAGCGGCCTGAATGGTCTGGCCCTGTCCGCCAGGAGAACAGACATGTCCCAGCCTATCATTCTCGTATCGGCGGCTAAGCTCGCCAAATCGCCGAGCAATGTGCGCAAGACCAGTGACGTTGAGGCCGACGCTCAGCTCGAAGCCAGCATTGTCGCGCACGGCATCCTCCAGAACCTGATCGGCCTGCCGGTCGCGCGCAAGAAGGGGCAGTATCGCATCACCGCCGGCGGTCGCCGCCTCGATGCCGTCCACCGTGCGATCGAGAAGGGCGATCTGCCCGCCGAATACGAACTGCCGGTGAAGGTCCTCGCTGACGCCAATGACGCGGTCGAGATCAGCCTCTCCGAAAACTTCTTCAAGCTGGCGATGAACCCCGCTGACGCTTGCCGGGCCTTCCAGGACATTATCGAAACCGAGAAGAAGACCCCGGCCGATATCGCCAAGCGCTTCGGCCTCACCGAACGCTTCGTGCTCGGGCGTTTGCGCCTTGCCGGGCTTGCCGAGCCGGTGTTTGAGGCGCTGCGCGACGGGTCGATTACGCTCGATATCGCCATGGCCTATGCCAGCACCTCGGACACCGCGCGCCAGGCATCGGTGTTCGAGCAGCTCGGCCAGGGCTACTATCGCGCCAATGTCGGCGAGATCCGGCGTCAGCTCGCCTCGGGTGGCTATCGCGGCAGCGACCCCAAGGCGCTGCTGGTCGGACGCGAGGACTATGTCGCGGCCGGCGGCAGGATCGATGCCGACCTCTTTTCCGACGATGCCACCGAGATGTGGATCGATGGCGACATCCTCGACCACCTCGCCGAGGAAAAGCTCGCCGCAGCCGCCGAAGCAATCCGTCAGCGCGAGGGCTTCGGCGAGATCCGCGCCGTTCCTGCTTCCCATGTATCGTACATGGACACCTACGGGCTGCGGCAGGTCCAGGGCGAACTTCCGCCGCTTACGGACGAAGAAGAAGCCCGCTGCGAGCAGATTCAGAACGAGCTCGAAGCGATCGAAGAAGCTGCGGCGGACGAGAACGGTGAGGGCTATAGCGAGGACGACGAGGCAAGGACCCAGGCGCTCGAAGCCGAATATGAGGCGATCCAGTCCCGTACTCCGGTGCTGACCGAGGAGCAGAAGGCTTCGGCACTCGCCTATGTCGTGATTGGCCGCGACGGATGCCCTCGCATCCATGAACAGCTCTATGTCGCGCCGGTCGATACGTCTGTCGATGAAGGTGATGACGCCGATGGTGAAGACGGTCTGGAGCAGACCGAGGAAACCGAAAGTTCGGCGAAGCCGGTCATGAGCCAGCGTCTGGCCGACGAACTGGCGATGATGAAGACCGAACTGCTCAGCGTCCATGTCGCGAGCGATCCGTGCTTCGCGCTCGACGTCGGCACGTTCATCATGGCCGATGCCGCGACCCGGCATTATGGGAGCAGCGATCTCGCCAGCGAATTGCGGGCCCGGGCACCGTCACCGCGTGTCGCCAATTTCGAAAGCGCAACGCAGGCGGCGGAGGAATGGGCGAAGCTCGACAGTGCGCTCGACCGCAGCTGGATCGATCATGAGGATGTGCGCGACCGGTACGACGCTTTCTGCGCGCTTCACGACGAGGCCCGTGCCGCCTGGCTCGGCTGGGCGATCGCCCGGACGTTCGACGCGGTGCCAGCAGGCAGGACCGGCAGCGCCTTCATCGACCATCTCGGTGCCAAGCTGGCGATCGATGTTGCGGCCTGGTGGCGACCGACCGCGAAGAACTACTTCGACCGGATCACCAAGCCCGCGATCCTCTCTTTGTTCGAGACCGTCGGCAGCGTCGAACTGCGCCACCGCTACGGAGCATCGAAAAAGCATGACCTCGCTACCTCGGCCGAGAAGCTCTTCGCCGGCGACATTCTGGTCGAGGCGGAGACCAAGGAACGGGCGATCAACTGGCTGCCTGACCCCATGCGTTTCGAACCCGTCGATGCCGAGACGGATGCGATGATCGGGGCCGATGGCGAAGTGCATGACGGGTCCGGCGAAGCGGAAGACCTCGACGAGAATCTCGAACGCGGCGATCTCGACGAGAACGGCGCTGAAGCTGGTGCAGATGACGGCATGGAGTCGCTCGCCGCCGCAGCCTGACCTCACGAACCTGCCCTCCTGACGGGGCCGCAGTGTCATGCCGCGGCCCCGTTTCCTTGCGCCTTGGTCACGGGGAGAAAGGGGGAGGGCGATTGGCGACGGGGCGGGTGGCCGCCCGATTTCCCAAGGATAGCGCCCCATGAATCTTCCGCTGCTCAAGCTCGCCCAACCCGAATTCCCGTCGAACAGGACCAAAGCGGATGGACTCTTGTCCGTCGGCCGGGTCGTCACGGACACCCTCGCACGGTCCAATGCCGTCACCCGCCAATTCCTCACGCGGCAGATGGAAGAAGCCTTTGGCGCGTCCGATGCGGACGGGGCCTGGTCGATGCGCGATGCCTATGACGCGCTGGAAACCGCGCAGGCACTGCTGCTTCAGCGCAATGATTGGCAGGTCATCGACAAGGCCAATCCTGAGGCGGCCTTTGCCGCGCTGCTCGCCTTCCAGAACAGTCTGCCGACCCAGACATACCGCTCTGAACACCAAGTCGACCTTCAGCAGTTCAGCACGCCGCTGGCGCTGGCCTGGCTCGCGGCCCGTGCAGCGCAGCTCAAATCCGATGACCTCGTGCTCGAACCTTCGGCGGGAACCGGGATGCTGGCCGCCCACGCCACCAGGGCCGGTGCCCGATTGCTGCTTAACGAGCGCGACGAACAACGGGCGACGCTGTTGGGTCTGGCGCTCTGTCATGACGTCACCGCTCATGACGCGGAATTCATCCATGACAAATTGGCAGGCGGCATTGTTCCGAGCGCGGTCCTGATCAACCCGCCCTTCAGCCGCAGCGAGGGCCGAGGCCGCGATCGGCATGCGGGTGCGCGCCATCTCCGCTCGGCCCTGCTGCGCCTCGCTCATGGCGGCCGCTGCGTCGCGATTATGAGCCCAAGCTTCGCACCCGACGGCGGTGGCGCTGCGGGCTATGCGGCGGTGGCTGAAGTCGTCCTGCCGCGCGCGGAAATAACCATCCTCGGCAATCCTTACGCAAAACACGGCACCAGCATCGCGGTGCGCCTGCTGATCTACGACAAAGGCTGGACTGGACAGACCGCGCGGCACACCGTGCCTGATATCGAAGCGGCGCTGCCGATCGTGCTTGGCCTGCCATCTCGACTCGACCCGTCGCAGCCGCCTCCGCCGGTGCCAGTGGCGGCACCTTTATTGGCAGGGCCGCCGCGCTCGGGCTTCAAACCTTCACCGACCGCGCTGTTCGCGAGCCTGTCGGGACCAAGAATCGCGCCGCGGTCACGGGTGACGGCGATCGACGATGTCCCGCGCCTGCTCGACTATACCGTCCGGGAAACGCCGCTTGCCGCAGACGATCCTGTCGGCATCTACGTCCCCTGGCGGCTCGCGCGCATCGAAATCCCGAATGCGAAGCCGCATCCCGATCAGCTGGTCGAATCGGTCGCCATGGCCTCGGTGCTGCCCCCGGCGCCAAGCTACCAGCCGATGTTGCAGGACCGCGCCGTTGCGGCGCTATCGGATGCCCAGCTGGAAACCCTGGTCCATGCCGGAGAGGCTTTTGCGCGTGATCTGCCCGGCAGCTTCCTGCCCAACGATGCGGGCGATCAGCTTAGCGAGACACCTGAAGGTCATGTCTATCGCACCGGTTATTTCATCGGCGACGGCACTGGCGTCGGCAAAGGCCGCGAGGTCGCCGCCTGCATTCTCGACCAGTGGAACCGTGGACGGCGCAAGGCTGTGTGGATTTCGGTCAGTTCGGGGCTGATCGAGGACGCGCGCCGCGACTGGTCCGCGCTCGGCGGCCTGCCCATCGACATCCAGCCGCTCGATGCCTTCCCGCTGGGTCAGCCGATCGGTATGGCGAGCGGCATCCTGTTCCTCACCTATGCCACGCTGCGTTCCTCGCGCCATGACGAAGCCTCGCGCCTCCAGCAGATTCACACGTGGCTGGGCGAAGACTTCGACGGAATGCTGGTGTTCGACGAAGCCCATGCACTCGCCAATGCGGCTGGGACCGACACCGAGTTCGGCACCGCCAAAGGCTCCGAACAGGGCCTCGCGGGCGTGCGGCTGCAGCACGCATTACCCCGCGCGCGCGTGCTCTATGTCTCGGCGACCGGCGCCACCGATCCCGCCAATCTCTGCTATGCCGCCCGGCTTGGCCTCTGGGGTCCGGGTACGGCCTTCCGCGATCGGGCGGCGTTCATGGCGGCGATGGACAATGGCGGGATCGCCGCGATGGAGATCGTCGCGCGGGATATCAAAGCCATGGGGCTTTATACTGCCCGCGCCCTGAGTTTCGCGGGTGTCGAATATGAAGCACTCGAGCATCGGCTCACGCCCGACCAGATTGTGATCTACGACGCCTATGCCGATGCCTGGGCCATCATCCATCGCAACCTCGACGAGGCGATGAAGGCGGCGAACATCGTCGACCGCATGTCGGGCGATACGCTGAACGCTCAGGCCAAGGGTTCGGCGCTGTCCAAATTCGAAAGCGCGAAACAGCGTTTTTTCAGTCAGGTCCTGGTCTCGATGAAGATACCGAGCGTGATCCGCACGATCGAGGCGGAACTGGCCGCAGGTCATGTCGCTGTCGTTCAGCTCGTCACCACGGCGGCGGCCATCCTCGACCGGCGGCTTGCCTCGCTCTCGGCGCAGGAGCGCGCCCATCTTCTCATAGACGTCTCGCCCCGTGACGGGCTTGTCGACTATTTGAAGAACGCCTTCCCGACCCGGCAACTGCGGGCCTTCAAGTCGAGCGACGGGACGATGCGCTCGGAGATGATGGTGGATGAGGATGGCGCGCCGGTCCACTGCCAGGAAGCGCTGGCTGCGCGTGATGCACTGATCGAGCAGCTGTGCGGCATGCCGCCGATCCCGGCCGCGCTTGATGCGTTGATCGCCCATTTCGGCAGCGAACAGGTTGCCGAAGTGACGGGCCGTACCCGGCGCATCGTGCTCGATCCGCGCGGCAACCAGAAGCTCGAACCGCGCGGGCTAGGCGCCCGCAAGGCCGACAGCGACGACTTCATGGCGGGCAGGAAGCCGATCCTCGCCTTTTCCGATGCTGGCGGCACCGGGCGCTCCTACCATGCTGATCTCGGTTGCGGCAGCGCGGCCAAACGCCGAATTCACTTCCTGCTCGAGCCGGGCTGGAAGGCGGCGACCGCGATCCAGGGGCTCGGGCGTACCCACCGCACCAACCAGGCGAGCCCGCCGGTGTTTCGCCCCGTCACCACCGATTGCAAGGGCGAGCGGCGCTTCATCAGCACGATCGCCCGCCGCCTCGACAGCCTCGGCGCGCTGACCCGCGGGCAGCGCCAGACCGGCGGGCAGAACCTGTTCGATCCTGCTGACAATCTCGAAAGCGACTATGCCAGGGAAGCGCTGACCCATTGGTATCACCTGCTCCATTCCGGAAAGCTCGCCAGCACCAGCCTCACGGATTTCCAGACGATGACCGGCCTCAAGCTGACCGAGCAGGACGGCGGCGGCCTGCTCGAGAAGTTGCCGCCGATCCAGCGCTGGCTCAACCGCATCCTGGCGCTCCGCATCGCTACGCAAAATGCTATCTTCGAGGAATATATCGGCCTTATCCAGGCCCGGGTCGATGCTGCACGCGAAGCGGGTGCGCTTGATCTGGGTGTCGAGACGATACGCGCCGAGCGGATTGTCCCGCTGTCGGATCAGGTGTTGCGCACCGATCCCCTGACCGGCGCGGAGACCCGGCTGCTCCGGCTGGAACTCCATATGCGGCCATGGACGACCTCCTGGAACCGCCTGATGCACATCTGGGAGGGCACCGATGATATCGCCTTTCTGCGCAATGGCCGCTCGGGCCGAGTGGCGCTGCAGGTGCCGTCCTGGTCGGTTACCGATGATGAGGGCAGGCCGGTGCCGATGTGCCAACTCGTTCGCCCGACCGGACATGACCGGATGTCGCTAGGTGCGCTTTGGACCAGCCATTGGAAACCGATCCCCCGCGAGGATTTCCGCAAGATCTGGGAGTCCGAGGTCGCTACGGCATCGGCCACGCTCGATGTCGAGACGATCAGCCTGGCAACGGGTTTGCTGCTGCCCGTCTGGCACAAGCTGCCCGCTGACGATGTCCGCGTCTGGCGCATCGCTGACGGAAACGGCGAGACACTGCTCGGCCGCATCGTCATGTCCGCAGCGGTCGAAAAGCTCGAGAGTGAGTTCGGGCTTGCCGCGTCGGTTCGCTTGACACCTGCCGAGATGATCACGGCGGCGCGCAGCGACGAGGGTGTGCCGGTGCCGGGCCTCGACGGAACACGGCTGATCTCGGCCTTCGTCAACAACAGCCGCAGGCTGGAATTGCGCAGTGCCCAGCCGCAGGACCGCGAATGGCTGAAGGCGCGCGGATGTTTCACCGAGGTCATCGCTTACACCACGCGGATATTCGTACCGGTGGATCGGGCCGAACAGATCCTTGCAGCGATATCAGCGCCGGTGGAGCGGCGCGGATGAGTCTTGCGCCACTGCTCGTATTCAACCCTTGTATGTTGCCAGCCAACGCAGGCTCCTTGCCCGCCGCCTCATCATCTGGCAGTAGTTGCGAACCATTCGCAATAATGAGTGAGTCGTCAGGAGCGAGCCGCATGACCTGCTCAAAGCCGCGGATTGGTGAATTCGGCGGTGGCGCCTGCGCGATCTTTGCCGATCGTATCGTCTTCAACAACACCGCGCAGATGCTCGAACGGGCGCTGAATGACGATCCGAACGGCTCCCCGCCGCCTGGGCAGGGGCATTGGGATGAACTTCCCGAATATCCGTTCGCGGATTGGCAGGCCGAGGTTGCCAATGGCGACACGCGCCTCGGCTATCACGCCTGGGCTGCCGCTCGCGCCGCCTGACCCTTCACAAACAAGGACAAACCCATGACCCTATCCGCACCGGCGGAGCATTCGCTGCGCCTATACAGCCAGACCGATCATGACGATCGCGGCAATTTCCACTATCAGGGCGATCTCTACCACCCGGCCGACGATTTGCCGGCCTTGTGCGCCCGGATCGAACGGCACCTTGCCAGCCAGTTCCCCGAAATCCGCTTCGCCATTCGCAGCGAGCGTTTTTCCGGTGGCCGCAAGATTACGGCCGAAGTCCTCGACGCGCCCGAAGATTTGTCCACGCGGGAAGCTCAGGACGCTTTCATCACCAGGGTGCGCGACCAGATCGAGCGCTTCGGTTTTTGTCGCACCAATCCTCTGCAGGATTACTGGAACTGCTCGTTCTACTCGGAAGTCGCCATTCGCCAGGCCTACTGGGCGGCGCTCGCGGCCCGGCGCGGCAAGGCCAATCCCGTCGATAATCTGGTATCCTTGGCGAGCTTCAAAAAGCGGCTGAAGGTTGGCGACAGCCTGACCCTGCTGCACGCGCCGTATCAGCATCGGGCACTTGGTGCGACCCGCAAGGTCATCCAGATCCGCTCGAAGGACTTCGTGTTCGAGGGACGCAGCTTTTGTGATTTTCCCCGCGCCGGCAATTTTGCCTGCGACGGGCGCCTGGTGCGGATCGCCGTCGGCAATGAACATGAGCCCGACGCCCATTTGCTCTACGAATGGCTGCCTACCGCCGCATGACGCCAACACCTGAAAGGAAGGGGGTGGGTGAGGATGAGCGCGGATGCGGTGTGCACCGGCTCTCCCTTCGTCCAATCCCAAGGAGCAGCTCCATGGCCAGTCTTGCCCGCGTAATCGACGCAGATGTCCTCGATCATCCCATCCCTGCCGTTGCCTCAAATGACCGCGGCGTCAGCGGCGGCTATCGCGTCGATATTTCCCGTGGCCGCAATGTCAGCCGGGTCTCGTCCGAATGGTTCTCGCGGCCTGACGACGAACGCTTCCTGTCGCTGACCGATCTGCACAACAGCGTCCGCCGGCGCGCCGACCGCGCCACTACGCGCATCGTCGAGAGCGGGGCCGTTCGGGTCGAGGCGCGCAGCGACAATCCCGAACGGCTCTCGCTGATCGTGCCCGGCGATGAACGGCCGATCGCGCCGACCAACTGGTCGTTCGGCCAGCTCGCCAGTCTGGTCGGCGCCCCCGCGTCCTATCTGCGAACGCTGCCCGCGGCGCTCGCCGGGATCAATATGCAGCACGGACTACTCTCGCATCGCGGCGAGCAGGTCAAACTGCTCCAGACCGATGATGGCCGCACCGAACTGCGTGCCGTAACTGGCCCGGATTACGGCAGGATCTGGGATCACGAATTGGTGAGCGCGGTCATGCGGATCGCCGGGAACGGCGTCGGCGACACGCGCTGGAAGGTTCCCGGCGTGTTGGACTGGGCCAGCATGATCTACAATCCGCACGTCGATGTCAGTATGGAGACCACCACGCTCTATGCCTCGGACCGCGACGTCTTCCTGTTCCTGGTCGATGACACCCATCCGATCGAGGCGGGTAAGCTCCCCAATGGCGAGCCCGATCTCTACTTCCGCGGCTTCTATTGTTGGAACTCAGAAGTCGGCTCCAAGTCTCTTGGAATTGCGACATTTTATCTGCGCGCCGTGTGCATGAACCGCAATTTGTGGGGCGTCGAAAATTTCGAGGAGATCAACATCCGGCACTCGAAGTTCGCCGCCAACCGCTTCGCGCACGATGCCGCGCCCGCGCTCGAACATTTTGCCGACTCCTCGCCGCGCAGTTTCGTCAACGGGATCAAGCAGGCCCGCGAGAGGATCGTCGCCCGCAAGGACGATGACCGCGAGGATTTCCTGAGAAAGCGCGGTTTCTCCAAGGCCGAGACCTCCAAGATCATCTCGGCGGTGCTGGTCGAGGAAGGCCATCCGCCGGAAAGCCTCTACGACTTCGTGCAGGGCATCACCGCGCACGCCCGGTCGAAGACCAACCAGGACAGCCGGCTGGAACTCGAAGGCAAGGCCCGAAAGCTCCTCGAAAAGGTGAACTGACCTCGGCGATCCATCGTCGGCCAGCCGCCGCAGGGCGGGGGCCGACGATGGATGTCTGCATATTCTGGAAGGAGACCACTGTGGAAATCGGGCGCTACCTGGTGATCGGCACCATGCATGTGTCGATGAAGACTGCCGAAACGCTCGACGCCTGGGCGTTGCTCGAACCGGCCAGCCGCCCGCTGGGTGTTGCATCGACCCACTATGGCTGGTTCATCCCGACCCGCGATGCGGAGGAATCTGATCGGGAGCAGATCCCGGCCGAACTGCTTGCCGCGATGGCGTTGGGGCGCGAGCAGGGCTGCGACTATCTGCTGTTCGACTGCGATGCTTGCGCCATCGACGCATTGCCGACCTTCCCCTGGTAGGCAGATATCCGCTAGCCGCCCGAGCAGCACCGGCCATTGCCGCATAGGGCAAGGCACCGGATGAACGGTACGATCTTCCCCCTATGTGCTGCGTGGGCCGAGAAGAATGATGGCCGTGCCCGCGAGGCAGACGATCCCGCCGATGGTATCCCAGCGATCCGGTCGCACGCCTTCGACCGCCCACAACCAGAACAGCGACGCGCAAATATAGATACCGCCATATGCTGCGTAGGCACGGCCTGCGGCGTCGCTGTCAACTCGGGTTAGCAGCCAGGCAAACAACGCCAGCGACGCCATGCCGGGTGCGATCCACCACGGCGACTTGCCGAGCCGCAGCCAGGCCCAGAATGCGAAACAACCGCCGATCTCCGCGAGCGCGGCGCCGATATACGCCAATATCGTTGGCATCAGGCGGCCGCGCAGCAGGAAGTGGCGATCGGCCTTGCCCCCGACAGATCGTCGAGGATCACACAATCGGGGCCCGGACCGCCGACGCACTCGGCATCGCAGACCTCGACGAACTGCGCGATGCTCTTCTCCAGTGCCTTGAGTTCTCGCAGCTTCGCGCGGATGGCGACGAGATGTCCCTGTGCCAGGTCTCGTGCTTCGAGGCATGATCGCGATCGATCCTGGACCAGCGATGACAGGGTCCGCACCTGTTCGATCGAGAATCCGAAATCGCGGCAGCGGCGGATGAAGGTCAGCCGCCCAACATCGTCCTCGCCGTAACGACGCTGATTGCCGTCCTGACGATCGGGGCGCGGCAGCAGGCCGATCCCTTCATAATAGCGGATCGTTGCCGCGTTGGTGCCGGTACGCTTGGCGAGCGCGCCGATTTTGTGTCCTGCCATATTTGCCTCGAAATTTGACCTTGAACCTCAAGTTACTTCAACTTGTATAGCGTGGCCAGCGATGATCGCGGCCGCTCGGCTGCGCGAACTGGCAGGAGTGAATATGGGTGGAATGACGGACGCGGTGCCGATTGCATGCACGCTGGATGGAGCCGGTTTTGAGGCGCGGATGGCATGGATCATCGACCTCAATACCAGAGCGCTCGGGGCCGTGCGACGCGGCGATCTCCACCTCGAACTCGACTATGCGCCATCCGCTCTTGCCGATGTCCAGCGGTTGGCCGCGCAGGAGCGGCAATGCTGTTCGTTTCTGACCTTCGACGTGACCGAACAATCGGATGCGGTGACGCTGGCGATCACCGCGCCGGAAGACGCGCGCGAAGTCGCCGAGCTGTTGTTCGCGTCGTTCCAGGAACGGGACGCGCAATCTGCCGCCTGCGGCTGCACTGGTGGGTGCGGCGCATGACCGACGATACCACCAAACAGGACAATCGCGCGGTCGGTGCCGTCGCTGTTGCTACCTCTGTCACCGCGCTCGCCTGCGGTGTTTGCTGCGTCCTTCCGTTCGCGATTCCGGCTGCGATGCTGGGATCATTCGGCGCTATCATCGCCTGGTTCGCCGGGGTCTATGGCTGGCTCACGCCGGTCGCTATCGCCGCGGTTGCCGCTGGCTGGATGTGGTTGGCCGTGCAGTCCCGGCGTTCGCGCAAACGCCCGGCCAGAACAACGCTGGTCGTCATGGTCTTCGCTACCGTAATGTCGGCGCTGGCCTATCTATGGCCGTTGTTCGAGGAGACGATCGAAGGGTTTCTGAGGCACTGACCGCACCCATCCAGCCAAATGCCTGCTCGCTGATCGGAAGGAATCAGGCGGACAAAAGAGTAGCACACCGGAAGTCAGTTCCTGTCGATTTTGCTGTTCTCAATTTGCGCGGGCTGCGCCCAGCTGTTCCAGCCGATCGGCAGCGGTCTCGGCAACACGCGCCCTGACGACCAGGCCTTCCTTCGTCAGGACTTCAGCGAGATCGCGGACCATTGCGACCAGCGCCCCGGTCGGGAGATCGGCATTGAGCTGCTCCAGCAGTTCCTGCTCTTCGTCGTCGAGTTTCCGCATGGCTTTCCCGATGGCTGAATGGATGCGCGCCGCGAACATATGGCAAACCGAGTCGTCGAAGGTCGAACCATAGCACAGTATTCGCGACATTCATGCTTGCCGCTCAAGCCGAGTCCCGCCTCGCTGGCACGATACATGCCAGCCCGATCAACGACGCGACCAATGCTGCAAGGCCTGCCGGTATCGCTCCGTCGCCTGTTCCGAGCGCCAACAACCCTCCAGCGATCGAGGCCCCCAAAGCCTGACCAGTCAGCCGGGTGGTCGCCATCAATCCGCCTGCGGCAGCCGCGCGCGTTCGCGGTGCCATGCCGATGATGGTGCGGGCGTTGGGTGACAGAAACAGTCCGAACCCAAGGCCGCAGATCGCCATCCGTACACTGGCGTCGAGTTGCGATATGTGATCCGGCAGCAGCGCGATGGCGGCAAAGCCCGCCGTGGCGATCGCCATGCCGACGTTGCCGAGCAGGCGATTGGATATGCGATCGGACAACATGCCCGCGAGCGGCGAGATGATGATCAGCGTGAGCGGCCAGAGCGACAAGGTGGCGCCGATTTCGACCGGCGTGAAACCGGCGCGATGCTGCAATCGGAAGGGCAGGGAGACCAGCAGGATCATCTGCGCCATGAATGCCAGCAGCAGACCGGCAACCGGGATTGCGAGGCGACCCTGGCGAAGCAGATCGAGCGGCAGGATCGGCCGTTCTGCGCGCGATTGCTGCCGGATAAGGGTTGCCGCGGCTACCGTTCCGGCCACAAGCTTCAGAATTCCTGACGGGATGTCCCGACCATAGGCCAAATCCTGCAAGCCCAATATGAGTAAGGCAAACGTGGCCGCGCTGAGCAACGCGCCGACATGGTCATATCGACCGGGGATGGCCTTCGGGCTCGGCAAGGCGATCGAGCCAGCCGCAAGCGATAGGAGTGCGAACGGGACCGGGGCGGCGAAGACCCATTGCCAAGATGCCACGCTCAGGATGATGCCGCCCAGCGTGGGCGACAGCGCTCCCGCGCTGGCCACGATCATGCTGTTGATACCCAGGCCCCGGCCAAGCTGGCGCGCCGGATAGGCGGCCCTGATCAACGCGGAGGAAACGCTGAGCGCGCTCGCCGCCCCCAATCCCTGCAATGCGCGGGCAAAAAGCAGTTGGGGCAAGCTTGTCGCAAAGACGCATGCGAGCGTGGCGATGACGAAGATCATCTGCCCCGACTGGTACAGACGGCGATGCCCGATCCTGTCGCCGAGCGCGGACAGCGGAAGCAGCGCCATGACGAGGACAAGCTGATAGAGCGTAACGACGTGGGCTGCCTCGTTCGCCGGAACGCGAAGCGCGTGGGCGATCGTCGGCAGCGCGACATTGGCGATCGTCCCGTCGACTACGGCGAGTGCTGTCCCTGCGGAAAGCGCGAAAATTGCCACATAGCGGCGGGGGATCGGCAATCCGTCCTGGACATCTTCGGCGGCGAGGCGGGCGTTCATCCATTCCGGTTAAGCGGCGGTGCCGGCCATGACAATCGCAATGCACGGCCGCGGTGCGCGGCTTGGGAGTTGCTTGTGTCGTTGGTCCAAAGGACCATTGCCTGAAATGCCCTCTCCGCTTAAAGCCTGTTCGCGAAACAGATAACGTCCGCAGCCCGGAAGCCCCAGGCCGCAGACGCAAAAAGGAGAGAAGCATGGCCTGGAAAACCCCCAAGATCGTCGAAATCGCACTGGGCTGCGAGATCAATTGCTACGCCTGCGCTGAAATCAAGGCCTGAGCTTCCATGCAAGCCGTCGTCCTGGGGGCGGCGGCGGGCGGCGGTTTCCCGCAATGGAATTCCAACGCGGCGCCCTGTCGCAGAGCCCGCGCGCATGATCCTGCAGCAATATCCCGCACGCAGGCCAGTCTCGCTGTCAGTGGTGATGGCGAGCGCTGGTTCCTGCTGAATGCGTCCCCTGATCTGCGCCAGCAGATCGGGCAGACGCCATGCCTGCATCCGCGCGAAGGCCTGCGTTCGTCCCCGATCGCGGGCGTGGTGCTGACCGGCGGCGATGTGGATGTGATCGCCGGCCTGCTGACGCTGCGCGAACGCCAGCCTTTCACGCTTCTGGCCACGGACCGGATCCACAGCGTCCTCGATGCCAACCCGATCTTCGAGGTGCTCGCGCGCGATATCGTGTCTCGGCAGGTCGTGCCCCTCGGGTTGCCGGTCGCGCTCGGCACCGGTCTGACGGTGGAGCTGTTCGCGGTTGCGGGCAAAGTGCCGCTCTATCTCGAGGATGGCAGCGATGCGCCGGCGATTGAGGTCAGCGAGACGACGGTCGCCGCCGCGGTTTCTGACGGGCATCGCAGCCTGTTTTTCATACCTGGTTGCGCGGCGATGACGCCCGCTCTGGCCGAGCGGTTGCGCGGCGCCGATCTCGTCTTCTTCGACGGTACGCTGTGGCGGGACGATGAGATGGTCCTGGCGGGTCTCGGACCCAAGACCGGTCGCCGCATGGGGCATATGAGCGTCAGCGGCGATGACGGGACCATGGCGGCTTTTCGCGACCTCGATGTCAGACGGAAGATCTTCATCCATATGAACAATTCGAACCCGATCCTGCTCGATGATTCGCCCGAACGCGCCGATGCGGAGGCTGCCGGCTGGGAAATCGCCCATGACGGCATGGAGATCGCGCTGTGACCACGCGGCTGCTTCTGCCCGATGAATTGGAAGCGGAACTCCGCCAGATCGGGGCGACGCGCTATCACAACCTGCACCCGTTCCACCGCCTGCTGCACGGCGGAAAGCTGGACAAAGGCCAGGTGCAAGCCTGGGCGCTCAATCGCTATTATTATCAGAGCCAGATACCGGCCAAGGACGCGACACTGCTCGCGCGCCTGCCAACGGCTGAGCTGCGCCGCGAATGGCGCCGCCGGCTCGTGGATCATGATGGTGATGGGTCGGCGCCGGGCGGGGTGGCGCGCTGGCTCAAACTGGCGGAGGGCGTTGGCCTCGATCCGGTGCTCGTCGAAAGTACCGTCGCGATCCTGCCGGCAACCCGCTTCGCGGTGGACGCCTATGTCCATTTCGTTCGGGATCGCTCGGTCCTCGAAGCTATCGCGTCTTCGCTAACCGAGATGTTCTCGCCCAATATCATCGCCGAGCGGGTATCGGGCATGCTCGCCAACTATGCCTGGATCACCCCGGAAACGCTGGCCTATTTCACGCCGCGCCTCACCCAGGCGCCGCAGGACAGTGAATTCGCGCTCGCCTACGTCAGGACGCACGCCGACACGGTGGAACGGCAGCAGCAGGTGCTGGCCGCGCTTCGCTTCAAATGCGACGTGCTGTGGTCGCAGCTCGACGCATTGTACTTCGCCTATGTCGCCCCCGGCCTGATCCCGCCCGGCGCCTTCGTTCCGGCAGGGCAATCATGATCGGCGAAGATGCTGTCCCGCGCTTCGGAGCCGGCGTGAAATTCCGGTTCGACAAGGTGCGAGATGCCTGGGTTTTGCTCGCGCCCGAAAGACTGTTCCAACCCGATGAGATCGCCGTCGAAATCCTGAAGCTGATCGATGGTGTTCACACCATCAGCGCCATCGCGGACACACTTGCGGCCCGGTTCGAGGCGCCGCGCGATCTGATCCTGGCCGATGTCGTGACCTTGCTCCAGGATATGGCGGACAAGGGCGTCATAAGGCTGTGAGCATCGCCGTCCCCGAGCCGCCCATGGCGCTCCTCGCCGAGCTGACCCACCGCTGCCCGCTTAAATGCCCCTATTGTTCCAACCCGCTGGAACTCGAACGCGCGAGCGCCGAGATGGCGACCGGGGATTGGCTGCGCGTCCTCGATGAGGCGGCTGCGCTTGGCATCCTCCAGATCCATTTCTCCGGCGGCGAGCCGATGGTCAGGCGCGACCTGCCGGTGCTGGTGCGCCACGCCGCCGGATTGGGGCTCTATACCAATATCATCACCTCGGGCGTGCTGCTGACCGACGAGGCGATGACGGCGCTGCTCGATGCCGGGGTCGATCATATCCAGCTCAGCTTTCAGGATTCCGATCCCGCCAATGCCGAGCGGATCGGCGGCTATCGGGGCGGCCATGACAAGAAGCTGGCGGCGGCGACCCGGATCAAGGGCGCCGGCCTGCCGTTGACGACCAACTTCGTAATCCATAGCCATAACGTCGATCGCGTCGGCGAAATGATCGCGATGGCAGAGGCGCTGGGGTCCGCGCGCGTCGAAATCGCCCATGCCCAATATTATGGCTGGGGCCTGCGCAACCGTGCGGCCTTGCTGCCGAGCCGCGATCAACTCGACCAAGCAACCGCAGTTGTCGAAGCCGCGCGACTGCGCCTGAAGGGCATCATGATCATCGACTATGTCGTGCCGGACTATTTCGCGGCGCGTCCCAAGGCCTGCATGGGGGGCTGGGGCAACCGGTTCCTCAATATCACGCCATCGGGCAAGGTTCTGCCCTGCCATGCCGCCGAAACCATGACCGACATCACATTTCCATCGATCCGTGACCATTCGCTCGCGGACATCTGGGCGACCTCGGATGCCTTCAACCGGTATCGTGGCACAGACTGGATGCCCGACCTCTGCCGGAGTTGCGACCGGCGCGAGATCGATTGGGGCGGATGCCGTTGCCAGGCGCTCGCGCTGACGGGCAATGCCGCTGCCACCGATCCGGCCTGCGCGAAATCCCCCGATCACTTCCTGATGGCGCAGGCCGTCGGGGAATCGCGGCCGAACGCGGAGCTTGTCGCCCGGGGGTGATTGGTGCGCGCTTTGCGCTTATGACCGGATCCACGTCACCTCTGAGGATTTTCATGCTGCTGCATTTGTCGACCTGGCCCGAGATCGAAGCCTTTCTGGAGCGTTCGCGGACCATCGTGATACCGATCGGGTCCAACGAACAGCACGGCCCAACGGGGCTGCTCGGGACCGACTGGCTCTGTCCCGAGATCATCGCGCATGAGGCGCAGAAGGCGGCGGATGTGCTGGTGGGGCCGACATTCAACATCGGCATGGCGCAGCACCATCTGGGTTTTCCCGGCACGATCTCGCTCCGTCCCTCGACATTCATGGCCGCGATCGGCGATTGGGTCCGTTCGCTCGCCGGCCACGGCTTCGAGCGCATCTATTTCCTCAACGGTCACGGCGGCAATATCGCGACGATCGAGGCGGCGTTCTCCGAACTCTATGCCGAGGCAAGCTTCGCCGGGCGGCCGCGCGGCTTTGTGCTGAAGCTCAAGAACTGGTGGGATTTGGCTGGCGTGTCAGAACTGGCGCAGCGCCAGTTCCCGGTCGGCCACGGTAGCCATGCCACGCCGTCCGAGATCGCGATCACCCAATGGGCCTATCCGGCCGCGATCAAGCACGCCAATTACGCGCCGCAAATCGCGCCGACCGGACCCATTCGCGAGGCGTGTGATTTCCGGAAGCGTTTCCCGGACGGGCGGATGGGGTCAGACCCCGGCCTCGCCACACCCGACAAGGGTGGCGAACTGGTGGCACTCGCGACTGCGGCCCTGAGTGCTGACGTCACGGCCTTTGCTACTGATCCAGTCTTCGGCCGGTAGGCTTCAACTCACCGCGACAGGTCATCAGAC
The DNA here is from genome assembly GCA_028871475.1 of Sphingomonadales bacterium. Lineage (GTDB taxonomy): Bacteria > Pseudomonadota > Alphaproteobacteria > Sphingomonadales > Sphingomonadaceae > Novosphingobium. Next base: position 60,145 of record JAGWMZ010000007.1, on the reverse strand, counting down.
CCAATTGATCTGCCGATCCCTTGCCGACTGTGCTCGCAGCGGGTTGGCCGAGGGGGTGAAGGTTGCTTGAGAAGAAAAGGGGGAATGAAAGCGGGCTTCCGATGATGGGAGTGCCGAGGGAGTTCCCGCCGTGAAAATCGAGCTGCGCCGTATCAACCACAACCCCAAATTGTCGGAAGAGACCAACGCCTATACCGCCGAAATCTGGATCGACGGCGAGCGCGCTTTCGACGCCCGCAATCAGGGGCAGGGCGGCTGCGATCTCTACCGCCAGCTTGGACGGTGGACCGAAGCCGAGGTCAACGCCTGGCTCAAGGCCAACCGTCCGATCCGCCCGTTCCAGGGACTGACCCTTGAGCATGATCTCGAAGCCGAAGTCGGCGATCTGCTGACGCATGAACTCGAATATCGCAGGTTGAAGCGATTGCTTCGCACCAATCTTGTCACGATCGAACGCGGCCAGATATTCCAGTACCCCTTGCGCAAGCGTCCGCTCGATCTCGTGGCCAGGGCGGTCACCGCCACCAACCGCCAAGCGGTCATCGTCAATGGCGGTGATGACGATGTGATCCGCCAGGCCCTATCCATCCTTCTGGCTGTCAACTGACCCTGAACTCCGCAGGGGAGAAGCCGGATGAACATCCCATTATCATTCGCCCGGCCATTGGCCGGTGCGGCTCCCGAGGTCGCGATCGACGGCCTGGTTCTCGATGCGGTAGCGCGGGGCGCGTGGTTTGCCTTCAACCTGTCGGGCGGCAAGGATTCCACGGCCTGCGCGTTTGCCGCGACCGCCATGCTGGATCAGCTGGGGCATCCTCGCTCCCGGCGGGTCGCTATCCATGCCGATTTGGGCCGCGCCGAATGGCGTTCCACGCCTTCGACCGTCGCGGCTGTTGCCGAGCGTCTTGGCCTGCCGCTCATCGTCGTGCGCCGCAGGGCCGGCGATATGGTCGCACGCTGGGAACAGCGCTTCGCCAATGGCTGCCGCCGTTACGAAGATCTCGAACTCTACCAGATGATCGGTCCCTGGTCCTCGGCGAGCCTTCGATTCTGTACCTCGGAGCTCAAGGCTCAGGTGATCGGACCCGAGCTTGCGCGCCGTTACCGAGGGGAGACCATTGTCTCGGTGATCGGCCTGCGCCGGTCCGAAAGCACCGCCCGCCACAACACGCCGATATCCCGGCTCGACGACCGCTTTGCCAAACCCGGCAATGCGGCGAAGACCCGGATGATCAGCTGGCACCCCCTAGTCAACTGGTCCACCGATGATGTGTTCGCCTGCCACGACCGGCATGATCTGCCGTTGCACGAAGCCTATCGCTGCCACGGCTCCACCCGCCTGTCCTGCGCCTTTTGTGTTCTTGCCTCGGGCGCCGATCTTGCCGCCGCGACCCGCGCTACGGGCAATCACGAACTCTACCAGCACCTGGTGGCCATGGAAGCGGCCTCGACTTTTTCGTTTCAGCCTAGACGCTGGCTGGCTGATGTCGCGCCGCGGTTGCTGGCGCCATCCCTTCGCCGTGACATTGCAGTAGCGAAGGGTGAGGCTGCCGAGCGTCGGGCGATGGAGGGGGCCATGCCGCAGGGCCTGCGTTTCGTGAAGGGACGCCCGCCCCGTCTGCCGACATTGGCGGAAGCCGGGGTGATCGCCGAGGTCCGCGGAGAGCTGCTGCGCCGTCACGGCCTCGCGAACCTCTATCCCGATGCCCACGCCGTCAGGCGGCGCTTCGCCGCCCTTCTCGAAACCAAGCTGGCACCGAGCCTTGCGGCTTGACGGTGAGGGGAAGGGGGTGGGGCGGATGTGGCGGCGTGGAATCGGCTGCATCGCCATTGCGGAGAGCCCCATGTCCCTTCCTGCCAGCATTCACACGTCGGTTGGCCAATCGCTGATCGGCAAGGTCAGCCGCCTGTTCAACAACAGCGTGACCGACGTCCTCAACGAGCTGCTGCAAAACGCCCGCCGGGCCGGCGCCAGCCGCGTCGAGATCGATGTTGCCGGGGACGATGGGGGTTCGATCCTCGTAATCCGTGATGACGGGTCGGGTGTCGCCGATCCGGCCAAGCTCGTGACGCTGGGCGACTCGGGGTGGAACGATGCGATCACGCATCGCGAGGATCCGGCCGGGATGGGCGTGTTCAGTCTTGCCGGGCGCCCCGTCGAAATCCGCTCCCGCGCAAGGGGCACCGACAATGGCTGGCGCGTCGTCATCGCGGCCGATGCCTGGGAGTCCGGCGCGCCGCTCGCGGTCGAGCCCTGGGCGGCCGACACCGGCACCGAAATCCGGATCGGCATGCCCGACGCCTGGGACAAGGATCTCGCCGTCGCCGCCGCCAATGCCGCCCGGCACTATCCGCTGCCTGTGCTGTTCAAGGGCGAGGCGCTCAAGCGAGCCGATTTTCTCGCTGGCGCTGTTCGTGTGGAGGACTGGGAAGGCTGCAGCATCGGCGTGTTCCTCGAACGCGGACATATCCCGTCGAACTATCCGCGCATCAATTTCCACGGGTTGACCGTGGTCTGCCCCTTGCCGAGCATCAGCGAGGTCGATGCCTGCGAATGCTGGCATGTGCGGGTGGATATCGTCGATGCACCAGCCCTCCAACTGGTTCTCCCGGCCCGCAAGGAAATGGTCCAGAATGCCGCGCTCGGCCATTTGCGCGAAGCCGCCGAGCGCGCGATTTTCCGGGCGATTGCCCACCATGCCCGTCATCGCCTGGCCCATGCCCAATGGCTGCGGGCGAGGGAACTGGGTATAAACCTTCCCGAGGCCGAGGCCTGGCTTCTCGCCTGGTTTCCGCGAACGGCCGACGGGAATTCCTTGCCTGTCGGCGAGCGGGTCGTGGACGCGCCGATGATCCTGTTTCCTGACGCCGAGCCGCCAATCGAGCAATGCGCCGCACGCGTTCTGCGGACCGGAGAGATATTGGGCGGCGCGCTTGTCCGCGAGGTTCCCGCGTTCGAAGGCTACCGCTGGTATGATCTCCTGCCGCGCATATCGGCCCTCTCGTTCCGGGTCGAGGCCGAAAGCCAGACACATCGCTACGAGGAAGGGCAGGCTTTGCCTGACACGATGCAATCGGGAACTGTCGCGGCGATCATGCTCGATGTTGCCATCAGCCCGTCTCGCACGCCCGGTTCAGACGTCTCGACCCGTTCGTTTCCAGCGGAAGTCCTGATCGCGCCCGACGATGGCTGGTCGGCCGATCTCGACGAGACGCTGATTCTTTTGGCGCCCGGTTGTTCGATCGATCCCAACGATCTTGCCGATCTGCTCGAAGCCGCCTGCTTCTGCGCGTGCGACGATGTCGACAACGACAGTTGGCAGACGCAGCAGCGCAATTTCCTGATTCAGGCGCGGCAGATCGCCAATACCCTGCTGCGCGGTGAAGATGCCGCGATCCTCGAGCGCATTCGCGACGTTGTCCATGAAGAGATCCGTTGGCTCATTCCCGCGGGACGGCGGGTCTCGATGGTCGTCTGTGACGGCCACATCGACCTTGCGTTCGTGGATGAGCCTGCCGCTCCATCGGGCTGATGGCGATTTGCGCTTGCGTGTCATCCTGAGTGGGCGTTCTCTGGACTTGAAAATGTGCAAAATATGTGCGAAAACTTGTCATCAAAGGAGACAGCCATGCCCGCCGTATCGATAGAGCGTCGAACGACCGCCATATCGGGGTTCGTCGAGAGCCTCCAGGAACCGCGCACGCCCTATATCTCGCCCAAGCGTTTTTCCGCAGCGCTGGGGGTCCAGGTCGCGGGCCTCGCCAATCTCGCGGGCGTCCATCGCAACACCATGCGCAACCCGGCCTCCGAACGCCTGCAGGATAAGCTCCGCGAGATGGTTCGGGTCATTTCCGCGGCGGCGACGCTGACCGGTGACGTCTCCAAGGCGATCTTCTGGTACCGTAATGAGCCCATCGCCGACTATGATCACAAGACTGCCGCCGAACTGGTGGCCGAAGGGCATGTCGAAGCGGTGATGGCGCATCTGCGCGATCTTGAGAATGGTGCCAGCGGGTGAAAATCGCCACGCTTGGTCCCGACGATGTCTTCTATCGCTACCTCACGCCCAAATGGGCTTTCGTGCCCCTGAGCGGTGCGGGTGCGGCAGCGGAAGGCGGTCGTTTCAACCGGGTTGGCGTCGAAGCGCTTTATCTGGCGCGGGCACCGCAGACCGCGTTGGAGGAATACACCCAGGACTCCTCGATCGTTCCGCCCGCGACATTGGCCAGCTACCTGCTCTCGGTGGACGGGATCGTCGATCTTTCAGGCGGCTACGATCCTGACCATTGGTCCGATGACTGGGCGGAGTGGGATTGCTCGTGGCGGCGGATCGTGCGGATCGACAAGAAGACACCGCCATCCTGGGTACTGGCCGACAAGGTCATTTTGGATGGCCACAAGGGCATCCTCTTTCCCTCGATCCGGCATCCAGGCGGCACCAACCTCGTGATTTTCAACTCGAACCTGGCCGCCGCCGATCGGATGGAGGTTCACGATCCAGACGGCCGCTTGCCGAAGGACCAGTCTTCCTGGGCCAGTTGACCATTGCTGCGCGCATCCTCGGATGGCGCAGGGACATTCATGTGGAGATCAGCATGTCGAACGCCGATCCTGTACCGTTGTTGTCGCCCCGACGCCGGCAGTTGGCAAGTTTCGAACACGCCTATGCGGTGGCGCTGCAAATCCGTCGGCAGAGCGGCGTGCGCCAGTTCATCCTGAGCACGGGCGATCCTTTGCAGCCTTATCGTACCACCAGCCGCGCGCCCGCGCGGGATGAGCGGGTCATGGCTCTGGTCGCCTGACGCCCGCCGGTTCGAGCCCGCGGCGGCGAAACGCTTCCGCCGAGGGGGACCAACTCCGCCGAATGCAACTGCTGTAGTGCTGGCCAGTCCAATGGAGAATTCCATCGGGCAGGACCAGCATTCGTCCAGTCGTCTCCGCGAACCATTCAGGCATCGCCCTGGACGTCCTGACGCTGCGGTTTTCGACGACGACCTCTTCCCTGGATAGCGCAATGACCGAACCTCGCCACCGTGGATATATGTCCATGCACGAACCGAACATGCCTCCGCCTGTGATTGTCGCATGGGGCGCGGGTGTCGATTCGACCGCCATGATCATCGAGCTGGCCGCCCGCCGCGAGCGCATCGACATGGTGCTGATCGCCGACATGCCGGAGCGTCCGCAAACAAGATCGTTCATCCCGATCTTCCGGGACTGGATGGGTACCCATGGCATCCCGAACGAGATGGTTCGCTATCGCCCCAAGCGCTTCAAGCATTGGCCGCCCTATGCGGATCTGCTGGAAAACTGCCTCACCAACGGAACCTTGCCGTCTATCGCGTTTGGCAGGTCGGTGTGTTCGGCCAAGTGGAAAATCGCCCCGCAGGACGCCTGGACCAAGGCCTGGACGCCGGCACGGGAGGCCTGGGCGCGAGGCCAGAAAGTTGTCCGCCTGATCGGATTCGATTGCGGCCTGCGCGATAGCCAGCGCTTCGCGCATGCCGATGGGATCGACAGCGTATTGTTCACATATCGCTATCCCTTGCGCGAATGGGGATGGGACCGCGAGGCGTGCAAGGAGCGTATCCAGCGAGAGGGGCTCCCGGTCCCGGTCGCAAGCTCCTGCTTCTTCTGCACGGGGATGAAGCCCGACGAAGTGCGCGAGCTGCCCCGCGATTATCTGCGCCTCATCATATTGATGGAGGCGCGCGCCGCGCCGCGGCTTCGCACCGTCGAAGGCCTGTGGCGCAAAGGCACCCGAGGCCTGCGCGGGCGTGAAGCGCGCCCCGGCTCCATGACGGATTTCATCCGGGCCGAAGGATTACTGCCGTCCGCCGAAATTGACGACATCGTCGCGCATGCGCCTGCCGATCTCGTAGCGTTTCAAGACGCCGCTGCCCTGGTGCCACTTGAGGAGCGGCAGCCGATGCGAACATGGCTCGATCGCTTCAATGCCGCCGCCGACCGCCTCGCGGCCTGACGGGGGGCAATTTCCGGTTTTGCGGGCGGTGGTTTCCCGCTTCGCGCTGCGATCAGGCCATTGTGGCCTTAATTCACCTTGACCGGCCATACGGCCGAGCACGATTGGCAAGGGATCATGCGCCTTACTGACCATCTCGCCGCACGACGGAGCCTATACGCGCGGCCATTGGCTACGATGCCGGACGTGCTCCTGATCGATATTCCACCGATCTTTGCTTCGCGAAGTCTTCCACTTGGACGCTATTATCCCATCATACTCGAGACCGCAGCCGAACATGCGGAAATGATGGCCTTCCTCGACCAGGAACGCTCCGCTCCGGTTGTGCCCGGCCTGTTCGACCACCGCCCGTCGGCGCTGCGCGGTGACGATATCGTCTTTGCGCGCTACGCGCCCTCCGCGCAGGGCTGGCCGTGGCTGCTGCTTTGCCGCTGGCCGGCAGACTATGCGGCGATGGTGCCGCACGATGGCGACCACTTTGCGCGCGGGGCCTATACCAGCGAGGTCTTCGAGACGGTCGATGATCTGGATCGCGCCGAAGCCCGCCTGCTCGGAGTCTTGGGATCGTACCGTCCTGTGCAGTTGGCTGCGCAAGCCGAGGTTAGGGGCCATGCTTGATTGATTGCCTGAAGCAGCTAGGTCGCGTCACCGGCTTGTCCGCTGCCGAGCCATGGGGGAAGGCGGCTTAGCCGTATAGGCCAGCCTCGATCTGCTACTGGGACGACCTCTTCTATCTGCCCAGCCATGCGGCCAGAATGGCTCCGCCGCCGACCAAAAGCCAAAGCGCAAGCGCCACGATCCGTTGTTTCGTCAAATCCGACAAAGCCGTCCTCTGCAGCATTTTGGCTGCGGCCCCCGGTGCCGCGTTCTGTGCCTATCATTCCGGCTTCGGGTGATACAAGGACGCCATGCGCGGCCGATTTCCGCAGTTGCGATCGTCACGGCAGAATAGCAGGTGGCCACAGCGATGTACGGGCAGCTCCGGTCATCCAGGGCTTATGGGGACCGGAAAGCTTCGGGTTCGATGCGAACAGGCTTGAACATCGTGTCGTGCCGCCCGAGAGGGAGAGGATGATCGAGCAACGAGTCGCTTCCTCAGCCACCAATCCGCCTTCTCGCCAGCCAATCTTCTCCCGTTCCGGGCGGCAATAATGGCATCGCACAACAACAATTCCTATCGCCGCATGACAGGCCAGCTCCGTCTCAACGGCCGCAGCACCGTCCTCGAAACATCCGACGGCAGCCTGTTCTATCTCGTGACTTCAGAGGATCTAGCGGCCTGGGATGGCAGCCAGGTCGTGGTCGAAGGCCAATTATCCGGTTCCAACCGGCTCTCGCTGACCTGGATCGGACCGATCACCGGCTGAAGTCAGCAGCGTCGGCGCGCGTGCAGCTCCCGCGCCCGGACGGGGGAAGGGGCTCTGAGCATGGGAACATGCTATTTGGCGCATAGGGGCGCGGCGCTGTCAAAGCTGATCCCGCGCTGCTTCGGCTATGTGGACGTCTTTCCGCAAGCTGAAGTGTGAGGGCGCCATCAGCGAATCTCAATCATCGTCGTCCTCATCATCGTCGTGGTGCCAGCGATGATGCTCCCAATATTCGTGCTGCCAGTAGCGGCGGCGTGCCTCTTCACGCTCCCAGCGTTCCCGTTCCTCGCAGCGCCGGCGTTCTTCCCAACGCTGGCGCGCGATCCAGGCAGCGCGGGCGTCCTCGTCATAATAGTAGCCGGGCTGATAGTAGACCGGAGGCCGATAGCCGCGATGCTCCGTGCCGACCGAGAAACTGAAATATGTCTGTGCCGCAGCGGCGCTCGGGAGCGCCGCGCTGGCTGCGGCTGTCGCGAGCGCGACTGCAAACATCGTTGTGCGTGCCATCTGAAGTCCTCCCCAAGCCCTGAAGAATTGCCCGAATTGATGTGAATACGGCATGACCGCCTCCTGCTGTAGCGGCAGGGTCAACATCTGTTGCCAGACCGTTCGATCGCCCGCCCGGCAAGTGCGCCTGCGCCGGCACCCAGGATCGCCCCCAGGGTTCGATCACCGCGACCGGCGATGCCGTTGCCGATCAGGCCACCTGCCAGCGCGCCGATGACTGCCCCAGTCGTGCCGTCCCGATGACACCGCCGGTCGTGCGACCTGCGGTAGTTATAGCGCGGCGCATAGCCGTCATCGGCGTAATAGCCCCGGTCATACCCATCATAGCGGGCATAATCGCTGCGCTGGCGCCATCCGTCGTCATTCTGATAGTAGGCGTCGCCGCGACCCCAGCCGTCATAATCGCGATCCTGCGCCGAGGCGGCCGAGGGAAGAATGAGGCTAGCAACGCTCGCTGCCAGAGCCGCAGCCATAAAGTATTTGCCGGTCATCTCCTGTTCCCTTCCTCCGACGGTCGTGCCGATGAACAGGTATAGTTCATCTTCGATGCCACATTCCTGAACGCCGCCTGCAGCAAGCGTTCACCTGGATTGTCGCCATGCCCGGATGAGCAGGCCGGCCGGCGACGGCGGTGTGAGTTGCGATCCGGCGTCGGGGCGGGAGATGGCATGGGGGCGGCTGCCCGCTGCGCGGGCACCGGGCTAATGGGCTGCGCCTCGAGCCCCGCTGCGCGGGTCTCGATCCCTTGCGGGACTTATATCCCTGCCGTGGCGCGATCGGGCTGGGCGTTTTCATCGAGAGGGTGATCGGCGTGCGCGCGCGGATTGCGCGGGGGAGGGAAGGAGACGTGTGCGTTTCTTTGCCGAACGGGGGGAAGGTACGGCGAGGCTTTGGGATGCGAATGGGATGTCCCCTGCTCGGGGAAAATCGCGGGGCGTGAGCGTGGGCGGTGAGGCAGCGCCCCGGTCCGGCAGGTCCGGCAAGCGGCAGGGTCGGGACCACAGAGAAGAGGAGGGTTGAAGAGGGTGTCGCGAAGAAATGGTTCGAGAGCGACATCGTCAAGGAGTTAAGATCATGAACATTGGTGAAATCCGGAACGTGAACGGCCGTCTGACCGGTTCCATCGCAACGCGCACCATCGACCTGCCCCGCATCGGTCTGCGCAAGGTCGAAAGCATGAGCGACCGCGCGCCGGTCTATGAGATCCTCGCGCTCAATGTCGCCCGCCGCTGGGTCCAGATCGGGGCGCTGTGGGAAGCCTTCTCGAAGAAGACCGGGGAAGCCTTCCTCGCGGGTTCGGTCGATGATCCGGGCCTGCCCGAGCCGCTGCCGGTGGCGATGTTCCCGACCGAGGACGGCGGCTACACCATCGCCTGGCGGCGCGAGACGGTGCGCGCCGAATTCGCGGGTGGCTTCGGCACGTCGCAGCGGTCCTACGACGAACGCACGCAGGACGGCTTCGGCGAGAGCACGGCGGGCAACAACGGCGCGCTGATGGGTGCGGGTGCCGGCGCCGAGGATGGCGAGGACCTGCCGTTCTGACCTGAGCGGCATCTGAGGAAGGGCCGGGGGTGCATCAGCGCCTCCGGTCCTTTTCGTTTTTCCTCTGTCTTCATCAATCGAACAGGAGCCCGTCATCATGGCCACTACCCCAGCGCTGCGCAGCGTCAGCCGCTTTCCCGACCTCAAGGAACTTTACGCCGAAATGACCGCAACCCCTGAATTCCAGGCGGCGTTCGGCGATCCGCTTGGTCTTTCCATCGTCCAGCTGGGCGAGCAGCCCGGCGAACATGAGATGCCAGAGCCCTTCGCGGCGCAAGCCGAATGCGGCGGGATCATCGCCACCATCTTCGACCTGTTTACCGGGACAAGGCTGGAACCGCTCGCCGCAGAAATCGCCTGGGGCTTCGTCAACAGCTTCCACTTCGTCGCCGGCAAGCTCGAACGGCGCGAGGATGCGCTGGCGCTGGAAGTCGGTGATATGGCCCGCCATCCCGACATGAGCGAAGTCTACAACAACGAGATGGAGGAGAAGCAGATCCTCTGTCAGTCGGTCGCCGAACAGCGCGAGGCGATCGAATGCATGCGCGACTATGCCGCCGAGATGTACCGCGTCCAGTCGGGCTGGCCCTGGTCGGCGGCGCGGGGCAGCAGGGCATCGTCGGCCTCGACAGCGAGCCAGATCGCCGCGCTTGATTTCCTGCGCGCCCGCGAACTTGCCACCCGCGAAAAGCATATGCCACGCGGCCCCATCGTGGTCTTTTCCGGGCCTGCCCAATGGCACGACTGGGAGACACTTTGGGCCAAGCTCGACGAGATCAAGCAGCGCATTCCCCATATGACACTGGTGACGACCGGGCAGCGCAAGGGGGCCGACGCGATCGCGGCGGCCTGGGCGGCGCGGAGCGAGAACAGCGTACCGCTGGTCGCCTATGGCCTCTACGGCAATGGCCGCAAGACGGCCTTCACCCGCAACCGCAAGCTCGCCGAACTGAAGCCGGTTGAGGCGTTGCTGTGCGAAGGGTCGGGACTCCAGGCCAATCTCTACCAGACCTTGCGGCAGGCCAATGTCCCGATCCATGCCTTCCGCAAGGTGGATCAGGTGGCCGACAGCGCGGTGCGGCGGATGCGGGCCTGACCGTTCCTTCCCGGTGCGGGGCGGAGTCGTTCCGCCTCCGCATTTCCGCTTGAGTGCAGCGATGTTGGGCCGGACGTGATTGCCGCGTGCCGGCCCATTTTTATGCCATGGGGGGAGCGGCATCCCTGTCCTGTCACGCTGATTGTGATGCCTGAATGGTGTGCTCGTCGCTCATTCGAGGGAGGCGATCGGGGCCGCAGCGTCGGCGCAAACAGGCACAACACGGGCATCGAGCCCGCGTTGTTCCTCGGGTGCGTGGGGCGGGGGTGGTGTATAATTCTCTCTACAACAAGTCCAAGTTTGGCACGGGGACAGCACCGGCCTCAAGGACGACGGGGCCCCACCACTTTCTTTGGCGGGCGGGCGGTAGTGCTCCGTTTCGGGCGTTTGCGCAGCGCCAAAGAAAATCGTGACCCCCATCGCCGCTACGCGGTCGCTTCGCGATCCTTGACCCCGATGCTCAGAGCCCGTGCCTTTGAAAATGCCTCTTTTAACTCAATTCAAGGAGGCAGACATGACCAAGGGTATCCGCACGATCCGTGACTTCGCCGAAATCGCCGATCTCATCGCCGCAGAAACCATGGCGACGACGGACAGCTTCAGCGCGGCATTCGAGAGCGGCCAGGAGACCAGCCGCATCGGGTTCGGTGAGGAGGAATTGACCGCCGATATGCCGGACGCGACCGAAGCCCAGCTCGCTACCGAAATGCTGGTGCGCACGATGTTCGACGTGCTGCGTGACACGCGGATGGAAAGCGTGGCGGCGCGGCTTGCCTGGGGGATCGTTCACAGCTTCCACAAGGTCGCGGATCAACTCGATAGCGAGGCCGACCGGGCGGCTGTCAAGATCAAAGAACTGGTGCACGGCGCCGACGGCAGCGAGGTGATGATGGGGGAACTGGAGGAAGCTCAGCTCCTCTGCCAGTCCCTCGACGAAGCGCGCGAAGCGGTCGCCTGCATGCGCGACTATGCGGCAGCGACATACCTGGCCGAGACCGGGCGGCCATGGTCGAGCCCGAAGGGATCGCTGGTCTCCTCCAAGCGCACCGCCTCGGTGATCGCCGCGACGGACTTCCTCGCAGCACGTCGGATGAGGAAGGCGGAAGCGCATAGCCCGCAGGGACCGGTGGTGATCTTCTCGGGCGGACAGGTCTGGGAGGACCACGCGCTGCTGACGGACACGCTCGATGCGGTGAAGGCGCGCATTCCGGGGATGGTGCTCGCGACGACCGCGCAGGACAAGGGGTGTGACGCGATCGCGGCAGCCTGGGCGGCACGGAGCGGGACCATGCTCATCGCGTTCACCCTCGACCGGCGGCTGGGCAAGCGGGCGGGGTTCGCACGGAACGAGCAGCTCCTGAACCTGCGCCCGGTGGAAGCGATCGTGTGCGAAGGGTCGGGGCTCCAGTCGCATCTGGCGCGAGAGGTGAGGGCGAAGCGCATCCCTGCACGCTTCTTCGCCCTGAAGGATCAACGCAGGAGCCAAGCTGCGGCGTGAGGGAGCGCTACGGGATCGGTCGGGCATTCGTCCGGCCGGTCCCTTTTTTTGCTGCTGTTGAGTTCGCCCCCGCTCGGAGCCCGGACCTTCGGCCCGGGTCCGTCGCGGCGGCGAAGCGAAGCCGCGAAAAGCGGCTCCGGCCTCCTGCGCGTGGCTACGCCATGCTCGTCGCTGGGACATCCCTGCGGGATGATTTTGGATTGGTTGCGGGGGCGGATGAGGGGTTGCTGCTTGCGTCGGGCAGGGATTTGAGAGCGGTAATGGCGGCTGCGCCGCCTACCCGGATGGTGGCGGTCAGCACATCGCGGAATTCGCGTTCGGTCAGTTGTTCGACGGGAAGATCGGGAACCAGTGCCGCATATTTGCCGCGTAGTGTGCGGCGCGTCTTTTCCACCTCCTCGACCATCTTGCGCTGGCGCGCTTCGAGGTCGGCGAGGCGTTCTCTGTCGGTCATCTTGGGCATGTCGATCATCCTTTACAGATGGTCTGCCCGCCGTCCCCACTATCGGGGGAACTGGCACCGTTCGCAATCCCCCGGATCAGGGGCAAATTTGAGGAGGCATCATGACGTCACTGCCGATTGTTTTCCCGCGTCGGGATGAGCCTGCCGGCGTGCCGCCGGCGAGAAGACAAGAGCCTTCCCCGTGCCGGGAAAGGGCCGCGCCCCTTCCGGTGCGAGGCAACGCAGCGAGAAATCGCTGCGCAAGAAAAGACGCACGGCCGTGGCCGTATTGTAATGCACCGTACGCACGGGTGCTGCGGCGATAAACCGCCGTAAATCATGGGGTTGTGCTGGGTGCCATGGCACCCGCCGAACACGGGTTCTGGCACCCATGGCTTCCGACACCATCTGGCGGCCGCGATACAGGCCGGATTCCTGCCATTTCGGCGCGGGTGCCATGGAAGACAGCCGATTTCCTTGAGTTTTCTTGGAACCAGCGCTAAAAGGACAGCGCTTCATGACTCTCGTCGTCGGGCTCCCATCGCGGAGCTACGACATGCATCGAGTCAGTGTGCGGGTGGATGACACCCTCTACGAACGCCTCAGTCGCCGCGCAGCCGGTGCCGATCTTTCCTTTTCCGACTTCATCCGATCGGTCCTGACCCAGGCGGCCGATCCGCGTGGGCGCTACATCTATTCCTCGCAGGATGAACTGCTCGCCACCTGCATCCAGATCCTGACGATCCTCGCCACATCGGTAGGCGAGCGCACGCCCGACGTGCTCAAGCGGGGGATGGCCGATGCCTCGGCGATCCTGCGCGACCGGGGTCTGCTCGATCCGGAGCAGGACCGGTGAGCGGCGTGCGCGACACATCCGCCGCCGCCGGTCGGCAAGCAGGTCAGCGAGCCCTGCCACGCCCCATCATTCCCTGGCCCCTCGGCTTCTCGCCGCTCCTGTTTCCGGGGGACCTCGTCCGCTTCCTCGCGCGCCGCGCCAACCGGGACATTCTGTCATGAGCATCTTTCGCAACGATACGCTGGGCTCCTGGACGCGCGGCGGACAGGCCATCGTCCACAATGTCCGGATGACCACCCAGGTCTTCTTCCAGACCGTGGTCGCCTGCCTGATCCTCTGGGTGATGGGCATGATCTGGTATGCGCTCGAATGCTCGACTGCCTATCAGCGCTTCGTAATCGCCAAGTTGATCGAGGCCGCCTTCAAGGCCAATGCTGCCGGCGGGACCAACGATCCGGTGCTGTTCAAGACCCCGGCGGGACAGCAATACTGGACCTCGGCCGACTGGTTGGTGGCCTCCGCGCTCGCCAAGAAGACGCTGCACAGTTTCGAACTCTATCTGATCCATGGCGCGCTGATCTCGGGAATCTTCGCGCTCGGCGCGCTCGTCTGCGCCTGGTTCTCCTTCACCCGGACGGGGCGAGGGCTGGGCTCCAACGAATATATCCGCGGCGCCCGTTTCGGCACCGTCCGCCAGATCAAGCGCATCCTGTGGCGGCAGAAGAAGGGGAGCTTCTCGATCGGCGGCGTGCCCATGCCCGATGCCTTCGAGCCCGAACATATCCTGCTGTGCGGTGCGCCGGGCACCGGCAAGACCAACCTCATCGTCAAGATGCTCGAAGGCATCCGTACCGAGGGCAAGCGCGCGATCGTCTATGATACCGCTGGCACTTTCGTCGAGAAGTTCTACCGGCCGGGCCAGGACATCATCCTCAATCCGCTCGACAAGCGTACCGCCAAATGGTCGCCCTGGGGGGATGTCCCGCGCGAATATCATTACGACCAGATCGCGGAATCGACGATCCCCGACAAGACCGGCGATCCCTTCTGGGCCAAGGCGGCGCGCGGCACGCTGGTGGCGGTGCTGCGCAAGCTCGCCCGTGAGGGCGAGATGCTGGTCTCGGTTCTGCTCGACCGCCTGCTCCGCTCCAAGCTGAAGGATCTCGCTGCCTTCGCCGCCGGCACCGATGCGGCGGCTTTCATCAGCCTCGAGGGGGAGCGGACCTCAGCCGGCATCCAGGCCGAACTCGCCTCGGTGATGCGCAGCTTCTCCTATCTCGACGACACCCGCAAAGGCCTCTCGATCCGCGAATGGGTGCAGAACGAGGATGGCGACAACTGGCTGTTCATCACGGTGAAGGCCGACCAGCTCCCTTCGCTGCGCCCCCTGATCACGGTCTGGCTCGACATTGCCATCTCGGCGATCATGAGCCTGACGCCCGACCGCAAGCGCCGTCTCTATTGCGTCATCGACGAACTGCCGACGCTCCAGAAACTGCCGTCGCTGTCGGACTTCCTCGCCCGCGCCCGCAAATATGGCGGCTGCGGAATCCTGGGGTTCCAGTCCTACCCGCAATTGGAAGCGACCTATGGCATCCAGGATGCCGCCGCGATCACCGGCTATTGCTCGACCTGGGTGGCGCTCAGGGCCAACGACACCCCCACCGCCAAGCATGTCTCGGAGAACCTCGGCCAGGTGGAGCAGGTCGAGGCCAATGAGGGCATGTCCTACGGCGTCAACGACATGCGCGATGGGGTCAACCTCAGCCGCATGCAGGTGACGCGCCCGCTGGTCATGCACACCGAGGTCACCAACCTACCCAACCTCTCCGGCTTCCTGCGGTTCGGGCGCAACCTGCCGGTGGTACGGTTCGACGACCGGTTCAACACCGTCGCCAGCATCGCCGAGGCTTTCATCGAGCGCGATACGCCGCCGATCCGCGACAATGAGGGCAAGGCCATCATCGAAGCAATCCACGCCGCGGCCGATGCTCGCGAGTCTGTTGACGAGAAGCACTCGGAAGGTCGCAAGCCGGAGCCGACTGAGGATAGCGCGCGCCAACCCGATCTCTTTGCTCCCCCAGCGCCGAGCGATGAGCCCACCGCGCCAGTCCCCGTGGAGGCTGCGCCGCCGTCCCCGCCGTTACCACCTCCGCAGCCGGTGACAGCTGAAGCCGATGATCCGAAACGGGTGCCGCAGGATTTCACGCTGGCCCCCCGGCGTGGCCACCCCAAAATCGACCTCGACGTCTATGACCGGGAGAACGGTCCGGCCAAGAAGGCGCGGCCGGCATGATCCATCCGCGCCGCCTCAAAGGCACATCCGGCAATATCGCCCGCTACTATACGGTCGGCGATTATTACACCAAGGGCGGCGAGGAACCGAGCGAATGGGGCGGCAAGCTTGCCAGCGAATTGGGGCTCGCGGGGGCGGTCGATCCCCATACTTTCCAGGAACTGCTCGCCGGGCGTGTCGCCGGGCAGCAGCTTGGCCGCCACCGCGCCAATGGGGAGATCGAGCACCACCCCGGCTGGGACTTTGCCGTCAATGCCCCCAAGTCGGTGTCGATCATGGCGCTGGTGGCGGGAGACGATAGGATCATCGCGGCGCACGAGCGTGCCGTCACCACGGCGCTGTCCTATCTCGAGGAACATGCGGCGCTCCGCCGCCGTGAGGATGGCGAGATCGTCCACGAGACCACCGGTCGGCTCCTGTTCGCGCGCTTCACCGAACATGCCAGTCGTGAGCTCGATCCCCACCTTCACACCCATGTCGTCGTCCTCAACATGACCAACCACGTGGCCGATGCCCCCATGGCCAGCCTCGAAAGCCGGGCGATGTACGCCGAGCAGATGGTCGCGGGGCAGGTCTACCGCAACGAGCTCGCCCATGGCCTGCGAGAACAGGGTTTCGAGATCGACTTCGATCCGCGCAAGGGCCTGTTCGAGATTTCCAGTGTTCCCAAAGCCTTCATCCGCGAGACGTCGCAGCGTGCCGAGCAGATCAATGCCCACGCCAAGGAGCACGGGCTGAGCGGGCAGGCCGCGCGGCGGGCATCCTTCTACCAGACCCGCGGCGCCAAGGTGAAGGTCGGGCTTGAGGACTTGCACGGGCGATGGACCGAGCGCGCCAGGCCCTATGCCAAGGAACTGGCGCAGGTGCGGGCTCGGGCCGACGGGAAGGGGGAGGAAAGATCAGACCCCGAGCATGCCACCGAGCAAGGCCCGGAGCGCGGCGTGGCGAGCCGCGCCGCCCTGTTCGGCATCCGCCAGGCAGAATCCCGCGAGGCGGTGGCGAGCCTTGGGACGCTCTACCGGCATGCGCTCGCCTCGCATGTCGGCGAGGTACGCCTGTCCGATATCCGCCCGCTCATCACCGAGCATGAGGCGCGCCGCAAGCTGCTGGCGACCCGGACGCAGACCGGCGATCAGACCCTGACGCGGGGGCGAACGACGCGGCGTAGTGCCCGGCTTGAACAGGCGCTGGTCCGCCAGCTCGCGCTGGCGCTCGACGATGCGCGGCCGATCGCCTCGTCCGACCGGCTGCTGACAGTGCTGGAGCACGCCGGGCTCACCCCCGCGCAGGAGCAGGCTTTGGTGTCGCTTGGCCTGTCGCGCGACCGGGTAACCGGGCTCCATGGCGTCGCCGGTGCGGGCAAGTCGATGCTGGTGCAGACGCTGAAAGACTCAGCCGAACCGGGCACACAATTCATCGCGCTCGCCCCCACATCATCCGCCGCCGCCAATCTTGGGGCAAGTGCGGGCGTGGAATCGCGGACCGTCGCCAGCCTGCTGGCGAGTGGCGGTCATGGTATCACCGACCGGCATGTCCTGGTACTCGACGAGGCCGGGCAATTGGGCAACCGGCAGGCGCTGCGCATGCTCGAGATCAGCCGCGAGACAGGGGCGCGGCTGATCCTGTTGGGTGACAACAAGCAGACCGGCGCGATCGAGCAGGGCAAGCCGTTCTGGCTGCTTCAGAAGCTTGGCCTTCCCACCGCCCAGCTCACCGAATCGATGCGCCAGGAAACCCGGGCAATGAAGGGCGCGGTCACCGCGGCGCGCTCCGGCGACTATGCGGCCTCGCTGGCGAAGCTCGACAAGGTGGTGAGCGGTGGGGACGCGGAAGCGCTGGCCCGGGGGCTGGTGGCGGAATGGACGCGGCTCGGCGCCGAGAGCCGGGCCAGCACGAATATCCTCGTGCTCGAAAACGCCACCCGGCTGCTGGTCAATGCCAAGATCCGCGAAACCCTCAAATCCGAAAGCGCCATTGCCGCCGAGGAGACCCGGCTCCAGGTGCTGACTCCAGCGGGCATGTCCGATTCCGAGAAGCATTTTGCCCGCTTCTATTCCGGCGGGCAGGTGGTGACATTCGGGCGGGATCTCGCCGGTGCCGGGATTGCGCGCGACACCGAATATCGCGTCGTCGGTACCGGGCGCGAAGCCAATGGCCGGCAGGTCGTCCGCCTCGTCGACGAGAACGGCCGGATGATCCGCTGGGATCCAAGGCTGGGGGCCGCCCGCCAAATCAACGTGTTCAACCGCGAGGAGCGCGATCTCGCCGAGGGGGACCGCATCCAATGGCGTCTGGTCAACAAGGAACTCGATCTCAAGAATGCCGAGCGGGGGACCGTCGAGCGGTTGGAGGGCACGCAGGCGACAATCCGCTGGGACCGCAGCGACCGGGTGCAGAAGGTCGACCTGTCCGAGCACAAGACCTGGGATCATGGCTATGCCGAGACCGTCTATTCGGCGCAGTCGAAGACCTATGCCCGCGTCTATGTCCTGGCCCCGGTGAGTTCCCCGCTCGTCAATGGCCAGAATTACTACACCGCGATCACCCGCGCCCGGTTCGGCGTGAAACTCTGGACTGAGGACGAGAAGCGCCTTGTCGAAAAACTCGAGAGCCGCTCGGGCGAGAAAACCTCCGCGCTTGAAGGGCTGGGGCGGCTGGGGAAGGATTCGGCGCGCGCCTATGCCGACCGCCATGCCGGTCGCTTGGAGCAGGCCCGTGAGGAACAGCAGCGCGCGCGGCAGGAGCGACGTGACGAAGCCCTCGAACGGCAGCTCGATCGCAACCGCTCTCCCGATGGCCTTGGCGAGCGACTCGCCGAAGGTGCGCGCGGGATTGGCGATATTCTCGACCGCATCCTGAAATCCGCACTCGATCGCCGATCCGGCCCCGATCCGGAACGCGGCCGCACATCCCGGGCGGACACGCGAGTCGAACCGGTTCGGGCCCAGCCAGACCAGCAGCCGCAACCCCAATCTCAACCTGATCGCGGCTTTGATCGCTGATGGGGAAAATTCTCAGCCAAGGATGACCATGATGATTTGTATTGAGCGTATCGCCATTTTCATGCCCCGCATCGGCAGCCTGGTTTTGCCTGTTTACGCGTGTCTCGCCCTGCTTGTGGCAAATCCGGCCCAGGCGCGGGGCTCAGGGGAGGGTGAGGGCCGGATCGCCGAATGCATCCGCCAGGTGGCCGACGGCAGACCGTGGCTCGAAAAGACCCTCTGGGGCCTGCGCGACCAGGAGGCTGGCTGGCTCGGCGCTGAAGTGGGCAACACCAACGGCTCGCAGGATCTCGGTCCCCTGCAGGTCAACAGCGGGTGGGTGAAGAGAATTTCCACGCTGGTTGGCCGACCGCAGGCCGACGTCCGCGCCTGGCTGGTGCATGATCCCTGCTTCAATGCCGGCGCGGCGCGATGGATATTCCTGTCCGCGCTCCGGTCCACGGGCGACTTCTGGAAAGCGATCGGTGTCTATCACAGCCCGACCGCCTGGCGGCAGCGACGCTACGCGCAGAGTGTGGCTCGCCATATGCAGCGCCGCTTTGGTCAGGACATCTTTGGCGCGCCGACGATACCGGTCTCGGCAGGGGCCGGAACGGCCGGGGTCACCAGGACAATTCAGCCGGTGTCACCGGTGGTCAGGGTGCATGGCTTCGGATTGATGCAGACGCCTTCCAGTTGAGCCCGGCGCAGCGCGAGATACCTTCCAATGTGCAGGAGGTTGGCCTCATAATTTGATGATTAGATGACGATATTCCTGCGTTTCGGTATATCGCCGTCCCTCTGCGCCAGCAGCAGGCCCGTCGCGGTTTCACGGTCCAGTGGCCTGGAAAAGAAATATCCTTGTCCGAGGCGACAGCCCAACTGGGCAAGGTGGGCAGCCTGAATTTGATTCTCGACCCCCTCGGCGATCACCGGAATATCGAGTTCGCGCGCCGTGTGCAGCAGGCCGCCGATAACGGCGGCGCCGGCGCCTTCGGGTGCGAGGCGGTCGACCAGCACCTTGTCGATCTTGATGATGTCGACCGGCATGGTCAGCAGTGGCATGAGGAGTCCGCCACCTGTCCCGAAATCATCGAGCGCCAACCTAAGTCCTTTACGCCGAAGCGCTTCGATTGCTTCCAGCACCGCCTTGTCCCGCAGCGCGGGATAGGCGCTTTCGGTGACTTCGATCAGCAGATGCTCGAGAGGAAGGTCATGAGCTGCGAGTGCCGAGGTGATCTGTTTGTCGAGCTGCCCTCCGTGGAAATCCGCAAGCGAGACGTTGATCCCGATATGTTCGAGAGGAATCGAGCGATCATGCCAATGCTTGAGGTCGCGCGCCACGATTTCGAGCATGCGCTGCGTCAGCTCCGAGGCGACATTGACGTCGGCGGTTGCTTCCCGAAATGCCGCCGCGGCAAGCAAGCCGCCATTGGCCATCCTCAGTCGGCACAAGGCTTCCATGGCGATGATCTCATGCGTGTCGAGCCGCACGATTGGCTGATAATGCGCTTCGAGCCTGCCATCGCGCAGGGCTGCATCGACGTCTCTGATCGCCGTGATCCGATGGATGATGCGGGTGTCGATGCCGGGCCAGTACCGCACGAAGCCGCCGCGACCCGTTTCCTTGGCGTGGTAGAGCGCGAAGTCAGCGTTCTGCCGGACAGCCTCGGCGCTTCGGTCGCCTGGCCCCAGAACCGCGCCGCCGATAGTCGCCTTGGGCGCGACCGCATGACCGTTGCAGTCCAGTGGCTGGCTCAGGGCATCGAGAATGTGGGCGGCGAAACGGTCGAGATCACCCAGGGCTGCCGGGGATTGCACGACGATGGCAAATTCATCCCCGCCGATCCGGAAAACCCGGTCGGGGGCGGCACTGCTGCTGGTTCGCGCTGCCGCGGCCTGGATGAGCTGGTCGCCGGCATGGTGCCCGAAGCCGTCGTTTACGACCTTCAGATTGTCGAGGTCGAGGATGAACAGCGCCCAGGCACCAGGCCTGTCGCAAGGAAGTTGCGAAATTACATTCGCGAATGCGGAACGGTTGCCGAGCCCGGTCAGGAGATCGCCATTTGCCCGGCGCTCGCGCTCCAGCACACGCTCATGACGTTCGAGCGCGATCGCGCAGAGGTGAATACAGGCATCGACAATCGCTTGTTCCGCTTCGCTCGGTCCGCGCGGGCTACGGCAGTACAGCGCGAAAGTGCCGATGACCTGTTCGGTTTCACCGAAAATCGGAGTCGACCAGCAGGCCCGCAAGCCGAGCGGGAGCGCGGCGTCCCTGAAGTCGGACCAGCGCGGATCGCTGGCAATGTCAGTCACGATGACCGGCTGGCGCAGATAGGCGGCGCTACCGCAGGAGCCAACATTGGGACCGATCAGCAGTCCGTCGAGACCCGCGCAGTAATCGGCTGGCAACCCAGGTGCGGCGAGGGGGTGGAGCAGGCCGTCGCGATCGACCGTCAGGACCGAGCAGATCACCTCGGGCGCGAATGTCTCGATTTCCAGGCACAGGCAGTCGATAGTCGCCTTGAGATCGGCGCCCTTGGCAATCATTTCGAGGATGATGTTGCGTAAGCCGAGCAAGTCTCTTCCAGGCCCTGTTGTTTTTTATGCATCGACCTCCGCGTGCATTTCCCGGACCAATATAGGTTTTTCAGATTAAGCCTTTGCTAAACCACCGCTTCTGATTGCTGCTTGTCCTTACACAAAACAGGCCATTTTGACCTGAATTTTTATCATTGTTTCTGCCTTTCCTTCATGCGCGGTGACTTGCCGGTCGGCGCCGGGATTCCCGGAAAGGTGAAGAAGAATGTTGGAATGCTGCTTGCAAAGATCTGTCATGCAGGCAAATTCGGCATGGAACGGGCGGGGCACCTTCGCTCCCCGTGCTTCCGGCTTGACGGCGGGGGCCCGCAGGTGATGATCGTACCGTGTAGGAGTGCGGCCCGCCCAAAAGCGGGCGTTCTATGCTCGATTGGCAGCCATGGCGCTTGCCGAGCGGTTGGGCGCGACCGTATCGCGCCCGAGTTCTGATCCCAGGTTGTCGTTCAGTTCGTGTGCCCTGGCTCTATTCAACGAAGGCCCGCTCTACGACGAATTGGCCGGGTTTTGCATTCGAACCTTCCTTAAAACCCAGCGCACTGAGCCGCGCCGAGAAATCCCGGATCATGGCCATGCTGCCGCACATCATGACGCGATCGATGGCTGGATCGAAGCGCCGTGGGCCCTTGAGACGCTCAAACAGGCGGCCATCGTCGATCAGCGTAGAAAGGCGCCCTTGCGTCCGGAACGGTTCCCGCGTCACGGTTGGCACGTAACTCAGTTGCAGCAGCGCTTGGTCCCGCACCAGCGGGTCACCGGCCAACTGGCTTTCAAGTTCGATCCGGAAGGCGAGATCGCTGACTTGCCGCGCCGAATGAGCCACAACCACCTGCCCGAACCGTTCGTAGATGTCAGGGTCGCGGATAAGCGACAGAAACGGCGCGAGGCCAGTGCCGGTGGAAAGCAGGAACAAGCGGCTGCCCGGTGTTAGCGCGTCGGCGACCAGCGTTCCGGTCGGCTTTCTCCCAAGAAACACAGGGTCGTCGGGCTGGATCGTCTGCAAGCGCGATGTCAGCGGCCCATCTGGAACCTTGATCGATAGGAATTCCAGTTCTTCGGCATAGGCTGGACTCGCGATGGAATAGGCGCGCAGCAGTGGCCGGCCACCCGAAGGCAGGCCGACCATCACGAATTCACCAGAGCGAAAGCGGAACGACGGCGGACGCGTGATGGCAAAGCTGAACAGATGGGCGTTCCAGTGGCGGACCGATCGGACTGTCTCGACCGTCAGTGTGGCCGAGGGAGCGAGGGAGGCTGCCGCGACGAGGCGATTGCTCATCATCTGATTTCTTTCTTCGGAGTTGGAGTGAGGCCGGAAAGATCGAAGCCGGCAGCAATCAGCTTGGCGGTCACCATGGTCATTGCCCGGGAAACGGGGGAGACTGCGGTCTGAGCGACCAGCAGCGCGAGCGTCGCTTTGACGTTGTCGAATGCGCCGATCGACAAATCTCGCCAGAGGGCGAGGAGAACCGCTTCGTGTTCGACGATATGGGGGCAGTTCATCGGCGCAAGGGAGATCGGTTCGCGTCCGTCCTTGTTGATGAGCGCCAGGGCAAGGTGAAATTCTGGCAGGACGTGAAGCGCGCAAGCACCGGCGAAGCCTCGCGATAGCGCGGCCAGTGGGCATACGCTGTGTTCGATGGCGTCGCCCCAACCACGCATTGCCCAGAGCAGAAAGCGGCCGCAGTTGCAGACGCTTTCGACGGGATGATCGACATAGGCGTACATCGCCTTCTCCCAATGGAAATGAGCTGAGAGCCTCGCCGGCCGGACGAAGAGATCATTCGTGTGGCGGATGCCAGGCTTGCGGCGATGTCTCGGACGGCGAGTTCGCGCCCGGACGATCCGGGTAGATGCCTGCCGCGTCCATGGCCCGTCCGAAAGCCGACAAGGAGCCGATCACATCGGCAATGGCCTCTTCCTCGACCAGCAGCGCCAGTGTGCTCTTCACCATGTCGGGCCGGCTGTCGCGCAGCGAGCAGACAAGGCTGATGATGATCGCCTCATGTTCGGAGACATGATTGCAAGGCAGCGCGCAGAACTGGAAATTGTGCAGCCCATGCCGGTTGAACTGCGCCATCATGCGCAGGAACGGCTGTAAACCCGAAAGCATGTTCCATTTGGAAAAGGCTCTCGCGATCACGCTGGCGGGACATTTGCGGTCCCCGGCGGCCTGTACCCAGTTGCGCGTCGACCAGACCAGAAAGCGCCCACCATGATCAAGGCTGGTGACCGGGCGATCGAGAAAATCATACATTCGGCAATTTCCTTTTTGATGTTTCTGTTCTGGCCTGGGGCAAAGCGCCTCAGTGGCTGGTTACCCGCGTGATCACCGCCCGTGCGCGGCGGACTGCGCCCACCTGATCGGCCCGGCCCTGGGCCAGATCGTCGGCAATGGTCATGAGCTCCTCGGCGCCCGCTGACCCGCTGTCGGCGACTTCGGCGACCGTGACACCGTCGTGCTGGCGGATGGTTTCGTCCCAGGCCTTGCGGACCTCTGCCCAATAGGCCGATGTCTTCGACCAATAGGTGTCGGCGGCGGCGATGTTATAGTCGGCGGCGCGCTCGTAGGTGTTGAGCACCGACTCCTGGACAAAGGGGGCCAGCTTGCCGTCCCGCAGACCCATCTTCAGATTGTCCTGCCAGTGGATCCAGCCCGTTGGCGTCGGCGAATGGCGGTTGATCGCGCGGTAACGGTCGTAGGGCGGGTGACGTACGGCATCGCGCCGGGCAAGTGGCCGCCAGGTCCAGTTCGAGCGCCAGCGCGGGACGCCGCCCTCGACTGTCCATTCGCCCCATCCGCCATAGCGCGGGCTGTCATCGGTTTGCCAGACGGTCTGCGACCAGCGTCCCTTGCTCAGGTTCTCGGGCACGAGTTCGAATGTCCAGCGGCCTCGGCCCGCATAGGTGAGCACGGATTCCGGTTCGTAGGTCCAGTCCTGCCGCCAGTGCTTGACGACCTGGGTCTTGCCGTCCTGCTCGACGACGAGAAGATGCTGGAGGATGATCTTGCGACCCGTATCCTCGATAACGCGCACAGATTCATGGCCGCTGGTCACTTTCGAGGGGATCGGCGTGTAACCGGTCTGCCAGGGCGTGGTCTCGCGGAAGTCGAACGTGACCTTGTAGTTGCCGGCCATGGCCAGAATATTCTGCCGGTCCGACTGGAATTTGGCCTGCTGCGTCTCCGCCGGACTCGCGGCGAGAGGGGCATCGGCGAGCGCGGGCAGCGGCACGGCGGCCAGGATCAGCACGGCCGCCAGGGTATTGCGTACAAAATGTCTCATGATCATATCCTTTGAATTGTGTCGGGGCCTAGAAGCGCGCCGTCAGCGAGATGCTGACATTGCGGCCTGGCTGGGTGTAGCTGTCGGCGATGGCGGTGTTGGCGGGTGTGGCGGCAAGCGGGCGCACGTCGCTCCACCAGGTGTATTTCGTGTCGAGCAGGTTGAAGATCCCCGCGCGCAGGGTGAGGTGTTCGCCCAGCTTCACGAATGCCGTCATATCCAGGATCGTGAACGCTTCAGGACGGATGCAGTCCGCGCTGGCGGAACATCCGCTGGCGGCTCCGCCCGCGCGCACGTCGGTCGACGATTTACCGGCACTGTGCGTCATGATAAGCTGGCCGCCAAACAAGCCCCTCGGGTCGCGATAACCGACGTCCATCACCAGCTTGGCGGGATCGATGCTGAGCAGTCCGGCTTCGCTGGCAAGTCCGGGATTGACCGTGCCCGTGGCATAGGACAGCGCTAGGTCGGCGTAGAGGCCATTGCGGGAATGGGCCGAGAACTGCGCTTCTGCTCCTGAAATCTTCACCCGCGCGAGGTTGATGTTCTGAAAGAGCAGGAAGCCATCGGCCGGGCTGACGCCGACCGATTCCAGGCTGATGAAATTGCGATAGCGCCCGGTAAACCCGGTCACGCTGAGCGATACCGCCTCGCTCGACAGACGGACTCCTCCTTCGAAGCTCTCGCTGGTTTCCGGTTTGAGATCGGCGTTGGGTAATGTGCGATAACGTTGGGTCTGGTTCTCGAAGAACTGATTGATCTGGCTCGGGGCAGGGGCCTTGAATCCTTGCGCGTAGTTGGCGAACAGGCGGACATGGTCCGACAGCTTCACGACCGCACCGATCTTGGGCGATACCCGCGATCCCTGCTTGTCCGATGCCGTCAGGCTCGGGATTGCCGGATCGGCATGCGCGTCGAGACTGAAATGGTCGAAGCGCAGGACCGGGAAGAGCGTCAGCCGTCCACCCGCGATTGCAATTTCGTCGGCGAGGAACGCCCCGGCCAGCGTGTAATCGGTGACCGGGAAGGCGCGGGTCGGGAAGGACTCTCCCGCAGGCGGCACCGTGCCGTCCCGAATGCCCTCCTGCCGGGTCGTTGAGTAGTCGCCGCCCCAGATCAGCTTGTGATCGACCGGGCCGATCGCAAAGCCGGCATGAAAATCGGCCGATGCGCCAATGGTCCGGTTGGTGAAGATGTTGAGCCGGGTCCGGTCGGGAAGCGTCGCGCGATGTTCCGCCGAGAATTGGCGATTATCGCTCTTCTGCCAGTAAATCGCGAGATTGAGCGCGTCGATCGGGCCAAGGTTCTGCTGATGCCAGTCGAGGCTGACCCGGTCGCGAACGGTGCGGTCGCGAGCCTGCGTGTCGAGGCTGGACGCCGTGTTGGCCGTGATCACATGCGTGGCGACATGGTCATCCAGATGATCGCCTGTCAGGCGGACGCGGGTCGATCCATTGGGCGACCAGACAATCTTGCTCAGCACCGCGTTCGACGAGGTGTCCTGAGGATTGGGCGTGGTGCGCGTGCTGTTGCCAGCGTCGTTGGTCCCCTTGTTGTCCAGCTCGTGGCCGTCGCGGCGGGTATAGGCGATGAGGCCCGACCAGGCGCCGCTGCGTCCGGCCAGCATCGCGTTTTCGGAAAACTGGTTTTCGGCAGAATCATAGGATGTCCGCACGCTACCGCCCAGATTGCGGGTTTTCCCGAGGATATCCTGCGGATCGGCGGTGACGAAACTCACCGCACCAGCCAGGCCGTCGCTGCCATAGAGCGCCGAGGCGGGGCCGCGCAGGATTTCCACCGATTTCAGCAGGCCGAGATCGACATAGTCGCCGCGCCCGACGCTCTGGCCGCCGAACGAGAAGCTGTCGGGCACACGGATACCATCGACCTGGATGAGGACGCGGTTGCCGTCGAGTCCGCGGATATTGAAACCGGTGGCGCCGGCACGGGCGTCGTTGCCCGATCCCGCCGCTGTGAACCGACTGGGTGAGCGCTTGACCGATACGCCGGGCTCGAAGCGCACCAGGTCCTTGATGTCGGCGACCATGGCGTCAGCCATGCCGTCGGCCGTCACGACGGTGACAGTCGCGGGAACATCTTCAATCTTCTTTTCGCTGCGCGTGGCGGTGACAGTGATCTGATTGGCGCGCTCGACCCACCACAGGCCGTCGGCGTCCTGGGCCTGGGCGGATGAGGAGAGCATGGCAAAGGCGAGTGCCAGTGACGCGCATGCCGGCTTTGCGGAATGAACGATGGGTGCCCCGCCTCTCTCCTCCCGGCGTGATCGAAGACTTAGCCGGGAGCCGCGACGGCTCCCGGCGCCTTTCAGCGTGGGTAGGAGATGGCCGGGAATGGGGGATGCGACACGCGCATCTGTCCGGAACAGGGGTGAATATGAATTATCGTATCGTTGGCAGCTGCGCTGTCGTGGCCGTAGCGGCTTGTCTCTGTGCGCCGGCTTACGCTGCTGAAGCCTCGGACGATCAGCGTGCCGACATTGTGGTTACCGGCCAGCGCGTCTTGAGTCGGGCTGGCACCAAGTCGGACGTCCCTGTCGCGGAGACGCCGCAGTCGATCAGCGTCATCACCAGCGGCGACGTCGCGGACCTTGGTCTGGCCAACCTCAACCAGGCGCTACGCTACGTTGCCGGTGTCACGCCCGAACAACGCGGTGCGGCGGCCGAGGTCTATGACCAGTTCAAGCTTCGGGGTTTCGACGCACCGGTCTATCTCGATGGCCTCAAGCTTTTCACCAGCGCGACCGGCTACGCGTCGCCGCAGGTCGATGTGTCGCGGCTCGACCGAATTGAGGTCATCAAGGGGCCGGCATCGGTCCTCTATGGCCAATCGAGCCCTGGTGGCCTCGTCGCCGAATCCAGCAAGCTACCGATCGATCGTGATCTCTACGGCGCGGTCTCGGCCACCTACGGCACCTACAATCTCTACCGGGCGGACGCCGACCTCGGCGGGCATATCGGCAAAGGGGCGCTCTGGCGGGTCTATGGCAGCGTCAATGGCGCGGACACGCAGCAAAGCTATGGCAAGCGCCGCCGCGAAACGGTCTCGGGCGCGGTGACGCTGGGCACCGGCACGCCGACGAGTCTCACCGTGCTGGCCGCCTATTCACACGATCCGCTCAACGGAGACTATGGCGTCTGGCCGGCACTGGGCACACTCATCGCCAACCCCGCCGGCCGCATCTCGACCAAATTCTACGGCGGCGAGCCGAACGACTATTTCTCGCGCGAACAGGCCGGCGCCACCTACATCGTCCGGCATGACTTTGGCGGCGGTTGGGCGCTCCGCTCCTCGGGCCGCTATCAATATGTGAAAAGTGCGCTGGGGATCATCTATACGGCCGGCTCGCCAGTCGATGCCAGCAATCCCGCGCCCAGGCTGTTCAACCGCGCTTCCTATGCAACGCAAGAACATGTCAACAGTTGGACCTTCGACAATCAACTGACGGGCAAGCTCGATACCGGCCCGCTCCATCACAGCCTGTTGTTCGGTGTGGACCGGCAGGTCGCGCATTCGGACGAACTCTATGCCTTCGGTTCGGCGACGCCGATCGACGTCTACAACCCGGTCTATGGCACGATGCCGACGCCGCGCACGCCCAAGGATGTGCCAAACGCATTCGGCGGCACGCTGAACACCCGCCAGCGCCAGACGGGGGTCTATGCGCAGGACCAGATTTCGGTCGCCGGCCTGCGCCTGACGCTGAGTGGACGGCAAGACTGGGCGCGGCAAGCCAATGCCAGCCAGGGACAGAATGACCGCAAGTTCACCTGGCGGGCGGGCGCTCTCTACGTCACCCCGATCGGGATCGCGCCCTATGTCAGCTATTCGACCTCGTTCGAGCCGCAATCCGCGCAATTGCGCGATGGTAGCCTCGCCAAACCGTCGCTCGGCAAGCAGATCGAGGCGGGGGCCAAATATCAGCTTCCCGGCACGGACTTTCTGATTACCGGGGCGTGGTTCCGCATCGAGCAGAGCAATGTCGTCGTCTCCTATCCGGATTTCACCTCGGCCCAGGTTGGCAAGGTCCGCTCGGAGGGTATCGAGGTCGAGGCGAGCGGGTCGCTGCCGCGCGGTTTCAACGTCAAGCTCGCCTATAGCCGCCAGCGAGTAAAGGATGTGGAGGATGTCGATCCTGCCAGGGTCGGGCGGAGCCTGGCGACGGTTGGCCGGGGCGGCATCACCGCCAATCTGGAATGGGCGCCGAAATCGGGTCCAGCCACGGGCCTCACGATCGGTGGCACTCTCCGGCACGTCGATTCTGTTTACGCCGATGTCTATTTCGACGGCATCGCGCGCTACACGCCGGCCTACACCCTGTTCGATGCGCTGGTACGCTATGATCTCGGCAAGCTCAGTCCGCGCCTGAACGGCGCCACGGTGGCGGTCAACGCGACCAACCTGTTCGACAAGGCCTATCTGACAAGCTGCTACGCCAACTACGGCTGGTGCTGGTACGGCAACCGCCGCACCGTCCAGGCGACGATCGGCTATCGCTGGTGATCGCGGATGTTCCCGAAGCTTGATTTCCGCGTGGACGGCCCGCGTCAAGATGCCTGCCTTATGGGCAGGCGTCAGCCGACCAATGCTGACCGCTGCAAAGAGGCGTGGTGATGCGGCGTCAGTTCTGGGTGATTGCCCATCGCTGGGCGGGCCTGACCATCGCCCTGTTTCTCGCGGTGGCCGGGTTTACCGGGATATTCCTGGCGTTCGACGACGAACTCGAGGGTTTGATTTCGCCGCGGCTTTTCCATGTATCGGCGCCCTCTGAAGGCGCTCGTTTGCTGGCCGCGACCGAATTGCGGAGGCGCGTGCTCGCGCGCTACCCGGGTGGGATCATTGATCGCACACCGCTGCATTTCGAACGGGGCCGGAGCGTCTCATTTTATGTCGAGCGGATCGATCCGCAAAGCCATGCGCAGGTGGCGTGGTCCAGGTATTGGGATCAGCTCTTCATCGATCCCTACACGGGCCGGGAGCTGGGGCACCGCAAATGGGGCGACATCGGGCAGGGCGCCGTCAACCTGATGCCCTTCGTCTATCGGCTGCACTACAGCCTGACTCTTGGCCTCTATGGGTCGCTGGCGTTCGGGGTCGCGGCGCTGATCTGGACTTTTGACAGTTTCGTCGGATTTTACCTGACCCTTCCGGTACGCGTCCGACGGAAGGTGGGGGCAGTTCCAGTGGGCGGGTCAATCGCGTTGCGTAACTGGGGACGGCGCTGGCAGCCGTCCTGGCTCGTCCGTTGGAGCTCGTCTCCGTACAAAATCAGCTTCGACCTGCACCGCGCGGGTGGCTTGTGGATCTGGCCGATGCTGCTGGTGTTTGCCTGGTCGGGCGTGGCATTCAACCTGACGCCTGTCTATGTGCCCGTCATGAAGATGTTCGGTGCGAGCGACATGCGCGAACAGCTCGTTCCCCTGCCAATGGCTCGCTTCCATCCCAAGCTCGATTTTGGTGCTGCTGTCGAGACCGGCAGGCGTCTTGCCGCGCGGGAGATGGCGCGGCGTCATATCCTGATCAGCGATGACGGTGACAGCGCGCTTTATCACATGCCCGCCGCCGGCATTTATATCTATCGTTTCACATCGACCCGCGATTTCACGAAAGATGGCGGGCGGACCGCAGTCACCTTCGACAGCGATACGGGAGCGCTGCGCAGGGTCGATCTGCCGCGGGGAGCTAACGGTGCCAATACCTTCACGAACTGGATCATGGCACTCCATATGGCTGAGGTCTGGGGCCTGCCATACCGGATTGCCGTGAGCCTGATCGGGGCGCTGGTTACCATGCTGTCCGTTACCGGTGTGATCATCTGGATGAAAAAGCGATCAGGCCGTGTGAGCCGCAAGCTTCGGCGCAGCTGACTGCGCCGAAGCGGATGGAATAGTTGCTCCACAGCTCAACAGCTCAGATCGGGATCACTTCGCCCGTCCCCGCCGCCGTGCGCGCAAGCCGTTCAGGTAGTGCCAGACAAAAATGACGGGAAGGCCGAGCCCGACTGACCAGTGGACGATGCTTGTCCAGGGCCGCACGGTCTCACTCCCGACGTAATAGAGCATGTAGCCACTGATGATCAGCAACCCAAGAATGGCGCACAGCGCGATACCCGCGACGCGCTGGTGCAGATGCGTCCAACCCTTGGGGATATGCGCGACGAACATGCCGCCGATGCTGAGCAAGGCAGGGATCAGCACCAGTCCGTGCAGTTTCATCATCCACGGCTCTATCGGATTGATTTCGGGTCCGAACTCACCCTTGGTCTGGCCGAAGTAATGGAGCAGCAGCCAGGCGGAACCGCTCAGCCAGAGGCTACCCCCGCTCAGTGTCAGCAGCCAGATTTGCCAGGATGCGAGTTTCGCGGTGCGGCGGTGTGGCATCAAGCGGTTCCCAGTGACAATGTTTCGCGCAAGATGTGCCCCTTGAATTCTGACAGGATGGTATCGGCGAGATCGGGATCGACCATGGCGACCTTGGTCATCGCATCGGCGATCACGCACCATTCGGCCATCACCGTCGTTCGCTGCTCCGCTAGCACTGGTTGACCGTTCCTGCCGATGTGCGGGGTGTGTTGACTGCCACGCAAGCGACGGCGATTGCCGAGGTTGGCCGAACTGGCCATGGCGCAATGACGGATCGTGATACTGGACCGCACAAGATCATCCGCGTCGCGCAGGCCGATGTTCCATTCGATCGGCCCGAAGGCGCGCAGGTCGCCGCCGGCATTGACGAGGCCAAAGGGAACCCCTTGTCTGGCGATCACTTCGACCGCCCGGTCAACGGCGTAGCCTTTGGCAATACCGCCTAGATCGACCAGCATGCGGCGCTTGAGGCTGACATGCTTATCGTCCTCGATCGTGATGTCGGCGGCGGTTCCATCAAATTGCCTAAGCGGCCCGATATCACCTCTGGGCAAGAACCCGCGGCGAACAAGCTTGCGGCCCACCGCGATGTCGAACAGCCCGTTCGTCGCCTCGTGGAGGGCGAGCGCGGTTCGCAATACTTCGACGGTTTCCTGGTCAACCGCGATGCGCTCGCCGGGCAGGGCATTGCGGATCGCGGCGAGGTCGCTGGCCGGTTCGTGGAACGACATTCGGGCATGGATATGGGCGATCATGTCGAAGGCGGCATTGACCGCCTCGCCATGACCGTCGGGCGTCGTGATCTCGACGAATGTTCCGAGCAGCGGCCGACAGCGCGTGACGAGATCAACTGTTGTGGGCAAGGACGATCGCATAGGTCGCAAGCAGGCGGCGCACGCCGTCGGTCACATGTTTGGAGGAGAGCGTCGCGCCCGAGATGTTCTTTACCTCGTGCCCGAGTTGGAGCGACTGCCCGGCCCGCTTGCCGGCGAATTGCGCGCGCCAACGCGGATCGCGCACCTGACTGCCATAGGCCTCGCGATAGTCCAGAATCTCGACCGACTTGACTGCGCCAGTGGCGTCGAGCGCCAGAGCCAAGGTGATGAATTCGTGTTTGCCGACAACCTCGTCGACGATGAACCAGCCACCGCTTGAAGCGCGCCAGACCTTGAGGTCGCGGTGCAGGGGAGATTCACCCGACGCCTTGCGAATCGCGCTGACCTGATCGTCGCTGAGCTGTCGAGGATCGGGCCGCAGCACCTCGCCGGGGAACATCACTGCCTGCGCCTGTTCGGGCGACATGAAGACGGTGGCATGAACGGCGCTGGGGGCCGCTAGAGCGGAAAACAGAAGAGTGTATCGTTTCACGATTGCGATCCTGAATATTTGTGTTGCGTCAGAACAGATAGCCGACCTTGAGGCGGAAGCGGCGCTGTTCGAAGTCATTGTCATAGGTGTGGCAGCCGACGATCGCACCGTCAACGGAATCGGAATGCGTTGTTGCCCAAGGCAACTGCTCCAGATAGGAGAGCGTGGCGAAGAACTTGCGCCCGCCGAAATGGATTGATGGCCCGAAGAAATAGGCGCTGTTCGATTCATGCGTGAAATTGAGGCTGTTGAACTCGCGCTCATTGTTCAGTTCCACCGCCGCCGACCATTTGGGCGCGAAGCGATAGCTGGCACCGATTCCGATGTTGGTGTCGGTTTCCTCCTGCCAGCCGTTATGGCCGGGATTGTTGTCATCGGGCACCAGCCGGTATTCTGGCGCGTAGGTGACATTGGCGGCGATCACCAGGCGATCGTCGAGAAAGTTCTTCTGGAGGATCAGCTTGGTCTCGACCTCGCGGAACCGCGCACCCCAACTCGGCTCCACATAGAGTGCGACGCCGATGCCGTCCTTGTGCAGCAGCGGGCTGCGTACGCGCCAGATCGCCTCCGCTGCGACGTCGGTGAAACGCGAGTTCTCGTAGTGATCGTCTGGCCCGGGCGTGTCATACACCAGCCGTTCGGGCGGTGTGGTTTGTCCGAAAGGCCCGTTATGGTAGGCCTTGACCCAGGTGGCATCGGCATAGAGCGCGACTTGGAGATTGTCGGTCAGGCCGTATTCAACCTCGGTGCGTTCGTCGATCTGGTTGAAGCTGCCGGCAACCTTCTCGTTGCGCAAGGTTACCCATTGCTCAACCTCGACCTTGCCCTTGGGCAGGGTATCGGTGGTGTAGATATAGCCGAACAGGGGCTCGCCGGCGTGAGCCGCTGATGACAGCGATGCACTCGCGGCAACGAACGCCGCCGCGCGGATGGTGACGCCAATTCGCATGGATGTCCTTTCAAAGTCAGAATTGATAACCAAGCCCGACGTTGATCCGGTCGTTGGCGCTGTTTTCGATGAATTTCTGATAGTCGAACTTCACCACGACATCGGAGATCGGCTTGAACGAGACGCCGGTGGTGAAGACCCGATCGCGGTTGGCGGGATCGGCGATCAGCCCCAGCGGAAGGCGGGCCTGGGTGTCGTAGCGTTCGTAGCGCACGAACGGCGACAGGGTGACATCACCGCCGAGGCCGAAGGTATAGGCGCCCTGGACCAGCCAGCCGTAGAACGATGAGGGCAGGACCGGGCGACTGGCTCCATTCGTGGCGTTGAAATCGAGAATGACCTGGTCGATCGCCGCGCTGTTGGCGAAGCTGCCGCGCGTATAAAGCGCTTCGACGTCGAAGCCCGAGCGCTGGACCCTGGCATGAACGTCCCACAACGTCAGGCGTCCGCCAATTCCGGCGAAGTCGGGAGTGGTCGGATCGGCTTTGTGGTCGGCATTGGCGTGGCTGGTCTTGCCGGTGAAGACCGCGCCGCCAAGCGTCACACCGGGCGTCGGCGCATACTCCAGCGAACCGTAGACCGACAGATTGGCGGCATGGGCGAGCTGCAATTCCTGATGCGTGGCCAGGAGCGGCGCGCTGGCATCGTCGAGCTTGGCGAAATCGAAACCGGTGGTGACACCAAAGTCATAAGTCAGACCGAACGGCGTCGAGCCCCAGACGCTCACCCCGCCCTCGCGCCAGGTCGAAGGGATGATGCGGCGCTCGACCTCGTTGCGCTCGACGCCGTAGAAGGCGGGCGGCTCGTGGTTGCGATTGATGAAGCCGAACGGCATCAGGAACAGGCCGGCCTTGACGTTCAGCCTCGGGTTGAAAGCATAGTTGAGATAGGCTTGCTCGATTTCGGCCTCGCCCTTGTCGCTCGAACTGGTGACAGCATGTTCGAACTCGACCTCGCTCATCAGGCTGAGCTTGTCGTTGAAGCGGTGGCCGAAGAACAGGACGAAGCGCTTGAGGTCGGCCTGGTTGCGGCTGCTGTCATGGACATAGGCGTTGTAGCTCACTTCGCCATAGCCGCCGATTGTTGTATTTGGACCAGCGCCAGCCGCGTTGTTGACGGCCAATGAAGCTGCGGAGCCACCGACCGGACCCGTTGCCGCAGGAACCGCGCCGGTATCGGCGCTAGTGGGAGCAGCGGGTACGCTGGACTGCTGGGCTGCGAGAACTTGAGGGGCGTGGGAGGCGCGGAGTTCGGCCTTGATCTGGGCGATCTCGTCGGCCTGAGCCGCGACTTGTGCCTTCAACGAAGCCACTTCGGCTTGAAGCGAAGCGTCATCTGCGAGCGCGGGTGTGGCGGTCGACAGGGCTGTCGCCGCGAGCAGGTATGCGAGTCTTTTCATATTCCCCCCTTACGAGTCGGGCTTCACTAGGGAATATGAGAACAATTCGCAATAGCATTATCATTTGCGATCCGCTTCGACGTTTGATATGGATCAATGACATTGGTGAACACGGAGCGGCCGCGAGGCATCCATCCCGCGAAAGTGGGTCAGGAAGCGGGGGCGCCTGAGCCGTTTACCAAGCAGGACAGGTCCATGCAGCAACCGATTGATGTCGAGGCTCTCTGCAACGCCAAAGGGCTACGAATCACCGAGCAGAGGCGGGTGATTGCCCAAGCGATTTCTCAGTCCGACGATCATCCGAATGTTGAAGCGATCTATGCGCGCGCCTCGAGCATGGATCCCGGGATTTCGATCGCGACTGTTTATCGTACCGTTCGTTTGTTCGAAGAGGCCGGTATCCTCGAACGCCATGATTTCGGAGACGGCAAAGCACGCTACGAAACCGCGCCGGATTCTCATCACGATCATATGATCGACGTAGAAACCGGAAAGGTGATCGAATTCGTCGATCCGGAACTGGAAGCCTTGCAGCGATCGATTTCGGAAAGGCTGGGCTACCGCCTCGTCGATCATCGCCTCGAACTCTATGGGGTCAAAGTGGACCGGGCGGGCTGAAACCTGCCCTCGTCGCGCCGCGAGATAGTCCATGACTGCCGCCTGCTCACGCGCCAATGCGAGAGCCCGGTCAGCGGCAACGGCTTCCACATAGCTGCCGGGATATCGGATGCTGAGGTGAGGACGACCGCGACGATTGCGCAGGTAAGGGGGTCGAAAATGACCGCATAGGACTCAAGGATTCAGAGGGTACGGCTGAGTTCGGACCGCGCGTTGCGGACGATCTCATAGGCAGAATGGAGAAACAGAAGGGCGATCACGCCGGCGACCACGAGGTCGGGCCACGCGCTGCCCGTCGCGGCAACCAGTCCGGCTGCGACGATGACGGCGATGTTCGCGATGGCGTCATTGCGGCTGAACAGCCAGATTGCCTGCACATTGGCGTCGCCTTCGCGGAAGCGGGCGAGCACCAAAGCTGCGGTGACGTTGACGGCAAGCGCCACCACACCGATCCCGCCCATCAGTTCCGCTTCCGGGACGGTTGCGTGCAGCGCGCGCCAGACCGCGAACGCGATCACGCCGATGCCCAGCGCGCCCAGGAAAAGCCCTTGCGTGAGCGCCACCCTGGCGCGGGCGCGGGCAGACCATGCAAGCGCGATCAGGCCCAGCAGGCTGATCGAGCCATCTCCAAGGAAGTCGAGCGAATCCGCCTTCAATGCCTGGCTGTCGGCGACGAAACCACCGACCAGCTCGCACAGGCCGAAGGCGAGATTGAGGACGACGACGATCGTCAGCGCGGTTCGATAAGCAGGGTCGTACTGCGCGCGTTTCACGTCGCCATGACAGGCGCAGGAGTTGGAAGCCGATTCGGTCATGAAGCTTCCGTACAATCTCCAGTCACTATAGAAGCAAGGGTTATGCGATACGTTCGCAAGAAGTTGGAGACGAAAACGGCATGCAGATCGGGGAGCTATCGCGCGCGACCGCCACCAAAGTGACGACGATCCGCTTCTATGAGGAGATCGGATTGCTTGATCGGCCAGTGCGGACTGCGTCCGGTCGGCGCACTTATGCGCTTCGTGATGTCGAACGGCTCAACTTCGTTCGTAACGGCCGCAGGCTGGGCTTCTCGATCGACGAGATTCGTTCGCTCATTGCGCTCGCCAGCGAACCAGGGCGGGATTGCGGGGAAGCGATGGCGATCGCGTCTCGTCACCTCGCTGCGGTAGAGGAACGATTGGGACAGCTCGCCGCCCTTCGCGATGAGCTGGCTGCGATGAGCCGGAATTGCGATCGCCAGCGGATCGCCGACTGCCGCGTCATTCAGGCGATTGCCCGGCAGGCGGCATAGCAGGCGTGCCTTCCAGGCTGCGTATCCAATCATCCTTACAATTGTTATTGCGACCTACTCGCAAAGCTCTTGCTTCTACAGCCACTGGAGGTTGTAAGGCGCAGCGATGTCCTACCTCCCTTTTCGCCGATTCCCAGCTGCAACGGCTCATCGCGTCCTCGCCTTGGTTGCCGCGCTTTTGTGGCTCGTCACGACTCCGGCCGGGCTTAGCGCGGCACCGGCAGCCAACCCGAATGACGTGCAAACCGCCTGGCGGCTGCTCGACTATATGGCCGTGGACTATGGCGGCGCGGTCGATGGAGGCCAGATCAAGAAGGCGTCGGAATATGCCGAGATGACCGAATTCGCGGCATCCGTGTCGGCGCGGCTCGCAACCTTGCCGCCGACACCGCAGCGCGCGGCATTGATGTCAGGCGCGGCACACCTCCAGGTCGTCATTGGCCGCAAGGGATCGCCGGAAGAAGTCGCAACACTCGCGCATGGACTGGCAGCAGACCTCCTCCAAGCGTATCCCGTCCCGCTCGCCCCCGACACGCCGCCGAGCTTTGCGCGGGGCGAGGTATTGTTTCAGACGACCTGCGCCGCGTGCCACGGCACGGCCGGCGATGGCCATGGCCCGAATGCGGCCAAGCTCAGTACGCCGCCGATCGCCTTCGCCGATCTGACCCGTGCCCGCCAGCGGAGCATATTCGCGCTCTATCAGGTCATCGGCCAGGGCATTGACGGCACCGCCATGCAGAGCTTCACGGATATTCCCAACGAAGATCGCTGGGCGCTTGCGCTGCGCGCCGGGAGCTTTGCTTTTACCGATGCTCAGGTGCGCGAAGGCGAGCGCTTGTGGAAAGCAGATCCCGCGCTGCGACAGCGCATACCCGACCTCAAGACACTGGTTTCGCTCACCCCCGCCGGGCTTGCGTCTAATATCGGCGAGCGGCCGGCATTGGCGGTGATGGCCTATCTGCGCCGTCACCCGGAAGCAGTGATCGCGCAGGCTCCTGCCTCGCTGACGCTGGTCCGGCAAAAGCTCGCGGCCAGCCTCGACGCGTTTCGAAAAGGGGATCGCCGCGCCGCCAAAGAGATCGCGCTCTCTGCCTATCTTGACGGATTCGAGCCGGTCGAGCCAACCTTGGGCGCGCGCGATGCGACATTGCTCAGCCGGATCGAAGGCGCGATGGGCGAATATCGCGCCGCGATCGACCAAGGCGTATCGGCGGAAGATCTCGCGACCCGCGCGCTTGTCCTCAACGGCTTGTTCGACGATGCCGAAGCGGCTTTGGCGCCGAGCGCGTCCAGCCAAGTCTCGACGTTCCTGGGCGCGTTGACGATCCTGCTGCGCGAGGGACTGGAAGCCCTGCTCATCGTTGTCGCCATGATCGCCTTTCTCCGAAAGGCAGAGCGGACGGAGGTCCTTCCCTATGTCCATGGCGGATGGGTCGGTGCCCTCGTGGCGGGCCTCTTCACCTGGTTCGTCGCCACCTATGCGATCGGGATCAGCGGCGCGAGCCGCGAGCTGACCGAGGGGTTCGGCTCGCTGTTCGCTGCCGTGGTTCTGCTGTCGGTCGGAATCTGGATGCACGGCAAGGCGCAAGCCGATCAATGGCAACGCTACATCAGGGACAAGATGGCGCATGCGCTGTCAGGTCGCTCGGCCTGGCTCCTGTGTGGGCTCGCGTTCGTGGTCGTGTACCGCGAAGTGTTCGAGACGATCCTGTTCTACGCCGCGCTCTGGGCGCAGGGGAATGCTGGCGCGTTGCTCGCGGGGGCCGGTACCGCGGTGCTGCTGCTGATCGTGATCGCCTGGGGCATGCTGCGCTACAGCCGCGAACTGCCGATCGCCCAATTCTTTTCCTACAGTTCATGGCTGATGGCAGCACTGACAGTCGTCCTCGCCGGGAAGGGCGTCGCCGCTCTCCAGGAGGCAGGCATCATCGACATAGCACCGCTGGCCGCCGCACCCCGACTTTCTATGCTCGGCATCTTCCCGACCTGGCAGTCGATCCTGACCCAGCTTGCGATGGCCGCTGCGATATTTCTCGGTTTCTCGTATAATCGGCGGCGGGCGTCCCGACGCGGCCCGCTCCATCCAGGGAAAGATAGCCCATGACCGCTCCATGCTCGCCTGGCGTCGATACCGGTTTCGTATCGCTCGGTTATGCCAAGGTCGCGTGGCTGGGACTGGTCCAGGGGATAACCGAGCTGCTCCCGATATCCTCGACAGCGCATATGCGCGTCGTTCCTGCGCTGCTGGGCTGGCGCGATCCGGGCGCGGCTTTCTCGGCGGCAATGCAGCTTGCTGCCCTGGTGGCGGTGGTCAGCTATTTTTGGCAGGACGTGGTCCGGCTCGCGGGAGGCTCCGTTTCGGCCATCACCCAGTGGCGTTTTGACGACGCCGACCTCCGGCTAACGCTGCGCATCGGGCTCGCCACCCTTCCCATCGTGATCGCTGGCGCGGCGCTGAGCACCATCCTCAATCAATGCGCTTCGCCGCTTCGCAGCCTCACGGTGATCGGCTGGGCCTGTATTGGCATGGCGTTCCTGATGGCGCTGACAGAGATCACGGCCCGTCATCGCCGTAGCGTCGAAAGTTCCACGCTCGTCGATGCGCTTCTGGTCGGGCTCGCCCAGGTCGGTGCTCTCATTCCCGGCGTCTCGCGATCCGGCTCGACGCTGACTGCCGCCTTGGCGCTTGGCTTCAAGCGCGAGGAGGCGGCGCGGTTCTCCTTCTTGTTGGGTATCCCTGCGATCGCGCTTGCCGGGCTCAAGGAGCTGTGGGAACTCCATCGGGCAGGGCTCAACCTGCATGGTTGGTCAGTGCTGGCGCTCGGCCTGCTCACGGCCTCGATCTCCGCCTTCGTGGCCATCTGGGCCTTGATGCGGATCCTTGAGCGCTTCTCCGCCTGGCCGTTCGTCGTCTATCGCGGCGCCCTCGGCATCCTCCTGCTCGTGATGATCGCTCGGGGCTCGCTGGCCTGAGAACACAGGGTTTCGTCATGCTGTCAAAGTTCGTCGCCTATATGTGCGACTGAGGCCGCCTCGTTGGCAATCGGTAGCGTAACCTTAATTCGGCACGGCTTTCCCGGTTCAAAGGCAACATTTCCGTCGTGGCCACGTGCGACCTCCCGGACGATGGCGAGGCCGAGGCCATGGCCGGAGCTTTCGGAACTGCCTTTGCGGAAACGGTCAAACACGGTGTCACCAAGCGCTTCCGGCACACCGATCCCTTCGTCGCTCACTGTGATGCAGACCAATCGCCCAATGCCAGTGTCAGCATCAACGCCCGCAACCAGTCGGATTTCACCGCAACCGTGGATCAGCGCGTTGTCCAGAAGGTTGCGGATCATGTCGCGCAAATCCTCTGAGTTGCCCCTCACTGCCAGAGTTTCGGGCAAGTCCACGGCAAGCTTGCGGCCTGCGCCATCTGCCAGCGGGAAGACCGCTGCGGCCGCCTCGCGCGCCAGGCGCGAAAGATTGACGACGGGCCGGGCGCCCGGAACTTCCGTCTGACGGGCATGTTCCTTGCGGGCCAGATCGAGCAATTGGCCGACAAGCCTGTTCAGTTGTTCGACGTCATGGTCGATCGTATTCCAGTCGAGCGTCCCTCCCAGCTTGGCGCGCTGGAGATGAAGGCTGAGCACGGCGAGCGGGGTGCGCAGTTCGTGCGCGGCATCGGCGACAAAGCGCTGTTCGGCCTGATAGGCTTCGGTCAGCCGATCAAGGGCGTCGTTGATCGCACCCACCAGCGGACGAATCTCTTGTGGAAGGCGCTCCGTCGAGATGCGGGCACCTGGGCTTCCTGGCCCAACAATCGCCGCTTCGCGCGAGGCCGAGGCAAGGTGACGAAGACTCCAACCGCTCACCAGCCAAATCAGCAGGATCGCGCCAGCACTGTACACCGACAGTATCAGCATGTCCTGATACGGGTCCCGGAAGAGGAAAACGTCTCTGCCGGCGATTGCCTGTGCCTGGCGGTCGATCGGGTCCAGAGCAAAAGCTCCACCAAGTCCCAGCGAGAACATGAGGAGCATTCCCGCGACGAGCCGTCCGCGGAGGCTTCCGAGCGATTGTCTCACAGTCCGTGCCCCGGTTGCAGGCGATAACCGATGCCACGCGCTGCCTCGATACGTACATCGGACCTAGCGGTCAGCAATTTGCGTCGCAGCCGCGAGACCGAAGCCTCAAGAGCGTTCGAACCGACCTCGTCATCGAAGCCATAGACACGTTCCTCGAGCGCATCCTTCACGACGATCCGCCCACCGGCGCGGATCAATTCTTCGAGAACCGAGGCCTCGCGCCGGGTCAGGTCCAAGGCGGTGTCCAAGACCTTCGCCGATCGCGAGGCAGGATCGAAGGAGAGGTCGCCATATTGATAGATAACGTCGCGCCGGGTGCCCGGTCGACGAAGGACGGCCCGCAACCGCGCCTCGAGTTCGGTGAGGTCGAACGGTTTGAGGATATAATCGTCGGCTCCCGCATCGAGGCCGCCAACCCGGTCCGCGATTCCGTCGCGCGCGGTCAGAATGAGGGCAGGTATGTGTGTTCCGCGAGACCGTCGCAATTCCCGCAGAACGTCCACGCCATCCATGTCAGGCAATCCGAGATCGAGAATGACCGCGTCGTAGGCCGCAACCGCCGCGGCCGCCAGCGCCTCTTCACCTTGACCGACCATATCGACCGCGAAGCCGCAAACCCGCAGATGCTCGGCGATCGTTTCGCGCATCGCGCGATTATCCTCAACGAGCAGCACTCTCATGATCCGACTCCGCGTCCGCTAACCAGTGCCTGTAACACAGACCTGACGCGAGGCTGACGGCAAGCATTTGCCTCTGGTCCGTCGCGATAATCTGATCGGCCGTCAGCCTCGCGTCAGCTTGGGTTCCGATAGCGAGTCTCCAGCGATTGGGGACGCCGACAACGATGCAGGCACGGTTACACAAGGGGAGTGGGCGGGCGGCTGCCTTGCTGAGCCTTCTATTGACTAGCTGCGCTTCAGTACCTTCAAGACCGATCGTTCCGGAAATCAGCGCGGCCGCGCTGGATGCCCGCTCGCTGGATGATCCCAGGCTCCAGGCGTTCCTCGCTGCGTCCGATGCGCCCACCACCGCAACGGCGCCGTGGGACCTGCACCGCCTGACGCTCGCAGCGGTGTTTTTTCATCCCGACATGGAAGTGACCGACGCGCGGCTTGCCGTGGCGGAAGCTGCCATCCGAACGGCAGCGCAGCGACCCAATCCTTCGTTCAACCTGACGCCGCAGTTCAATGCGACCAACGCTAACCCGACCGCCTGGACGATAGGGACCACGATCAACCTGCTGCTCGAACTGTTCGGCAAGCGCGAGGCGCGAACCGCCGAGGCGAAGGCGCTGGCCGAGGCGGCGCGGTTCGATATCGACAGTGCGAGCTGGCTGGTCCGAGGCCGAGTGCGCTCGGCGATGGTGGCGCTGTGGAGTGCCGAACGGCGCGCCACGCTGGTCGCGCAGCGCCGCGACCTCCAAGTCGATCTGACCGGCTTTGTCGAGCGCCGCCTCGCGCTGGGTGAGGTATCCTCGCTCGATGCCAGCCGCGAGCGAGCAAGCCGTGATGCTGCGGTCCTGGCGGTATCGGATACAGCGCGTGATGTCGCCGATGCGCGGGTATCCTTGGCCACCGCGATCGGCGTTCCGGTGCGTGCGCTCGACGGCGTCCGGCTGGACTACGCGGCCATCACGGATGCTCCGCCACCGGCAGACTTCACCACCTTGCGCCGGATCGCACTGACCACGCGCAGCGACATTCAGGCAAGCCTTGCCCGCTACGCCGCCAGTGAAGCGGCGCTCAAACTTCAGCTCGCGAACCGCTTCCCCAATCTTTCGATCGGACCGGGCTATCAATATGACCAAGGCGACAACAAGTTCGCGTTGAGCATCCAGGCCGACCTGCCGATCTTCAACGCTAATGGCGGCCCGATCGCGGAAGCCGAAGCGCGCCGCCGTGAGGCAGCGGCCAATTTTACGGCGCTCCAGGCACAAGTCATCGGTGACATCGATCGCGCCATCGCTGCCT
Source organism: Sphingomonadales bacterium (assembly GCA_028871475.1). Lineage (GTDB taxonomy): Bacteria > Pseudomonadota > Alphaproteobacteria > Sphingomonadales > Sphingomonadaceae > Novosphingobium. The sequence continues at coordinate 17,706 of JAGWMZ010000007.1, read as the reverse complement.
ATCGAACCGCCAGCGCTAGCCTTGGCGCAGCAAACGCGCTCGCCGCCGGGCAGGCCGACCGCAAGGCGCGCAACGCACGGGTCTTTCGCGCCGGCGCAATCGATCATGTCGGGCTGCTGACGGGCGATCTCGAATATGCCGCTGGCCAGGATGCATTGCTCCAGGCGCGGGTCGCGCAGCGCTTCGCCCTCGGCCAACTCGAGGACGCATTGCACGTTCCCATCTTCACTCAGGCGCTTCCCGCCGCCCAAACCCGCGACAGGACCGCGCCATGACGATCGCTCCCAAATTTCGGATCATCCTGGCAATTGTGGCCGCAGTCCTGCTGATCTCGGCCGCCGCGTGGGCGGTCCGGGAAGCGCGCGGGGAAGCCGAGGCCGAAGCGGAGCGCGAACGCCCGGTGGCGACGCCGCAACGTGTGTTCACCGATCACGGCCAGACGGTACTGCGGATCGACGCCGCAACTCTCGCTCGCAGCGGGATTGTCGCCGCGCCATTGGCGGCCAGCGACGCGGCGCCGACGACGCCGATGTTCGCGAGCGTCGTGGACACGGCCCGGCTGACGGACCTCGCCAATGCCTGGGCGGTCGGCACGGCGCAGGTTTCAGCGGCGCGGGCGCGGGCGGGGGCCTCCAAAGCGGGGCTCGAACGCACGCGCCGGCTCTATGCCGATGCCCAGAACGCCTCGCTCGCACAGCTTGAAGCCGCACGGGCGAGTTATGCCGCCGATCTGGCGAGCGCCGAGGCCGCCGAGGCGCAGGCGGCCACGACGATCGCCAGCGCGCGCCAGGAATTCGGGTCGGCGCTGACGCCGGGCTCCGCGCTCGTTGCCTCGATCGTGGCCCGGCGCGCGATGCTCTTGCAGGTGGCATTGCCAACCGATGCCAGCGCGCCATCGCCGACAATCGCCATTGTCGGCGATGGGGGTATTCGCGCATCTGCCCGGTTGGTTGGCGCCGCCGCGCGTGCCGATCCGCGCGTGCCGGGACGCGGCGCCTATTATGTCGTGACGGGATCGAGCGGATTGGTGCCCGGAATGAATGTGACCGCGCTGTTGCCAAGCTCCGGCAGCGCCGGAGGGGCCACGGTGCCAGCGGGTGCGGTGGTCAACTGGCAGGGCAAGGCGTGGATCTATCGCCGTCGGCAGGATGGCGCGTTCGTTCGTACTGTCATCGCCACCGATCTGCATGACGCTGCAGGGAATTATATCGTCCGCGACCCGGTGGCTGGCACGGTGGTCGCGACCCAGGGCGCGCAATTACTGCTGTCCGAGGAACTGCGTTCGCAGGCACCCATCGAGAGCGACGGAGATTGAGCATGGCCCGATCGACCGGGCTGCAGGCCGCGCTGATCGGCTTTGCGGTGCGCTATCGCGGCATCGTCGTCGCGCTCGCCTGCCTCTTGGTTGCCTATGGCATTTTGAGCCTTGGGCGCGCCAATTACGGCGTCTTTCCGGAATTTGCACCGCCCCAGGTGACGATCCAGACCGAGGCGCCGGGCCTGTCGCCCGAGCAGGTCGAACTGCTCGTCACCCGGCCGATTGAGGCCGCGGTCACAGGGCTCAATGGCGTCCAGTCGGTCCGATCGAGTTCGATCCAGGGACTGTCGGCGATCACGCTGGTCTTCGCGCCCGGCAGCGACATCTATCTCGATCGCCAGCTCGCGTCCGAACGGCTGGCATCGGTGTCGCAGGCGCTGCCACAAGGGGTTGCGGCGCCGGCCTTGTCGCCACTGACGACCTCGACCAGCACGATCCTGGTATTCGGGCTGACCTCCCAGCACCAGTCGCTGATGGCTTTGCACACAGCGGCGGAATGGACGATCCGCCGCAACCTGCTCGCCGTCCCCGGCGTCGCCGACGCCACCGTGTTCGGCGGCGAGACCCGCTCGATCCAGATCCAGCTCCATCCCGAGCGGCTGCTGCGCTACAGCGTCGCCACCAACGACGTGCTGGCAGCGGCGCGCAACGCCACCGGCCTGCGAGGCGCGGGCGTGATCGATACAAAAAACCAGCGGATCGTCCTTCAGAGCGAGGGCCAGGTGCTTGATCCGCAGGCTCTCGCCCGCACCGTGGTGGCCTCATTGCCGACCGGACGGGTCAGGCTCGGCGATGTCGCCGACGTCGTTGAAGCGCCCGAACCGCCGATCGGCGCGGCGGCGATCATGGGCAGGCCCGGCGTCATCATCAACGTCACCCAGCAATATGGCGCCGACACGCTGACCGTCACCCGCGCGGTCGATGCCGCGCTGGCAGACCTCAAGCCAGCACTCGCCGCTCAGGGGATTGAGCTGCACGCGGAGCTGTTCCGGCCTGCCAACTTCATCGGAACCGCGCTCGCGAATATCCGGCACTCGCTGCTGCTTGGCGGTGTGCTGGTGGTGGTCGTGCTATTCCTGTTTCTGTTCAACCTGCGCACCGCCGCGATCGCCTGCACCGCCATCCCGCTGTCGCTGCTGACCGCGACGCTGCTGCTTGGCTGGTTCGGCATCACGCTCAACACGATGACGCTCGGCGGTCTCGCGATCGCGATCGGCGAGGTTGTCGACGACGCCGTGATCGGGGTCGAGAACATCATCCGCCGCTTGCGCGAAAATCAGTCGCTCGATGTGCCCCGGTCGAGGGCGGTCGTCGTAATCGATGCGGTGTTCGAGGTGCGCAGCGCGGTCGTCTATGCGACGCTCGCGGTCATTCTGGTGTTCCTGCCGGTCATCGCGCTGCCGGGTATTGCCGGGCGTCTGTTCGCGCCGATGGGCTATGCCTATATCCTCGCGGTGCTTGCGTCGCTGGCGGTCGCGCTCACCGTGACGCCCGCACTTGGCATGATGTGGCTGTCGGGCCAGCACCACGAGACCGACGATCCGCCCGTCGCCCGCTTCAGCCGCGGGCGCTATGCGGCGCTGTTGGCACCGATGATCGGCCGGGTGAAGCGGGTCGTGATTGGCGCGACCATGCTGATCGTGGTCGGCTGCGCCGCGCTGCCGTTCTTTTCGGCGAGCTTCATCCCCGAACTGAAGGAGGGGCATTATATTCTCCACATGTCGGCGGCGCCGGGCACCTCGCTCGATCAGTCGCTGACGCTCGGCGCGCGCGTCAGCGAGGCGCTGCGCCGCATCCCCGAGGTGCGCTCGGTGTCGCAGCGCGCCGGCCGGGCACAGAAATCCGACGACATCTGGGGGCCGCACTACAGCGAATTCGACATCGACCTCGTGCCACTCGGCGGCGAGGAGGCAGAGGCGGTTCAGGGCCGGATCAGGCAGACGCTCAGCGGCTTTGCCGGCGCGAACATGGCGCTGAAGACTTTCCTGACCGAGCGAGTGGAGGAGACGCTGTCGGGCACCACCGCGCCTGTTGCCGTCAACATTTTTGGGGACGACCTCGACGTGCTTGACGCCAAGGCGGCCGAGATCGCCGTCATCCTGCAGCACATCCCCGGCGCAGGCGACGTGCAGTTGCTCGCGCCGCCGGGACTGCCACAACTCGGGGTCAAGCTGCGCCCGGCCGATCTGGCGCGTTGGGGACTCAATCCGGTCGAGGTGCTCGACGCGGTGCGCACCGCCTATCAGGGCGATGTCGTCGGCCAGACCTATGAGGGCGACCGTGCCTTCAACGTCATCGCACTCATCGACCAGGCCGATCGCGACGATCCCTCGCGCATTGACAGCCTGCCGATCAGGACGCCTTCGGGTACTTTCGTTCCCTTGGCGCAGCTGGCCGACATCGTCCCTTCTTCGGGCCGCTATCAGGTCCGCCACGAAGGCGCGCGCCGGCTCCAGACCGTAACCGCCAATGTCGCCGACAGCGAGGTTGCGGGGTTCGTCGCGACCGCCAGGGTGCGGATCGCCGCTAAGGTCAAGCTGCCCGCCGGCACCTATGTCACCTTCGCGGGCACCGCCCAGGCGCAAACCGAGGCAAAGCGCAATCTGCTGGTCAACACGCTGATCGCTGCCGTCGGCGTGATCCTGCTGCTGTCGGTGGTGACCCGCAACTGGCGCAACCTGCTGCTGGTGCTCGCCAATCTGCCCTTCGCCATGGTCGGCGGCGTGCTGGCGGTGCTGCTAACCGGCGGGCAACTGTCGCTCGGTGCCCTCATCGGCTTCGTGACGCTCGCTGGCATCACGCTCCGCAATTCGATCATGATGATTGCGCATTTTGAGCACCTGGTCGTGGTCGATGGGCGCGCGTGGAATGTCTCCACGGCGATCGAGGGCGCCTGCGATCGGCTGGTGCCGATCGTCATGACTTCGCTCGTTACCGCGCTCGGCCTGTTGCCGCTCGCGGTCGGCATGGGCGATCCGGGACGCGAGGTCGAGGGACCGATGGCGGTCGTGATCCTGGGCGGATTGATCACCTCGATGTTGCTCAACCTGCTGGTCCTGCCTAGTCTGGCGCTGGCGTTCGGGCGGTTCGAACCCGACCCGGAGCCTAGCCCATGAAACCCAGCCTGCTCGCCGTGCGGCGCACCGTCTGGATGTTGGGCCTGGTCAGCCTGTTCATGGACCTGTCCTCCGAGATCGTCCACGCGCTGCTGCCGCTGTTCCTGACGACGACGCTCGGCGTCAGCGTCGCCATGGTCGGGCTGATCGATGGCATTGCCGAGGCGACCGCTTCGATCAGCAAAGTGTTCTCCGGCTACATCTCGGACCGGATCGGGCGGCGCAAGCCGCTGATCCTGCTGGGCTATGGGTTGGGCGCCTTGAGCAAGCCATTCTTCGCCTTGGCCGGCTCGGCGTCGGTAGTGCTCGGTGCGCGCTTTGCCGACCGGATCGGCAAGGGCCTGCGCGGAGCCCCGCGCGATGCGCTGGTTGCCGATGTCACACCCCAGGCCATTCGCGGGCGGGCCTTCGGTCTGCGCCAGTCGCTCGATACGATCGGAGCTTTCGCCGGGCCGCTTCTGGCCATGGCGCTGATGGCGTTGTTTGCCGACGACATGCGCCACGTCTTCTGGATCGCGCTGATCCCAGCGGTGCTCGCAGTTCTCTGCGTCATCTTCGGCGTCAAAGAACCGCGTGATCATGCACAGCAAGACCTCGTGTGCCCGCCAATCGCGTTTGCCGATCTGAAGAAGCTCGATCGATCATTCTGGACCGTCGTGGCAATCGGGGTGGTGTTCGCTCTTGCCCGATTCAGCGAAGCCTTTCTGATCCTCAAGGCGTCGGGTGAGGGTTTGCCGCTGACCTTTGCGCCTGCCGTGCTCGTCGTCATGAACGTCGTCTATGCCCTTGGCGCTTATCCTGCCGGCATCGCCTCGGACAAATATCCCGCGCAGATGCTGCTTGGGTGGGGGCTTGCCTTCCTGATCCTCGCTGACCTGGTCTTGGTGTTGTGGCCCGGATTGGTCGGTGCATTCATCGGCATTGCTCTGTGGGGCCTGCACATGGCCCTGACGCAGGGGCTGATGGCAAAACTTGTCGCTGATCGGGCAGCACCTGCCTTGCGCGGCTCGGCTTACGGCCTTTTCAATTTGGCAAGTGGCCTCGCGATGCTGGTCGCTAGTCTTTTGGCGGGCCTGCTGTGGGATAGATTAGGCGCGAATTCGACATTTTTTGCAGGTGCGGGCTTTGCGACAGTCGCCCTGATTGGGCTATTTTGGACCAGATTCATGCCGGGTGTAACTTCGTCTGGCGCAGCGCCGAATTGACTGTTGGACGATCTGGGCCGATAAGGACACGATGAAGCGCTGGTTTTCTTTGGCTCTGCTCCTGGGAGCATTGCTGGGCCTCTTGGGCCAGGAAGCGGCGTTTGCGCATGTCATGCCGGTCGAGAAGGCCGAGCAAGCAACATCTATGGCGCAGATGAGCCCTGAATGCGCGCAAATGATGGGTCTCGCCAAGCAACAACCGGAATCCGGGATGCCCTGCAAGGGCATGACGCCAGATTGCATCGCCAAGATGGGTTGTGCCGTGCCAGTGGCACTGTTGCCGACACTGTCGTCCGGCGTATCGTCGGTATATCGCGCGATTGCCCCTCGACTTGCGCCCGTATCACCGCTGGTGGGCCGCAATATCGGTCCGGAACCTGAACCACCCGCACGCCTTGGCTGAACCCTAGCGGTCCGCGGCGAACCCTCATGTTCGTCGCGTGCCTTCTGACAGTTCAACCAAGGAATTTCACATGAAGACGATTTTCACGCTCGCCGCTGTTGCGGCGGCCCTCGCAGGCGCATCCGTGGCCTCCGCTCATGACAATGCCGGCGGCCATTGGGAATGGCAGTCCCGTCCCACGTTCGGACCGAACAAGTCCAACGTGCCTTCACAGGTTCGCGTCTGGGTCAAGGATCGCGGTTCCGAAGTCGCGAATTGCAACTGCGACATGATGAAGATGAGCGCAGCCGATTGCATGATGGACATGCACGGCAAGCCCAAGGCTCCATCGGCCGGCTAAGGCGATTGCCTGGCCGATAGCCGATAATAAACACGGCCGGGCGCGTGGCGCCGGCGAAGTCTGCCCCCTTCGCCGGCGCCCGTTTATCCGGACGCGTTTTCGCGCATCGGTCCTGGCCCGCTGATCAGGAGACCCACATGCGAATGATTGTGCGCTTGACGATTCTGGCGTCGCTGCTCGCGACGATCCCGGGAGTTGCACTGGCCGAACCTCTGACGTTCGATGCCGCGCTTCAACGCGCCGTGCGCGAGGCGCCGTCGCTCCGGGCAAGCACAGCCGGGGTCGATGCCACACGTTCAGCCGCGATTGCCGCCGGCAGACTGCCCGATCCCACGATTGACCTCGGTGTTCAGGGATTTCCGGTTTCCGGCCCCACTGCCGGGAGCTTCAGCCGCAACGACTTCACCATGACGACCATTGGTCTTAGTCAGCAGTTCCCTAATCCGGCCAAGCGCCGTGCCCAGCGGGAGCGTGCGCAGGCCGATATCGGCATCGCCGAGGCAGGGGTTGCGATCGAGGCGCAGAATGTCCGGCTCGAGACGGCGCTGGCCTGGGTCGATCTCTATTATGCAAAACGGCGGCTCGCGCAGTTGCAGGCTTTGGATCAGAGCCTCGGCGATCTTCAGGCAACGGTGTCGGCGAGGCTGGCTTCCGGTTCGGCGCGGCCCAGCGCGGCGCTCGAACCAGAGCAGCTACGTGCTGCGGTGAGCGACCGGCGCAGCGAGCTTACAGCCGATGTCGCCAAGGCGCAGGCGAGGCTGGCGCGGTTTACGGGTGATCCGCAAGCTGACGTCTCAGGCGATCCGCCGTCGTTGGAAGTCGATCGTGCCCGGCTGATGGTGGGAATGTCCGAGCTTCCGCGTCTAAAGGCGCTTGATGCCGGTATCGGCACCGCCGACGCGGATACCGAACTTGCTCGCGCCGACAAGCGGCCCGACTGGCGGGTCAGCACCTCCTATGGCCGCCGCGATCCCGAGTTTGGCGACCTGGTGTCGGTTGGTGTCAGCATCGACCTGCCGCTCTTCGCCAGGCACCGCCAGGATCCGAAGATCGCCGCGCGGGTCAGCGAAGCCGAGCAGGCCCGGCTGATGCGCAGTGCGGGGGAACGCGAATTGGTCGCCGCGCTCGATGGCGATCTCGCCGACCATGTCATGCATCATCAGCGACTGATGAACGCACGAAATACCCTGGTGCCGCTCGCCAAGCGCCGGGCTGAACTCGACATGGCGAGCTATGCCGCGGGCAAACTCGATCTCGGCAGCGCGCTGCTTTCGTCGCTGGCTCTCGCCGAAGCCGAGGTCGATGCGCTGGCGCGCGAGGCCGATGTCGCGCGCGACGCGATCCGGATCAATTTTACCTATGGGCCAATTAGGGATGAGGGGGTGCGGCCATGACTTGGCACGCGAAACAGGCCGCGCGTTGGGGCGCTGGTGTATTGGCAATCGCATTGGTTGCGGGCGGCGGGGGCTATTGGATTGGCCAGCGTGGCGGACCGGAATCCGCAGCCGGATCGGCCCAAACGGCACGCAAGGTTCTCTACTGGTACGATCCGATGGTGCCGGCCGAGCACTACGATAATCCCAACTCGCTCTCGTCGATGGGAATGAAGACCCAGCCCAAATATGCCGACGAGGCGGGGGCCGCGAGCACAGTACCTGGCGTGAGCATCGATCCCGCCGCGCGGCAGAATCTCGGACTGCGCGTTGTGGAGGCGCAGATCGGCGCACTCCCTTCCTCGCTTACGGTCACCGGCACCATAGACTTCAACCAGCGCAACGTCGCCGTGGTCCAGGCGCGCTCGGGCGGCTTCGTCACGCGCGTCTATGGCCGTGCGCCGGGTGATGTGATCGGCGCGGGCGCGCCGATCGCCGATCTGCAACTGCCCGAATGGGGCGGCGCGCAGGGGGAGTTTCTCGCGGTCAAACGGCTCGGCAGACCCGAGCTCATCACAGCCACGCGCCAGCGGCTCAGACTGATGGGTATGTCCGACGCATTGATCGGAGAGGTCGAGCGCAGTGGGCGGACCAACGGCACGGTCACAATCACCTCACCGATCGCGGGCGTGATCCAGACGCTCGACGCGCGGGAAGGCGTGACGCTCGCTCAGGGCCAGACGCTGGCGCAAGTGACGGGCATCGGCACAGTGTGGCTGAATGCTGCCGTGCCAGAAGCGCAGGCAGGCATGACAAAGATCGGTCAGAGCGCGAAGGCGACGCTTTCTGCTTTTCCGGGCGAGAGCTTCACGGGGCGCGTGATCGCCATCCTGCCCACGACGCAGGCCGACAGCCGCACGCTGACTATCCGCATCGAGCTTGCCAATCGCGGCGGGCGTCTGCGGCCCGGCATGTTCAGCAGCGTCATTCTGGGCGACGGCGGCGGGCAGGCGCTGTTGGTGCCAAGCGAGGCGGTGATCCGCACCGGGGCACGAACCCTTGTCATGCTGGCCTTGGCCGATGGCCGCTATCGCCCCGCAGAGGTTCGTGCCGGCCGTGAAAGCAGCGGTAAGACCGAGATCATTGCGGGACTGGCACCCGGTGAGAAGGTCGTCGCCTCGGGTCAATTCCTGCTCGATTCAGAAGCGAGCCTGACGGGTATTGCGGCGCGTCCCTTGGAGCGGGATGCGAAAAAGTGGGAACCGGCTTTTCGCAATAATCCCGCGACCGACAAAAAAACTGAGGGCGGCAAGTGATCGCCTCGATCATCCGTGCCTCGGTCAGGATGCGCAACCTGGTGATTGCGGCCGCGCTGGTGCTGACCGCAATCGGCGTGGCGGCCGTCAAGACCACGCCGGTCGACGCGTTGCCCGACCTGTCAGATGTACAGGTCATTATCCGCACGACCTATCCGGGCAGGGCGCCGCAGATCGTCGAGAACCAGGTTACTTACCCCATCGCCTCGACCATGCTCTCGGTCCCCGGCGCGCGGGTGGTGCGCGGCTATTCCTTCTCCGGTGACAGCTTCGTTTACGTGCTGTTCGACGACAACACCGACCTCTACTGGGCGCGCAGCCGTGTGCTCGAATATCTCTCCCAGGTGCAGGGCCGCTTGCCCGAGGGGGCGAAGGCTTCACTAGGGCCGGATGCAACCGGGGTGGGGTGGATCTACGAATATGCGCTGGTGGACAAGACCGGCGGGCACGATCTGGCTCAATTGCGCTCAATCCAGGACTGGTTCCTCCGCTTCGAATTGAAGACCGTGCCCGGCGTCGCCGAGGTCGCCAGCATCGGCGGTATGGTCAAGCAGTATCAGGTGGTGGTCGATCCGCAAAAGCTCGCGGCCTATAGCGTGACAGCCGACCAAGTTGGAGAAGCGCTCAAGCGCGCCAATCAGGAGACTGGCGGAGCGAGCGTCGAGATGGCCGGCGCTGAATACACGGTGCGCGCCAGCGGGTATCTCAAGACCCTCGACGACTTCCGCGCCGTGCCGATCCGCACTGCGGCGGGCGGCATTGCGGTGACGCTGGGCGATGTCGCCACCGTCCAGGTCGGACCCGAGATGCGCCGCGGCATCGCCGAACTCAACGGAGAAGGCGAAGTGGCGGGCGGTGTCATTGTCATGCGCCAAGGCCAGAACGCCCGCGCGGTGATCGACGGCGTGAGGGCCAAGCTGGAGGAACTCAAGAAGAGTTTGCCGCCCGGCGTCGAGATCGTCCCGACCTACGACCGCTCCGGGCTGATCGACCGCGCGGTCGAGAACCTCAATCACAAGCTGATCGAGGAGTTCGTCATCGTCGCGCTCGTCTGCGCGTTGTTTCTCTGGCACGCGCGCTCGGCGCTGGTGGCGATCCTGACCCTGCCGCTCGGCATCCTGATCGCTTTTATCGTCATGCGCCTGCAGGGGCTTAACGCCAACATCCTGTCGCTGGGCGGGATTGCCATCGCCATCGGCGCGATGGTCGACGCGGCGGTGGTGATGATCGAGAATGCCCACAAGCACCTCGAACGCTGGCATCAGGCCAATCCCGACAGTGAGCCGGACAGGCCCACACGCTGGCTGATCGTCACCCTCGCCGCCGAGGAAGTCGGTCCGGCGCTGTTCCTCAGCCTGCTGATCATCACCTTCTCGTTCCTGCCGATCTTCACGCTGCAAGGGCAGGAAGGGCGGCTGTTCGCGCCGCTGGCCTTCACCAAGACCTATGCGATGGCGGCGGCCGCGTTCCTGTCGATCACACTGATCCCGGTGCTGATGGGACTGCTGATCCGGGGGAAAATCCCGAGCGAGGAGGCGAACCCAGTGAACCGCTGGCTTGCGCGCATCTACCGTCCGGCAATCGACTGGGTGTTGAAGTATCCAAAGAAGTCGCTGCTGATCGCCGCCCTGATTTTCGCCACTACCCTGTGGCCAATGTCCCGGATCGGCGGCGAGTTCATGCCGCAGATGAACGAAGGCGACCTGCTCTACATGCCTTCGGCGCTCCCTGGGCTTTCCGCCGCCGAGGCAGGACGCCTGCTCCAGCAGACCGACCGGCTGATCAAAACCGTGCCCGAGGTCGAGAGCGTGTTCGGTAAGGCGGGCCGCGCCGACAGCGCGACCGATCCCGCACCATTGGAGATGTTCGAGACGACGATCCGCTTTCGCCCACGCGACCAGTGGCGTCCTGGTATGACGCCGGAGAAGCTGGTCGATGAACTGGACGCGCGGGTGAAAGTGCCGGGCCTCGCCAATTTCTGGATCCCGCCGATCCGCAACCGCATCGACATGCTGGCGACCGGCATCAAGAGCCCGGTTGGGATCAAGGTCGCGGGCTCCAACCTTGTCGAAATCGATGCGACCGCGCGGCGGATCGAGCAGGTGGTAAAGGGCGTGCCCGGCGTCGCCTCCGCACTCGCCGAACGGCTCACCGGCGGGCGCTACATCGACGTCGATGTGAACCGTGCTGCGGCGGGCCGTTACGGGCTCAATGTCGCCGACGTGCAGTCGGTGGTTTCGGGCGCGATCGGTGGTGAGAATATCGGCCAGACCGTCGAGGGCCTGGCGCGTTACCCGATCGGCCTGCGCTATCCCCGCGAATTGCGCGACAGCCCGGACAAGCTGGCAAACCTCCCAGTGCTCACGCCCTCGGGCCAGCAGATCACCCTCGGCACCGTTGCCACTGTCCGGGTAAGCGACGGCCCGCCGATGCTCAGAAGCGAGAATGGCCGGCCGGTCACCTGGATCTATGTCGACGGCCGCGACCGCGACATGCAGACGCTGGTTGGCGACATCCAGCAGACCATCGCCAGCAAGGTCGGGCTCCCGCCGGGCGTCAGCGTCTCCTACACCGGCCAGTACGAGTTCTTCGTGCGCGCCAAAGAGCGGATGAAGCTGGTCATTCCCGTGACCCTCGCGATCATCTTCGCGCTGCTTTACCTGACCTTCCGCCGCTGGGACGAGGCGCTGTTGATCATGGGCACACTGCCGTTCGCGCTGACCGGCGGGCTGTGGCTGCTCTACCTGCTCGGCTTCAACCAGTCGGTGGCAAGCGCGGTCGGGTTCATCGCGCTGGCCGGTGTCGCCGCCGAGTTCGGCGTGGTGATGCTGATCTACCTCAAGCAGGCCCTTGATGCCCGCGACGATGGCGATGTCGTCGCCGCCGTGCGCGAAGGCGCGCTGCTGCGTGTGCGGCCCAAGGCCATGACGGTTGCAGTGATCCTCGCCGGCCTGTTCCCGGTGCTGGTCGGCGGTGGCACCGGCTCGGAAGTCATGAGCCGGATCGCAGCCCCCATGGTCGGCGGCATGCTCACCGCGCCGCTGCTCTCGATGCTGATTATTCCCGCGGCCTATCTGCTGATGCGCCGCAAATCCCAATCCCCTGTTCAACCCGAAGGAGAAGTGAAATGAAGAAGACTTTGATAATTGCGTCCAGCCTGGTCCTGGTGGCCTCGCTTACCGCTTGCAAGAAGGCCGAGCAACCTGCCGCTGCCATGGCGGCGACCACCGATCAGGCCATGGGAAAAATGGCGCCAAGCACAGAAGCCAAGACCGGGACCGGCGAGGGCAAGGTTATCTCGGTCAATGCCGCAACCGGCGCGATCTCGATCCAGCATGGCCCGATCAAGCAACTCGGCTGGCCCGGCATGACCATGGGCTTCACCGCCAAGCCCGACCTGCTCAAGGGCATTGCCGTGGGCGACAAGGTCGCATTCGAGATCAAGGGTATGGGCGAGAATTACGAGGTGACCTCGATCCACAAGGAGTGATCTTCGGCAAGCGCAATGGGCTGGGCTGGCGCTGATGAGCGTCGGGCCAGCCCATCGGCGTATTTGCCACTGCGCGGGCGGGCTTGGCCGGACGACGCGATCATGTCGGACGCGCCATTTACAATCACGCCGGGCTTCGCCAGCAGAGACGAATGCGCACGCCCTTTATCCCCATTGCCACCTTGATTGCTGGCCTGCTCCCACTTTGCGGTGCCGTACCTGTCAGCGCTGCCCAGGCAGCAGAGCCAGCGGCGATTTCCGGGCGAACGGTTGCAGGCGATCCCTTCGACGTGAAGAACGACACAGGTCGGGTCGTCATCATCAATTTCTGGGCAACCTGGTGCCTGCCATGCCGGGCGGAGATGCCCGCGCTGGATAGCTATTATCAGGCCCATCACGGTGCCGGCCTTGAGATGGTCGCCATTTCGATGGACTATCCGAGCAAGGCGCAGATGGTCAGGAGTGTGGCAGTGGCGTTTCACTTCCCGGTGGCGCTGGCCCGCGATACCAGGATTCCCAGCGCGTACCGTCCATCACAACTCCCAGTAACGCTGGTGTTCGGCCGGGACGGAAGGCTACGTTTCGATAGCAGGCGAACACCTGGATTGATGACTCAGGCACAACTCGACCGCATCGTCGGCCCACTTCTTGGCGAAGCGGGCCGGTAGATTCTTGTTGGCCGCGATTTCCGAGCCGTGAAATGTTCCATTTCACTCGAAATCGCTCTGGGGGCTCACATCCGGTAGAGCAGGCCGAAGGACAGCGTATATTTCGGCGCGAGCTGATAGCCGTCGACCCGGTTGTAGAGCGGCAGTTGCACGATCCCATATGCCGAGATGTGGGATGAGAGATTGGCCGACAATCCTGGCGCAAGATTGAGCTGCTCGCCGCCGCTATTCTCGCGATCAGAATTGATGCCGCTGTCCTTGGCCGCAAGGCGCAAGTTGAGCTGCAACTGCGGCGTGATGCCCTTCCAGCCGGTGTAGTTCACACCAGCGGAGAATGTTCCTGCGATACCTGGCTTGAAATCCTCGCGCGAGGTCAGGGGCACGTCACCCTGGGCCTGGAGGATATAGTCGAACCCGCCGGAAAGCTTGCCGAAGTGATAGGCGCCAACCGTCAAGTCGGTTGTTCCGGTTCCCGGTTGCAAGCCGCGATCGACAGCGGAGCCTGCCGCAGGACCGGTGCGGAAGTTTTGATGAAATCCACCGGTCGGCAATTTGAGGCCCAGTTGGACGCCGGTGATGCCCGGACCTCCGAACCCTTGATAGCGCACTCTGAAGCGGGCATCGCCAAGCCCCTCGGTTCGGGAGTAGCTCTGATCGGTATCGCCCTCCGCAATCGTGCGATGCGGACGCAGGACGAAGGGCAACTGGGCGTTCACCGCCCATTTGGCGTTGAAGGCATGATCGACGCTCAGCGTCAGATAGTGGTTGTAGGTGTTCTGCTCGATTTCGCGGGTCGTCGGCAGAGCAATCGTGTTGCGATCGACGATATCGGTTCCAGACCTGAGTTCGGTCTGCGGAACATAGTCATAGCGCAGCCCGATGGTCGTGCCTGGCTGCGCCACCAGCCCCTGGCTCAGCCAGTCGGAGGTCAGATTGCAGCCGCAGCTGGAGCAGGCGAAGGCGGGAGTGGCCGCCATCAAGGCGATGGGTAGTGCAATAGCTACGAGTTTCATGGGGTTTCCTTTATTGAAGATGAGCGTGAAGACCCAGCCACGCCCCAAGGCGCGGCAGGCGGGGAAGGGCGAGGCGGTCGAACAGCCAGAGCAGGATCAACGATGCCGCCAGCAGTGGCAGGAGCGCCGCGAGGATCAGCACGATTGCGACTACCCCGCCTATTTTCGCGGGCACGGCGGGAAGCGGTGGAGCACCGATCTGGCCTTCGGGCTTGCGCTTGCGCCACATGACAAAGCCGCTGACCATCAGCGCGGCGAGCGCCGTCGCGGTAAACAGTCCGATAAGTTGGTTGAGCCAGCCAAAGAGCTGCCCCTCATGCCAAGCGACGCCATATCCCACCGCGCGATCGATGGGATGCTTGTCCGCGAAGCCGGAACGCGAGATTTCGCGGCCCGTGCTGGCATCAAACTGCACCGTGACGTGCAGCGGACGGTCTTGCGTGTCCGATTTGACCGTCCACCTGTTGGCGCTGGCGGGCGTTTCCCAGTCCATCGCGCCTGGCGGCCGGATCAGCACCGGATAGGGCAGGCCCAGCGGCACCGCCTTGGCGATGATCAACGAGATCGGGACCGTCGCTGATCTGGCCGGCAATCCCATACCCGGCATCGCCATGTGATGATGTGCGACGTGTCCAGCGGGGGAAGGTGCTTTCCCGCCTACCGTCCAGTCCTGCGCGCCTTTCACAAGGCCTAGTTCCGCCCGAACCACCGCGAAGGTCGATCCCCATACCGCGGCCCACGGCAGTCCGGTCACCAGCAGGACCAGCGCAAAGCCACTGACCCAGAAGCCGGTCACGGCGTGAATGTCGCGCCAGAATGCCCTTCGCCCCAGCGTCAGGCGTGGCCAGACAACGCCCGCTGGCCCGCGTCCGGCAGGCCACCACAAGAAGAGGCCGGTGAGGATCATCACGATGGCCCAGCTTCCCGCCAGTTCCACCAGCCAGGAACCTTTTTCGCCCAGCAGCAATGTGCCGTGGAGCTTGAACACGACATTGGTGATGCGCTGTTCGGAGTCGATATCGCCAACGACCCGCCCCTGCGGTGACACGAAAACATCCCTCATGGTGCCGTCACGACGTCTGACGCTGACGAGGGCGGCATCGCCTTCGCTGGCCGGCAGCCGATAGCTGTCCAGCGACGCGCGAGGCCAGAGAGCCAGTGCGCGCGCTACCTGGTCATCGGCGTCCACGCGGTGCGCTGCGGGAAGATCGCGAAAGCCGCGTTCCTCCCACCGGTCGATCTGCGGCTTGAACAGGTAGATCGAGCCGGTGATCGCAAGCAGCAGGACGAAGGGCATGACGAACAGCCCGGCGTAGAAATGCCAGCGCCAGATCGTGCGGTAGAGGCGCGCGCGTGCGTCCATGGGGATCAGTCCAGCTTTACTCTGACGCCGAAGGTGGCTGTGAGCGGTGTGCTCAACCGGCGCGGCTCGAACCCGTTGTTGTCGGCGACATAGCGGTTATCGAACAGGTTCTGCACCTGGGCGAAGGCATTGAACCTGTCCGCCAGGGGGTAGCTGGCCGACAGATCGACGACGACATGGGAGTCCACCGGCAGTGTATGGTCATTGTCGCCGTAGCTTTTCGAGAACCAGCGCAATTGGGGCGTGATCGTCAGGCCATGCGGGCTGGTCCAGGTCACTGAGCCGGTCAGCTTGTGTTTGGGGATGCCCATTTGCTGGAGGCCGACGCTCGCGGGATCCAGCACGTTCTCAGTGATGATCGAATCCGCATAGGTATAGCCAGCGCTGAGCGACCAGTTCGGGTTCAGCGTCCAGCTCGCTTCGGCTTCGACGCCCCGGCTGCGGGCTGCCCCGGCATTGATGTTGCGCGAGCCGAAGGCAAAGCCAGGCGGCAGTTCGCTGTCAGCAAGATTGCGGTAGGTGAGCAGGTTCTTGATCGCGTTGGTGTAAATCGTCACCTGTCCGCGAAAGCCGGGTCGAACATAGTCGAAACCGACTTCACCGCCGTTGAGCGTTTCCGGCTTCAGGCTGGCGTCGGAATAGAAAATCCCCTGCGGCACCGAGACGGTGCGATAGAGGTTGTCCATGGTCGGCGCGCGGAACGCGCTATAGCCCGCCGCGCGCAAGGCGAAGTGCGGCGTGACCGCATAGCGCAGCGATACGCGCGGATCGACGCTGGTCGTGCGTTGCGAGGGGATGTTGCCGAGCAGCCCCCCGGGATTGCCATCATAGGCCTGATAGTTGAGGAACGATTGGTAGCGGACGCTCGCCAGTATCTCGAATGCTTCGACTGGGTGGATACTCGCCTGCACGAAGCCGCCGAGGAAGCGCTGCTTGCCCCGGCCTATGTCCGTACGCAGCCTCGTGCCGGTCTCGCTGAAGATATCCGCGTCATCCTCACCGCTGATCCCGTGATAATCGGCGCCGATCGAATAGCTCCGCAACACACCCTCGAGAGGCTGCGACCAGACCAGCGACGCACCGGTATTGTGCACCCGGCTGAAATGGCGGTTCTGGATATATTCCGCCGCATTGCTGGCAAAGCCATCGGGCGTACCCGCATTATCGGTTTGGAACAGGCCATCGGTGTGAAACACCGTCGCGGTCAGCGTCGCGCCCGAGCCGAATTCCCGCGATATGTCGCCCGAATAGACCCAGTTGTGCTGCCGATTGGACTGAAGCCTCGTCGAGTAATGCGGCTGATCGTTGTGATGATAGGCGACGCGCGCATGGGCGGTGAGGCCTCCCCCAATCTGGAACACGCCGCCGAACGCCAGGTTGTGCGCATTGAACGATGTGGGCACGGTGATCGGCCCGCGTTCGGCGGGCAGCGTCTCATTGTGGCCGTCGGTGTGGTTGGCCTCGGCATCGAGCGTAAATTTCACCGCATCGGACACGACATAGGCGCCATTCGCAGAGGCGCGCCATGTGCCATACATTCCGCCACTCGCTTGCAGCGCCAGCGCGGTCTTGTCGGGGTCGCGGCTGAGCACGTTGATCACGCCGCCCATCGCGTGGTTGCCCCACAGCGTCGCGCCACCGCCACGCACGATCTCCACCCGGTCGATCACCTCCAGCGGCGCACGGCCCCATTGAACGGTGCCGAAAAACGGATCGTTGAGCGGAACGCCGTCAAGCAGCACCAGCGCCCGGATGCCGCCCAGGCCGCGCATCGAGATATTGTCTGCGGTCGGGTGGATCTCCCCGGACGAGGCAATCGGCAAATCGACCGAGGGTACGCGCCGCAGGATCTCGTCGAGCGATTTGGCGGGCGTAGCGGCGATCCGGTTCGCGTTCACGACCGACACGCTGACGGGCACGTCCTCGATGGAGCGAGCCGAACGGGTCGCGGTAACGACGATGTCGTTTCCCGCGCCGTCGCTAGCCTCTGTTATTCACCGGCGGAGGCATGAAGGGTTGGCGGGAGTAGCGTAAAGCGCTGTTCTGAGTTAGGAAATTGGGTGTCGAAGCCTACTCCTGCCCAGGACAGAAAATGCCACAA
>JAGWMZ010000006.1 GCA_028871475.1 Sphingomonadales bacterium | reverse complement strand
GGGATCAAAGTTACCGACGTGGAGATGGACGAGATCAACATCCGACGACATGATTTTCATGGCGAATGGAACTACACGATATCCCCGAACCCAACCGAATAAAGCGATAATTTATCAACGGGCCCTAACCACCGTTTTTTGACGACAAGCGCCATTCCGGATACGACCAAATTGCGTCGTTCCGATGCAGCGCCGGGAACGTCGGTGTACGCCAACACCGGGCATTTCGCACTTTATGTCCCATCGATCGAGGCCGCTGGCAAACACGACTTCCAGGGCCTCTTTCGTGACCGCCAATGGAGGCCTTCATTCATTCGAGACTGACTAATCGGCGCCTCCGGCAATCCCAGCGCTGCTCAGATGCCCTTCATTGCTTCAAGAGATACAGCATCTTGTTCGGATAATCCCAAACAGTTTTGTACTGATTGAGCAAGGCAAAGCCCAAGGTTATGATCCGGCGGGACTTTGCTCCCACAGCTTTGGCAAAGGGGGCTGCGCCCTCATACGGATGCTCGGCAATTTCGCTCAGATGAATGGGCGGGCCTTTGGCAAAGCGCAGTGCGCCGATGTCAATGGCTTCATCGTCCCCGGCGACGGGCTTGATGGCGCCGATGGCAATCAGATGCTTTCGCTCGTCAGCGTCGGCAAAAAGGTGGCCGAACTGGCCGGTATCGGGAATGACCTCGAATTCCCTGTCGCCAACCTTGGCGATCATCAGCGGATCGTCAAGGCGACCGGGAGTCGTGAAGGGTATGGCAGCGATCACCTTCTCGCCCTTGAGAAATGCCTTGGGGCCACCCTTGTAGAAGGTTGCCTGCCGCGCCCCATAATCAAATTTCACCGCGTAACCGTCCCAGAAATAATAGCCCAGCCAGCCGATAAAATCGGGGGTGATGCGTTCGATCTGTGCGGCGTTCTGGCTCCGGAAGGTGGTGACGCGATGATAGTTCAGTCCGCCTGGCAACCGGATGGTCTCGACGCTGGGGCGCAGGATCATCTCAAAACTCTCTCCGCTGCCGAAATTGCCCCGTCCGATCGAGCGCCCCTCGGGCAGTTGAAGCGGATTATGGTTCAGAACCAGCGCGTCGAGCTGGCCGGTATCCAGCATGAGTTTGCCCTTCACGCCGTTGATCTCGGCCTCGACGAAGGGATAAGAGTGCACCATTGTGAGCGGAAGCGTTACGACATCACCCGTGAGCCGAAATTCAGGCGCAATGGCAGCGCCGCTTGGAACGGGTTGCGCCATGCTGAGTGCGGGGAAGGCAAACGCGGCCAAAACGGCCAGGGTCTTGCGCAGCATATGAATTCCTTGTGTGTCTTTCCGGCGGTTTATGCCGGACGTTGTTACGAAATTGCTGGTTAAACTTGGCTGTAAGGGCAGCTCTCACGAAGTCGCCTGAGTGATCAACTGGTCCAACTTGACATCGAGAACCACTGCTGCGGCAAGCAGCGGCGGATTGCTCTCAATCACCATCTGGCTCGAGGGGCGAACATAGGTCACGCTGGTCCCCGTGCCGTCTTGTGCTTCGGTAATGAGAATTTCGACCGGAGCGAAAAGACCCGCCGTAATGTCATGCCGGATCATGGTCATCGCAATCAGCGGGTTGCCCAGCACCCAGCGCAGGCTGCGGCGGTGAATGCCGAAGACGGGTAGCCAATTGCCATGATCGATCTGGGCAAACCGCATGAAGCCGCTTGGTCCGACGAAGCGTTCCTGCACCTGGGCGATGTAGTCGGCCTGGGTGATCAGCGTCTGGGCGAGGGCGACTATCTCCTGAACGGTGGCCGAGCCCATCTGTTCGCGAAGCCGTGAGCAGACCTCATCGAAGCTCACGGGGGTGGTGACGACGGTGCGGATGCCGTGGAAGGGCTTATTGTCTGTCTGACTGGTCATGGCGGATGCCAATCTGTGCTGAAGGCGGGGGGCTGCCCCCGCCTTCGTCCGGGGCATGTTTACTTGGCGGCGGCCTCAATGTCGGCGGCCAGCTCCTCGGGGTCGGTCAGGAAGGGTGTGTGGCCGGTTGGCAGGGTGAACTGCTGGCGCACTGGGGTGTCCTTGACCATTTTCGCCTGAAACGAGGGGCTGATGACCTGATCCATCGCGGTGTGGATATAGACCTTGTCGATCCGGCCGAAGTTGGCTTCGGTAACATGCACAGGCGTTGCCAGCGGGGCCAGCGGCTCGTCGAGGATCAGGTCAGGGATGGCCTTGCGCAGCCCTTCGGGGCCGCCGTTGGCGAACAGGTCGGCGCGGGCGGAATACTCGATCGAGGCAATGCCCTGCTCCTTCCTGATCTGCAGGTGCGGGCCGACCTTGGCATCACCGTCCTGCATGGCCAGCGAGACCAGCGAGTCCCCGTCATGCGGCAGATAGGCAGCAGTGAAGACCAGTGTTCTGATCTTGGCCGGGGCCTTTTCCGCCGCATCGGCGATAACGATGCCGCCAAAGCTGTGGCCGACGACGACGGCGGGTCGGTCGAGTTTGTTCAAGGCCGCGACCACCGTGTCGCCATAAAGGCCGAGGCTTACCTTGTCCGGCGTGGCGGGGTTGCCGGGGCGGCCAGGCAGATCGACAGCGACGACCTTGTAGCCGTCCTTTTCGAGCCTGGCGGTCACGTGGCCCCAGACCTGATCGTTTTCAAAGGCACCGTGGACGAGCACGATGGGCGGCTTTTCTGCAGCCATGGCATTTGAGCTGATGGCCAGGGCGGCGACAGCGATGGCGGAGGTGAACAAAGCTTTCATGTCGAATATCCCTTGATGTGTCTGGGCATCTCCTGCGATGCCGTGCCTTTCCAATAGGGGGCAGAGCACTCTCGGGTCTATATCAGGGCCTCCTGGATCCATGATCCATCGTCCGGACTATCCGGGGGCTATTGGCTTTTCCATTCGCTGGGGGCGTGGCCGAAGTGGGCCTTGAAGGCCCGGCTGAAGGCGGCGTCCGAGGCATAGCCGCTGTGATAGGCTGCTTGGGTCACCTTCATCTTCCCGCTGCGCAGCATGTCGGCGGCGATGGTCAGGCGCCAGCGTGAGAGATAGCGCAGCGGCGGTTCGCCTACCGCCGCAGTAAAGCGCTCGGCAAAGATCGAGCGGGACATGGTTGCGACCTGCGCCAGCGATTGCACCGTCCAGCGATGGAAAGGATCGGCATGCATCGCGCTCAGCGCCCGACCGATCCGTTCTTCACCCAGCCCGCCCAGCCAACCCATGCGGGTCGCTTCGCTAGCGGCCCAACTGCGCAGGGTGCGGATGACCAGCAAGTCGATGAGGCGTGAGATCATGAGTGACGACCCCGGGTCGGGTGTCCGCGCCTCGCCGACCAGAAAGTGTGAGATGGCCGCCAGCCATCCGGGCGCCCCGGCATCGCCGCGAGGGATATGGATGAGTGGGGGCAGGGCCGCCATGATCGCGGGCAACTGGCTGCCCTCGAAGCTGAAGAAGCCGTTGACCAACTGGCTGGCCGCTTCCGCGCCGTCATCGCTTGTGGCATCGCCGTGGCATAGCACCAGCGTATCGCGGTCGAAGCGCTGAGCCGCCGCCACGTCGATCTCCTCTACAGGAGAGTCCGGCGCGTCCGAGATGACGTGCCCCTTGCCCAGAGGCAGCAGCACCAGTCCTCCCGCCTCCACGCGCGTCGGCGGCTGCCCCTCCGGCGTGACCCAGATCCTTCCTGATTCCACGAAATGGAAATGCGATGGGCCAGCCTGAAACCGCAGGCCCCAGGGCGCGGCAAGTCGGGCGGTATAGACGAGGTCGCCGCGCAACCGGATCAGGGTAAGGACGTCCGAAAGGACATCGCTGCGTGCGGCGCTCATGCCAAAATTCTGAGTCATTCGGACGATCCATCATGTTATCCGGAGCCGCTGGAATAGTCCAGAATGTCTGTCATGAATAGAAAGCTGTCACGACATTCGAGCGGATGTTGAAGGATTAGCAAGGGAATACCGACATGAACAGCACAACCTCCACCGCAAATACCAACGAGAATGATCTGGATCAGAAGCTTGCCGAAAAGCCGGCCATCATCCTTGTCCATGGCGCTTTCTCGAACAGCCATGTCTGGGGCCATGTGGCAGGCAAGCTGCGCGCGGCAGGCCACCGGGTTGTTGCGCTCGATCTGCCGGGCCGCCCGGGCGCCCCGATGGCTCCCGATCAGGTCAGCCTCGGTCTCTATCGCGACGTGGTGGTCGCGGCACTTGGCGAGGTAGATGGTCCGGTCATTCTGGTGGGTCACAGCTTTGCCGGTATCGTCATCGCCGCTGCTGCCGAGCAGGTGCCCGAGAAGATCAAGACCCTGGTTTTTGTGGCAGCCTATCTGCCGCAGGATGGCGATTCCTTGCTGTCGCTGGCGCAGCAGGACCCGGATGCGAAGATCGGTCCGACGCTGACGATCGACAAGGACAAGGGCATCGCCGTGGTCGATTACGCCTCCCGTGCCGAACTCTTCGCCAATGATGGCCCGGCGCCGCTGAAAGAAAAACTGCCTGACCTTATTCTTGACGAACCGGCCGGACCGCTGGTGACACCTGTGCATGTCTCCGCCGCTCGCTTCGGACAGGTCGACAAGATTTACGTGCATACCAGCATGGACCAGGTGGTCAGCCCGGCGCTTCAGGCCAGGATGGTGGAACGCATCCCCGTGCGTCGGCAGGTGACGTTGCAGACCGGCCACCTGCCTTTCCTCACCGACATCGACGGTATGGTCGGCGCCATCGCCAATGCCCAGAACTGAAGCGGGTGAGTGTTGCAGGACAGGGCAACCGTGATGGTCGCCCTGTCCTCCTTCGCTCTGATTGCCCGAGTCGCCGTTGGGAATGGGTACGAAGCGGTGAACGTGGCAAGTCTCCTGCCCCGGTGTTCGCCCTCATGGCATAGGGGGGCTTCGCCGATTGTTACATAGACGCCCCCCCTTTTCTCATCGCAATTGGCAACGCCGACTGAAGGGCAGCTTGGACGAAGTCGCACACAAGAGGCGGCAAGCCGGATGAACATAGAGAGGGCTTAAGCGTTTTGAAAAATAGCCGATTTCAGCCGAATTGGACACTCTCAATAGGGGGGCGGCACCAAAATCCGGCGTTCGCTTCCGGCGAAACCGACCAGGTCAAGTCGTTCGTTCTGGCGGCGGGAACGTCCGGCCCTAACACTAGATGGAGTAACGGTCCCGGTGCTGGCGAGCTAACCCTGATGCAGGGTTGGCGGCCTCCCGGTAGGATGGTTGAACGGCGTCAGCGGTGTGGCTGCGCCAAGCATCTTGGGAGACCGCCATGGGCTACTATACCGGCATCGATGTTTCACTGGAAGTCTCGTATTTCTGCGTTGTGGACCCAGCGGGTAAGATCGTGAAGGAGGCGCGTGTAGCGAGCGAGCCGGAAGCGATTATTGCCTGGTTTGCCGAGCTTGGTCTTGAGATGACGGCAATCGGTCTGGAGGCCGGGCCGTTGTCGCAATGGCTTTACGCAGCCATGGTCGAGGCCAAGCTGCCTGCGGTGCTGCTTGAGACACGACAGGTGCGCGATGCGTTCCGGTCGATGCCGGTGAAGACCGACCGCAAGGATGCCCGGGGAATAGCACAGTTGATGCGCCTTGGCTGGTATCGCCCGGTTCATTGCAAATCCCAGGTGGCGCAGGAGAACCGAACCCTGCTCGCCGGGCGCAAGATGCTCCAGACGCGCTACATCGATCTTGAGATGTGTCTGCGCGGGTTGCTGCGGGGTTATGGCTTGAAGGTCGGGCCCACGAACCGCAAGACCTTCGATGGCCGGGTGCGGGAGCTGGCTGCCAGCATCCCGGGGATCGAGAACACCGTGGATGCACTCCTGAAGGCGCGGGCGACGCTGCTTGAGCAGTTCCGTCGGCTCGATGGTCTGGTCAACAGTCGGGCTCGTCAGGACGAGCGAACCCAACTGCTGATGAGCGTGCCTGGTGTCGGTGCGCTGATCTCGCTGACGTTCGTCTCAGCCATCGACGATCCGGCCCGGTTCAGATCCTCGCGCACCGTTGGCGCTCATCTTGGCCTGACCCAGCGCAAATACCAGTCCGGCGAGACCGATATCACCGGGCGCATTTCCAAATGCGGCGACCAGGAGGTGCGCACCGCGCTCTACGAGGCGGCCAACATCATCCTGACGCGGCCGGTCAAAGGCTCGCAGCTCAAAAGCTGGGCGGCAAAGGTCGCTGCCAGGGCGGGCATGAAGAAGGCCAAGGTGGCCCTCGCGCGAAAACTGGCCGTCATCATGCACCGCATGCTGTGCGATGGGACCTTCTTCGATTTCAAGCTGGCTGCGGCATGACCGGCAACCGGCACGGACAGAGGTAAGGAACAAGGGTTTCGGGCGAGACGACCATCGCGCCCGATGGCAAGGTCCCGTCGCCGGGACGCACGAACCAGGTCAGGCCGCTTATTCGGGAGCAGCCCTTCGGGTGACTGCGCGTTTCTAGATTGGTCGGCCGGTTCGTTGAGGACATCCATCATGCAGCGCCCTCGCGGTGACTGCGGACAGAAGCATGAAGCCGGCGACGTGATTAAGCCGAATCGGGATTGACAATGGGACCGTTACAGAAGCCGGAATAATTCATCAGGGGTTGGCGGATGTGGTGTAACGCTATGATTTGACGTATGATTTGGTTGCTTACACCGACCACCGTCATTTCTGGAGAGCCACACCCGCCATGGACGATCCTACGCTGCCCCTGACCGGTTTGTCACCCGTTTCCGGCAAACGCCTGGACGCAAGATTTGACGGTGGAATGCTCTCTTCCGATGGCGGCCTGATCCTGCTGCGCGAGGTCGAGCAGCGGCTTGGGGTTGCCGATCGCCTCGCGGCCTGCATCAGGGATCCGTGCGCGCCCGACCGCATCACCCACACCTTGGCCGACATGATCCGTTTCCGCCTGATGATGATCGCTGCGGGCTATGAGGATGGCAATGACGCCGCCAGCCTGCGCCACGATCCCATGTTCAGAATGGCGCTCGATGTGCTCCCTTCGGGCCGGACCTTGTGCTCGCAGCCGACGATCTCGCGGCTGGAGAACCTGCCCGACACGCGCACGCTGCTGGCTATGGGGCAGGCGCTGATCGACCAATATTGCGACTCCTTTCGCACCGTGCCCAAGCGCATTGTTCTCGACATCGATGAGCCGAAGGCCAGCGCAGCTATACCTTTGACGTTGTCCACGGCGGCCAGCAACTGCGCCTGTTCAACGCCCATCACGACGAATATGGCTTTCAGCCTATCGTCGTGTTCGATGGCGAGGGGCGTTTCATCACCGCCGTGCTGCGTCCGGCCAAACGGCCAGGAGGCAAGGAAATCAGGGCTTTCCTGCGCCGCCTGCTGCGCGCGATCCGCAACCATTGGCCCAGAACGCAGATCCTGCTGCGCGGCGACAGCCATTACTGCTGCCCCGAGGTGATCAACTGGTGCCGGGCTGGCGGGCACGATTTCATCCTGGGCGTCGCGCCGACATCAACTCTGCGCCGCCACATCACCGATCTGGAAACCAGCACCAGAGCGCGCTTCGAAACCGCGCCCGGTGAGGGAAAGATCCGCCGCTTCAAATCCTTCCACGACGGCGCCCGAAGCTGGAGCCGCGTCGAGCGCATCATCGCCCGCGTCGAGGTCGGCGAACAGGGCGCCGACACGCGCTTTGTCGTCACCAATCTCAAAAAGGGCTCGCCGCGCTGGCTGTATGAACAGGTCTACTGCCGGCGCGGCCAGGCCGAGAACCACATAAAATCCTGGAAAACCCACCTCGCTGCCGACCGCACATCCTGCACCAGAGCCGCCGCCAACCAGTTTCGCCTGTTCCTCCACGCGGGAGCCTACTGGCTGATGTGGGGCCTGCGCGCCGCCATGCCCCGGCGCTCGGTCTGGCGTGCCCTTCAGTTCGACACGCTGCGGCTGCGCCTCATCAAAATCTCCGCCCGCGTCGTCGAATTGAAGACCATGATCCGCATCCAGTGGCCGACGGCCTGCCCATACCAGAAAATCCTCCAGGTGGCGCTCGATCGGATCCCCCGCCTGATCACCTGACCGGCGGGCAAGGCCCATCGCATCGAACCCACCCCTTCAACCCGCAAGCTTCGATCATCGAAAATCGCCCCGCACAACGGGCGTGATCCCGTGCGCCTGCTGCCAGTTCAAGCGGGCACCTTTGCGCTAAATATGCAACCGGGATGAATTTTTCGGGCTAGCCGACCCGCACGCCGCCCTTGAACAGGCCCAGCACGCGGCCCTGCACGGGCTGGCGGTCGAAAGGCGTGTTGCCCGCGGCGGCGGCCATCTTGTTCGAATCGACGATCCATGGGCGGTCGGCATCGACCAGCGCGATGTCGGCCTGCGCGCCCACGCGCAGCACGCCCGCATCTACCCCCAGCAAACGCGCCGGATTGGCAGCGAGCAGGTCGAAGGCGCGGGCGATGTCGATCACCTCGTCACGCACCAGCGTCATGGTCAGCGGCAGTAGTGTTTCGGCGCCCGCCATACCCGGTTCGGCATCGGCAAAGGGCAGGCGCTTGTCCTCGGGCCCGCGCGGATCATGGCCGCTGGCGATGACGTCGATCGTGCCGTCGCCGATGGCCGTGATCACCGCCTTGCGGTCATCCTCCTGCCGCAGCGGTGGCGACAGGCGGCAGAAGGTGCGGAAATCGGCCAGAGCCGTGTCAGACAGCATGAAATGCGCGGGCGTGACGCCGGCGGTAACAGGCAGGCCGCGCACCTTGGCTGCGCGAATCAGGTCCAGTGCGGGTTTGGTGGTGACCTGGCGGATATGCAGCGCCGCGCCCGCCATCTCGGCCAGCGCAATGTCGCGCGCGACGGCCACGGCCTCAGCCTCGCGCGGGGCGCTGGGCAGGCCCAGGCGGGTCGCCATTTCGCCAGCGGTGGCCACGGCATGGCCGGTGATCCCTGCATCCTCGGCATGGGTGATGACCGTCATCCCCAGCATGGAGGCATAGCGCAGCAGGCGCAGCATGACGCCCGAATCGCCGATCCACGCGCGCCCGGTGGCAACGGCCTTGGCGCCTGCATCGCGCATCATGGCGATTTCGGCCAGCTCCTTGCCCTCCAGCCCGCGGGTGGCAGCGGCGAGGGGGTGGACCCAGAGGTCGGGCTTGCCGCTTTGCGCGGCATAACGCACCGCAGAGGGGCGATCGAGCGGCGGGCTCTGGTCGGGCATCAGCGCGGCGCGGGTGATGCCGCCGAAGTGGAAGGCGGGCTTGTCGATGGCAAAAACGCCCAGATCGACCAGCCCCGGCGCGATAAGCGCACCGCGCGCATCGACCACTGTGTCGCCCGGCTGGGCGGCAGTGTCGCCCACGGCGACGATCCGGTCATCCTCGATACGCAAGGCGCCCTTGGCCGGTGCCGTGCCGGGGGTGACGACGAGGCCGTTCATGATGGTGAGGGGTGCGTGCTTCATGCCCAGCCCTCCATGCCGCGTGCTCGCCTTGTCAGCACTTCGAGAGCGGCCATGCGCACCGCCACGCCCATTTCCACCTGACGGGTGATGAGGCTGCGGCCCGGCAGATCGGCCACGGAGCTGTCGATCTCGATGCCACGGTTCATCGGGCCCGGATGCATCACCACCGCGTCGGGCGCGGCCTGGGTAAGGCGAGCGGGGGTAAGGCCGTAAAGATGGCGATATTCACGCGGGGAGGGGATGAACTGGCCGCTCATCCGTTCATTCTGCAGCCGCAGCATCATCACCACCTCGGCGCCTTCCAGCGCCTTGTCGAAGTCATGGTAGGGCGTGACGCGCATGTTCTCGATCCCCTCGGGCATCAGGGCGGGGGGCGCGCAGACGCGGACATCGGCGCCAAGGGCCGTCAGCGAAAGCATGTTCGAGCGGGCGACGCGGCTGTGCAGAATATCGCCGCAGATGACGACCTTGAGGCCGACAAAACCCTCGCCCCCGGTAAAGCCCAGCGACTGGCGGATGGTGAGCGCATCGAGCAGCGCCTGTGTCGGATGCTCATGCTGGCCATCGCCTGCGTTCAGCACGGGGCAATCGACCTTGTCGGCGATCAGCCGCACCGCGCCCGAGGAAGCATGGCGGATGACGATGGCATCGGCGCGCATGGCGTTGAGCGTGACCGCCGTGTCAATCAGCGTCTCGCCCTTCTTCACGCTGCTGTTGGCGGCATGCATGTTGACCACATCGGCGCCAAGGCGCTTGCCGGCGATCTCGAAGCTGAGCAGCGTGCGGGTGGAGTTTTCAAAAAAGGCGTTGATGATGGTGAGGCCGCGCAGGGCCTCCACACGCTTTGTCGGCTGGCGGTTGAGGTCGACCCAGCGCTCGGCCTCATCGAGCAGGAAGAGCAGCTCGTGCGGGGCAAGGCCGGCGATGCCCAGCAATCCGCGATGGGGAAAGGCCAGCGAACCGGCCGGAAAGCGCGATGCCTGTCCGGCCAGATGCGCCGGAAGGGGGGGGAGGGCTGAGGATGTCATTAAAGAGGGTTCACTAGAGCGGGTGGCCTCCATGCTCAAGTCCGGTTTGCCGCTTTCTCCACTTGTGTCTAAGGGGAGGGGATCAGATGGGCCTGTTGCGGCGTTCCTTGCCCGCAGGCCCTGCCTGAAAAGACGATGTAGAACAGGAAGAAGTATACGATGATCTTTGCGCGCAAGGTTTGGCACCTGCTGGTGGGGATCAAGGATGCGCTGGTGCTGGCCATGGCGCTGCTGTTCTTCCTGGCGCTCTATATGGTGCTCACCGCGCGGGGCCCGGTGCCCGAGGTGCGTAAAGGTGCCCTGCTCATCCGCATGGACGGGCCGGTGGTGGAGGAACCCGCTCGGCTCAACCCGCTGTCCGTGCTGACCAGCGGGGGCGATCAGCCCCAGGCGCTGCGCGAACGTGATGTGGTGCGCGCGCTGCGCGGTGCGGTGGCTGACGACAAGATCCGCGCCGTCGCGCTGGACCTTTCGGGCTTTACCGGCGGTGGCCTTGTGCATCTGGAAGAGATCGGCGCGGCGATGGACAAGGTGCGCGCGGCGAACAAGCCGGTGCTGGTCTATGGCATGATGCTGGACGATGCGAGCATGCTGCTGGCCGCCCATGGCAGCGAGGTTTGGCTCAATCCGCTGGGCGCGGCATGGGTGCCGGGGCCGGGCGGCTATCAGCCCTATTTCGGCAAGCTGCTGGAAAAGCTGAAGGTCAATGTCCACGTCTTTCGCGTGGGCACCTACAAGGATTTCGTCGAGCCCTACATCCGCAACGACCAGTCGCCCGCGTCCAGGGAATCGGAGCAGGCGCTGATCAGTGCCATCTGGGGTGAATGGCGTGCCAATGTTGCCAGGGCCCGCCCGCAGGCCAACATCGATGCGGTGGTGAAGGACCCGGTTGGTCTGCTGAAGGCTGCTGGCAATGATGCGGCGCTGGCCGCGCTCTCGGCCCATCTGGTCGACAAGATCGGCAACTGGGCCCAGTTTGGCCAGCGCGTGGCCGATCTGGCCGGCGAGGATCACAAGGACCAGCGCCCGGGCGCCTTTGCCCATACGACGCTGGCGACATGGATCGCGGCCAATCCGGAAAAGAGTGATGGCAAGGCGATCGGCGTCATCACCGTGGCGGGTGACATTGTCGATGGCAAGGCGGGCCCCGGCACGGCGGGCGGCGACCGCATCGCGAAGCTCATCGATTCGGCGGAAAGCCGCAAGCTCGTGGCGCTGGTGGTGCGGGTCGATTCGCCCGGTGGCTCGGTGACGGGTGCCGAGGCGATCCGCGATGCCATCGAGCGGCAGAAGAAGCGCGGGCTGCCCGTCGTCGTTTCCATGGCCAATTACGCGGCGAGCGGTGGTTATTGGGTGTCGACGCCGGCCACGCGCATCTTTGCCCAGCCCGGCACGATTACGGGGTCGATCGGCATTTTTGCCGTCATCCCCAGCTTTGAAAAGGCCTTGGACGCGTGGGGCGTGAATGGCGATGGCGTGCGCACGACGCCGCTCTCGGGCCAGCCCGATGTGATGACCGGCCTGACTCCCGAGGTGGAGGCGCTGCTGCAGGCGGATATCGACGGCGGCTATGCGCGCTTTGTGAAGCTGGTGGCAGCTTCGCGCCACAAGACGCCGCAAGAGGTGGACGCCATGGCGCAGGGCCGCGTCTGGGATGGCGGCACTGCGCGGCAGAAGGGGCTGGTCGATGCCTTTGGCGGACTGGACGATGCCATGGCCTATGCCGCGGACAAGGTGGGGCTGAAGAAGGGTGAATGGCACGCCGAATTCCTCGAAACCAAGCCCTCGGCCTTCAGCCAGCTGGCCATGAGCATGCGTAGCGGCGATGACGATGGCAACAATGCCAGCGACGACGATGATGACAGCCATGCCCATGCCGATTGGGCAGGGCTGGTGGCGCGGCGCCAGCAATTGGGGCTGGCGCGGGTGCTGGGGCAAGCGCAGGCTCTGATGGGGATGCGCGGGGCGCAGGTGCGCTGCCTTGAATGTACGGTGACGCTGGGCGAGGGGGCACTTCCTGCCGCGCAAGGCGGTGGCACCCTGCAGGCGCTGCTGCTTTCACGGCTGGCGCGCATCGTGGGTGTGGCGCCGCTGGGGTGAAATTCATGCCCCTTGCCCTTTTGTCACGAGGGCACTAAGGCGCACCCCTTGAATTTTCGCGGCTTCGTGTGTCAAGCGGGCGTGGCGGAACTGGTAGACGCGCTGGTTTTAGGTACCAGTATCGAAAGATGTGGGGGTTCGAGTCCCTTCGCCCGCACCAGTTTCCGCCCGGCCCAGGGTATGCCACGCGCAGGCGCATCCGTTTGAGAAGGCTTTCAGAATCATGCAGATCGTCGAAACCACGAATGAGGGCCTGAAGCGCGGCTACACCGTCACGATTCCCGCCTCGGTCATCGCGCAGAAGGTCGAGGGCGAGATCGCTCGTGTCGCTCCGCAGGTGCAGCTGCCCGGCTTCCGCCCCGGCAAGGTGCCCGCGAATCTGGTCCGCAAGCGCTTTGGCGCGCAGATCCATCAGGACGCGCTGGAAGGCACCATCCGTGAAGCGCTCGACAAGGTCGTCGTCGACCAGAAGCTGCGTCCCGCCACGCAGCCCGAAGTGGCGCTGGGTGAAGGTTACGCCGAGGGGCAGGACGCCACGCTGACCGTTGCTCTCGAAGTGCTGCCCGTCATCGCCGCGCCCGACCTGTCGGGTCTGAAGCTCGACAAGCTGGTCGTGCCCGTGGCCGACGAAGCGCTGGACGAGGCCGTGCAGCGTGTTGCCAGCAGCGCCAAGCGTTTTGCCGATGCCGAAGAGGGCAAGGCTGCCGAGACCGGCGACCAGCTGATCATCGACTTCCTGGGCAAACTCGACGGCGTACCTTTCGAGGGCGGCGAGGCGCAGGATGCCGCGCTGGAAATCGGCTCGGGCCGCTTTATCCCCGGTTTTGAAGAGCAGCTCGTTGGCGCCAAGGTTGGCGACGAGAAGGTCATCACCGTGACCTTCCCCGAGGACTATCAGGCCGAGCATCTGGCCGGCAAGGAAACCACCTTCGACATCACCGTCAAGGCTGTAAAGGTTGCCGCCGAAACCGTCATCGACGACGAATTCGCCAAGAGCCTGGGCCTGACTGATCTTGAGCAGCTCAAGAGCCTGCTCAAGAACCAGCTGGAAGGCGAGACCGCCCAGCTGACCCGCACCCAGATGAAGCGCCAGCTGCTCGACATTCTGGCGCAGGGCCATGATTTCGACGTTCCCCCCAGCATGGTGGAAGCCGAATTCAACCAGATCTGGCAGCAGCTGACGCAGGAAGCCGGCCGCGAGGAAGACCCCGCCGCCGCTCTGGCCGAGATCGAGGCCGAGAAGGACGACTACCGCGCCATCGCCGTGCGGCGCGTGCGCCTGGGCCTGCTGCTGAGCGAAATCGGCCAGGCCAATGGCGTGGAAGTGAGCCAGCAGGAAATGCAGATGCTGGTGCAGCAGGCCGCGCAGCAGTATCGCCCCGAGGACCGTCAGCGCTTCGCCGAATACATTCAGAGCGAGCCGCTGGCCGCTGCCCAGCTGCGCGCCCCGCTCTATGAGGAAAAGGTCGTCGACTTCCTGTTCGACAAGGCCGAAGTGACGACACGTGAAGTGACCAAGGAAGAGCTGGAAGCGGCCATCGAGGCTGAAGAAGGCGAAGTCGGTCACGTCCATGGCCCCGATTGCGACCATGACCACGATCATGCTCCCAAGAAGAAGGCCGCCAAGAAGGCCGTGATCGAGGAGGCTGCCGCCACCGAGGAAGCGCCCAAGAAGAAGGCTGCCCCCAAGAAGAAGGCTGCCGAGGCCGCCGAGGGCGAGGAAGCCCCCGCCGCGGAAGCGCCTAAGAAGAAGGCCCCCGCCAAGAAGAAGGTGGCCGAGGAAAACTGATACGCCGCGCCCCGTTTCGGGGCGGTGGCTGACAGGGCCCGGCGCGGGGAACCACCCGCGCCGGGCCTTTTCCGTTTACCGGTCCGGGCTTAAACGCTCTGGTGATAGTTTGGCGCGCATGACACAATTGTTGGGTTAATCCCCTTGAACATCGCGTCGCGGCACGCGACATAGGGCAGCCAAGGCTAAGAGGAACTTTTGATGATCGATCTGTTCGGACATGGCAGCGCCAGCACGCAGGGGCAGTTCACGCGTGACCCGGTGACCGGCAGCCTGATCCCCGTTGTGGTGGAGCAGTCGAGCCGCGGCGAACGCAGCTTCGACATCTATTCGCGCCTGCTGCGCGAGCGCATCATCTTCGTGACCGGCCAGATCGAAGACCACATGGCCTCCGTCATCGTCGCCCAGCTGCTGTTCCTCGAATCGGAGAACCCGACCAAGGACATCAGCATGTACATCAACTCGCCCGGCGGCGTGGTGACGGCTGGCCTGTCGATCTTCGACACGATGCAGTACATCAAGCCCAAGGTGTCGACGGTGTGCATCGGTCAGGCCTGCTCGATGGGCAGCTTCCTGCTGGCCGCTGGTGAGCCGGGCATGCGCGTGGCGCTGCCCAATGCCCGCATCATGATCCACCAGCCCAGCGGCGGCGCGCAGGGCATGGCTTCGGATATCGAAATTCAGGCGCGGGAAATCCTGCGTATTCGCGCCCGCATGAACGCGCTTTATGTGAAGTTCACGGGCAAGAGCCTTGAGGAAATCGAGACCGCGATGGATCGCGATACTTTCCTTGAGGCTGATGAGGCTCTGAAATTCGGCCTGATCGACAAGGTGTTCGAACGTCGCCCCGATGGCGATGCTGCGGCAGGCGCCGCGAAGGAGTGACCGGCCACGGCCCGTACCGGGCCGATGGTTACGAAGCCGCCTCTTCATGAGGCAGCAAGGCCCCGTCTGGTAAAAGGGCGGGAATGATGAGAAAGTCAGGGGTCCGGGGCCCGAGTCCCGCCCCCGGGCGAAACAGGAAAGCCTATGACGAAACTGAGCGGATCTGATGCCAAGAGCACCCTCTATTGCAGCT
The DNA here is from genome assembly GCA_028871475.1 of Sphingomonadales bacterium. Lineage (GTDB taxonomy): Bacteria > Pseudomonadota > Alphaproteobacteria > Sphingomonadales > Sphingomonadaceae > Novosphingobium. Next base: position 177,631 of record JAGWMZ010000006.1, on the reverse strand, counting down.
TCTGCGGCAAGAGCCAGCACGAGGTGCGCAAGCTGATCGCGGGGCCCACGGTCTTTATCTGCGACGAATGCGTTGAGCTGTGCAACGACATCATCCGCGAAGAGACCAAGGCAGGCATCGCTGGCAAGAAGGATGGCGGCGTGCCATCCCCGCGCGACATCTTCGAGACGCTGAACGATTATGTGATCGGTCAGGACCGCGCCAAGCGCGTGCTTTCGGTGGCGGTGCATAACCATTACAAGCGGTTGAAGCACAGCGGCAAGGGCGGCGATGTCGAGCTGTCGAAGTCGAACATCCTGCTCGTCGGCCCCACCGGCTCGGGCAAGACACTGCTGGCCCAGACGCTGGCCAAGACCTTTGACGTGCCCTTCACCATGGCCGATGCTACCACGCTGACCGAGGCCGGTTACGTGGGTGAGGATGTGGAGAACATCATTCTCAAGCTGCTGCAGGCCAGCGACTACAATGTCGAGAAGGCCCAGCACGGCATTGTCTACATCGACGAGATCGACAAGATCAGCCGCAAGGCCGAGAACCCCTCGATCACGCGCGACGTCTCGGGTGAGGGTGTGCAGCAGGCGCTGCTGAAGCTGATGGAAGGCACCACTGCCAGCGTCCCGCCGCAGGGTGGCCGCAAGCATCCGCAGCAGGAGTTCCTGCAGGTGGACACGACGAACATCCTGTTCATCTGTGGCGGTGCTTTCGCGGGTCTGGAAAAGATCATCGCGGACCGTCTGCAGAAGCGTTCGATCGGTTTTGGCGCCCATGTCGCCGACCCGGACAAGCGCAAGGTTGGCGAACTGCTGCAGAAGGCCGAGCCGGAAGATCTGCTGAAGTTCGGCCTGATCCCCGAATTCGTCGGCCGTCTGCCGGTGATCGCCACGCTGGAGGATCTCGACATCCCGGCGTTGGTGCGCATCCTGAAGGAGCCCAAGAACGCCCTCGTCAAGCAGTATGCCAAGCTGTTTGAGCTGGAGGATGTGGCGCTCAACTTCACCGACGACGCGCTTGAAGCCATCGCCAAGCGCGCCATCGAGCGCAAGACCGGCGCGCGTGGCCTGCGTTCCATCGTCGAAGGCATGCTGCTCGACACCATGTTCGACCTGCCGACCGAGCAGGATATCGCCGAAGTCGTGGTCGATCACGAGGTGGTCGAAGGGCGCAAGGAGCCGGTTCGCGTGCTCAAGGGCAAGGAAGCGGCGGCCTGATCAAGGCTTTCGGTTGAAAAGATCGGGCGGCGGGGCTTCGGCTTCGCCGCCTTTTCTTTTTTAAAGAACAAGGGATAAAGCAGGGGGCGTAACACCCCCTGCATTATCCCTTAACTTTCCTCGCCCGCCACAAATCCCAACAAAACACCCCGATCCCTACCCAGATCAGCGCAAAACACACCAGTTGGGGCCGCTCCATCGGTTCATGAAAGACGAAGAGGCCAAGGACCACACCAATGCTGGGCGCGATGAATTGCAAAAAGCCCATCAGCGAATAATCCATCCGCCGCGCCGCCGCCGCGAACAGCAGCAGGGGCACCGCCGTCACCAGACCGGAGACGGAGACCAGCAGGCTCTGTCCCCAGTCATGCCCCACGCCCAGCGGCCGGTGCTGCGACACAAACCACAGATAGGCCGCCGCCACGGGCAGGAGAACAAAGCCCTCCACGCTCAGCCCCACCAGCGCTTCGGCGGCCACGCGCTTGCGGATGAGGCCATAGAGCGAGAAACTGGTGGCCAGCACCAGACTCATCCATAGCGTATCGGCCGCGCCGCTGCGCCATGCCGCCAATGCCAGCACCGCCACGCCGGAGCCCGCCAGAGCCACCGCGCCCCATTGCGCCCGCCGCAGCCGCTCGCCCAGTGCCAGCGTGCCCAGCGCCACGTTGAACAGCGGATTGAGATAATAGCCGATGGCCGCGGCAAAGATGTGGTTGCTCTGAATGGCGTAGATATAGGTCATCCAGTTGATGCCGACGAGCACGGCGCTGACTGTCAGCGTGCCCATGGTGGCCCGGTTGCGCATGACCTGCAGCATCGGCCCCACGCGCCGTGTCAGCAGAAGCAGAATGCAGCAGACCGGCAGCGTAAAACTGACCCGCCATGCCACGAATTCCAGCACAGGCACGGCCTCGACCCGGTGGAGATAGAGCGGCAGCAGGCCCCAGATGGCATAGCAGCCCAGCGCCAGCGGCAGCCCGCTGCGCTTATCGTCAGATGGAATGGATGACATGGCGCCAACGCCTAAAGCGCGCCGGGCAGTCTCGCAAGGGGGGGCCTGCCTTCAGTCGCCTGCGTGGAAGCCCACGCCCAAAGCAGCGCGGGGCAATTCGGTTTCAGCCGAGGCAATGGGGATGGCGCAGGAATCGGCCGCATAGGTGCCGCCCGCGCGAAGATTGCCCGACAGCCCCAGTCCTCCCATGGGCGTGGTGGCCAGATCGATCGTCGTCGGCTTGTTCCAATGGATGAGACCGGCGCGGATTTGCGTCCAGAACTGGCCGTAAAGCTGCTCATTGCCACCGACCAGCGCGGCGCAGAGGCCAAATTGCGTGTCATTGGCCAGCGCGATGGCCTCGTCGAAATCGCCGACGCGGATGACCTGGAGCAGCGGGCCGAACAGCTCGACATCGGGGCGTTCGGTCATGTCGGTGACATCGATGATGCCCGGGGTCACGAAAGGCAGGTCCGTATCGCCGCGGCTCATGTGGCGGATGGGGTGGCCACCGTTCGACATCAGCCAGATGAAGCTCTCGGTCAGGCCATCGGCGCTAGCCAGGTCGCAGACAGGGCCCATATAGGGCGCAGGATCGTCAAAGGGGCCGCCGCAGATGATGCGGTCGGTCAGCTTTTTCACGGCGGCCAGCATGGGCTCGGCCAGCGTATCGTGGATGATGAGGCGGCGCGCTGCCGTGTTGCGTTGTCCGGCCCCGGCAAAGGCCGATTGCACGATCAGCATCGCGGCCTGTTCGATCAGCAGCGTATCCCATACCACGATGGGATTGTTGCCGCCCATGTCGAGACGCAGCATACGGTCGGGCCGCTGGGCATATTTGCGCGCCAGTGCCAGCCCCACGGGCGATGAACCAGCGAAAAGCAACCCGTCGATCGCTTCATGCAGGGCAAGAGCCCGGCCATGTTCGGGCCCGCCGGTGACCATCTGGATCGCCCCTTGCGGCATCCCCCCGCGCAGCAGACAGTTGGTCAGCGCCTCGCCAATGGCCGGGGCTTTTTCAGAGGGTTTGAACACCACGACATTGCCCGCGACCAGCGCCGGCAGGATCTGGCAGAAGGGGGCCAGCAGCGGTTGGGCGCAGGGGCTGATGACGGCCAGCACGCCATGGGGCTTGTGCCTTGTGGCCGTGACGCCAGCGATGCCATTGTCATGCCGCCGCTGCGCGCAGCGTTCACCCTGTGCGCGCAGGAAGACATCGACCCGCGCGATGGCGGCTTCCACCTCACCATGGGCTTCCCACAAAGGCACTCCCGTCTCGCGCGCCAGCAGGTCGGCCAGATCCGGTGCGACGCGGCGCATCTCGCGCCCGGTGCGGCGGGCCAGCTCCATCCGGTCGGTCAGGGGTGTCAGCGCCCAGCGCGGCCAGGCGGCGCGGGCGGCGGCGATGCAGGCGTCGATATCGCTGACCGGCCCGCTCCACAGCCGCGCGCCGCTGGCCGGTTCCAGCGAGACGATCAGGTCAGGGTGAAGCGGCGACTGCAGCAAGCGATATGTCCGAATGAAAGTTGCGCGGCACTTGTCTTGCCCCGTCCATGGTTATCACGAGGTTGCCAAGGCAGACGGAGGCTGGCGCAAAATTGCGCGAAAGTCACCCCGGAAGGTGGCCGATCGGTTCCGGTGCCGGACCCAGCGCCTGACCCAGCTGGCGAATGCGCGCGACATGGTCGTGCAGCGGTTGCCAGTCGTCGCGCTGATCGATGGCGGACCAGATGCGCTCCACCTCGTCGATATGGTTGGTGACGATATCGTCCTCATCCCATAGCGGGTGATCGAGAGCGCCGGCCAGCGGGGCATGCCGCGCGACGAGATCGCCGAAATCGCCCTCGGCACGGCGCCCGCCGCGATGGGTGTGAAAGAAGCTGTCGGGGCGCTGCCCGCTCTCGCCCAGCGCCTTGCCGGTGGCGTGGAGCAGGGCCGCGTCCGCCTCGTCCCCCAGCGATTCGACGCCCAGACGCCACAGCACCCGCGTGGCAAGGCGCCGCTGGAACAAGGGCTCGAACCGTTCGAGCGCGGCGACCAGCGGCGCGGTTTCGGCCATGGGGCGCAGGGCGACGGCCAGTTGGCCGCAGTTCCAGCGGATCGCTTCGGCCTGCCGACCAAAGGCATAAAGGCCCGAATGGTCGAAATAGGCCGCGGTAAAGCCCGCATCCCAGCGCGGCAGCCAGCGCCATGGGCCGTAATCGAAACTTTCGCCGGTGATGTTCATATTGTCGGTGTTGAGCACGCCATGGACAAAGCCAGATGCGACATAGCTGGCAGCCATATCGGCCATGCGGGCGACGACCTGATGCAGCAGGACGATGGCCGGATTGCCCGCATCCGGGGCCCCTTCGGGCGGGGGCGGGCCGGGGTATTGTGCCAGGGCATAGTCGACCAGGGCCGCCAGATGGGCATCCTCTTCCAGCGCCATCAGCCGCTGAAAGCTGCCGATGCGGATATGCCCGTGCGACAGGCGGGTGAGCACCGCAGAGCGGGTCGGGCTGGGCTCGTCGCCGCGTTCCAGCTCTTCGCCCGTTTCCACCACGCTGAGAGTTTTCGACGTGTTGGCGCCCAGTGCTTCGAGCATTTCGGTGGCCAGAATTTCGCGCATGGCCCCTTTCAGCGTCAACCGACCATCGCCCTGCCGGCTCCACGGCGTCGTGCCAGACCCCTTGGTGCCAAGATCCATCAGCCGCCCGGCGCCATCGCGCATCTGGGCGAAGAGAAAGCCGCGTCCATCGCCAAGCTGCGGATTGTACACGCGAAACTGGTGCCCGTGATAGCGCAGCGCCAGTGGCCGGGGCAGATTGCCGGGCAGCGGCTCGAAGTGGCCGAAATGGCGCAGCCAGGCCTCATCATCGAGGTTGTCGAGGCCGATGGTGGCGTCGTGGCGCCTGTCCCGCCAGCGCAGCCTATGCGATGGAAAGCGGGCGGCTTCGACGCGATTGCCCAGCCAGTCGGCGATTTCGGCGATCCGGGGGTCGGGGGTGTAGGGCGATGCTTGCGGTTCGGGGCGCATGGCCGCATAAGTGGGACCGGGCCCGCCCATGTGCAAGCAGGATCTGTGCAAGCAGAGGCTGCGCGCGGGGCAGGGCAGGAAGGATGCCGCTCTTCCCTCGCGTGGCGGCGCAAAGCATGGACGTCATGACCGCTTCGATTCCCCCTTCGATTGACCAGGCCCGACAGGACGGCACTTGGCAGGACCGCACCTGGCAGGACCGTACATGGCAAAGCGCCGATGGCCTCACGCTTCACTATCGCGATTATGCCGGACCCGAGGGCGGCATTCCGGTGCTCTGCCTGCCGGGGCTCACCCGCAATGCGCGTGATTTCGAAGGGCTGGCCCGGCGCCTGTCCCCCCGCTGGCGCGTCATCTGCCCCGATATGCGGGGGCGGGGTGACAGCGCCTATGCCAAGAATTCGGCTACCTATTCGCCGGTGCAGTATGTCGCCGATGTCAACGCCTTGCTGGAGCAGGCCGAGATCGGCCGATTCGTCTCCATCGGCACCTCGCTGGGCGGGCTCATGACGATGATTCTGGCGATGATCGACGCCGCCCGAATCGCGGGGGCCGTGCTCAATGACGTGGGGCCGGTGATCGAACCTGCCGGGCTTGAGCGTATCCGCACCTATGTCGGGCAGGGCAGCACCTTTCCCACCTGGATGCATGCCGCCCGGGCGCTGGAAGAAGCGCATCGCGAAGCCTTCCCCGATTATGAGCTGAGCGACTGGCTGACCATGGCCAAGCGGATCATGGTGCTCAACAGCAATGGCCGCATCGTCTATGATTACGACATGAAGATCGCCGAGCCCTTCGACAAGCCGGGCGGCGAGGCAGGGGTGGACATGTGGCCGGGGCTGATGGCGCTGGCCGGGCGCCCGGTGCTTTTCCTGCGCGGCGAGCTTTCCGACATTCTCTCCACCGATACGCTGGCAGAGATGGCCCGGCGCCTGCCGCAGGCCGATGTGGTGCAGGTGCCGCGCGTCGGCCATGCGCCCACGCTTGACGAGCCCGAGGCGGCCGATGCCATCGAGCGACTGCTGGCCGGAGTGGTTGGATGAGCGCTTTGAAGATCCTGCATCTTCATTCCAGCTTTGATCCCGGTGGCAAGGAACTGCGCAGTGTCGAGCTGATCAACGCCTTTGGCGCTGGTCTGCACCACACGATCGTCTCGGCCGTGCCGGAGGCGATGGGGGCTGCTTCGCGTCTGCTTCCCGCCATTCCGGTCGATCTGGCGCCGGATTTTCCCGCTTTGCAGGGGCGGCCCCTGCCGCGCCGCCTGATGGAAATCGCGCGGGCGCTCTCGTCCTTCGATCTGGTGCTGACCTATAATTTCGGCGCGATGGATGCCGTGCTGGCCCATACCATCTTTGGCGATATGCTGCGCCTGCCCCCTTTGGTGCATCATGAAGATGGCTTCAACCAGGACGAGGTCGAGAAGCGCAAGGGCAGGCGCAACTGGTTCCGCCGCATCGCGCTGGGCCGGGCGCAGGCGCTGGTGGTGCCCTCGCAGCAGCTTGAGGCGATTGCGATCACCGAATGGCATCAGCCGCGCGCGCGGGTGCAGCGCGTCGCCAATGGCATCGACACCGCCGCCTATGCCCGCAAGCCCAGGCCCGATGCCTTGCCGCGCATCATCAAGCGGCCCGGTGAAAAATGGCTTGGCACGCTGGCGGGGTTGCGCGCGGTGAAGGACCTGCCACGGCTGGTGCGCGCCTTTTGTGCGCTGCCCGATGACTGGCAATTGGTGATTCTGGGCGAGGGGCCGGAACGCGAGGCGATCCGCGCGGCGGCCATGGAGGCCGGGGTCGGCCACCGCCTGCATTTACCTGGCCATGTGCCGGAACCGGCGAAGGTGGTGGGGCTTTTCGACCTCTTTGCCCTGTCGTCGCAAAGCGAGCAGTTCCCCATCAGCCTGGTCGAGGCCATGGCTGCGGGCCTTGCCGTGGCCAGCATGGATGTAGGCGATGTGAAGGCGATGGTTGCGGTGGAAAACCAGCCCTTTATCGTGGCTGACGAGGCCGCTCTGGCACAGGCCCTTGTCACTCTGGCGCAGGATCAGGCACTGCGCGAGCGGATTGGCGCGGCCAATCGCGCCCGGGCCCGCGTCGAGTATGACAAGGTCACGATGGTGGCCGCCTATGCCGACATCTATGGCGCGGCCTTGGGCAAAACCGCCTTTCCCTGACGCGGCGGGCCAGCCTTCGTTCATGCTTGATCGGCCATGCGCCATGGGGCGACCCGCGCGCAGCAGGCAGAGGAACCGGGGGAAAGCCACCATAGGCGTTGAAAAGCCCGGTCCATCCGCTAAACACGCGCATCTGTCCTGTCGGCATGCCTGTTGCCGGGCAGGGCTGGCGTGAAAACCATAGTTAACGAAAGCGACTTGTCTTGGCCTTGCGTCCTACCCGTCCCCAAACCCGAGCCGAGCAACTGGCCGCGCGCGACACTGCCCAGGCCGACGCCTTCATGCGCGAGGTGGACGATGCGCTGCGCGAGGACCAGTTGGCGTCCGCCTTCAAACGCTGGGGCATGCCGGTGGGTGCGGCCCTGGTGGTTGCCCTGGGGGCGCTGGGCGGTGGCCTGTGGTGGAAGAGCCATCAGGACAGCCTGGCGCAGGATCGCGCCATTGCCATGACCCGCGCCATCGACCAGATCGACGCGACGCGCACCGACCTGGCCACCGCCACGCTGGACCCCATTGCCAAGGGGGACGCGCCAGGCAGCGCCACCGTGGCCAGGCTGCTGCAGGCAGGCCTTGCCATGCAGGGCGGCAAGACCGCCGACGCGATCAAGATCTATGACGCCGTGGCCGGTGATGCCAATGCGCCCAAGGTGCTGCGCGATCTGGCCACGGTGCGCGGCGTGGCGGCGGCATTCGATACGCTGCCTCCCGCCACGGTCGTTGCCCGGTTGAAGCCGCTGTCCCTGCCCGGTAACCCCTGGTTCGGCCCGGCGGGCGAGCTTTCGGCGCTGGCGCTGCTCAAGCAGGGCAACAATGCGCAGGCTGGCGTGCTGCTCTCGGCCATGGCCAAGGACAAGGATCTGCCCGACACGCTCAAGGCGCGCTCGCGTCAGCTGGCGGGTCTGCTGGGCTATGATTCGATCGACGATATCGCCCATGCCGACCAGCCGGGGGCCGATGCCGCGCCTGCCGCCGCCCCGGCTCCGGCACCTGCGCCCGCAGGCGCCGCGCCTGCCGCGTCCCAGCAGTAACCGGATTTCAACGAGGATCTTTCGCGCATGACGCCTTCCACCCTTCGGATGCCGGTTTTCCTGACGCGCGGCGCGTTGTGCCTGGTTCTGGCCGCCGCTCTGGCCGGTTGCGGCCATGGCAAAGACAAGCTGCCGCCTTCGCCCGACGGCAAGGAACAGCCTGCTAAGCCCGGCAAGAAGCACAAGCGCAAGCATGTGGTGACCGAGCCGGCCAACCGCATCCCCATCCTCAGCCACATCGAATCGGCCAGCAAGGCTGATCCGGGCATGGAAAATGTCGCCGTGGTGGTGCCTATTGCCGAGGAAAATCAGGACTGGGGTCAGCCCGGCGGCGCGGCCAACAAGGCGCTGGGCAATGTGGCGCTGGCCAAGGCGCCAGAAAAGCTGTGGAGCGTGGAGGTGGCCGGCACCTCGCCGCGCCAGCGTCTGGCGGCGGCCCCGGTGGTCGGCGGAGGCAACATGTACATCTATGACACGGATGGCATGCTGCACGCCTTCGACGTGAAGACCGGCGCGCAGAAATGGACCTACAGTTTCGAGGTCATGGGGCCGCTGGGCGAGGCGGTGTTCGGCGGCGGTGCCAGCTATGACAGTGGTCGCGTCTATGTGACGACCGGTCTTGGCGAAGTGGCCGCGATCGAGGCGGCCACGGGCAAGCTGGTGTGGAAGGTGAAGCCCGCGGGGCCGCTGCGCGGCAGCCCGACCGTCGCCTTTGGCACTGTGTTCATCATGACCCAGAACAACGAGATCCACGCGCTCAACATCGAGGATGGCAGCGAATTGTGGCAGGAAGCCGCCTCGCTTGGCCAGACGGGCGTGTTCGGCGTGGGCGCACCGGCGGCGGGTCAGGGTTCGGTGATCGCCGGTTTCTCGACCGGCGAGCTGGTGGCCTACCGCTATGAAAACGGGCGGCAGTTGTGGTCCGATGCGCTCTCGCGCACCTCGCTCTCGACCAGCGTGGGCGTGTTGACCGATATTGACGCGGCGCCGATCATCGACCGCGGCCAGGTCTATGCGCTGGGTCAGGGCGGGCGCATGGCCGCTTACGAACTGGTGACCGGCCAGCGTATCTGGGAACTCAATGTCGCGGGCATTTCGACCCCGGCGGTGGGCGGCGACTGGATCTTCACCCTCACCGACGATGATCGTCTGCTGTGCATTGCCCGCAACAGCGGCAAGGTGCGCTGGGTGGCGCAGCTCAAGAAGTTCCACAATGAAGAGAAGAAGGAAGGTGCGGTCTATTGGACCGGGCCGGTGCTGGCGGGTGATCAGCTCTGGGTCGCCAATTCCGAAGGCGAGCTTTACACCGTTTCGCCGATGGATGGCGTGACCAAGCGCTATATGCGCTTCAAGTCGCCGATCTCGCTGGCGCCGGTGGTGGCGGGCAAGACGCTCTTCGTCACCGAGGACAGCGGCAGGATCACCGCGCTGCGTTGAGCGCGCGACCGCGCAGGAGACAAGGGAAAGGGCGGGCGGCGATGGCTTCCCGCCTTTTTCTGTTTATCTGCCCATTAACCGCTTTTCCTTTATGGTCGGCGGCATGAATGACATGAGTTCCATTGCCATCGAGGAGGACGCGGCGCTGCGCCGCCCTGCCAGCGATGTCTCCGGCATGGTCGGCTGGCTGGGGCTGGCGGGGCTTGCCCTGTGGGTGATGATCTGCCGCAACTGGGCGCTGGTGGCCGGTACGCTGGGTATTCCCGGTCCGCGTGAGCCCATGTCCGGCCCCTATGCCGCCTTGCTGGGGCTGGTGGCTTGCGGGTTGCCCATGGTCATCTGGTCGCTGGGGGTGGAGAAGGTCCATCGCCATGCCTCGACCGGGCTGGATTGGCATGCGCCCCGGCCATGGCGCGCCGGGCTGGCGACAGGCGGCGTCAAGCTGCTGGGCCTGTGGGCGACATGGGCGGTGATCGGCGCCTTCTACGTGCTGGAGCGTGGTTACTGGCAGGGCAGCTATCTTTTCGCCATCCGCCTGCTGGGCGCTGCGCTGGTGCCTCTGGCTTTGCTGTCGGTGCCTTATGTGCTCTGGCTTGAACGTGTGCTGGTCGAGCGGCGTGATGGCGCATGGCATTGCGGGGCGATGTTGCTCGGCCGACCCGGTTGGGAGGCGCAGAAGGTGGCCCATCATGCCCGTGTCTGGGCGGTGAAGGGCTTTTTCACCGCCTTCATGCTCTCGATCCTGCCGGGCGGTTTTCATGATCTCGTTCTCTGGCAGGATTTCGATGGGCCGGTGGCGATATCCGGTGGCCTTATCACCGCGCTCTTCGTGGTGGATGCCCAGATCGGCACTCTGGGCTATCTGCTGACGCTGCGCCCGCTCGACGCGCATATCCGCAGCGCCAATCCCTTGATCGAAGGCTGGCTGGCGGCGCTGATCTGCTATCCGCCTTTCACGCTGATGGCGACGGGCAATGTGCTCGACTATCACCCGGCAACATCGGACTGGACCCATTGGCTGGCCGATTACCCGCTGCTGCTGTGGATCTGGGCGGTGTGGCTGGTGTTTCTGGTGGCCATCTACGCCTGGGCGACCATGGCTTTTGGCCCGCGCTTTTCCAATCTGACCTATCGCGGTGTGTTGACCCATGGGCCTTACCGCTTCACGCGGCACCCGGCCTATCTTTCCAAGAACATCTTCTGGTGGTCGAGCACATTGCCCTTTTTCGCCACCACCCATCTGTGGAGCGATATGGTGCGCAACACGGTGCTGCTGGCCGGGGTCAGCGCGGTCTATTGGTGGCGGGGCATCACCGAGGCGCGTCATCTGGCAGCCGAGGATGCCAAGTATCGTGCCTATGCGCGCTGGGCCCAGCGCCACGCGCCGATCACCCGCGCGCTGGTCGCCTTTCAGACCTGGTTATGGCGCTGAGGAGGCCGCGGCGGGCTGCACCAGAGGCGCCGCTTCACTGGGCGAGCCATCGGCATTGACGCAGGCCGGGGCTTTCCACGCCTCACGCTGCAGCAGTTTCTCCACCGTTGCCTTCAGCCCCTCTGCCCGCGTGCGGGTGGAGAGCAGCCAGTCATGCGAATTGGCATTTTGCGAGACGGTCCCGGCATGGCTGTCGCTGCCGGCAAAGGGCAGGTTGCTCGACTTGTCCTGCTGCGTGGCGCCCACCAGATGAATGCAGCCCGTGCTCTTGCAATAAAAGCGCACCGCCGCGGTGCCGTCGTCATGCGGTATGACGGTCAGGGTTTCCTGCAGGTCGGCGGGGTTGAGCGTATAGGTGATGGTGCTCAGGCTCTGCTGGGTCGATGTGCTGCCCAGAAAGCCGGGATGCTGCGCGGTGAACTGGCTGGTTTCCGTCCAGCGCCAGCCCGAAGCGTCGATCGCGGCGATCTCGATGCTCCAGTCGAGCGCGCGGGTCGTCTGCGGGTCGCTGCCGCCTTCGGACACCTTGTCGAGCGTGGTCTTGATGATGGTTTGCTGCTGGGCAAGGTCGTCGGCGTTGATTTTGCTGGCCTGCGTATTGGCTGTTTCGCAGGCGGCGATGGCGCGGCGATTGGCGTCGGCACGCTCCTGCGCCTTTTGCTGCGCCATCTCTGCCGCCGAAGGGCCGAAGAGATGGCAGGAAGACGGCCCGCAGGCCACCAGCAGAAAAGACGCGAAAACGATAGACTTGCGCATGACCTGTCACCCGCCCCTGTGACCCCGAGGCCTTCCTATGCCGGGTGGCGGCCTGTCAGTCAAAACCTCGTGCTGTCAAAAGCTTTTGACGTCGTAGATGCGCGAAAGGTCGCCGTTCCATTCGCCGTGATAAAGGTCGAGGAGCCTTTGGGCTGGCACCTTGCCGCTGCGCACCACCTCGTCGAGCGGAGCGAGATAGCCGGTTTCATCATCACCGATGGCGTTCTTCTGGGCGCGGGCGCGCAGGCCCGCGCGGGCGATGTCGAGCACGTCGGCTGCAATGTTCTTCAACGTGCCGCCGCTGGGGATGGGGGCATCAAGCGCCAGCTTGGGCACGCTGGAGCGCAGCGTCTCGCGCCCTTCCATGTCCCAGCCCTTGACCAGATCCCACGCCGCATCGAGCGCGCCCTGGTCATAGAGCAGCCCGACCCAGAGGGCGGGGAGGGCGCAGATCCGGTCGGTCGGCCCGCCATCGGCACCGCGCATTTCGAGGAAGCTTTTCAGGCGCACCTCGGGAAAGGCGGTGGAAAGGTGGTCCACCCAGTCGCTTTCACGCGGCAGCTCGCCGGGCAGGACCGAGAGCTTGCCTGCCAGAAAATCGCGGAACGAGAGCCCCGCCGCGTCGATATATTTGCCATCGCGATAGACGAAATACATCGGCACATCGAGCATGTAGTCGACGTAACGCTCGTAACCGAAACCGTCTTCGAAGACGAAGGGCAACATGCCGGTGCGCGCCGGATCGGTGTCCGACCAGATGTGGCTGCGATAGGAGAGATAGCCGTTGGGCTTGCCCTCAAGGAAGGGCGAATTGGCGAAAAGCGCCGTGGCCAGCGGTTGCAGCGCCAGCGATACGCGGAACTTCTGCACCATGTCCGCTTCGCTGCTATAATCCAGATTGGTCTGGATGGTGCAGGTGCGCAGCATCATGTCCAGCCCCATGGAGCCCACGCGCGGCATGTGGCGCAGCATGATCTCGTAGCGGCCCTTGGGCATGATGGGCAGCTCTTCGCGGGTCTTGTCGGGCCACAGGCCAAGGCCAAGGAAGCCGGTGCCGGTCGCCTCGCCAATGGCTTTCACCTGCCGCACATGGCGCGCGCTTTCGGCGCAGGTTTCATGCAGATTGACCAGCGGCGCGCCCGAAAGCTCAAGCTGTCCGGCGGGCTCAAGGCTGATGTTGCCATCCGCGCCCTTCATGGCGATGACGTTGCCGCCTTCCATGATCGGCTCCCAGCCGAACTGTTCCAGCGCCTTGAGCAGATCGCGGATGCCATCCTTTTCCGTATAGGAGGGCGCGCGGTGATCGGCGGTGCGATAGACGAATTTCTCATGTTCGGTGCCGATGCGCCAACGCTCACGCGGCTTTTCGCCCTGGGCCATGGGCGCGATCAGCTGCTCGCGCGTGGTGATGACCGGATCAAGCCGATCCGAAACCTCTTTGGTGCTCATGACGCTATCCGTTCACCACTGTTGCGGGCTTGGTTCAGGCGATGCCCGGCCCCGTTGCCAGCGCGTTTGACGCCTTGCCGCGAGAAATTCAAGAATTTTATACCGACCAGTCGCCAATTGTCCCCATCCACAGCGCGGTGGCCGCGATGGCCGCGGTTTCGCCCCGCAAAATGCGCGGCCCCAGCGTGATGGGATGGGCCTGCGCCAGCGCGCGAATGGCGCCGCGCTCGGCCTCGTCAAAGCCGCCTTCCGGGCCGGTGAGCAGGGCGGCAGGCCCGCGATGGGCGGCAAAACTGGCCGCCGCCGGGGCGCCGCCGGTTTCATCGGCAAAGAACAGCGCGCGGGTCGCATCCCAGCCCTTGAGCAGCGTGTCCAGCTTCACCGGCTCGGCCAGAATCGGCAGGGCGGTGCGGGCGCATTGCTCGGCCGCTTCGGTCAGCAGGGCGCGGGCGCGCTCCATGTTGAGCTTGTCGGCCACGCAGCGGCGGGTGATCACCGGCTGGATACGCGCAACGCCCAGTTCGCAGGCCTTTTCCAGCACAAGGTCGAAGCGATCCTTCTTGAGCAAGGCCGCGCAGAGCGTGAAGTCAGGCACGGCCTCACGCTGGCGCAGCAGCGTCTCGCAGGTCAGTGCCAGATCGCGCTTGCCCACATGCGTCACGCGGGCGGCCCATTCGCCGGTCACGTCATCGCACAGCACCACGCCATCATCCACGCCGGTGCGCATCACACGCAGCAGGTAATGCGCCTGCGCGCCGTCGATCACCACCTGATCACCCAGCGCCAGCGGCTGCGCCACGAAAAGGCGCGGCGCGCTGCGGGGAGGCCAGGCGGGTGTTGCGGGCAGATGGTTGCTCATGGCTGCATCCCTAGCCGGGCAGGCGCATCAAGACCAGAGGCGCCGCCATGCCTGTTGCTGCCCTCTTGCTGCTACACCGCGCGGGCGATATGCCCCCCACCATGACCCAGCCCATCCCCGATACCGTTCCCGACAGCGAGCACCGCGGCCTGATGGCGCTTCTGCCGCCCGCTGCGCGCGATTATGCCGCGCTGGCCCGGTTCGACAGGCCCATTGGCTGGTGGCTGCTGTTCTGGCCCTGTGCATGGGGTGTGTTGCTGGCGGGCGGCATGCCTTCGCTGATGGCCGGGCGCTGGGGCCTGCTGGGCTGGCTGCTGCTGGGCTCGGTCGCCATGCGCGGGGCGGGCTGTGTTTACAATGACATCGTCGATGTCGACATCGACCAGCAGGTTGAGCGCACCCGTGCCCGCCCCATTGCCAGCGGCCGCGTAGGCAAGAAAGCGGCGTGGATCTGGCTGGTCATGCTCTGCCTCATCGGCCTTGTCGTGCTGCTCCAGCTTCATTGGCAGGCACAGCTTGTGGCGCTGGGTTCGCTGGCGCTGGTGGCGGCCTATCCCTTCATGAAGCGCATCACGGGTTGGCCGCAGGCATGGCTCGGGCTGGTCTTTACCTGGGGCGCGCCGGTGGGCTGGGTCGAGATCATGGGGTTGGAGCGGCTCGACGTGCTAGGGCTGCTCTATCTGGGTTGCTGGGGCTGGTGCGTGGGCTATGACACGATCTACGCCTGTCAGGACCGCGAGGATGACGCGCTGGTCGGCATCGGCTCCTCGGCCCTGTCACTGGGCGGCCATATCCGCGAGGGCGTGCTGGGTCTTTACGCGCTGGCGCTGGTCAGTTGGGCGCTGGCCTTCTGGCGGTTTCGCCCCGATGGCGTGGCGCTGCTGGCTCTTGCTCCGGTTGCGCTGCATCTTTTGTGGCAGGCCTTGTCGTTGCATCCAGCGGATGGGAGCGGGGCCTTGCGGCGGTTTCGGTCCAACAGGTTTGCCGGGTTGTTGATGGCGTTGGCTTGCTGGGTGGTTGGGAACGCCTGAGGATCAAGGAAAAAGGGGAGGGTGCGAGGGCCATCGCCCTCGCCCTCGCCCTCGCATTTCCTCTCCCGTCTACCCCACTTGAGCCAACAATTCCTCCGCCGCGCCCAGATCCACGCTGACCAGCCGCGACACGCCTTTTTCCACCATGGTCACCCCGAACAGGCGGTGCATCCGGCTCATGGTGACGGCATTGTGAGTGACGATGAGGTAGCGGGTGTCGGTCTCCCCGGCCATCGCCTCCAGCAAGTCGCAGAAACGTTCGATATTGGCATCGTCGAGTGGTGCGTCCACTTCGTCCAGCACGCAGATGGGCGAGGGGTTGGTGAGGAAGAGCGCGAAGATCAGCGCGACGGCGGTGAGCGCCTGTTCGCCGCCCGACAGCAAGGTCAGCGATTGCAGGCGCTTGCCGGGGGGCTGGGCGAAGATTTCGAGCCCTGCTTCGAGAGGATCGTCCGAATCGACCAGCGCCAGATGCGCCTGCCCGCCCTGGAACAGGCGAGTAAACAAGCGCCGGAAATGGCCGTCGACCGCTTCGAAGGCCGCCCGCAGCCTCTCGCGCCCCTCGCGGTTCAAATTGCCGATCGAGCCGCGCAGCCGCGTGACCGCCTCGCTCAGTTCGGCGCGCTCGCGTTGTTGCTCCTGCGCGCGGGTTTCGATGTCGGCCAGTTCCTCGGCCGCCACCAGATTGACCGGGCCGAGCCTTTCGCGCTCTGCCACCAGCCGGTCCATCGCCTGGCTTTCCGCGCCCGCGTTCTCCACGGCGCGGTGGTCAAATCCGAAGCGTTCGGGCAAAACCGGGGGCGGGCACTGAAATCGCTCGGCGGCGAGGCGGTTGGTTTCGGCGCGGCGTTGCTCCTCGCTTTCGGCGCGGGCGCTGGCGCCGGCCAGTTCCTCGCGGGCGCTGGCCGACACTTCCTGCGCGGCGGCCAGCGCCTTGTCGGCGGCATGGGCGGTTTCGCTGGCCTGGGCAAGGGCAGTCTCGGCGCTGGCCAATTCGGCGGCGATGCGGGTGCGGATGGCCTCGCCGTCCTCGATCTGGCGTTCCAGCGCGGGGGGCTTGGCGGCCAAGACCTCGCGCTCCTGCTCGATCTCGGCGAAGCGGCGGCCCATTTCGGCGAGGCGGCGCGCGGCATCGCCCGCCCGGCTTTGCCAGCTGCGCATTTCGGCACCTTGCGCGATCACGCGTTCGCGCGCCACAGCCAGCATCTGGTCCTGCCCGGCCAGAACGGCGATTGCCGCCTGATGGTTTTCGCGCGCGCGCTGGTGGTTTTCGCGCGCGGCGGCAAGGTCACCGCGCCCGGCATCGGGAGAGGGCAGGGCCGCGCGTCGCGCGATGGCCTCGTCATGTTCGGCCTGTGCGATCCGGGCCTGCTGATCCAGTTCCTGCGCGGTGACGGCCAGCTCGGCGCGGCGCTGGGCCAGACGTTCGCGCGCGGCCTCGGCCTGATCCATCCGGCGCAGAGCCTGTCGTTCCGCCTCGGCAGCCTGCGTGACGGCGCGTTCGGCGGTCGCGGTATCATGGTTGGCCTGTGCCAGAGCCGCCTGCGCCTCCGCCTGCGCGATCTCGGCCTGCGCGAGAGCGGCGCGGAGCGGTACCAACGCGCTTTCCAGCGCGGCAAAGCGATTGTCCGCTTCCAGCCGGGCGGCCTCGGCAGCGCCTTCTCCCCGCGCCACAAAGCCGTCCCAGCGGCGCAGATGGCCCGCCGGGGTGACCAGCCATGCGCCGGGGGGCAAAGCGCGGCCATCGTCCTCATCGGCCAGTTGCACCATGGCGAGCCGCGCGGAAAGCTCCGGGGGACAGTCTGGCACGTGTTCGGCCAGCGATCCGGCCACGGGGGTGGGCGCAGGTGCGCCTGTCCAGAACCGCCCTTCGGCCGTGCTGGCTGGCGTGCCCAAAGGCGCTTTGGCATCGCGGCCCAGCACGGTTGCCAGCGCGCGTTCATAACCGGGCGCGGCGCGAATATGGTCGAGCGCCAGCCTCTGCCCCGCCGCGCCTTTCGAGGCGCGCATCCGGGCCTCGCGGTCGCGCAGCAGGGCGCCGTGTTCGCGTTCGATGCCCGCCAGATCGGCGCGGGCGGCGGCAACTTGTGCGGCGCTGGCATCGCGCGTGCCTTGCAGCGCGGCCTTGTGGCTCTGGGCCTGTTCCCATGCGCCCCGCGCCTGTGCCAGCCCATGGCCTGCGGCATCGCGCGCGGCGATGGCGGCGGCCAGTTCCGCCTCGACATCGCCCTGTGCGTCCAGCGCTCTGGCGGTTTGCGCTGCGCGTTCGATCTGGTCGCGCGCGCGGTTGAGCCGGCTGGCCGCCGCGTTCACTTCGGCATCGGCCACGCGCCATTCGGCCTCGATGCCCGCCTGTTTGGCGGTGGCCTGGGCAAAAGCCACCTCGGCCTCACGCGCGGCGCGGTCGGCGTTGTCCAGTGCCATGGCGAGGGCAGGGCGCCGGGTCTCCTCGCTCTCCAGCCTTGCCCGCGAGGCTTCGTGGTCCGCTTCCAGCCGCGCGATGGCTTGCGCCGCCTCATGCGTCATCCGGTCGGCCTCGCCCCGGTCGGCTTCGAGCCTGGCGTGTTGGCGCGAAAGATCGGCCAGACGTTGCTGCGCGGCCTCCAGCCTGGTGGAGAGGCCCGCCATGTGATGGCCGTGGGCACTGGCATCATCGCGCCGGTCGGTCAGCTCCTCGCGCGCTTTGGCCAGAGCGGCGGCGGCCTGCGCCTGCTGGCTCTGGGCAAGAGTGGCGAGAGCGCGGGCCTGTTCCACCCGCTCCTGCGCGGCCCTGGCCTGTTCCGCGGCGGATGTCGCGGCCTGAGCAGCCTCGTTCCACCGCGCGAAGATGACCCGCGCCTCGGCCATGCGGATGCTGTCGGAGAGGGCACGATATTTCTCCGCCGCGCGGGCCTGTCGTCGTAAGGCGGCGATCTGCCCGTCGAGCCCGGCCATGATGTCGTCGAGGCGCAGCAGATTGGCCTCGGTCGCGCGCAGCTTCTGTTCGGCGTCGCGGCGGCGGACATGAAGGCCCGCGATGCCTGCCGCCTCTTCCAGCATGGCGCGGCGCTCGGCCGGTTTGGCGGCGATGACGGCGGCAATGCGCCCCTGTGAGACGAGTGCGGGTGAATGCGCGCCGGTCGCCGCATCGGCAAAGACCAGCGCCACATCCTTGGCCCGGCAATCGCGGCCGTTGATGCGATAGGCGCTGCCCGCGCCCCGCTCGATCCGCCGCACGACCTCGAGCGGTTCGCCATCGGCATCGGTAGCGCCCAGCACCACCTCGGCAAAATCACGCGGGGGGCGGGTGGACGTGCCCGCGAAAATGACATCCTCCATGCCGCCGCCGCGCATGCTCTTGGGGCTGCTTTCGCCCATCACCCAGCGGATGGCTTCGAGCAGATTGGACTTGCCGCAGCCATTGGGGCCGACAACGCCGGTCAGCCCCGGTTCGATGCGCAATTCCGCCGGCTCGACGAAGCTTTTGAAGCCTGTGAGTTTGAGCCGGCGGAACAGCATGCGGCAGGAATCAGGCGCCCGCGGCGATCAACGCCTTTTTGATGTCAGCCCATTCATTGTCGGACTGTTTGTTGCCATTGATGAAGACGGTGGGGGTTGAATCGATGCCCTTGCCGCCGATGGCTTGGGCTTCCGCCGCCACCTTGGCCGCCGCCGCCGTGTCGGACAGGCACTTCTTCTGCGCATCGACCGACAGGCCGCGCGCCGAGAAGAAATCGGTATAGCCCAGCGCGTCAGCGATGGTGATCAGGCGCTGGGCGGGCGGCTGGTTTTGCGCGGCCTGAGCCTGCGGGAAGCCGGCCTCGCTGCGCTTTTCGACGGCGTCGAAATTGGCATAGAGCTGTTCGATCAGGCCGAAGGTGGCATCGGTGGGGGCGCAGCGCACCAGAACGGTGAGCGGAATATCCTGCGGGTGGATGGCAAAGCTACGGAATTCATACGAAACCTTGCCGCTTTTCACATAGGTGTTGACCAGTTCGTCCATGCTGTCTTGCGCCAGTTTCGCGCAGTGCGGGCAGGACAGCGAGCCATATTCCACCATCTTCACCGGCGCATTGGGATTGCCCATCACCAGACCGCCCTCATTGGTGGGAACGATGACATCGCTCCACTGCTTGCCGGCGGGCGGGGCGGCGGGGGCGGCGACAGTCGGCGTGCTGGTGCTGGCGTCATTCTGCGCCTTCTTGCAACCGGCGATGGCGATGAGGGGAACAATGGCGGCCAGCGCCAGCGTGGGCTTGAGCATGCGCGACATAGTGGATGATGCACTCTTGGTCATATCAGGCAGTCCTCTTGAATTGGATGCGGCACGCTGGCCGGATGTGGGCCATGGCGCGGGGGGCACGCACCATGGCGGGAGATTGGCGGTCAGAGCCTGGCGTCAAGCTGGGGCTTGAGCGTGGCCCAGTCATGCGTGCCGGCCAGGATCACGCCATTGATGCCGAAGCTGGGGGTCGAATCGATACCCAGCTTGCTGGCATCGGCGGTCTGGGCAGCGATGCGGCGGGCCAGTGCCTCATTGGTCAGGCAGCGGTCGGCGTCGGTGCGGCGCAGCCCCTTGTTGGCCACGAAATCATAGAGGTGCAGGTCATTGGCCACGGCGCGCATGCGGGTAGGCAGGGGGCCATCGAACCAGCGCTTCTGCTGGTCCTGCGACATTTTGTAGGCCGGGGTCAGCCAATGGTCCTGCTGCATCAGAAAGGCGTCATGCAGCGCGAAAAAGCGCTGGGGCGGGACGCAATTGGTCAGCAGCGCCACGGCCATGTCGATCGGGTCGCGCAGCAGATGCCGCACTTCGAGCGAGCCTTTGCCTTGCGCAATCATCGTCATGCGCATGGTGGCCACGCCTTCGCCTTCGAAATGGGCGCAATGCGGGCAGGTGTAGCTCATATATTCCGTCAGCTTCAACTTGGCCTCGGGGTTGCCGAGGATATGCGCGCCATCGGGGGTGAGCGTGATCCTGTTGTTCCAGTCGGCGGTTTCGCTCGTGGCCGCATCGCCTTTTGCGGGCGCTTCATGATGGGGCGGGGCGGCGGTGGCGGGTGCCAGAGCGATCAGGCCGGCCAGCGCGAAGAGCCCGCCAAGGGCGAGCAGAAGGCGCGTCAGGGGACGCATCAAAGGGCTGTGCATGTGTGGTTTCAGCATCATGGGGGCTACTTCTGGTCCTTCTCCTCGGCCCCGGCAAGGCTGCGCGCGAGCGATTCGAGCACAGCCTTCAATTCCGGGTCACCAATGTCACGCAGCGAATCGCCCAGATCCACAGGGACGGGGCGCAGGATGGGCGCGGTGGCGGGCGCCGTGGCATAGGGGCGCGGCTTGACCTCGCCCTGCCGCATTTTGGCGCGCGAGACGGCATTATAGCCGAAAAAGCGGTTCACCCGCTCGACGATCTCGGGCAGCACATGGGCAATGAGCGGGGCATGGGCCGGCATCACCACCAGTTGCAGAATGCCATCGCTCTTTTCGCCCGGCGCAAAGCGGATCGCCTCGGGCGCGCAGATTTTCGCCCGCGCCGGGCCGACGATCTCGGGCCAGCGGGTGACCACGCTCGATTGCACGAAGCCGAAACGGCGAAAGGCGCTGCGCCCGATGTCGGGCATCAGGTCGGAAATGGCGCGCGCCTGCCCGCCACGCGCGCGTTCCGGGCGCGGCAGAGCACTGGCAGCCTTGCTGGCCCGGACCTTGCCTTTTGGGGCAGGTTGGCTGTCCTTGCGCGGTTGATCCATGGCGCGCTGATCCCAAAGCGTTCCCTTTGCCTGCTGCCCATGCCATAGGCGCGGCATGGACGCCAGTACCCAGCCTTCCCGATCCCCCGACGCGTCCTGCGATGTGATGGCGATCACCCAGGCCCTGCTGGGCTGGTATCGCGCCCATGCGCGCGATCTGCCGTGGCGTGCGCCGCCCGGCGCGCCCTTGATGGAGCCCTACCGCGTCTGGCTGTCCGAAGTGATGCTGCAACAGACGACCGTGGCTGCCGTTATTCCCTATTTCCAGCGGTTCACCACCCGCTGGACCAGCGTGGAGGCACTGGCCGCCGCCCCGCAGGAGGAGGTGATGGCCGCCTGGGCGGGGCTCGGCTATTATTCGCGGGCGCGCCGTCTGGTGGACTGCGCAGGAACGGTGGCGCGGATGGGCGGTTTTCCGCGCGATGAGGCGGGGTTGCGCGCCTTGCCTGGTCTTGGCGCCTATACGGCGGCGGCAGTCGCCTCCATCGCCTTTGGCCAGCGCGCCGTGGTGGTGGACGGCAATGTCGAGCGCGTCGTCTCTCGCCTCTTTGCCATTGATACGCCTCTGCCTGCCGCCCGCGGCGAGATTCGTGCCGCCGCCGACAGGCTCACCCCCGCCGATCATCCCGGCGATTTCGCGCAAGGGATGATGGATCTGGGCGCCACGGTCTGCACGCCGCGCAGCCCCAAATGCCTGATCTGCCCGCTGGCGCCATGGTGCGCGGCACGGGCGCGGGGGCGGGCCGAAGATTTTCCTGTCAAGCCGCCCAAGGCCGCGAAGCCCGCGCGTCGGGGCGTGGCATGGTGGATCACGCGTGAGGGGAGTGCGGTCTGGCTGGTGCGCCGCCCGGGCAAGGGATTGCTGGGCGGCATGCGCGCCTTGCCCGACGATGGCTGGAGCGCGCGCACCGATGGCCATGGCACGCCGCCTGTCGAGGGCACATGGCGGAACGTGGGGGCGGTGGCGCATGTCTTCACGCATTTTTCGCTCGCCTTGTCGGTTCATGTGCTTGATCTGTCGGGATCATCGGCCATTTTGCCGGACATGCCGCAGGGCGAATGGTGGCCCATCGACCGGCTGGACGATGCCGGCTTGCCCACCGTCTTTGCCCGCGCCGCAAGCCGCGCGCTGGCCGAGCGGGACTCGCCTGAACAGGAATTGGAGACGCAATGAGCCTCGATACACTTGCTCGCCCCGTGGCCTTTACAGGCGGCCTGCTCGACCGGGCCGATGCTCTGCGACAGAATGATGATGCCCTGGCCGCGATGCTGGCTGGCGGGCGGGCCCGGCTGTTGATGCTCGATGGTATCGAGCCGGTGCTCGACAAGGGCGCGCTGGTCTGGGGCGAGATCGCGCGGGCGCAGGGCGCGCAACTGGTGTTTCTGGGGCTGGATGAAGAGGGGCGCGGTGCCTTCGCCGCCGTTCCCCCGCGTGAACGCAGCCATGTGGGGCCGCCCTCGGCCGATCTCTGGGCGGCGATGGGCTCGATCAGTGCAGGCGATCTGGCGACCTATGGGCTGGCGCGCAGTCTGGTGGGCTGGCACGCGCGCCACCGCTTCTGCCCCTGCTGCGGCGGTGCCACCGCCATCGCCAAGGGAGGCTGGCAGCGCAGTTGCATCGACCCGGACTGCGGCGCGCACCACTTCCCGCGCACCGACCCGGTGGTCATCATGTCGGTGGAGCATGACGGCGACCTGCTGCTGGGCCGCCAGCCGCGCTTTCCCGCAAGGCGCTATTCCACGCTGGCCGGCTTTGTCGAGCCGGGCGAGTCGCTGGAAGAGGCCGTCGCTCGCGAAATCCGCGAGGAGGCCGGGATCGCGGTGAACGAGGTGCGCTTCATGGCCAGCCAGCCATGGCCTTTCCCGTCCTCGCTGATGCTGGGCTGCCACGCCAAGGCGCTCTCACGCGACCTTACCATCGATGAGACCGAGCTTGAGGATGCCCGCTGGTTCACCCGGGCTCAGGTGGCGCAGGCCATGGCCGCGCGGGAACGCGGCGAGGATGGCGAGGCCTTCAGCGCGCCGGGCAAGCATGCTGTGGCTTGGCATTTGATGGATCGGTGGCTGCGCGGGGTTTGATCAAGGGGTGAAGGGGAAAATGCGAGGGCCATCGCCCTCGCGCTCCCTTTCATTTGGAGAGGGCGTGAGGGTTTGAAACCACGCGCCAGCATCGCCGCGCCGCAGGCAGGAAACTCAGGCGTTGCGCTATCCAATTGATGCCTGCGGCGCGGCGATGCTGGCGCAACGGTTGGGAACCACTGCCCTAACCGAAATAAAGGGAGCGCGAGGGCGATGGCCCTCGCACCTTCCCTTCTTAAAACCCTAAACCAGCCCCAGCTTTGCCAGTTCGCTCACCATATGCCCCGGCATGGCCTCGCCCATATCGCCAGAGCCATCCATATCAGCCGGAGCATCCGCCGCCGCCAGATAGCGCCAGCCCTGATGCGCCCGGCGTGGACGTGGCTGGACGGGGATAAGCTGAGGCGAGAGGCGGACCCAATATTTCCCGTCATCCTTTTGCTCGAAGCCGAGGATGGGCGAGCGGCCGCAGATCACATGGGCGTGGATCCAGAAGAGCGATCCGCCGACCATCTCCTTGTGGCGGGTGGGTAGATAGCGGGTGGTGATCCGCGCCTCGCCGGGGGCGTGGCTTTCCAGCCATTCGCGAAGATCGGCCACGTTTTCGCAGCCAAAGGCGATCTTGGTCATGTTGAGGGGGGCGGCATCCGGCGTATCAGTCATGCCCCCTATATGGGGCGGGATCAGTGCAGATGGAACAGGGCGGCAAGGCCCAGGAAGAAGAAAAAGCCCAGCGTGTCGGTCATGGTCGTCACAAAGACGGTGGAGACGACGGCGGGATCGATTTTCAGCTTTTCCAGCCCCATGGGGATGAGCACGCCCGAAAGCCCTGCGTTGATCGAATTGAGGATCATGGCGAGCACCACGACCAGCGACAGCATGGGGTCATGGTAGATAAGCTGGCAGGCGATGGCCATGAGGATGCCCAGCCCCCAGCCATTGGCATTGGCGATCCACCATTCGCGCATGATCATGCGCCAGGTGTTGCTGCTGGTGAGCTGATTGGTGGCCAGGGCGCGCACGGTCACGGCCATGGTTTGCGTGGCGGCATTGCCGCCCATGCCCGAGATGATGGGCATGATGACGGCCAGCGTCACCAGCTTTTCGATCGTGCCCTGAAACGCGGCCACCACCGAGGAGGCCAGCACCGCCGTGCCAAGGTTGATGAACAGCCACCACAACCGGCTGCGGATGGTGAGGTGGAGCGGTTCGTTGATGTCGCCATCGCCGGCGCCGGACAGGGCCAGCGCGTCCTCGCCGGCTTCTTCCTGAATGATGTGGACCACGTCATCGACGGTGATCTGGCCGACCAGACGCCCGCTCTCATCGACCACAGCGGCGGAAATCAGCGCATATTTCTGGAAGCGCAGCGCCACCTCTTCCTGATCCATCGCGACCGGGATCAGCGTCTGGTCGCGCTTCATCACGTCGCCCAGCGGCACATGGCGCGGCGCGCGCAGCAGCCATGACAGTGCGCAGGTGCCTACCGGGTGATGGCGGGCGTCAACAATGAAGATTTCCCAGAACTCGCTGGGCAGATGGGGATTTGCCCGCAGATAATCGATGAGATCGCCCACGGTCATCGCCTCGCGCACGGCGATGACATCGCGGCTCATCAAACGGCCGGCGGTTTCTTCCGGATAGGACAGGGCCGATTCGATCGCGGCGCGGTCCTCGGGCTCCATCTCGGCCAGAACCGCCTGCTGGTCCTCGATGTCGAGGTCTTCGATGAGCGCGACGGCATCGTCGGTGTCCATCGCTTCGGCGATTTCGGCGATGTCCTGCGCTGGCAGTTCATCGACCAGCGCCTCGCGGACGTGGTCGTTCAGCTCGGCGAAGACCTCGCCGCCCATCAGGTCGCTGATGGCATGGGCAAGGCCGGCGCGCTGGTCGGCATCGACCAGTTCGAACAGATCGGCGATGTCGGCGGGGTGGAGCGGCTCGACAAGGTTGTAAACCTCGTCGACCTCGCCTTCATCCAGTGCGCTGGTCACGCGGCGGATGAAGTCGCTCTTCAGGCGATTCTCCTTGTCCAGACTGTCATGCTGGGGCTCGGCGCTGCGTTCATGCGTCAAAACCTCGCCTGCGGGGGCGATGTTCATGCCATCATCGGGCAGGTGAGGGGGCGCGCTGGGCTCGACAGTCATCGCGAGGAGGTCTAGGCATGCCGCCGGCAAAAGCAACCGGGCAAAGCCTCTCTCGCGCCTTTTCCACCTCTTTACGGGGCGGTGCGGGCAGTTTGCCGGGGGCGGGGCGGGGCAAACCGCCCGCACATCATCGGCCGGCAGACTTGCCGGCACACAAGGAGCGAACATGGCCGACGAATATCTGACCCTCACCGTGGACACCGGCAGCGAGACGGGCGATGTGGTGATCAAGCTGCGCCCCGATCTGGCCCCCGGCCATGTGGAGCGCATCAAGGAACTGGCCGGCGAAGGTTTCTACGACGGCGTGAAGTTCCACCGCGTTATCCCCGGCTTCATGGCCCAGGGCGGCTGCCCCAATGGCACCGGAACCGGCGGCAGCAGCAAGCCCGACCTGCAGGCCGAATTCAACGCCGAGCCGCATGTGCGCGGCGTGTGCTCGATGGCGCGCACCAGCTATCCGCATTCGGCCAACAGCCAGTTCTTCATCTGCTTTGACGATGCCACTTTCCTTGACCGCCAGTACACTGTCTGGGGTCAAGTCGAAAAGGGCATGGAGCTGGTCGACGCGCTGCCCAAGGGTGAGCCGCCGCGCAATCCGGGCAAGATCGTGAAGGCCGCCGTTTCGTAAAGGCTGACCGATCCTGTGACCGACGCGGCATAGGCTGCCGCGCAGCAAGAGGGCCGTGCGGGTGGGATACTTCTCACCCGCACGGCCTTTTGCTTTCGCGCCTAGCGGGGAAAGGGTGAAATGGCCGTTAACCCAGAACCACGCAGCGACCCCGATATGGGAGGCAGGGGCTGGTTGAAGGTTGGGCGGTAAAAGAGGCAATAATCATAGTCCAAATCTCGGGAAGAATACATGCTGGGTCGCTTCAGGATTAAGACCATCGTTACGGTCGGGGCGTTGTCGCTTTCGCTGATCATCGCGGTCAGCGCCTTGTCAGCGGTTTTCGGGGCGCGGGCTGCCAGTGTTAACCTGACCTATATCAATCAGAATCTGATGCCCAGCATCGACCTTGTCAGCCAGACCACCGTCAATTTCGAAGTCGCGCGCGTGCGCCTGTCGCGCCTGATCATGGCCGATAACGAGGCCGATCGTGCCAAGATGGACAAGGACATTGCCGATAGCATTGAAAAGACCGATGCTCAGGTCGCGGCCTATTCCAAGCTGATTTCCGATGAGCAGGATGCTGCCAATTACCGTGATTATGCTGCCCGATGGAGCCATTTTCGCGACTCGCTGAACGAGATCCGCGACGCTGTGCGCCGTGGCCAGACGGATCGCGCGCGCGACCTCAATGCTGGTCCCATTGTCAAGGAAGCGCGCGAGTTGCAGGGCGCGCTCGACACGGCTGACAAATACAACATGGCGCTGGCCAAACAATATTCGGTTGCCACCATCGACCATGCAGATTCGACCGTGACGCGCAACGCCGTTCTGGGTGCCGCGGGTGTGGCGATCGGTCTGATGATCCTCTTCCTCTTCGCGCGCCGGGTGACGGGGCCGCTGGTGCGCCTTGAGGACGCGATGACGCAGATGGCGCGCGGCCATCTCGATATCGCCATCCCGGGATCGGACCAGACCGATGAGTTGGGCAGCATCGCCCGCGCGCTCGACGGTATTAAGGTCAGCGTGACGCAGCGTGCCAGTGCCGAGGCTGAAGCCCAGCTCAATGTGCAGCGTCAGGTGACCGGCGCGCTGGAAGAAGGGCTGACTGCGCTGAAGAACGGGCGGCTGGGCCATCGTATCGACCATGCTTTCCCCGCTGATTACGAAAGCCTGCGCCGCGATTTCAACGCCACGATGAGCGCGCTGGCCGAGCAGATGGGCGAGGTTGGCCGTTCCTCGGGCGCCGTGCGCATCGGCGCCAGCGAGATTTCCGCCGCCGCCCATGATCTGGCCCGTCGTACCGAGGCGCAGGCCGCCACGCTGGGCCAGACGGCCAATACGGTGAAGGATCTTACCGCTTCGGTGGGCGAGACCCGCAAGGCTGCCGGCACTGCGGCTGTTGCCGCGCAGGACACCGAGAAGGAAGCCAGCGCCAGCGGCGAGCTGATGCGCGAGGCTGTCGAGGCCATGACCTCGATCTCGTCCACCTCGGAGCAGATGCGCTCGATCGTCGATGTGATCGACGGGATTTCGTTCCAGACCAACCTGCTGGCGCTCAACGCCGGTGTCGAGGCGGCGCGGGCGGGCGATGCCGGTCGCGGCTTTGCCGTGGTCGCCAGCGAAGTGCGCAATCTGGCCGAACGCAGCGCGCAGGCCGCGCGTGAGATCGGCGCGCTGATCGTCAATTCGGGCAAGGAAGTGCAGCAGGGCGTGCAGATGGTCAGCCAGACGCAGGCCTCGCTCTCGCGCATTTTGCAGAAGGCGGGTGATCTGTCGGGCATGATCGGCGGCATTGCCGAGGGCACCGCGCGGCAGGCCGATGCCATTGCCCAGGTCAACAATGTGCTGACCGATCTCGACACCTCGACCCAGCACAATGCGGCGCTGGCCGAGGAATCGACGGCCTCCTCGCACTCGCTGGCCACGGAATCGGAGCGTCTGGAACAGGTTGTTGGCCGCTTCAATCTGGGCGATGCAGCCCTTCCCGCCGCCAGCGCCAACTACAAGCCCAAGGTGGTGAATTTTACGCCGGCCACCGCATCCGCACCGGTGCCGCAGCGTCGCATCGCCGCCAGCAGCGGCAATGCGGCCGTGGCGCGCGACGAGGATGACTGGTCCGAGTTCTGAAAGCCTGGCGCGTGATCCACGGATCACGCGCCCAACCTTATCCGTCGTTTGAAGCGATGTCTTAAAGTTCGGTCTTGATCAGCCAATCGTGGAAAAGCCGCACAGGGCGCGTTTCCAGCTCGCGCGGGCGGCACACGAACCAATAGCTGTAGGGGCTTTCGATGGTGACATCGAACAGGCGCGTCACGCGCTCGTCGCCAGACCGTTCGGGCAGGTCATTGTTGAGTATGGCAATGCCCAGCCCCTGCGCGGCGGCCTCCAGAATAAGCTGGGCGGAGTCGAAATGATCGACCGAGGCGGGCATCAGATCTTCCATGCCCAGCGCCGATTTCCAGGCCTCGAAGCTTTCAGGCAGGGCGCTGGAAATGAGGAACGTATGCTTGGACAGGCGCGCGGCATCGGGCACCGGCCCGATCTCGGCCGCCAGCGCCTTGGAGGCAAAGGCATAGACCCGGTTGTGGTCCAGCCGGACGGCGTGGAGCATGCTGTCGGGGCCCTTTGACAGAATGATCGCGGCATCGAGCGAATCGCCCAGCCGGCTTTCGAGCTGTGACCCGGTGTCGATGTCGATATGCAGGCGCGGATGCAGCTTGCGCAGTTCGGGCAGGTGGGGGAACAGCCGCTCGCCGGCATAGAGCGCGGGCACGCCCAGATGCAGGCGCATCACATTGCTGATCTCCATTTGCGATTCAACCGCTTCGGCCAGCGCCTCCAGCTTGGGACTGACGGCGGCATAAAAGGTCTGCCCGTCCTCGGTCAGCTTCATGGCCTGATGCTGGCGCGTGAACAGGCGCTTGCCGACGAAATCCTCCAGCGCGCCGACCCGGCGCGACAGGGCGGAAGGGCTCAGCCCCAGTTCATTGGCGGCAGCCTTGGCCGAGCCCAGCCGCACGATGCGGACAAAGGCCTCAAGGGCGCGCAGGGGAGGGAGGCGGCGTGGGGCGGGCATCGCGTCAGTCCTCTTGGGCGTGGGGGTGGTGGGGGAGAGGCGGATGCAGGCGCAGACGGGTGATGTGGCGTTCATCGCCCGCAGTCACCTCGATGCGCCAGCCGCTGTCATGTTTCAGGATGGTGCCCACAGGTGGCACCTGCTCGGCCAGCAGGAAGGCCAGGCCGCCCAGCGTGTCGATGTCTTCCTCGACATCGGCAAGACGCGGATCGACGCGCTCGCCGACCTCCTCCAGCTCGACTCGGGCATCGGCATCCCACAATCCATCCCCCAGCGGGCGAAGCAGTTCGACCGGTGCGTCATCATGTTCATCCTCAACCTCGCCGACGATTTCCTCGACCAGATCTTCAAAGGTGATGATGCCTTCGGTGCCCGAATATTCATCGAGAACCACCGCCAGATGCACACGGCCCCGGCGCATGTCGGCCAGCACATCCATCGCCGGGCGCGGGCAGGGCACGAAGAGCGGCTGACGCATCAGGCTGACCCAGTCACGCGGCGGCGGCGTGCCGCTGGCCAGATAGGGGAAGATGTCCTTCATCAGCACCATGCCGATGACGGCATCAAGCGTCTCGCGGTACACCGGCATGCGCGAATGGCCATGGGTGGCAAAGGCGGCGACCACTTCGGACCAGCTTGCCGTGTTGGGCAGGGCGATGATCTCGCTGCGCGGAATGCAGACATCGGCAGCATCCATTTCGCTGAAATGCAGGAGGTTGCGCAGCATCTCGCGCTCGGTCTGCTGCAGGTCGCCCTGGCCGCCCTCCTGCGCGTCCTCCTCATGCTCGTCGATCACCTCTTCGAGATGCGCGCGCAAGGACTGGTCCGCCTCGCCCCCCTCGAAGAAACGGCGCAGCGATCGCCATAAGGAGCCCTTACTGTCCGCATCTCCATTCCCGCCGTCACCGGCGCGGCCCGTCTCGGCCACCACTTTCGTCACTCCTTGCTGGTTCAAGCCCTGTCGCCATATGGGTCTGCGATGCCAAGCAGCGCAAGCGCCTTTATTTCCAAGGCTTCCATGGCAATGGCATCATCTTCGGAAATTTCATGGTCCAGCCCGGCCAGATGGAGCAATCCGTGAATGAGGAGGTGGGTCGCATGGTCTTCCAGCGCTATGCCTTTTTCCGCCGCTTCGCGCGCGCAGGTTTCATAGGCCATGGCGATGTCGCCCAGCATCTCGGGCGGCCCATCCTCGCTGAGATCCAGCAGATCCTCACGCTCCAGCATGGGGAAGGAGAGGACATTGGTGGGCTTGTCCTTCTCGCGCCATTCCTTGTTGAGCGCCTGGACTTCCTCGTCGCTGGTGAAGAGCAGGCTGACGATCAGCCGGTCATGCGCCAGTTCGGGGGCGAGTGTGCCGATCGCACCGGCGGCGCGCTCGGCCAGGGCTTCCCAGTCATGGGTTTCGGGCCAGGGGGCTTCAATGTCGATTTCGAGGGTGAGCATTGCGCCGGCCTTACAGAGGGATGGGGGGGAGAAGAAGGGGAAATGCGAGGGTCATCACCCTCGCGCTCCCTTGAGTTGTCGGCGTGGCGCCAAGGGTTCGGCCAAAGAATCATGTGCGCCGCGCCGCAGGCAATGATGAAAGCCTGCAGCGCGGTGCGGTCATGCACAAGGATCGGGCGCCAATGTCCTATCGTCGGAAGACGTCATGGGAGCGCGAAGGCCAGGAGCATTTCTCTTGAGAAATGCGACCAACAATAACGCCACCCCCGCATTTTCTTTTTCTTCCCAACTTTACCCCTGAGGTCCTTCATAAGCCTCAACAATCCGGCCCACGATGGGATGACGCACCACATCGGCCGCATTGAAGCGCACCGTGGCGATCCCCTCGACACTGTTCAGGCGTGATACGGCATCGGCAAGGCCGCTCATCGCGGTGCCGCCGGGAATGTCGACCTGATTGGGGTCGCCGCAGATCACCATCCGGCTGTTTTGGCCAAAGCGGGTGAGGAACATCTTCATCTGCGCCGGGGTGGTGTTCTGGGCTTCGTCGAGGATGACGAAGGCATCGGCCAAAGTGCGCCCGCGCATGAAGGCGATGGGCGCCACCTCGATCTCGCCGCTGGCCAGCCGCCGTTCGACCTGCTCTGGCGGCATGCAATCATAGAGCGCGTCATAGAGGGGGCGAAGGTAGGGATCGACCTTGTCCTTCATGTCGCCGGGCAGGAAGCCGAGCTTTTCACCCGCCTCCACCGCCGGGCGGCTGAGGATCAGGCGCTGCACCGCCCCGCTGATCAGCATGGAGACGGCCTGCGCCACCGCGACATAGGTCTTGCCCGTGCCCGCCGGGCCAAGGGCAAAGATCACATCGCGGCTGGCCAGCGCGCGCATATATTCGATCTGCGTCGGGCTGCGCGGCACGATGGTCTTGAGCCGGGTGCGGATCATGATCGAGGGGCGGCCGGTTTCACCGGTGATGATGCCTTCCAGCGTCGGCTCGTTCGACATGGCGATCAGCGATTCCACCGCGCCGCTGTCGATCTCCTGCCCGGCCATCAGCCGCTTGTGCAGCCCGGTGAGCACCTCGCGGGCGCGGGCCACGGCTTCTTCGGTGCCCTCGATCTGCACCTTGGTGCCGCGCGCCGAAATATAGACGCCCAGCCGGTTTTCGATCAGCACCAGATTGGAATCGAACTGGCCGAACAAGGCGCCGAGAATCGTCGCCTCCTCAAACTCCAGTTCCGATCTTGCGCGGCGGTTGGGTCGGGCGGAGAGTTCCGGGCGGAGATGCGCCACATCTGCCGAAGCTTCGTAGGCGCGGATATGCTTGCGGGCCATGCGCTCCTTGTCTGCAATCCGGAGTCGCTTGATGCCCGGATGCAGGCTTCAAGATATGCCTGATTTGGCCTTTCGCAAGCGGGCGGGTGCCTCGGCGTGGTGGAAAAGTTTTTGATGGGGGTTAAGGCCTGTGGACATTTAGGGGATTCCCTTTTTCGGCAAGATCGGATTCAAGACTGGCGAAGGGAGCGCCAGATTGGATCGACACGGATTGAGCGACAAGCTACGGCGCCATCGCGCTCCCTTTCGTTGTCAACGTAGCGCCAAGGGTTCGGCCATAACGTTATGGACGCCGCGCCGCTGGCAGGAATGAAAGCCTGCGGCGCGGTGAGGTTGGGCGCAACGATGGTGCGCCACTGTCATCCCGTCGGAAGACGTCATGGGAGCGCGAGGGTGTAACACCCTCGCATCTTCTTTTCCCGGTCTTAAAACACCAACCGCCCCGCCAGCGAATTCGGCCCAGCCTGCAACAGTTCAACCGTGACGAGATCGCCCACCGCCACATCGCCCTCGAAATGGACCGACTGCAACCAGGGCGATTTGCCCAGCCACTGCCCTTCAAGGCGCCCGCGCTTTTCGATCAGCACCTGCGTCACCTTGCCGACGGAGGCCTGGTTGAAGGCGGTCTGCTTTTCGATCACCAGCGCCTGCAGCCGCTTGAGGCGGTCATCCATCACCTCGGCGGCAATCTGTTCGTCCATGGTGGCGGCCGGCGTGCCGGGGCGGGGCGAGTATTTGAAGCTGAAGGCCGCCGAATAGCTGACCTGATCGATGAGGCGCAGCGTATCGGCGAAATCCTCTTCGGTTTCGCCGGGGAAGCCGACGATGAAATCGCCCGAGAGCGCGATGTCGGGCCGCGCGGCGCGCACGCGCTTGAGGATTTCCAGATAGCTTTCGACCGTATGGCTGCGGTTCATGGCGCGCAGGATGCGGTCGCTGCCCGATTGCACGGGCAGGTGCAGATAGGGCATCAGCTTGTCCACCTCGCCATGGGCGTCGATGAGCGCCTGCGTCATGTCGTTGGGGTGGCTGGTGGTATAACGGATGCGCGCCAGATCGGGGATGGCGGCCAGATCGCGGATCAGCCCTTCGAGGCCGACCTGCTGACCCTTGTCATTGTCGCCCGTCCAGGCGTTGACATTCTGGCCCAGCAGGGTGATCTCGCGCGCGCCAGCCTCCACCAGACGGCGCGCTTCTTCGGCCAGATCCTTGAATGGGCGGCTGATTTCCGCGCCGCGCGTATAGGGCACCACGCAATAGGTGCAGAACTTGTCGCAGCCTTCCTGCACGGTGAGGAAGGTGCTGGTGTTGGCGCGGCGCGTCTTGGGCAGGGCATCGAATTTGGTTTGCGCGGGCATGTCGGTGTCGGTGACGCGCTGGCCGGCCTTGGCCCGTTCCAGCATGTCGGGCAGGCGGTGATAGGCCTGCGGCCCCACGACCATCTTGACCGAAGGCGCGCGGGCCATGATCTCCTCGCCCTCGGCCTGCGCCACACAGCCGGCCACCGCGATCAGCGGTACCGTGCCATCGTCCCGGCGCAGGCGGCCAATGTCGGAATAGACCTTTTCGGCCGCCTTTTCGCGAATATGGCAGGTGTTGAGCACCACAAGATCAGCGTCCTCCCCCTCAGGCGCGGCGGAGAGGCCCTGCTGCGTCAACAGTTCACTCATCCGGTCGCCATCATAGACGTTCATCTGGCAGCCGAAGCTTTTGACGCGGTAGGTTTTGGGGGCGGTGCTGGTCATGATGGCGCGCCCATACGCCAAAGGCGCGCGGAAATGAAGGGGTGCTGGGCGCGTCTTACTTCTTACTGCTGTCCAGCTTCACGCCATAAAGTTCGAGGCGATGGTCGACGAGGCGATAGCCCAGCCGTTCCGCAATCAGGCGTTGCAGCGTTTCCAGTTCAGGATCGACGAATTCGATGACCTGGCCCGATTCCACATCGATCAGATGGTCATGATGGGCCTCGGGCGCGGCTTCATAGCGCGCGCGGCCATCGCCGAAATCATGGCGGTCGAGGATGCCCGCCTCCTCGAACAGGCGGACGGTGCGGTAGACCGTGGCGATTGAAATGCCCGGATCGATGGCAGCCGCGCGTTCGTGCAGCTTGTCCACATCGGGATGATCCGTGCTTTCGGACAAGACCCTGGCGATCACGCGCCTTTGTTCGGTGATGCGAAGGCCGCGCTGCTGGCAAAGGGCTTCGATGTCGATCTGTTGATGCACAGTATGTCCGAAAATAGAATGACCCCGCCGTTTATGAACCGGGCGGGGTCAATCTGCAACTGCGGGAAGGAGATTCTTCCCGATGATTGTGAACAGCTTTACGCGGCAACCTTGGCCTTGCGCGGCTGCTTGGCGCCAGGCTTGCGGCCCAGACCGATCTGCTTGGCCAGCTCGCGACGCTTTTCCGCATAGTTGGGGGCAACCATCGGATAGTCGGCGGGCAGGTTCCAGCGTGCGCGATACTGCTCGGGGGTCAGATTGTAATGCGTCGCCAGATGGCGCTTGAGCATCTTGAGCTTCTTGCCGTCTTCCAGGCAGACGATGTGGTCAGGCTTGACCGAAGCACGCACCGACACGGCGGGCTCGGGCGGGGTTTCGACGGCGGGGGCTTCTTCGCCAAGGCCCGATAGGGCGCCGTAAACATTGGTGATCAGGGTGGGCAGATCATCAACCGTAACGTTGTTGTTGCTGACATGCGCGGCAACGATGTCTGACGTCAGGGTGATGAGCGTTTCTTTGATATCGACGATAGTGTCCATGATTTTCAACCTCTTGTATTCTGTGCGACCTGCTTTTCCGAGCATCTGCGAAGTCCACCCACTCCGCGTGCGCGGGGACTTATACTCTTTTTATGCTTTTGTTCAAGTCGTCGTCCAGGATTCTTGCGGAACATCGCGATAAAATTCGCACTAATTTTGAATATGAATAAAAATTAATGTGCATCAATGTCGAGAGAGAAGGTTATCGCGTCAATCTTCGTGCCATCTTTGGCGCGATAATATTTCGGGCGCTGGCCAATGGGTGTAAAGCCATTTGAACGATAAAGGCTTTCGGCGGTATTTCCATGACGCATTTCAAGGAATATGCGTTTAATTCCACGCATATGTGCGTTACGCCTGACCATGGCCAGCAAGGCCGACCCCAGCCCGCGTCGACGATGCTGTGGCAGGACGGCGAAAAGCAGCAACTCTTCCTCATCGACCACCGAGCGTGTCAGCGCAAAGCCCACCGCCTGTTCGCCATCTGCCGCCGCCTCGCCGCTTTCAGCGATCAGCGTGTAATGGCAATTGCCCAGTGCCAGCGTGTTTTCGACCTGGGCGCGGGTCCAGCTTTCGCTGTAAAAAGGGTCGAAAGCGGCCTGCATGACCGTCATGATCCGGTCGATATCGTCCATGGGGGCAAAGTGGATCATCGCGGCGGTCAGGCTGCGTCCGGCAGGCGGCCGCCGGGTAGCTTGGCATCTGGCGCGCGACCGTAGATCGGCGTCAGCTGGTCAGTCAGATGGGCCTGATCCAGCAACATCAAAGCGCGAGCATCGGGCCACAGGGACAGGGCGGTGCCAAAGCCGCGCCGCTCCACCAAAGCCTGCGCCTGACTGCCCGCCACAAGGTCGATAGCGCTTTGCGCGGCGCTGTCCGGTGTCAGCGAGGCGAGCGGTGAAAGCGCCATGCCATCCGCGCCAAAGCCTTGCGCGAACCACTCGCCATGGCCGCCGGTGGTGGCGACCAGCACATCCTGCGCTGTGCTCTCCCGCGCCATGGCGGCGATAAGCGCCAGCGTCGGATAGCCAAGAACCCTGGCGCCCCATGCCAGCGCCAGAGCCCGCGCCGCGGCCAGGCCGATGCGCACGCCGGTAAAACTGCCCGGCCCCAGCCCGGTGATGACAAGGTCGGCCCGGCCCGAACCGGGGAGGGCGGCAATCATTGGCACCAGCGCCTCGGCATGGCCGCGACCAAGCTGGCGATACTCGCCCGCGAGCAAGTGCCCATTCTCGAACAGCGCGACCGAACAGGCTTCGGTCGCGCATTCGATGGCCAGGACGCGCCCTTCTTGGATCGGGGGCAGGCTCATCTCAGGCCGCGCGTACCTCGGTCACTTCGGGCACGTAATATTTGATGAGGCTCTCGATGCCGTTCTTCAGCGTGGCGCTGGAGGAGGGGCAGCCCGAACAGGCGCCCTGCATCTTGAGATAGACCACCCCTTCACGATAGCCGCGATAGAGCACGTCGCCGCCGTCATTGGCGACGGCCGGGCGGATGCGGGTTTCGAGCAGGTCCTTGATCTGGTCGACGATGTCCGCGTCGGCCGGGTCGTCGCCAAGGTCGTCATCTTCCTCGGCCGGAACCGAGATGCCAGCGGCGCTCCCTACCTGAAACAGCGGTGCGCCCGAAATGAAATGGTCAAGAAGAATGGCCACGACCTGCGGCTTGAGTGCGCCCCAGTCGACCCCTTCGCCCGCCGTTACAGAAATGAAGTCACGCCCGAAAAAAACGCCCGAGACATCGCCCAGTGAAAACAGAGCCTGCGCCAGCGGCGATGCTTCGGCCTGGTCCTCGTCAATGAAATCGCGCGACCCGGCGGCCATAACCTGCTGACCGGGAAGAAATTTCAGGGTTGACGGGTTGGGCGTCGTTTCGGTTTCGATGAACATCGGGGGCCTTTCTTGCTGACGCGCATGTAGGCAGCGCGGCCAGCCGGTCAAGGGTGTCGCCTCGATTTACTGGTCGAACCGGGCGAAAGTCGTATCGGAGCGCAGGCTATGCGAGCCTTTGTCTGGCTGTAGCATGAACGAAAGGCGTGATTTGTGTCATCATGACTTGGCGATGGGGCGGCTTGTGGTTTTGTGACGCTATTCACTGGCCCTTAAGGCAGGGCGTTCGTATAGATCGGGCATGAACTGCTCCTCCCGTGCTGCTCGCTCGCTGTCCCTGTTGATTTCGGTCGCCGTTGTGGTGGCCTTGCCGCAGGCGGCGCCTGCCCGGCCCGGTGACAGACCCGTCGCCGCCAGTGCCCTTTCCGCGCTGCCGCCTCTGCCGCCTCAGGACAATCCCTGGCTCTATCAGGGCAGCGATGTGCCGCATGACAAGGAGTGGTATTTCGGCACGCTGACCAATGGGCTGCGCTGGGCCGTGCGGGCCAATGCGGTGCCGCCCGGGCAGGTGTCCATCCGCATTCGCATGGATGTCGGCTCCATCAATGAACGCCCGCGTGAGGCCGGTTTTGCCCATCTGATCGAGCATCTGGTCTTCCGCCAGTCGAAATATCTGGGCCAGAACCAGGCCATCCCCACCTGGCAGCGCCTTGGCGCCACGCTGGGCAGCGACACCAATGCC
Organism: Sphingomonadales bacterium; assembly: GCA_028871475.1. Classification (GTDB taxonomy): domain Bacteria; phylum Pseudomonadota; class Alphaproteobacteria; order Sphingomonadales; family Sphingomonadaceae; genus Novosphingobium. The sequence goes on along the minus strand of JAGWMZ010000006.1, from coordinate 140,496 downwards.
GAGACGAGCACGACGGCCACCGTTTTCAAGATCGACCTGCCCAATGCCACGCCCCAGACGCTGGACGAGAGCTTCAAGCTGCTCTCGGGCATGATGGAGGCCCCGAACCTGTCGGAAAGCGACATTCGCACCGAAGTGCCCATCGTGCTGGCGGAAAAGCGCGAGCGCGGCGGCACGCAGGCGCAGGTGCTCAACGCTCTGCGCGAGATGATCGCCTATGGCCAGCCGCTGGCCGACCACGCCACCATCGGCACCGAGGCGACGCTGGAAGGCGCCCATCAGGATGCGGTGCGCGCCTTTCATGACCGCTGGTACCGCCCGGAAAACGCAGCGATCATCGTTTCGGGGGATATCGACCCGCGTCTGTCCGCCGCGCTCATCCAGAAGTGGTTCGGCGACTGGCAGGGCGTGGGCCCTCACGTTCCGGCCCCCGATTTCGGTGAGCCGGCCGCGCCCATCGGCGGTGATCCGGATAATCCGGTGACCTATGCCCGCGTGTTGGTCGAGCCCGATACGCCGCGCGCGCTCACCATGGCGATTGTGCGCCCCTGGCATGAAAAGCAGGACACGATCGTCTACAATCAGGGCCTGATGATCGACCAGGTGGCGCAGGCCATCATCAACCGCCGGCTGGAGGCGCGCGCCCGCGCCGGGGCCAGCTATCTCACCGCCTCGGTCAACCAGCAGAACGAGAGCCGCAGCGTGGATGGCACCTTCGTGTCGATCCAGCCGATGGACGGCAACTGGCAGGCGGCGCTTCATGATGTGCGCGCGGTCATTGCCGATGCGCTGAAAACCCCGCCCACGCCCGAGGAGATCGCCCGCGAGGTGGCCGAAATCAACGTCGCCTTTGAAAGCGCGGTGCAGCAGCGCGCGCTGCAACCGGGCGGGCGGCTGGCCGATGATCTGGTCCAGGCGCTCGACATTCACGAGACAGTCGCCAGCCCCGAGGTCGTGCTCGACATTTTCAAGCAGTCGATCCCGCTCTTCACGCCCGAGGCCGTGCTGGAACATGCGAGGAAGCTGTTCCAGGGCCGCGCCGTGCGCGCGCTTTACGTCACGCCCGATGCCAAGGATGGCACCAGCGCCGATCTGAAAGCGGCGCTGATGGAAAAGGTCGATCCGGATTCGCATGCCCGCCTTTCGGCCGAGAAAATTTCCTTTGCCGACCTGCCCCCCATCGGCACCCCCACCACCGAAGTGGCCGACAGCCAGACCCCCCTGCGCGGGATCGAGCAGGTCGACTTTGCCAATGGCGTGAAGGTGCAGCTGTGGCCCACGCAGGATGACCCCGGCCGGGTGACGGTGAAGGTCCGCTTCGGCGCCGGTTCGCGCGCCTTCACTGACAAGACCGATGTCTATGCCTTGCTGGCGGGCACCGCGCTGGTCAGTTCGGGCGAGGGCAAGCTGGGGCAGGAAGAGCTGGATCGCATCACCACCGGTCGCAAGATGGGCTTTGACCTGAAGACCGATGACGGTTTCTTCCAGTTTTCCGCCGATACGCGCGCGGAGGATCTGGCCGATCAGCTCTATCTCTTTGCCGACAAATTTGCCGATCCGCGCTGGGATGCGGCGCCCTTCAAGCGCTCTCAGGCGGCGGCCAGGCTGCAATATTCAACCTTTGCCGCCAGCCCCTCGGGCGTGATCGACCGTGAGCTCAAGGCTTTGCAGCGCGGCGGCGACCAGCGCTTTGCCGCGCCCACGCCGGACCAGATCACCGCCGCCACGCCCGAAGGCTTCCGCGCCACCTGGGAGCCGATCCTCAAGGACGGCCCGATCGAGGTGCAGATTTTTGGTGATTTCAACCGTGACAAGGCGCTGGCCGCCCTGCGCACGACCTTTGGCGCCCTGCCGCCGCGCGGCAACCTGCCCGCCGATACGCAGCCGCCCAGCGTCCTGCCGCCGGTCGTCTCGCCCACGCCCATCATCCTGCGCCATAATGGTGACCCGGCGCAGGCTGCGGCCGTCATCAGCTGGCCGACGGGCGGCGGCACGACGCTGCTGCGCGAATCGCGCCAGCTTGATGTGCTCTCGCAGCTTTTCGCCAACCGGCTGATGCAGCAGATGCGCGAAAAGGCCGGGGCCAGCTATGCGCCCCAGGTCGGCAGCGACTGGCCGCTGGACCTGACCAACGGCGGCACCTTTACCGCCAGCGCCATCATCGCGCCGGATATGGTGCCCACCTTCTTCTCGACCGCGCGCTCCATCGCCGCCGATCTTGCCGCCAAGCCGGTGGGCGCCGACGAGCTGGAACGCGTGATCGAGCCGGTGCGCCAGCAGATCGCCCGCGCGGGTTCCAGCACCGCCTTCTTCATGCAGCAGATCGAGGGCGCCACGCAGGACCCGTCGCGCTATCTGGCGCTGCGCAGCCTGTTGGTGGATTACACCGGCGTCAGCCCGCAGGCGCTGCAGGCACTGGCCGCCAAATATCTGCTGCCCGACAATGCGCTGCGCGTTGCGGTCATCGGCGACAAGGCGCAGGTGCCCCCCGCGCTCACCCAATCGAGCAAGAAACATCGCTGACCAGCCCGGCGCCGCGACATAAAAGCGATTATACTGATCGCCACGCGGCGCTATGATTCCTCGCGCAATGCGGCTATGGGCGCTGCTTCCCTAGAAGGAGCAGGACGAAGTGAGCAGGATCTGGACCCCCGATAGCTGGAAGCAGGCCGAAGCGCGCCATCTTCCCGTCTATAATGACGCCGAGGAACTCGGCCGGGTGGAGAAGACCCTGGCCGCGTTTCCTCCGCTGGTCTTTGCGGGCGAGGCCCGCGCCTTGAAGGCTGATCTGGCCAATGTGGCGGCGGGCAAGGGCTTCCTGCTGCAGGGTGGCGATTGCGCGGAAAGCTTTGCCGAATTCCACGCCGACAACATTCGCGACACGTTCCGCGTGCTGCTGCAAATGGCGGTGGTGCTGACCTTCGCCAGCAAGCAGCCCGTGGTGAAGGTGGGCCGCATGGCCGGCCAGTTCGCCAAGCCGCGCAGTGCGCCGACCGAGACGCAAGGGTCTGTGGAACTGCCCAGCTACCTTGGCGACATCATCAATGGCATCGAGTTCGACGCTGCCTCGCGCCGCAATGACCCTGAGCGGATGCTGAAAGCTTACACGCAGTCTGCCGCGACACTGAACCTGCTGCGCGCCTTTGCCAGCGGGGGTTATGCGAATCTGCGCCAGGTTCACAAATGGACGCTGGACCATATCAGCCGCAACCCCTGGGGTGACCGTTTCAGCGAAACCGCCGACAAGATTGGCGAGGCGCTGGACTTCATGGCGGCCTGCGGCGTTGACCCGCAGACCGTGCCGCAGCTTCAGGGCACCAATTTCTACACCAGCCATGAAGCGCTGCTGCTGCAATACGAACAGGCGCTGACCCGTCGGGATTCGCTGACCGGCGACTGGTTCGATTGTTCGGCCCATATGCTGTGGATTGGTGACCGCACCCGTTTCGACAATTCGGCCCATGTCGAATTCCTGAAGGGCGTGAAGAACCCCATCGGCGTGAAATGCGGGCCCAGCCTTGAGCCCGACATGCTGCTGCGCCTGCTCGACGAGCTGAACCCCAGCCGCGAGCCGGGCCGCATCACGCTGATCGCGCGTTATGGCCATGACAAGGTGGAAGCCGGCCTGCCCAAGCTGGTGCGCGCTGTGAAGGCTTCGGGCCACCCGGTGGTGTGGAGCTGCGACCCGATGCATGGCAATGTCGTCAAGTCGGACAGCGGCTACAAGACCCGCCCGTTCGAGCGCATTCTGGGCGAGGTGCGCGGCTTCTTCGCCGTCCACCGCGCCGAGGGCACCCATGCCGGCGGCATCCATATCGAGATGACCGGCAAGAATGTGACCGAATGCACCGGCGGCCTCATCGACATCACTGATGGCGATCTGGCGGACCGTTACCACACCCATTGCGACCCGCGCCTCAATGGTGCGCAGTCGATCGAACTGGCCTTCCTCATTGCCGAGGAGCTCAACCGCGAGGCGCAGGGGCGCAGCGCGCGCGAAGCGGCCTGATGGAGCACGACGAGACGGGCGCCCTGCACAAACAGGGCGCCTTGATGATCGGGGTGATGGCGCTGGCGTTGCTGCTGGTGCATTTTGCCGCAGGGCATGTGCGTGACAGCGCGTGGCGGGGAACCGTTGCCGCCAGCGACACGCGCGTGGCAATCATCGCTCAGCAATTGCGTCAGTCGGTGCTTTTCGCCCATGCCAACATGCCGGGGCTGGACCGCGATGTGCGGGCGGCTGAATTGGCGGAGGGAGCGGGCATGGGGCAAGGCAAGAGCCTGTCTGATTTGCGGGCCAACCTGACCAATCTCTCAGAAGGCGCAGCCTATCAGTGGCAGTCTGCGGACCTTCTCGAAATGTCAGAAGCGGCGCTCCAGCTTGCCATTCTGCTGGTGGCTGTTGCCATCGCTGCATCCTTGCGCTGGGCGATGCGGGGCGGGGTGGCTGTTGCTGGTCTGGGGCTTGTCTTCGCGGTGGTCGTGGCGGTGCAGATTACGTTGTTCTGACCTTGCAGGGGGCGCCTGTCCCCGCCATGGCTTGCGGGCGGAGGACCTTATGACCTTTCATCTCTGGAGCATGTTCTTCATCGCGGCCTTTCTGGTGTCGGCCACGCCCGGCCCCAACATGCTGCACATCCTATCGCGCAGTGTCGAATTCGGCATCCGCCGCACCCTGCCTGCCATGGCAGGCTGCCTGTCGGGTTTGGTGACGCTGCTCACGGCCTCGGCGGTGGGGCTGACCGCCCTGTTGCTGGCGGTGCCCGGCGCGTTTACCGTCCTGCGCTATGCCGGCACGGCCTATTTGCTCTACCTTGGCTTCAAGGCCTGGCGCGCGCCGGTGGAGGAAGCCAGCGACGAGGATCTGCCCATCGGCCCTGCCATGACGCGCTGGAAGATGTGGCGCGCGGCCTATGTCGTTTCGGTGTCGAACCCCAAGGCGATGCTGTTTGCCGCCGCCTTCCTGCCCCAGTTTATCAACCCCGCTGCCCCCAAGGCGCCGCAATTCGCGATCCTCGTCGCCACTTTCGCGCTGATCGATACGTTCTGGTACCTGACCTATGCGCTGGGCGGACGCGGGCTCGCCCGCCATCTGGAGCGCCCTTCGCTCAAGCGCGTGTTCAACCGCGCCACCGGGGCGATCTTCGTGGGCTTCGGCGCGATCCTGCTGAAGAGCAAACCGGCCTGAGACGGGCGGGGCGCGGTCGACCGCGCCCCATCGCCATCCCTCAGACCAGCAGCACGGTGGACCCCACCGTCTCGCGCGCTTCGATGGCGCGATGGGCCTCTGCCACTTGCGACAGGGGATAGGTCTGGCCGATCGTCACCTTCACATGGCCATGACGCAGCATGGACCACAGGCGCGAGACGCCCGCTGCCCGTTCCTCGGGCGTCAAATAATAGTCGCCCATGGTCGGCCGCGTGACGAAAAGCGAGCCATGCGCCGTCAACTGGCTGAGAGCGACACCCGTCACCGGGCCTGAGGCATTGCCATAGCTGACGATCAGCCCACGCCGCGCCGCACATTTCAGCGAGGCCTCCCAGGTCGCCGCGCCCACGCCATCATAAACGACCGGAACGCCCGTCCCGCCGGTCGCCGCGCGCACCTTCTCCACCAGATCGGGATCATGGGCGAGGAAGGCATGGGTGGCGCCGCATTGCCGCGCGATGGCCAGCTTGCCTTCGCTGCCCGCCGTGGCGATCACGCCCACGCCATTGGTGGTGAGCCACTGCGTCAGCAACTGGCCCACGCCGCCTGCCGCCGCATGGACCAGTGCCTGATCGCCCTCGATCAGAGTGGCGGCCCTTTCGGCGAGGAATTCGGTGGTCCCGCCCTTCAGCAGCACGGCGGCAGCGGTGGTAAAGTCAATGTCGGGGGGCAGGTCGAGCAGTTCGCGCGCGGGCACCAGACGTGCGGTGGCATAATCGCCGCGCGTGCCCAGGCAGTGGCCCACACGGTCACCCACGGCATGGCTTTTGACATCCGGGCCCACAGCCAGCACCACGCCGGCACATTCGCTGCCCAGCGCGGCGGGCATGGGCAGCGGATAAAGGCCGCTGCGGTGATAGGTGTCGATGTAGTTCAGGCCGACGGCGCGAATCTCCATCAGCACTTCGCCTTGGCCGGGGGCAGGCAAGTCGACCTCGCGCCATTCGATGACCTCCGGGCCACCGTGTCGGGAGATAAAGGCTTGGCGCGCTCGCATAATCAGTGTTCTCAATCGTCTATGGGGGTAGTTTACATAAGGACACTTGTCTTAATTTCCTCATACCCTCAAGCAGATCGTGCCGCTGCAGGCTTTTCACACCCGGCAAAGATGCTAACACCCCTGTCAACATGGCGGCGGCAGGCAAGGGGCCGGCCGGGCGCCTGGGGCATTACAGGGATGGAGAGCGTTATGCGTTTGAGAACAGGGGTTTGGGCGGTCATCATGGCGGCCACCGCCATGGCCGGGACAGTGTCTGCAAAACCCCTGCCCGCAAGGCCCGCCGCCAGTGCGCCACTGCCGCCGCCCGGCACCTTGCTGGACCCGATGACGCCCGACACCGTGGCCCACTATGACTGGGTGCGCCCCGAGGCAGACTACGTTCGCCGGGAAGAAATGATTCCCATGCGCGACGGGGTAAAGCTCTACACCGTTATCGTCTATCGCAAGGGCGTGACGGATGCGCCGATCATCCTGTCGCGCACGCCTTACAATGCCGACGCCGCCACCAGTCGCAACCGCAGCCAGAAGATCGAGGAAATCCTGCCGATCGTCGACACGCCCTTTGTCGATGACGGCTATATCCGCGTCTATCAGGACGTGCGCGGCCTGGGTAAATCACAGGGTGATTATGTGACGACGCGCCCCTTGCGCGGGCCGCTCAATCACACCTCGGTCGACCATGCCACCGACGCCTATGACACGATCGACTGGCTGGTGAAGAATCTCAAGAATTCCAACGGCAAGGTCGGCATCACCGGCTCGTCCTATCTGGGCTTCACCTCGCTGATGGCGCTGGTCGATCCGCATCCGGCGCTGAAAGCCGCCGTGCCGCAATCGCCCATGGTCGATGGCTGGATGGGCGACGATTGGTTCCACAACGGCGCCTTCCGCGTCTTCGGCTATGACTATGTGCTGGGCCAGACGGTGAAGAACGGCGGGCGTGGCGGCATCCCCTCTGGCAAGCAGGATGCCTATGACACCTATCTCTCGGCAGGCTCTGCCGGTGATTATGCGCGCAAATGGGGGGTGGACCAGCTTCCCGGCGTGCGCAAGATGCTCGAACACCCCAGCTATGACAGCTTCTGGCAGGATCAGGCCGTCGACAAGATTCTGGGCCGGCGCGGCATCACCGTGCCCACCATGCTGGTGGTGGGCGAGTGGGACCAGGAGGACAGCTATGGCGCGCCCGCCGTCTATCGCGCGCTGACCGCACGGGCCGACAGCCGCGACAAGGTGAGCCTGGTCGTCGGCCCATGGCGCCATTCGGGCGTGAATTACGAGGGTTCCTCGCTGGGCAATCTGAAGTTTGAGGGTGACACGGCGCTGCAATGGCGGCTGCGTTACATGAAGCCCTTCTTCGACTGTCACCTCAAGACCAATCCGGCCCCCTGCCACACGCCCCGCGTCATCACCTATGCCAGCGGGACGAACCAGTGGGAGGAAAGCGACGATCTGGCCCCGGCCAACACGCCGCTCTATCTGGGCGACCATTTCACGGCCAGTTTCGACAAGCCCGCGGGCGAGGGCAGCGAAAGCTACATTTCCGACCCGGCCAAGCCTGTCACCACCATTCCGCGACCGGTGTCGCTCAGCGGCACGGCATGGACCACCTGGCTGGTGGGCGACCAGCGCTTTGTCGATGGCCGCACCGATGTGCTCTCCTTCAAGACCGGCGTGCTGACCGCGCCCGTCCACATTCGCGGTGCGGCCATGGTTGACCTGCACGCCGCCACCAGCGGCAAGGACAGCGACTATGTCGTCAAGCTGATCGACGTCTATCCCGAACAGAACAGTGCCGACCCCACCATGGCCGGCTATGAACTGGCGCTGGGCATCGAAATCTTCCGTGGGCGCTATGTCCATGGCTATTCCACCCCCGCGCCGCTGGAACCGGGCAAGACCTATGCCTTCAAATGGCGCCTGCCGACGGTCGACCACGTCTTCCTGCCCGGCCACCGCATCATGGTGCAGGTCCAGTCCTCCCTGTTCCCGCTCTATGACCGCAACCCGCAAAGCTGGGTGCCGTCCATCATGGACGCCAAGCCCGCCGATTACGTGAAGGCGACCGAGACGATCCATTGGGGTGGCAGTGACGCCAGTGCGGTGTGGTTGCCAGTGGTGAAGTGATTCAAGAAGGGAAGGTGCGAGGGCCATCGCCCTCGCGCTCCCGGGTGTTTGGCTAGGATGCGCCTGTTTGAATCAGAGCGCCAGCATCGCCGCGCCGCAGGCCTTGAAACCCATGGTGCCGCGCTATCATGTCTTGCCTGCGGCGCGGCGATGCTGGCGCTTTGGGTGCGGCCTACCGCTCCCTTTCCAAAATAAAGGGAGCGCGAGGGCGATGGCCCTCGCACCTTCCCTTCTTGAATTACCCTTCCATGCTCCGCACCGCCAAGGCCGCTGCGGCAGCCCGTGTCTCCACGCCCAGCTTCTCGAAAATCTGTTCGAGATGCTTGTTCACCGTGCGCGGCGAAATCGCCAAAATATCCGAGATCACCCGGTTCGGCTTGCCATAGCTGACCCAGAGCAGCACTTCGGCCTCGCGGCTGGTCAGGCTATGGCGCTGTTGCAGGCGGGCGATGGTGGCGGCGGGGTTGACGTCATTCACGCGGATGAGGGTTTCCTCGCCGCGCAGGCGGGCGACCATGACCAGCTCGATGGTCGAACCGTTAAGTTCGACGCGGGCCGAGGTGCCGCTTTCATCGCTTTGCAGAACGCGGATGAGGGCGGGGCGCAGGGCAGCGGGGGTCGGGCCGGGCACGCGCTTCCAGTCCGGCATGGCTTGTGAGAGCAGTTCGCCGGCCTGGGGCGTCCACCAGACCAGCGTTTCATCGCGATTGACCGAGATGAGGTGGCGGCCCGAGGCATCCAATGCAGCCTGCGAGCCGGTGGCAAGGCGTGCATTGGCCATGTGGACGCGCACGCGGGCGACCAGTTCATTGACGATGAGTGGCTTGCGCACATAATCGACGCCGCCGGCTTCCAGGGCGGCCAGCACATGCTCGCTTTCAGTGAGGCCCGTCATGAAGACGATGGGGATATGCGCGGTGGCGGGCGCGCGCTTGATCAGCCTGGTCGCCTCGAACCCGCCCATGCCGGGCATGATGGCATCCATCAGGATAAGGTCGGGCGTCACATGTTCCAGCAGGGCAATCGCCGCCTCGCCGCTGGTGGCGATGAGGACGCGCATGCCTTCGGCTTCCAGCGTGTCGGCCAGAAAGCGCAGCGACTCGGGTGTGTCGTCGATCACCAGAACGGTGTCGACATCGGCCTGAGGGGAAGCGATGGGCGTGCTTGGAGCAGAAGTCATGATGCGCCTTGTTGAGCCTGTCTGACAGCGGCGGCAAGCCCTGAAAGGTCAAACCGATCGAGACAGGCGTGTAATCTTGGGATGATGGGGGCCGATTCGGGAAAACTGTCGGACAATTCACGTATGGACTTTTCCACCGCGCGCAGATGGCCGATCTTGATGTCGCGTTCGAGCTGAACCAGCAGCGGCATGGCATCAGGCGAGAGGCGCAGCGTTTCGGGCGCCTCGGCGGGTGTCTCGGTGGGCTCGACATTCTCGCCCTGCCAGCGCAGGCGCAGCAAGCCGCCCACCGCATCGATCAGCGCATTCAATTCGATGGGTTTGAGCAGGAACTGGTCATGGGCAACAAAGCCCGCACCGGCGCGCTGGAACTCATGCGCATCGGCCGAGACCATGACGATGCGGATGTCGGCGCCGAATTTCTCGCGCAGGCGCCGCGCCACTTCCCAGCCTTTCATGCCGGGCATGGTGATGTCGAGCAGCACCAGCTCGGGTCGGTAGATGTCGGCCAGCGCGAGGCCCGAATTGCCGTCGAGCGCGGAATGGATGACGAAGCCCAAAGGCACCAGCAGCCCGCGCAGCAGCGCCAGCTGGTTGGCGTCGTCGTCAATGCACAGGATGGAGCGCGCGCGCCCTTCATAGCCGGTGATCGTTTCGGTGCGGGGGCCTTCCTGCGCCAGCGCGTTCACCTGGCCCAGCATCAGGCGCAGGGTGAATGTGGTGCCCTTGCCCTTGGCCGATTCCATGGCAAGGTCGCCGCCCATGATGCGCACCAGCGCCTGGGTGATGGCCAAACCCAGGCCAATGCCGCGCTGGGCGTCGACCTCGGGCTGGCTGCCGCGTTCGAAGGGGGCGAAAATGCGCTCCTTGTCCTCGGGCGCGATGCCGATGCCGGTGTCCTCCACCGTCACGGTGACCAGCGAAGCGCGGAAGCGCACGCGGAAAGCCACATGGCCGGCGCGGGTGAATTTCACCGCATTGGAGAGCAGGTTGATCAGGATCTGGCGCAGGCGCTTCTGATCGGTGCGCACGAATTCGGGCAGATGGTCCTGACAGTCGTAGATGAACTCGATGCCGCGGGCCGAGGCCTGCGGCCGGAACATGTTGGCGATCTGGTCGAGGAACGGGGCGATGCGCACCGTGTCGTTCGAGATGCGCAGCACGCCGCTTTCGACATGGCTGATATCGAGCAGGCCTTCGACGAGATTGGTGAGATGTTCCGCGCTGCGGCGGATGATGCGTGCGGCCTCGGCAGGGGCGATGTGGTGGCCGCGCTCCAGCAATTGGGCATAGCCATAGATGGAATTGAGCGGCGAGCGGATTTCATGGCTGACGCTGGCCAGATAGCGGCTCTTGGCGGCGCTGGCAGCCTCCGCCGCGTCGCGCGCGCGGGTCATTTCGGTCAGCTCTTGCCGATAGCCCAGCGCTTCGCTCTCCAACTGTGCGATGCGCGCGCGCAATGTGGCTATCTGGGCGCTCGTTTCACCTGTCGTGTCGGTCGTCAGCCCGCTGGCCATCAAATCCTCAGTGTCAGCGCCGCCGGGCCCGCTTCCGTTGGAAGGGGCAGGAAGGCGCGCAAAAGCTTCGGCGCCCGATAGCGCACGTTTCAACCAATTACCGCTATTGTTTCTTGCTGAAAACAACATTGGCTGGCCTTTGCCCCAACTTGGGGCAAAATGCCAGAGATACCGTACAAAAGACCGGGATTCAGGCGCGCTTCGTTCTGTTTGGGCCGCTTTCACAACCGTTTGCGGGTTATTTCGTGGTTTTCAGGCGGATAAATGCATGAAAACAGACCGGTTTCAGCCGCCTTCAGGGCCTGAGAAGCCGGGCAGATAGGCCGCCTCGCGTGATCGGGCCAGTTCGACGGCCTGTGCCAGCACCTTGGGCGAGGCGCTTTCGGCCTGACGGCGGCGCAGACGATCGCGCAGGAAATCGGCCCACATGAATTCGGTGAAGGGCACCGCGCTCTTGGCATAGCCGCCCGCGCGCCGCACTTCGCCCGCCAATGACCGGAACGGATCGTCGGCCAGCTTGTGAAGTTGCCTTGGCAAATCGTCAAAATCGCGGCGTTTCCCGTCCGCGTCATAGGGGTGCAGCCAGTTGTGGCAGTCCATCACGCTCAGGAACCGCCGTTTGGAAAGGTGGGGCAGCCGCGCCACCACCGAAACCAGCACCTTCTCCACCCCTTCGCCGATCAAGGCCAGTGCCAGATGGTGATGGTCGACCAGCCACCATGTCTCGCCCGGGCCCAGCACGGCGGGGATCATGTGTTGCCCCAGCCAATCGCCATCCTGCGTGCGTTTCATGTCGCGCCAGCATCTGGCCTTGCGTTCAACCTCGCGCAGGCCAACTGTCATTTGCGTGGGGCGCAACTCCTTGATGGAGACCGGATGCACGATAGGTTCGACCCGTGAACGCGTGGACATGACGACACCTCTATGGGTTGGACGGGAACGGGTTGGCCATTGCGATCGCCGCGACCGCATCGGCGACGCTGAAGGCGGCTCCGCGCGCCAGATCGGCCATGCCATCGGCGCAGAGCGCGTCGCGCACGCGGTCATGCGCGCGGGCCAGCATGACCTTTCGTCCGGCGCTGGTCTGCGCCTTCACGAAATCGGACAGGGCATCGAGCGCGGTTGTATCCAGATCATTGCTTTCCTCCAGACTGAGCACCACCCAGCGGGCCTGCAGCGTGGCCGGATCGCGCGCGATCAGCCCCAGGACGGTTTCGGCATTGGCAAAGATCAACGGCGCATTCGGGCGCCAGATGGCGACACCGGGCAGGGGCACCGTGTCACTATGGCGCGCGATATCGACAAAATCGTGACGGCGCTCGCGCAACTGGCCCAGATGGCTGAGCGACGGCCGTGCCAGCGTGTAGAGCAGCAGCGCCACCGAAAGCGCGACCGCCGCCAGCATGCCGTTGAGCACGCCCAGCACCAGCACGCCCAGCATGGCACACAGCGCCACCTGCCAGTCGCGGTGGAGCACCATCAGGCGCCGGATCGCACCAATATCGAGCGCATGGGTCAGCGCGGCGATCACCACCGCGCCCAGCATGGGCTCGGGAATATGCGCGATCAGCGGCCCAGCCCACAGGCCCAGCGCCAGCAGCGCCAGCGCCACCACCAGCCCCGATGCGCGCGAGGTTGCCCCCACCGCCTCATTGGCGGCACCTGCTGAAAAACCCGCGCCCACCGGCATCCCCTGCGCCAGCGCGGCGGCCAGATTGGCCAGTCCCAGCGCGCCCAGTTCGCGGTTGGGCTCCAGCACGTCGCCATGCCTGATGGCCAGCGATCGCATCGTCCCCCAGCTTTCGGCAAAAAGGATGAGCGCCACCGGCACCGCCAACTGGATCATGCGGGGTAAGAGCGCGATCGGGGGCATCACCAGCCTTGGCAGTTCCAATGTTACGGGCCCTGCCAGGGCCACGCCCCAGCTTTCGGGATGGCCCAGCAGGCCCAGCGCCATCGCCGCAATCAGAACAATCAGCGCGCCGGGCAGGGCAGGCCAGCGCCGTGCCGTCAGCAGGGCGGCCAGCGTGCCCCCGCCCAGAACGAGGCTGGGCCAGTTCCAGCGATCCGCGCCCAGGGCCAGATCATGCAGCACGCCCCAGACGCTTTTGGATGCTACCGCCATGCCGAAGAGCTTGGGCAATTGCTTGACGATGATGGTCAGCGCGAGACCAAAGGCAAAGCCTTTGAGCACCGGGCGCGAGATGAAGCCTGAAAGATTGCCCAGCCGAAACAGCCGCAGGCCCAGGAACAGCAGGCCGACGATGGCGATCATCCCGGTGGCGAGGCTGGCCCGCAGCGCCGGGTCATGCGCCAGCGCCGGGTCGTCGAGCGAGGACAGGCTGACCAGCGCAGCGCCCAGAATGGCGGCGGAGGAGGATGTCGGCCCCAGAATGGCAAAGCGGCTGCGCCCCGCCAGAGCATAGGTCAGCCCCCCCGCGACGCCGGCGATCAACGCCCGCCCCGGCGCCAGACCGGCAATGCCTGCATAGGCCACCGCCTCTGGCACCAGCACGCCCGCCACCGACAGGCCCGGCGGCAGATCGCGGACAAGCGCCATGGCAGCGCCTCGCATGCGGCTGGCTGATGTCACTGTGTCCACCATCGCCCCGGCCCCCGCCGTGCCATATTCGCGACTCGCTGTCCTCCGGTCCCCATGGCGGCACTGTGGGGCCTGCGGCCTGCTCTGCCAATGCGCTGGATCAAGAGCGGAGTCAGGGCAGGGGCAGGGGCAGGGCGATCCCTCGCTGCTGCTCTGCCGAGAGCTGTGCCGCCTCGATCACCTCCATCACCGCCACACATTCGGTCAAAGTGACGGGCGGCGGGCCCTTTCCGGCCAGATGTGCCGCCAGCATGGCGTAAAAGCTTTCCTGTGCCCCGCGCCGGGCCGCGCGCAAGGTGACGCCGCCCTGCGCGTCGTGGATCGCCAGCGGATCGGCGTCGACGCCCCAGCCTTCATCGCCCGGTCGCAGCCCGACGGCGGCCTGATCCTCCTGCGGGTCGAGCAGGCGTTTCACCAGCGTGCCCTTGGTGCCATGCACGGTGAAGCGTGGCGCCCCGCCGCCGCTGGCATCGGGCGCGTTCATGCTGGCGCAAAGCTGGACGCGCATGGCGGGGTAGCGCAGCGTTATCTGCATATCATCGACAGAGCGACTGCCTTCGCGCAGCGCGGCGATGTCGGCGCTGACCGTCTGGGGCATGCCGAAGAGCATCAGCGCCTGATCAATGAGATGCGGGCCGAGGTCGTAGAGCAAGCCGGAGCCTGGCGTGCCATCCTCGCGCCAGCGCTCGCGCACATTCGGGCGGAAGCGGTCGAAATGGGACATGAAGCGGGTGACCCGGCCGATCTCGCCGCTTTCGATCGCATCGCGGATCGACAGGAAACAACTGTCCCACCGCCGGTTGTGGAACACCAGCAATGCGCCGTCCTTGGCCTGAGCCAGCGCGGCCAGATCGCGCGCTTCGGCCAGTGTCAGGGTGAAGGGCTTGTCGACCACCACCGCCTTGCCGGCCATCAGTGCCGCGCGGGCAAGATCGGCATGGGTGCCGGTGGGCGAGGCGATGATCACCAGGTCGATGTCCGCCGCGTCGATCAGCTCTTGCGGATCGGCAATGGCGCGGATGCCACCGCCCAGCGCGGCAACCTCATCGGCGCGGCTGGTGGCGATGGCGGTCAGCCTCAGCCCCCTGGCGGCGCGCACCAGCGGCGCGTGAAACACTCGCCCCGCCAGACCATAGCCGATGATGCCGGTGCGAAGGGGGGCGGATGGGTCGATGGTCATGCAGGCTCTCCGTGTCAGAGTGCCTGTCTAGGCGGCGTATATGGACACGCCAAGGCCCCGGTGCGCGGTCCATACGCACCGGGGCAGATGGTTTGCCTGTGAGGCGATCAGTTCTTGCGCTCGAAAGCGGCGCTGATGCGCAGGGTCACATCGTCACCGATCAGCGGCACATAGGTCTTCACGCCGAAGTCGCTGCGCTTGATGGTGGTGGTGGCGTTGAAGCCAACCGTCGTGCCCTTGTCGAGCGGGTTCACGCCGCTGGCGTTGAAGGTGGTCTTCAGCACCACCGGCTTGGTCACGCCGTGGAAGGTGAGTTCACCGGTGATGAGCGCGGTGCGCGCGCTGGTCAGCGTCACCTTGGTCGAGACGAAGTGGATGGTGGGATATTTGGCGGCATCGAACCATGCGTCGCTGCGCAGCTCTTCATTGAGCTTGGCATTGATGGTGGTCACGCTGGCGGTGGGGATGGAGATGTCGACCTTGGCGGCGGCGGGCGCCTTGGGGTCGATCACCAGCGTGCCCGAGGCATCGGTGAAATCGCCGTACCAGTCGGTGAAGCCCATGTGGCTGACGGTGAAGTTGATGCGGGTGTGGGCCGGTTCCACGCCATAGGTGCCGGCCTGCACGGCGGCCGGGTTCGGGTTGGCAACGGGGCTCTGCGCATGGATGGCGGAAGGCAGGGCGGCCAGAGCGGCGGCGGCGAACAGGATGGTCTTGATCGAGGTCATGGCTTGAGACTTTCGTGACGGCGCGCGGGCACGACTGGCCAAGGCCCGGGCATCGAGCCGAAACGCGCTGGGTTGTGGAGAAAGGTGGCGGGACCTTTCGGGGACCAAGGCCCCGCCTGTCAGTTGCAATGGGTGAGGGTGGCGATGGTTGCATCCACCCCCGTGTTCATCAGGCCAGTTCGGCCATGGCAGCCGTGCCGGTCTTGATGGCTTCTGCGGCGGCTTCGGGACCAAAGGCGAGGCCTTCGGCGGTGGTGACGGTGACATCGGTCACGCCCACGAAGCCGAGCAGGCTCTTGAGATGCGGCACGGCGAAGGGGAAGCCGCTGGCATCGTCATACTTGCCGGCGCGGGCGTGGGCGATGATGGCCTTCTTGCCCTTGACCAGACCCTCGGGGCCTTCAGCGGTGTACTGGAAGGTGGTGCCGGCGCGGGCGATATAGTCGAACCAGGCCTTGAGCGTGGAGGGCATGCCGAAGTTGTAGAGCGGCAGGCCGATGACGATCGTGTCGGCGGCAAAGACTTCGGCGATCAGCTCGTCCTGCAGGGCGCGGGCCGCGGCAAAGCCTTCGCCCTCGGCAGCCTGACGGCCGATGCCGGCCAGGCTGGCCTGGGTGACGTGGGGGACGGGGTTGGTGTCGAGGTCGCGTTCGACGATGCTGGCGCCTTCGGGCAGGGCGGCCAGATAGGCGTTGATCAGCGTGTTGCTGACCGAGGCATCGCCAGTGGCGGCGGAACGGATGACAAGAACATTGGTCATGGGAAAAGCTCCGTGGTCAGGTTGTGTCAGATGACATGGGCAGTCAGTTGAAAGCGTAAGCATCGAGGCGCAGCGCCCCCAGCGTGGCGCTGGAGTGAAGGCGGGTGGCCTTGGCATCGGGCCCGGCGGCGCCCAGTGCCACAAAGAGCGGCAGCAGATGCTCATCGGTGGGGTGGGCCATGGCGGCATGGGGCGCAAGGCGGCGATAGGACACCAGATCGCAGGTGCGTCCCGCCGTCAGCGCATGGTGCATCCAGTCGGAAAATTCGCTGGCCCATTGCGGTTCCTCGCCGGCGGGACCGTGGCGGTGGAGCGCGCGCAGATTGTGGGTGAAGCCGCCGCTCGCGATGATCAGCACATTCTGTTCGCGCAGCGCGGCCAGCGCCCTGCCAAGCTGAATATGGTGGCCCGGGCCAAGGCGGCTCTGGATCGAGAGCTGGATCACCGGAACGTCGGCCTGCGGATACATCAGCATCAGCGGCACCCATGCGCCATGGTCAAGACCGCGCGTCGCATCGGTGTGGGCGCGCAGGCCCGCGTCACCCAGCAGGTCGGCGATGGTTTCGGCCAGCTCGGGCGCGCCATGGGCGGGGTAGCTGAGCGCATAGAGCGCCGGAGGGAAGCCGTAGAAGTCGTGGATCGTGTCAAGATCCTGCGCGGCGGTCAGCGTGGGCACGTCATTGTCCCAATGGGCCGAGACGAGGAGGATGGCCTTGGGTCGCTCCAGGCGCTGGCCGAGCGAGGCGATGAAGGCGCGCGCCGGAATGTCCTCGAGGGGCATCATGGGCGAGCCGTGCGAGAGGAACAAGGTGGGCTGCATGGGACAAGCTCCGGCGGAAACAAAAGGGCAGCGGCGCGCTGGGGGGGGGAGGTGGGGGCAAGAGCGCCGCCTTGAGAGGTGAAATAGGGTCATGGTGTTCGCATGGAAATCTGCTAAATCTCGATTGTGATTATGCGAAAGCGGATAGCGTGATGGAGAGAGCTGCTCATGGACTGGGATGATGTGCGCAGTTTCCTGGCCATTGCGCGGATGCGCACGCTCTCGGGCGCGGCGCGGTCGCTCGGTGTGCGCCAGTCGACGATGAGCCGCCGGCTGGAAGCTCTGGAGGCGCGCGCGGGGGCCCGCCTGTTGCAGCGCACACCCACGGGCTATGAACTGACCGCGCTGGGCGAGGCGGTGCTGGGCAATGCCGAACGCATGGAGGCCGAAGCCATCGCGGTCGAACGCATGGTGCAGGGGCGCGATGTCGAACTCTCGGGCGTGGTGCGGGTGACCACGGTGGATGTCATTGCCAGTCGCTTCATGCCGGCCGTCATCGCGCGTTTGCAGGCGCGCTATCCCGGCATCACCGTCGATGTCATGTCAGAGCGCCGCTCGCTTTCGCTGTCCCGGCGCGAGGCGGATCTGGCGATCCGCATGGTTCCCTTCGAAGGGCGTGAGCTGGTGGCGCGCCGCATGGCCACCGCCGGCAGCGCGATTTACGCCAGCACCGATTATATCGCCCGGCATGGGCGCGATCTTTCCGCGCCGGGCCATGTGATGCTGACCGTGCTGGAAGACCAGGGGCACATGCCCGAGGTCAAATGGCTGACGCAATGTCTGCCCCATGCGCGGGTGGCGATGCGGTGCAACAGTTTCGAGGCGCTGGCCGGGGCGGCCATGGCCGGGCTGGGGGTGACGGTGCTGCCTTGCTATCTGGGCGACTGGATGGGGCGCATGGAGCGTTTGCACAGCGAGGGCTCGCCAAGGCGCGAGATTTGGCTGGGGGTGCATCCCGACCTGCGCCATATGCCGCGCATCCGTGCCGTGATCGAGGCGCTGGAGGCAGAGTTTGCCGCGCAGGCAGGTTTTCTCGCGCCGCGCGATTGATATTTTGTTTCCATAATCCACCACACGGTGCAAAAATATTTCCGCAAACCGGTTTTCCAGTGGTTCCCCCCGTGCCTGCAAGCTGGTAAGGGCGCGCGTCAGACCTTCCCTTTATCCAAGCCGAGTCCGCTGCCATGCCTCATTATCGTTCACGCACCTCCACCCACGGCCGCAACATGGCGGGCGCGCGCGGCCTCTGGCGCGCGACGGGCATGAAGGATGAGGATTTCGGCAAGCCGATCATCGCCATTGCCAACAGCTTCACCCAGTTCGTGCCGGGCCATGTCCATCTGAAGGATCTGGGCCAGCTGGTCGCGCGCGAGATCGAGGCGGCCGGTGGCGTGGCCAAGGAATTCAACACCATCGCCATCGACGATGGCATCGCCATGGGCCATGGCGGCATGCTCTATTCGCTGCCCAGCCGCGACCTCATCGCCGACAGCGTGGAATATATGGTCAACGGCCACTGCGCTGACGCCATCGTCTGCATTTCGAACTGCGACAAGATCACCCCGGGCATGCTGATGGCCGCGATGCGCCTGAACATTCCGGTGGTCTTCGTCTCGGGCGGGCCGATGGAGGCAGGCAAGGTGACGGTGCGCGGCAAGGAGCGCGCGCTCGATCTGGTCGACGCCATGGTGGTCGCCGCCGACGACAGCTACACCGACGAGGAAGTCGAAGCCATCGAGAAGGCCGCTTGCCCGACCTGTGGTTCGTGCAGCGGCATGTTCACCGCCAATTCGATGAACTGCCTGACCGAAGCGCTGGGCCTGTCGCTGCCGGGCAATGGCTCGGTGCTGGCCACGCACGCCGACCGTGAACGCCTGTTCCGCGAGGCGGGCCGCGTCGCCGTGGATTTGTGCAAGCGTTACTATGAGCAGAATGACGAGAGCGTGTTGCCGCGCAACATCGCGACCCGCGCCTCCTTCGCCAATGCCATGAGCCTCGACATCGCCATGGGCGGTTCGACCAACACCGTGCTGCATCTGCTGGCCGCCGCTTATGAGGGCGGGGTGGACTTTACCATGGCCGACATCGACGCCTTGTCCCGCAAGGTTCCGGTGCTGTGCAAGGTCGCGCCTGCGGTTGCCGATGTGCATATGGAAGACGTGCATCGCGCCGGCGGCATCCCCTCGATCCTGGGCCAGCTGGATCGGGCCGGGCTGCTCGACACCTCGGTTCCCACCATCCATGCGCGCACCATGGCCGAGGCGCTGGACCGTTGGGACATCACGCGCAGCAATGCGGAAAGCGTGGCTGAATTCTTCCGCGCGGCGCCCGGCGGCGTGCCCACCCAGGTCGCCTTCAGCCAGTCGCAACGCTGGAAGGAACTGGATGCCGACCGCGAGAAGGGCGTCATCCGCAGCGCCGAGCACGCCTTCTCCAAGGATGGCGGTCTGGCCGTGCTCTTCGGCAATCTGGCGCCTGAAGGCTGCATCGTGAAGACGGCGGGCGTGGATGAATCGATCCTCACCTTCAAGGGCACCGCGCGTGTCTATGAAAGCCAGGACGCGTCGGTCGTGGGTATTCTGGGCGGCGAGGTGAAGCCGGGCGAAGTGGTGGTCATCCGCTATGAAGGGCCCAAGGGCGGGCCGGGCATGCAGGAAATGCTCTACCCCACCAGCTATCTGAAGTCGAAGGGGCTGGGCAAGGCTTGCGCGCTCATCACCGACGGGCGCTTTTCGGGCGGCTCGTCAGGGCTCTCGATTGGCCATGTCAGCCCCGAAGCCGCAGAAGGCGGCCTCATCGCTCTGGTGGCCACGGGCGACCCCATCACCATCGACATCCCCAACCGCGGTATCTCGCTCGACCTGCCCGAAGAGGAAATCGCCCGCCGACAGGCCGAGATGGAAGCGCGCGGCGCCAAGGCGTGGAAGCCGTTTGGCCGCAAGCGTGAGGTGTCACTGGCCCTGCGCGCCTATGCCGCGATGACGACCAATGCCGCCAAGGGGGCGGTGCGCGATGTGACGCAGATCGAGAAGTAGGCAAGGGGCAAGGGGCAAAGCGGGGGGCATCGCCCCCTGCACCCCGTTACGTCTTCTGGTACTCTCTACCAGCGCTGATGTCGCCGCGTTGCCAACCTTGCACCTTGGCCGAACCGAATACGCAAGGTGGACACTCAAGAGAGGGCGAGGGCGATGGCCCTCGCATCTTCGCTTTTCTTCTTCCGTCCCAATGTCTAACTGACACGCCTGTAATCTCTTCATCACAGGCACAACCATGGCAGACATTCTGATCCTCACCACCGGCGGCACCATCGACAAGGTCTATTTCGATGCCTTGTCCGAGTTCCAGGTGGGCGACACGATGGTGCCGCGCCTGCTCGCCATTGGCCTGTCCAAGCAGGATGTGCGGATTGTGGAGATCGCCCGCAAGGACAGCCTGGAACTCGACGATGCGGACCGCGCCGCACTGCGCGCCGCTGTCGCATCGGCGCCGGAAAGCCTTATCATCATCACTCATGGCACCGATACGATGACCCAGACCGCCGCCGTGCTCAGCGACATTGCGGGCAAGACTGTGTGCATGTTCGGTGCCTTGAGCCCCGCGCGCTTTGCCGAGAGCGACGCGGCGATGAACCTTGGCATGGCGCTGGCCACGGTGCAGGTGGCCCCGCCGGGCATCTATATTGCGATGAACGGAACCGTGTTCGACGCCATGAAGGTGCGCAAGGACCGCGCCGCCAACGCCTTCGTGCCGCTTTGAGCGCGAGGGAGCAGGGGGCATGACGGCCAGCGTTTTCGAAATCTTCAAGATCGGTGTCGGCCCGTCGAGCAGCCACACCATGGGGCCGATGCTGGCCGCCGCGCGCTTTGCCGAGCGGGTCGCGCCCCTCTCGCCCGCCCGCCTGCTGGTTGATCTCTATGGCTCGCTGGCCCTGACGGGCAAGGGGCATGCCACCGATCGGGCGGTGATGCTGGGTCTGGCGGGCATGGTGCCCGAAACGCTGGACGCGGGCGCCGCCGAGGCGGTGCTGAGCCGCATCGCCTCGCAGGAAAGCCTGCCGCTGGCGGGCGGGGCGGAGATCGCCTTTCGCGACTATGCCGATATCGTCTGGCACCAGCGTGACCGGCTGGCCTATCACACCAATGGGTTGCGCTTCACCGCTCTGGACGAGGGCGGCGTGCCCATCGCGCAGGCGACCTTCTTTTCGGTCGGCGGCGGCATCATCGTCGAGGAAGGCGAGATGGCCGAGCAGGGCGCCAATGGTCCGGCCGATGCCCCTGTGCTGCCCTATCCCTTCCGCTCCGGCGCGGAATTGCTGGAAAAGGCCGAGGAGGCGCGGCTCAGCCTGTGTTCGCTGGCCATGGCCAATGAGCTGGCGATGCACACGCAGGGCGAGGTCGACCAGCGGCTCGACACCATCGCCAATGCCATGATGGATTGCGTCGAGCGGGGCATGAAGGGCGGCGGCATCCTGCCCGGCGGACTGAAGGTGAAGCGCCGCGCGGGCGATGTGCATGCCACGCTGGTGGCGCGGCAGGAACGCGCGCTGGCCGACCCGCTCTCGGTGCTCGACTGGGTGAATCTCTGGGCGCTGGCGGTGAATGAGGAAAATGCCGCTGGTGGCCGCGTGGTGACGGCGCCCACCAATGGCGCGGCGGGCATCGTGCCGGCGGTGCTGCGTTACTATCGGCGTTTTGTGCCCGGCGCTGATGATGCAGGCACACGGCGCTTCCTGCTGGTGGCGGCGCTGATCGGTTCGCTCTTCAAGGAAAACGCCTCGATCTCTGGCGCAGAGGTCGGCTGTCAGGGCGAGGTCGGCGTGGCCTGTTCCATGGCGGCGGCGGGGCTGGCTGCGGTGCTGGGCGGCACCAACGCCCAGATCGAGAATGCCGCTGAAATCGGTATGGAGCATAATCTGGGCCTTACCTGCGATCCTGTCGGCGGGTTGGTGCAGGTGCCCTGCATCGAGCGCAATGCGGTGGGTGCGGTCAAAGCCATCGAGGCGGCGCGGCTGGCCCTGCTGGGCGATGGCACGCATCGTGTCAGTCTGGACGAGGTGATCGAGACGATGCGCCGCACCGGGGCCGACATGTCCGACCGTTACAAGGAAACCTCGCTGGGCGGGCTGGCGGTCAATGTGGTGGCCTGCTGAGCGGCTTGCCTATCGGGAAGGGCCATAGTTCTGGGTGAGATAGGCGATGATCACCTTATAGTCTTCATCGCTCACCTTGGCGCCTCGGCTGATCATCTGGTCGACCAGCGCGCCCCAGCGCCGGGCGGACATATGCCGCGCGGTGATCATGCCAGCGCCATGGCACAAAGTGCAGTGGCGACGCAGCGTTTCGACACCGGGCGCGGCGATCAACTTTGCCGAAGCTGGCGGCGGGGATTGCGCCGGGGTGCCGCTGGCCAGCAGGAACATGGCGGCTGACAGAAAGAGCATGGTTCCTCGCATGACGCTGGTCTCTGTCATGCCGGCAAACCCAGGGCAAGGCTGATGGGGCCTGCAGCGGCGTCTTGCTCATGCAACACGCTTTGCCGCAAACGCATGGAACATGCACCCACGCCAGCGCTTCCCAAGACAGAAGGTTTGGCCTTCTCAAGCTTTCTCACCCTAGATTGCAAGGAGCAGGATGATGGGTTCGATCACTGACAAGGTCGCTGGTGCGACCAATTCGGCCATTGGCAAGACCAAGGAAGCCATTGGCAAGCAGACTGGCGATGCTGAACTGGCCGCCAAGGGCGCCGCGCAGGACGCCAAGGGCAAGGTGCAGACCGCCGCTGGCAAGGTGAAGGAAGCGGTCGGCAAGTAAGCCGGTCGGTACATGACCACGACTTTCGACCTTCCCGGTCATGGTCAGGCAAGGGCCTTGTCGCGATGCGGCAGGGCCCTTGTCCTGTGGGCAGGTGTCCTTTGGGCAGGCGGGGCTTTCGCCGCTTTCCCGACCAGGAGCCCGCGCAGACATGGATGATCACGCAAAAGGAGGAGCCATGGGGCAAGCCTTTTCACGTTTCGCCGAAAGAGTGTCCGCCTGGACCGGACGCCCCGCCGTTTTCGTTCTCGCCAGCCTTGTCGTGGTGGTGTGGGGGCTCAGCGGGCCGCTGTTCCATTATTCCGACACCTGGCAATTGGTGATCAACACCGGCACCACCATCATCACTTTCCTGATGGTCTTCGTCATCCAGAATTCGCAGAACCGCGACACGATGGCAATTCATTCCAAACTGAATGAATTGTTGCGTTCGATTGCCGAAGCCAACAATCAGTTGGTCGGCGTCGAACACAAGAGCGACAAGGAGATCGAGGCGATCCGCGACTCGATCGAGCAGGAATGCCAAAGCGAGGAGGGTTGAAACCCTCCCCCACTCCATGACGTGTGGATCAGACCATCAGCGCGAGCAGATCCTGCACCCGCGCATTGGCAAAGCCCACCGAAATATCGGAAATGCCATAGGGGATCAGCACGTGATCCTGCCCCATCAGCAGCACGCCGCAGGTATAGACGACATTGGGCACATAGCCTGCCCGGTCGGCGTTTTCCGCCGTCAGCACCGGTTCCTTGACGCGCCCGATGATCCGCGAGGGATCATCCCGGTCGAGCAGCACGCAGCCCAGCGCATATTTGCGCATCGCGCCCACGCCATGGGTAAAGAGCAGCCAGCCGGCATCGGTGAGAACCGGGCTGCCGCAATTGCCGATCTGGATGAACTCCCAGGGATATTCGGGTTCCATCAGCAGCACGCCATCATCGTCCCAGCGGTCCAGCCGGTCGGATTTGAGGAGGTAGAGATTTTTCCCGTCCTGACGACCGACCATGACATACTGGTCGTCGATCTTTTGCGGGAACAGCGCCATGCCCTTGTTCCGCCCGGCACGCCCCTGAATGGGCTCCAGCGTGAAGCTGCGGAAATCGCGCGTGCGCAGCAATTCGCTGCGGATCGACTTGCCCGAATAGGCGGTATAGGTGCCCACCCATTCGTAATCCTCATCCCCATGGTCGAGACGGACGAGGCGCAGATCCTCCAGCCCATTGGCCTGCTGTTCGGTGATGGGAAAGATCACCGTGTTCGACAGGCTGCTTTCCGGGTTGCGCTCGACCGTGACAATGCTGTCGCCACTGTCGGCCGCGCCATGGTCGGTACGTTGCACGGCCGTGGCAAAGGCGCTTTCGGGCCAGAGCGAGAAGCTGCCATCGTCGCTGGCGATCCCTTCGCGAAAGGCGATGGAACTGATGTGCCCTTCGCCCACCGCGCGCAGCGAGAGGATGAAGCGCACCGTCCCCTCCGCCATGCCGCTCTGGTCGGGGTGGGGCACGATGGAGGGGTTCATCAGGGCGGCGGCGGCATAGGTGTATTCGTGGCAGAAATAGGCGCCGATCAGCTTGCGCCGGGTCGCGGAGAAAGGCGTGTCGCCCAGATGCAGCGCCTGGGCGACCTCGGCATAGCGCGTCTCGAACATATGTTCGGTCTGCCAGTGGCGGTCGAGAAAGTCGTGCAGGACGAGGGCATATTCCTGCTCGACGCGCTCTTCGGTCAGCCCGGCAACGTCGCGCACCAGCCGCAGGGCGCGGCCCTCGGGCGCGCTGGAGGCCTGCCAGCCCAGATGGAAGGGGCGCAGCACGACCCGCGTGGGGTCGGCGTGAAGGCGCTGCTCAAGAATACGAAGCGGATTGCGCGCCAGGACATTCAACTGTGTGTCCAATTTGGATCCCCTTGATCTGCTGAGGCTGAAGTTTGCGCAGCAGTTGCGACAGGCTGTAATGGCTGAGCTGAAAGGCCAGGATCGATTCAGCGCCCGAATTTTCGTTGCGGCCCAATGGGGTGACGCCATCGCGACAGCGACCGGAAGCAATGTCGGCCAAGGCTATACCACGGTCATTGGCGCCAAAAAACCATTGATAGACCTGTGCCGCCTGTTCCACCCAGACCTTGTCGCCGGTGGCGACAAAGGCGCTGTGCGCGGCCTCGATCGCGGCTTGCGCTTCGAGTGGCTGCTGGTCGAAGGGCTTCCATTCGCCCGATTTGCCGAAGCTTTCCGAACCGATGGGGCGAAAATGGCCCTGCACGCCGGTCTGGCAGGCGTTGATCCACGCCAGCGTTTCCAGCCCGATGTCCAGCCAGCGTTTGTGGCCCAGCGCATGGCCACCCTCGATCAGCACCTGGCACAGGCGCGGATTGTCATAACCCAGCACGGCTTCGAACCATGCCCAGTCGGGCCGGCGCGAGACATCGACGAGATGAGCCAGCATGGCGCAGCTTTCCTGCACCAGCGCATGGGCCTTGTCATGGCGCACCCCGGTGCGCAGCAAGGCCAGCCCGCCCAGCGATGCAAAGGCCAGCGCGCGGGGGCTGCGCAACGGCTCGATACCATCGAGCACATCGTCGAACAGGCTTCGCGCCCATTGGCGGATATCGGCGGCGGGGTGATGTTCGACCGTATGGCCCAGCGCCCAGAGCGCGCGACCGTTCGAATCCTCCGATCCTTCATCCTCGCACCATGTGCGGTCAAAGCGCATGAAGTTACGGAAACGGCCCTTGTCGGGATTCCAGGCATGCTGGATGAAGGAGGCATAGATGATGCTCCACCGCATCCGGTCGCTTTCGCTCAGCGAGGTGGCGACATTCATCAGCATCAGCGCGCGGGCATTGTCGTCAAGGCAATAGCCATGACGGCGGTCGGGCACGATGCCGATCGAATGCTGCAACATGCCGGTGGCATCGCTCATGCTGAACACCGCCGACATGCCCGGCACCACCTGTGGCGAGACCGCGCGGGCCGAGGGCGCCATGGTGGCGCGGATCAGCCCGGCACTCGCCTTGGCAAACAGCGGCCAGATCGTCTTGCGTCCGCGCTGATAGGCTTTCAGCTTGGCATTCATCAGCGCTTTGGGGTCATCGAGCAGGTCATTGACCGCTTTGGCGATGGTCGCGGGCGCATTGTCCGCGATCAGGCAGCCCACGCCATCGGCCAGCAATTCGCGGGCGTGGATATAGGGGGTGGAGACCAGCGCCTTGCCCATGGCCACGGCATAGCTGAGCGTGCCCGAGGTGGACTGGCCCAGATTGTGATAGGGGGTGACGTAGATGTCGCAGGCCTCGAGCTGGTCGAGGAGCTCATCGGTATCGAGGAAGCGATTGTCCCACAGGATGTGCCCGGCCACGCCAAGCGCCTCGGCCCGGGCCATCAGCCCTTCGCGATAGTTTTCCCCATCGCGCGCCACCAGCACCGGATGGGTGGCGCCCACGATGCGGTACACCGCATCAGGATGGCGCGCGAGGATGGCGGGCATTGCCTCGATAACCTGTTCCAGCCCCTTGCCGGGGCCCAGCAGGCCAAAGGTGGTCAGCACTTTCCTGCCGTTCAGCCCCATGCGCTCCCTCGCGGCTTCCTCGCCGCCAAAGGGGCGGTCGGGGGCGCCATGCTCGATGATCTCGATGACATCGCGCCGCGCCTTGTACGTGTCGACCAGCAGGTCACGCCCATGCTGCGACATGACCATGATGCGCCGGCAACGGGTCAGCAAATGCTCCATCACCGCGCGCTGCGATGGCGAGGGACAGGTGAGCACGGTGTGGAAGGTGGCAAGCACCGGGGCGGCCACGCCATCGACCAATTCGCGGATCAGCGCGCCATCACGCCCGCCGAAAATGCCGAATTCATGCTGTACCCAGACCACATCGGCGCCGCTCTCATTGATCAGGCGGGCGGCGCGGGCATAGTCGCCCGGCTCCTCGGCGCGGATGATGGTGATGGCGGGGTCATAATCGAGACCCGATCCGGCCTGATCGAGCGCGTAAACCTCCACATCGATCGAGGGGTAATAGGTGGCCAGCTTTTCGCGCACATCGGTGGTGAAGGTGGCGATGCCGCATTTGCGCGGAGCATAGGTGCCCACCAGCGCAACACGGATGCGCTGTCCGCCCTTGCCGCCCTGCGCGAAAAATTCGAGCACATCGCCCGTGGCGGGGCCGGGGTCTGTGTGGCGCCGGGATGTGGCGGGGGCAGGGAAGGGCTCGTTCATGGTCTAACTTCCCTTTGCTGGAGGTGACAGAAGGTCAATGGGCGATGACAGGCCGGGTTCCATGATCCGCTTGTTTTGCGTGGAATTATCTCATCCTTTTCGGCAGGACGTGGCGCATTTCGAACGACCTGTTGAACAGCGCCTGGCGGCGTGCGCAAAGACCGGCGGCGCTGGGGCGCTACCGGTCTTCAAAGCCGTCTGAAAAGGGTTCGTGAGGGGGAACCGCTTGCATGAAAAGGTCCGGCGGACACCGGGTCACGATCAGCTGCCGCGGGGCGTCATTTCTTGATCTTTTTGGCGATCCTAGCCATCAGATCCTCAAAATCGCTGGGTACGCCCTCATTGACCGCCGCATTGTAGAAATCGCGGATGTCCTTGCCCCATCCCGTCTGCTCAAGCAGCTTCTCGGTGCTTTCGGGCGGCTTTTGGCCATAGAAAGGAGAGCGGTTGTTGGGCACGGGCAGGTTCCAGTCGCAGGGGTCAGGGATTGCATGGCGGCCCGGATTGGTTGAGCCGTCATGACCTGAATTCGTAATGACAACGTATCGCGAATGTTCCGATGAATGTTTCGTCAGACATGTTAAATCGACAGGACGTGTCCGGCAAGTCGCAGCGACGCGATTCATGCGTTCAGATTGGAACCGAAAAACAGCGCCTGGCTGATGGTGGTCAGCACGGTTTCCTCACGGAAGGGTTTGCTGATGAGCAGGGTGGGCTCCAGCCCCTCTCCGGTCAGCAGCTTTTCGGGAAAGGCGGTGATGAAGATCACCGGCACCGGGCCAATGCGCAAAATATCCTCCACCGCATCAATGCCCGAACTGCCGTCGGCCAGCTGAATGTCGCTGAGCACCAGGCTGGGCCGGTGCAGCGCATAGGCCTCGCGCGCCTGGGCGGCGGTGGCGGCGGTGGCCACGATGCGATGCCCCGCGCTTTCGACGATGTCGGTGAGATGGCTGGAGATCAGCGGCTCATCCTCGATGATCAGCACATCGGCCACGCTGTCGCGGGCGATGTCGGCAAAGGCTTCCTTGACCAGCGTCTCGGCTTCCTCACCGGTCACGCCCAGAATATGCGCCGCCTCCGCGATGCTGAAATCCTCCAGCTGGTTGAGCAGCAGGGCCTGACGACGCAGCGTCGAAACACGGCCAAGTTGCGAGATCGTGTCGGGCGCAGGGGCCACGCCTTCGCGGCCCACATCGGGGTCGACCGAAGCCCAGACGATGGTGAAGGCGCGATAGAGCCCCGCACGATCAGCCGAGATGCTTTCCAGCAGGGTTTCATCTTCCAGCGCCGCGCTCAATGTCATGCGGACCAGATTGTCGCCCATCGATTGCGACCCTGTCACGGCGCGGGCATAGCGGCGCAGATAGGGCAGCGATGATGCCATGGCCTGGGCTTTGGACAGCTTGTCGTGAGCAGTGGGGCGATCCGAAGTCAGCGGCATCAATCGATCCTCGATAAACGACAGCGGGCGAAGGAATCCAAGCCAGGGGAGGATGGACCGACAAGGGCCTGCCGGGCAGCGCCATCATCAAGACGAAACGACCCTGGGGCGTATGGCTCAAGATCCCCCGGCGCGAGTTTGCGCGCTGTTACGTTCAGTTTACGTTCGCCGCTGACCAAGGTTCCATGGGCTGGCGCGAAAATTTTTTTCAAGATTTTTCATCATCGGTCGAACCGCTCTCAAAGCCCGAGAATCCGGGGTTTTGCGTAGTTGAGCGCGTCAAATTTTTGACCCTGCCGCGAAGAGCCGCATGGAACCTAACCAAATCCGGGCCATTAACCCTGTGTCACACAGAAAGCGGGAGACACTCCATGTTGAAGCAGACCGAGCAGGAAAGCGGTAAGGCGAGGCTTCAGGGAGACCCCTTGTCGGAAGAGGATTTCCACAAGGAGCTCACGGCATCGATCCCCCATTTGCGCGCCTTTGCGCGCATGTTGTGCGGTGATCGGGATCGCGCCGACGATCTGGCGCAGGAAACGCTGATGAAGGCCTGGGCGGCGCGAGACCGCTATGTGGCGGGCAGCAGCTTCCGCGCCTGGACCTACACCATCTTGCGCCACCACTATTTCGGTCAGGTGCGCCGCGAACGTTTCGTGGGCGATTATGATGAGACCGAGGCCGAGCGCATCCTTTACACCCCCGGCGCGCAGGAAGGCCATCTGGAAGCAACCGATGTGCTGCGGGCCCTGGCCACGCTGCCCGCCGCGCAACGCGAAGTGCTGGTGCTCGTCTCCATCGGCGGGGTGAGCTATGAGGAAATCGCTGACATCTGCGGCGTTGCACTTGGTACGGTGAAAAGCCGCATCGCTCGTGCCCGTGCGGCCCTTTCGGCGGTGATCGAGAGTGGCGACCTGCCTGATGCGCGCCACAGCTTCGTGCTCAAGGGTGAGGTGCTTGACGCCTTCATGGCCGAACTGGCCAAGGTTGCCCCACCCCATGTGATGGCCCGCTTGGCGGCGTGAGGATGTCCCTTGCGATGGGCGGCGTGCGATTTTGCCCGCCGCCTGTCCTTTTGCTGTGCTACTCGATGGAAACCGCGGTCAAGGGGACTTGAGCGATCGCGTGCAGGCCGGATGCCTGCCAGTTCATGCTCAACTGGCCGCCCAGCTGGCGCTCGATGCTCAGCGCAGCAAGGCGCAGGCCAAAGGAGGATGACGGTTCCCCGTCAATGGCAGGACCGCCCGATTCATGCCAGTCGATCTCCAGCGTGTCGGTCAGCGACAGCGTGATCGCAAGGTTCCCCTCGGCCACGCCCAAGGCCCCGTATTTGACCGAATTGGTCGTCATCTCATGGATGAAGAGCGCAAGCGGCGTCGCCGCGCCCTCGGGCACCACCACATCCTGACCTTTCAGCGCCACCCTGTGCCCGCCTTCGTCCTGATAGGGGCGGATCAGCGTCTCGATCATCTCGCGCAGCGAGGTTTCCGAACGCCGCACAATGCCCCCGGCAAAGCGCGGGCGCACCAGATCATGCGCCCGGCCAAGGCTGGCCAGACGCGATTGCAGCGCCTTGTTCACCTCGGCCAGTTCCGGGTGAGGGCGCATGGCCATGGAAATCAACCCCTGCGCGATGGTGAACAGGTTCTTGATCCGGTGGCTCAATTCCTGAGACATCAGCTCCATGGTTTCGCCATTGCGCACCTGCTCGTCGATGTCGGTGCAGGTGCCCACCCAGCGGATGACCGTGCCGGCCTCATCCAGCACCGGCTGGCCGCGCGCCAGCATCCAGCGATAGGCGCCGTCATGGCGTTTGAGCCGATAATGGACCGAATAGGGTTCGGCGGTTTTCACCGCTTCGCTCCACGCCAGGCTGGCGGTGCCGGTGTCCTCGGGATGCAGGAAATCGAGCCAGCCCGCCCCATAGCTGTCGGCGGCGGGCGCGCCGGTAAAGCGGCACCATTGCCCGCTGAAATAATCGGGCGTGCCATCAGGCAGGGTTGACCAGACGAGTTGTGGCAAGGCCTCGGCCAGTGCATCGAACCGCCGGTTGAGCAGCGCCAGTTCCTGCACCATGCGGGCCTGTTCGCTGGCCAGTTGCTGGGCGGCCCGCCCGCGTTCCAGTGATGCCATGGCGGCGTCGGCCAGAATGCGCAGATTGTCGATCTCTTCGCTCTCCAGCCTGTCGCGCGGGCTGGTGTCGATGACGCAGAGGCTGCCCAGCACCAGGCCATCGCCCGCGAACAGCGGGAAACCGGCATAGAAACGGATATGAGGCGCCCCGGTGACCATCGGGCTCTGCGCAAAGCGGGCATCCTTGCGCGCGTCAGGCACGATCAGGCCGTCATCATGCTCCATGGCCAGGCGGCAGAAACTGCCCTCGCAGCCGGCCCGCTCGATCTCGAGCCCGGATCGTCCGATGAAATATTGCTGTTCACGCGTCAGCAGGCTGACCAGCGCGATGGGGGCCTGGCACAGGCGGGCCGCCAGCCGCGCCACCGAATCAAGCTGCTGGCGCAGGCCCTGATTGTCGATGGCATAGGCCTCGACCAGCGCATCGCGCCGTGCATCCTGAAAATCGGGAGGCAGGGGGGTGGTCAAAGTGGCCCTTTCGCAAGCAAGGAGCCTTGTCGCCAGGTTCCTCAGCCGCGCACATTGTTCGCGAAGTCAGGCAAGTGCAAGCCCGGACAAGCGCTTATACGCGAATGCGAAAAAGGGCCGGATTGCTCCGGCCCTTTCCCTGAAGGTCACCCGTGGGGTGGGGGTCAGTTGCCCGAACCCGGCCCGTAAGTGATTTCCACGCGGCGGTTCTGCAGCTCGCGCACACCATCGGCGGTGGGAACGCGCTGGTTCGCCTCGCCATAGGCATGGGTCGTGATGCTGGTGCCGGCGATGCCATGACCGGTGAGGTAAGCCTGCACCGAGGCGTTGCGGCGGGCCGAAAGACCCAGGTTGTACTTTGCGCTGCCCGAGCTGTCGGTGTAGCCCGCCAGCATGATCGGAACGCTGCCGCAGTTGTTGTAGGCTTGGATCGCGCTGTCGAGGATCGCGGCGGCATCGGGGGTGATGTCGGCCTTGTTCCAGTCGAAGAACACGATGTAGGGGCCCTTGTTGCACACCGGAGCCGGGGGAGGCGGCGGAGGCGGTGGGGGAGGCGGCGGCGGCGGGGGAGGCGGCGGCGGGGGCGGCGGGGGAGGCGGCGGAGCAGCTTCGGGTTTGTGGCCGAAGTTGTAGGTCAGCGTGGCCAGAACCGAATGGCTGCGCAGCGAGACCTGCTGCAGGTCCTGGTTGGAATCGCGGAACAGATCCGTGCCGTCGGGGCGGAAGTAGCGGTACTTCACGCCAAGATCGATGTTGTGGGTGATGGGCATGGTGACGCCGGCGATCAACTGCCAGGCATAGCCATTGTCACGGTTGTTGACGGCGGGAAAGCCGGTCACATTCTCGTGCAGCACAATGCTGGACCAGCCCACGCCGCCACCGGCATAGGCTTTGATGCCGCCCCAGTGGCCCAGACCAAACAGCGCGTTGCCCATGAAGGCCGTGGTGTTGGTGCTGCCCGAGAGCGTGTTGTTGTCGCGGCTGTAGATGCCACCATTGTTGGCGCGGGCCGAATTGCCCATCCAGCTTTCATGATGGAAGCCTTCGGCCTCAAGGCGGAACTTGCCGAAGTCATAACCGATGGCGCCGCCCGCTTCCCAGCCGGTCTTGAAGCGATCGGTGCGGCTCCAGCCGCTCGGATTGTAGACGTCGGCGCGTTCGTTCTTCACGCCACCGCCTTCAACGGTGATATAGGGTCCCTGGTTGGGCGCCTGGTCGTCCGCGTGAGCGACCGCCGCCATGGAGACCGTCGCCAGGGCGGCGGCGATAATGAGTTTATGCATGGGTGTCCTTCCCTTGTCAGAAGCCTGTCGCGGCACGGGCGGGGGGCTGCGCCGGCGACTTGCATGTTGGGAAAGAGTCCGATCTGGCGATTGTTGCGCGGAAAAATCGACAGGCTCAGCGTTTTTTCAGAGTGTTTCCAAAATGCAACAGTCAGCCTGTTGTCAACCTGGGCGCCGGGTGAAGCTGACCCGGAACCCCGGGGCCAGTTTTTCCATGCTCAGCGCGCCGCCCAGTGTCTCGGCCATGATATGCATGATCTGTGAGCCGAGCCCGGTGCCGCGCGGCGTTTCACCCGCGTCATAGCCCTCGCCGTCATCCTCCACGGCCAGTTCGACATCATCCGCCCTCACGCCGCGCAGCATGACGCGCACCTGCCCGCTGGCATGCTCGCCATAGGCGTATTTGCAGGCATTGCTGACCAGTTCATTGACCAGAATGCCCATGGCGACGGCCATGGAGACCGGCAGTTCAAGCGGATCGGCCGATACGGTGACGCTACGCGGCGCGCCGGCGCTGGAAAAGCTGTCGGCAAGGTCCTGCGCCAATCCGTCGATATAGCTGTCCATCACGATGGTGCTGGCCGTGCCCCCGACATAGAGCTGGCGATGGACCCGCCCCACGGCATGGATGCGCTGGCGGATGTCGGTCAGCATCGCCTTGGCCTCATCGCCCTTGGCCATGCGGGCCTGCAGGCTGACCACGGCTGACACCATCTGCAGGCTGTTGGCCACGCGGTGGTTCATTTCGTTCAGCATGGCTTCGAGCTGCTGGTTGGTTTCGCGCAGGCGTTGCTCGACCTGTTCCTTCTCGATGGTCAGCCGCCTTGCCGCCAGCGCCTGCTCGATGGTGCGGCCAAGCAGGTCGAAGAAATCCTCGCCCACCGATTTGATGACGTAATCGACCGCGCCCGCTTTCAGCGCCGAGACGGCGATATGCGTTTCGTCGGAACCCGTCACGAAGATCACCGTGGGCGGGCTGGGCAGCCCCATCAGCTGGCCGAGCGTTTCCAGCCCATCCTGACCCGGCATGTAATGATCGAGCGCGACCACATCGAAAGCCTGATCGCGCGCCAGCGCCACGCCATCGCGCCCATTGCCGGCAATGGTGACCTCATAGCCCTCGCGCGACAGCCTGCGCCGCGCCAGATGGCACAGCGCCTCGTCATCGTCGATATAGAGCAGGCGGGGCGCGGCCTGGGTCATCACGCGCCCGGCTGCGCCACGGTGATGACCGAGAGAAACAGGCCGAGCTGGCGAATGGCCGCGGCGAAATTCTCGTAATTGACCGGTTTCGTGATGTAGACATTGCAGCCCAGATCATAGCAGCGCTCGATCTCCAGCCGGTCGTCGGTGGTGGTGAGCACCACCACGGGGGTGCGGCGCAGTTCCGGGTCGGCCTTGATGATGGCAAGAATATCGGTCCCGCTCATGTCGGGCAGGTTGAGGTCGAGCAGGATCAGCGTGGGGCCCTCGCGCAGGGGGCCGCCGGGTGTGTTGACCAGAAACTCGAGTGCGCTGGTGCCATCGCGGAAATGGTGGATCTGGTTGGCGATGCCGGCGCGGCGAATGTTCTTCTCGATCAGCGTGGCGTGACCCTCGTCATCCTCGATCATGATGATGGTGACATTCTGGGTCATGGTGTGGGGCTCGTCATGACGGATCTTGGTTTCCGGTAAAGTGGCGGGGGACATGGAGCGTGAATGTGGAGCCGGTGCCAGGCGTTGAGTCAAGGCTGACCGTGCCGTTCAACCGATAGGCCAGCGCGCGCACATGCGCGAGGCCGATGCCTTCGCCTGAGCGATCCTGCGCACCGGATCGCCGGAACAGGTCGAAGATGCGCTCGTGATCGCGCGGGTCGATGCCGCGGCCATTGTCGGCGACATGCAGGGCGATGCCGTCGTCCTGGTTGGTAGCGCTGATGCGGATGTGGGGTGGGCGGTCATGATGGGCATATTTGACCGCATTCTCGATCAGATTGGCGATGATCTGTTCAATCGCGATGCGGTCGCAGAAGATCTGGGGCAGGGTGCCCATGATCTCCACCGTGCCGCCCGCTTCGTCGATGCTGATGCGCAGGCTGTCGATCGCCTCGCGCACCAGAGTGTTGAGGTCCAGCCATTCGGGCATCAGGTCACGGCGGCCCAGGCGCGAGAGACGCAGGATGGCGTTGATCAGCCGGTCCATCTTTTCGGTCGAGGAGCGGATGAAATGGATCGCCTCGGGCATGTCCTGGCGCAGGATGCGGCGCGTGTCCTCCGGCACGGCATCGGGGCGGTCGGCATTGGCCTCGATCAGCAGATCGTCGAGCGCGCGGATCGCGCTTTCCATCTCGGCGGTAAAGCCCATGACATTGACCAGCGGCGAGCGCAGGTCATGGCTGACGATATAGGCAAAGCGCTGGATCTCGCTGTTGGCGCGCTGGAGTTGCGCCGTGCGGGCCTGAACCGCCGCCTCCAGCCCGGTGTTGGCTTGCCGCAGCGCCTTGCGCGAGGCGCTGAGTTCGCTCGTATAGCTGTAGAGGCTGGCCGTCGTCAGTCCGCCAACCACCAGCAGCAGCAGGCCGGTCATGCCAAGGATGATGTAAAAGCCGCGTTCGATCTTGCGCTGTTCCTGCGTGCGGCGGGCGAGCAGCGCTTCCTCCTCGCCCTGCATCACATTGGTCAGGCGCACCACCAGATCATTGGGCCTCTGCACAAAGACATAACTGTCGTCGATCAGCCCGTCGCGCACCGGAATGCCGGCCTGCAGCTCGATCTGCACCGCCGTGCGGCCCAGCAACGGCATGCGCGCCTGCTGGCGGGGGTTGTCCCGCGTCAGCGCGCCCAGTTCGGCAAGGCTGCGGTCAAGCTGTTGGCGCGCTTCCTCGATGGCGGCTTGGGCCGCGGGCGTCAGGTCCTGCGTGCGGCGAAGATTGGCCGCGACCAGCCGCGTGGCGGCAAAGCGTAAGCTGGCGATCTCGCGTTCGACCTGAAAGGTGTGGTTGATCAGCCGTGTCTGCCGCTGGTTCATCACCATCAGCACCGCAGCCGAGATCACCACGCCCAGCAAGGCGGCAAAGCCGGTGGCCATGAACACCGCGATCGAGCGGCGAAAGCGGCGCTGGTCGGCGAGGGTGGGGAGCGCGGGGCTGGCGGTGGCTGTCACAAGTGCGCCACCTCCTCGCATGTTTCCAGCGAGCCGTCGCTGTCGGCATGGCAGGCCCGCGCACAGGTGAAATTGGCCGTGCCTGGCGCATGGCGCAGCAGGGGGCGCATGGCGGCGATGCAGCTCGACGAACTGTCATAGGGGCCGTGGACCTGCGCGGGCCCACTGGTCAGCACATTGCTGTAATAATAGCCATGCCAGTCGTGAGAGGCCGAGCCAGAGCAGCCGGTGCAGGCAGCCAGCACCAGCGTCAGCCAGGCAAGCCGGCGGCGACGGGGCGCAAGGGCAGCTGACAGGCCGCCGCGCCACGGGTTGTTTTCCGACATGGTCCCGCGCCTGATTGTCAAACCTTGCGTGTCCTTTGCCTGAAGCCGGAGGAGGGCCGGGACTCCATACTGTCGCCTGCGGAACATTGCACGGGTTTTACTGTTCCCAAATCCATGATGACAAACTCACGTGTTGGAGATGGATCATGGGAATTCTTGTCTGGTTGCTGATCGGCGCTGTTGTTGGCGCTCTGGCCGGCATGATCATGGGTGAAGGGCTGGGCCTGATCGGCAATATTGTCGTGGGCATCGTTGGCTCGGCCATCGGCGGCATGCTCTTTGCGCATGGTGACATCAACAACAGCCCGCTGACGGTGGGCACTTTTGCGGTCTCGCTGATCGGCTCGATCGTGTTGCTCGCCATTGTCAATCTGGTGCGCCGTGGCCGGCTGACCTGACCGCCCCTGCCAGCAAGGAGGCTGGATCATGAAAAAAACAATGCTTGTCCTGCCGGTTCTGGCTCTCTGGCTGGGGCTGGCCGGGTGCAACAAACCGGACACCGCTTCGGAAGCGGCCAATTCGGCCCGGGCCGATGCCGCGATGGATCGCGCCGGTGACAATCTCAAGGATGGTCTTGGCAAGATCGGCGATGCAGCCACCGATGTCGCCAGCGGTGTCGAGGCGGGCGGCAAGGTGCTGGCCAGGAAGAGCAAGGATGCCGCGTCCGATGCCGCCAGCAATGTCAGCACGGCGGCTGACAAGGCCTCCTCGCAGCTGAAGAACTGATCTGACGCAAGGCCGCAAAACCCGCCAGCCCGACAATGGGCTGGCGGGTTTTGCCCATCTGCACGTCAGCTCCGCTCGTCTGGCGCGATGGCGCGCTCCATCCGTCGCCCAACGGCGTCGCTTGCGGGAACCCATTGCCTCTCTCGCGGCTTGCAATCTCATGCGATAAAGGAGGTGATCCCCATGTCGATGATCGAAACGAAGGATGGCACCCGGCTTTATGCCAAGGCCTGGGGGCAGGGGCGCCCGGTGGTGCTGATCCATGGCTGGCCGCTCAGCAGCGACAGCTGGGACCCGATCGCCAACCGGCTGGCCGACGCCGGCTTTCAGGCCATTGCCTATGACCGGCGCGGCTTTGGCCGGTCCGACCAGCCCACGGACGGTTATGATTACGATACATTCGCCGATGACCTGTCCTGTGTGATGGACCATTTCGACGTGACGCGCGATGCCGCGCTGGTCGGCTTTTCAATGGGCGGGGGCGAGGTCGCGCGCTACATGTCGCGCCATGACGGGCGCGGTGTCACGCAGGTGGCGCTGATCAGTTCGGTGGTGCCCTTCATGCCGCGCGATCTTTCCAATCCCGATGGCGTGCCGCCCGACATGTTCGACGAGATGGAGCGCGGCATTCTGGCCGACCGCGCCCATTTCTTCAGCGGCTTTTTCAAGCAGTTCTTCGGTGTGGGGCTGCTGGAACGGCCCGTTAGCGCCGAAGTGCTCGACCATATGCGCGCGCTGGCCATGCAGGCGGGGTTGCGCCCCACGCTGATGGCCGCGCGGGCCTTTGCCAACACTGATTTTCGCGGGGATCTGCCTAGCCTCAGCGTCCCCACGCTGGTGGTGCATGGTACGGCGGACAAGACCGTGCCGATTGCTGCCACGGCGCATCAGGTGGTGCGCCGCGTGCCGCGCGCGACGCTGGTGGAGTATGACGGCGAGCCCCATGGTGTCTTTGCCACCCAGACGCGGCGGCTGGGCAATGATCTGATCGCCTTTCTCGATGGCAATCTGGCGGCGGTGGAACAGGTCGACCGCCAGCAGGCGATCGACGAGATGACGGCCCGCATGGTGGTGGCGCCTACGTTGTAAGACGCATTTTGCGGGCCATGAACGGGGCGGGGGGCATCCTTCGCCCTGTTTGCGTATGGGCATGGCGCGGCGGGTGGAACAGTGGGCGGGCCAATGCATTGGAAAAACCATCCACGCCCCCCGCAAGGAGCCAGACAATGGCCACTGTTCTGACACGCGACGAGACTGCCTTTACCCCCACCAAGACCCTGCGCGCCAATGCCCGCAAGGATGTAGAGCAGGGCCCCGTCACCAGGGATTACCCGCAGGACCGCGATCTGATCGTGGAGCAGCTCAACAAGGCGCTGGCGACTGAATGGGTCTGCGTGCTGCGTTATCTGCGCCATGCCTATTGCATCACTGGCGCGATCTCCGAACCGATCAAGGCGCATTTCATCGAGCATGCCAATGAGGAGCAGGCCCATGCCGGCAAGCTGGCCGAACGCATCGTGCAACTGGGCGGCGAACCGGATCTGGACCCGGCCACGCTGACCCTGCGGTCGCATGCCGAATACAAGCCGGGCATTTCCATTCAGGACATGATCAAGGAAAATCTGGTGGCCGAGCGGATCGCGGTGGAAGCCTATCGCGAACTGGTCCGCTTTCTGGGCGACCGCGACCCGACCACCCGGACGATCATTGAAGGCATTCTCGCGCAGGAAGAGGAACACGCCGACGAATTGCGCGACCTGCTGGTCGAGGCGTAACGATAAAAGGGGCCGGCTGTCCGGCCCCTTTGTTCATGCGGGAACGTGATCGGGCCAGCAGATGACCATGGCGGCGTTCCAGACATCATCGCTTGCGCTAAGTCCTGCATGACTGGTGACACGGCCTCAGCAGCTTTGTTGCACGCCGGTTCAGTCATGCCTGTCGCCTGAGCGCAGGGCAGCCAGGTCTTCGGGGTGATTGATGTTGGGCATGGCAAGGTCGGGCAGACGCACCACGCGGGGGGACACAAGGTCCATCCAGCCGCGCAGGGCCCGGCTCCGGCTGTGTGCCAGATGATCGTCGAGCAGGGGGGCGAGGCTGGCGGGCCACCATGCCGCGAGATGCTGTCCATCGAGCACGGCGGCATCCTTGCCGATCAGCGCGCAGGCCAGTGCCTCCGGGAAGCAGGGCATGTCACAGCCGGTGACCAGAACGCCTGCATAATCCTGCTCCAGCGCAAGATGGAGCGCGGCATTGAGCCCCCCCAGCGGTCCAAGCCCCGGTGCGGGTCGATCGGCCAGCGTGTGATGGCGCGGATCATGGCGGCCACAGACGACCACCCGGGTGCAATAAGGCGCCAGCGCCGCCACGGCGTGATCGAGCAGGCTGACGCCATCGAGCATGGCCTGTGCCTTGTCGCTGCCAAAACGCGAGGATTGTCCGCCGGCCAGAACAGCGCCCAGAATACGCATTAACCCTGCTCTTCACGAAGGCTGGCTGGAGAGGGGGCGATCATCGGGCGGGAGCAGGGCAGGGGCATGGCGCCAGTGTCGCGCAAGCCGCAGCGTCTGCCAAGTGCCTTGCGTCCCGGCCCGGTTTCAGCTGGCCCAGGCTGTCTTGCGCCGTCCGGTGGTGTGCATGGGCACCCATTCGGGCTGCCCCAGCAGATAGCCCTGCGCCAGATCGCATTCCCCCTGCGTCAGGAACATCATCTGCTGGACGCTTTCCACCCCTTCGGCGCAGACCTTCATCCCCAGCGCATGGCCCAGATTGATGATCGCCCCGGCCACAGCCTCGGCCTGCGGCTCGCTGCCAAGGTCCGTGACGAAGCTGCGGTCGAGCTTGATCGTGTCGAAGGGCAGTTTGCGCAGATAGTTCAGTGAGGAATAGGAGGTGCCGAAATCGTCGAGCGCAAAGCGGATGCCCAGGCTGCGCAGAAACTCCATCGAGCGGCGCGCGCTGTCGGTGTGGGTGATGATGGTGCGCTCGGTCAGTTCCAGGATCAGCCGGTTGGGGGCAAGGCCCGTCTCGTCAAGCACCGAGCGGATCAGCCGCACCAGTTCGCCGCGACTGAACCAATAGGCCGAAAGATTGACCGAAATCGTCAGTTCCCTGGGCATGGCGACGGCGGCGGCACAGGCCTGGCGCAGCACCCATTCATCCAGCGCGCCGATCAGGCCGGAGGCTTAGGCCACCGGGATGAAGGTGGAGGGCGGAACCGTGCCGATGCTGGGGCTGGTCCAGCGCACCAGCGCCTCATAGCCAGTCAACTCGCCATCCCTGGCGCGAAAATAGGGCTGCCATTGCAGTTTCAGCGCATCATGCTCGATGGCGCTGGCCAGATGAATCTCGATGGAGTTATGCGCCGATTCGCCGCGCACGGGAACGACTTCATCGGCAATCACCAGCTGATGTCGCCCGTTGCGCTTGGCCATATGCAGCGCTTCCAGCGCGGCGCGGCGCACTTCGGCGGCCGTTGTGCCATGGCGCAGCGCCAGCGCGCAGCCGACCGAGACCGTGACCTGCACCTCCAGCCCGTTGCACAGGATCGGCTCGCTCAGATCGGCGATCAGCCGCCGTGCCACGCGTGAGGCAATCTCATGCGTGGCTGGGTCCATCAGGATGATGCCAAAGACATCGCCGCCCAGCCTTGCGGGAAAATCGCTGGCACGAATGCTGGAGGACAGGCGCCGGCCGATCTGGCGCAGCACCTCATCGCCCATTTCCTGACCATGGCGGTCATTCACCGGCTTGAAGCCGTCGACATCGATCAGCAAAAGGGCACAGGGGCGCCCGGCAAAAGCGGCCTCCATCGCCGAACCCAGCTCGCTTTCAAAGGCGGCGCGGTTGGGCAGTTCGGTGAGCGGATCGCGCAACGCGGCATCGGCCAGCGCCATATTGTTGAGGTGCAACTCCATCAGGTCGCTGGCATTGGCGGCAAGATTGGAGAGAAACTGCCGCCCGGCCTGATCGAAACGGCGGGGCTGATGGTCGATGATGCACAGCGTGCCGAGCGGCTGGCCGTTGGCGGCCAGAATGGGGGCGCCGGCATAAAAGCGGATCGGCGGAACATGATGGGCCAGCGCATTGCCTTCAAAGCGAGGGTCACCCGCCACATCCTCCACCACCATCACTTCGCCCGGGCGCAGGATGGCATGGGCGCACATGGCATCTTCGCGCGGGGTTTCCGCCAAGGGCATGCCAACGTTCGATTTGAACCATTGACGTGATGAATCAATGAAGGAGATCAGGGCGATCGGCACGCTGAAATGCTGCACCGCCAGCGCTGTCAGCCGGTCGAAACGTGCATCCGGCGCGGTGTCGAGCATCCGGTAGCGGCGCAGGGTGGCCAGGCGCTCGGGTTCATCGGCTGGGAAGTCGGCGGATGGCATCGATGTTATCCTTGGCGCGATGCGAGGCGAATGGTGGACGGGCAGGGGTCAACCATGGCGTGAATGTGTTAAGGAATTTACATCAGTTAACATCGAAATCGTCTGGTTCACCAAAACTGCGTTTCGACGTGCCATTTTTGGCCAGACGGAAGGGTTTGCGTGTTTCGCAAGTGAACGCTGTGCGCCGGGTGTGACAGATTGGGGGCCGTCCTTTGAGGGCAAAAGGCATGCAAACTCCGATCTGACGGCCTGTTTCAAG
Organism: Sphingomonadales bacterium; assembly: GCA_028871475.1. Classification (GTDB taxonomy): domain Bacteria; phylum Pseudomonadota; class Alphaproteobacteria; order Sphingomonadales; family Sphingomonadaceae; genus Novosphingobium. Next base: position 99,186 of record JAGWMZ010000006.1, on the reverse strand, counting down.
CGTTTACGACGTTAATAACGGCTCAGTTGAAAATTTGTGAAGGGTTGCCCCCGGTGGCTTGCGGCATTTCCTGCAAGGCTTTGGCATGGGTTTTGTCAGCGCCGGCGCATCGCCCGCGCCGGTCATGTGCCGCGAGGTGGGCGCATGGAACTTTCCCAAATCCTGTCCTTTCCCAGGATCATCGCCCCCGGATTGACAGGAGAGCCCATGCCCGATCGAACGCTGGTGCAATTTTTTCATTGGTATAGCCCCGGCGATGGGCATCTGTGGCAAGAGGTGGCGGAGAAGGCGCGCAGCCTTGCCGAGATGGGACTGACCGATGTCTGGCTGCCTCCGGCCTACAAGGGGGCCAATGGCGGCCTGTCGGTCGACTATGACACATATGATCTCTTCGACCTTGGCGAATTCGATCAGAAGGGCAGCGTGGCGACCAAATATGGCACGCGCGCCGCGTTCGGACAGGGCTGCGCCGCCTTGCGCGAAGCGGGGCTGCGGGTGCTGCACGACGTGGTGTTCGACCACAAGATGGGCGCTGACGAGACCGAGCGCGTGCATGTGCGCCGCGCCAACCCGGAGAACCGGACGGAGATCGAGGAGGAGGCCTTCGAGGCGACCGCCCATACGCGCTTCACCTTTCCCGGGCGGGGCGGCAAGCATTCGCAATTCATCTGGGATGTCAGATGTTTCAGCGGCGTCGACTGTATCGAGGATCCGGATGAGACTGGCGTCTTCCGCCTCGTCAATGACCATGGCGATGGCGAATGGAATGACGAGGTGGCGCAGGAGTTCGGCAATTTCGACTATCTGATGGGTGCCAATGTCGAGCTGCGCAACAGGGCCGTTTATGAGGAGCTGAAATACTGGGGCCGCTGGATGGCCGATCAGGTCGCCACGGACGGCTTCCGGCTGGATGCGGCCAAGCATATTCCGGCGTGGTTTTTCCGCGATTGGGTCGGTCATATGCGTCAGGCGCTGGGCGAGGATCTGTTTGTGGTGGCCGAATATTGGGACCCGGATGTGGCAATCATGCAGCGCTATCTCGAGCTGGTCGACCATCAGGTTTCGCTTTTCGACGCGCCGCTCCATTTCCGCTTTCACGAGGCCGCCCGTGCGGGCGGCGATTACGATTTACGCAACATCTTCACGGGCACACTGGTGGCGGCCGATCCCGATCACGCGGTAACCATTGTGGGCAACCACGACACGCAGCCGCTCCAGGCGCTGGAGGCGCCCGTCGAGCCCTGGTTCAAACCGCTGGCCTATGCGCTCATCCTGTTGCGTGAGGGGGGCGTGCCCTGCGTCTTCTACCCCGACCTCTACGGCGCGCATTATCGCGATACGGGTGGCGACGGGCAGGAGCACGACATCGATCTGCCTGCGGTCGCATGCCTGCCTGCGCTGATCGCGGCGCGCCATCGCTACGCCCATGGCGCCCAGACCGACCTGTTCGATGATGCCCATACCATCGGCTTCATCCGCCATGGCACGCAGGACCAGCCCGGCTGCGTGGTGGTGATGACCAATGGCGACGAGAGCAGCATTGTGGTGGAACTCGGCCCCGACCATGGCTCGGCGGTCTTCCGCGACGTTCTGGGGCATTGCGAAAGGGAACCTCGGGCCGACGAGCAAGGGCGTGTGACCTTGCCGGTCAAAGCGGGCAGTGTCAGCGTCTGGGTGCGGGCGGAAACGAAGTGAGGGATTGGTCGGGGAGACAGGATTCGAACCTGCGACATCCTGCTCCCAAAGCAGGCGCGCTACCGGACTGCGCCACTCCCCGACTGGGAACCGCCCTTAGGTTTGCGATCCGCCTTGCGCAAGCAGAAAGCGCATCGCGACATATGTAACCAATCCATGACTTGGGCCGAATGGAGCGGTGAAGCGTGCGGGGGACCTTCCGCGCGACGCCATCTTCGGCCGGGGTTCAACCATGGATGTCCATTTCGATTGCACGCAATGTGGCAAGTGCTGCCACGGCCTGCGCCTGACCCTGAGCGTCGCGGAGGCGATCGCATGGGCCGAGCGTGGCCATAGCGTGCAACTGTTGACGGAGGCCTTGCCATGGCCGGGCGCAGCGGACCGTAGCGAGGCGCAAAACGAGCATGATCGCAAGCGGTCCTTTGCCGCCTTCAGCGATCAGATTGCGGTTCGAATTGCCGTCGTCCTCGTTGCCTTTCACGAAGGGGGCTGCCCGCATCTGCTGCCCACCATGCTGTGCGGGAATTATGCTGATCGACCCAGGATCTGCCGGATCTATCCGCTGGAAAGTCGACCTTTTGCGGCCTTGCTGCCCGGTCGCAGGCTCTGTCCGCCCGAGGCCTGGGCGGCCGATGGCCCGCTTCTGGAGCGTGACGGCACGGTGGTACCTTCTGAAACGGCCGATGTCGTTGCTGAACATCGCCGTATCGCGATCGAGGATGTGCCTGCCCTGGAGGCGGCTTGTGAGGCGCTTGGCGTTTCGTCAGCCGCTTTTGCCCATGAGGGGCTGGCTGTGCACACGCCCGATCCCGCGCTTCTCGCCCGGACGTTACGGATGGTGAACGATCGGTCCGAGAGCCGTGGCAGTCCGCGCAACTGGACGATTGTCACCAATCGGGGCGAGACTCTCAACTTGCTGCGGGGCGTTGGCTGCGCGGCTGCACTGGTGGCGCGCGGGGCTGGCTACCTTGGCTCCTTTCCCGACGACATGTGAGTGAATTGCCTGCGCTGAACAGCGGACGCCTGCCGTTCCGCGCCTTTCGATGCGGTGACCAGTGGGGTGGTAGGCCCGGCAGGATTCGAACCCGCGACCTAGCCGTTATGAGCGGCCAGCTCTAACCACTGAGCTACAGGCCCCCACTGGCAAGGCCGATCCGTTAGCCGCGCGGACAGGCCAGGTCAACGTGTGGATAGATCGACCGTTTCCATGATCTGGCGCACGCTGGTGGGGGTTACGCCATGCGCCGTCAGGCGATCGAAGACAGCGCGCCACCAGTCATAGAGCGCGTCCAGATCATCGCTGGTGCGCACATAGGGCGTGTGGCCGGGGTGCAGCGATGGACTGTGGAAGGACAGCACCAGCACCGGCAGCTTTTCGGCAACCGCAATGTCGACCGCGCGCAGGGCCTCGGCGATGGTCACGCCTTCCGGGGTCAGCGGAATGCGGTCGAGCAGGCGCAGGCGCGACATCACGCCTGGCAGGCGCGGCACACGGCTGATGGCGGGAAACAGCGTTTGCCCCCATGGCCGCAGGGCGCCGGCAAACACCGAGGTCAGCGGCAGTTCCATCAGCGTGCGTTCCTGATCCACCCACCATGGGCATAGGCCCAGCGCGCTGTAATCCGGGCCGCCCCAGCCGGAATAGTCGAAGCGCGAACGGATCGAGGTGTCGATGGCAATGCCCGCCTCACGCAGAATCTGCGCGGTGTTGGGCCCGATGCCATAGCGCCCCGCGCGATAGATCAGCGGTACGGCATCGAAATTGCGGATGATCGTGTCGTGCAGCTTGAGAAACTTGGCGCGTTCCAGCTCATAGGGCAGGTTGCCGGCAAAGCTGTTGTGTTGGGTGACCTCCTCGTCATGGGGCGGGTTGACCCACGGGTGCAATTGCACACCGATTTCCGCCGTGCCGCGTGCCAGGGGTTCTTTCAGCACCTCTGCGGCCAGTGGCGCGGTGGCGATAGGATAATCGACCAGATAGACCGGCACGATGCCGAAGCCTTCGCAGAACTGCTGGAACTTGCGCAGCCGCGCGACAGTATCGACGGTATGGCCGCTGGCGCGCAGGGGCTGGGTCCAGTCGAACTCTTCCTCGGTATCAACCGTCAGCAGAAAACGCTGGCCAGTCCCCGCCCGAAACCTCACCATGGCCTCTGGCGCGGGCGGATCGGTCAATCGCAAGCTGGCCAAGACATCACCCCTGTTTGGCGCCATCAGGCCGCAGGTGTCGCTTCCTGTGCCCTGTCGCCTTGCATGCTATGGCTAGATTCCACAGGCATTTGGGTCAAGCCGGGTAAAGTGATGTGAAGCTGCCCGGTGCTGCGCTCCATCCTGCCGCCCGCGCAGCGCGCCTCGGCGCCCGCCAGCCTTAGGGCGAAGCCGGTTCCGAACATGCCTGCCCAGGGGCCTGTGCCATCGCCACCTGTCCCGGAATGGAACAAGGTTTCATCATCCATCACCGCCAGCGCTGCGGGCAGGGTAAGATCGAACCGCACCGGGCCGTTCGTGACATGGATCGTGGCGCCCAGCGTCTCGCCCGCGACGGCATGGGGGAAAAGCGTGGCCAGCAGGCGCCAGACCAGCCGCTCGGCCTCCACCACGGGCAGGGCGACAGGCGCATTGCCCGCTCCTTGCAAGCAAAGGGTAACACCCCGCGCCTGTGCCTGGGCCTCCAGCCGGGCCAGCGTGGCGGTCAGGCATTCGGCCAGATCGCAACTGCCGCTCGCAAGTTCCATCGCGCCGCCTTCCAGCCGGGCGAAGCGCTCCAGCTCCTCGAAGCCGGCCAGCATCCGCGCGCTGTCGGCCGCGATGCTGGCGGCCAGGGCCCGGTATTCATGCGGGGTGGGCCCAAAAAGCTGCTGCTGGATGATTTCGGCAAAGCCCTGAATGGCATTCACCGGCGTGCGCAGTTCATGGAGGACCTGTCGCAGACGATCGCCCTCTCCGGCGGCGGGGGTGGTTGCCTCCTGCACCGGGCGGCGGCGCATCCGCCCGATATGGCCGACAAACCGCCCGCTGAGCGGATCGAAACGCGGAACACCATCGACCTGCCACGGGCCGGCGACGGCCTGTGCGCCGTCGAGGGAGAGCGAAAGGGCATGGAAGGGCTGATGCTGGCGGATGGCCAGCGCCAGCGCCGGTTCACCTGCCAGCAGGTGGCCCGCGACCATTGGCGCCACGCCGCCTTCGGCCCAGATGATGCGTCCCTCGGCATCGCTGGTGAAATCGAAGACGTTGATCGGGCGGTCTGGCGTAACGTGGCCATCGAGCGGGAGCAGCGGGGCATCGGAGGGCGGCGGCGTGGGGCGGGCGCGGCGGAAAGCCTCGATGCGCCGCACGATGGCGCCGATGCTGTCGTCTTTTGGCGGGGCTGCCGGGGGAGGGGGCGCCGGAGGCGGTACCGCAGCGAACAGGGCCAAGACCGGCTCTTCGGGCAGGTTGGCCGCCGTGGGAGCCTCGGCAAAATTATCCACAGAATTGTCGACAGGCTTTTGCCCGTGCTTGTCCTCAACCTTGTCCACACCGGCGGCTGTATCGGGCAGGGCGCGATGGGCAACGCCCAGCCGCGCCAGCAAGGCGCGCGCCGAAGCGGGCAAATCCACCTTTTCGCTGAGCAGGCCTCGCGCATGCAGCGGCAGCGCCGGGATCAGGTCCAGCCAATCGTTCTCGGCCAGATCCGCCGCACGGATGGCCGCCGCCGCAACGCCCGGCTCCATGGCGCACAGCGTGGCCATCAGGCGCGGTGAGCGCAGGCGATGGCCCGGCTGGGCCATGATGCGGGTCCGGTCCACCGCCGGAATGCGCGCTGCCACTTCGCTCAGCCGCAGATAGGCCGCATCGACCAACTCGCCCCGCGCGTCGCTGGGCAACGTGCCCAGCAGGTCGATCAACTGCCGCAGTTGAATGCGCGCGACGCTGGGTCCGGCAGGAACCAGCCGTAGCACTGTGGCAAGGCGATCATCATAGCGCATCGGAGTGTAGCGTATCACCTGTCGGGGCAAAGGGCCCCATAGTCTGGCTGGAAAGAATGCTTAGCAGCTTGGCCATACGGTGAAAGACCCATGACAGGCTGCGTTGCAAAGCGGGACGATTGCGTGCATAGACAATAATATTATCGCCTTCGGTAACGTAGGCCGTGTTTGTTTCCTCAAATGCGGGTCAAACCTGCATTTTGCACTGGGTGGGGTTTTTAAAAGGTTTATGGCCAATCTCGATCAGATCGATCGCCGCTTGCTGGCCGAGTTGCAGGACGAAGGGCGCGTCACCAACGTCGAACTGGCCCAGCGCGTTGGGTTGACCGCGCCGCCATGCCTGCGCCGCGTGCGCGCGCTGGAAGAAATGGGCGTGATTCGCGGCTACCACGCCGAACTCGATTCGGCCAAGCTGGGCTTTGCCATCACGGTCTTCGCCATGGTCTCGCTCAAGAGCCAGGCCGAGGATTCCCTGCGCCAGTTTGAAGATCATGTCCGCCAGCTTCCCGAAGTGCGCGAATGCCACATGCTCAATGGCGAAATCGACTTTATCCTCAAAATCGTCAGCCGCGACCTGCAAAGCTTTCAGGAGTTCCTGACCAGCAAGCTGACACCCGCGCCTAACGTGGCGAGCGTTAAGACTTCGCTGACGATCCGTACATCAAAGCATGTTCCGGGTGTGCCGCTGGAAGTTTCGACGATTTAAGGGGTTACGGGAAAAGGAAAGATGCGAGGGCCATCGCCCTCGCGCTCCCTTTAATGTCTGCGTGGGCGCATGGGGTTCGGCAGCAGCGCAAAGCACGCCGCGCCGCAGGCAGAATTTGCCAGCGCAGTCTAACTTCATGGTGTTTGAAAGCCTGCGGCGCCATATCGCCGTGCAGGTAGAGAGTTTCCGCACCACAATCGGGTGCCGCTATCGCATCGCCGGTAGACAAAATAGGAGCGCGAGGGGGTAACCCCCTCGCACCTTTCCTTTTTAATTCACTTCTTGGCCAGCCACTCTTCCAGCCATTTGATGGTATAATCACCGCTGCGGAAATCGGGTTCCTGCAACAGGGCCTGATGCAGCGGGATCGAGGTCTTGGGGCCCTCGATAACCATTTCCTCCAGCGCGCGCTTCAGACGCATGATGCAGCCCTCGCGCGTGCGGCCATAGACGATGAGCTTGGCGATCATCGAATCATAGTAAGGCGGAATGCGGTAACCGGCATAAAGCCCGCTATCCACGCGCACATGCAGCCCGCCCGATGCGTGGTAGTTTTCCACCAGCCCTGGCGAGGGCGCGAAGGTCCAGGGATCTTCGGCATTGATGCGGCATTCGATGGCGTGACCGCGAAACTCGATGTCTTCCTGTTTCACCGACAGCGGCCTGCCATCGGCAATGCGGATCTGTTCGCGCACCAGGTCCATGCCGGTGATCGCCTCGGTCACCGGATGCTCCACCTGCAGGCGGGTGTTCATCTCGATGAAGTAGAATTCGCCCTTTTCCCAAAGGAATTCGATCGTGCCGGCGCCGCGATAGCTCATGTCCGCCATGGCCCTGGCCACGATGCCGCCCATGCGCGCACGCTCTTCCGGCGTGATGACGGGTGAGGGGGCTTCCTCCAGAACCTTCTGGTGACGGCGCTGCAGCGAGCAGTCACGCTCGCCCAGATGGATGGCCTCACCCTTGCCATCGCCAAAAATCTGGAATTCGATGTGGCGCGGATTGCCGAGATACTTCTCGATATAGACCGTGGCATCGCCAAAGGCGGCCTTGGCTTCGCTGCCGGCCTGCTGCATCAGCGTTTCGAGGTCTTCGGGGCGTTCGCAGACCTTCATGCCGCGCCCGCCGCCGCCGCTGGCCGCCTTGATGATCACCGGATAGCCGATCTCCGCCGCGATTGCGCGCGCTTCGTCGAAATCCGAGACAGCGCCGGTGGAGCCGGGCACCAGCGGCAGGCCAAGCTCGCCCGCCGTCTTCTTGGCGGTGACCTTGTCGCCCATGGTGCGGATATGTTCGGGCTTTGGGCCGATCCAGGTGATGCCATGGGCTTCGACGATTTCAGCGAAGCGGGCGTTTTCCGACAGGAAGCCATAGCCCGGGTGGATGGCATCCGCCCCGGTGATCTCGGCCGCGCTGATGATGGCGGCGATGTTGAGATAGCTGTCCTTGGCCGCCGGGGGACCGATGCACACCGCATTGGTGGCCAGGCGCACATGCATGGCATCGGCGTCGGCGGTGGAATGCACCGCCACCGTCTCGATGCCCATTTCATGCGCGGCCCGCAGGATGCGCAGTGCGATTTCGCCCCGGTTGGCGATCAGGATGCGTTTGATGGCCATGGGAGCAGCTTAGCCGATCACCACCAGCGGCTGGTCGAACTCGACCGGCTGGCCGTTCTCGACCAGAACCGCCTTGACCGTGCCCGAGGCAGGGGCGGTGATGGGGTTCATCACCTTCATCGCTTCGACGATGAGCAGCGTATCGCCGGCCTTTACAACCTTGCCCACGGGGGCAAAATCGGGCGCGCCGGGCTCGGCGGCCAGATAGACCGTGCCCACCATCGGCGATTTCACGGCCTTGCCGTCCATCGCAGGAGCCGCCTCGGGCGCGGCGGCGGCAGGGGCCGCGGCGGCAGGCGCAGCAGCCATGGGCGCCGGTGCATAGGCCACAGGCGCCATTGGGGCACCGCCGCGCGCGACGCGGATCTTGCGCTCGCCATCGGCGACCTCGATTTCGGTCAGGTTGGTTTCAGCCAGCAGCTCGGCCAGCTCGCGCACCAGGGCGCTGTCAATGTGCATGCCAGAGCCGGTCTTTTCGTCGCGGCCCGTTTTGTTGTCGTCGCCCATGAAATCTCCGTGGCGAAAAATATCTCAGCCTGTGCCCCTAGTGCCGCTCAATGCGGGGGGCAAGAGGCTGCGTCAGGGTTTTGCCGAAATGATGAACGAAAGCGCTTGCCCTCAAAGCGCGGCGGCGGCTTGCAGGGCCAGTGCGTAAGACTGCGCGCCAAAGCCGGCGATCGTGCCCAGCGCGGCCATGCCGATATAGCTCTTGTGGCGGAACTCCTCGCGCTTGTGCGGGTTCGAGAGATGGACCTCGATCACCGGCACGGTGATCGCCTTGGTCGCGTCGAGCAGCGCCACGCTGGTGTGGGTATAGGCCGCGGCGTTCAGAATGACCGCCTTGGCTCCCTCGGCCTGCGCTTCATGCAGCCAGTCGACCAGCGTGCCTTCATGGTTGGATTGCAGCGTCTTGATGGTCAGCCCGAGCGTTTTGGCCTGTTCCTCCAGCCGGGCGTTGATGTCGGCCAGCGTCTCATGGCCGTAGATGCCGGGCTCGCGCGTGCCCAGCAGGTTGATGTTGGGGCCATTGAGAACATAGACGAGAGGTTGGGTCATGACATGCGCCTGCTGGAAAGAATGTGTCGCGCCGTCATACAGTCCGCGATTGTGGCGGCAAGAGGGCGGGCGAGGCACGCGCGCCCCGCCCCCGCTCCATGGCCTCAACGGTCGGTGCCGAGTTTCTTCCCCCATTGGCGGGCGGCGGTGTAGCCCAGATAGCCGGTGCCGAACAAAGTGTAGAGCGAGGATGGGATGCCGTTGAGATAGGCACTCATCCCCGCTGCCACGGCGCTGGCCATCGCAGGCTGGAACGCGGCCAGCGCGCCGGCGGGCAGGGCGCCAAGCAGAATGGCATACATGACATAAAGAAAGCAGGGCCGGGCGCGGGTGGTCCATGTGTCCGGGATGGGGGCGCTCAGCGCAAGAGTCAGCTCGGTCCGGAGCGAGACGAGTTCAGCTGTGCCGGGCAGGGCCAGCAGCCGCTGCCGCGCCTGATCGCGCTGGTCCTTGTCGGAGATCAGCCTGTCGAGCAGGGCGGCAAGCGGCGCTAGCAATCGATCGTCACGAAGCATGGGAGGGCCTTTCAGGAGATGGAATCCTGATTTTACCCTTTTGGTTAGAGGTAGGACATATTCATCGCCTTATTGGCGGCTTTACGCGATGAGCAGCTCCTTGAGCGGCACGGACGCATCCGCCAGCGCCACCGGGTCAGGCGCTGCGCCCGCCTCGATCAGCTTGCGCCCCTGTACATAGTCCTTGACCATGTTGACACAGTCGATGGCGATCATCCGCCCTGCCTTGAGATAGACCACCGAGAAGCTGCGCGCCTCGGGCGAACCGCGCAGGATGGTCTGATCATAGCCGACGGACAGCCCTGCCGTTTGCAGTTTCAGATCATACTGGTTGGACCAGAACCATGGGAAGGCGCGGTAGGGGGTTGGCATGCCCAGAATGCCTTTGGCCACGCAACTGGCCTGATCATTGGCGTTCTGCACCGATTCCACCCGCATCACCGCGCCATCGGCATAGTCACAGGCAAAGGCGGCGCAGTCGCCCACGGCAAAGACATCAGGCAGGGAGGTGCGGCAGAACTGGTCGACGTCAACGCCATTGCCGCCCGCGGCCCCGGCGGTGATCAGCGGGCCCACCGTAGGCACGATGCCGATGCCTACGATCACGGCATCGGCGGCAATCTCCTCGCCATCTGCCAGGCGCACGCCGCGCACGCGCCCTTCACCGATGAGGCTTTCCACCGCGGCGCTGGTGCGCAGATCAACCCCATGGGCGCGGTGCTCGGCTTCGTAAAAAGTCGAGAGTTCGGGGCCGGCCACCCGGGCCAGCACGCGCGGCAGGGCTTCGAGCAACGTCACCTGGCAGCCCATCTTGGTCAGCACGGCGGCTGCCTCCAGCCCGATGTAGCCGCCACCGATGACGGCCACATGGCGCACGCCGCCGTCGATCTCGCCCATCAGGCGGTCGCAATCCTCGCGCGTGCGCACGGCATGAACGCCGGCAAGACCTGCGCCGGGGCAGGAGAGCCGGCGCGGATCGCCACCCGCCGCCCAGACCAGATGATCATAATCCAGCACGTCGCCAGAGGAGAGCGTGGCCTGATGGCCAGCAGGATCGAGCGCGGTGACCGATGTTCCCAGGATCAGTTCGATCTCCTTGTCCGCCCAGAACTGTGGCGGGCGGATGTAGAGCCGCTCGAAGGTTTTTTCGCGGGCGAAATACTCCTTGGAGAGCGGCGGTCGCTCATAAGGCGGCTCGTTCTCGCGCCCGACAAGGGCAATGCTGCCGGTGAAACCACCCTGACGCAGGGCAATGGCGCATTGCGCGCCCGCATGGCCGGCGCCGACGATCAGGACATTCTTCTTGGTCATGGCCGGTGGTTTGGACAAAATCGCCCTTGCGTCAATCGCGCAAGGTGTCCTCAGCGATAAATTCTTGCGCGTCTTGCGATCAGCGCGATGCGGCACAGAGGGATAGGCGCAGGCGCCGGATCGCAAGAAAAAAGCCGCCCCTGCACAAGGCAGGAAGCGGCCTTTTCATTGGTCGGGACGAGAGGATTCGAACCTCCGACCCCCACACCCCCAGTGTGATGCGCTACCAGGCTGCGCTACGTCCCGACCGGAGGGCGCCCTATATGAGGGGAATTTCTCCATGGCAAGCGTCACAAGCGGAAAAAATGCATGTCCTTGATTTTGCACCTGTGGAAACTTTGTCCAAGACGCGCAAATGGCGCGTTTTTGGGGGCTTCGTTGCCTTGCGCGTGAAAGCCTGCTAGTCGCCCCGGCTGCTGGGAAGGGTGCACCGGCGCCTGTCTGTCAGAGCGCATGGCGACACATGGGGCTGCGCGCTCCAGATGGTCGCTTGCACAGGTTCGTTCTTTCCCGCCCGGTTTTAGTTGCGAAGGTTGTTGTCGAATGAGTGTCTCCCTGTTGCCCGTGCTGGCCGCCGCCACTGCCGATAACCCGCCCGCCTGGCTCACTTATCTGCCCTTTGCGGCGATGGCGCTGGCTTTCTGGTTCGTGGTGTTCCGCCCCCAGATGCAGCAGCAGAAGGCCCAGAAGGCCAAGCTCGACTCTATCCGCAAGGGTGACCAGGTGCTCACCGGTGGCGGTTTCATCGGCAAGGTGGTCAAGGTCGAGGATGACTATGTCGATGTCGAACTGGCGCCCGGCCTCAAGGTGAAGGCGGTCAAGACCACCATCGTGGATGTGATCCCCCCCGCTGGCAGCGCCGCTGCCAACGACTGATCGTTTACCGGGCACGGTTGACGCCTCCGGCTCGCGTGCCCATCTGGCCATCTTGTGTTTCATCCCCGGCGCATCCGCTCCGGGCCCCATTTCTGGCAGAGCCCGCACGTCATGCTCGATTTTCCCCGCTGGAAACAGCTCTGGTTCTGGTTCATCGCGCTGGCCTGCATTGCCGCCAGCCTGCCCTCGATGTTCGCTGTTGCCGGTCTGAACTGGCCCGCCGCGCTGCCCGCGCCCAAGATCAACCTCGGTCTCGATCTGGCCGGTGGCAGCCATCTGCTGCTTGAAGCCAATCCCGATCAGGTCACCGCCATCCGCCTTGAAGGCAAGGAAGAGGAAGTGCGCAATGCGCTGGCCAAGGCCAGCCGCCCGATCCCCATCGGCGACATTTCGAACAAGGATGGTTCGCTCAGCTTCATGGTGAGCAACCCGGCCGATGTCGACGCCGCGCGCGAGGCGATCCTGCCGCTGACCAATGGCGCCGGGCTCTCGGGCCAACGCGATTGGGACATCAAGGTGGTGGACACCACCCGCATCGTGCTGACGCCCACCAAGGCGGGCATCGATCAGGCCATCAGCGACGCGATGAGCACAGCCACCGAAGTGGTGCGCAAGCGCATTGACGCGCTGGGCACGCGTGAGCCCACCATCATCCGCCAAGGCAGCGACCGCATCGTGGTGCAGGTGCCGGGCCTGAAGGACCCCTCGGCGCTGAAGGCCCTGCTGGGCCAGACCGCCAAGCTGGAGTTCAAGCTTGTCGATGCCTCGGCCTCGCCGGCGGAGGTCCAGTCGGGCATCGCACCTCCGGGCGATGAAATCGTGCCCTTTGCCAGCGGCGCAGGCTCGCTGGCGGTGAAGCGTCTGGGCGGGATCAAGGGCGACCAGCTCACCAGTGCGCACCAGACCTTTGACCAGCAGACCGGCGAACCGCAGGTCGCGATCAACTTCAACCAGGCCGGCGGCGAGAAATTCGCCAAGCTGACCACGGAAAATGTCGGCCATCCCTTTGCCATTATCCTTGATGGCAAGGTGCTCTCCGCGCCCAACATCAACACGGCGATTCTCGGCGGCTCGGCTGTCATTTCGGGCAGCTTTACCGTGCAGAGCGCCAGCCAGCTGGCCATTGCGCTCAGCTCGGGCGCCTTGCCCATCGACCTCAAGGTGGTGGAGGAGCGCACCGTCGGGCCAGACCTTGGCGCCGATTCAATCCACAAGGGCGTGATCGCCATGGCGGTGGGCACCATCGCCGTCGTGGTCTTCATGGGCATCACCTATGGCCGTTTCGGCCTCTACGCCAATGCCGCGGTCATCATCAACGTGCTGATGATCCTGGGCATCATGGCGGTATTCAGCACAACGCTGACCTTGCCGGGCATTGCCGGCTTCGTGCTGACCATTGGCGCGGCAGTCGACGCCAACGTGCTGATCAATGAACGCATTCGCGAAGAGCGGCATCGAGGGCGCAAGGTGTTCCAGGCGGTGGAGCTGGGCTACAAGGAAGCCAGCCGCACCATCTTTGATGCCAACATCACCCATATCATCTCGGCGGTACTGATGTTCGTTTTCGGCTCGGGCCCTATCAAGGGCTTTGCCGTGGTGCTGATGATCGGCATCGTCACCTCGGTGTTCACCGCCGTGTTCCTCACCCGCATGTGGGTGGCGCTGTGGCTGCGCAAGGCGCGCCCCAACGATCTGACCATTTAAAGGGGCCTGTTCATGCGCCTGCTCAAACTCGTTCCCGACCACACCAACATCCACTTTCTGAAGTGGCAGTGGCCCACCACCATTATCAGCGTGGCGCTGATGGTGCTGAGCTGGGTGCTGATCCTGACCCATGGGCTCAATTTGGGCGTGGATTTCGTGGGCGGACAGATGATCCGCGTGACCTTCACCCAGAGCGCCGAGGCTCCCTTGGCGCAGCTGCGCAGCGAGGTTGAACACCTTGGCTATGGCGAGCCGATCATCCAGACCTTTGGTGCGCCCAATGCTGTCTCGATCCGCCTGCGCCTGCCCGAAGGGTCCGACAAGAACCCCGCCGCTGCCGAGGCCATGGCCAAGGCGGTGACTGCCGCCGTCAAGACCGGTCATGCCGATGCACGCATCGACGGCATCGATTCGGTGTCGGGCAAGGTGTCGGGCGAATTGGGCATGACGGCGGTCAAGGCGCTGAGCGCGGCCGCCGTGGCGATCTCGATCTTCATCTGGTATCGCTTTGAATGGCAGTTTGGCGTGGGCGCGCTGATCAGCCTTGTCCATGACGTGACACTGGTGCTGGGCCTTTTTGCCATCACGCAGATGGAGTTTGATCTCACCACCGTCGCCGCGCTGCTGACCGTGATCGGCTATTCGCTCAACGATACGATCGTGGTCTATGACCGTATTCGCGAAAATCTGAAGAAGTATCGCAAGATGCCGCTGACCGAATTGCTCGATCTCTCGGTCAATGAAACGCTGGCGCGTACGGTGGTGACCTCGGGCACCATGCTCATCACGCTGCTGGCGCTGCTGCTGCTGGGCCCCAAGGTGATCTTCGGTTTCTCCGCCGCGCTGATCCTGGGCATTTTCGTCTGCACCTATTCCTCGATCTATGCGGCGGCGCCGATGCTGATCTGGCTGAAGGTGACGCCCGCAAGCTTCGTGGAAACCGAAAGCAAGCTGGACCGGCAGGAAAGGCTGGCGCGCGAGCGCAGCTGAGCCGCAAGCTCCTTTCGCAAACGTGGTCGCCGGGCGGGTTGTTCAACCTTGCCCGGCGATGGCGTTCCAGAAGGCGAGAATCTGACGCCCATTCTGTTCCCAGCTGAAGCGGGCGGCGCAGGTGGCAGTCGCTTCGCGTGAGGGCGGTGCGTTCAGCAGATCGCGCAGGGCGGCGGCAATGGCGTCGGGGTTGCGCTCCGCCAGTCGGCCTGCGGCAGGGGAGGTGATGACCTCCGCTGCACCGCCGATGGGCGGAATGACCAGAGGTGTGCCGCAGGCCAGTGCCTCGATCCAGACATTGGCCAGCCCTTCGCGTTCGCTGGGCAGCACCACGGCATCGGCCGCCGCCATCAGCAGTGGCAGGCGATCATGGCTGACCTGGCCGAGAAAATGGGTGCGGCCGGCAAGGCCGAGTTGCGCGGTCAGTGCGCGCAGGCCTGCTTCATCCGGCCCCTTGCCGACCAGTGCCAGATGGGCGCCGGGAAGTTGCGCCAGCGCCTGCAGCGCGAGCGCCTGCCCCTTAATGGCGATCAGCGCGCCGGGCACGACAAACAGCGGTGCCGCGACGGGCAAGTCCAGCTCGGTCAACGCCCGACGAGCCTCGTCGTGCGGCAAGGGTTTGAAGCGCAGATGGTCGAGCCCGGTGTAATGGACCTCGATCTTGCCCGCATCCATCCCCAGCCCGGCCATATCGGCCTTGAGCGCGCCGGAAACCGCCAACAAGCCTGAGGCCTGCCGGGCCGCCTCGCGGATCTGGGCCAGCGCCCCGGGCCGGGTGGACCAATAGTGAATGTCCGAACCGCGCGCCTTGATCGAGAGCGGCAGGCCGAGCCTGGTCGCGATGATCGCGGCGGCGGGGCCATCGGGGAAGAAGAATTGCGCGTCGACCAGATCGAAGGGGTTTTCGCCATGCAGGCGCAGCGCGAGCGGCAGGATGGCACGGGCGATTCGCGCGGGGTTGCTGTCGGCCCCCCATCGTGGAATGAGGGTAAAGCGGGGATGATGGACGGTCACGCCGTCACGCTGGCTTTGCGGCGGGCAACGCGTCAATGCGGCATAGGGTTCGCGTCGCGAGAGAGGCCAGGGTGGCACGCCGAGCGGGTTGATGACCGTGACATCACCGCCCTGCGCGGCCACCGCCGCCATCTGCCGCGCGACAAACTGGCCGAAGGCCGGGCGCGGCGGCGATGGAAACAGCGTGCTGATCGAGAGGACGCGCAAGGGGCGCGTCAGAGCTTGCGAACCAGCATCTCGGCGACCGCGAGCCATGGCGGATTGTCGATCACCAACTGGCGCTGGCCAACGCCCGGGGGCAACAGGGCGACGCGGTGGTCGTCGCGGTCGATCAGGCGGCCAAAGGCGAAGCGGCCACCGGGACGGGGGGCCAGCACATCGCGGTTGACGAGGCGGGAATAGTCCTGCGAGGTGACGTGGCGCAGCCAGATCTGGTCGCCCGCGCGATATTCGCCCGCGCTCACTTCCACCGCCATGGCCACCAGCGCCGCATCGCCCGAGAGCGAGGTGGGCAGAATGGCATCGCGCGGCGAAGTCAGCGCATCGGCGCCGGTCTCGATCAGGCGGGCCACGATACGCGTCTGGCTGTCGGTTTCCGAACGGACCAGAACCTCAGGCTCCACCTCGAGCGCGGAGGCGATGCGGTTCATCCAGACCAGCGAGAGATTGCGTGTGCCGGTTTCCAGGCGACCGATCGTCTGCGCCGTGGTGGGGGGCGAACATTTCGCCGCCACATCGGCCAGCGTCAGGCCCTTCTGCTTGCGGATATCACGGATGCGGTTAATCATGATGTGCCGTTTCTCTAACCGATCTGGTTTCCCTCTGTCCTACACTACTCTGCTTCTGGCAATTTGTCTCCATATTGTTGCACTGCAATAAGGGAAAATGACATGCGGCGTGAACTGGTCGAGCGGAACGTGGATGGCGAGGGTGAGAAGCGGTCGTCCACGAGGGGGCCGCGTCGCACGGTCACGGTCAATCTGGCCGAATCGCCGCTGACCTGGCTGCATGCGCGCGGCCATCTGAGCGATCGCGAACTGGCGGCCGGCGAGCAACTGCGGCGGGATTACGAGGCGGCGCAACTGTCGCCGGGCATCACCATGCGGTGGGAGCCGGTGCGGATCAAGGGAGGGCATTTCAGCGGCTTGAACGCGAGCGAACGCCAGATCGCGGCGAAACGTCGCTTTGACGAGGCGGTGGGCGCGGCGGGGAAGGGGCTTGGCGACATTCTCTGGCGCGTGGTCTGCGCCGGTGAAACGCTGCCCGAGGCCGAGAAAGGGCTGGCCTGGCCCGTGCGCAGCGGCAAGCTGGTCCTCAAACTCGCGCTGGAGCGGGTCGCCGACTATCACCGCCTGCCGTAACGCAGCGCGCGCGCAGGCGGGGTGATCAGCCCTCCACCATCTCCGCCAGTTCCAGCCAGCGTTCCTCGGCGGCGTCTTTTTCGGCCCGCGCCTTGTCCAGCGCGGCGGTGCATTGGGCAAACCGCTTTGGATCGCTGGTGTAGAGCGCCGGGTCGGCCAGCATCGCTTCGAGCTTCACCATCTCGGCCTCAAGCTGCTCGATCCGGGCGGGCAGCAGCTCATAATCGCGCTGGTCCTTGTAGCTCAGCTTGCCCTTGCGCTGGGGCATGGGGGGTGGGGGCGGGGCCCTCTCCGCAGTTTCGCCAGACCTGGCCTTGACTGCATTGGCGGGCGTGCGCTGGCGCTGCCAGTCGGCATAGCCACCCGCGACAATATCCACCTTGCCGCTGCCATCCAGCCCCAGCGTGACGGTCACTGTGCGGTCGAGAAAGTCGCGGTCGTGGCTGACGATCAGCACCGTGCCGTCGTAGTCGGCGATCACTTCCTGCAGCAGATCGAGCGTTTCGAGATCAAGGTCGTTGGTCGGCTCGTCAAGCACCAGCAAATTGGAAAAGCGGGCAAATTCGCGCGCCAGCAGCAGGCGCGACCGCTCACCACCCGACAGCGTGCCGACGCGCGCCTCGACCAGGCCCGGGTCGAACAGGAAATCCTTGAGATAGCCGTGGATATGTTTGCGCACGCCGCGCACATCCACCCAGTCGCTGCCCTCGGCCACGATGTCGCGTACGCGCTTGTCGGGGGCGAGCAGGCTGCGCTGCTGGTCGATCACCACGCCCGATAGCGTCTGGGCCAGCGTCACCGTGCCTTCATCGGGCTGCAATTCGCCGGTCAGCATCTTGAGCAGCGTCGTCTTGCCCGCGCCATTGCCGCCCACCAGACCGATGCGATCACCGCGCTGAATGCGCAGGGAAAAATCCTTGATGACGGTGCGGTCCCCGAATCGCTTGACGATATGGTCAGCCACGATCACCGATTTGGTTTTTGATCCATCGCTGGCGATGGCCATTTTTGCCACGCCCTGCGGGGTCAGCATGGCGGCGCGCTGGGCGCGCATCTCGTACAGCTTCTCCAGCCGGCCCATGTTGCGCTTGCGCCGCGCGGTCACGCCGCGCTCTTTCCAGTGTTCTTCGATCTTGAGCTTGGCGTCGATCCTCTCGGCGGCGCGGGCTTCCTCGGCATAGACCGCGTCTTCCCACGCCTCATAGCCGCCAAAGCCGATTTCGCGGCGCCGCAGCGAACCACGGTCGAGCCAGAGGGTCGCTTTGGTCAGGCGCGTGAGGAAGGTGCGGTCATGGCTGATGACGACAAAGGCGCCATTGTAGCGTTGCAGCCAGCTTTCCAGCCAGTCGATCGCGTCGAGATCGAGATGGTTGGTCGGTTCGTCGAGCAGCAGCAGATCAGGCTCGCTGGCCAATGCCCGGCAGATGGCGGCACGGCGCCGCTCACCGCCTGAAGCACTGGCCGACACGCGCGACAGATCAATGCCCAACTGGCCGGCGATGGATTCAATCTCATGCCGGGGCGGCGCGTCGGGCCCTTTCAGGCAATAGTCGAGGAGCGTGGGGCAGCCGGAAAAATCCGGCTCCTGTTCCAGCGTCACCACCCGCGTGCCCGGCTGCACCGAGCGCTGGCCCGCATCACCCTCGACCGAGCCCGCGATGAGGCGCAGCAGCGTGCTCTTGCCCGCGCCATTGCGACCGATCAGCGCCAGCCGGTCGCGCGGGGCGATGGAAAAGGAAAGGTCGCGGAAAAGCCAGCCGGTTCCCTGATTGAGACCCAGACCCTCCCAACTCAAAATCGGTGCAGATGCCATGGCAAGCGCCCTAGCCGCCGCGATGCCGCCGTGGCAAGCGGAAGTGGTGCAGGGCGGCCGCAACGTGGCGGAGCGCGGCGACCAACAAGGTGGTTGTTCTCGTGTGCCGGAGCGGGCAACAGATGACAGCGGTGCATTCACGCCATGTTCAATCGTCAGCCACTAGGACCCGGTACATGATCCAAAGCCTGCTACCCCGTCTGACGATCGCTGTGGCCCTGGTGCTGGGCATTGCGCTCTCCGTCGCGCCCGAAGCCGATCCGGCCCGTGCGGGGCCCGCTGACGCGCAAAGCCAGGCGCGGCGCGCGGCACAGTCGGGAACCATTCGCACCGTCCGGTCAATTGAAAGGGAGGTGCTGCCTTCCATGCCCGGTATGCAGTATCTGGGCCCCGAATATGATCCGGCCGCCATGGCCTATCGTCTGAAGTTCATCCATCAGGGTCGCGTGGTGTTCGTCGATGTCGATGCGCGCACCGGCCAGGTCATCCACGCCCCCATGTTGCGCGACCATCAGGCGGGCCGTTAACCCGGGCTAACTTGACGCTGCTGGCGCCAGGGCCCATCTGCCACCAACGAAACCCGCGAAAAGCGAACGGAAAGTGATCTTTTCGCGGTTGCCAAACAAGGGACATTCTCATGCGGATCCTGATCGTCGAGGACGAACCTACGCTGGGGCGCCAGCTCAAGACCACGCTGGAGCAGACCGGCTATGCGGTGGACCTTTCCACCGATGGCGAGGATGGGCATTTTCTGGGCAGCACCGAGGATTACGATGCGGTGGTGCTCGACCTGGGCCTGCCCGAGATCGACGGGCTCACCGTGCTGGGCATGTGGCGCAAGGAGGGGCGCAAGTTCCCCGTGCTGGTGCTGACCGCGCGCGACAGCTGGTCGGACAAGGTGGCGGGCCTTGATGGCGGCGCCGATGATTATCTGGCCAAGCCCTTCCAGACCGAAGAGCTGATCGCCCGCCTGCGCGCGCTGATCCGCCGGGCCTCGGGCAATTCGTCGAGCGAGCTGATCGCCGGCGGCGTGCGTCTCGACACGCGTTCGGGCCGCGTTACGCTGGATGGCGAGCCGGTGAAGCTGACCGCGCAGGAATACAAGCTGCTCTCCTATCTGTTGCACCACAAGGGCAAGGTGGTGAGCCGTACCGAGCTGATCGAGCATATTTACGATCAGGATTTCGACCGTGATTCGAACACGATCGAGGTGTTCGTGACACGTATCCGCAAGAAGCTGGGTTCGGACGTGATCACCACGATCCGCGGCCTTGGCTACAGTCTCGACGAGCCGGTCGGCCAGCGCGGCTGATTGCCCGGCGGCACGCAGGCGCACAGGCACATCCATGGCGAGGGGCGGCGACAGTCAGGATCTGGAGGTTGTCGGCCCCTCGCGCCCGGCCAAGCCCCATACCGGCTCGCTCGCCCAGCGCATGATGATGATTGCGGCGGTATGGATTGCCATCCTGCTGCTGGCCGGCGGTGTGGCGCTCGATCGCGCGCTGACCGCTTTTGTCACTCATAATTTCGATGAGCAGCTTGGTTATACGCTGACCGCCATGGTCGGCAGCACCGAGATCGGCCCGGATGGCGAGGTGTTTTTCAACCGCCCGCTTGGCGACCAGCGCTTCATGGAGCCCAATTCGGGCCTATACTGGCAAATCAGCGGCAAGGGGCATGACGATTACCCCAGCCGATCACTGTGGGACCGCAGCCTGAAGGTTTCCAGCAATCACTTCGACAATGCCCC
Source organism: Sphingomonadales bacterium (assembly GCA_028871475.1). Taxonomy (GTDB): domain Bacteria; phylum Pseudomonadota; class Alphaproteobacteria; order Sphingomonadales; family Sphingomonadaceae; genus Novosphingobium. Next base: position 78,805 of record JAGWMZ010000006.1, on the reverse strand, counting down.
GCATATCTATGATTCCACCCAGTTTGAGGGTGAGCCGCTGCGCGTGATGGAGCGCTCGATCATCCTGCCGGGCAGCAATACGGTGTGGACGTTCATCGTGGCCGAACGGCGCAGCGAACTCGACAGCCAGATCCATCGCATCCGCACCATTCTGATCGAGAGCTTTGCCGTGCTGGGCCTGGGCCTGCTGCTGATGGCGGCGATGCAGAGCCTTTACGGGCTGTCTCCATTGCGTCGCGTGCGTCTGGCCTTGCAGAAGATGCGTTCGACGGGGGCCAACCGGATGGATGCGCCGCTGCCGCTCGAAGTGCAGCCGCTGGTTGAGGAATTGAACAGCCTGCTGGCGCATAATGCCCGTCAGGCCGAGGAAGCGCGCACACACGCAGGCAATCTGGCCCATGCACTCAAAACGCCGCTGACTGTGGTGACCAATGCCGCCCATGCCCATGACGCGGACCTCTCCGAAACCGTGCTGCGCGAAGCGGCGACCATGCGGCGGCAGGTGGACCACCACCTTGCGCGCGCGCGCGCTGTGGGACGGCGCGGCGCAGGACAGGCCCGCGCGCCCGTCTGGCCCAGCGCCGAGGCGGTGCAGCGCGCAGTGACGCGGCTCTATGAGCAAACGCGCTTTGACCTTGCCGGCAAGCAGGATGCCAATGTCGCGATCGAGCGGCAGGATCTCGACGATCTGCTGGGCAATCTGATGGAGAATGCGGCCAAATATGGCGGGGGCAGTGTTTTCGTCACCGTCGATGCCATGCCTGCCGATGCCGATTTTTGCGAGATCTGGGTCGAGGATGACGGCATGGGCATCCCCGAGGAAGAGCGCAGCCGCATTTTCGATCGCGGCGCGCGGCTGGATACGGGCAAGCCGGGCACGGGGCTGGGTCTGGCCATCGTGCGCGATGTGGTGGAGATTTACGGCGGTACAGTGGAACTGGGCGAGAGCGAGGATCTGGGCGGCTTGCTGGTGAAGTTGCGGTTGCCGCGGGCGAAGGGGTGAAGGGTTTGCCCGCCGGAGGCAAACCCTTCACCCTACCTGCTTGGCCTGTTCATGGTGCCTGATCACCTCATCGATGATGAAGCGCAGGAATTTTTCACCGAAATCCGGGTCCAGTTGCGCTTCCGCCGCCAGTTTGCGCAGGCGTTCGATCTGGCGTTCCTCGCGGCCGGGGTCGCTGGCGGGCAGGGCGTGCTGTGCCTTGTAGGCACCCACCGCCTTGGTGATGCGAAATCGCTCGGCCAGCATGTGGATCAGCGCGGCATCGATGTTGTCGATGCTGTTGCGGAACGAGGCGAGGACAGGATCGGGCGTGGAAGCAGGCTGTGACATGCCTTGCCCGCTAGCACGGTGGCGGCCCTTTTTCCAAGATCAAGCTGCAGGCCCGCGACAAGCTGGAACGGCATTTGCCGCATTCACACAGTGTTCGACCCTTTAAGACTTGCCTTGCGCGTGCAGACGGGCAATGGCGACCGGTGATGACTGCCCAGATTATTCCCCTCCGCGGCCAGAAGGGCGACACAACCGCCCGGCCATCGCTCGACCCCATTCTGGCGCTGACGGCGCCGGGCATGAATGCGGTCAATGCCGTGATTCTGGACCGGATGCAGAGCGAAATTCCGCTCATTCCCTCACTGGCCGGCCATTTGATCTCGGGCGGGGGCAAACGCATGCGCCCCATGCTGACCATCGCCTGCGCCGAGCTGATCGGCTATCAGGGGCAGCGCCATCACAAGTTGGCCGCCGCGGTGGAGTTCATCCATACCGCCACGTTGCTGCATGATGATGTCGTTGATGGCTCCGACCTGCGGCGGGGCAAGGAAACTGCCAACATCGTGTTCGGCAATCCGGCCACAGTGCTGGTGGGCGATTTCCTGTTCAGCCGCGCTTTTGAGCTGATGGTCGAGGATGGCAGCCTGAAAGTGCTGAAAATCCTGGCGCAGGCCAGCGCCATCATCGCCGAGGGCGAGGTCGACCAGCTCACCGCCCAACGCCAGATCGAGACCAGTGAGGAGCGCTACCTCTCGATCATCGGCGCCAAGACGGCTGCGCTGTTCTGCGCGGCCTGCCGCATCGCTGCCGTGGTGGCTGAGCGGGGTGAGGCCGAGGAGCGCGCGCTCGACGACTATGGTCGCAACCTGGGCATCGCTTTCCAGCTGGCCGATGACGCCATCGACTACGATTCGGACGCGCATGAAATGGGCAAGGCCAAGGGCGACGATTTCCGCGACGGCAAGATGACGCTGCCCGTCATCCTGGCCTATGCGCGCGGCAATGACGAGGAACGCAAGTTCTGGCGCGATGCCATCGCCGGCTTCTGCACCAGCGACGAGGATCTGGCGCACGCGGTCAAGCTGATCGCCAAATATGACACGGTGTCGGCCACGCGTGAACGCGCCCGTCATTTCGCCCAGCGCGCCATCGACGCCATCGCCGGTTTCCCCGCCAGCGAGGCGCGGGTGGCGATGGGTGAGGCGGCTTTGTTTGCGGTTTCGCGCAGGTATTGAAGAAGTAAGTTCAGGCAGGGGGCCATCGCCCCCTGCACCCCCTTTACGTCTTCCGGCGATAGGGTTGGGGCGCACGGGCGTGGCGCACGACCTCTCTACCAGCGCGACATAAAGCGCCGCAGGCAGGAAAGGCAGGCGCCGGTTCATCGTTACATAGCCTCCGGCGCGGCAAACCCAGCGCCTTGGCCGAACCCATAGCGCAACGCCGACAACGCAAGGGAACGCGAGGGTGATGACCCTCGCATCTTCTCTTTTCTTCAAAACTCCCCCAAAGCGCGAGCCGTGACCACGCTTACCATCCACGCAGTCCTGCCGGACCTTCTCGCAGCTTTGCGCGCGCATCCCAACGCGGTTCTCATCGCACCGCCCGGCGCCGGCAAGACGACCAGCGTGGCGCCTGCCTTGCTGGATCAGCCGTGGTGCACGGGCAAGGTCATCCTGCTCAGCCCCCGGCGTGTGGCGGCCCGTGCGGCGGCTGAACGTATGGCTGAAGTGATGGGTGAGAAGGCGGGGCAGACCGTCGGCTACCTCACCCGCATGGACAGCAAGCAGAGCGCTGCCACCCGCATTCTAATCGTCACCGAGGCGATTTTCGTCTCCACCATTCTGGCCGATCCGGAGCTGACGGGCATTTCCGCCGTGCTGTTCGACGAGGCGCATGAGCGGCATCTCGATTCGGATCTGGGGCTGGCGCTGGCTATCGAGTGCCAGCAGGTTCTGCGCGAGGATCTGCGCATTCTGCCGATGTCGGCCACGATTGATGGTTCGCGTTTTGCCGGGCTGCTGGGCGATGGGGTGCCCGTCATCGAGAGCGAGGGCAAGGCCTGGCCGCTGGCATTGCGCTGGCTGGGCGCTTCGCCTGACAAGCGCACGGACGAGGCCATGGCCAGCGCCATTCTCACCGCTTGGCGTGAGGAGGAGGGCGATATTCTGGCCTTCCTGCCCGGCGTGGGCGAGATCGAGCGGCTGCGCGAAAGGCTGGTCCAGCGCCTGCCTGATACGCCCATCCTGCCGCTGCATGGCCAATGTGAACCCTCGGCCCAGCGCGCGGCCATCTGGCGCGATGCGGAAGGGCGGCGCAGGATCATTCTGGCGACCAGCATTGCCGAAACTTCGCTCACCCTCGACGGCGTGCGGGTGGTGGTGGACAGCGGCCTGTCGCGTCGGCCCGAGTTTGACAAGGCGGCGGGTGTCACGCGCCTCATCACCACCCGCGCCAGTCAGGCCAGTGCGGCGCAAAGGGCCGGGCGTGCGGCGCGTCAGGGGCCGGGCGTCGCCTATCGGTTGTGGGAGGAGGCCGCGCATGCCGGGCGGGCGCCCTATGATCCGCCCGAAATCCTGACCAGCGATCTGGCGCCTTTGTCGCTGTCGCTGGCGCAATGGGGGGCGGGGGATGCGCAGGCGATGGCCTGGCTCGACGCGCCGCCCGCAGCAGCCCTGAATGCGGCGCGGGCCAAGCTGATCTCGCTGGGCGCTTTGGATGAGGAGGGGCGGATTACCGCGCATGGCCGGGCTATGGCCGCGCTGCCCATGGGGCCCGAGCAGGCGCATATGCTGCTCTATGCCGCCGCCCATGGTGCCGCTGAGCAGGCTGCGCAGGTGGCCTTGCTGCTTCAGGAGCGCACGCTGGGCGGGCGGGGCGAGGATCTGTCCGCCCGGCTCGATCGCTGGCGGCATGATCGCGGCGCCAAGGCCGATGCTGCGCGGCAGATGGCGCGCGGCTGGGCCAAGCGGGCGCAGGCACTGGTGCAGCGTGTGGATGATGAGGTGCCTCCACCCGCCGTGCTGCTGGCAGAGGGTTTCCCCGACAATCTGGCCAGGCGGCGCGATGCCAGGGGTGAGGAATGGATCGCCGCCGGGGGCAGGGGGCTGGTGCTCGACCCGCTCAGCCCGCTGGCCCGCGCCGATTATCTGGCGGTGGGCGAGGCGCAGGGGCAGGCGAAAGGCGCGCGCATCACCGGGGCCATGGCGCTGAGCGAGGCCGAAGTGCTGACCTACCTGCGCCACCGTATTGAGCGGCGCCCGACGCTGCGCTGGGTTGCCGATGAGCGGCGGGTCGAGGCCTTGCTGGAACAGCGGCTGGGAGCGATCACCTTTGCGCGCGGATCTGACCCTGCGCCCGATCCGCGTGTCATTGCCGATTTCCTGTGTGCCCGTATTCGCGCCGATGGGCTGGCGTTGTTGCCGTTGGGCAAAGCCAGCGTCTCCCTGCTGCGCCGGGCGCGTTATGGCGGCATCGAGGCCTTGAGGGAGCAAAGCCTGCTGGCGGATCTTGAGGAATGGGCGGGGCCGCATCTGGTGCGGCGTCTCGATTCGGTCAACACCGGCGCCTTGCATCAGGCGCTGCTCGACCGGCTGGGCTGGGATGGCAGGCAGGCGCTCGACCGGCTTGCCCCGCAGGAGTTCCGCAGCCCGGCCGGGTCGACGCATCCCATCGATTATGACGACCCGGGCGGGCCTTCGATCGAAATTCGCGTACAGGCGCTGTTCGGGCTTGACCGCCATCCCGGCTTTGGTCAGCCCAGCCAGCCCTTGTTGCTCAAGCTCACCTCGCCGGGCGGGAAACCCATTCAGATGACGCGTGATCTGCCCGGTTTCTGGCGCGGAAGCTGGCGCGATGTGGTGAAAGACATGAAAGGCCGATACCCCAAACACCGCTGGCCTGATCAGCCATGGGCCGAGGACCCCAGTCTCAAGACCAAAAACGCCTTTGAGGCCCAACGTCGCACTTGATTTTTGTCGCGATTCGCAGGCAAGGGAATGGGCATGACCGCACGCATCTATCAACGCCCTAAGAACGCCATGCAGTCGGGCAAGGCCCTGACTGGCCAGTGGCTCCTGGAATTCGCGCCGGCAGAGGCTCGCCGCCCTGATCCGCTGATGGGCTGGGCAGGCTCGGGCGACACGCAGGCTCAGGTGATCCTGAAGTTCGCCTCGCAGGCCGAGGCGCAGGCCTATGCCGACCATCACGGCATTGCCGCCACGGTGCATGCCACGCCGCCGCGCCGTTTGAAGATTCAGGCCTACGCCGACAATTTCCGCTGATCTGACCCGCCAAGGCGTTTCATCCGGCCCGCGTTTGCAACTGGCAACCGCGGGCCGGTTGCGTTTGCCGATGTGCACAAACGGGCTTGCCTAAAACGCCCGAGCTCGCCATAGGCCGCTGCGGGAGTCGGTCGGACGTTTGCGCTCGCCAACCTGGTCAGGTCCGGAAGGAAGCAGCCACAACGGGTTGCGGCGGGTCGGTCGGCTCCTATTTCCCTTTCATATCGCGGTTTTCGGCTGGCTGGGCGCTTTGGGCGTTGCAGGCCCCTCTCGCGTTGTTGTGCATTGCGCGCGATCATCGGCTGGGCAAGGGGCTTCAAGCACTCTAGGTAGGCGGCATGGGCGATTCACCCGAGATGTTTGGCGACGACGCCGAAAGCACCCCTTCCGCCGCCGAACTGGAGGCTGCGGGGCAAAGCGCCATGTTTGGCGCGCCCGAACCGGTGCCCGCCCCGGCTCCAGCCGCCGCTCCCGCGCAGCCCTATCGCGTGCTGGCGCGCAAATATCGTTCGCGCACCTTTGCCGAGCTGATCGGGCAGGATGCCATGGTGCAGACGCTGGCCAATGCCATCCGGCGTGAGCGGCTGGCCCATGCCTTTTTGATGACCGGCATTCGCGGCGTCGGCAAAACCTCCACCGCGCGCCTCATTGCCAAGGCGCTCAACTGCGTGGGCCCCGATGGCAAGGGCGGGCCGACGATCGACCCTTGCGGCGTGTGCGAACCCTGCGTGGCGATTGCCGAGGGGCGCCATATCGACGTGATCGAGATGGACGCTGCCAGCAACACCGGCGTCGACGATGTGCGCGAGATCATCGAGGCGGTACGCTATGCGGCGGTTTCGGCGCGCTACAAGATCTACATCATCGACGAAGTTCACATGCTGTCGCGCAATGCTTTCAATGCATTGCTCAAAACTCTTGAGGAGCCGCCAGCGCATGTGAAATTCCTTTTCGCGACGACGGAAGTCGACAAGCTGCCCGTCACGGTGCTCTCGCGCTGCCAGCGTTTTGACCTCAAGCGCATTCCGGCGCCTCTGCTGGCTGATCACTTCGCCGGTATCTGCGCCAAGGAAGGCGTCGAGGCCGAACCCGAAGCGCTGGCCATGGTGGCCGAGGCGGCCGAAGGCTCGGTGCGCGATGGCCTGTCGATCCTCGATCAGGCGATTGCCCATGCCGATCTGGCGGGCGGGGCGGAGGCCGGGCGCACGCTGGTGACTGCCGAGCAGGTCCGCGAAATGCTGGGGCTTGCCGACAAGACGGTGCAGCGCCGCTTGTTCGCCGCCTTGCTGGGCGGGGATGGCGCGGCGCTGCTTGATGTGGTGGCGGCGCAGTTCGCGCTGGGCGTGGAACCTTTGGCCCTGATGCGCAGCGCGATGGAGCTGACCCACCGCATCACCGTGGCGCAATTGGGCAAGGGGCAGGGCGATGCGCTCTCCGCCGAGGAGCGTGAGACGATCCGCGACTGGGCGCAGCGGTTGACGCCCGGCCAGTTGCACCGCCTCTGGCAATTGCTGCTCAAGGGGTTTGAGGAGGTGAAGACCGCGCCCGACCCGCTGGTGGCTGCCGAAATGGCGTTGCTGCGCTGCCTTCATGCCGCCGACATGCCGGACCCCGGGCAATTGGTGAAAAAGCTTGAGGCGGCGATGGCCAGCGGAGCTTTGATGGCCCCTTCGGCGTCTGCTGCAGCGGGGCAGGGGGCGCCGGTAACGGCATCAGCCCCGCCACCGCCTGCCGATCTGGGCTGGGAAGCGCTGGTCGAGCAGGTCGAGCATGGGTCGATCCCCATGGGCAGCATGATGCGCATCCAGGTGCGTGTGATTGACCTCGCCCCCGGCCGCCTGGTCTATGAGCAGGCGCCTGGCTTTCCCGATGACATCAGCGGCGATCTGCGGCAAACCTTGCAACGCGCGACCGGCCTTGTCTGGGAGGTGGAGCGCCGTGCCAGTGGCGGCCAGCCCACCCTGATCGAAGTGGTGAATGCCGAGCGCGAGGCGAAACTGGCCGCCCAGCGCTCATCGCCCCTGATGCAGGCCGCCATGGCCGCTTTCCCGGGGGCACAGCAGGTTGAAGACGATCCCGCCGCGGGCGCGGCCCGCCGGCATGACAGCAGACAGGGCAACTGGAGCAGATGACATGCAGTCGATGGAAGAGATGATCAAGGCGGCCCAGCAGGCGGCCGAGACGATCAAGAAGCAGATGGACGAAACGCAGGGCAAGCTCGACAAGCTCGAAGTCGAGGGCGCGGCGGGCGGTGGTCTGGTGAAGATCCGCGCCACGGCCAAGGGGCGCGTGATTGGCGTTTCGGTGGATGAGACGCTGCTGGCCCCTGCCGAGAAGGGCATACTGGAAGATCTGATCGCTGCCGCCTTCAACGATGCCCGCGCCAAGGCCGATGAGGTCGCCGGTGCCGAAGTCGCTAAGGCGCAGCAGGGCATGGGCCTGCCGCCGGGCTTCAAGCTGCCTTTCTGACGTTACGCCAGCCCCGCCTGCCGCCGCAGGTAGAGCGGGGCAAGACTGGCCCAGGCCTCGCGGACGAGCGTTTCGATCTCGCCGGGCTCTGTCGCGCTCAGGCGGACGTAAGACCAGTGGACCGTTGCCACGCGTGCCGGGGCGAAGACCTCGGGGCGGGCCTCGAAACGGATCATTTGCAGGCCGCGATCCAGCCGCATGATGGCGCGACCGCCGTCTTTCTCACCAGCATCGGGTTGCCACAGGGCAAAGCAGGCGCGGCGCAGCAGGAAGCTGGGCGCGTCGTGAAAATGCGTCGCTTCCACCACCTCGGGCAGCGCCAGGGCTGCCGCGCGCAGCGGAGCGATCAGGGCGGGCGGCGGCAGGGTCATTCAGGCAATCTGCCACGAAAATCTCCGCTGACCCAGGCCCAATCCACAAGACAGCACCGCCTTGCCATTGCACGCTCGCCCATGGCTCCCCATATCCTGGGAAACAACGCCGGGTCGCCGTTTTGATCGGGGCCCCGCAGGAATGGATTGCTGACGTGAACACATTGCCCCTTCTGCCCTTGCGCGATATTGTGGTGTTCCCCGGTATGGTGGTGCCGCTGTTCGTCGGGCGCGACAAATCCGTGGCCGCTCTCGAAGCGGCAATGGCTGGCAACAAGGACATCTTCCTGCTGGCCCAGCTCGATCCGGCTTGCGATGACCCCCATGCCGACGATCTGTTCGACATGGGCGTGGTGGCCACTGTCCTGCAATTGCTGAAACTGCCCGATGGTACGGTGCGCGTGCTGGTCGAGGGGCAGAGCAGGGCCAGGCTGGTCGAGCTGAAGGAGGAAGACACCCTCCTGATGGCGCAGGTCGAGGATGTCGAGGCAGGCGAGGCCGAGGGGCCCGAGGTTGCCGCGATGATGCGCAGCGTTGTCGAGCAGTTCAATGAATATGCCAAGCTGAACAAGAAGTTGAGCCAGGACGCCGGCGACACGCTGGGCGAGATCGAGGACGTCAGCAAGCTGGCCGATACGGTCGCGGCCCATATCAGCGCGAAAGTGTCGGACAAGCAGGCGCTGCTGACCGAAACTGATCCCATGAAGCGGCTGGAGCTGGTCTTCGGCTTCATGGAGGGCGAGCTGGGCGTGCTGCAGGTCGAACGGCGGATCCGTGGCCGCGTGAAGCGCCAGATGGAAAAGACCCAGCGCGAATATTACCTCAACGAACAGTTGAAGGCGATCCAGAACGAGCTGGGCGGCGGCGAGGAAGGCGAGGGCAACGAGATTGCCGAGCTGACCGACAAGATCGCCAAGCTCAAGCTCACCAAGGAGGCCCGCGCCAAGGCCGAGGCCGAGGTGCGCAAGCTGAAAACCATGCAGCCGATGAGCGCCGAGGCGACTGTCGTGCGCAACTATCTCGACGTGCTGCTGGGCCTGCCCTGGGGCAAGAAGAGCAAGCTGAAAAAGGACATTGCCACGGCGCAGGCCGTGCTCGATGCCGACCATTATGCGCTCGACAAGGTCAAGGATCGCATCATCGAATATCTGGCCGTACAGGCGCGCACCAACAAGCTGAAGGGGCCCATCCTGTGCCTCGTCGGCCCGCCGGGCGTGGGCAAGACCTCGCTGGGCAAGTCGATCGCCAAGGCCTGCGGGCGTGAATTCATCCGCCAGTCGCTGGGCGGCGTGCGGGACGAGGCCGAGATCAGGGGCCACAGGCGTACCTATATCGGCTCGATGCCGGGCAAGATCGTGTCGAACCTCAAGAAGTCGGGGACGAGCAATCCGCTGTTCCTGCTCGACGAGATCGACAAGCTGGGTCAGGATTTCCGGGGCGACCCGGCGAGCGCCCTGTTGGAGGTGCTGGACCCGGAACAGAACGCCAGGTTCCAGGACCATTATCTGGAGCTGGACATCGACCTGTCGGACGTGATGTTCGTCTGCACGGCCAACAGCCTGAACCTGCCCCAGCCGCTGCTGGACCGTATGGAGATCATCCGGCTCGAAGGCTACACCGAGGACGAGAAGGTCGAGATCGCCGAACGCCATCTGATCGCCAAGCAGGTCAAGGCGCATGGGCTCAAAGACAATGAGTTCACCCTGACCCAGCCGGCGCTGCGCGACCTCATCCGTTACTACACGCGTGAGGCGGGCGTGCGCACGCTGGAGCGCGAAGTGGCGCGGCTGGCGCGCAAATCACTGCGCCGCATTCTGGAGGGCAAGGAGACGCAAGTCACCATCACCCCCGAAAATCTGGCTGACTTTGCCGGTGTGCGCAAATTCCGCCATGGCGTGTCGGATGACGAGAATCAGGTGGGCGCCGTCACAGGCCTGGCCTGGACCGAAGTGGGCGGCGAATTGCTGACCATCGAGAGCGTGACCGTGCCCGGCAAGGGCGGGGTCAAGACCACCGGCAAGCTGGGTGAGGTGATGAGCGAGAGCGTCCAGATGGCGTTCTCCTTCGTCAAGGCGCGCGCGCCGGCCTATGGCATCAAGCCCTCGATCTTCAACCGCAAGGATCTGCACATCCACTTGCCCGAGGGTGCCGTGCCCAAGGATGGTCCTTCGGCGGGCATCGGCATGGTCACCGCGATGGTCTCGACGCTGACGGGTATCCCGGTGCGTGCCGATGTGGCGATGACGGGCGAGGTGACGCTGCGTGGCCGGGTGCTGGCGATTGGCGGTCTCAAGGAAAAGCTGCTGGCGGCTTTGCGCGGCGGCATCAAGACTGTGCTGATCCCTGAAGAGAATCGCAAGGATCTGGCCGAGATCCCCGCCAACATCCGCGAGGGGCTGGAGATCGTGCCGGTGGGCCATGTCGATGAAGTGTTGGCGCGCGCGCTGACCAAGCCGATCGAGGCGATCGAATGGACCGAGGCCGATGATCTGGCCAGCCAGCCGGGTGCTGCCCCGGTAGCCCCCCCCGCAGCACCTGCTGCAACCGCACATTGATATGCTGCATTGCCGCGACTCGGACAGTGTTCGAGTCGCGGTAACCATGATGGCCGCGCCTGATGACGACGGCGCGCCACGTCAGGCCCTCAAAACAGCGCTGCAACTGGGATATTCGCCCGGTTTACCGCATTTTGGCCTTTGACAGCCCTGTGAAAACTCGCTCAATTCCCGCCACCCGCGCTGGTGAGTCAGAACAGGTAACGTCAACAGGATCTAGGGGGTTTCCAACATGAACAAAAACGAATTGATCGGCGCTGTGGCAGAGGCCAGTGGCCTGACGCGCAGCGATGCCACCAAGGCCGTCGAAGGCGTATTCGACGCGATCACTGGTGCCCTCAGGTCCGGCGATGAAGTGCGTCTGGTCGGTTTCGGCACCTTCTCTGTGGCCAAGCGCAAGGCCTCGACCGGCCGCAACCCCCGCACTGGCGAGCCTATGCCCATCAAGGCGTCGGCTCAGCCCAAGTTCAAGGCCGGCAAGGGCCTGAAGGACGCTGTCAACTGACTCTGACAGGCGCGTTCATGAGGATGCATGCCCCCGGAACCTAGGGAGTGGCGGATCGTCCGTTGATCACGTTTGAACGCCGCGTCGGATTGTTCCGGCGCGGCGTTTCTGGTCGGGGTCCGATGGGATCAATCCTCGCCGATGTCACGCGTGGCGATGGCGTAAAGCGCGATCGCCGCCGCGTTGGAGACGTTGAGGCTTTCCATGGCCTCGGAAATGGGCAGGCGGGCCAACGTGTCGCAATGCTGGGTGATGTTGTGGCGCATGCCTTCGCCCTCGGCGCCCAGCACCAGCGCGACGGGACCAACGGGCAGGGCCTGTGCCAGCGTGGCCTCGGCCTCACCGGCAAGACCGATGCGCCAATAGCCGGCCTCGGCGATTTCCTCGAGCGCGCGGGCCAGATTGACCACCCGCACCCAGGGCACAATTTCCAGCGCGCCACTGGCCGATTTGGCCACCACACCCGATTCGGGCGGGGCGTGCCGATCCTGCGTGACGATGGCGGCCGCATTGAAGGCCGCGGCCGAACGCAGGATGGCGCCGACATTATGCGGGTCGGTCACCTGATCGAGCACGAGGATAGGACGCTCGGGGTCGCCGTCGAGCACGTCGTCGAGGAAGATGTCGTCGAGCGGTTCGCATTCCAGCACGAGGCCCTGATGCGGCGCATCCTTGGCCACCAGGCGGCCAAGGTCCGCGGCCTGGGCGTAATCAATGGTGAAGTCGGCGGGCAGTTCGCCATCGAGGCTGGCGATGCCTTCGCGCGTGGCCCATAGTTTGCGGTGGCTGCGATTCGGGTTTTTCAGCGCCGCCTCGACGGCATGGCGGCCCCACAGGCGCACCGGGCCCTTGTTGCTGCGCCCGCTGCCGCGCCCGCCCTGCATGCGCCCGGCCCGGCCACGCATGGCTTTCCCGCGCTTCTCATGCGGCTCGCCGCCTTGGTGATGGTCGCCATTTCTGGCCATGGAGATGTCCTTTTTGTGAAAAATTTTCCCGCCCATGCCAATCCTGGTGTTGACAGGCAAGGCTCAGATCAGCATAGGGCCGGTCCTCGGCTGGACGGACCCACTTGGTGGGGCCATTCGGGGGAGACCCCAGCGCTGAAATCTCAGTCATTTGACTGATGATATGACGGTGTGGACAGGTGGCCGAGTGGTTAAAGGCAGCAGACTGTAAATCTGCCCGCGTGAGCGTACGCTAGTTCGAATCTAGCCCTGTCCACCACCGTTTCCTTCTTGAAACAGAAGATGAAACCGCATTGCGCGATGCGGCATTGCGATTGTGGGCATGGCATGCCCCTGTCCTACATTTCCCAGAATGGTTATTTCTTTGCCGCAGAGCGTGACAGGTGTGGCAAGTTTGATTTTGCCGCGCGGGCGCTCATCCTCAAACCGGAAGGGCGGCTGATGCGCGAACTTGTCCAGTTTCTGCTTGCCCGGCTTTGGCAGATTTTTTCCGATGTGGTGATGCGGCGCCGGTTTTTCCTGGTGGCGGGAGCGGTCGTGCTGGGCCTTGCGGCGATGGTCGTGTGGATGCGGGTGATGGCGGGCGGTGTAGGGGCTGTCTCGGTCCGTCTCGATGCCGGCATGGCTGCGGCTGGCGCGCGCAACGCTTCTGACGCCGTGGCGGCTGTGCAACTGCGGACCAATTCCGAAAAAGCGATGGAAGGAAGCGTGAGCGATGCCCGATCCGCAATCACGGCTGCGCGCAATGTGGCCGGTGCCGATGCTGCTGGCCGCGACGGCCTGTGTGCAATCTCCTCCGGTTTCTGCGCCGCCTCCAGCGTGCAGCAGCCTGATCCCCGCTGAGTGGTCGAACGGCGTCCCCCATGCGCCGACACCGGCCCGGGAAGGTGACGATCTCGCCCAGACGAAGGCCTGGATCGGTTTTGCGACTGCTGAGGCGGCCAATCTGGAGATGGCCAATGGGCGCACGCGCGATGCGCTTGCCATCGTGTCGCGGTGCGAGGCGAGGGATGCGCAGGCGGTGAAGGTGGTCGGTCGCCATCGTCTGCTCGGGCTGTTCTGACATTGACCTTGCAGGGCTGCTGCTTGCTGTATTAAGTCTGCAATACGCGGCTATCCCCAGCGTCAGTCGCCAAGCGGCTTGTCGCCGGCCGCGCCAACGCCTAGAGGACGGCCATGCCTGGAGAACTTCTTGACAATCGTGGCCGTGGTTCGGCCAGCTGGCACTGGCCGGCAGTCCATCCCGAGGCGCGCAAATTCGCCGCCGTGGCCGCTGTTGCCTGTGTGGCGTCGGGCGTGCTGATCAGCCATTGGCTGGCCTGGCCGCTGGGCATATTGACCTACTGCATTTGCGCCTTTTTCCGCGATCCCTTGCGCGTGACGCCCAAGGGCGACGGGTTGGTCGTGGCGCCGGCGGATGGCTTGATCACGTTGATCCAGAAGGTGCCGCCCCCGCGCGAACTGTCGATGGACGATGGCACGGGCACGCCGGGGCTGGGGACTGCGCCGGTGACGCGCATCTCGATTTTCATGAGCGTGTTCGATGTGCATATCAACCGCACGCCCATTGGCGGCACGGTGCGGCGTGTGGTCTATATTCCCGGCAAGTTCCTCAACGCCGATCTCGACAAGGCCAGCGAAGAGAATGAGCGCCAGCACATTCTCGTCGATCAGGGGAACGGTACCCTGGTGGGTTTTACCCAGATCGCGGGCCTTGTGGCGCGCCGTATCGTCCCTTTCGTCAAGCCGGGTGACATCATCGCGGCGGGGCAGCGCATCGGCCTTATCCGTTTTGGCAGCCGCGTTGACGTTTATCTGCCCGAAGGCACCGAACCGCTTGTGCTGATGGGGCAGAAGACCATCGCGGGTGAAACGGTGCTGGCCCAGATCGGCCAGGCGCCGCACATCGAGGGTGTCAGCCAGTGAGGGATCGCTTTGGTCGGCCGCGCGGCGGGCGCTTGCCCGGCGGGCTGACCCTGCGGGCCTTGATCCCTAACGCGATTACCTCGGGCGCGTTGTGTTGCGGCCTCACGGGCATCCGCTTTGCCATCCACGGCGATTGGGACAAATCGGTCCTCGCCGTAATTCTGGCCGGGATGCTTGATGGCATTGATGGCCGGATCGCGCGCCTGCTCAAGGCGCAATCGCGTTTTGGCGCCGAGCTCGACAGCCTCTCCGATTCGATTTCCTTCGGCGTTGCCCCCGCGCTGATCGTCTTTCTCTGGTCCCTGCAGGCGGTACCGCGTCTTGGCTGGTTTGCCGCGCTGGCCTTTGCCATTTGCTGCGTGCTGCGCCTAGCCCGTTTCAACGCCCAGATCGATCTGCCTGACCAGCCCCACAAATCCGCCGGCTTTCTGACCGGCGTTCCGGCTCCTGTCGGCGCAGGACTTGCCTTCCTGCCGATGTATCTCTGGATTTCCAGCGGCAATGACATCTTCCGTCAGCCGATGCTGGTGGGCGGCTGGATGGCTTTTATTGCCTTCCTGATGATCTCCAGCCTGGCGACGCTGGGCTGGCATGCGCTGCGCCCGCGCCGCACCATTCGGCTGGAATTGATTGCGCTCTTCGGTCTGGTTTTTGCTGCCCTGCTCACCGAACCATGGCTGACACTGGCGGGCATCTGCATCATCTATATGGCGCTGATTCCAGTGGGAATGGTGTCCTACGCGCGGGTCAAGCGGCTGCGCGGATCACGGCTGGACGGCGACGCGGACGAGATGTGACCGCAAGGGCGCCAGCAGTATTGTGGGCGACATTGGCACCCGGCTGATAGGCCATGGCCGTAACCGGAGCGAGGGTTGTGCTGGCGCTGGTTAAGCGGATCGTAAAGCGCATTTCCTGAGTGGTCATGCCGGCGGCCATTTCGGCGCGCAGTTGAACGAACAGTGTCATGAACTGGCGAGCGCTGCCTATCAGAGAACAGCACGCAACAAGCGTGATGATCATCAGGGCGACATCAATCAGAACCTTGCTCATCGCGAAACTCTCCATACGACAGGCGCCCGTCCCGCATGGGGGATTGCGCCCGGGCAGAAATGCGTTAACAAAACCGCGCGACCTGTTCGTAACGTGTGGATAACACCTCAGGTTTGAACTCGATCCATGCCGTTCCGTCTGACGGTTGCAATGTTCTATTTTTGTTCCGGGCTGTCAAGCGCCTTTTGACGGCAACCCGTTTCGTCGCTGCGGCGGATTTCCTCTGGATTTTTGGTCAAGCCGGGGCTAATGGCCCGCGCATTGCCGTTGCTTGGCCTGATTCTCGGGCCTGACTGCGGCAATCGGCATGGCATGTGTCATGCTCGAAAAATCCCACATGGGAAGCATTTGCACCGGTGCCGCAGCGGAATGACCCGCACGGTTCCAGCTTCCCAGAGGACCAAACCGGAAGGAATTTTACTATGGCGGCTCCTACCGTCTCGCTGCATCAGCTCATGGAAGCTGGCGCTCACTTCGGTCACCAGACCCACCGCTGGAACCCGCGCATGAAGCCGTATATCTTCGGCGCGCGCAACGGCGTTCACATTCTCGACCTGTCGCAGACCGTTCCCCTGTTCGCCCGTGCGCTCGATTTCATCGCCGCCACTGTGCAGAACGGCGGCAAGGTGCTGTTCGTCGGCACCAAGCGCCAGGCTCAGGAGCCGATCGCCCAGGCCGCCCGCGCCTGCGGTCAGCACTATGTCAACCACCGTTGGCTGGGCGGCATGCTCACCAACTGGAAGACGATCTCGGGTTCGATCAAGCGTTTCAAGGCGCTGGAAGAGAAGCTGTCGGGCGACACCGCCGGTCTCACCAAGAAGGAAGTCCTTCAGATGACCCGCGAGCGTGATAAGCTCGAACTGTCGCTGGGCGGCATCCGCGACATGGGCGGCATCCCCGACGTGATGTTCGTGATCGACGCCAACAAGGAAGAGCTGGCGATCAAGGAAGCCAACGTGCTGGGTATCCCGGTCGTTGCCATCCTCGACTCGAACGTTTCGCCCGATGGCATCGCCTTCCCCGTGCCCGCCAACGATGATGCCAGCCGCGCCATCCGCCTCTATTGCGAGGCCGTGGCCGCTGCTGCCACCAAGGGCAACCGCGCTGCCGTGGTCGACTCGGGCGTGGACATCGGCGCTCTCGACGCGCCGGTTGCTGAAGAAGCTCTCGAGGCCTGATTTCGGCCCGACGCCCGGGCATAACATCGGGGCGTCATGAAATTGCAGTGCGCCGGGTCCATGGGACGCTCCACTCGGGGCGTTCCGGCCCGGCGCCTCACCATTTCAGGCGCGTCGGCAGGCCGGCGCGTCATCACATCATAAGGATTTCGGACATGGCTTACACCGCCGCCGACGTGAAGAACCTGCGCGAGCGCACTGGCGCCGGCATGATGGATTGCAAGAAGGCTCTGGACGAGGCCGATGGCGATTTCGAGGCCGCTGTTGACGCGCTGCGCGCCAAGGGTCTGGCCGCTGCCGCCAAGAAGTCGAGCCGCACCGCCGCTGAAGGCCTCGTCGGCGTTGCCGTTTCGGGCACCGCCGGCATCGCCGTCGAGGTGAACTCGGAAACCGACTTCGTGGCCAAGAACGACCAGTTCCAGGACTTCGTGCGCAAGACCACCGAAGCGGCCCTGAACGGTGCGATCACCGATGTCGAGGCTCTCAAGGCCGCTGCCTATCCCGATGGCGGCACCGTTGGCGACAAGCTGACCAACAATGTCGCCACCATTGGCGAGAACCAGCAGATCCGCCGCATCAAGGCCGTCAAGGTCGGTGCCGGCCTGGTCGTGCCCTACATGCACAATGCCGCTGCTCCCAACCTGGGCAAGATCGGCGTGCTGGTCGCGCTGGAATCGGAAGCCGGTGCCGACGTGCTCGAGCCGCTGGGCAAGCAGATCGCCATGCACATCGCCGCCGCCTTCCCGCTAGCGCTCAATGCTGATGATCTCGACGCCGAGCTGATCGCCCGCGAGCGCAAGATCGCCGCTGAAAAGGCCGCCGAATCGGGCAAACCCGCCGAAGTGCAGGCCAAGATGGTCGATGGCGCCGTGGCCAAGTATGCCAAGGAGAACGCTCTCCTCTCGCAGCTCTTCGTCATGGACAACAAGAACACTGTCCAGCAGGTCGTGGATGCCGCCGGCAAGGCTGCTGGCGCCAAGATCGCGCTGGTGGATTATGTCCGCTTCCAGCTGGGTGAAGGCATCGAGAAGGAAGAGACCGACTTTGCCGCCGAAGTGGCTGCCGCTGCTGGCCTGAAGTAAGCTTTTCCTCGCGAAAGCAGGATGAGGGCTCGCCAGCGATGGCGGGCCCTTTTCCATAGCTGCGCCGTCTGTCACGGCGATGGATCAGGCGCCTGGCGTGCAAAAATTGCGTCGGATATCGCCGCGCCCTGCACCCATTTTTCGCGCCTCTCCCTTTACGCACCGTGCCCATGGCGGCTAAGAGCCCGCCAAGCCCGAAATCGTCTGGATGCCCTTCATCATGAGCTCTCCCAATTACAAGCGTGTTCTCCTCAAGCTGTCAGGCGAGGTTCTGATGGGAGAACAGGCCTTTGGGATCGATCCGGGCTTTGTTGCCGAACTGGCCGCCGAGGTGAAGGCTGCCAAGGAAACGGGCCTTGAGATCTGCCTCGTCATCGGTGGCGGCAATATTTTTCGCGGCATGGCAGGCGCGGCCAAGGGGATGGACCGCGCCCAGGCCGATTACATGGGCATGCTCGCCACGGTGATGAACGCGCTGGCCATGCAGAACGCGCTGGAGCAGCTGGGTGTGCCCACGCGCGTGCAGTCCGCCATCGAGATGGACAAGGTGTGCGAGCCGGTGATCCGCCGCCGGGCCGAGCGTCATCTGGAAAAGGGTCGCGTCGTGATCTTCGCCGCCGGCGTTGGCGCGCCCTATTTTACCACCGATTCCGGCGCGGCCCTGCGCGCGGCCGAAATGAAGTGCGATGCGCTCATCAAGGGCACCAGCGTCGATGGCATCTACAGTGCCGACCCCAAGAGCGACCCTTCGGCGGTGCGTTACGACACCATCGACTATGACACTGTGCTGGCCGAAAACCTGAAGGTGATGGATGCCAGCGCCGTGGCGCTGTGCCGCGACAACAAGATTCCGATCGTCGTCTTTTCCATCCGCGAGCGGGGCAATCTGACCCGCGTGCTGGCGGGTGAGGGCACGCAGACGATCGTGCAGTAAGAACCGAGGAGATAGACGATGGCGACCCCGAAATACGACAAGGCCGATCTGGAACGCCGGATGAAAGGAGCCGTCGAATCGCTGAGAGGCGATCTTTCGGGCCTGCGCACGGGCCGGGCCAATGTCGCCCTGCTCGACCCCATCACGGTCGAGGTCTATGGCAGCCACATGCCGCTCAACGCCGTGGCCACTGTCTCGGCGCCAGAACCGCGCATGCTGTCGGTGCAGGTGTGGGACAAGTCCACGGTGACGCCGGTGGAAAAGGCGATCCGCTCGGCGGGCCTCGGCCTCAACCCCATCACTGATGGCCAGACTCTGCGCCTGCCGATCCCCGACCTCACCGAGGAGCGCCGCAAGGAACTGGCGAAGCTGGCCAGCAAATATGCCGAGAACGCGCGCATCGCCATCCGCAACGTGCGCCGCGACGGCATGGAAGCGGCCAAGGCTGACGAAACCAAGAAGCTGATCAGCGAGGATGATCGCAAGCGCCTCGAAACCGAGGTGCAGAAGCTGACCGACGAGCAGATCAAGGCTGTCGACGAGGCTGCCGCTGCCAAGGAGAAGGAAATTCTGGGCAAGTGACCGGCGCGGTGGCACTCAGCGGCGGGCCGGGGAGCGGGGGCGCCGGGGCTCTGGGTGTTCGCCATGTGGCGATCATCATGGATGGCAATGGCCGCTGGGCCAAGCAGCGCTTTCTGCCCCATGCCATCGGCCACCAGCGTGGCGGCGAGGCGGTGCGCAAGCTGATCCGCGGCGTCAAGGACATGGGGCTGGAGGCGTTGACGCTTTATGCCTTTTCCTCGGAAAACTGGCGCCGCCCGGCTGACGAGGTCAGCCATCTGATGGCGCTGATGAAGCGCTTCATCCTGAGCGATCTCGACGAGATTGCTGCCCATGGCGTGCGGATCCGCATCATTGGCGATTATCACGCCTTCGGGCCCGAGATGGTCGCGCTGCTGGAGGATGCGATGGCGCGCACCGCGCATAATCGCGTGATGACGCTGGCCGTGGCGCTCAACTATGGCAGTCAGCAGGAAATCGCCCGCGCGGCGACCCGTGCCGCTGAAAAGGGCCCGATCACGCCCGAGGCGATCGAGGCCGAGCTTTACACCAGCGATTTGCCCCCGCTCGATCTGCTCATCCGCACCAGCGGCGAGGTGCGCTTGTCGAACTTCCTGCTCTGGCAGGCGGCCTATGCCGAAATGTGGTTTACCGATGTGCTGTGGCCCGATTTCACGCCGGACCATCTGCGTGAGGCGATCGAGGCCTTCGGCCAGCGGGAGCGCCGTTTTGGTGGCCGCTGACATGCCCTCGGCCGCTGCCCCGCGCAACTCGGACCTGAAGCTCCGCACGCTGTCGGCCATCGTCATGATCGCGGTGGCGGGCACAGCCCTGTGGCTGAGCGGCGTCGTCTGGCAGGTCTTCGTGCTGGCGGTCTCGGTGGGCGTGCTGTGGGAGTGGAACCGGCTGGTGCGCGCCATTGCGGGGTCGCGCTGGGCGCGGTTGCTGTGGCTGGCCGTTGGTGTGGCTTATGTCGGCACTGCCGGTGAGGTGCTGGTGTCGATGCCGGTTCTCTTCGGGCGGCTTGGCCCCCTGATCCCCGTCATGCTGGTGATTGCGACGGATGTCGGCGCCTATTTTTCGGGCCGGGCGCTGGGCGGGCCCAAGATCGCGCCGCGTGTCAGCCCGTCCAAGACATGGTCCGGGCTGGGCGGTGGAGCGCTGCTGGCGGCTTGCGTATCGGTCGCTCTGGCCTTTGCCGCGGCGGGGCGGTATCTTGCGGGCCAGCCTGTGGTGATTGCCAAATGCGCGCTGCTGGGCGCGCTGGTGGCGGTCATCGCGCAGGCGGGTGATTTTTTCGAAAGCTGGATGAAGCGGCGCGCCGGGGTCAAGGATAGCGGTTCGCTGCTGCCGGGCCATGGCGGGCTGTTCGACAGGGTTGATGGTTTGCTGGCGGTGCTCTTCGTGGCAGGTCTGCTGGTGGGTATTGGAAGGTTGTTCTAGGCAATGCGGCGTATTTCCGTTCTTGGTGCCACGGGCTCGATCGGCGCCTCGACGCTGGATCTCATCCGTCGCCAGCCCGAGGCCTGGGATGTGGTGGCGCTGACCGCCCATGGCAATGCGCAGGCGCTGGCGGCTTTGGCGCGCGAATTCGGCGCGAAGATCGCTGTGGTGGCTGATGAGGCCTGGCTGCCCGAACTGCGCGAGGCGCTGGCCGGCAGCGGCATCGAGGCTGCCGGGGGCGAAGCTGCGCTGGTCGAGGCGGCGCGTGTGCCCGCCGACATTACCGTGGCGGCGATCGTGGGTTGTGCGGGGCTTGCGCCGACGATGGCGGCCATCGAACAGGGGCGCACAGTTGCCCTGGCCAACAAGGAGGCGCTGGTTTCGGCGGGTGAGGTGATGACGGCGGCGGTTGCCAGACATGGCACCACGCTGCTGCCGGTCGATTCCGAACATAATGCCATCTTCCAATGCCTTTCGGGCAATGCTCACAAGGATGTGCGGTGGATCACGCTGACGGCGAGTGGCGGCCCGTTCCGCGACTGGTCGCTGGAGCAGTTGCACACGGCCACGCCCGAACAGGCGGTGAAGCATCCCAACTGGTCGATGGGCGCCAAGATCAGCGTCGATTCGGCCACGATGATGAACAAGGGGCTCGAATTCATCGAGGCCTATCACCTGTTCCCCGTGGGGCTCGAGCGGCTGCGCATCATCGTCCACCCCCAGTCGATCATCCATTCGATGGTCGAATATCGCGACGGGTCGACGTTGGCGCAGCTTGGCCCCAGCGACATGCGCGTGCCCATTGCATCCTGCCTGGCCTGGCCGGCGCGCATGGATACGCCGCTGGCCGCCCAGCTTGATCTGGCTGCCATTGGCCAGTTGACCTTTCGTGCGCCCGATGAGGAGCGCTTCCCCGCCACGCGTCTGGCGCGTCAGGTGGCGCAGGCCGGGGGCGGCATTCCCGCCGTGCTCAACGCGGCCAATGAAGTGGCGGTGGATGCCTTTCTGAACGGGCGGATCGGCTTCACGCGGATTGCGGCCATGGTGGACGAGGTGCTGGGGCGCTATGCGCCGCCGCCGCCCGCCGCCATCGAGGATGTTCATGCCGTGGATGCGCAGGCCCGCCGTGCCGCGCAGGCTGTGATGGAGATGGCATGATGGTCGTGCTCAACAGCCTGCTGGGCTTTTTGCTCATGCTCGGGCCACTGGTGATGCTCCATGAGCTGGGCCACTATCTGGTCGGCCGCTGGTGCGGGGTGCATGCCGAAGCGTTCTCGGTGGGCTTCGGCAAGGAAATTTTCGGCTGGACTGACCGGCGTGGCACGCGTTGGAAGATTTCATGGCTGCCGCTGGGTGGCTATGTGAAATTTGCCGGTGACATGAATGCGGCCTCCATGCCCATCGACGAAATCCCGCTCAGCCTGGCCGAGCGCGAGCGCAGCTTCCAGTTCAAGCCCCTGTGGCAGCGCGCCGCCATCGTTGCGGCGGGACCAGTCACCAATCTGCTGATCGCGCTGGTGATTTTTGCCGGTTTCAACATGGCTTTCGGCCTGCCTGTGGCGGAACCTGTCATTGACGCTTTCGTCGGACAGTCCGCAGCGCAAGCCTCGGGGTTGAAGCTGGGGGATCGCATCCTTTCGGTCGATGGTGATGAGATCAGCCGTTTCAGCCAGGTGACCCGCCATGTCCTGCTCTATCCGGGCCAGACGATCGCGATGACGATCGAGCGCGGCGGTGCGCGCATGGTGGTGCCGGTCAAGATTGGCAGCTACGCGCCGAGCGGCGCTGACCCGCGGGCTGGCAAGATGGGCTTTCTTGGCATCGAGGGGCGCCATGTCACGGTCTATCGCGACCCTTATCATGCCGTGACCGGGGCGTTTCGCCAATGCGGCAACATTGTCGAGACGACGGTGGCGGGGCTGCGCCAGATCATCTTTGGCCAGCGCAGCGTGCGCGAACTGGGCGGGCCGGTCAAAATCGCGGGTGTGGCCGGGCAGGCGCTGAGCCTTGGATGGTTGCCTTTTGTCGAGATGGCGGCCTTCATCTCAATTAATTTGGCATTCATCAATCTCCTGCCAATTCCTGCCTTGGATGGCGGGCACCTCGCTTTCTATCTGGTCGAGGCGGTGCGTCGCAAGGCGCTGACCGCCCGCAGCCAGGAGTGGGCGTTCCGCACGGGTCTGGCTTTTCTGCTCGCCCTGATCGTGTTCGTGACCATCAACGACGTGGTGCCAGCCAGCCTTTTCGGTTCATGACCGGGAAAGAAGCACGTCGTTTGCCTTGCAAAGCACCAAGATGCCTTGATCACGCCTCAAGCATCGGGCACAGGGCGGCAACTGCCGATCGGTAAAGCTGCATCCAAGGGCAAGGGGTGCGGCCTAGGCCAAACGGGGGTGGCTGGGCCGGCGCTGCGGCGTCGGCTTTCGGGGAAATGGGAACTGCCGTGTCGAAGATTGGACGAAATATGGGTCAACGCGCTGGGATTTGCAGCATCTCGCACCTTGGAGTGGCCTTGATGGGCAGCTCCATTCTGGCAGGGGTGCCGCAAATCGCTCTGGCCGCCGCGCCCGCGCCCAAGGGCAAGGCGGCTGTCGCACCTGCGCCCCAGCCAGCCACGGCCTCTGCCGTGCCGGCGCCGGCGGTTCCTGCGGCCGTACCTGCGCCCGCCGGGCAGGTGATCACCTCGATCACTGTCGATGGCGTGCAGCGTCTCGAGCCCGATACGGTGCTCTCCTATGTCAAGATGCGCGTCGGGCAGACCTATACGCAGGTCGCCGCTGACCAGGTGCTCAAGGATCTGAACGCTACCGAGCTGTTCAGTGACCTGCAGGTGCGCAACGACAATGGCCATGTCACCATCACGGTGAAGGAAAACCCGGTCATCAACCGCATCGTTCTTGAGGGCAACAAGCACCTCAAGGAAGACAAGATCAACCCCGAGATCAAGCTGGCCCCGCGCCAGATCTTTACCCGGTCCAAGGTGCGTGCCGACGTTGCCCGCATCATCGAGCTGTACAAGCGTCAGGGCCGTTTTGGCGCCAGTGTCGAGCCCAAGATGGTCAAGCTCGACCAGAACCGCGTCGACATCATCTTCGAGATCACCGAAGGGCCCAAGTCCAAGGTCCGCCAGATCAACGTCATCGGCAATGAGGCTTTCACCGACAAGGAGATCGCCGCGGTCATGATGACCAAGGAGTCGCGCCCGCTGCACATCTTCCGCAGCGGCACCTCCTATGACCCGGACAAGCTGGCCTATGACCAGCAGAAGCTGCGCCAGTTCTATCTGACCAATGGCTATGCCGACTTCCGCGTCGTGTCCGCCGTCGCTGAACTGACGCCCAACAAGCGCGACTTCATCATCACTTACGTGATCGAGGAGGGCAAGCGCTACAAGTTCGGTGACGTGAAGGTGGACAGCCAGCTTCGCGATTTCGATGGCTCGGTCCTGGCCAAGGCGCTGCCCGAGAAAAAGGGCAACTGGTACAACGCCAAGCAGGTCGAGGACACGATCGACCAGTTGAACGATACCGCCGGCGCCTTTGGCTACATCGCGGACGTGCGGCCCGAATACAAGCGCGACCCCAAGACGCTGACCATGGGCATCACCTTCGACATGACCGAGGTGCCGCGCGTCTATGTCGAGCGGATCGATGTCAACGGCAACACGCTGACCCAGGACAAGGTGGTCCGCCGCGAGTTCCGTCTGGCCGAGGGCGACGCCTTCAACACGCTGCAGATCAAGCGTTCGACCAACCGCATCAAGAGCCTCGGCTATTTCCAGGACAAGTTCGAGGTCAAGCAGGTCAATGGTTCGGCGCCCGACCGCGTGGTGCTTGAGGCCAATGTGGAAGAAAAGCCGACTGGCGAGCTTCAGCTCTCGGCGGGCTATTCCAGCCTTGAAAGCTTTATTTTCTCGGCCGCAATCAAGCAGAACAACTTCCGCGGGCGCGGGCAGACGGTCGGCCTTTCGGGGTCGATCTCGCGCTTTTCGAAGAGCATCGTGCTGTCCTTTGCCGAGCCTTACCTGCTCGACAAGAGCATCTCGCTGGGGCTTGATGTCTATCGCCGCGATTACAACAACTACAATTACTACAGCTCGAACTCGAACACGCTCTACAGCAACTCGACAACGGGTTTCCAGGCGCGTCTTGGCTTCCCGCTGACCGAATACAGCTCGCTGGTGACGCGCTACACGCTGAACTATGACTCGGTTTCGCTCGATCCGGCGACCTATTACTCGATCAATTCGGCGGGGAAGTTCGCGTGTAATCCGCTGCTGGCCGGCCGCTATCTCTGCGAGGCCGAGGGCAAGCGCACCAGCTCGATCATCGGCGCGTCGCTGATTTACGAAAACCTCGACAACCGCGTGCATCCCTCGAAGGGGCGGACGGCCTCGATCGGCGTCGATCTGTCGGGTCTGGGCGGTTCGGTGCGTTACGCGCGTCTGCGCGCCAATGCCGCGCGTTACTGGCCGGCGGGCAAGGGCTTCATCTTCTCGGTCAAGGGCGAGGGCGGCGTTATTCGCGCTCTGGGCAGCAGCACGACGTCGTCCGGCGCCGATGCGATCCAGCTGACCGACCGTTTCTATCTGGGTGAGCCCCAGATCAGCGGCTTTGACATTCGCGGCGTGGGCCCGCGTATCGTGCGCAAGACGCAGACCGGCACCAATGCCGATGGCACCCCAAGCTATTCCTTCGACCGTAACGACTGGACCGAGGACGCGCTGGGCGGGCGCTATTACTATCTGGCCCGCGCCGAGCTGGAAATTCCGCTGGGCGCCGGTGCCAAGGAAATGGGTATCCGCCCCTCGATCTTCATGACCGCGGGCGCGGTCTGGGGCATCACGCACCCGGCCACCCAGTTCTTCACCTCGAACCAGTTCATCGCGACGCGCAACTCGTCGGGTCAGGCGCTTTATTCGCAGACCAATCTTGATGGTTCGGTCACGACCACAACCAATGCGATCAACTCGCAGACCAATGCGGCCAACACCGCCCTTGGCAATACGGTCGCGCCGTTCCAGGAATTTTTCTACGGCGATACGCCCTTGCCGCGTATCTCCATCGGTGTCGGCTTCAACTGGAATTCGCCTTTCGGTCCCTTCCGCATCGACATTGCCAAATCGCTGCTGCACGCCGTAGGCGACGATACCAAGATCTTCACTTTCAACGTGGGAACCCAGTTCTGATGAAAACGCTCGTCAAATCCCTGATCGCCGTCGGCCTGCTGGCCGGTTCGGCTCATGTCGCCATCGCCGCCCCCGCCAAGGCTGCCGCCGCCGCTCCTGCCGCCAAGGCTGGCGTGAACGGCATCGCCTTTGCCTATCTGGATGCGGTGATCGAGAATTCGGCCGCTTTCCGCGCTGCCGAGGCCGCCCGCGCCACCACTTACAAGGCGCAGATCGACCAGGCCACCACGCGCCGCACCCAGCTGATCGCCCAGATCCAGCCGATGGTTGAAAAGTTCAACAAGGACCGCGCCGCGCCCGGCGCCAACCAGGCGTCGGTGCAGGCCGAGGGTGAGCAGATCCAGAAGCTGCAGGAAGCCGGCCAGGAAGAACTGCAGAAGATCCTGCAGCCTGTCGCCCTGTCGCGCGCCTATGTGACCGAGCAGATCCAGGACAAGCTGGATGCCGCCATCCAGTCGGCCATGCAGAAGAACGGCGTGTCGCTGCTGCTCAACCCGCAGGCCAAGCTGGCCGCCAGCAACGCCTATGACCTGACCCGCGCCATTCTGGCCGAAGTCGATGCCGCCATTCCCAGCGCCCAGTTGGTGCCGCCCGCCGGCTGGCTGCCGCGCGAAGTGCGCGAACAGCAGGCCCAGCAGCAGGCTGCTGCCGGTGCCGCGGCTCCCGCTGGCAAGCCCGACAATGGCGGTGGCCGTTAATCGGCCGGGGCTGAAGGCATGAGCGAGGATACCGGCACGGGCTTTACGCCGCTCGACTATGACATCCGCAAGATCCTGTCGGCCTTGCCGCATCGTTACCCGATGCTGCTGGTCGACCGGGTCATCGGCATGGTGCCGGGCGAATCGCTTCATGCGGTGAAGGCAGTCAGCTTCAACGAAGGCTTCTTTCAGGGGCACTTCCCGGGCCGCCCGATCATGCCGGGCGTGCTCATCGTCGAGGCGCTGGCGCAGGCCGCCGGCATCCTCGCGATCGAGGAGCTGAATCTGGCGGGCTCGGGCAAGCTGGTTTACTTCATGGCGATCGAGGAGGCCAAGTTCCGCGCGCCGGTGGAACCGGGCGTTCTGCTCGACCTGCATGTGGGCTTCATCCAGAAGCGGGCTCGGGTGTGCAAGTTCTGGGGCAAGGCCATGCTGGGTGACAAGCTGGCCGCCGAAGTGAACTTCACCGCGATGATCGCCGATCAGCCCGCCTGATCCTGCCTTCTAGCCACTGGACAAAAGCGCCGCTCCTCGCTAGGGGCGGCGCTTCCCATTTCTGGCCGGTCGGAACCGGTCGTGATCGAAAGAGCAAAGCCATGAAGGCCAACACGCACCCCGACTACCACTTCATCACCATCCAGATGACGGATGGCACCACCTTCCAGACCCGCTCGACCTGGGGCAAGGAAGGCGACACGATGGCGCTGGACATCGACCCCACCTCGCACCCGGCCTGGACCGGCGGCAACACCCGTCTGCTTGACCAGGGTGGCCGTGTGGCCCAGTTCAACAAGCGTTTCGGCGGCCTCTCGCTCAAGAAGGGCTAAGCTGCGGCTTGAAAGGCATGGGGTTCGGCGTGCCGAACCCCATCCTCCTGCGGGAGGTGCCTGCGGGTGCAAATCCCGCCCTCAAGGCCGCTTGCGAGAAGGCCGAAAGGGAAAATTTTCGGGCGATGCATTTTTTGCTTTTCAAGTCGCCGGCTCTCGTGCAAAGGCGCGCCTCCCGGCAGGCGGCGCCTGACGGAATGATCGGCCAGATGCACCGCATCGGCCCAGTGTGGCGATTGTAGCTCAGTTGGTTAGAGCGCCGGTTTGTGGTACCGGAGGTCGAGGGTTCGAACCCCTTCAATCGCCCCATCTTTTCCATTCATGATCCTCATCTCTCCGCTTTCTGGTCGCTGAGCCTGATAACAGGCCACATCCACCCGCTGACGACAAAGAGAGACCCTTCAGGCCCTTGCCGATGCTCGCCGCGCCTGTCAAAGCAGGCAGATGGTAAGAGCGGGCCAGTCCGGCGCGCTTCGCGTTCTCGGTTTGCTTGACACATGCATGGCTTTGCCAATCCTGCCCGTTTTCTGCGGATCGCCACCTGGGCGACGCCCTTGTGCCTGATCCTCGGACTGGTTCTGGCCAGTGGCGCGCTGGTCTGGGGCGTCTTTTTCGGCCCGGCGGACCAGCTGCAGGGCGATGTGGTGCGCATCATCTATCTCCATGTGCCGACCGCCTGGCTGGGCATGATGGGGTGGTCAGCCATTGCCGTCGCCAGTTTTGTCGAGATTGTCTGGCGCCATCCGCTGGCAGGCATTGCCGCGCGTGCAGCGGCGCTGCCCGGGGCGGTGTTCACCGCGCTGTGCCTCATCACCGGCTCGATCTGGGGGCGCCCGGCCTGGGGCACCTGGTGGGTATGGGACGGGCGGCTCACCAGCATGCTGGTGCTGCTGTTCTTGTACTTTGGCTATATGGCGCTGGCCAATGCGGGCGAGCAGAATGACGCGGCCGGGCAGGGGCAGGGCAGGATGGCCGCCATTTTCGGCCTTATCGGTGCGGTGAACATTCCGATCATTCATTATTCTGTGCTGTGGTGGAACAGCCTGCATCAGCCGCCCAGCCTGTCGCTGTCGGGCGTGCTCACGGGCACCTCGCCCATGGCGACGGCCTTTGTCGTGCCCTTGCTGACGGCGGTTCTGGGATTTTCACTGATTTTTGGCGGTGTCGTTCTGGCCCGCATGCGGATGATTCTCGCTGACGCCCAGGCCGAGGCGCGCCTGCGCCGCAAGGCCATGGCCGCGCAGGCTGCCGTCTCGGCGGAGGGCTGGTGATGCGCGAGGCGTTTGATGCATGGCAATTCGTGATCGCCGCCTATGCGATAGGGGGCATCACCACGCTGGCGATGATGATGGGTAGCTGGTCCGCCATGCGCCGCGCGGAAAAGCGTCGCGATGCCGCGCGCGGCGGAGAAAGTGAACGATAATGGCTGGCTTTTCTGTGGTTCCCGTGCGTGCCAAGCATCAACGGCTGATCCTGCTGGGGGTTGCCTTGGCGGCGCTGGTTGCGGCCGGGTTGCTGGCCGCATGGGCGCTGCGCAATCAGGCCAGCTATTTCTATGTGCCCAGCGAGATCATCGCCAAGCCGCCTGAAGCGGACCGTTCGGTGCGCCTTGGCGGCATGGTGGTGCGCGGCAGCATGAAGAATGCGCCTGATGGCGTGACGGTGAATTTCATCGTCACCGATGGCAAGCAGCAGGTGCCCGTGCGCTTTGCCGGCATCAAGCCCGCGCTCTTCGTCGAGGGATCGGGCGTGGTGGCCGAGGGGCATTGGCAGGATGGCCTGTTTACCGCCGACAATCTTCTGGCCAAGCATGACGAGAAATACACCCCGCGCGAAATGCAGGGGATGACCACCGATCAGGCCCACAAGGCCATCGCTGAAACAAAATGATGATGGGAGAGCGTTTTGCTCGCTGAATTGGGCCTGGCCATTCTGTGGATGGCCGCCAGCCTTGCCGGGCTGCAACTGATCGCCGGGTCCTTCTCGCTGACGAAGGATGGCGACGGACTGGGCGCGATCGTGCGGCCGGTGGCGATTGTGCAGGGCGTGCTGGTGGCGCTGGCCTTTGCCAGCCTGATCATGCTCTTTGTCGAGACGGACCTGTCGGTGAAGCTGGTGGCGGACAACAGCCATTCGGCCAAGCCCCTGATCTACAAGATCGCGGGCACATGGGGGAACCATGAAGGCTCGATGCTGCTCTGGGTGACGGTGATGGGGCTGGCCGGTGGCATCGTGGCCGCCGTCGAACGCCGCCTGCCCGAGCGCACGATGATGGCGACGCTGGCCGGGCAGGCCTTCGTCAGCCTTGGCTTTTATGCCTTCCTGCTCTTCGCCTCGAACCCGTTTCAGCGGCTCTCTCCCGCGCCGCAGGAGGGCAATGGTCTCAACCCACTGCTGCAGGACCCGGGCCTCGCCTTCCATCCGCCCACGCTTTACCTCGGCTATGTCGGCCTTTCGATCGCCTTCAGCTTTGCGATCGGCGCGCTGGTCACGCGTGAGGTTGGCCCGGCCTTTGCCCGCGCCATGCGGCCATGGGTGCTTGGCGCGTGGATTTTCCTGACGCTTGGCATCACGGCGGGCAGCTATTGGGCCTATTACATGCTGGGCTGGGGCGGCTGGTGGTTCTGGGATCCGGTCGAGAACGCCTCGCTGATGCCGTGGCTGGCGGCGACCGCGCTGCTCCATTCGGTCAGCGTGCTGGCCGCGCGCAATGCGCTGCGCGCCTGGACAGTGATGCTGGGCGTGGTGGCTTTTTCCATGTCGATGATCGGCACCTTTCTGGTGCGGTCGGGCATTCTCACCAGCGTGCATGCCTTTGCGGTCGATCCGCGGCGGGGCGGGTTCATTCTGGCGCTGCTGGCCATCAACATCGGTGCGGCGCTGGTGCTCTTTGCCCTGCGCGCCGGAACGGTGACGGAAGGCGAGCGTTTCGAGGTGACGAGTCGCGAGGCGAGTCTTGTCTTCAACAATGTCATGCTCTCCTGCATTCTGGGCATTGTCCTGCTCGGCACGCTCTATCCGCTGGTGACCGAGGCGATGGGGGTGAAAGTCTCGGTCGGCCCGCCCTATTTCACGCCGATGAGCGCGGTGTTTGCCGTGCCGATGCTGGTGGTGCTGGCCATTGGCCCGATGCTGCGTTGGCGGCATGACCGATTCGCGCGGGTGCGCGCGGTGCTGGCCATGCCGCTGGGTGTTACCATCGTCGCGGCGGTCGGTTTTGCGCTGGGCGGGGTGCGCAGCCCGATGGCGCTGCTGGCGCTGTCGCTGGCGCCCGGCCTTGGCGTGGCCAGCCTGTTGCCGCTGCGCGGGCGCCATCTGGCCCGCGCGCCGCTCTCGCTGTGGGGCATGGTGGTGGCGCATGTCGGCATTGCCGTTGCCCTGTTCGGCATGGGAGCGGACGCCGCCTTTACCCAGCAGCGCCTGCTGGCTGCATCGGTCGGCCAATCGACCCAGCTTGGGCCTTGGCGCATCACGCTGGCCAGCATCGAGCCGGTGGCCGGCCCCAACTGGACCGCTCTGGAGGCTGATCTCTCGGCCAGTTACGCCGGCGGCGCGCCGGTGCATCTCCATCCCCAGTCGCGCACCTTCTGGGCGCCGCCGCAGACGACTTCGGTCTCCGCGCTGCACACGGTGTGGAATGGCCAGCTCTACACTGTGTTGGGCGAGGAAACGCATGATGCGAGCAGCGCGGCAACGCCGACCGGGCGCTGGCAGTTGCGCCTGTGGTGGAAACCCTTTGTGCCGATGATCTGGCTGGGGGGCATTCTGGTGGCGCTGGGCGGCTTGTTGGCGATGGTGAGCCGGGTGCGGCAGGATCTCAAGCGCCGCAGTGTCCGCACACGGTCACGGGAGCGCAAGGCATGAGCAATGAGGTCAATCCCGCCAAGGCGCCGCGTTGGACACTGTGGCTGCCGCTGGCGCTGTTTCTGGGGTTTGTGGTGCTGGTGGCTGCGGGGCTGATGCATCCCAGGGATACCGACATCGACAGCCAGATGATCGGCAAACCCTTGCCCGCCTTTTCCCTGCGCGCCGCCTCTGACGGGCGCGACGGGCTGAGCACCAGCGATTTCCGGCAGGGCAAGCCGCATCTCCTCAACATCTTTGCCAGCTGGTGCGTGCCCTGCGGCGTGGAGGCCCCGGTGCTGGCGCAGTTGCAGCGGCAGGGCGCCATCATCGACGGTATCGCGATTCGCGATCACAAGGCTGATCTCAACGCTTTCCTCGCCAAAAACGGCAATCCCTATCAGAAGATCGGCGCCGATGACGTGTCGGCGGTGCAGCTGGCCATCGGCTCCTCGGGCGTGCCGGAAACCTTCGTGATCGATGGCAAGGGCATCATCCGTTATCAGCATATCGGCGACATCCGTTACGAAGAGATCCCGATGATGATGCAGAAGCTCAAGGATGCCGAATCGTGATTCGCGCCGCTGTTTGTGCCTTGGCTCTTGTCGCGGCGCCGGTTGTGGCGCTGGCTGATGACACGATGCCGCCGGCGCCCTACGCCTATCGCCAGCTTGACGATCCGGTGAAGGAGGCCAAGGCGCAGAAGCTGATGGAGACATTGCGCTGCCTCGTCTGCCAGAGCCAGTCGATTGCCGATTCGGATGCGCCGATTGCCGGAGACATGCGCAATCAGGTGCGGCTGCGTATCAATGCGGGGGAAGATCCCGAGGCGATTCGCCAATGGCTGATCCAGCGCTATGGTGATTATGTGAGCTATGCCCCGCGTGTGACCGCCTCGACATGGCCGCTGTTTGCCGTGCCCGGTGGGTTGATCGTGGTGGCCGCGGCGGTGATGCGCCGCCGTCTGGCCAAGAGGAAGAACGCATGACCTGGCTGCTGATTGTCGCGCTGGCGCTGATCGTGCTGGTGGTTCTGTTGTTCGGCTTTCGCACGCCCCGCAGTGGCTGGGAGGCGATTGCCTCGGCGCTGGTGCTGGGGATGGCGGGCTATGCGCTGCAGGGGCATCCGGGTCTGGCCGGCCAACCGCATAGCGCGGCGGACAAACCCAACATTTTTGCCACCACGCTGGTCGATGAACGGCGCAAGGTGGTGGGCGCTACGGTGCAGCCCAGCAATTGGGAGATGGTGGCCGATGCGCTGATGCGCCATGGCGATTATGCTGGCGCGGCAGAACTGCTGCGCCCGGCTGTGGAAAAGGACCCGAAAAACAGCGCGGCCTGGCTCGCCATGGCCAGCGCGCTGGTCGGCCATGCCGAAGGCTCGCTCTCGCCCGCGTCGCTCTATGCGTTCCGCAAGGCGGCGGCGGCTGATCCGGCTGCGCCGGGGCCGCCGATGTTCCTCGGGCTCGCGCTGGCGGGGTCGGGCCAGTTCGATGATGCGCGGGCGATCTGGGCTGGTCTGCTCGCCCGCAGCCCTGCCGATGCGCCCTGGCGCAAGGATCTGGAAACGCGGATCAACCGGCTCGACAAGATCATGGCCATGGTGCGCGCGGCCCAGGCCGGCGGGGCGGACCCGGCGGCCACAGCGCCGGCGCCGGCCGCCCCATCCGCTGCTCCGGCGCGCTGAATTGTCCTTGTTGCCCCCGTCGCGCCGCGCTGCTAATCGGCGGGCCGCTGCGCTGTCGTGGCGACTCCATCAAGGCCACCAGGGGGTTGGGCCGTCATGAATGTATCGGCCTCGTCGCCACAGTCTGATCCCTGCACGATTTCCGTCGCAGAAGGTGAAGTTTCCAACGAACATGCCCATCACATCCATGATGCGATGCCCAAGCTGGCCCTGGGCGCGCTGGGCGTGGTGTTTGGCGATATCGGCACCAGCCCGCTTTACGCCATTCAGGCGATCATGACCGGCGAGCATCCGCTGCCGATTGATCTGCTCAACATCTATGGCGTCATCAGCCTCATCTTCTGGACGATGGTGGCGGTGGTGACGGTCAAATATGTCTGCCTCGTGATGCGGCTGGACAACAATGGCGAGGGCGGTTCGCTGGCCCTGCTGGCGCTGATCGGTCGCAAGCTGCCGGCCATGCGCGGGACCAAGCTGCTGGTGGCGGGCGGGTTGCTGGCCACGGCGCTGTTCTACGCCGACTCGATGCTGACCCCGGCGATTTCGGTGATCTCGGCGGTGGAAGGGCTCGATGTTGTGAGCCACGCCTTTCATCCCTTCATCGTGCCGATTGCCCTTGCCATTCTGGTGGGGCTTTTCGTCATCCAGAGCCATGGGACCGACCGCGTGGGCCGCCTGTTCGGCCCGGTGATGGGCATTTATTTCATCGCCATCGCTGCGATGGGGCTGGCCAACATCAGCAAGCATCCACAAGTGCTGTGGGAGCCGCTGAACCCCACCTACATCTGGTATTTCTTCAAGGCGCACCCCTATCTGTCCTTCGAATCGCTGGCGGCGGTCGTCTATTCGATCACTGGCGTCGAAGCGCTTTATGCCGACATGGGCCATTTCGGGCGCAAGGCGATCACCTGGGCATGGGTGCTGGTCTTCCCCTGCCTTGTGCTCAACTACATGGGACAGGCCGCACTGCTGATCACCGACCCCAGCTCGGCCAGCAATCCCTTCTTCAACATGGTGCATGAGAGCCTGCAACTGCCGCTGGTGATTCTGGCCACGGCCGCCACGGTCATCGCCAGCCAGGCGGTCATCTCGGGCGCCTATTCGGTGACGCATCAGGCCATCCAGCTTGGCTATCTGCCGCGTTTCCAGATCAAGCATACCTCCTCGGCCATGGCCGGGCAGATCTACATCCCCGCGATCAACTGGTTCCTTGCCTGCATGGTGGCGGCATTGGTGCTCACCTTTGAAAGCAGCGCGGCCATGCTGCCGGCCTATGGTCTGGCCGTGGTGGGCACGATGGGCATCACCACCGGCATGGCGGCGGTCGTCGTCTTCAGGATCTGGAAGGTGAAGCCCTGGATCGCCGGTTTCGGTTTCATCGCCATGGCGGCAATCGATCTGGCCTATCTGGCGGCGGGCTCGGCGAAGTTCTTCGAAGGAGCATGGTTCCCGGTGGTTGTCGGCATGATCATCTTCATCCTGCTCACCACCTGGTCGAAGGGCCGGATGCTGATGCGCCAGAACATGGCCGAGGATTCGCTGCCGATCGAGGTGTTCGCCCGTTCCGCCCATTCCAGCGCGACCCGCGTGGCGGGCACGGCGGTCTTCATGTCGACGGCGAAGAATGGCGTGCCTTCCGCGCTGCTCCACAACATCAAGCACAACAAGGTGCTGCACGAACGCGTCGTGGTGCTGACCGTGCTGATCGAGGAAATGCCCTATGTGCCGCTCAGCCGCCGGGTGAGCGTGAGCGACATCGGCCAGGGGTTCTACAAGGTCGTCCTGCGCTTCGGCTTCCTTGAGGAAACCAACGTGCCCGAGGCGCTGCGCCCCGTCACCATGTGCGGCGAACCCTTCGACATGATGAAGACCAGCTTCTTCCTCAGCCGTCAGACGCTGATTGCTTCGGCCAAGCCCGGCATGGCGATCTGGCGCGAAAAGCTGTTTGCTTGGATGCTGCGCAACGCGGCTACGGCGATGGAATTCTTCCGCTTGCCCGTCAACCGCGTGGTGGAACTGGGTAGCCAGGTCGAGATTTAAGAAGGAAGGGTGAGAAGGGTTCTCAACAGGCCCCTTTCCCTTGATCCCCCGTTTCGACTTTGCCATGACCAAGCAAATCTTTGGGGCGCCTTGCCCTGCTTTGGCTTAGGCTTGCCCCAGACGCCTTTCGAAACCCCGAAAATCCCCTAGAACAAGTGGAGTTTGCACATGGCTTTCGCTCTTCCCGAACTGCCCTACGCCAAGGACGCCTTTGGTGCCGTTCTCTCGGTCGAAACCTTCGACTATCACTATGGCAAGCACCATCAGGCCTACATCACCCAGGCCAATGACCAGACCAAGGGCACTGATCTGGAAAACGCCAGCCTGCTGACCGTGATCGCTGCTGCCAAGGCTGCCGGCAACAAGAAGCTGTTCAACGCCAGCGCCCAGATCTGGAACCACAGCTTCTACTGGCTGGGCCTGAGCCCGGAAAAGACCCAGCCCTCGGCCGCGCTGCTGGCCAAGATCAACGAGGATCTGGGCGGGCTGGACGCTTTCAAGGCCGCTATCAAGTCTGAAAGCGCCGGCCACTTCGCCAGCGGCTGGGGCTGGCTGGTGCTGGAAAACGGCAAGCTGAAGGTGACCTCCTACCACGACGCCGACACGCCCGTGGCCTATGAAGGCGTCGCGCCGCTCTTCACACTCGACGTCTGGGAACACGCCTATTACGTCGATTATCGCAACGCGCGCCCCAACTACCTCGACGCGCTGCTTGACCACATCAACTGGGATTTCGTTGAAGCCAATCTCGACGGCCAGGGCGCCTCGCGCGCTGATCAGGGCTGATCTTTCAGCCTGAGATCATCGGTTTGAATGAAGCCGCTCCGAGGGTGACCTCGGGGCGGTTTTTCTATGGTCAAGAAGGGGAAGGGAAAGTGCGAGGGCCATCGCCCTCGCGCTCCCTTTATTTCGGAGAGGGCAGTGGCGCCCGATCGCAGCGCCAGCATCGCCGCGCCGCAGGCACCCAAATGAGGCGTATCGCTGGTGAATCTTGCCTGCGGCGTGGCGTCGTCAGCCCTGTGGCCGAACCTTTTGCGCTACGCCGACACCTCAAGGGAGCGCGAGGGCGATGGCCCTCGCATTGCCTTACTTCCCTTCGTCACCCTCATCCTTCTCCTGCCCCAACCCATGCTTCAACAACATCGGCATATGGGCAAAGGTGAAAAGGAACGACAAAGGCATGAACACATAGAGCTTCATCGCGATCCATGTGTCGAAATTGTGGTTCGCCTGGTTGTAGATGTGCCGCAGCCCTTCGTTCAGCGCGGCGAGGAACAGGAAGAACCAGCCCCAATTGCGTGAGAGGATGACCCAGCCGATCTCGTCCAGCCCGGTGAAAGCATCGCCCAGCAGGATCTTGAGCAGCGGCTTGCGGCGCCAGTTGCCGATCAGCAGGGCGCCGCCGCATAGCAGGTAGATCACGGTGGGTTTGATCTGCACCCATGTGGCATCATGGAAGAAGATGGTGAGCGCGCCAAAGCCGCAGACCAGCACGCTGGAGAGCCAGAGCATCGGCGCGATGCGACCCAGCCGCCATTTCGAGACGATGAGAGCGATCAGTGTGGCACCCATGAAAGCCATGGTGCTTTGCGTGACGGCCATGATGTCGGCAATGCCGCCGCTGGCCGGGCGCGACAGGCGATAGGCGAGGAAAAAGACCAGCACCGGGCCATAGTCGATAGCCATGGGCAGCCATGCGGGGTTGCGCTTGGCGGTGGTCTTGTCCGTCGCCCTATCCGTCTTGTCCGTCATGCGGCGACTCCGGCGATGACGCGGGCGACCAGATCGGGGTCGAAGGGGCGCAAATCGTCGATGGTTTCGCCAACGCCGATGGCGTGGATGGGCAGACCATATTGTTCGGCCGCCGCCACCAGAACACCGCCGCGCGCGGTGCCATCCAGCTTGGTCATGACAAGGCCGGTGACGCCCGCCACTTCCTTGAAGGTCTCGATCTGGGCGAGGGCGTTCTGGCCATTGGTGGCATCGAGAACCAGCACCACATCATGGGGCGCAGCCGGGTTCAGGCGGCCCAGCACGCGGCGGATCTTGGCCAGTTCCTCCATCAGCTCGCGCTTGTTCTGCAACCGGCCGGCGGTATCGACGATCAGCGCATCGGTGCCACATTCGGTGGCTGATTTCACTGCGTCGAAGACCACGCTGGCCGGGTCGCCGCCTTCCGGGCCTTTTACGATGGGCACGCCGATACGGTCGGCCCAGACGGCAAGCTGGCCGATGGCCGCCGCGCGAAATGTGTCGCCCGCCGCCAGCATTACCGCATAATCCTCCTCCTGGAAGAGATGGGCGAGCTTGGCGATGGTCGTCGTCTTGCCGCTGCCGTTGACGCCGATCACCAGCACCACATGCGGACGGGGGAAGGCGGTGACATCAAGCGGCTTGGCCACAGGGCGCAGGATGGCGGCGATTTCCTCGGCCACGGCGGTGCGGATGGCGGTTTCATCAGCCGTGCCTTCAAAGCGGCGCTGGGCCATGGCGCCGCGAATGCGGGCGGCGGCGCGGGGGCCCAGGTCAGAGAGAATCAGCGCGTCTTCCAGCTCGTCGAGCTGGTCTTCGGAAAGGCGCCCGCTGCCGGTGATGCCCGACAGATTGTCGGCCAGACGCTGGGAGGTCTTGGCAAGGCCGCCCATCAGGCGGGAGGTCCAGTTCTCGGCGCTCATGCGAGCAATCCTTCAGAAATGCGTGTGGGAATGATGGTGACGATCTGCCCGGCGGGCGTGCCTTCAGGCAAAGCCAGACGGGCGAAATTCTCGGCATGGCCGGTGCCGTCGCGCTCAGCCAGAACGCGCTGGGGGCGGCCGATCTGGTCCTGCAGCCATAGCCCGCGCTGATGGGCAACAGCAGCGCGCAGGGCAGCAGCACGCTCGCTGATCACCGGGCGGGGCACCTGCGGCATGCGCGCGGCGGGTGTGCCTGCGCGCGGGCTGTAGGGGAAGATGTGGCCATGGACGATGCGCAGAGCCTCGATGATCGAGAGGTTCTCGGCGTGTTCGGCGTCACTCTCCGTGGGGAAGCCCGCGATGAGGTCGGCTCCCACGGCGATGTCGGGGCGGCGGGCGGTCAGGTCGCTGATCAATTCGAGCGCATTGGCGCGGCTGTGGCGACGCTTCATGCGTTTCAGGATCAAATCCGCCCCATGTTGCAGCGAGAGGTGGAGGTGGGGCATCACCCGCGCTTCGCTGGCGATGATCTCGCGCAGCAGGGGGTCAATTTCCACTCCGTCGAGCGAGGAGAGGCGCAGGCGGGGTAGCGCGCTACACTCGCGCAGGATGGCAGCGACCAGATCGCCCAATCGCTGCTCACCAGCGCTCCATCCAGTCAGGTCGACGGCGGTGAGCACCACTTCGCCGATGCCATGGTCAACATGGGCACGCACTTCCGCCACGACATCGGCGATGGGGCGTGAACGGCTGGGGCCACGCCCGGTGGGGATGATGCAGAAGGTGCAGGCGTGATCGCAGCCGTTCTGCACGGCGACAAAGGCGCGCGTATGCTGAGCAAAGGGCGCGACGGTGGGGGCGGCAGGCACATTCCATGCGCGCGCGTCCAGCTTGTCGGCATTGGCGATGAGGCCGTCGACGCCGAGCGCGCCGATCGTCTCGCGCTCGATTTCCACCGCGCAGCCGGTGACCATCAGCCTCGCATCCGGCCTTTCACGGCGGGCGCGGCGGATGGCCTGACGGGTTTGACGCATGGCCTCGGCGGTGACGGCGCAGGAGTTGATCACCACCATGTCGCGTTCACCGGCGAGAAGCGCGCGCATCTGCTCGCTCTCGGCCAGATTCATCCGGCAACCCAGCGAGATGACCTCGACGCTCATGCCTGAAAGGCGGACAGCTCGAAGGAGCCGCGGAAGGCTTCGGTGGCGGGGCCGGTCATGGTGATTCCCCCAGAATCGTCGGCGCCGCCGCGCCATTCGATGATGAGCGGGCCGCCGGGGAGGGTCACGGTCACGCGGCGGTCAACAAGACCTCGACGCATGGCGCCGATGGCCGTGGCGCAGGCGCCCGTTCCGCAGGCCAGAGTCAGGCCCGCGCCGCGCTCCCACACACGCAGGGTGATGGCATCGCGCGCGGTGACGGTGGCGACATTCACATTGACGCGGGCGGGGAAGGCCGGATCATGCTCGATCACCGGTCCCAGCACGTCCAGCGGCACGGCATGGGCATCGGGCACGAAGAAGATGACATGCGGGTTGCCGACATTGACCGCGGTGGGGGCCGTCAGTTCTTCCCAGCCCAGCGGCATGGTTAGCGTATCCATCGGCCAGGCCAGCGGAATGGCATCCCAATCGAAACGCGGGCGGCCCATATCGACCGAAATGCCGCCATCATTCGGCGCGGCATGGATCACCCCGGCCAGCGTCTCGATGGCGGCGGCCTTGCCATGCAGCAGGCCCACCGCGCGGGTGGCATTGCCGCAGGCTTCGACTTCGCTGCCATCCTGGTTGAAGATGCGCATCCTGAGATCGGCGATGGAGGAAGGCTCGATCAGCACCAACTGATCGCAGCCGATCCCCGTGTGGCGATTGGCAAGAGCAGCGGCGAGAGTGGCATCCATGGCGGGCACATCGCCTTCTCGCGCATCCAGCACGATGAAGTCATTGCCCAGCCCATGCATCTTGACGAAAGGAACACGCATAACAGCCGCGCTCTAGGCGCAAGGGGGCGCGGCGTCCAGCCTTTCCGGGGGCAGCGTGGTGCCGGTTCGGGTCAGGCCAGGCGGCGCTTGTCGGCAGGGTCGCCGGGGGTGCCGGCGGCGGCATCGGCGGGTGGGGGCACGGCGCGCAGCGGCACCAATCCGTGCTGGGCGATGAGGCGCAGCGTGCCGCCGGCATCCTGCGGCAGGCCCAGCACATGGCCCTGCCCACGGAATTGCCCCATGGTCATCAACAGGTCGAGCACGTCGCGCGTTTCGACGCCCTCGGCGGTGACGGGCAGGTTCATGCCCTTGCTCAGCACGCAAACGGTTTCGACGATGGTGCGACTGTCGGCGCTGTCGGGCAGGGAGGAGATGAAGCTGCGGTCGATCTTGAGCCGGTCGAAGGGCAGTTGGCGCAATTGGGCCAGCGAGGAAAAGCCCGTGCCGAAATCATCAAGGCTGATCGAGACACCCTGATTTTTCAGGCTGGTGATCAGCGTATGCACCCCCGCCACATTTTCATGCAGGCAGGTTTCGGGGATCTCCACCTCCAGCCGCGAGGGCGGGAAGCTGGCGGCCACCAGCGCCTTGAGGATTTTTTGCGCAAACCACGGGTCGCGCATCTGCATCGGCGAGATGTTGATCGACAGGCCAAGCTGGGCGGGCCATTCGCGCGCGTCGGCCAGCGCCTGTTTCAGCAGGATCTCGCCCATCTGCACGATGACGCCGATTTCCTCGGCAATCGGGATGAAGACATCGGGCCCGACCATGCCGAAACGGGGCGACTGCCAGCGCGCGAGCATTTCGAAACCGACCAGTTCGCCGTTGCCCAGTTCGATGAGCGGTTCATACCATGGCACAAATTCGCCGCGTTCCAACCCTTCGCGGATGCCCGCTTCCAGCTCGGTGCGATAGCGCAATTCGCTTTCCATCGTGTCTTCGAACCACATGTGCTGGCCGCGCCCCTGTTTCTTGGCCTGATACATGGCGACATCGGCCATATGCAGCAGTGCATCGGCATTGGTAGCGCCATGACGCCCGCCTCTGTCCGACCGCGTGATGCCGATGGATGCGGTGATCTTGCCGGTAATATCGCCAATGTCGAAAGGGCGGTCCAGCGTGCGGGCAATGGCAGTGGCCAGATGGTCGATCGGCGCCGGATCGGCCGGGTCAAAGCCCACGACACAGGCGAATTCATCGCCGCCGAGCCTGGCCAGCAGCGCCTGCGCGGGCAGCAGCGAGCGGATGCGCGCCGCGCATTGCTTGAGCAGTTGGTCACCCGCCTGATGGCCGTGCACGTCGTTGATCTGTTTGAAGTGATCGAGGTCGATCATGATGAAGGCGGCGATTTCATGGCGGCGGGCGGCGGCCATAATCAGCGCATCGGTGGCGGCGGCGACCGAATGGCGGTTGAGGCAGCCGGTCAGCGCGTCTGTTTCGGCCATCAGCCGGGCGCGGGCCTCATCGCGGCGGCGCTGGCGCACTTCGAGGCTGAGCTGGTCATAGCGGCGCCAGCCGAAGATGAGCAACGCGACATTGAGCAGCAGGGCATTGGTCAGCAGCCTGTCGGGGCCGAAACCCACGCCATTGGCCTGCTGGATCAGCTGGGTCAGCACCGAGCTGCCATTGCCCACGAAGAGCAGGATGGCGCCTGCGGCAATGCATAGCGTCAGCACGTCCCGCTCGGCAGAGCTGCCCCGAAGGCGGGCATAGCTGCCGGCCCTGGCGGTCTTGCGCTGATGTGCAGGCTCTTTCGGCAAGAGTTTCTCCGGGAGGTGTTCGACTTGGGGCATGACATAAAGTGTGGGTCTGAAATTCGGGTTAATCCCTAGGTGCGCCTGCCGTTCTGGCATGCTGGTTCAAGGCGATCCGGGGGGCCTGATGTCGGTCAAGGCGCCACCTTTCCGGTGCCTTCTGTCCTCGGAAAAGGCCACGACGTCAGCGGGAAATCAACAAGGTGGCGTGCTGCTGAGGCTGCATGGAACGGTTTCCAGGCCAGAGGGAATTTCTTGTTGGGAATATTTCTGACACCGGTTACCATGGGGGGCGGATGATCTTGCACTGCCTCGCCCCTGACACGGTTCGAATGACATCGGTCGCCGTCGTGCCTATGTGTTGACAGACCTGTTCTTGCCGCGCTGTCAGGCGCTGGCTGTCCTGCCTGCGGAGCCTCTCTTGTGACCGATGCCACGACTCAAACCCTTCTCAGCCGCGCCTTGCGTCTTTCACCGCTCGATGATGTGGCGGTGATGATCGAGCCGGCCGCGCCCGGTGATACCGTTCTGGGTGTGGTGGCGCGCGATGCCATCGCCTTTGGCCACAAGATGGCGCTGCATGATCTTCGCCAAGGGCAGGTGGTGCGCAAATATGGCCAGCCCATCGGCGTTGCCACGCGCCCCATT
This sequence comes from Sphingomonadales bacterium, assembly GCA_028871475.1. Classification (GTDB taxonomy): domain Bacteria; phylum Pseudomonadota; class Alphaproteobacteria; order Sphingomonadales; family Sphingomonadaceae; genus Novosphingobium. The sequence goes on along the minus strand of JAGWMZ010000006.1, from coordinate 36,873 downwards.
CTGGCGGGCGAGCATGTTCACAGCCACAATCTGGCCGTGGGCGAGGGACGCCACGCGGGTGGATCAGTCGCGGCCGGAGCTCTGCCGCGCAGTGTGGCAGCGCCGGTTCAGGCCAGCTTTCAGGGCTATCTGCGTGGCGACGGGCAGGTGGGAACGCGCAACTGCATTGCCGTGATGGGCAGCGTCAATTGCGCGGCCACCGTGGTGCGCCGCATCGCCCGCCGGTTCGAGGACAATCTGCCCGCGGGCGTCGATGCCGTCGTGCCGCTCACCCATGCCAGCGGTTGCGGCATGGCCAAGAGCGGTGAGGGGATCGACACGCTGGAACGCACGCTGGTCGGCTATGCGCGCAATCCCAATTTTGCCGGCGCCGTCATCATCGGGCTGGGTTGCGAGGTGGCGCAGATTGCCGAGATGCTCGAGCGCCATGGGTTGACGCCGGGGCCTTTGCTCAAGACCTTCACCATTCAGGATGCCGGTGGCACGGCGGCGGCGATCGAGCAGGGTATCGCTCTGGTCCATGGGTTGATCGAGGAAGTGTCCACCGCCCGGCGCACCACCCGCCCGGCGCGCGATCTGGTGCTGGGCCTGCAATGCGGCGGGTCGGATGGCTGGTCGGGCGTGACGGCCAATCCTGCGCTGGGCGCGGCAACGGATTTGCTGGTGGCGGCGGGTGGTACGGCCTTTCTGTCGGAAACGCCCGAGATCTATGGCGCCGAGCATCTTCTGCTGGCGCGTGCGGCCGATCCGGCCGTGGCAGCGGCGCTGGAGGAGCGCATCGCCTGGTGGGAAGCCCATGCCAGCCGCCACGGGATCAGCCTCGACAACAATCCCTCGCCCGGGAACAAGGCGGGCGGGCTTACGACGATTTTCGAGAAATCCTTGGGGGCGGTGGCCAAGGCCGGGTCGGCGGCGCTGAGCGAAGTGCTGCTCTATGGCCAGCCGCGCAGCCGCAATGGGCTGATTTTCATGGATTCGCCCGGTTATGATCCTTGCTCGGCCACGGGGCAGATCGCCTCGGGGGCTAATCTGCTGGCCTTTACCACCGGGCGTGGGTCGGTGTTCGGGGCGCAATGCGTGCCGTGCCTCAAGCTGGCGTCGAATGCGGCGCTGGCTGCGCGCATGGGCGAGGATATCGACATCGACTGTTCGCCGATTCTGGCCGGCATGTCGGTGGAGGAACTGGGCGCGCAGATCTTCTCCGCCCTGCTGGAGGTGGCCTCGGGGCGCCCGACGAAAAGCGAGACGCAGGGTGTGGGCGATTATGAATTCGTGCCCTGGCAATTGGGCGCCTGGGTTTGACGGGCACGCGAAGGGGTTGAAAAAGCAGCTACATCGGCCTGTGGGGAAAAAATTGCGCAACGTGGCTTGCGCGGGGGCGGAACGCTGTTTATAGGCCCGCTCCTGCCTCGCAGCACCGAGCCATCGGGGTTGCAGCACAAGGTCGGGGAATAGCTCAGCCTGGTAGAGCACTGTCTTCGGGAGGCAGGGGCCGGAGGTTCGAATCCTCTTTCCCCGACCACTTTCTTCGCGAATGCGAAAATGTTGAAAAGCCGGCCTTCGGGTCGGCTTTTTGCGTTTCGGGCGTATGAATATCGCCCAAGGCAAGCGCGTGGAGCGAGCGATGGGACCGGGCGATTGCATCGCGTGGCAAATGCGGCATTATTTGATCATTATTATCAACATCTTGTTGAAAAATTGCCGAGTGATGATGGCTTAAATCAAAGTAAATGCATCAATACGCAGTTGTATTTATATTAACCATGATCATCTGATGTGCGTGTCCTGTGCTTGAGGAAAATGATTCTTGTCAGAAAAAATCTCGCAACTGCGGGAACTACTTTCTGTCTCGCGCGTCTAGCACTCGAAGCGCTGAGGCTCGTCCGTCGATCGTCGATCATCCGGATCTGTGCCGAGCACCCTTCAAGACGCTGAGGCTTTCCCGTCGGTCTTTCGATCTTCCGGGTCATGCCGAGCATCGTTTATGTGTCTGGGTACGGCGTAGTCCGGCCCAGACACATCCTTCCCCCAGCAGATCGCCAAACCTGCAAGTCCTGTCTGGCGTGGTGATGCGCGGTCCAAAAGCGCGTGACGCGGCGGCTGGCTTGCGCCACACAGCGGGCATGAGCATCGACATCGATTCCACCCATTGGGAAGACCAATATCTCGCGCTGATGCGCCACATCTGGCTGCATGGCGACGAAAGGCGCGACCGCACCGGCGTCGGCACGCGCTCGGTGCTGGGGGCGCAGATCCGCTGCGACCTGTCCGGCGGCCAGATGCCGTTGCTCACCACCAAGCGGGTCTATTGGAAAACGGCGACGCGCGAATTCCTCTGGTTCCTGACGGGCGATACCAACATCCGCAGCCTTTGTGCGCAGGGGGTCGAGATCTGGACCGACTGGCCGCTCGATGCCTATCGTCGCGCCACCGGCGACCAGATCTCGCGCGAGGATTTTTCCGCGCGGATCGTCGCGGATGAAGACTTCGCCAAGGCTTGGGGCAATCTGGGCCCGGTCTATGGCAAGCAATGGGTCGACTGGCCGACGTTCGAGCCTGTGGGGGAGGGCCTTTACCGCCCGGGCAAGGGGATCAACCAGATCGCTGACCTTGTCCATGCGCTTCGGCATAATCCGGGCAGTCGCCGCCATATCGTCGAGGGGTGGAATGTCGCCCAGCTCGACCAGATGGCACTGCCGCCCTGCCACAAGACCTATCAGTTTCACGTCACCAATGGCCGCCTGTCGGGCCTGCTTTATCAGCGCAGCGCCGATGTGGCGCTGGGTCTGCCCTTCAACCTGTGGAGTCTGGCGCTGTTCATACGCATGCTGGCCCAGCAGTGCGACCTGGAGCCGGGCGAACTGGTGTGGATGGGCGGTGACACCCACCTTTACCTCAATCACGAAGATCTGATCGAGGCGCAGTTGCAGCGCCAGCCCTCCGGTTCGCCACGCATGACGATCGCGCGGCGGCCCGAGACGATCTTCGACTATGCGATCGAGGATTTCGAGGTGAGCGATTACGCGCCGCAGGGCAAACTGGTGGCGCCGGTCGCCGTGTAATCAGGGGAGGGGAGGGCGATGGACAGGGACCCGCGCATTGACGCCTATATTGACGAGGCGCCATCCTTTGCCCGGCCCATTCTTCTCCACCTGCGCGCCCTTGTCCATGCCGCGCTGCCCGGTCTTGGCGAGACCATCAAGTGGCGCATGCCGCATTTCACGCTGAACGGCAAAAATCTGGCGGGCATGGCCGCTTTCAAGGCGCATTGTGCCTTTGTCATCCATGGCGGCGGGCGGCAGGGCATGGCGCGCGAAGATGGGATGGGCGATTATGGTCGCATCACCAGCCTCGCTGATCTGCCGTCTGACGGGGATTTGTCACGCAGGCTGGTCGATGCCGCGGCCAGTGTGGCCAGCGGGGAAAAGAGGGTGCGCCCCGCATCCTTGCCGCGCGGCGCCATCCCCATGCCCGATGATCTGGCCCAAGCGCTGGCCGCGCATCCGGCGGCGCAGGCGGTGTTCGATGGTTTCGCGCCCTCGCACCGGCGCGACTATCTCGAATGGATCATCGAGGCGAAACAGCCCGCCACGCGGCAAAGGCGCATCGCCCAGACGGTCGAATGGGTGAGCGAAGGCAAGCGGCGCAACTGGAAGTATGAAAAGTGCTGAAGGCCTGTTTTCCCAGCTCCACCTGGGCCATCCACCCCGCGCCCCGCATCGCCTGTTTCGCCGGAATGATTCTGCGCTGTGATGGGCAAAAATGTACGGAATGGGGGTTCTGGCATGTCCCATCGTGCCGATATGCGCGGAATTCCGCCGTTTTTACCAAGTTTTCCACAGCATTGGCGGCGCCTTGCGGATGGTTGTTGACAGGCGGGCGCGGCGCATCTAGAGGCGCGTCTCCCCAAGGGGCGCTGGCCTCTTCGGAAACATAAGTGAGCGGGTGTAGCTCAGTTGGTTAGAGTATCGGCCTGTCACGCCGAGGGTCGCGGGTTCAAGTCCCGTCACTCGCGCCACTTGTGTTTCGAGATGGAGGCTACCCGGGCATTGCGCGGGTGTAGCTCAGTTGGTTAGAGTATCGGCCTGTCACGCCGAGGGTCGCGGGTTCAAGTCCCGTCACTCGCGCCACCTTGGGGATATTTTCCACACCACTGTTTCTGCTCAGGCCCTCAACGCCAGCGGCCGGTTTCCATCCAGATGAGGAAGCGCCGCAGGGGCAGCAGCCAGACCACGCCCAGCAGCGCATAGATCATCATCTGCGCCACCATGGGCCAGCTGCTGAACCATGGCGCGGCATAGCGGGCGACCAGCGCGCCATAGATCATCAGCATGGTGACCAGTGCCAGCATGCCCACCGGTATGCGCCATGTCGGAGCCTTGCGCATCACAGTGCTCCGTAAAGGCGGGTGGGAGTGATGACGGCGTGCAGCGGATGATCATGCTCTTCCAGCGGCAGCTCTTCAACCAGCTGACAATCCCAGCCCAGGCCAAGCGCAGTCACATCGGGATGCAATGCCAGCCAGCGATCGTAATGGCCGCCGCCTTGCCCCAGCCGGTGACCGTCCTGTGTAAAGCCAACCAGCGGCACGAACACCGTTTGGGGGAGTGCCTCGGCTGCGTCGCCATGGGGTTGCCGCGCGCCAAAGGGGCCGGGTTCCAGCTCGCCATCGTCATGCGGATTGGCCCAGAGGCGGAATTGCATCGGCGCGTCGGCATCGGCAAACCAGGGCAGCGCGACCTTATATCCGTTTTCGCCAAACCATGCCGCATAGCCGCGCGTCGGTGCTTCCTCGGGCAGGGCGTGATAGAGGCCGACCGTGCTGCCGGGCGCGGCAAGGGCGGCGACAATCGCAGGCGGGCGCAGCAGGATCAGCGCCTTGATGCGTTCATTGAGTGCCGCCACATGCGCGCGCCGGGCCTTGCGCAGGCTGGCGCGCAGCGCCTTCTTCTCGTCCAATGCAATCCTCATGGCTTGATGGCGGCGCGCCCGGTCTGGGCGCGCGGGAAAGAGGGTGACGGGACCACCATGGGCCGTATGCCTAGAAATCCACCGACGCCTACACGTCAGGTGGGGACCATGTACCACGGACCAGGATCCGGGCAGAGACAGCCCCCAAGGATTTGCTTATAGCCTCAGGGATGTTCGAAAGGCTCGCACCGGGCAGAACCCGTCGCCTTGCAATCTAGGCCTTGTCGGGCTGATCCTCAAGAGGGGCTTCGAGCAGATCGGCCAAATTCTCCAGGCTTGTGGCCAAAGCCAGCAGGCGGGCGGGGTCTGGCGCCGGCGGCGGCGCGGTTTGGGCGCCGCGCAATTCGTGCAGGTCATCGGCCAGCAGCAAGGCGGCGAAGAGCAGCGCGCGCGTCTCGCCCTGCGTGGCCGAAAGGGGCAGCGAGGCCAGCTTGGCGTCGATCATGCGGCCAAGGTCGGCCAGATGCTCTTCCTCGCCCGGCGCGCAGGCCACCACATAGTCGCGCCCGCCCACGCTCAGCGACACATTGCTCACGCCCGTTGCTCCTGCCCATGGGTCGCGATGAGCTCGTCAATGCGACCCAGCGTGCCGTGCAAGGCTTCGCGCAGGGCGGCGTGGCGGGCCTGCTCCTCGCGCAATTGCGTGCTCAGCTCGTCATGGTGCGACGCATGGGCTTCATCGTACAGGTCCATGCCGGGCTTCGATCTTTCGCGTAGCCGCCGGGCCGCTGCATCCAGCCGGGTCAATGCCGTCTCGATCCTTTGCCATGCCGCTTCCTGCGCATCATCATTCATGCCGGGCAGACTAGCCGACCGCCGGGCGACTGCAAAGCATCTGTGTAAAGCATTTGCGGCGGGTCGCACCGATTTACGGTATGGCGAGGCTGAGGGCCAGAATGAAACGCATTCGTATTCATGGGCTTGCGGATAATATTGGCGGCTAGCTCCCTCTAGCGGTTGACGGGGGCACCCCCTTCCGCAAAGAAGCCGGCGCGAATCGCGCCTTCGCGGGCCCGCCGCCCTGCCGGTGCACACGATGTTTGAGGAGTTCCTGCCGATGACCGCCACCACTCACCTTGATGATGCCCGCATGAAGGCGATGGCCACGGCAATCCGGGTTCTCTCCATGGACGCTGTGCAGGCGGCCAACAGCGGCCACCCCGGCATGCCGATGGGCATGGCCGATGTCGCCACGGTGCTCTTCTCGAAGTTTCTGAAGTTCGATCCCGCCGCGCCGCGCTGGGCCGACCGTGACCGTTTCATCCTGTCGGCCGGCCATGGTTCGATGCTGCTCTATTCGCTGCTGCATCTCACCGGCTATGCGCAGCCCACCATGGCGGACATCCGCAATTTCCGCCAGCTTCACAGCGTGTGTGCCGGCCATCCCGAGAATTTCGAACTGCCGGGCGTGGAATGCACCACCGGCCCGCTGGGGCAAGGGCTGGCCATGGCGGTGGGCTTTGCCATCGCCGAGCGTCATTTGAACGCCACTTTCGGCAGCGATCTGGTCGACCACAAGACGTTCGTGGTCGCTGGCGATGGCTGCCTGATGGAAGGCGTCAACCATGAGGCGATCGGTCTGGCCGGGCACCTCAAGCTGGGCCACCTCAATGTGCTGTGGGACGATAACCGCATCACCATCGACGGCGACACCAAGGTTTCGACCAGCGAGGACATTCCCGCCCGTTACCGTGCCACCGGCTGGCATGTGGTGGCGTGCGACGGTCACAATTTCGCGGACATCGAGCGCGCGATTGCCGAGGCCGTGGCCGATCCGCGTCCCTCGCTGATCGCCTGCCGCACCATCATCGGCAAGGGCGCCCCCAACAAGCAGGGCACGCATAATGTGCATGGCTCGCCGCTGGGTGACGCGGAAATCGCCGCCGCGCGTGAGGCGCTGGGCTGGACCTTGCCGCCCTTTGAAGTGCCCGCCGAAATTCTGGCCGACTGGCGTTCGCTGGGCGCGAAGGGGGCTGCGGCCCATGCCGCCTGGGCCGGGCGTCTGGCTGCCGATGCGCAGGGCCAGGAATTTGCCCGCCGCATGGCCGGCGAACTGCCCTCGCTGGAAGAGGCTGAGGCCACCTTTGCCACCTGGCTGGAAGACAACCAGAAGGTCGCCACCCGCAAGGCCAGCGAACTGGCGCTTGGCGTGCTGGCCCCGCTGGTGCCCGAACTGATCGGCGGCAGCGCCGATCTCACCGGCTCGAACCTGACCAAGGTGAAGGCCACCACGCCGCTCACCGCTGACGATTACAGCGGGCGTTATGTCTATTACGGCATTCGCGAATTCGGCATGGCGGCGGCCATGAACGGCATGGCGCTGCATGGCGGCGTCATTCCCTATGGCGGCACCTTCCTGGTGTTTTCGGATTATTGCCGCAATGCCATTCGTATGTCTGCTTTGCAGCAGGCGCGCGTCGTCTATGTGCTGACTCACGACTCGATTGGCCAGGGCGAGGATGGTCCCACGCACCAGCCGATCGAACATGTGATGAGCATGCGCATGATCCCCAACCTGGAGCTGTTCCGCCCCGCCGACATCATCGAGACCGCCGAATGTTGGCAGTTGGCGCTGGAAAAGGCCGATGGCCCGACGGTGCTGGCGCTGACGCGTCAGAACGTCAGCCAGTTGCGCAAGGCAGGCTCTGGCGAGAATCTGTCGGCCAAGGGCGCCTATCGCCTTGAGGCTGCCGGCGCCGCGCGCAAGGTGGTGCTGGTCGCCACGGGTTCGGAAGTGGAAATCGCCGTTGCCGTGCGCGCGGCCCTTGAAGAACAGGGCATCGGTGCCGATGTGGTCTCCATGCCGTCGATGGGCCTATTCCGTGCTCAGGACGCAGCCTATCAGGCCGACCTGCTGCCCGCCGATGTGCTCAAGGTTTCGATCGAGGCGGGGACGACCTTCGGCTGGGAAGCGATCACCGGGCCCGACGGCCTGCGCTTTGGCATCGACACCTTTGGCGCCAGCGCCCCGGCTGCCGCGCTGTATGATTATTTCGGCCTTACCGCCGCCAAGATCACGCCGCAGATCGTCGCGGTTCTTGGCGCCTGAGAAGTTTTTTTCAAAGAGGAGCAAGACATGGCTGTGAAGGTAGCGATCAACGGTTTCGGTCGCATTGGCCGCAACGTCGCGCGCGCCATTCTGGAGCGTCCCGACTGCGGTCTGGAACTGGTGTCGATCAACGATCTGGCCGATGCCAAGGCCAATGCCTTGCTCTTCAAGCGTGACAGCGTGCATGGCACTTTCCCCGGCACCGTCGAGGTGGACGGCACCGATCTGGTCATCAACGGCAAGCGCATTCACGTGACCGCCGAGAAGGACCCCGCCAACCTGCCGCACGCCGCGCAGGGGATCGACATTGCTCTGGAATGCACCGGCTTCTTCGTGGACCGCGAGAGCGCCAGCAAGCATCTGACGGCGGGCGCCAAGCGCGTGCTGATCTCGGCGCCGGGCAAGAAGGTTGACCTTACGGTCGTCTATGGTGTCAACCACGACAAGCTGACCGCCGACCATCTGATCGTCTCGAACGCCAGCTGCACCACCAACTGCCTGGCACCTTTCGCCAAGGTGCTGCATGAGGCCATCGGCATCGAGCGCGGTCTGATGACCACGATCCACAGCTACACCAACGACCAGAAGATCCTCGACCAGATCCACAAGGACCCGCGTCGCGCCCGCGCCGCTGCCCTCAACATGATCCCCACCAGCACCGGCGCTGCCGTGGCCGTGGGCGAGGTGCTGCCCGAGCTGAAGGGCAAGCTGGATGGTTCGTCGATCCGCGTGCCGACCCCCAATGTCTCGGTCGTCGACCTGACCTTCACCCCCAAGCGCGACACCACGCTGGAGGAAGTGAACAGCGTTCTGAAGGCAGCCGCTGAAGGTCCGCTCAAGGGTGTTCTGGCCTACACAGAGGAACCGCTGGTTTCGGGCGACTTCAACCATGATCCGCATTCCTCGACCATCGACAGCCTGGAAACCGCTGTGCTGGAAGGCAAGATGGTGCGCGTGCTGAGCTGGTATGACAATGAGTGGGGCTTCTCCAACCGCATGGTCGACACGGCCGGCGTGATGGGCAAGCTGCTCTGATCCAAAAATGGGGCGGGGCGAAAGTCCCGCCCTTTTTCTTTCTGCTCCATCACCTTAGGGGGTGGAACCAAGACTGTATGCCGCCCTGTGGGCGTGGGGGATAGTATGGCCAATTTCCGCAAGCTGGATGATCTGGGTGATGTTGCCGGCAAGGTCGCGCTGGTGCGCGTGGACCTGAACCTGCCGATGCAGGACGGCGCGGTGACCGATGATACGCGCATCCGCGCGGCGCTGCCCACCATCAAGGATCTGTCCGAAAAGGGCGCCAAGATCCTGCTGCTGGCCCATTTCGGCCGCCCCAAGGGCAAGCGTGACCCCAACCAGTCGCTCAGCCTGGTGGTGGGCGAGGTTGAGAAGGTGTTGGGCCGCGAGGTGATGTTCATCCCTGAAATTTCCGGCGATGTGGTCAAGCAATCGGTGGGCATTCTGGGCAATGGCGACATTGGCCTGCTGGAAAACACCCGTTTCTGGCCGGGCGAGGAAGCCAATGACGTCGAGCTGGTCAAGGCGATCGCCGCCAATGGCGATTTCTATGTGAACGATGCTTTCTCGGCTGCTCACCGTGCGCACGCCACCACCGAAGGTCTGGCCCATGTGCTGCCCGCTTACGCAGGCCGCAGCATGCAGGCCGAACTGGAGGCGCTGGGCAAGGCGCTCGACAATCCGGTCAAGCCGGTGGCGGCGGTGGTCGGCGGGGCCAAGGTGTCCTCCAAGCTCGATGTGCTCAAACATCTGGTGACCAAGGTCGATCATCTGGTGATCGGCGGCGGCATGGCCAACACCTTTCTGGCCGCGCGCGGCGTCAATGTCGGCAAGAGCCTGTGTGAGCATGACCTGACCGGCACCGCCGAGGCGATCATGGATGCTGCCGATGAAGCCGGTTGCACCATTCATCTGCCCTATGAGGTGGTGGTGTCCAAGACATTCGAGGCCAATCCGCCTTCGCTGCGCACCACCAATGTGCATGAAGTGGCGCAGGATGAGATGATCCTCGACGTTGGCCCTTCGGCGGTGGAATCGGTGGGCGATGCGCTCAAGACCTGCCGCACGCTGGTGTGGAACGGACCGATGGGCGCGTTCGAAACCGTGCCCTTCGATGCGGCCACCGTGGCACTGGCCAAGATCGCTGCGGCGCTGACCAAGGAGGGCTCGCTGGTCTCGGTTGCCGGTGGTGGCGATACGGTGGCGGCGTTGCACCACGCGGGCGTGGCGGGTGATTTCAGCTATATCTCGACGGCGGGCGGCGCTTTCCTCGAATGGATGGAAGGGCGCGTGCTGCCCGGCGTGAAGGCTCTGGAGATCTGACGCTGACGGAGAGTTCCGCAACAGGGCGAGGGCGGTTCGTCACGCTGGATGCCATGCGTGGTCTTGCCGCTCTTGCTGTTGCCATCTTCCATTTCGACAATGATTTTGTCCCCGCCGGCTATCTGGCGGTGGACTTCTTTTTTGTGCTTTCCGGCTTCGTGCTCGATCACACCTATCGCGCGCGCTTTGCCGCAGGGCTGGGCACGGGTGAGTTCATGGCACGGCGCTTCATCCGCCTGTGGCCGATGCATCTTTGCGGCCTCGCCCTTTGCTTCGGATGGCTGGCGCAACTGGTGGCGCGCGATGCCACCGACATCGGCTGGGGCACATTGCTGAGCGGCCTTGGTGCCAACATGCTCTTCCTGCCCAGCGTGACCGGGCGTGACATCGCGCCGATCAACCCGCCCGCATGGTCCTTGCTGATGGAGTTTGGCGCGAACTGGTTGATGGCCTGCTTTGCAATCCGCCGCTCGACGCGGGCGCTCGTCGCCCTGGTGGGGATGATGGCGCTGGTGCTGGTGGGCGATCTGGCGGTAACGCAGGCCTTCACGCCCTTCGACAGCGGCGCCTCCGTGGTGAAGATGGGGTACCGCTGGCACGATGTGCATCTGGGCATGGTGCGCACCATATTTTCCTTCCTCTGCGGCATGGTGCTGTCGCGCCTGCTGGGCAGCAGGCCGCATCGGGTGAGCCGGCGTGCCTTGCTCGCGCTTTGCGTGGTGCCGCTGCTGCTGCTGGCGCCTTTGATGGGATGGGCCCGCTTTGGCTATGATCTGGGCTTCATTCTGCTGGCTTCGCCCGCGCTGGTCTGGGCAGGCGCGCGGCTGGAGGTGCCCGAGGGATGGCGCGGGTTTGGCGAGTGGCTGGGCGATCTGTCCTATCCGCTTTATGCCGTTCACTACTTCTGGACCTATCCTGTCATACTTGTCGGCTATAGTCAGGGCTGGCCGGTGGGCTTGAGCCTGACGGTCTTTCTCGTCATGGTGGTGGCCTGCGCGCTGTTTTGCGCGAAATATGTCGATTTTCCGCTCAGAAAGGCGCTGGGAAGCGTTTTGATGGGCATTTTGGTGCGAAAATAGTTCCAGTCGCCTGATTTCCGCAGTTGCGAATTGTGGGAGGAATGGCTATCCCCTCCACCGCTGCATACCTATGCATAAACCCAGTCTCGACACCCGACAGGAGCCTGTATGACGACGAAGGCCGTGGCGAAGATCCTCGCCAATTACGAATCCGACAACCCCGGTGTGAAGGCGCAGCTCTATCGCATCCTGTCGCAGGGCCGGCTGGGTGGCACCGGCAAGCTGATCATCCTGCCTGTCGATCAGGGCTTCGAACATGGCCCGGCGCGCAGCTTTGCCGTGAACCCGGACGCCTATGACCCGCACTACCATTACCAGCTGGCGATTGACGCGGGTCTTTCGGCTTATGCCGCGCCGCTGGGCATGCTGGAGGCGGGCGCCGACAAATTCGCCGGCCAAATCCCCACGATCCTCAAGCTCAACAGCTCGAACAGCTGGGGCACCTCGGCCAATCAGGCCGTCACGGGCAGCGTGGCTGACGCGCTGCGCCTGGGCTGCTCGGCGATTGGCTTCACCATCTATCCTGGTTCGGACGATATTTTCGAGATGATCGAGGAAATCCGCGAACTGCGCGAAGAGGCCGCCAGTGTTGGCATTGCCACGGTGATCTGGTCCTATCCGCGCGGCGGCAAGCTGCCCAAGAGCGGCGAACTGGCGCTCGATGTCGGCGCTTATGCCGCGCATATCGCTTCGCTGATCGGCGCGCATATCGTCAAGGTCAAGCTGCCCTCAGACCATATCGAGCAGGACGAGGCCAAGAAGGCCTATGAAGGCCATGACTGGTCGCAGCAGTCCGAGCGCGTGAAGCATGTGGTGCAGTCGTGTTTTGCCGGTCGCCGTATCGTCGTTTTCTCGGGCGGCGCGGCCAAGGGGGCCGATGCCGTCTATCAGGACGCCCGTGATATTCTGGCCGGTGGCGGCAATGGGTCGATCATCGGGCGCAACACCTTCCAGCGCCCGCGCGCCGAAGCGCTTGCCATGCTGGACAAGCTGGTGAAAATCTACAAAGGTAAGGAATAGATTCGGGATAATCGCCCTAAGCGCATGTGGGTCTCGCCAATTGGACCGACATGCGACATTTCGGCGAGCAGCGGCGCCGGTTCGTTTTCCCATCCCGCCCCCCGCGTGCGGGGCGCTGGATGGGAGAGAGAACCGGCGCCGCTCGCGTTTCGGGCAGTCCCCCCTGTATCGCGGGCGCCTCGCGTTGCCTTTGTCCCCGCTTGGGGCTAGAGCGCGCCCATGTCCGACGAACTTCCCGACGATCCCTTCGACACCGGCATCCTGCCCGATGAAACCTCTTTTGGCGACGAGGTGGAGCCAGAGTTGCGCCCGCGCACCAAGATCTATCTGATCTCGCCGCTAGACGTGACGGGCGATTTCCCGCAGCGGCTGGAGCGGGTTCTGGCCGCCAGCGTCAAGAACAAGCACGGCGTGGCAGCTTTCCAGTTCCGCGTGAAGGGACTGGACGAACATGCCGCGGCCGCTCTGGCCCAGCCTTTGCAGGCGATTTGTGCGCAGCATGACGTGGCCTTCATCGTCAACGACTCGGTCAGCCTGGCCAAGCGGCTGGGCGCTGATGGTGTCCATCTGGGGCAAGACGATGGCGACCCGCGTGAGGCGCGCGAACGGCTGGGCCCTGACGCGCAGATCGGCGTCTCCTGCAACGATAGCCGCCATCTGGCGATGAGTGCGGGCGAGGCGGGGGCCGATTACGTCGCTTTTGGCGCTTTCTATCCCACCACCACCAAGGAAACCAAGCATACCGCCAAGCTTTCGACGCTGGCCTGCTGGCAGACGGTCTTCGAAATTCCCTGCGTGGCGATCGGCGGCATCAAGCCGGACAATTGCGGCCCCATCGTGCGTGCGGGCGCTGATTTCCTCGCCGTGTCCAGTGCGATCTGGCAGGGCGACGAGGTGGCCAATGTGCAGGCGCTGATTGCGGCGATCCACGCGGCCTGATCCTTCGCCGGGCCCGCTTGCTGACATCGGTGTGAAGAGTGCGCGGCAGGGGCCTTCCATAACCCCTGCCGCCGTGCCATCAGTCACCCATGACACAAGCCACACTTTCCAAATCGCCGCTCGCAAAGCCGGCGCGCGAACTGACCCTTCGCGGCATCATTCTGGGCGCCGTGCTGACGGTGATCTTCACCGCCGCCAATGTCTATCTCGGGCTCAAGATCGGCCTCACCTTTGCTACCTCGATTCCGGCGGCGGTGATTTCCATGGCGGTGCTGCGCCAGATGCGCGGCTCCACCATTCAGGAAAACAACATCGTGCAGACCATCGCCAGCGCGGCCGGCACGCTCAGCGCGATCATCTTCGTGCTGCCCGGCCTGCTGATGATCGGCTGGTGGGTGGACTTCCCCTATTGGCAATCCGTCGCGGTGATCGGCGTGGGCGGCATTCTGGGCGTGATGTATTCGGTACCCCTGCGTCGCGCGCTGGTGACAGGGACGGATCTGCCCTATCCCGAGGGCGTTGCGGCGGCCGAAGTGCTGAAAGTGGGCGCGGGCGGCGGCGCGGATGATCACGAAGGCGAGGAGGAGAATCGCAAGGGGCTCGATGCCATCGTGGCGGGTTCCGGCGTGTCGCTGGGTTATGCGCTGCTGGCCAAGCTGGGCCTTGTGGCGGAGGAGGCCGCGCGGCCTTTTCGCGTCGGTGCCAGCCTCAGCCAGGCCTCGACCAGCTTTTCCATGGCGCTGATCGGCGTTGGCCATCTGGTCGGGCTGGGCGTGGGCGTGGCGATGCTGGTGGGCATGCTCATCAGCTGGGGCGTGCTGGTGCCCTATTACACGCATGGCATGGCAGGCGCTGCGGATATTGGCGCAGTGATCGGCGAGACCTTCAAGCTGAAGGTGCGGATCATCGGCGCTGGCACGATCGGCATCGCGGCGGTTTACACGCTGCTGCGGGTGATCGGGCCCATCGTGAAGGGCATTTCTGGCGCCATTGCCGCGCAGCGCACGCGCCAGGCCGGGCAGGGTGCCACGCTGGCGCTGACCGAGCAGGATCTGCCCATCGGCATCGTCGGTGCGGTGATCGTGGCGGCCATGATGCCCATCGGCCTGCTGCTGGCGAACTTTGCCCGCGGTGGCCCCATCGAGGCGCATTTCTGGCCGGTGTTGCTGGCCACCATCGCCTATGTGCTGATCATCGGCATCGTGATCGCCTCGGTCTGCGGCTATATGGCCGGGCTTATCGGTGCGTCGAACTCGCCGGTGTCGGGTACGGGGATCATCTCGGCGCTGGGCATTGCCTTGCTTCTGGCAGCCTTTTTCGGGCGCGGTATCGATCCGGCGGCGACGCGGGCGCTGGTGGCCTTTTCGCTCTTCGTGACGGCCATCGTCTTTGGCGTGGCGACCATTTCCAATGACAATCTGCAGGATCTGAAAACCGGTGAACTGGTCGGCGCAACGCCTTGGCGCCAGCAGGTGGCGCTGGTGCTGGGCGTGGTGTTTGGCGCGCTGGTCATTCCGCCGGTGCTTTCGCTGCTCAATGCGCGTTTCGGCTTTGTCGGCGTGCCGGGCGCCGGGCCCAATGCGCTGGCGGCGCCGCAGGCCGCGCTGATTTCCACGCTGGCGCAGGGCGTGCTGGGCGGCCAGCTCGACTGGAGCCTCATCGGCCTTGGCGCAGCCATCGGCGCGGTGGTCATTGTCATCGACGAGGTTCTGCGCAAGACGGGCAAGGGCATGTTGCCGCCGCTCGCGCTGGGCATGGGCATCTATCTGCCGATGGCCTTGACCTTGTTCATCCCGCTGGGCGCGGTGATCGGCCATTTTTACGATCGCTGGGCCCGGCGCAGCGTCAATCCTGATCTGGCCGAGCGGCTGGGCATGCTGGCGGCCACCGGCCTTATCGTGGGGGAGAGCCTGTTTGGCGTCGTCTTCGCCATTCTGGCGGGTGTGACGAACAGCGCGACGCCGCTGCAGATCATCAAGGAGAACCCTTGGGCCGATGCCGCGGCGCTGGTCGTGTTCTTTGGTGGTGTCGCCTGGATCTACCGCCGCGTGGCCGGCAAGGTGGGGGGCAGGGCCGGGCGCATCTGACGCCCGGCCTGCGGTCAACGGCTTACGGTTTGGCCGGGGCCGGTTCGTTCGCCTCGGCATTGTTGAGCACCGAGCGGATGCAGCGAATGTCGGTATCCTTCCCGTCGGGCCCGCGTTTGCGCAGGAAATTTTCGCTGACCCGGCGGAACGAGTCGCCCTTGCGCGGGCCGCTGGTGAAGCGGATCACATCGCCGGTCAGCAGATAGGTGCCGGTCTGCCCGCCCGAGGCATAGATCGAGGCGTGCTTAATCGAAAAATCCTGATCGGGCTGGTGAATGCCGGCCCGGCCCAGCGCATTGCCCGGCGTTTCGCACCAGTAATTGCCCTGCTTCATCACGGCCACCGGCCCGATCTCGCTGGCATTGAGCGCGCCGCCGCTGACTGTCAGCGCAGCGCCAGCCACCCACAAACATTGCCACAGACGCCAAGGCGCGCTAAGGGCGCCGCTTGCGCCGTTTCGGCCACCAAATTCGCTCTTTCGCATCAAAGGTTCATCCCATGAAGATCAGCGGCGTCGATATCCGCCCCGGCAACATTCTCGAATATGAAAAGGGCATCTGGAAAGTCGCCAAGACCCAGCATACCCAGCCCGGCAAGGGCGGCGCCTTCATGCAGGTCGAAATGAAGAACCTGATCGACGGACGCAAGACCAATGTGCGTTTCCGCAGCGCCGACACGGTGGAACGTGTCCGTCTCGACACGAAGGACTTCCAGTTCCTCTATGCCGAGGGCGAGGATCTGGTGTTCATGGATGTGGAAACCTACGACCAGATCACCCTGCCCAAGGACCTGCTGGGTGATGCCGCGGCTTTCCTGCAGGACGGCATGACCGCCGTGCTCGAAATGTATGACGAGCGCCCCATCAGCGTGCAGCTGCCCGAGCAGGTGGAAGCCACCATCGTCGAGGCCGACGCCGTGGTGAAGGGGCAGACCGCCTCCTCCAGCTACAAGCCCGCCGTGCTCGACAATGGCGTGCGCGTGCTGGTGCCGCCCCATATCGAATCGGGCACCCGCATCGTGGTGAACGTTTACGAGCGCACCTACGTCGGCAAGGCAGCCTAATATCCGGCGGGCGGGCTGGTGACGACCCGCCGCCTTTCTCCAAAAATTCAGGAATTCCCTCTGTGAGTGTCGTTTCAGGTCTTATCCGCGTGATGGAGCGCGCCGCGCGCAAGGCAGGCCAACGCCTGCGCCGCGATTTCGGCGAGGTCGAGCACCTTCAGGTCAGCCGCAAGGGCCCTGCCGATTTCGTCAGCCGCGCCGATCAGCACAGCGAGCGCACCATCTATGATGAACTGCGCGCGGCGCGCCCCGACTGGGGTTTCGTGCTGGAAGAAGGCGGCATCATCGAGGGGGACCCGACCAAGCCGCGCTGGATCATCGACCCGCTCGATGGCACCAGCAACTTCTTGCATGGCATCCCGCATTTCGCGATCTCGATCGCCGCGCAGGAGCCCAAGCTGGATGGCAGCGGCTGGGGCGATGTCATCGCGGGCCTGATCTATCAGCCGATCACCGATGAAAGCTTCTGGGCGGAAAAGGCGCGCGGTACCTGGCTGCATGACCGCCGCCTGCGCGTGTCGGGCCGCCGCCATCTGGATGAAAGCCTGATCGCCACGGGCATTCCCTTCGCCGGCCATGGCGACACGGTGGAATGGCAGAAGATCTATGCGGCGCTGGCGCCCCAGGTGGCGGGCATCCGCCGCTTTGGCGCGGCCTCGCTCGACATGGCCTGGGTGGCGGCTGGCCGCTACGAAGGGTTCTGGGAAAGCAACCTCAAGCCTTGGGATACGGCGGCAGGCTGCCTGCTGGTGCGTGAGGCTGGTGGCTTCGTGTCGGACTGGCGCGGCGTGTCGCAGCCGGTTTGCGATGCACAGGTGCTGGCGGGCAATGATGCACTTCATTCACGTCTGCACAAGATTCTCGCAGGCGCCCTCAAGGATTGATCCGGCTGGGGGATTGATCCGCGCGAAAAGCTCGTCTAGGCGAGCCTGACGCAAGGGGCTTGCAAGAGCCGCTCATGCGGGTGTGGCGGAATGGTAGACGCAGCGGATTCAAAATCCGCCGTTGGCAACAACTTGTCGGTTCGAGTCCGACCACCCGTACCAGATCAAACCTATGCAGACAGGGCCCGCAGCGTGCATCGCTTGCGGGCCTTTGTTTTGGCGCGCGCCATCGCCTTGCGGCTTCCCCAGTTCATGAAACGATCGATTTATGCTGCGCGGGGGCTGGCCAAACTTGTCCATTGCCGTCAAACTGTCTGAGTTATAAATGCGCGGCGGATGACCCTGCAGCTTGCGGCAAGCGGCATGAAGAGAGGTAAAGGAATGACAAGGATGAAGGCGAGCGGGCTCGGAACGGCATGTGTGGCACTGGCCGCATCGACCTTATTGGCCACCTCGGCCCAGGCCGCGCGTGCGGATCGCTCGGTGTTCGGCACCACGCCCGGCGGGCAGAGTGTCGAGTCGGTTACCCTGACAAATGCCAAGGGCATGACGGTGCGCATCCTGGCCTGGGGCGCGGTGATCCAGCAGTTGTCCGTGCCTGACCGCCATGGCCATGTGGATGATGTCGTGCTCGGCTTTGACACGCTGGCGCCCTATCTCGGCAAGGAGCCCTATTTCGGCGCGTCCATCGGCCGCTATGCCAACCGCATCGGGGCGGGCAAGTTCACGCTGGATGGCAAGGCCTATCAGCTCTCCATCAATGACGGCGCCCAGTCGCTGCATGGCGGCACCACCGGTTTTGATCACAAGCTGTGGACCATCGAGAAGGTGACGAGCGGGCCCGAGGCGAGCGTGACCCTGTCCTACACCAGCCCCGATGGCGAGGAAGGCTATCCCGGCACGCTGACCGCGCGCGCCACCTATCGCCTGAACGAGAAGAACGAACTGGCGATCGACTACAGCGCCACCACCGACAAGCCGACCATCGTCAACCTGACCAATCACAGCTATTTCAACCTGTCGGGCGCCCTGTCCGGCAAGTCGATCATGGATCAGCTGCTGACGATTCCGGCCTCGCGCTACACGCCCACCGATGCGGGGCTGATCCCCACGGGCGAGATGCGCTCCGTCGCCGGCACGGCCTTTGATTTCCGCAAGCCCACTCGCATCGGCGCGCGCGTCACCGACGGGCATGAGGAACAGCTCGTTCTGGCGCATGGCTATGACCATAATTGGGTTCTCGACCGTCAGGGCAGCGGCCTTTCACTGGGCGCGCGTGTGGAAGACCCTGCGACTGGCCGTGTGCTGGAAGTGTGGAGCGACCAGCCGGGAATGCAGTTCTATTCGGGCAATTTCCTCGATGGCACGATCGTGGGCAAGGGCTCGGTGATCTATCGCCAGGGCAGCGCCATGGCGCTGGAGCCGCAGCGCTTTCCCGATACGCCCAACCATCCCAATTTCGGTTCGGCGCGGCTGGACCCGGGCCAGACCTACATGCACCACATGCGCTATCGCTTCCTGACGAGCGCGAAATAAGCACAACGGCGCGCGGGGCGGCATGGCGTTCGCATCGCTAAGCGTTCGCTCCTGTAAAATCCGGCGACACCGCCGCTGGTGGTGTCGCCGTTTTATGGGGTTTTCTGGCCTGCCGCCGCCGCTTGGCCTGTCAAATTTACCGACATTTTACGGCTTTCCTTTAGGCCATGGTGCAAGGTCCGATCATTGCGGGCCCCACGCAGCAATGGCCGCCTTCCATGATCCGCCTGTTCAAACATTACATTCCCCATGCGGTTCTGCTGCTGGGGCTGATTGATCTGGCGTTGCTGATGATGGCGGGCGATTTCGCCTGGCGTCTGCGGGCCGAACAACTGGGCATGGCCTCGGGCCCGCTGGATGATCGCATCCGCCCGCTGGCGGTGTTTACCGCCATGATCCTGACCGCGATGATTGCCGTGGGTGTCTATGGCGCCGATGCGCTGCGCTCGGTGCGTTTTGCCTCGGCGCGGCTGCTGGTGGCGATTTCGCTGGGCATCATCGCGCTGGCCGCCTGCGAATCGGTGATGGGCAGCAGCGGTATCTGGCGATCGACCTTTTTCTACGCGATGGTGGCGGCAGGCGGGCTGCTGGTGCTCAACCGGCTGGTGGTGGGGGGCATTCTGGGCACATCGGCCTTTCGCCGCCGCGTGCTGGTGCTGGGCGCCGGCGCGCGGGCCCAGCGGTTGCGCGAACTGGCCGAGAGCGGTTCGGCGGGCTTCGTCATCGTCGGCTATGTCGGGATGATCGAAGGCACGCAGGTGGTGGTGGAAGAGGCCATTGCGCGTAGCGCCATCCACAATCTCAAGCGCCATGTTGAGAATTTGGGCGTGTCCGAGGTGGTGCTGGCGCTGGAGGAGCGGCGCAATGCCCTGCCGCTGAAAGATCTGCTGCGGATCAAGACGGCGGGCGTCCATGTCAACGACTTCTCCTCCTTTGTGGAGCGCGAGACAGGGCGTGTCGATCTCGATACGGTCAATCCGAGCTGGCTGATCTTCTCCGATGGCTTTTCGGCCGGGCGCAGCTTTTCCAGCGCGGCCAAGCGCGTGTTCGACATCGTCTTCAGCCTGATCCTGCTGACGCTCACCGCGCCGATCATCCTGTTCTTTGCCCTGTTGGTGAAGCTGGGCAGCAAGGGCCCCGCCTTTTACCGCCAGACCCGTGTGGGCCTGTTCGGCCAGCCCTTCGATGTCATCAAATTGCGCTCCATGCGCGAGGATGCCGAGGCCAATGGCGCGCAATGGGCCAGCCAGAACGACCCGCGCGTCACCCGCATCGGCAGCTTCATGCGCAAGACCCGGATCGACGAACTGCCCCAGGCGTGGAGCGTGCTGAAAGGCGAGATGAGTTTTGTTGGTCCTCGCCCCGAGCGGCCTGAATTTGTCGCCGATCTGGAGGAAAAACTGCGTTATTACGCCGAGCGGCACATGGTGAAGCCGGGCATCACCGGCTGGGCACAGGTGAACTATCCCTATGGCGCCTCGATCGAGGATTCGCGCAACAAGCTCGAATACGACCTCTATTACGTCAAGAATTACACACCCTTCCTCGACATTCTGATCATCCTGCAGACCTTGCGCGTGGTGATCTGGCACGAGGGCGCGCGATGAATCCACAGGCGCCCGACACGCTCTGGGCGGCGACCGCCAGCAGCACCCATGCGGCGGGCGCCTGCGCGGCGGTCACGGTGGCCGTGATGCTGTGGGGGCAGCGGGACCGTTTCGGGCAGGCGGGGGCGGCGATCATCGCCGCGCTGGCGTGTGAAGCGCTGTGGTGCCTTTCCAGCGCGGTGGAAGGGGCGCAGAGCCTCACCACCGTCGCACTGCTCGCCCTGCGCAACCTTACCTGGCTGGCCGTGCTTTACCGACTTTTTGCCAGTGACGGGCGCCATACCAGCGTGCGTCAGGTGCGCCCGGTGCTGATTGCGCTGGCCGCGGTCGACCTGCTGGCACCGATGCTGCTTCTCGTCGAGAGTCGGGTGGGCACGGGTTTGCCGCAGGAGCCGGTGGTGGCGCGGTTCAATGTTATGCTGCCGATGCTGGCGGTGGTGGGCTCGCTGGTGCTGGTGCACAATCTCTTCGTGGGCGCCGATCAGGCCGCGCGCGCCATGCTGCGCTGGCCGGCCATGGCGCTGGGCGCGGTCTGGGTGTTCGAGCTCAACCTCTACACCGTCGCCTATCTCGACAGCGCCTGGCCTGACCAGCTCTCGGCGCTGCATGGGCTGGTGGATGTGGGGTTCGCCGTGCTGATGGCGGTCGGCGCCATGCGCGGGCGTGATGCCTGGCGGCTGCGTCCCTCACGCGCGATGACCTTCCATTCGGTCTCGCTGCTGGTCATCGGCGGCTATTTCGTGGCGATGATCGCGGTGGCGCAATGGCTGGCCTATGCCGGGGGCGATTACGCGCGCTGGCTGCAGTTCAGCTTTGTTATTCTGGCCACCGCCGGGGCGCTGGTGACCTTGCCCTCGCGGCGGCTGCGGGCGTGGCTGCGGGTGACCTTTGTCAAGCATCTCTTCCAGCATCGCTATGACTATCGCGCCGAATGGCTGCGCTTTACCCAGACGATCAGTCGCCAGACACAGGAGGCCCCCCCGCTCAACGAGCGTGCCATTCAGGCGGTGGCCGACATCACCGACAGTCCCGCCGGCCTGCTGCTGCTGCCCGACGACCTGGGCGACATGATGCTGGCGGCGCGCTGGCGCTGGCCCGCCGCGCTGGTCAGCCACCCGGCGCTGTCGCCTGAGGCGGTGGCGTTTTTTGAGGCCCATGATTTCATCATCGACCTCGATGACCTGCGCGAGCGCGACGCGGCATCCGGCGCGGGGCAGATGGGCGAGGCGGGCATCGTGCCCGGCTGGTTGCATGAGGAGCCGCAGGCCTGGGCACTGGTGCCGCTGCGCCATTTTGACCGCATGGTGGGCGCCATCGTGTTGGCCCGGCCCCCTCAGGCGCGCAAGCTTGATTGGGAGGATTTCGACCTGCTGCGCGTGGTGGGCCAGCAACTGGCGACCTATCTGGCCGAGCATCATTCCCAGCAGGCGCTGGCCGAGGCGAGCCGCTTTGACGATTTCCATCGCCGCATCGCTTTTGTCATGCATGACATCAAGAACCTGTCGAGCCAGCTCACCCTGTTGGCCCGCAATGCCCAGCGTCACGCCGAGAACCCAGATTTCCGCGCCGATATGCTGGTGACGCTGCGCAATTCGGCGGACAAGCTGAACCATCTGGTGGCGCGGCTGTCGCGCTATGGCGGGCAGGTGGAGAAGGTCGCGCCCGTGCCCTTGGGCACGATTGCGCGGGATGTGGCGGCCCAGTTTGCCGCTCGCCACAGGGTCGACGTGATCGAGCGCGACGCTTGCGTGGTCTCGGGCAATGCCCATTCGATCGAACAGGTGCTGGTGCATCTGGTGCAGAATGCGGTGGATGCCAGCGCGCGCGAGGCTCCCGTGTTCCTCTCCATCGCGCGCGACGAAGCATCGGCGCGGATCGAGGTGGTGGACGCGGGCATCGGCATGAGCGCGGATTTTCTGCGCACGCGCCTGTTCCGCCCCTTTGTCTCCACCAAGCCCGGTGGTTTTGGCATCGGCGCCTATGAGGCGCGCGAACTGGTGCGCGCCATGCAGGGCCGCATCGATGTCGAGAGCCAGGAAGGCATCGGCACACGTTTCATCGTCCGCCTGCCGCTTGCCCAAGCGGAAAGCGCGGCGCAGGCTCAGGATGTTGCATGATGGCCGACCGCCCCAAACTGCTGATCGTGGAGGATGACCCCGGCCTGCAGGCGCAGCTCAAATGGGCCTATGACGATTTCGACGTGACCATCGTGGGCGACCGGGCTGGCGCCCTTGCCGCCCTGCGCGCGCAGGAACCCAGCGTGGTGACGCTCGACCTTGGCCTGCCGCCCGACCCTGATGGCACGAGCGAGGGTTTCGCGACGCTCGAGGAGATCATGCGCGTCAGGCCCGAAACCAAGGTCATTGTGGCGAGCGGCCATGGCGCGCGGGAAAGCGCGCTGACGGCCATCGCGCGTGGCGCCTATGATTTCTACCAGAAGCCGGTGGACATTGACGAGTTGGGGCTGATCGTGCGGCGCGCGCTCAATCTGGCGCAGATCGAGGCGGAAAACCGGCAACTGGCCGCGCGGGTGGCCTCGGACAATCGCGTGCTGGGCGGGATGATCACCGCCGCGCCCGGAATGCTGCGGGTGGCGCGCATGATCGAGCGGGTGGCCACCACCAATGTTTCGGTCATGCTGCTGGGCGCCAGCGGCACCGGCAAGGAACTGCTGGCGCGCGGGCTGCATGAGGCGAGCGGCAGGAGCGGGGCCTTCGTGGCGATCAATTGCGCGGCGATCCCTGAAAATCTGCTGGAATCCGAGCTGTTTGGCCATGAGAAAGGGGCCTTTACCGGCGCCGTCAAGACCACCGAAGGCAAGATCGAGCAGGCGCAGGGCGGCACGCTGTTCCTGGATGAGGTGGGCGACATTCCCTTTGCGCTGCAGGTCAAATTGCTGCGCTTTTTGCAGGAGCGGGTGATCGAGCGGATTGGGGGGCGCAAGGCGATTCCGGTCGACACGCGCATTGTCTGCGCCACCCATCAGAACCTTGAGGCAATGATCGCCGAGGGCCGCTTCCGTGAGGATCTGTGGTATCGTCTGGCCGAGATCGTGGTGAAAATCCCCTCGCTGGCCGAGCGGCCCGGCGATGCCATGCTGTTGGCCAAGGCTTTTCTTACCCGTTTTGCCCGGGCCATGAACCCGCAGGTGAAGGGGATGACGGGCGATGCGCTGGCGGCGATTGATGCCTGGAACTGGCCGGGCAATGTGCGCGAGCTGGAAAACCGGGTGAAACGGGCGGTGATCATGGCCGATGATCGGCTCGTCACCGCTGCTGACCTCGATCTTGCCGTGCCGGGCGAGGGGGACACATTGCCTTTCAACCTGAAGGCCGCGCGCGAACATGTTGATCGTCATGTGATTCGCCAGGCACTGGCCCGCAGCGAGGGCAACATATCCAGCACAGCCAGATTGCTGGGGATCAGCCGGCCAACGCTCTACGATTTGCTGCGGCAATACGATCTGCAAAGCTGAGCGACAGCGCCTTGCGCGCGTGCAAGCGGCAAACAGCGGAAAATTTTACCCATTTGGCGTGAAAAAGGGCGGCCCAAAGAGCCGCCCTTCCCCTCCCATTATCTTCCTGCCACCGCTCTGCCAAAGCAGGGGAGGGATGGCAACGGCAAAGCGGCTACCTCTCGAAAATTGGTTCGAGGCGTTGCCGTATAACCACAGTGGTTGGTTTTTGTGTTAATTGTCTGATTTAATCGCCATGTTTGCGAGTCCTCACTGACCAGCCCAGCGATGCCGCGATCAGCGCCGCGCCCACCAGACCCGTCACGACATCGGGGATCTCGACCAGCGTGCTGGCCAGCATGATGCCGCCCAGCGCCACGATCGCCCAGAAGGCGCCATGCTCCAGATAGCGATATTGCGAGAGCGTCCCGGCCTCGACCAGCAGCATGGTGAGCGAGCGCACGAAGATCGCCCCGATCGACAGGCCCAGCGCGATGACCACCATATTGTTCGACAGGGCAAACGCCCCGATCACCCCGTCGAGGCTGAAGGAGGTGTCGAGCACATTGAGATAGAGGAAGCTGCCCAGCCCCGAACGGACCGCGACCCCCGCCACGCCCATGGCGGCGTTGCGCGCCTCGAGCATATGGCCGATGCCTTCGACCAGAATGAAGGTGACGATGCCCAGAATGCCGGCGGTCAGCAGCACGAAGCCCTCATGCGGTGCCAGCCAGCGTGAGACCGCCACCAGCACCAGCAGCACCAGCGCAATTTCCGCCGCCCTGATGCCGCCCGCGCGGCGCAGCCGGTCCTCGATCCAACCCAGCCAGTGGACGTTCTTTTCCGGGTCCATGAAAAAGCCGAGGCCGACCAGCGCCAGAAACGCCCCGCCAAAGCCGGCAATACCGATATGGGCCCCGCCCACGATCTGCTCATACTGGTCAGGATGGGTCAGCGAGAGGTGCACCGCCTCCACCGGGTTCAGCCCGGCGCTGATCCCCACGATGGCAAGGGGAAACAGGATGCGTGCGCCAAAGACGGCAATGACCATGCCCCAGGTGAGGAAGCGCTTGCGCCACACGGTGTCCATCTCGGACAGAACCGAGGCATTGACGACCGCATTGTCAAAGGACAGCGAGATTTCCAGCACGGCCAGCACGGCCACGATCCACAGCATGGAAACCGTGGCCCCGATGCTGTGCGAATCATGCCAGCCATAGGCCGCAGCGGCTGCCAGACACAGCACGGTGAACAGGGTGGCCCCCGTGAAATGGCGGCGGAAAGTCGTCAGCACGGCGTGGGCCTTTATTTGGGTTGATAGGTCTGTTCGATCCCGGGGAAGCTGCGCGCGCGCACCTCTTCGGCATAGGCGGCGGCGGCCCGGGCGATCAGCCCTGCCGCATCCGCATAGCGTTTGACGAAGCGCGGCACGCGTTCGAACATGCCGATCATGTCATCCACCACCAGCACCTGCCCATCGCACTGCGCAGAGCCCCCGATGCCGATGACCGGGCAGGTCACAGCCTTGGTCATGGCGATGGCAATGGGCTCGATCACCCCTTCCACCACGATGGCAAAGGCGCCTGCCTCCTCCAGTGCCTTGGCATCGCTGATGATTTTCTCTGCTTCGGCCGGGTCTCGCCCGCGCGCGCCATAGCCACCCAGAATGTTGACCGCCTGCGGAGTGAGGCCGACATGGCCCATCACGGGAATGCCGCGCTGGGTGAGGAAGCGCACGGTTTCGGCCATCGCCTCGCCGCCTTCCAGCTTGATTCCGGCGGCGCCGGTTTCCTTCAGGATGCGCGCGGCGCTGTCAAACGCCTGCTGCGGGCTGGCTTCATAGGTGCCAAAGGGCATGTCGATGATAACGACCGAATGCCAACTGCCCCGCACCACGGCCGCGCCATGGGCGATCATCATGTCGAGCGTGACGGGCACCGAGGAGGGCAGGCCATAGATCACCTGTCCCAGCGAATCGCCGACCAGCAGCAGGTCGCAATGTTCGTCGAGCAATTGCGCCATGCGCGCCGTATAGGCGGTCAGCATCACGACAGGCTCCTGCGTGACGCCATCCTTTTTGCGGCGGCGGATGGCCGGAATGGTCAGGCGCTTGACCGGCGCGGGCGTGGGGTTGGCCCGGCTGGTGGCGGTATCGAGCTGAAAGGTCGTAGACATACCAGACTGATAGACGAGGGAAGCGGCGGGGGGAAGTATAAGGGCCATTGCAGGAAAGCGGTGCCATATGTCCCGAAACCCCACAGCTTTCCGGTGCGAAGTGGCCATATGCCCCTTGCGAATGTTGCGCGCATCGTTAACTTTCTTTCCCAATCGGCGTTTGCCAATAAGTTTGCCACTCGGCATTCGCCAAAAAAATTTGCCACTCGGCATTCGCCTCAGGGGAACTGCATGTTCGGTCGCATCAAACCGCTGGACGCCATTTTGGCGACAGCGGAAAAGAAATCGCTCCATCGCTCGCTCGGAGCCTTCCAATTGACAATGCTGGGCGTGGGGGCGGTGATCGGCACCGGCATTTTCGTCCTGACCGCCGAAGCCGCGCAAAAGGCTGGCCCCGGCATGATGGTCAGCTTCATCATCGCCGGTTTCGTCTGCGCCGTGGCCGCGCTGTGCTATTCGGAAATGGCCAGCATGGTGCCGGTTTCGGGTTCGGCCTACACCTATTCCTATGCGGTGATGGGCGAGATGATCGCCTGGATGGTGGGCTGGGCGCTCATCCTTGAATATGCCGTGGCGGCAGGCGCGGTCAGCGTCGGCTGGTCGGGCTATGTGGTGGGGCTCATCAACAATGCCTTCCACATCCAGATCCCCGTCACCTTCGTGCGCGGGCCTCTGGATGGCGGCGTGATCAACCTGCCGGCCATGCTGATCGCCTCGCTGGTCACATGGCTGCTGGTGATCGGCACCAAGGAGAGCGCCACGGTCAACGCCATTTTGGTGACGATCAAGGTGACGGCACTGACGCTGTTCTGCATTCTGGCGCTGCCGGTGCTGAAAATGCAGCATTTCGACCCCTTTGCGCCGCTTGGCTTTGGCGGGATCGGCGCGGCGGCCGCCTCGATCTTCTTTGCCTATGTCGGCTTTGACGCGGTCTCGACGGCGGCCGAGGAAACCAAGAACCCCCAGCGCAACATGCCCATCGGCCTGATCGGCAGCCTGACGATCTGCACCATCTTCTATCTGCTCGTTGCCGCCGGTGTCATCGGTTCGGTCGGCGCGCAGCCCATGCTTGGCCCTGACCATCTGGGCCTGAGCCCCGGCAGCCCTGAACTGGCCGCCAAATGCGCCACCATTCAAGACCAGGCGGTGGTCTGCTCCAAGGAAGCACTGGCTTGGACGCTGCGCCAGATCGGCTGGCCGCAGATCGGCAATCTGGTCGGCCTGGCCGCCGGTTTGGCGCTGCCCTCGGTCATTCTGATGATGATGTTCGGCCAGACCCGCATCTTCTTCGTGATGAGCCGCGACGGTCTGCTGCCCGCCGCTTTCTCGCGCATCCATCCCAAGTTCAACACGCCCTATTTCATCACCATCCTGACCGGCATCTTCGTGGCGCTGTTCTCGGCCTTCTTCCCGGTGGGCGTGCTGGCCAACATCTCGAACTCGGGCACGCTGTTCGCCTTTGCCGCCGTGTCGGTGGCCGTGATGGTAATCCGCAAGAAGGACCCGACCCGTCATCGTCCCTTCCGCACGCCCGCGCTGTTCATCACCGCGCCGCTGTCGCTGGCGGGTTGCCTTTTTCTGTTCTTCAACCTGGATATGAAGAGCAAGATGCTGTTCGCCGCCTGGGCGGTGGTCGGCCTGTGCGTCTATTTCGGCTACAGCCGCAGCCGCAGCCATGTGGGGCGCGGCCTGATGGAGGGCGAGCCCGATATGCCGCCCCCCGGCGCGCAGTAAGCATTTAAAAGGGGCGGTGAAAACCGCCCCTTTCGTTTTGGCCTCTGACGAAGCAGGTCAGACCGCTTCGAGCGCGTATCCAGCCGAGCGGACGGTGCGGACTGGGTCCGGCGCACCCTCTTGCTCGATCCCCTTGCGCAACCGGCGGATATGCACGTCCACCGTGCGCAGTTCGATGTCGCTGTCCGTGCCCCACACCGCATCGAGCAACTGCCCGCGCGAAAAGACACGGCCCGGATGCTCCATGAAGAATTTGAGCAGGCGAAATTCCGTCGGCCCCAGCGAGATGACCTGCCCCCGGCGCGTGACGCGGTGCGCGGTGGCATCCAGCGTCAGATCGCCGACATTCACCAGTTCCCCCGCCAGCGCCGGGCGGATGCGACGCATGATGGCCGAGACGCGGGCGATCAGTTCGCGCGGCGAGAAGGGTTTGGTCAGGTAATCGTCGGCCCCGGTTTCCAGGCCGCGGATCATGTCATCCTCGGCGCCGCGCGCGGTCAGCATGATGATGGGCACATGGGCGGTGGCCTTGTCGCGGCGCAGGCGGCGGCAGACCTCGATCCCGCTGGTGCCCTCGATCATCCAGTCCAGAATGACCAGATCGGGGATTTCTTCCGCCGCCAGCAGCAGGGCCTCGTCACCATCGGAGGTGACCGAGACGCCGTAGCCTTCGGCGCGAAAGCGGAATTCCAGCAATTCGGCCAGCGCCGGATCGTCCTCGACGAGCAGCAGGCGGGGAGGATTCATGGGAAAAGGCCCCTTTTAAGGTTCCGGTCGGACGGACCGGTCGTCAGTTCTCGGGTCTTTCCGACCGGTCGCCCAGATAATCGGCGGTGGCGGCGAAATAGACCTGTTCGGCAAGATTGGTGGCATGGTCGCCAATGCGTTCAAGGTTGCGCGCCACGAACAGCAGATGCGCGGCAGTGCCCACGGCAGAGGGATTTTCCACCATATAGCTGACCAGATTGCGGAAGATGCTGTCGTAAAAGGCATCGACCTTGGCATCGCGCTCGACGATCTCGACCGCCAGATTGGCATCGCGCGCGGCATAGGCGGTCAGCACGTCATGCACCATTTCGGCGGCGATTTCGGCCATGGCAGGGATCAGCGGGAAGGGGCCAAAGCCATCCTGACCCGCGATTCGCCCCGTGCGCTTGGCGATGTTCTTGGCATAATCGCCGATGCGTTCGAGAATGCCGGCGATTTTCAGCGCCGCGATGACCTCGCGCAGGTCGTCGGCCATGGGCGCGCGCAGGGCGATGATGCGCACCGCAAGGCGATCGACCTGGCTTTCCAGTGCGTCGATGCGGGCGTCGCGTTCGATCACCGCCTGCGCCAGTTCGGTCGATCCCTTGACCAGCGATGTCATGGCCTTGCCAATGGCCGCTTCGGCCAATCCGCCCATTTCCGCGATCAAACCGCGCAGCCTGGTGATGTCTTCGTCGAATGCCTTGACCGTATGCTGAACCACTGTGCCACCTCAATTCCGACCGGGGCCGGCGCGCGCCTGGCGCCTTCTGCTCGTCTCCGGTTCAAACCAGAGGCCGCGTGTGGGCGTTGCTGTCGTCGCTGTCAAATATTTGTCACAAAAACGTCATGAAAGGCGCGGAGGCACTGTTTCACGCCCGGCTTCTCTGGCGAAGCAAGATGACGGCTTTGTGACAATCTGTCATTTTTCCGTGGCGGAATGACGTATGTGGAGAACGGAACGTCTCTGTGTCTCAGGCCCGCGCCAGGGCGGCCTCATGCACCAGTGGCAGTCGCACGCTCACGGTCGTGCCCACCCCCAGTGTGCTGGCGATGTCGAGCCGCCCGCGATGGCGCTCGACGATATGCTTGCAGATGGCCAGCCCAAGTCCGGTGCCGCCTACGGATCGGCTGCGGCCCGGATCGGTGCGATAGAAACGACGGGTAAGGTGAGGGAGATGCTCGGGCGCGATGCCTGCGCCCGCGTCGCGCACGCTCAGTTGCACCGTGTCACGCGGGCCGGGGGAGAGCGTGACCTTCACGGGCGTTTCGCCGTCGCCATATTTCAGCGCATTGTCGATGAAGTTGCGCAGCAATTGCTCCAGCTGCTTCACATCGCCGCGCACCGCCATGCCGCTGGCCTCACCTGATGGCTCCAGCTCGACCTTCACCGGCCCGCCCGGTTCAGGGGCAAATTCGCTCACCACGCGAGCGGCCAGTTGATTGAGGTCGATCTGCGCGGCGGGCAGGTCGTGCTTGTCCGCCTCCAGTTGCGAGAGCGACATGAGATCGACCACCAGATGGTTCATGCGCCGCGCCTCACGCAGCACCGTGCCCAAAAAGCGCCTGGTCAGCGCCGCATCGACCTTGTCCTCCGCCTCGGTCAGCGTCTCGACATAGCCGATGATCGAGGAGAGGGGGGTGCGCAATTCGTGGCTGGCATTGGCGACGAAATCGGTATGGGCACGGCTCATGTCGGCTTCGGCGGTGCGGTCGCGCATTTCGATGATGCGGTATTTGTTGTCGATGCTGTGGCGGGTGAGCTGCCACAGGCTGTCGCTGACCGTCAGCGCCGGGGCGACCACGCTGGCGCCATCGGGCTGGTCGAGCAGACTGATGGCGTCGGGATGGCGCAGCGCGACGCGCGTGTCCTGCCCCACCAGATGGTTGCCCAGCGCCTCGCGCGCGGCGGCATTGGCGGCAAGGATGCGCGTCTCGTCGGTCAGGATCATGGGCAGGCTGATCGCCTCGATCGTTGCCTCCATGGCTCCGCGCGCGATGGCGTCAAGGTCGGGCCGCTCGCTCAGCCGCTGCACCGGGGGCTCGGTTTCGGGGCGCAGTCGATCGGCCCAGAAGGAGAAGATCCATACGCCCGCCACCGCCAGCAGGCCCAGCAGCGGCAGGCCGGCCCAGGCCAGCAGGGTGACGGTCACCAGCGCCAGGGCGATGCCGGCCCATGGGGTTTGCCTGTTGCCGTTCATCTGCCGGGCCACTTCCATCTTGTCGGTTGTTCTGAATCAGGGGCCCGGTAAGAACCCGCGATCCGCTGGCGCCATTCATGTATTCGGTGTGTGACATGGCCGTGTCAATGCCGCGGGAGCGCAAGGGTGGCAGGTGCTGTCGCGCCCTTGTCATAAAATTACGGCTTGTGCAAAAATTCTGCTTCCCTTCCGCAACACCTTCGTTTAACGGCGCCGTCAGACAGCGAAGGCTGATGAAGCGGCGCCAAAAACGCCGGTTTCGCAAGCTTTGGCTGGGCAGTCATGGCCTTGTGCCATGGCTTGTCGGATGTCTGTTTATACCTTTGGGTGTCAGGCAGCTGGAATGGTGAACGGCCCCTTCGTCTAGCGGTCAGGACGCGGCCCTCTCACGGCTGAAACACGAGTTCGATTCTCGTAGGGGTCACCATTCTCTCATGTGCCATAAGAACGAGGGAATGGTGCTGTGTGCAGCCCCCAACTCGCCAGCTTGTATCCATCACCTTCCATCCATCACAACGAGGCGCGAAACCTCTGTTTCGCAGCCGTGGTGGAGGATAGGCAATCGATAGCGCCAAAGGCCGGGCCAATAGATCGCCCGGTCATCAGGCAGAAGGCTGTCGCTCCCCGCCAAATTGCCAGACAGATCAACTTGGTCTGATACGCCCCGCCGGGTAACGCATGTCCGTGAAGGCCGGGCAGCCGGCGCCGCCGCCATGGCACGCAGCAATGCCTCGCTATTGCAACCATCCTTGTGCATGATTGGCCCGCTTGGCGGCACAATGGCTTGCCTGTCGCGCTCTGCCAAGACGGCATAGGGTTTTCTTGAAAGGACTGTCCCATGGCAAAAGTTCTGGTGCTCTATTACTCAAGCTACGGCCATATCGAGACCATGGCGGGTGCTGTCGCACAGGGCGCACGCGACGCCGGCGCGCAGGTCGACATCAAGCGTGTGCCCGAAACCGTTCCCGACGCCGTTGCCAAGGGCGCGCATTTCAAGCTGGAGCAGGAAGCGCCGGTCGCCACTGTGGCCGAACTGGCCGATTATGATGCCATCATCGTCGGCACCGGCACCCGCTTCGGGCGCATGTCCTCGCAGATGGCGGCCTTCCTCGACCAGGCTGGCGGATTGTGGATGCGCGGCGCGCTCAATGGCAAGGTCGGCGGCGCTTTCACCTCCACCGGCACACAGCATGGCGGGCAAGAGGTGACGCTGTTCTCGATCATCACCAATCTGCTGCATTTCGGCATGACCATCGTTGGCCTGCCCTACAGCCATCAGGGGCAGATGACGCTCGACGAAATCGTGGGCGGTTCTCCCTATGGCGCCACCACCATTGCCGGTGGCGACGGCAGCCGCCAGCCCAGCGCCATCGAGCTGGAAGGCGCGCGCCATCAGGGTGAACTGATCGCCAAGACGGCGATCAAGCTCTTCGGCTGAGCGCCCAACGATCTGCATCCGGCGGCCGTCAAAACCGGGGTGGAGGCATCGCCGCCACCCCGGTTCCTGTGTCAGGCTGTCAGATCATAACGATCGGCATTCATCACCTTGGCCCAGGCCGCTGCGAAGTCATGGGTGAATTTGTCCTGCCCATCGCTGGCGGCATAGACCTCGGCCAAGGCGCGCAGCTCGGCATGTGAGCCGAAGATGAGGTCGACACGGCTTGCTGACCATTGGGGCGCCCCACTGTGCCGGTCGACGCCCAGAAAGCTGTCGCCTCCCTCCAGCGGGCGCCACCGCGTCGCCATGTCGAGCAGGTTGACGAAGAAGTCGCTGGTCAACTGCCCGGGCCGATGAGTGAGGACGCCCTCCTGCGAGCCGCCAGCATTGGCGCCCAGCACGCGCAGGCCGCCCACCAGCACGGTCATCTCCGGCGCGCTCAGCCCCAGCAACTGCGCCTTGTCGACCAGGGCCTCCTCGGGCGAAAGGAGATGCTGCCCGGCGCGGGCGTAATTGCGGAACCCATCCTGACGCGGTTCAAGCGGCGCAAAGGAATGCACGTCGGTCTGCGCCTGGCTGGCATCCATGCGGCCCGGGGTGAAGGGCACGGTGACGTCGCTGCCCGCCTCTTTCGCGGCCTTCTCGATGGCCGCGCCGCCGCCCAGCACGATGAGATCGGCCAGCGACACTTTTTTGCCACCCCCCGCCGAGGCATTGAACGCCAGGCGGATCGCCTCAAGCTTTGCCAGCACCTGCGCCAGATCGGCAGGGTTGTTCGCCTCCCAGTCCTTTTGCGGTGCCAGCGCGATGCGCGCGCCATTGGCCCCGCCTCGCTTGTCCGAATTGCGGAAGGTCGAGGCAGAGGCCCATGCGGCGGAGACGAGCTGCGCCACGCTCAGGCCGCTCCCCAGAATACGGTCCTTGAGCGCCGCCATATCGGCCTCGTCGATCACCGGATGGTCGAGCGGCGGGATAGGGTCCTGCCAGATCAACGGCTCAGCGGGCACCTCGGCGCCCAGATAGCGCTGGATCGGCCCCATGTCGCGGTGGGTCAGCTTGAACCAGGCGCGGGCGAAGGCATCGGCAAAGGCCGCGGGGTTCTGATGATAGTGGCGCGAGATCTTCTCATAGTCGGGATCAAAGCGCAGCGCGAGGTCGGAGGTCAGCATGGTCGGCTTGCGCTTTTTCGCCGGATCGAAGGGATCGGGGATCACGTCGCCCGCATCCTTGGCGACCCATTGATGCGCCCCTGCCGGGCTTTTCGTCAGTTCCCATTCAAAGCCGAAGAGATTGTCGAAGAAGTTGTTGCTCCACTGCGTCGGCGTCTGGCTCCAGATCACCTCGGGGCCGCCGGTGATGGCGTCGGTGCCCACACCGCTGCCATAGGTGCTGTGCCAGCCCAGCCCCTGATCCTCGATGGCGCTGCCCTCGGGCTCGGGGCCCACCAGCGAAGGATCGCCCGCGCCATGGGTCTTGCCGAAAGTGTGCCCGCCGGCGATCAGCGCGACCGTTTCGGCATCATCCATCGCCATGCGCGCGAAGGTTTCGCGAATGTCCCGGGCCGAGGCGACGGGATCGGGATGGCCGTTTGGCCCTTCAGGGTTCACATAGATCAGCCCCATCTGCACCGCACCCAGCGGATCGCTCAGTTCGCGTTCGCCCGAATAGCGCTCATCGCCCAGCCAGGTCCCTTCCGGCCCCCAGTACAGTTCCTCCGGCTCCCACGTATCGGCCCGGCCACCGGCAAAGCCGAAGGTGCTGAAGCCCATCGATTCGAGTGCGACATTGCCCGCCAGCACATAGAGATCAGCCCAGCTGATGGCCTGTCCATATTTCTGCTTGATGGGCCAGAGCAGGCGGCGCGCCTTGTCGAGATTGGCATTGTCGGGCCAGGAGTTGAGCGGGGCGAAGCGCTGCTGGCCGCCACCCGCGCCGCCGCGCCCGTCGGCAATGCGATAGGTGCCCGCGCTGTGCCAGGCCATGCGGATGAACAGCCCGCCATAATGGCCGAAATCGGCAGGCCACCAGTCCTGCGAGTCGGTCATCAGCGCCGTCAGGTCAGCCTTGAGCGCTTGCAGGTCGAGCTTTGCGAAGGCCGCGGCATAGTCGAAACCGGCGCCCAACGGGTTGGAGCGCGGGGCGTGCTGGTTAAGCCTTTGCAAATTCAGCCTGTTGGGCCACCAATCGCGATTGGTGCGACCATGTTTGCCAAAGCCCATCGGGCAGCGCGCGCCCTCACCTTCTTTCACATGTGCATCCATGGTGCTCTCCTTGCTTGCAGGGTGGAGTTTGTCTCTGGCCCTGTCGCGGGTCTGCCTGCGGGGCCTGGTGCTTTGCGGCCCGCAGCCATTCTACGCCCAATTTGGCGACAGGTCGAAGACTGCTTGTGCGCACATGACAACACGCCGACCCGCTGCGTCTTTTGTCACGCAACAATGATACATTGTAGCATTCCCGCAATGATCGCCGGCTAACAGGCTGCCATGATGGACCTTTTCCCCCTGTCGCGCCGCGCTCTTGTCGGTGGCCTGTCGCTCAGCCCCTTCATCCTCACCTCCGCTCGCGCGCAGACGCTGGGCTTTGGCGACTATCCCTTCACGCTGGGCGTCTGCGCGGGTGATCCGGCCCCCGATGGTTTCGTGATCTGGACGCGGCTTGCTCCGCGCCCGCTCGAACCGGGCTATGGCATGCCGATGAAGCCCGTCGCGGTCGATTGGGAAGTGGCCGAGGACGACGGCTTCAAGACGGTCATTGCCAAGGGCACCCAGGTCGCCCCGCCCGAACTGGGCCACAGCGTCCATGTCGAGGTCGCCGGGCTGAAGCCGGGGCGGTCCTATTGGTATCGCTTTCACTGCGCCGGGCAAAAGAGCCTGACAGGACGCGCCGCCACGTTGCCCGCCGCCGGTGCCAAGGTCGAGAAGGTGCGCTTTGCCGCCGTGGGTTGCCAGCATCTGGAATATGGCTGGTACACCGCCTTTCGCCACGCAGCGCAGGAAGACCTCGATTTCTTCTTCCATTATGGCGATTTCATCTACGAAGCCTCAAACGGTTTCCAGCTGGACGACCATCACCAGCCGATCACCCCGGTGCGCCGCTATCTTGGCGGGGAACCTTTCACGATCGACGCCTATCGCCTGCGCTATGCCCAGACCACGCTCGACACCGACCTGCAGGCGGCGCGCGCGGCCCATCCCTGGTTCTGCACCTATGACGACCATGAGGTGCAGAACAACTGGGCGGGCGATCAGGACCAGAACGGCACCGCACCGGAGCTGTTCATCACCCGCCGCCGCATGGCGCTGCAGGCCTGGTATGAACATATGCCGGTGCGCCGCGCGACACTGATGCGCGATGGCACGGTGGATTTCCACAAGCGTGCCGATTACGGCGATCTGGTCCGGCTGCACCTGCCCAACACGCGCCTGTACCGCACCGATCAGCCCTGCGGCGACAATTACCAGCTTGCCTGCGCCGCGCAGACCGCGCCCGGCGCGCAGATGATCAACCCCGAGCAGGAAGCCTGGCTCAACACCGGTTTCGCGCAAAGCCACCAGCAATGGCAGGGTCTGGCCCAGCAGGTGATGATGTGCCCGCTCGACCGGCGCAATCCCGACGACACGAGAACCGCGCCGCTCTTCAACATGGACAGCTGGGCCGGCTATCAGGCCCAGCGCGAAAGGCTCTTCGCCCTGTTTGGTCGCAGTCGCAATGTGGTGGTGGTCACCGGCGACGAGCATCAGAATTTCGCCAATGACCTGATGCTGGGCAGCAGGATCGTCGCCTCGGAATTTGTCTCCACCTCGATCACCTCGGGCGGGGACGGGCATGATGTGCGCCCGGGCAACGAACGCTGGATGGCCGACAACCCCTTCCTCAAATGGACGAACGACCGGCGCGGCTATGTGGTGAGCGAGATCACCCCCGGCTCATGGGTCGGCCATTACCGCACGGTGGAGGCGGTGTCGCGGCGCGACATGCCGATCAGCACCGCGGCGAGCTGGGCTGTCGAAGCGAGCAAGACCGGGCTGGTGCGGGCCTGATCCGGCTGAGCCCGACCGCGCTGCCATCGCAGATGGCGCGCCGCCCTTCGACGCGGCGGGGGAAGTGGGGCGGCGCAGAGCCTGCGAATTCAGTTGACACAAGGGCAAAAACGCGATGACATCTGCCTTATTCGGGAGAGTCTGCAGGAACCGCCCATACGAATGCGGAGCTGTCAGGCTTGAAAAGGGCATTCGTTCTATGGTCGCAGAGTCCTTCTTTTTTGGTGACATCGCCACCCTGTGCAAAATCATGGCCACGGTGGCCGTGGGCTGGTCATGGTTCCGGGGCTTTCAGTTCATGATGCTGCCCTCGGGCGATACGCTGCCGCCGCGCTGCGTGCTGGTCGCCGGTTTCGGTCAGGCTTGACGTTAGGGCCCGTTGATAAATTATCGCTTTATTCGGTTGGGTTCGGGGATATCGTGTAGTTCCATTCGCCATGAAAATCATGTCGTCGGATGTTGATCTCGTCCATCTCCACGTCGGTAACTTTGATCCCGGCAGGGTAGGAG
>JAGWMZ010000053.1 GCA_028871475.1 Sphingomonadales bacterium | reverse complement strand
CAGGACATCTCGCCACGGCCATCACCATCCAGGCATCCCAACGACAGGTCTCTGCCCTCGCCCAGCGCAAAAATAACAAAATCACGCAAGCATGACCCGGGAGCAGTGAACCCATGCCCATGATCGCCCAAGCCCCCACCCCCTCCCCTGTCGACGACTATGTGATCGAACCGGATCGCGCCGACTGGCTGGAGGCCATCACGCAGGCCGCGCGCCCCATGGTGCTGCGCGACCTAGTCACGCAATGGCCAGCCTGCCGCAACGCCACCACGCCAGAGGCGCTGTGCACCTATCTGTCCGGTTTCGCCAATCAGCAGCCGGCTGAATATTTCGAGGGCGAACCTGCCATCGGCGGGCGTTATTACTATGGTGACAAGCTGGAGGGTTTCAACTTCACCCGCACCCCCACCACGGTCGGCAAGGCCCTGACCGCCATTCTCGAGCGCATGGGTGATCCGGCGCTGGGCTCAGCCTATCTGGGCTCTCTGCCGACGCCGGCCTATCTGCCCGGCTTTGCCGAGGCCAACCGCGTCGAAGCCATACCGCGCGGCGTCCATCCGCGCATCTGGATCGGCACCGCCTCGCATGTCGCCTGCCATTATGACGCGGTGGACAATCTGGCCTGCGTGGTGGCCGGGCGACGGCGCTTCACCCTCTATCCGCCCGAAAGCATCGGTGATCTCTATGTCGGCCCCATCGATCATACGCTGGCCGGCCAACCTGTCAGCCTGGCGACACGGGAACGCGATCACCCAGAGCTGTACCCTCGCTTCGCCAAGGCGCAGGCCGAAGCCATGGTGGCCGATCTGGGCCCGGGCGATGCCCTTTATCTGCCCAAGCTGTGGTGGCACGAGGTGGAGGCTCAGGCCCCCTTCAACGTGCTCGTCAATTATTGGTGGGACGCCCATGCCATCGGCCCGGATGCCCCGATGCTCTCCATGCTGCTGGCCATGATCGCCATTGGCGAGCGTCCGCAGGCTGAACGCAACGCCTTCCGCGCCTATTTCGAGCATTACGTCTTTCGCGGCGAAGGCCACCCCCTCGCCCATCTGCCCGAAGAGCAGCGCGGCATTCTGCGCAACATTGATCGCACCGCCTATGGCCGCATCCGCGCCACCATCATGCGCGAATTGCGCGGGGAGTGACCGCCAGATCAATTTCTCATACATAATAAAGAATACGGTTGCAGAAGCCCTTAGGTAGCGCTACCAGCTTGGCAAACCAAAATCCATGGGAGAGAGGTTCATGGCACCGATTCCATACGTCCGCCTGACGGTCGCCGCTGCGGTTGCGCTTTTGCCCGCCGCTGCCGCACAGGCGCAAAAGCAGACTTTCCGCGATCAGCCGCTGGTGTCGAGCATCTACACCGCCGACCCATCCGCCCATGTCTTCGGCGGCAAGATGTACGTCTATCCCTCGCACGACGTGCCCACCAACATCCCCGACGATGATCTGGGCAATGAATATGCCATGCATGACTATCGCGTGCTGGAACTGGACCGGCCCGGCGGGAAAGTGACCATCGGCCCCGTCGCGCTGGACGTGAAGAATGTGCCCTGGGCCTCCAAACAGATGTGGGCGCCTGACGCCGCCTACAAGAACGGCACCTATTATCTTTACTTCCCCGCGCGCGACAAGGCGAAGGACAAGAACGGCCTGGGCACCTTCCGCATCGGCGTTGCCACCTCGAAGAACCCGATGGGCCCCTTCAAGGCCGAGCCCAAGCCGATTGCCGGCAGCTTCTCGATGGACCCGGCTGTCTTCACCGACAGCGACGGCAAGAGCTACATGTATTTCGGCGGCATCTGGGGCGGCCAGCTTCAGCGCTGGGCAACCGGCAAGTTCGACCCCAATGGTTCGGACACCGACCTGCATCAGGACAACAAGCCCGCACTGTCCGGCAAGGTCGTGCGGATGAACCCCGACATGAAGAGCTTTGCCGAAAAGCCGCGTGATGCCGTTATCCTCGACGAACATGGCAAGCCGGTGCTGGGCGGCGACCATGAGAAGCGCTTTTTCGAAGCCTCATGGATGTTCAAACGCGGCGGCAAATATTACTACACCTATTCCACCGGCGACACGCATTTCCTCAATTATGCGATCGGCAACAATCCCTATGGCCCCTTCAAATACACCGGCCATATCCTGAAGCCTGTCGCGGGCTGGACCACGCATCACTCCATCGTCGAATGGAACGGCAAGTGGTGGCTGTTCTACGCCGACAACCAGCTTTCGGGCAAAAACCATCTGCGCAACGTGAAGATGACCCCGCTCACCTTCAATCCTGATGGCACCATCGTCACCATCGACCCGCTCAAGCCGAGGTAAGCACTGATGTATCTGGGCCTTGATTTTGGCACCAGCGGCATCAAGGCCGTGGTGGTGGATGAAAATGGCACCGTGCGGGGCCAGAGCACCGCGCCGCTGACCGTGTCGCGCCCGCATGACCTGTGGTCGGAGCAGGACCCGGACGCCTGGGTCGGTGCAACGCATATGGCGGTGATGGGGCTCGATGCGGCGCTGCGGGCCAAGGTGCGCGGCATCGGCCTTGCCGGGCAGATGCATGGCGCCACCCTGCTGGGCGCCGATGATAAGCCCCTGCGGCCCGCCATCCTGTGGAATGACGGGCGCAGCCATGCCGAATGCGCCGAACTGGAAGCTGCCGAGCCCGAAAGCCGCGCCATCACCGGCAACATCGCCATGCCCGGTTTTACCGCGCCCAAGCTGGTGTGGGTGCGCAAGCATGAGCCCGAAGTCTTTGCCGCGACGCACAGCGTGCTGCTGCCCAAGGATTATGTCCGCCTTGTCCTGACCGGCGAGAAGGCCTCCGACATGTCCGACGCGGCGGGCACCTTGTGGCTCGATGTCGGCGCGCGGCGCTGGTCGGGCAAGATGCTGGCCGCCACCGGGCTGGATGAAAGCCACATGCCGCGCGTTCACGAGGGCACCGAAGTGACCGGACATCTGCGTGACACCATCGCGCAGCAATGGGGTATGGACGCCGTGCCCGTCGTCGCGGGCGCTGGCGACAATGCCGGCGGCGCACTGGGCGTTGGCGTCATCAGCGATGGTCAGGGTATGTTGTCGCTGGGCACATCGGGGGTGATCTTTGTCGCCACAGATGCATTTCGCCCCAATCCCGCCTCGGCGGTGCATGCCTTTTGCCACGCCTTGCCGGGCCTGTGGCACCAGATGAGCGTGCATCTCTCGGCTGCCTCCTGCGTCGACTGGGCGGCGCGCGCCTTTGGCGGCATGGATGCGGCAGACTTTTTTCTGAAGGCGGCGCAGGCCACGCCCGGTGCGGGGCCTGAACTGTTCCTGCCCTATCTTTCGGGCGAACGCACGCCGCATAATGACCCGCACGCCAGCGGCGCCTTCCTGGGCATGAACCATGACACTGACACGGCGCGGCTTGCCTCCGCCGTGCTGGAGGGCGTAGCCTTCGCCCATGCCGATGGCGTGGACGTGCTGCGCGAAACCGGCACGCAGGTGAATGAACTGAGCGTCATCGGCGGCGGTTCGCGCTCGCTGCACTGGGGCCGTATTTTGGCAAGCGCGCTCAACGTCCACCTGCTCTATCTGGACGGTGGCGAGGTTGGCCCGGCGCTGGGCGCTGCCCGTCTGGCGCAGATCGGCGTTACCGGGGGCGATATTGCCGCCATC
The DNA here is from genome assembly GCA_028871475.1 of Sphingomonadales bacterium. Taxonomy (GTDB): domain Bacteria; phylum Pseudomonadota; class Alphaproteobacteria; order Sphingomonadales; family Sphingomonadaceae; genus Novosphingobium. The sequence continues at coordinate 17,737 of JAGWMZ010000053.1, read as the reverse complement.
TGCACCCGCCCCGCCGTGCGCGCCGAAATCGCGCCAGAGGCGGGCCTTGCCGAACGCCTTGCCGCCAAGCGCGCAACATTCAGAAGCGCCTATCGCGCGCTTCGCTCTGATCGAGAGGGAGCATAAACATGTCCGCCGACTATTTCGCCGAATTCGACACGGTCCGCTATGAAGGGCCCGACAGCAACAACGATCTGGCCTATCGCTGGTACGACAAGGACCGCGTGGTCTTTGGCAAGCGCATGGAAGATTACCTGCGCTTTGCCGTGTGCTTCTGGCACACCTTCTGCTGGCCGGGCAGCGATGTGTTCGGCGCCGGCACCTTCAAGCGCCCTTGGCTGATGGGCCCGCAGGACGAGGCCGCCGCCCGCGCCAAGCGTGAGGCAGCGCTCGCCTTTACCGAGAAGCTCGACCTGCCCTTCTACTGCTGGCACGATGTCGACGTGATGGCTCCTGCCGAGAGCATCAGCGACTTCCGCAAGAGCTTCGCCCTGGCGGTGGACCATCTGGAAGAACTGCAGGCAAAGCATGGCCGCAAGCTGCTGTGGGGCACGGCCAACATGTTCAGCCACCCGCGCTATATGGCGGGCGCCGCCACCAATCCCGATCCCGAAGTCTATGCCTGGGCCGCCAGCCAGGTGCGCGACGCGCTGGAAGCCACCCATCGCCTGGGTGGCAGCAACTATGTGCTGTGGGGTGGCCGCGAGGGTTACGACACGATCCTCAACACCAGCCTTGCCACCGAGCAGGCCAACTTCGGCCGCTTCCTGCAACTGGTGGTCGAGCACAAGCACAAGATCGGTTTCAAGGGCGCGATCCTGATCGAGCCCAAGCCGCATGAGCCCACCAAGCACCAGTATGACTTCGACACCCAGTCGGTCTATGCCTTCCTGAAGCGTTTCGGCCTTGAGGATGAGGTGAAGGTCAACATCGAGGCCAACCACGCCACGCTTTCGGGCCATACGTTCGAGCATGAAATCGCCATGGCCGGCGCGCTGGGCATCTTCGGTTCGATCGACGCCAATCGCGGCGACCACCAGAATGGCTGGGACACCGACCAGTTCCCCAATTCGGTGGAGGAGTTGACGCTGGCCCTCATCGAAATCCAGCGCGCGGGCGGCTTCACCACCGGCGGCTTCAACTTCGATGCCAAGGTGCGCCGCCAGTCGGTGGATGCGGTGGACCTGTTCCACGGCCATATCGGCGGCGTGGATGTGGTGGCCCATGGCCTGCTCAAGGCCGAGGCGATCATCAAGGATGGCCGTCTGGATGCCTTCAAGGAGAAGCGCTACGCTGGCTGGAAGAGTGAGCTTGGCACCACCATCTCGGGCTCAAGCCTTGCCGAGATCGCTGATCTCGCCTCGGCGCGCAATCTGGCCCCGCAGCCCCGCTCGGGCCAGCAGGAATATCTGGAAAACCTGATCAACCGGTTCTGATCACCTTTCAGGGTGCGCCGCTTCCCTCCCTCCTCCCGGAACGGCGCGCCCTGATCCTTCCTGACATGTTCCACACTGGATTTTCCTGTGGCAGGCTTGTACGGCGACGGATCAAGCTGTCATGCGGGGTATCCATTGGCTGTGTCCGTCAAAGCCACCTATCAATCACGCGAACCTGAAGACAAGGCCTTGCGCCTGCATGGGTCAATCGCGCGGGATCTGGGCATTGCCATCATGACCGGGGTGTATAAACCCGGCGAGATCCTGCGCAGCGAAGTCAGCTTTTCCGAAGAGCACAACGTTTCGCGCACCGCCTATCGCGAGGCTGTCCGCATTCTGGCCGCCAAGGGGCTGGTGGAAAGCCGCCCCAAGGCCGGCACGCGCATCACCGATCCGGCGCGCTGGAACATTCTGGACCCTGACGTGCTGGCCTGGACCTTCCGGGGCGAACCCTCCGCCGCCTTTATCCGCGACCTGTTCGAACTGCGCATGATCATTGAGCCGGCCGCCGCCGAACTGGCTGCCCGGCGCCGCACCGGCGAGGTTCTGGCTCAGATGGGCCATGCGCTGGAGGAAATGGCCAAACACGGCCTCGCCACCCAGGAAGGCCAGCGGGCGGACCAGATGTTCCACACCGTGCTGCTCAAGGCGACGCGCAACGCCTCGCTCATGTCGCTGGCCAGTTCGATCGAAGCAGCGGTGCGCTGGACGACGATCTACAAGCAGCGCAAACGCAAATTGCCGCGCGACCCGCTGCCAGACCACCGCGCCCTCTACAATGCCATTGCCGATGGCGATGGCGCGAGGGCCCGTCAGGCGATGACCACGCTGATCGAACTGGCGCTGGCAGACATCGAACATGCATCGGAGCCCGAAGAAGGCTGAGCCGTGCCGCACAGCCATGACCGTCACAGCCGCATGACCGCGCCCCATGTGCGGCGGGTGAAACCGTGGCAAGATTATAAGTTCTCAATGTTGGCGATATCAGTAACGAAGGTCACAGATCTGTTATAAAGCAGCCCTAGTGCCGCCATCACCAGCCACCGAAACAGTTTTTCACCATCATTGAGGGCCCATCACCATGCCTCATCCTTTTTGGACAAGGACGGCAATTGCCGCCGTGTGCCTTGCGTTTGCCCCCACCGCGTTTGCCCCCACCGCGCATGCCTCGAACGTGCCCGACTATCGCGTCATCGACCACGTTGCCGGTCCCGACGGCAAATGGGACTATGCCAATGTCGATCCGGTACGTGGCACGCTCTATGTGGCACGCGGCAATGCCGTGATGGCCATGGACCTTGCCAGCCACAAGGTCACCGCCGCGCTGGCGCCTGCCAAGGGCAGCCATCAGGTGCTGCCCATCGACGGCGGCAAGACCTTGGTGCAGACCGATGGCAACTCCGGCCTCACCCGCTTCATTGATGCGGCCACCGGCCGCATCATCGCGCAGGTGCCCAGCGGCCAGAAGCCCGACGCCGCCTTTTACGACGCGGCCAGCGGCAAACTTGCCGTGATGAGCCCGGGCAATGACACGATCACCACCATCGATCCCGCCTCGCACAAGGTGGTGGGCACGATGAAGCTGGCGGGCGGACTGGAATTTGCCGTCACCAACGGCAAGGGCGGCGCCTTCGTCAATCTTGAGGATGCCTCCAAACTCGCCGAGGTTGACCTTGCCAGGGGCGCCGTGCTGCGCAAAATCGACCTGCCCGGTTGTGAAGGCCCAACGGGTCTGGCGCGTTTTGCAAAGGGCACGCGGCTGATCTCGGCCTGTGCCAATGGCGTGGCACTGGTGGTTGATGCACACAGCGGCAAGACCATCGCCACACTGCGCATCGGCAAGAACCCGGACGCGGTCCTGCTCGATGAGAAGCGCGGGCTGGCTTTCGTGCCCTGTGGTGGCTCGGGCACGCTGATGGCACTGTCCATCAAAGACCCTGACCATGTTCATGTGGCGCAGGTCATCCCCACGCAGATCAGCGCCAGAACGGGCGCGATCGATCCGCGCGACGGGCGCATCTACCTGCCTGCCGCCACGCTGACCAAGCCCGAGCCCAGCGCCGAGCGCGGCAAGCCCCTGCCCGGCACCTTCACCATTCTGGTCGTGGCTCCGCGATAATCCTGCACGCATCCAGGCCGGTTGCGGGTTCGCCCGCCCGGCGGCCGGCCTCGAACATCATCGAGAAACGAACGGAAGATTATCGTTTCCCAACCTTGCACATTGGCGGTGGCGCATGGCCTTGCGCGACCTTAGGGTGATGCCCTTCCAGAACCCGCCAGCCCAGTTCCAGGACGCCCCCCATGAACGACACAGTTGCACCCCCAGGGTTTGCCGCAGCAAGGATGGAGGCGCTCTCCAAGGTGCCGGCCGTCACGCTCGGCTTCTGGCTGATCAAGATCCTGGCGACCACGCTGGGTGAAACGGGCGCGGATCTCTTCACCCAGCAATATGACATGGGCTATGCCGCCGGCATCGCGCTGTTTTGCGTACCCTTGCTGATCCTTGTGGCCGCCCAGATCCGCGCCAAAGGTTTTCATCCCCTGCTCTATTGGGCAACCATTCTGGCTTCGACCACGGCAGGCACCGCGCTGGCCGATTTCTTCGACCGTTCGCTGGGCATTGGCTATGCCGGGGGCAGCGCCGTGCTGCTGGTCTGCGTCGGCGCCTCGTTGCTGGCCTGGCGGCTGGTGATGGGCACGGTGTCAGTCGCAAGCGTGTCGAGCGCCCGCGCGGAAGTGTTCTACTGGGTCACCATCACCTTCTCGCAAACGCTGGGCACCGCGCTGGGCGACTGGTCGGCCGATGATGGCGGGCTGGGTTATCTGGGCGGGGCGGCCGTCTTCGGCGGCGCGCTGCTGGTGCTGGCACTGCTTTACCGTTTGACGAGCCTGTCACGCACAGTGCTGTTCTGGGCGGCCTTCATCCTCACCCGTCCGCTGGGCGCCACGGTGGGCGATTTCCTCGACAAGCCGCTGGCACAGGGCGGCCTCAATCTGGGGCGCGACATGGCCACGCTGGTGCTGCTGGCCGCCATTGCGCTGGCCCTGTGGCTATTGCCGCAAAAGCCCGGCAAGGCCCATTGAGGATTCTGGCAGGGATGCGCCGACACACCGCCCCTCTCCTTATGACACTGCTGGCGGGCTGCGCGCATTACACCGCCCTGCCCCTGCCCGCCCACCCCTCGCTGGCCGAGCGGGTGGAGCAATTGCCACAGGCACCCACAACGGCCACGCCCTTGAGCCTGTCGCAGGTCGTCGCGCTGGCGCTGGCCAACAACCCTGACCTCAAGGCAGCGCGCCTTTCCGATGCCGTGGCGCACGGGGCGACACGGCAGGCGGGCCTGCTGCCCAATCCGCAATTGTCGGGCGCTTTTCTGCCGCTGCTTTCCGGCGTGGGCAGCGTGCCGGCATGGAACATCGGCCTGTCGCAGAACATCCGCGCCATCCTGACCTATCGCCCTCACCTGCGGGCGGCGAAGGATACGCAGCAACAGATCGCCGCCGACATCGTGTGGCAGGAATGGCAAGTGGCGGGCCAGGCGCGCCAGTTGGCCGCCGACATCATTCTGGGCGAACAGGCCCGCCCGGCCTATGCCGAAACCGTGGCACTGATGGCGCAGCGCAATGTACGGCTGGAGCAGGCGATGGCCCATGGCAATGCCACACTCGCCGCGCTGGCGCCTGATCGCGCCGCCCTGCAGATGGCACGCTCCGCGCTTGAAACGCTCGACCAGCGGCAATTGGCCTTGCGCCAGCAATTGAATGCCTTGCTGGGATTGCACCCCGACGCGCGCCTGACGCTGGCCCCCGCGCCCGATCTGCCGCCTTTCGATCCTGCCGCCCTGCGCGCCTCGCTGCCCAGCCTGCCTGACCGGCGGCCCGATCTCATCGCCCTGCGTTTCGGCTATGCCTCGGCCGATGAGGGCGTGCGCGAGGCGATTGCCGCGCAATTCCCCGATCTGGTGCTGGGCGGCAGCGGCTCCAGCGACAATTCGCAGGTCATCAATGCCGGGCCCAACGCCGCGCTGGGCCTGCCGGTGTTCGACCGCAACCAGGGTCAGATCGCCATCGCCCGCGCCACGCGCGCACAGTTGCGCGCCATTTATGATGCCCGTCTCTCGGCGGTGGTTGGCGAGGTGGAGGGCTTGCTCGCACAACAGGCGCAGATCACCGCCCAGCTGGAACGCGTGCGCGCCGAACTGCCCGCCGCGCGCGAAGCCGCCGGCCATGCCGCCGCCGCCCTGAGCGCGGGCGCGATGGATGAACGGGCCTATGTCGACTTTGTGGTCAACCGATTTGCCAAGGAACAGGAGTTCATGACCCTTCAGACCGCGGCGATCGACCGCCAGATCGCCTTGCAGACACTGACCGGCGAAGGCCTCCCCACCGTTGCGACGGAAAGCGCCCGGTGAAGCCGCTCATCGCCCCCCTTACCTTGCTGGCGCTGGCTGGCTGCGGCGCCCCTGACCAGACCACGCCGGACAGGCAGCCCAGCATTGCGGTGACCACCACGCGCGTCGCGCAAGGCAGCCTGCCGGACACCGTCACCGCCTATGGCACCGCCAGCCCCTCGCTTTCGGGCGTGCGCAGCATCAGCTTTGCCCAGCCTGGTCAGGTAACGGCCGTGCTGGTGACGCCGGGCCTTGCTGTGCATGCGGGGCAGCCACTGCTCACCTTCGAACCGTCCGCCAGCGCGCGCAGTGCCTATCAGCAAGCGGTCAATGCCGTGCATGCGGCGCAGGTCACGCAGGACAGCACCCGCCAATTGCTCGCCCAGCAACTGGCCACTGCCGACCAGATGGCGCAGGCGACCAAGGCGCTGGCCGATGCGCGCGCCGCGCTGGCGGGCCTTTCGGCCGAAGGTTCGGGGCAAGCGCGCACCACCGTCACCGCGCCCTTCGACGGTGTGATCGCCGCGCTGAGCGTGGCACAGGGCGACCGCACGCAAGCCGGAGCGCCTTTGCTCACCGTGGCCCGGCGCGATGCTCTGGTCGTCAGCGCCGGGATTGATCCGGCCCAGCGCGCGCAGGTCCGTGCCGGGCAAAACGCGCAGATCCAGCGCCTGACCGGCAGTGGCTGGGTCAGCGGCCACGTGCTTCGGGTGGGCAGCGCGCTCGACCCCAAAACCCGGCTGGTGAACGTCGACATCGCCTTTCCTGCCGGCACGCTGATGCCCGGCGAGGCCGTGCAGGCGCGCATTGCCACGCGGCAGGTCACCGGCTGGGTGGTGCCGCATCAGGCCGTCATCACCGCCGATGGCGCCCCGCATGTGTTTCAGGATCAGGGCGGCAAGGCCCATCTTGTGCCCGTCGCCGTGCTGCTCGCCGGCGACGAAAGCGATGTGGTGAGCGGTCCGCTCAATCCCGCGCTGCCTCTTGTGGTCGAGGGGGCCTATCAGGCCCATGACGGTGATGCCTTGCGGCGGGGGCAGTGATGCTGGAACGATTGCTGGCAACGCAGTCACGGGCCTTCGTGCTGATCGCCGTCGCGGCGGCTTTGGCCGGGCTGGTGGCGGCGCTTGGCCTGCCCATCGGCCTGTTTCCGCAGGTCTCCTTCCCCCGTGTGGTGGTCGACCTGGACGCCGGCAGCCGCCCAGCCGACCAGACGGCGCTCACCGTCACGCGCCCTGTCGAGGAAGCCATCCGCGCCCTGCCCGGCGTGCGGGATGTGCGTTCGGAAACCAGCCGCGGTGCGGCACAGATCTCGATCGACTTCGGCTGGGGTCGCGACATGGTTGCGAGCACGCTGCTGGTCGACACCGCCATTGCGCGTGTGCTGCCCAGCCTGCCGGCGGGCACGCAATACAGCGTGCGACGGATGGACCCCACGGTCTTTCCCATCATCTCCTATGCGCTGGAGTCAGACCGCGACCCGCGCGCCTTGCAGGATCTGGCGAAGTATCAGATCACACCGCTGCTCTCCTCCATCCCCGGCCTGGCCCGTGTCGGCGTGCAGGGCGGCGAGACCAGCGAGGTCGAGGTGCTGGCCGATCCCCATCGCCTGGCCGATCACGGCATGGCGATCGGCGATCTGGCGCAGGCGATCAGGGCGGGCAATGTGCTCTCCGCCGTGGGGCAGGTGCAGGATCGCGGTCGCCTCTCGCTGGTGATTGCCGACCATAGCGCGGTCAAACCCGCGCAGATCGGCGACATGGTCGTCAAGTCCGACCCCATGGGCGTGGTGCGCTTGCGCGATGTCGCCACCGTGCAGGACGGCAGCATGCCGCAATGGCTGCGCATCGTGGAGGATGGGCGCCCGGCGGTGCTCTTCAACATCTATGAGCAGCCCGACGGCAATGCCGTGCAGATCGCGCAGGAAGTGCAAAGGCGCCTGAAGGCCTTTCCGCTGCCTCCCGGCATCCGGCTGGTCAACTGGTATGATCAAAGCGAACTGGTGACGCAATCCATGGCCAGCGTGCGCGATGCGGTGCTGATCGGCCTCGTGCTGGCGGCCCTCGTGCTGCTGGCCTTTCTGCGCAGCTGGCGCGTGACGCTGGTGGCGGTGATCGTGGTGCCCGCCGTGCTGGCGGCCACGGTGCTGGTGCTCTCCGTGCTGGGGATGAGCTTCAACATCATGACGCTGGGCGGCATCGCGGCCGCCGTCGGCCTGCTCATCGACGATGTCATCGTCATGGTCGAACATATCGCCCGCCGCGCCGGGGCCCGGCGCGAGAACGGCACAGTGATGGGCAAGGATGCCGTGCTGCCCGCAGCGCGCGAATTCATGGCGCCGCTGATGGGATCGAGCCTGGCGACGCTGATCGTTTTCGTGCCCCTGTCCTTCCTGACCGGCGTGACCGGCGCCTTTTCCAAAGCCCTGTCGGTAACGATGGCCGCCGCTCTGGCGATCAGCTGGGCAACGACGGCCTTTGTCGTGCCGGTGCTGGTGCGGGCGCTGGTCGATTTCGAGCATTGGCACGATCCGGGCGCGCAGGCCGATGGCCATCTGGAGCGCGTGCACGGGCAGTGGCTTGCGCGCCTGTCGCGCCGCCCGATCCTGCTGGCGGTGGCGCTCGCGGTGCTGCTGGGGGTGGGTTATGTCGGCTATGTGCGGGTGCCCACCGGCTTCATGCCCAAGGTGGACGAAGGCGGCTTCGTCATGGATTATTACACCCCGCCGGGTACCTCGCTCGATGAAACCGGGCGCGAGGTGGGGCAGATCGACGCCTTGCTGCGTGCCAATCCACAGGTGCTCACCTTCTCGCGCCGTCTGGGCACGGGGCTGGGCGGCGATCTGGGGCAGAGCTATCACGGCGACTATTTCATCCGCCTCAAACCCGACCACAGCCGCTCCACCGAAGAGGTGGCCGCCGATGTCGCCGCGCAGATCGCGCAGCAGGTGCCCGGTGTCGACATTGAGGTGGCGCAATTGATGGAGGATCTGATCGGCGACCTGACCGCCGTACCACAGCCCATCGAGGTCAAGCTCTTCGCCGCAGACCCTTCGGTGCTGTATGATCAGGCGCGCAAGGTCGCCGCGCTGATCGGCAAGGTGGACGGGGTGATCGAGGTCAAGGATGGCGTGCATCTGGCGGGCGATGCCCTTGACGTGCGGATTGACCCGGTGCGCGCCGGGCTGGAAAACGCCAGCGTGAGCGATGTGGAGACGCAGATGAGCGATGCTCTGTCGGGCACCGTGGCCACAGCGCTGGCCGCGCCCGACAAGCCGGTCAATGTCCGCGTGCGCCTGCCCCAGGCGCTGACCTTAAGCCAGAGCGATCTGGCCCAACTGCCGATCCGCGCCAGCGATGGCCATATCTTCCCGCTGATGCGCGTCGCCACCATCGTGCCGGTGGCGGGGCAGCCGCAGATCACCCGCGAAAATCTTGAACCCATGGTGGCGGTGACGGGGCGCATTCAGGGGCGCGGCATGGGCGCGGCGGTGGGTGATGTAACCCGTGTGCTCGACCGGCCCGGCACCTTGGCGCCCGGGGTGCGCTATGAGCTGGGCGGCCTCTATCAGCAGCAGCAGATCGCCTTTAACGGGCTGATCAAGGTGTTTGGCGCGGCGCTCATCGCGGAACTGATCCTGCTGGTGGTGCTCTATCGCGGGCTGGCTCTGCCCTTTATCATCATCGCCTGTTCGCTGCTCTCGACCACCTCGGTGTTCACCGGCCTGTGGCTGACCGGGGTTGACCTCAACATCACTGCCCTGATGGGCATGACGATGATCATCGGCATCGGCACGGAAATGGCGATCTTCTATGTCTCGGAGTATGAGGAGCTTTCTCGCCACATGCCACGGGCGGACGCTGTGTGGCAAGCCGCCCGGAACCGGCTGCGCCCCATCACCATGACGACGCTGGCCGCGATCCTGACCCTGCTGCCCTTGGCCTTTGCCATCGGCCAGGGTTCGGGCATTCAGCAGCCGCTGGCCATTGCCATCATCGCGGGGCTCTTGCTGCAATATCCACTGGTGCTGCTGGCGATGCCGGTGCTTGTCAGCCTGACAGGACGAGAGGAAGAAGGGCAGATGCGGCAAGAAGCCAGCGCATAGGCCATTCGCCCCCCTTCATTGTCTATTTGTAATTTGGCAAGGGCACAGCGCGGTCGCTAAACGATTGCCTCCCTTCTCCCGATCGGAACCATTGCCTTGTCCATCCGCCCGATAAAACGCGCTGCCATCACGGTGGCGCTGATCCTTTCCGCACAGGCCGCGCCGGCGCTGGCCGCGCCCGAGGAAATCCAGGTCTACATGGACGAAATGGACAAGCCGGGACATTACGGGCTCGACGTGCATCTCAACCAGGTGCCCGACGGCGCGTTGACCGATGATTATCCCGGTGAGCAGCAATCGCTGCATCGCCTGCGCATCACCCCGGAATTTTCCTATGGCATCACCCCCAATCTGGAAGCCGGGCTTTACCTGCCGCTGGCAACGCTCGATGGTCAGGGCCGCCTTGATCCCGGCGGCGTGAAAGGGCGCCTCAAGTTCATCGCCCCACGCTCCGAAGGGCAGAACTGGTGGTGGGGCGCCAATTTCGAGATCGGCCATGTCGACCACAAGCTCGACATCAATCCATGGAATGCCGAGTTGAAAGGCATCATCGGCATGCGCAGCGGCAAATGGACGCTGGCGGAAAATGCCAATGTCGACTTCGTCGTCTCGGGGCCGCAGAGCCATTCGCCCGAGGTCGAGTTTGACTCAAAGATCGACTATGCGGTGTCGAAGAAGGTCTCGCTGGGCGTCGAAAGCTACAATGGCATGGGCAGCTTTGCTCATTTCGGCACGCCCGGCGCGAGTGATCAGTCGGTGTTTGCCGTGGCTGATGTCGACATGGGGCATTGGGCGCTCAATGTCGGCGTCGGGCGCGGCTTTGGCACCAATGCCGACAGCACCATTGTCAAAGCCATCCTGAGCGTCCCGCTCGAACGCATTCTGGGCCGCCAGGACGCGGTGGATTGACAGCCCCGTGCCATGCCCGCCACAGCACAGTGGCACAGCGAATTTCGGAAAGGTCAAAGTCTCATGCGTAAATGGCACCGCTGGTTAAGCCTGATTTTCGGCATCTTCATGCTGTGGATTGCGGCAACGGGCGTTTTGAGCCAGATCGTCCCGCTCACGCAGAGCCGGCCGGAAGGCGACAAGAGCGCGCCTGTCGTCCTCTCGAAACTTCAGCCCGGCTTCGTCTGCCCCGCCGATGTGACATGCCGCCCCAGGAAGCAGGGCGGGGGCAACATTGTGGGGCTGCTCCATCACCTCCATTCGGGCGAAAGCTTCGGCCCGCTGGGCGTGCTTATCTCAACGCTGTCCGGCTTTGCGCTGCTGTTCTTCGCCGCCTCGGGCCTGTGGCTCTACATCCAGATGTGGAACCACCGCAAATCGCGCGCGCTGGCGCCGCGCTGGTTCTGGAAGTAAGGCGCCGCCTTTCCGCGCCGATCACTCGCCCTGTGCGATCAATTCGGCGCGGATCGCCCGCAATTCAGCCTCTCTTTCCGGCGTTGTTGCCGGAAAGCGGGGTTTGAGCCCTTCGAGCGTATCCAGCACGATCTGCGAAACGATCAACCGGGCATTTTCCTTGTCATCCGCCGGCACGATATACCAGGGCGCTTGGTGCGTGCTGGTGGCTGCCATGCAGTCCTCATAGGCCTGACGGTAGTCCTTCCAGTATTTGCGCTCCTCGATGTCCGCCGGGCTCAGCTTCCAGTTCTTGTGCGGCTGATCAATGCGGGCCAGAAAACGCTGGCGCTGCTCCTCCTTGGAAAGATGTAGGAAGATCTTCACGATCCGCGTGCCATTGGCATGGAGATGCCGCTCGAAATCGAGGATTGAGCGATAGCGGTCATGCCAGAGCTTCTTGCCGCGATGTTTCAGCCCCGGCACGCCTTCGCCTTCCAGAATTTCCGGATGGACGCGGGCGATCAATACCTCCTCGTAATAGGAGCGGTTGAAGATGCCGATCTGCCCCCGTTCGGGCAGCCTGACCGTGGCGCGCCACAGGAAATCATGCTCCAGTTCCATGGGGCTGGGATGTTTGAAGCTGGAAACCTGACAGCCCTGCGGGTTCACGCCCGACATCACATGACGGATCACCCCATCCTTGCCCGCGGCATCCATCGCCTGAAAAATGAACAGCGCCGCATGGCTGTTGGCGGCGTAATGACGCTGCTGCAACTCGCTGAGGCGGTTGACGTGGTCGGCCAGCATCTCGCGGTAATGCTCACGCGATCGGTAAACGGGGGCGACGCGGGTGGGGCGCTGCTTGAGATCGAGCTGTTCTTCGGGGGTGACGCGAAAATTCCTGAGGCGAATGGCCATGGCTGAGATCCTTCAACGCATCGCCATGCTTAACGGCAAAAGCGTGAGGACAACAGGCTTTAACGTGCGATGCGGTGGTTTGCGCGGGCTCTGGGCGGGCCTTATGCGAAATTTCTGCAATCAGTCATCGAATTTTCGCACTTGCAGCAAACCATGTGCACTGCAACAAGGGTGTCGCCTTTCAGGCATCCTCTCCCAAACTTCACCGGGCTGGTCTTCGGACCAGCCTTTTTTTTCGCGAAAGCCGCGGCGGGCCGCCACAAAAAGGTGCCCCTCGCATACTGATCGCATGGCGTGATCGCCAAAAGCTGATCGCGAGGGGCGCCTGTCTCGCGCCTTCTGGCGCGTGATGCGGTCAAACCGCCTCAGCGTCAGTGCTGGGCAGCGGTGGCCGCCTGAATGCGCTGGGCCAGAGCCGGATCGGCCTGCATGGCCTGGCTCATCTGGTTGAAGGTCTGCGCGTCGAGCCCGGCTTCCTGCACGGCGGCGAACATCTTGGCCTGCTTGTCGGCGGCGGCCACCGTCGTGTCGACCTGTACCTTGTTCACCGCGACCAGAGCCTTGGCATATTTCTGCACCGCCTCATCGCTGTAAGGAGCCCCCGTGGCCGAAGCGGCGGCGGCAGGCGCGGCCGAGGTCGCCGCAGCAGCCGATGTGGCCGACTGGGCGGTATCAGCAGCCTGGGCAAAGGCAGCCGGGATGCAGGCCAGCCCCACGGCTGCGGTCAAGATTGCCTTGATTACCATCGCATTTGTTCTCCTTGATGCAAATGTGCATCACTTTGATACACGCAAGGGTCCCTCTGGCGAGGGCGGTTCAGGACGAACTGTTACATATTCAGGGCGAATGCCATCCAGGGCCGACCCCGCCGCATCATCTCACCCATCACCTTGGCACCGGACAGGTCGATGACAAGACCAGCCACAGGATGAGAAGGGCACGAGCCTTGTCAGATGGCCCGGCAAAGCCACGGCTGCCTTGGCCACTCAAGGGCCATGAAGGGTCGCCCGACATTGAAATGTACCGAAAGATGAACAACCCGATCATTTTGCCGCAGATGAACCTCACTTCATCGCACGAGCGGTCGAGAAGCTGCATCGCAATCAGGCTTGCAGCGTTAACCGGATAGAGTCTTCATGCCTAACTCTCCAGAGGAACAGGATTTTTCATGGTCGACACGCATCATGCCCAACTATGGGGCGCGAAAGCGGCTTTGGATGGGCTCCCCTTGTCGAGCAATCCCTACCTCAGTTCGATCGCCCGGGCGGCGTGGCAGGCTGGCTACAACAAGAGCCGCAAGGGCAGGATGACCACGGGCGCCTGACCGCATGCGGCGCAGGTCGCGTCGCACGAAGCCTTTTCAGACTGGCGGGGTTCAAACCGGCGATCTCAGACCGATGACGGTGGCGAAGGACGCCGCACCACCCAGATGGCGGAGGACAGGATTGCCGTGCCAACCGCCAGCGCCACCATCAAACGCGGCCGGGCCAGCCAGTAAAACAGGCCATAGCCCAGCGCCATGCCCACGCAGGCCGCCAGCTTGGCATGCCCCGGCACTGCGCGATGCGTCCGCCATGCGCGCAGGGGTGGGCCAAAACGCGGATGATTGAGCAACCAGCTTTCCAGCCGCGGCGATGACCGCGCAAAGCAGGGCAAAGCCAGCAGCAGAAAATCTGTCGTCGGCAGCAGCGGCACGAAGATGCCCACAAAACCAATGCCCACGAGCACCAGCCCCGCGCAGAGCCAGCCGATCCGCGCCGCCCGCCCACGCGCGACCAGCACGCCTGCGCTCTCTTCAACCGCCTGTTCGGGCAGAGCCTCAGGGCAATCTTGCATCGACATGATCCTGCACCCGGGCAAAAGCCGCCCGCGCCCCATCCATGACACGGGCTTCTTCAGGCGCGTCAAGCTCTATCGCATCGAGCGCGGTGGTAAAGGACCGCCAATGGTCGGCCGGTCCCTGGGCTGCCGGGGCAAGATGCCTGGCCCCATGTCCGTCGGAAAGGCCGAGCCGCGCGGCTTCCTTGCGCAGCAGGGCCGCGCCGAGCCGCGATCCTTCCGCCACGTAAAGCCAACCCAGCGCCGTAGGTCGATCGATTGCACCGGCGGCAAAGACCGGCGCCGGCGCATCGGGCAACTTCACGCCCAAATCGGTCAGATCCTGCGCGATCACCGACAAACGCCAACGTGATGCCAGATCCGGCAGGCAGGATTGCAGCGCTCGATCGCGGTACAGGGCGTCCACATCGCGGTGGAACAGATATTGGACCTGCAGGAAACGACCATAGGCCAAAAGCGACCCAAACGAGGCCGCCTTCATGATCGAGCGGTCGAGTGCTTCATGCGCGGCGTGCGTCGCAGCCTTGAGGCGGCGAGCGCGACTGGCAGGGCCTTGCAATGGGTCAAGCGAAGCGAGGGAGAAGGTCATCCACGCAGCCTAACGGCAGACGCTGGCGAAAGGAATGCGCGAATCCGCGCTTTTGCGGCAGGGCGCCCGGAGCGATATTCAGGATGCCTGATGCTGATGCACCTTGCGCAGCGCCGTTTCCCAATCGGCCCCCGCGCAAAGGGCCTCAAGCGTATGCGTATCCCATTGGGCAATGACCTGCGCCACCTGCTGGGCGGGCATGGGCCGCCCCAGCAGATAGCCCTGCCCCACATCACACCCCTTCACCATCAGATGCGCCAGCTGGGCGGGCGTCTCGATCCCCTCGGCCACGGTGCGAATGCCCAGATTGCTCGCCAGGTCGATCACCGCCCCGACAATCGCGGCATCCTCTGTTTCCACGACGCCCAGCATCGAAACGAAGGACTGGTCGATCTTGAGCGTGTCGACGGGAAACTGCTTGAGATGGGTGAGCGAAGCATAGCCGGTGCCAAAATCATCCAGCGCGATGTTGACCCCTTTGCGCGACAGCGTGTCGAGCGCGGTGCTGACCGTATTGGCCAGTTGCCCGAGGAACACCGTCTCGGTCACTTCCAGTTCGATCATCGAGGGCGCCAGATCCGCCTTTGACAACCGCCCGAGAATGCGCTCGGCAAAATCGCCGCGCATGAAATCGCCCGCCGACCCATTGATGGCCACGCTGTGAAAATCAATGCCGCGTGCCTGCCATTCCACCATGTCGGCGATGACCCGGTCCAGCATGCGGTCGGTGATCTGCAGGGACAGACGCGGATCGTCAAAGGCCGCCATGATCGCGCCGGGCCGCTGCAGCCCCTGATGGTCGTGCCAGCGCAGCAAGGCCTCGAAACCGGCGCAGCGCCCCGTGCGCAGGCAGACCTTGGGCTGATAGAAGGGCACCACCCGGTCGTCGCGCAGCGCCGCGCGCGCGTCAGACAGCATCTGCAGCCGGCGGGCTGCGGCATCACGCATATCGGGCTGGAAATAGCGCAGACGGCCCACTCCCTCGCGCTTGGCGGCATAGAGCGCCAGATCCGCGCTCTTGTGCAGATCCTCGCTCGTCGTACCATCGGCAAAGGCCACCGCCGACCCTGCGCTCAGGCTGACCTCAAGGGGGCGTCCGGCATGGATCATGGGGCCCGCCACGTCGGCCAGCAGCATTTCGACAATACGGTCGCGCTGGGCAGCTTGGGTCAGATCGGGCAGGATGATGGCGAATTCATCACCGCCCAGGCGCGCAACCAGTGCCGAGGCGGGCGCGAAATGGGTCAGGCGATGGGCGATCTCGACCAGCAGGGCATCGCCGCCATCATGCCCCATACTGTCATTCACCGATTTGAAGCGGTCGACATCGAGGACCACCAGCCCGACATGGCGCCGCATGCGCCTCGCATCACGCAGGGCCGCCTCCAGCCTTTCGGCAAACAGGGTGCGGTTGGGCAGATGGGTCAATGCATCGTAATGCGCCGCCCAGCGCAGCGTGTCCTCATAGCGCTTGCGGGCGGTCACATCCTGCACACTGGCAATCAGCCGCGAGGGGCGGCCATGAAGATCGCGCACCACATGGCCGCGCGCCGACAGATCGAGCCAGCTGTGATCGGCGGCGCGGAACCGGAAATCCTGTTGCCACAGCTTGCTGCCCTCGCGCGCCAGTTGCCGCAATTCCTCGAGCACGCGCCGGCGATCGGCGGGATGCAGTCGCCTGATCCACCACCAGCGCGACGCACCCTCGCCCGGCACCTCATGGCCGAAGATGGTTCGGGCCGCCCCGCTCCATTCGATCGCGTCATGGGTCAGCGCAATGTCGAGCACCATGTCATTGGACGCCAGAGAGGCCAGACGATAGCGCTCCTCGCTTTCCTGCAGGGCGCGCTCGGCCACGACCTGATCCTCGATGTCCTCGAGATGGCCATACCAGCAGATGATCTGGCCCTGCGCGTGATGGCGGGCAAAGGCGCGCGCGCGAAACCAGCGATAGGTGCCATCCTTCAGGCGCAGGCGATAGCGCGTATCGGCATCGCGATCATCGCCGGTGGTGATGGCGCGGGTCCAGACCTCCTGCACGCGGGGCAGATCATCGGGATGCAGCGCGCTGGCCCAGCCCTCGCCCAGCGACTGCGCCAGCGTCATGCCGGTCAACACCGACCAGCGTGGCCCCAGTTCGGTCAGCTTGCCCATGGGGTCGGCGATCCAGGGGATCTGCGGATTGAGCGCGACCGAATGGCGATAATGCTCCTGACTGCTCTGCAAGGCGTCGATCAGCGCGCCCATATCCGAGCGCGACTGGAGCAATTCGGTAAAGGCCGCAAAATTCCTGGCCATGGAGCGCAGCAGAAGCCCCGAGGCCAGAATGAAGCTGATGCCGATACCGACCAGATACCAGTCCTCGGACATCACCAGCCGCGTGGTCACCGGCAGTCCGCCGCAAATCAACACGAGCCAGCCCGCCAGCGGCAGGGCCTGAAGGCAATGACATGCGCTGATCGCCCCGATCAGCACGTAAAGCGCAATGGCCATGGCACGCACCGGATCGGCCTCGTCGAGCAGCAAGAGCCCCCACCCGCCAAATGCCGCGCTGATGATGCCGGCACCGATGACCGCGCCAAAGAGATAACGGCGGACTTGTTCGACCCTCGCCTGCCTGTGACGGCGCGCTATCCACATGAGGGCACGAATACCGGTGATCACGCAAAGGCACGCCGGAACACCCAGGCTGTAAAGAGCCGGAACCCGGCCATGTGTTGCGATCCCCACAAAGATCGCATCCACCATCATCAGCGCATACATCAGCGGGATCTGCGCACGAAGCTGCGCATACTGCTCGGCCAGCATCGCATCGGAGCTTCGCGTGATCTGGTGAAACGGGTTTTGGACCATCACATTTCGTCATCAGGGATCGACGGGTTCAGACTGCTTGATTATTGTTAAGGACATCATCAAAGATAAGTGAATCGGCATAGCTTGTGTGAGGGTCGGTTTGACTCGGACGGGATTCCCCGAGGGGGCGAGGTGGGCTACCGTTGGGCATGATCGACTGGCGTGGGATCGAGCAGCGGTGGGAAGCGGACGGCGCAAAGCGCGACGAGCGCGGGCGGCGGGTGTTTGCCGCGAGCGAGGCGCGCGCTGCTGGCCGGGGCGG
>JAGWMZ010000052.1 GCA_028871475.1 Sphingomonadales bacterium | reverse complement strand
GCTGGCGCTCGATCTGGCGATCTTCAGCCTGGCGCGCGACCACGCTGGCCATTTCGGCTATTCGGACACCGGCTGCACTATCCGCATCACCGACCGCAACGAGCCATCGGGCCTGACCGGCATTCCGGCGAGCCCCGCTGTGACCGAACTCGAACAGCAGCGCGCCACCCTGCCCAATGACTGGGCCAGCGAAGAGGACAGCTTCACGTCCTTCCTCGCCTTCCGGTCGCTGGAAGATGGCGTGAAGGCGGGCTGGCTCGCCTATGCCGTCAGCCAGAGCCTCAAGGCGAGCCTCGCCAGCGGCACGCACGCCAGCACCTTCCAGAGCCGCCTTGGTGCCGAGATCGGCATCGATATGGCCCAGCACTGGCGGCCGGGTGCGGAAAACTTCTTTGACCGGATCAAGAAGGCGCAGATCCTTAGCATCCTCGGGCAGTTCGATCCCGAAATCGCTCTGCGCTATGCGGCGGCGAAGAAGTCTGAACTGGCGACGGCTGCCGCACGCCTGTGTTCGGGCGACACGATCATCGAGCCAGAGATCAAGGCCAAGGCACTCGCGTGGGTGCCCGACGCGATGCGCTTTGATGGCGTTGCGGGTGATCTGATCGACAACGGGATAGCCCTCGACAACGGGTATGAGGATGTCGGGGACGTTTCGCTCGACGCGGCCAACCAGAACGATGCCGACGACCCGCTCAGCCAAGCGGCCTGACCTTCAACCTCGAACAGCCACCGAACCGATCCTCCTTCCGCGCCAAAGCGGGAGGAGGATTGCGAACCTGCGAGCAAGGCTCGGACCAGGAGGAGGCCATCCCATGAAGCCCCGTCACGACATCTACGCCACCGTCACCGTCCAGCTTGTCGCCGCGATCGAATCCGGCGCGGGCGAATGGCGGATGCCCTGGTTAGGTCATGTTGCAAGTGTATTCTCGCAAAGCGATAGCATTTGTGCGTGATGGCCTGACGATGGCAGGATCAGAACGAGCAGTTGTTTATGTCCGCATCACCAACGAGATCATTGCGGCGATCAAGCATTGGCCGGGCGAGCGACGTGCGCCTTTGCACCAAGACCAAGTGTGAACCGATGACCAGTTGATCAATTCGGCGAACGCTACCGCAAAAGGCTGGCACGGCCTCAGGCAAACCGTGCCAGCCCAGGGCATTATTGCTTGTGGATCGACGTGACCTCGCCGGAGCTTCCTTTGATCTTGAGATCGAAAGTGACCTTGTCACCGACGACAACGGCATGGGTCACCGCCGGGGCGGCTTTGAACGCCATCGTCATGGCAGGCCAGTTTGCTTCGGGAATGGCCTCGTGTTTGAGCGTGATCATGCCGCCGGTCTTGTCGATCGCGGTGACGGTCCCGTGGCCCCTGGCATCGATGGTGTTTGCCGCAGACGCTTCCGTTGCCATGCTGCCGTTGGCTGACATGGCCCGGCTGGTTGGCGCCGCGGTCGGTGTCTCGACTTTCTTGTTGCAGGCTGCTGTCAATGCGGCGAGGCCAAGCATGAGGGTTAGTCGAACATAGGTCATGGTTTTCTCCTTGCTTCAAACGAATGGGAAATTGGATTTCGCGCGTCGCCTTCGGAGCAGCAGATAGGCGGCAGGCAGGACGAACATCGAAAGCAGCGGTGCTGTCAGCATGCCGCCGATCATGGGGGCGGCGATCCGGCTCATGACCTCCGAACCCGCGCCCGATCCCAGCAGGATCGGCAAGAGCCCTGCAAGGATTACCGCGACTGTCATGGCTTTGGGCCGCACGCGCAGCAGGGCGCCCTCCCGCACAGCGATCTGGACGTCGGTCGAAGCCGCATCGCCGCCACGCTCATCCAGCGCAGTTTTCAGATAGATCAGCATGACGACACCGAATTCGGCCGAGACACCGGCAAGTGCGATAAAGCCGACACCGGTTGCGACCGACTGGTTGAAGCCGAGGAAATAGAGAGTCCAGATACCGCCGGTCAGGGCAAAAGGCAGCGTGCCCATGATAAGCGCGGCCTCATCGAAGCGGCCGAAGATCATATAGAGCAGTACGAAAATGATCAGCAGCGTAGCAGGGACGACGAGCTTGAGCTTGTCGATGGCCCGCTGGAGATATTCGAACTGGCCCGAGTAGGCGATGCTGACACCGGGGGAGAGCTTTACATCTTTCGCCACCGCCTGCTGAAGGTCGCCGACCACAGAGGCCAGATCTCGCCCGCGCACATCGACATAGACCCAGGTCGAAGGCCGGGCATTCTCGGTCTTGAGCATGGGAGGCCCATCGGCGATTGCGATTTCGGCGATGGTGCCCAGCGTGATCTGCTGACCCGAGGGCGTCAGGACCGGCAAGGTCCGCAGACCTTCCAGACTGTCACGTAATTCGCGTGGATAACGCACATTGATCGGGTAACGGGCCAAGCCCTCGACCGTCTCACCAATGGTCTCGCCCCCGACCGCGCCCGAGACAATCGCCTGCACATCGGCAATGTTGAGCCCGAAGCGGGCCGCCGCCGCGCGGTCAATGTTGACATCAACATAGCGTCCGCCGGTCAGTCGTTCGGCCAGCGCCGAGCTGACGCCGGGAATGCTCTTGGCCACCGTCTCGATATCATGGGCGATGCGATCGAGCTGGCCGGGATCGGCACCCGACACCTTGACCCCGATCGGGCTCTTGATGCCGGTTGCCAGCATGTCGATCCGGTTGCGGATGGGGGGCACCCAGACATTGGCCAGGCCGGGAAGCTTTACCGTCCGGTCCAGTTCCTCGACCAGTTTCTCCGGCGTCATACCGGGTCGCCATTGGTCGCGTGGTTTGAATTGGACGGTGGTCTCGAACATTTCGAGCGGCGCTGGGTCTGTGGCGGTTTCTGCGCGACCGGCTTTGCCGAAGACGCTCTGGACTTCGGGCACGGTCTTGATCAGGCGGTCCGTCTGCTGAAGAAGTTCAGATGCTTTGGCCGCCGAGAGGCCGGGCAAGGCCGAAGGCATGTAGAGCAGATCCCCCTCGTCGAGATTGGGCAGAAATTCGCCGCCGAGCCGCGCGAGCGGCCAGGCTGTGGTGGCGAAGATCAGCGCCGCGATCAGCAGCACCTGCCAGGGGTGCTGCAATGTCCAGTCGATGGCGGGCCGGTACAGATCAGTCAGCCAGCGATTGAGCGGATTGGCCTGTTCGGGCGGGATTTTGCCCCGGATCAGCCAGCCCATCAGGATCGGCACCAGCGTCACCGACAGGATGGCCGCGCCCGCCATCGCATAGGTCTTGGTGAAAGCCAGCGGGGCGAACAAGCGGCCTTCCTGTGCTTCCAGCGTGAAGACGGGGATGAAGGACAGCGTGATGATCAGCAGGCTGAAAAACAGCGCAGGGCCAACCTCGGCAGCAGCCTCGGTGATGACCCGCCAGCGTGTCTCGCCTGCGAGGGGTCGGCCGGGGTGATCATGCTCCCATCGCTCGATCTTCTTGTGGGCATTCTCGATCATGACCACGGCGGCATCAACCATCGCGCCGATGGCGATGGCGATGCCGCCCAGTGACATGATGTTGGCGTTCACGCCCTGAAGGCGCATGACCACAAAAGCAGCGAGCACGCCCAGCGGCAGGGTCAGAATCGCCACCAGCGCCGAGCGGACATGCCAGAGGAACAGGCCGCAAACCAAAGCGACGACGATGAACTCCTCGATCAGTTTATGGGTGAGGTTCCCGACCGCCCGGTCGATGAGCTGCGAGCGATCATAGGCCGGCACGACTTCGACGCCGGTTGGCAGGCTCTTTCTGAGGTTGGCAAGCTTGTCCTTGACCGCCGCGATGGTTTTCCGGGCATTCTTGCCCGAGCGCAGGATGATCACACCGCCCGCGACCTCGCCTTCGCCGTTCAGTTCGGCAATGCCGCGACGCATTTCCGGCCCGGTCTGGATTGTTGCGACATCGCCGAGACGGACAGGTACGCCGCCGGATGCTGTCTTCAGCGGGATGGCCCGAAAGTCGTCGAGCGTTTGCAGGTAGCCCGATGCACGGACCATATATTCGGCCTCGGCCATTTCCAGCACCGAGCCGCCGGCTTCCTGATTGGCCTGCTGGATTGCCCGCACCGCCTGGCCATGTGTCACCCCATAGGCGGCGAGTTTCACCGGATCGAGCAGCACCTGATACTGCCTGACCATGCCGCCGATGCTGGCGACTTCGGCAACGCCCGGTACGGTCTTGAGTTCGTAGCGCAGGAACCAGTCCTGAAGCCCGCGAAGCTGGGACAGATCGTGGTGACCCGATCGGTCCACCAGCGCATATTCATAAACCCAACCCACCCCGGTGGCATCCGGCCCCAGAGCGCTGCGTGCGCTTGCCGGAAGGCGCCCCTGCACCTGATTGAGATATTCGAGCACGCGACTGCGCGCCCAGTAAAGATCGGTACCGTCCTCGAAGATCACATAAACAAAGCTGTCCCCGAAGAACGAGTAGCCGCGCACCGTTTTGGCGCCGGGCACTGACAGCATGGTCGTGGTAAGGGGGTAGGTGACCTGATTTTCGACGATCCGGGGCGCCTGTCCGGGATAGGAGGTACGGATCACCACCTGAACGTCGGACAGATCGGGCAGGGCATCGATCGCGGTGGAACGCACCGCCCAGATCCCTGCGCTGACCAGAGCCAGCATGCCGATGAGAACGAAGAAACGGTTCCTGACCGACCAGCGGATAAGATGTGCGATCATTGGGCAATCACCCTTATCATGTGCCGCAAAGTCGGACCGGTCGGAGGCTGATCGAAGTCGAAGCGCACGTGCTCGCCCGCTTTGAAGCCCTGCGCGAGGGCAGGATTGCCGAGCTGGAAGGTCATGGTCATGGCGGGCCAGCCAAGATCTGGCACCGGCTCATGGCTGAGGGTCACCGAGGTCCGGGTGATCTGTTCGATCCTGCCCGTCGTCTCATGGAATGCGCTGGATCTGGCTGACCCGGTTGCCAAAGCCGCCACGGAGATCGGACGTGCTTGCATGCCCGACAGGCTTGCTTCGGAATCGATGAGGAACTGGCCGGATGCAACGATCGTCTCGCCTTCCGACAGGCCGGCGAGGATCTGGGTTTCATTCCCGGCTTCACGACCTGTCTGAACTTCCGCCGGGCGATAGCGACCCTGATCAAGGGCGAGCATGACCAGCGTTCGCTTGCCGGTACGGATGAGAGCGTCCGATGGCACCAGCAAGGCCGGTTGGCTGCTGGCCTTAAAGGAGACTGTCGCGAACATGCCGGGGCGCAGACGCCCTGTCGGATTGGGCATTTCGATCCGCACGGTCAGCGTCCGGCTGTCAACCTGGGTTTCGGGCAGGATGGCGGAAATCTGGCCTGACAATGTCTCGCCAGGGAAAGCGGCCAGCGTCGCATGTACCGGCTGTCCGGGCCTGAGAGGGGCTGCGATGGCTTCGGGGACGGCGGCGTTGAGCCAGACGGTGCCAAGCCCATTGATCTCGGCCAGCGTCTGTCCTGCCGCCATGGTCATGCCCGCACGCACGTTGAGACCTTTGATCACGCCTCCGGTTGGGGTGGAGATGGTGATGGTGTTATGGGGGCGCCCTCTTCGTTCGAGCCTCGCGATCATGCCCGATGGCATGCCAAGCAGAATGAGGCGCTGCCGCGCGGCATCGATCAGCGGCATATTGCCGCTGCGCCGCACGGCGAGGAATTCGGCCTGAGCGCCGCCCCATTCCGGCACCAGAAGATCGGCCAGCGGGGCACCTGCGGCGATTACGTCACCGGGCGCGCGTGCATAAACCCGCTGGACGAAACCGGCAGCCCGCGTCTGGATGATCGCGACATCGCGCTGGTTGAAGTCAATCGTCCCGGTGGCGGTGAGGTCGGTTGCCAGCTCTCCGCGCCGGACCGCAACGGTGCGAAGCCCCAGCCGCTGGGAGGCCGCTGGATCAATCTGGACGGTGGGTGTCTCGTCTTTCCCGACCTCGGCATATTTGGGTACCAGCTGCATGTCCATGAAGGGAGATTTGCCCGGCCTGTCGAAGTGCTGATCCGGCTTCATCGGGTCGTACCAGTAAAGCGGCTTGCGGCCCGAAGCGGAGGGCTGGGCAAAGCCAGAGGTGGCGGCCTCTCGGTTTGTCCAGTGCGCAAGTCCATAGCCGCCGCTTCCCGCGATCGCGGCGATGGCGAGACCGGCGTAGGCGAGTTTAGGGCGAAGCGGAGAAGTGTCTGCGGTCATGGCTGGTTGCTCCGGTAGGTCAGGGTCAGGCGGGCGCCATCGGCGGCGACCAGGGCTTCGCGCTCAAGAGTGGTAAGGGTCGCATCAGCCAGCGCGGCATAGGCATCCGCGATATCGACCAGACTGGCACGACCGGCGGCATAGCTTGCCGTCTCCAGCGCCACCCGCTGCCGGGCGAGAGGCTGAAGCGTGTCGTGCGCGCGGACCCATTGCTCATGATGCATGCGGTGATCGGCAAGATCGGCATCAAGATCAGCGGCAAGCGAGCGCTTCGTGGCCTCGCGTTCGGCCAGAACCCGTCCGGCATTGGCCTGAGCTGCGGCAATATTCGCATTCTGGCGATTTCGGGTGAAGAAGGGCAGGCTGACCGTGACGCCCGCCGAGACATAATCGCCGAAGCGCGGATCGCGGCGTTGATAGGCCAGATTGACCCCGAAGTCCGAGCGTCGGCCCGCATCGGCCAGACGAATATCGGCATCGGCCTGTCCGGCCTGAGCATCGATCATCCCGATGGCGGGATGGTGATCAAGGCCGGCCCGCAGGGTGGCTTCATCGACGGTGAAATCGGGGATTTCTCCGTCGATCTCGGGGGCAGGATCGCCGGTCCAGCGCGTGAGCTGGGCACGCGCCCGGGCCACATTCGCGACAAGTTCGCTGCGGCGGTCCCGTAACGCGGCGATGGCTTGCTGTCCGGCAAGGGTTTGCGCCGGTCGTGTCCCTCCCGAGGTGATGGCGCGCTGGGTTGTATCCACCACGCCTTCAAGGTTTGAGAGCAGATCATCGAGTGCGGCAAGGCGGCGCTGGGCATAGGCCAGATTGATCCAGGCCAGTGCGGTGCCGACCTCGACGGAGCGCGTTTCGATTGCCGTTTCGGCTTCGGCGGCCTGGATGTCGCTGTCGGCCCGCGCTTGCTGGGCATGGCGTTTGGCAAGATTGGGAATGTCTTGCGAAACCCCGATTCGGGCCATCGTGAAATCGTCGCGCAGGGGTTCGAAAGCGAGTGGTCCGGAAATCGGGAAACTCTCGACACTGGCGCCCAATGTCGGGTCGGGCAGGGTGCCGGCTGCCCCTCGCGCAGAACGGGCGGCCTCGATACCGAGCATTCTGGCTCGAATGGAAGGCCCCTCGCTCTCGGCCTTGCGCAGCGCCGCATCGAAAGTGAGAGGCCCTGCCGATGCAGCAGCGGGCATTGCCGCAAGCAGCGGCAAGCATAGATACCATCGCATGAAAATCTCCTGATCGCAGGATCAGGCCGCGGGTCCTCACGTCGGGAATGCCAGGTCAGTGACGGCAGGACATTCCGCCGTCACTGATGTCTGGACCGTCCGGATGTGAAGCGGCCGGAGCCCGGGTCTAGGCCGAGCGGCGGCTCGACAAGGACGAGCCCATGGATTGCTTCCGGGCCATGCAATCAGCCGCCTTGTCGCTGCCCATGGCCATCATCGCGCAGTCGCAGCTTGCTGTTTGCGCTGCATCCGGCACCCAGATCTGTTGTTGCACCGGACCCGGCGTACGCGGACTGAATTGTGGTAAGGAGCGCCATTCATAATGGCCGGGATGCCCGTTGTGGTCGGCGGGCGCCGCGAAGGCAGTGACAGGCGCAGCGAGAGCAAGGCCCAGAAGGGCGCGCATGATATGCTTCTTCATGACTGTAATCCTTTGGCAAATCTTTGTGAAAGCCGCAGGCTGGGCAGGGCGCCACAGGCGCTCCTGATACCCTCAGCCTTGCAAGCCGGTTCGATCAGCCAAGGAGAGTCGGTGGTTCCGGATCCGGCGCGAGATTGCTGCCATGCAGGATCGAAGTGACGGGCCAGAAAGCTGGCACGGGGTTGATCTGCCGCGCAGCCAGCACAGGCGCATCGCTACGGATGGCCATGGGAGCAATGCATCCCATGGCGGCCATGCAAGCCAGGGTCATGCCCTTGCAGGGCCTTTTCGTGGGTTGCTGCCGGGCCATCATCTTCATGCAATCATCAGGCATGCCTGCATCGCTTGATGATTGCATTGTCATCGGTGCGTTAACGACCGGGACGACGGTTGCAATAGCAACCTCCTGACCGAACAGCCCGATGAGCGCTCCGATAAGGAGAAAAAGGTGAATGGCTTTCTTCACGGGATCGAAAATTACACATCCGAAGCGGTCAAGGCAATGCCCATTCATGGTGCGAGGATACGCTTGACCTTATAGCTACTATAGGCCTTATGGGAACTCCGGAGCGCGCTCCCGGGCTGGTCCGGGTGCAGGTTCTGGAGGCATATCTTGTACCGCACGGTTGATCTGAAACGTAAGGGGCTGAAAACGGCTTTGGTCCTGGCGACCTGCCCATGGGTGCCTACACAGGTGTTTGCCCAAACCTCGGCGCATGCTGCGGCCGGAGACGAGGAAGGCGATGACGCCAAGGACATCGTGGTGCGGGCAACCCGCAACGGGCATGGTCTCCGGGATCAGCCGATACGTGTCGAGGTAGTTGATCGCGAGGAGGTTGAGGAAAAGCAGCTGATGACGCCGGGCAATATCGCCATGCTTGTCAGCGAGACCCCGGGGCTGCATGTGCAGGTCACCTCGCCGGCCTTGGGCGCCTCCAATGTGCGGGTGCAGGGGCTGAAAGGCCGTTACACGCAGATTCTAGCCGATGGCCTGCCGCTCTATGGCGGTCAGGCACCTGCCATCGGGCTTTTGCAGATCCCGCCTACCGATCTGGGGCAGGTCGAGATCATCAAGGGTGCAGCCTCTGCACTATATGGCCCCTCCGCGCTGGGCGGGGTGATCAATCTTGTCTCACGGCGGCCCGGCGCCGAGCAGCAGGGCGAGGCGGTGATCAATGCCACCAGTCGGGGCGGCCAGGATTTCACGGCCTATCAATCGGGGCCTCTGGCGGGCGCGTTCTCCTACTCCTTGACCGGTGGTTACAGCCGACAGGATCGACGGGACGTGGATGGCGATGGCTGGGCCGATATTGCAGGCTATCACCGCTGGAGCCTGCGCCCCCGGTTGTTCTGGGATGGTGCCGATGGAGCCAGGCTGTTCGTCACTGCCGGGACCATGACCGAGCAGCGCGATGGTGGCACGATGCCCGGGCGCACTGCCCCCGATGATGTACCCTATGCCCAGAGCTTGCACAGTCAGCGCTATGATGTGGGGCTCAATGCGCAGATTCCGATCGAGAGCGTCGGGACGTTTTACCTTCGTGCCTCCGGCGTGACACAGGCCCATCGTCAGATCTTCGGCGCCGTGATGGAAGATGATCGCCATCAGACCTTTCTCGCGGAAGTCTCGCTGGGCGGCAGTGCTGGAGGAACCAGTTGGCTGGGCGGGGCTGCCTATCAACGCGACAGCTATCGCTCGCAGACCCTTCCCGGATTCGATTACACCTACAGCGTTCCCGCGCTTTTCGCGCAGGTCGAACACAAGCTGCTGCCGGAGCTGACGCTTGCGGGCAGTGCCCGTTGGGACGATCACAACGTCTATGGCTCACGGATCAGTCCTCGCCTGTCGGTGCTGTTCAAGCCAGGGCCCTGGACCTTGCGGGCCTCGGTGGGACAGGGGTTCTATGCCCCCACGCCCTTTGTCGAGCAGATCGAGGCCAATGGTCTGTCACGGCTCGCGCCTTTGCAGGGGCTGCGCGCCGAAACGGCGGATACGGCATCCATCGATCTGGGCTATGCTCACGGTCCCTTCGAGGCCAATCTGACGCTGTTCGGGTCGAATATCGATCATGCGGTGCAGATGAAGGATATTGCCGGTGACCGCGTGTTGCTGGTCAATGCCGATGGGCTGACCCGCACGCGCGGTGCCGAATTGCTGCTGCGCTTTCGCTGGCAGGCTATCACGGTCACCGGCAGCTATGTCCACACCGATGCGAGCGAACCTGATCCTGGCGGTCTGAGCCGACGGACGGTGCCTTTGACACCCCGCGACACCGCAGGTCTGACAGCGGCATGGGAGAAACGCGGACGCGGCAAGATAGGGCTGGAGGCCTATTACACGGGTCGGCAGGCGCTGGATGAGAACCCCTATCGTTCAGGCAGCAGCCCCTATGTGGAATTGGGGGCGATGGGTGAATTGATCCTCGGGCGCTTCAGCCTGTTCCTCAACGCCGAGAATTTGCTCAACCTCCGTCAGAGTCGATACAATCCTCTCTTGTTGCCTCAGCGCGCGCCGGATGGCGCCTGGACGGTTGAAGCCTGGGCTCCTTTGCAGGGGCGCACGATCAACGGCGGCGTACGGTTTCATTGGGGGGAGAAGTGACCCTCACGCAGCTCAGCGCAGGCATGACGGATAATCTGCAACCCACCCCACAGGCCAAGGCCGGAGAGCACCGCTGCCACGGCCAGATCGGGCCATCCCGTGCCGGTTCCAAAGACACCGACCGCTGCTGCGACCACCGCAAGATTGCCGATCGCATCGTTGCGTGAGCAGATCCATACCGAGCGACGGTTGGCATCGCCCTCCCGGTGGCGCCATAGCAGCAAGGCGCAGGTCATATTGGCGATCAGCGCGGCGATCCCCACAATCCCTATGGTTTCAGCGACGGGCAAGGCATGAGTGATCATCATCCAGATCGTGCTGGCCGACACCCAGCAGGCGAGCAGGACCAGCGAGAGGCCCTTGATCAAAGCTGCCCGTGCCCGCCACTTCAGGGCGAGACCGGCGACACCAAGGCTGATCGCGTAATTGGCGGTGTCGGCCAGAAAGTCGAGCGCGTCGGCGCGCAGCGATGCCGAATGCGCAGACAGGCCTGCCGCGATCTCCACCGCGAACATGGTCCCATTGATCATCAGCGCGATCCACAGGGCGCGGCGCCATGCCTTGTCCTGCGTACCGGTTGGCGATGCCTCGCATCCACCGCAGCAATCTCCAGCCATCGTCGTCACCTTGCTTCGGCATTGGGGACTCGCGATATAGTCCCTGTAGTAACTATAGGGTCAAGCAAATGGCGCTGACGATTGGCGATCTGGGCAAGGCGACGAACACGAAGGTCGAGACGATCCGCTATTACGAGAGCATCGGCCTGCTGCCCAAACCGGCCCGCACCGCGGGCAATTACCGCGCCTATGGGCCGGTTGAACTGGGGCGATTGTCATTCATTCGCCGTGCGCGCGATCTTGGCTTCTCGCTCGATCAGGTGCGGGCGATGCTGAGCCTTGCCGATGATAAGGCATGCGATTGCGCCGGGATCGACCGTATTGCCCGGGAGCATCTGGAGGAGGTCGAACGCAAGATTGCCGACCTGACGGCGCTGCGTCAGGAGCTGAGCGCGGTGATCCGGTCCTGTGCAGGCGGCACCATTGCCGACTGCCGGATCATCGAAGCGCTGGGGCCATCTCAATGACGCACGGCCCGCCAGCGCTTGCAAGATCGTTCCCGGTATGTCTGCGAGGAACTGGTGCGCTTTACCGTGCTGCTGCGCCCGCATGTTGACTAACTGGTCGATGGTTATTCCGAACGCGTCGAGCATGACCGTCCGGTTGAAACCCCGTTAGAAAAGGCTGGACTAGTTCTACAATGAGCGTTGCCGGAGGCGCAGTTCCCGAATGCTCTCTTCAAGCAAGGCTTGTCGCCGTTCAGCGCGAGCCATGGCCTGCTCGGCGTCAAGTGCGCGCTTGAGCAACAGGGCGTTTTCGGTTGCGGTCGCGCGAAGCTGTTCCTTCAAATCAGCGACTTCAGCGCGCCAATCTGTTTGCGATAGGCCATTCCGGCTCGGCCTAGCCTTGGTATCGCGCCGAGATGCCACCGCAATCAGTTCGGCAATAATGGTGCGGTGGTTCACATAAATGGCGTTGCGCCCCACGCCTGCCTCGCGCGCCAGTTCCGCAACCGTCAACTTCGCCCCGGCGGCAACAAGTCGATCCAACGCGGCTTTGAGGCGAGCGGCAGTGTTGGCGCGGCGTTGCTCTTGCGGAGTGCAGGAAGCGTCATCCTTCTCCATGGCAGGCTCCATCGTCGAGACCCGCCAGAACAGTATCGCATTCGGCAATACGCTGCTGGGCGAGCTTGCGGCTTTCAGGATCGAGATCAGAGCGGGTCAGCAGCGACGCATTGCGTCGCCGCCGCTCTTCCCAGACTGGCTGGTGCTTTTTGCTCACCGCGAAATTGGCGCAATGCGCGCATATGCTTTGCGTTCTCCATGCGCCGTTCGGGCCATGCTCATCACCTCTGCAAGCCGAGTGTTCGCGGCGATAGAGGCAATATCCCCAGTCACAGACGCCCAGCACCATGCCCGTGTCACGCAGGATGAAGTCGACATATTCTTTAAGATCGCCCCCGCGCGTGCGGCCCCGGAAGCGCGACCGCGCGGCGATCATTCGTCCCGCCTGGCCCGATAGCGCGTTAGCGGTCAACAGATCCTCAAGTGCCGCGCGGGTTTCGTTCATCGTTTCCTCGCCGATCAGTTCGGCAAGCTCGAAGTCGGTGCCCACGTAAGCACTGTCGGTCATAATCCGGCTGATATGGCCGAGATGCTGTTGCAACGCATAAAGTCCTGTCCGGTCGCGCTTACCGATGAAACGGGCAAAGGTTTTCCGGCCCTGATGCGTGGTCAGGTGCCAGCGCTTGCCACAGTGGAGCGGCAGTTCGACCAGATCTTGAAATGGCCCGTTCAGGTGCCTGCCGAGCATGTTGCAATGCGGGATACTGACCGAACGGGAGAGCAGCGTCAGGTCGCGGGTCATCAGCCACAGTTTCGTGCTGCCGGCTATCTGCCTTGCTGGTTCCGATAGTCTTTCCAGAACATCTATGGCGCGGATGACGGGATCAGGCGCGACCCAGCGATGCGGTTTGCCACCGCTGCCAGTTGCGGTCTTGTAAATTCGACCGTGCAGGTAAGTAATGTCTGCGCCGTCCGCGCTGCGATGCCGCTCTATGCAACCTGCTTCGAGGCCTAGGATTTCGGAAACGCGAGCGCCAACCAGCCATCCGATGACGACGTAGCACGCATCATAGATGCGCCCGATAAGTGCATTGACGTCCTTCAATGTTCCGACGGCTCCATGCCATGGGGTGGCTTCACCTGGCAAAGTCGCGAAGGCGAAGGTTTCAACGCGAAGGCGTGCTGCCCGCTCTTGCGCATCCGAAGGGCGACGCGTGGCTCGATGATTGAATGCTTTGGCGGCAAAATCGCGCAACGCCAGCACATCGTCAGCCGGCATTCCAATCAGCCGCAGCGCGCCGTTGATCAACGCGGTCGCGACCGCATCGGGTGTGAAGGGTATCGCCCGCCCCGCGCGATCGATGCGCCGATTGCGTGGACGGTATTCGTCGAGAAAGTGCCCGATGTCCTCGGGCACCGGATCGGGCAGCTTTTCCCGCTGCGCGTAAAGGCGACCGATCGTGACCAGATAACCGGCTCTTGTCCCCACGGTCAGGCGAGGAGCATTGCGTCCCTTACGCCCTTCGGTCATGGCCAGAAAGTCCGCGGCGACATTGGCGTCGAACTGCGCGAACCGCGTGTAGCCCTCACCGATCATCCAGCGCGTCAGGACCCTGATCTGACTGAACACCGAGATCAGGGTGCTCAAAGACAGCCGACGTTTCCCGTCGGGTGGATCGGTGCGCAGCGACCACAAAAAGCGCCTGGCAGTTTCCCGAAGATCGGCCCATTGAGGGTCGGAGAACCGGCTTCCGTCGTGGAGTTTGAACCGCCAGTTGATGGTCCGCAAAGCATCGGTCACCCCCGGGCGCGAGATGTCGATGCGCCAGACCTCGTCATGCCAGCGTGAACGCGGGGATATGATCAGATTTGAAGACGGAGGCTCAGATGGAGCTTGTGCCTGCAGGGCCATAGATATCACTCCAGTTCCGGAAGATCGGGTAGAAGCGCCATCATTTTGCGCGCCGAGGCATGCATTGCTGCGGGAAAGTCAGGTAGGATGTCTTGGGTCAGAACATCGTAACTCGGCTTGTAAAGGAGCATCCAGCGTTCGGGTGTGAGCCGCATCCTCGCTTTCCCGAGATGTTCAATGGCCAGCAAGATGCGAGCGAGATGAGCTGTGTCGATGGGCACCACGAGACCTGGACACGCCAGGCACCCGCCAAAGTATGGGCATGGTTTTGCCGGGCCAACCATAGGCGCAAGACAGCGATGGCCGAAGGTTTCTGCGGCCTCACCCATCGTGGGCTCTGGTGTGTCTGCACTTGCATGAACCCATTGCAGCATGAGGCGCTGAAGCCGCACCATTGTTTCATGCTGGATCTTTTGCGCCTGTTCGTTCTGGATGTAGCGATCGGTGAGAGCCGCGCTGCTGTGATTGAGAATATTCTGGGCCACCCGCACATCACCGCCTGAGGCCCGGTAATGTTCGAAGGCGACGCTGCGCCGGAATAGCATCATGCAGAAGGAGGGCAGCTTCTCGCGCGGCAGATCTGGATGCACTTCGTTCCACGCGGCGATTCGCTTGTCGGCGTTTTTGACGAAGCGGGAGACCGCAACTTCAAGGGTGGTGCGCTGGATCACACTGACAGGCCGCCCTGGGCGGCGCATGAGAAACAGGTGATTCCTTTCCGCTGGAGGTGCATGCATAACCAGCGGTGCTGTCATGGCCAGAAGCTTTTCGATGAGATTGGGCACGGCGTAACGGCGACGATTGTCGAACGAGCGGCGTTGCGCTTGTTTCAGCAGATGGCCGGCACGCGCCTTGCGCCAGTCAATCATGATGCGGTGTTCGATCAGCGGGTGAGGCTCAATGCAGTCGCGGTCGATCAGCCGCAGCGCTTCCGGGTTTCCTGCGGTCTGGATCGCCAGGGCAACATAGAAGGGTGCAAGACTTCGCGCCGTGGCATGAAGATATTGCTCGAGCCTGTCATGCCCCCCGTTCAGATGAAGTTGGCGCATCAGGCGTCTGGGCAGGTCTTTTGCCTCAGGCATGATCCCATGGCCCAGTTCATGGATTTTTCGCAGCATGGCAGGCAGGCTATCGGCATCATCTCTATCGCCGGGCGCTGCGAGAATGCGCTGGCCTTCCTCGAACAGCGCCCAGGCCGTATCGATTTCCTCGTAGCAGGCCAGCAGGATATCCTGCAGCTGCTTGGCTGACAGTGGCCTTCGCCTCCCTTGCACCTCGTGCCGATTAGGGAATGGATTGAACGGAAAGCTGGGCCTTACTGGCATCAGCTCGGCATGGTGCCTCGCGATCCATTCCGTTAGAAGCTTCACCGGTTGATACTGGTTATAGCGCGAACCTGGCGAGCGTGGTTGACCCATGCGGTTGCGTGAAGCGTCCAGCCAAAGGATATAGCGGCCGAACAACTCGCTCGTCAGGTCACCAAGGTCGCTGACCATGCTGTCTTCGGACACGAAGCGGGCAAAGACTTTCATGGCTTTCCAGCCCTGCATGCGGGTTCCTTTAGCCATAGGCGCGTAATGACCACGAAACGCCTCGGCAAAGGGGACGATCAGCCCCATGGGGAGGCCGATTTCAGCAAAGTCGAAGCGTTGGACAGTCCGTCCCCAGGCGTCCTGGAACAGGGCGACCGGGCCGGCGGGGACGGTTCCCGCTACCTGGGTGATCGCGGTCAGCCGTCGGTCGATCCTTTGCCGTTCAGTGCCCATCGCCGATCTCCTGACCATAGAGATAATCAATTGCCTCTGCGACGTCACTTTCATGGAGATCCACACAGCGCAGATATATGGCGGTGGTCTCGACCGAGGCATGGCCGAGCAGAACCTGTAAAACCTTGAGCGGGTTGATATCTGGATTGTGCTGCGCTGCTGCTTGCAGCCGAACCAGCATGACCATTGCGAATGTATGGCGCAGCCAGTGGACCGATCCATCAAGACCGGCGGCCGCAAAGCCATCTGCCAGAGCTGCGGACAGCCTCGCTTTGGTGATGGGCGCGCCGCGTCGATTGAGGAACATCTGCTGGGGCGGTGTATATTCGGGGTGCTTCGTGCTCCGCCGATTGATCAGGGCTGCGCGATCTTCGCCTATATACCAGTTGGTTCGATCAACGAGCTTCAGGGGTGGGTAAATCCTGCGTGTCTTGCCGCCCTTCGTTACGGTCAACTGTATTCCGACCATCGCGTTTTCGTCGGGGTGCAACTGCTCGCTGTGTGGAATTTGCGGCACAGTCAGCGCACATAGCTCCATGCGACGCATTCCGGTCGTCACCGCCCATTCGGCGATCAGCCGGTAGGGCATGCCCAGCGCGGCCAGCAGTCGGTGCAGGTCGGGCACCCGGAGCGGGCGGGGTAGCGTTTCATATTCGGCGACGATGAGGTTGTTAATTGGTCCCGGTCGCCCGCTGGCATGCGCCAGAAAGCCCCTGTTGCCAGATCTTACCGGCGGCGCGTCCCGGAAGGTGAAGGGCAATTCTCCGATCAGCTGACGCCGGAGGGCCCATGCATAGAAGCGGCAAACTGTTCCGATCCGATCATTGATCGTCGAACGGGCGTAGGGTCGGCCCGTATGTGGACTGACTGCCTCCAGCATCCGGTTGCGATAGGCCAGTATGGTGCCCTCATTCACTTGATCCCACGAAAGATCGGATTGCTCCAGTGCATCGAACCACTCGTAGAGATGTTCCCCATAGGTACGGATCGTCTCAGCCGAATGTGCCCGTAATTCCATCTGTTCGATGAGATATCGGAATGCAGGCTCAATAATCTTGAGCCGATTAGAGTGGAGGAGGGGAAAATTGGGTGGAATTGGAGAGTAATTAGGAGCAGCACGAATGATGAACGCCATGTCACGCCTCCCGTCTGTTGGGAAACGAGGCCGCGCCGGGAAATGCACTCCGGGCTTCGGCTACGCCTCTGCCCTGCGTGAATTCCCCGGCACAATCGTCCTCGGAGTCGTCGGCCAGACTGATCATGCCAGCGCATCAGCATGCTCAGCAAGACAATCAGGACAGAATCCAAACATGATCTACCCCTGGCACCATTCCGGCGCGCCTGTCATGCGCCCGACCAGCGTGGCTGGCCGGCGCTACTCCGGCATCAACCGGCTTGTCCTCTGGGCAACGGCCGACGCCTGCGGCTACGCCTCGGGCATCTGGGCGACCTATCAGCAGTGGCGCGCCCATGGCGGCCAGGTACGCAAGGGTGAGATCGGCACCCATGTCATCCTCTGGAAAAAGGTCGAGCGCGGTGAGGCCGCCGCGGAAGCGGGCAGCGACGGCGACAGCCGCGCCCGCTTCTTCGCGCGCAGCTTCGTGGTCTTCAACCGCGATCAGGTGGACGGCGCCGAAGATGCCGCCGAGAAGGAGGTTGCGCCCATCAGCACCTCGGTCGCCGATGCGCTTACCTTCCTCGAAGGGCTCGGCGTCCCGGTCGAATATGGCCTGCACGATGCCCATTACCGCTCCGACATCGACAAGGTCTTCATGCCCGAGCGCACGGCTTTCGACCATGACCTCGACCTTGTGTCCACGCTCGCACATGAGGTCACCCACGCGAGTGGACATGTGGACAGGTTAGCCCGTGAAACGCTGCGCGATTATCACAAGGAACGCAGCATTCGGGCGCGCGAAGAACTCGTGGCCGAGCTGGGCGCGAGCTACTTGATGGCCGATCTGGGCCTCGCCTACACGCCGCGGCCCGACCATGCCGCCTACCTCTCCAGTTGGTTGGGCGCCTTGCGCCACGATCCCAAGGCGATCTTCAACGCCGCAGCGCAGGCGCAGGCCGCCGCTGACTGGATCCACGCGGCGCACAAAGCTGCGATTGCGCCGATGGCGATTGCGGCATGAGGCGGGCCACAGCGCCCGCGCGCCTCTGGCCCGATGGCGCGCAGGTTGCTTGTCGCCCATTGTCAGGCATTCCGTCTGCCGAATGGCTTCAAGCCTACGTGGCTATGGTGGCGTCTATCCGCAATGTGATGGCCCGAGAGATGCCATCCTTCGCACCGGTCCACCGCTGGCGGGGGACCACGCATCGCGTGCTGCTGCGCAATCCCTATACCGACATCGGTCTCACCTGTCTCGACGATCAGGCTGCGGTCTGGATCGGTGAGCGGATCGACCGTGACTATCGCATCCGCTGCGAATGGAGCGATGTGTCTGGCCCGGCCCGTCACTGGCTCGCTCGCATCGCGCCATCTTTTGCGGCCTGCGCCGAGCGCCTTGGCTTTGTCCTCATCGACATGCCCATCGATCAGCCTTGGCTCGAAGCCGCCTGATCGCGTTTCTTCAGGAGATCCCAATGTCCCCCCGACTGCCTACCTCTGACAAATGGCGCGAAGGCAGCCTTGGCCGCACCACTGCTGACTGGCCTTTCGATTGGGTTGCCGAAATCACGGCGATCGACCCATTGACCCACAGCTACACCTGCATAGGCACGGTCCGGCAGGCCGGAACCCGCCGCTATGACGAGGCGCTGGCTAACCTGCGCGTTATGACCCGCGCACCTGCCATGCTCCGGATCCTGAAAGCCATTTCGCAAGTGCTCGACATGAGTGACCCTGACCACGATGCCTTTGTCGATAGCGCCGCGGATTGCCTTGATGCGCTGCTGCGGCAGCAGGAGCCTTTGCGAGCTCTATTAAGTGAATTTGCCCGCTCAAAACCTGCGGGTGCGCTCCTACCGCTAGAATGAAAGTCGAAGGCACGCTGGAGCCGCCGACCAGGTGGCGAGATAGATTTCCAAGCGGTTCGGCAACTCAGCAATCCGAATAATATGGGCTCAAATGCAGCGGTTTTCCGGTTGAACTTGCGACAAGCTCGCCAATCTCGTTTAGATCATCAACTCCCGCTGCTTCACAGACGGTGACACTCTTAACTGGAATGCCATCGTAGTCGGTCAGAACCTCGACTTGGAGCACCGAGCCACCAGGTCCCTTTGCGGGCTTGGTGCGCACGACATGGATTGCCCTCACCATTGACATCTTGAATAAATATAGATCCTTGTCCCGGAAAATCATCAGGGATTGGTCCGCAGACATCCCGATAGAGCGATCAGGCAGAGAAAAGTTTTCCGCCTCTCTAATAAACTCCATGACCCCTTGATTTACATAAAAATTGTCGTGGCTGCGAGCTTCACGTTTCTTTGGCAGAGAGCAAATTGGCACAAAGGTTTCGATATTGCTCCGCTCAATCTCCGATGCGCTGGGCACAAAACCGGTCTGAATGGTGATGTAGCAACCGAGCTTTAGGCGTGGATCACGTGTGTCCGGCTTTCCCCACGCAGAGAGCTGGCGTTGCTTTTCCTTTGGCCAAGTGAGCAACCTCACCTTGGCATTGTCAAATTCCCAAATAGCCCGAATTGTATTGAGGTGGTGCTCGATATTTACTGGACCAAGAAAGGTACACAATTCCTTGGCGACGCTCTGAATGTTGGTTGATTCATTTGGGACATAATATGAATCTCCGATGAACTCGACAGCCGGGGCATTGGGGCTGAAGTGTTCCGATATTTGAAAGTATAATGGCCGGATGAGACCTCTTATCGGCGGTTTAGGTACATTCAGTTCGACTGCTTCGAACGATCGATCAGGATGATTCGTTATGCCGTAACGAGCGATCAGTTTTCCCCGGCTCTCCCGCCAAGGAATTTCGTAGGCGTCTAGCCAAGCGTGAATCGGGTTCGTGCCGTCTGTTGGTCTCTGGTTTGGCGTCTGTCCCCCCAGAATGTTCTTAAGCCAGCTCAATTTAATCTCCTCACGCGCAACCTTATTGGGGACGACTGAGGTTTACTCTGTCGCTTCCGTCCGCTTCTTGCGCCGTGTCGCCTTCGGCTGAGGCACAGGAGCGGCCTCGACCACTGTCTTTGGCTTGCGGCCAAGCCCAATCTTCACCGCCAGTTCCTTGCGCTTGGCGGCATAGTCGGGCGCGACCATGGGATAGTCGGCAGCCAAGTTCCAACGGGTGCGATATTCGGCGGGGCTGATTCCATGGTCGGTCGAGAGATGCCGCTTGAGCATCTTCATCTTGGCCCCGCATTCGAGGCAGGCGATGGCATCGGGCTTGACCGACGAGCGCACAGAGACGGCAGGCTCGCGCTTTTCTTCCACCGGCGCAGGAGCCTGACCCAAGCCCGCAAGCGAGGCATAGACCGACTGGATCAGCACGGGCAGTTGGTCAGAGGCAACGGCGTTGTGACTGACATGGGCGGAAACAATATCGGCAGCCAGCGTCAGCAGCGTTTCATCGGCCATGGAAATAACGTCCTCATCCGTTCAGAGACGCCACTTGCATAGCGCAATATTTGCCAGTCACGAGGGGGCAATCAGGCAATACCCCCAACAAATCCCTTCGTTTCGCCGCGATGTGGCAGCGCGAGGCGCATCGCGCTCTTGCAGCCACGCTGCTTGCAGCGGGCGCGTGCCTGCACTTCCGACAGCCACAGGTGGCCGAAATCGCCCAGCGCGAGCAATTGCGCCGGCGTCACGAAGCGCACCTTGCCGCAGTTGCGACAAGTGAGCTCGAGCCGCGCGTCGGCATCGAGGTCGCGCAACTGGATGGCATCGAGCCAACTCACCAGTTGTCCTCCGCTTCCGGAATGCGCGTGTAGCTGATCTTCGACCCCACATTGCCACCGGCAGGCGGCGCCCAAGGGCCAACGCTCACCACCGTCTGGCCGAAGCGGGAATTGAGACCATCCATGGTCCGGCTCAGCGCCTCACAGCGCTGTCGCTCCTTGTCATCATCGGCAAACAGATCGGGCTGGCGCGCCGTATCGAGCGTCAATTCGCCCAAGGTCACGCTGACCCGCATGATCTTTGTCGTCGGCGGAATAACAGCCGTCACGCGCTCCCACAGTTCACTCAGCGCGGCAAGAATGGCCATGTCGTCCTGAACCTCACCCAAGGGCGCCACATTGCCCCAGCCACGCTCAAAGCCCTTGAGCCAGAGGTAGAGCGCCGAGGCGTAGAAATTGGATCGCCGCATTCGGCGCGCGGCCTTCACCAGCAGCAGACGGGCAATGGCGCGGGCATCATCCAAACTGCGCTGGTCGGGCGGCAGCACACGGGCATGACCGAACATGTTCCGCTCCGTCTCAGGCGCTTCCACGGCATAGCCATGGAGCGCATACCACAGTCGCTCCCCCGTCACGTTGCGCCAGATCGCCCGCATCTGCTTGGGCTGTAGAGCCAGCAAGCCTGGCACATCCCCAACTCGGGCAGCGGCAAGCCGCTTGACCATTGACCGCCCGATGCCGGGAATATCCTCCAGCTTGAGCCGGGCAAGCTGGGCCGGAACGTCCTCGGGATACCAGATCGTCAGGCCATCGGGCTTCTTCGTGTCGCTGGCGATCTTGGCCAGATGCCGGTTGGCGGCAAAGCCGATCGAGCAGGTCAGCGTAGCGCCGATGTTATAGCGGATCGTG
>JAGWMZ010000051.1 GCA_028871475.1 Sphingomonadales bacterium | reverse complement strand
CTGGAGAACTACTTCCTACCCGGCGACTTGGAGGCTCAGATCGAGGCCTTCGTCGAGCACTACAATCACCAGCGTTACCACGAGAGCCTGAAAAACGTGACGCCCGCTGACGCCTACTTCGGCAGGGCTGCGGCCATCATCAGGCAGCGCGAACGCATCAAACGAAAGACCATCGAATATCGGCGCTTGCAACACCGCAAGCTGGCCGCCTAAAGCCAACCCACAGACGAGGCCCGCACTCCGCTAATCTACGCCGCGAACTGTGCCAAATGTTCTGACGACGGACACTGGCGAGCTACTTCGATACGGTTCACCACCGGCTTCTGCTTCGTTGCGTCCGGCGGCGTATCCGGGACGACCGGTTTGTTGATCTGCTTTGGCGGTTCCTAAAAGCAGGCCACATTGATCGTGGCCTGTTCGTGGCCTCGAGCGAAGGTGTTCCGCAAGGCGGCGTATTGTCGCCACTCCTGTCCAACATCATGCTCCATGAGTTTGATGCGTGGCTGGAGGCGAAATACCTGAGCGACAAGGCGCGAAAGGATCGCTGGGCATGGAACTTCGGCATCCAGCAGGGGCGCCCCATTGCGGTTCGTGAGAACCGACAATGGAAACCTGCTGTCGCCTACTGCCGTTACGCCGACGACTTCGTCGTCATCGTCAAGGGCACCAAGGCACATGCCGAGGCCATCCGCGAGGAATGCCGGACCTTTCTGGAGGACGGCCTGAAGCTGACGTTGAATATGGACAAGAGCCATATCACCCACGTTGACGACGGGTTCGTGTTCCTCGGGCACCGGATTATTCGCAGGCGGGGATCAAGCGGACGCATGTCCGTGGTCTCAACGATACCCAAGGAGAAAGCCAAGACCTTCGCTCACCGATTGATCGAGGCGCTCTCCGGCAATCATGATGTTGCCACGGTGGACATGATCGACAGTCTGAACCGCCAGTTGGTGGGATGGGCTTCGTTCTACAAGTTCACCGACTTCACGGCGCGCACATTCCGGCGCATCGACACTGTCGTGTTCTGGAAAATGGCGCACTGGTTGGCGCGGAAATACCGGTCACGCATCAAGCCCTTGATGCGCAAATGGTACCGCGCGCCGGACATCGGCCAGTCGAAAATCTGGCTGATCTACGGTCGTAGCAATCAGGGAAAAGCCGTTGGCAAGGCGCTGCGCCGACTGGTGACAAGCCAGAAGATGCAGTTCCGGTGGCGGAACCCCGAGCAAAATCCCTATATCTTCAGGGACGAACTCCGAAACACCGTCACCTCCCGCTATCATGACGTCGCCATGGCCATGGGCCAAGGCTGAATGGAGAGCCGTATGCGCTGAAAGGTGCACGTACGGTTCGGGGAGGGGAAGCGCTGATGCGCTTCCTACTCCACTCCCGATGCGGCCCGGCTTCCTGTATCTGGTCGCTGTCATGGATTGGGCGACCCGAAAGGTCCTGGCCTGGCGGCTGTCAAACACCATGGATGCCGGTTTCTGTGTCGCCGCCTTAGAGGAGGCGCTGGCCCGCTATGGCAGGCCGGAAATCTTCAACACCGATCAAGGCAGTCAATTTACCAGCTTCGCCTTCACCAGCGTCTTGCGCGACGCCGGGGTCCGGATCAGCATGGATGGCCGCGGGCGCTGGATGGACAATGTCTTCATCGAGCGCTTGTGGCGGTCTCTCAAGTACGAATGCGTCTATCTGCACGCCTTTGAAACCGGATCGGAGCTTCGCGCTGGCCTTGCCCGGTGGATCACCTATTACAATCCTGCTTCATAACACCCACCTGTCTATGTTGTTGAAGAAAATAGGCTTTGCTGATCGGGATGCGATCCCGTGGGGTATTTGGGGTTTTGACGGGCGCGTTTTGCGAGCTGACGAGCCGCAGATCCGCCGATTTCATCCCGGCTGAATATCCATGGCCCATCTGGCAGAGGATGAATACCGTCGATTTCACCGGCTTCGACAGCAGCTCGGAGTGTCTTTGGGGTCACGCCGATTTGGAGGGCTGCCTGGCTCAGGTTCAGCCACGGAGCATCGCCATTCTTTTCTGCACGGAAAATCGGAATCTTGTGATGTGACCTCAGGGCGGTGACCCGTTCGCGCGTCCACCTGTTGCCATGTCCCGTTTGCAAGCCGTTGCGATTGAGTATCCCAGCGATCAGATCATCATTGGCGATGAGCACGAGTTGGCGCACGGCGGCAATAACGTCATCAGGGGTGCTGTTACGCTGTCCCTTGCGACGCCTGGGCAGTCGCAACTCGGTGTGTACGCCACCAGCCCAGTGGATCAGCAGCACGATCTCGGAAGCATCCCTGTCGATGTCAGCGATTATTTCCTGGATGAGGGTGCGCACGATGCGCTTCTTCAAGCGGGCGTCGGCCTGCTGGTCTTTCCAAACAGCATTGAAATCCGCGGCAAGGCCGGCGAGGTCCTTCAGCGGCGTCATCTCTGGGCGCTGCGTTGAAGCATCGTGCGTTGCGATCCGTGATTCCACGTCGCTAACGCGCGTGAGCGCGCGGTTCCATCGCCCTTCCAATTCTGCCGCTACCAACCGGTTCAGAGGATCGGCAGCATCGTATTGCCGGAAGGCCCGATCGGCCGCGTAGCGGGCTGCTTCAAAATCGCGCACCAATGCATCACGGATTTGGTCGCGGCGATTGGCCGCCTGTGCTTCTGCGTCAACCGTGGCCGCGATCGCGCCAGGCTCGAGAACCGGAAGGATCGCCTGTTCGATCGCATCATCGACACGCAGTCCGCCGAATGCGATGCAACGCTGCTCGCCATTGTCGAGCAGCCCTCGCCAACAGGAATAACGGGGAATATCGTGCTTGGCGCCAGTGTAGCGCACGGTCAGCTTGCGTCCGCACCTGCGGCATCGAATGAGCCCGGCAATTAGCGCGTCACCGTGTTTGGGGGCCCCATGATGCCGACTGGTGGGAACATTATCGCTCACCATCTTGCGGATGCGGATTCCGACGATCCCAACTGACATAGCCTTCGTGGGAACCAGGGATAAGTGCCAGCCACTCGTCCCGCGCCTTGCGGCGATTCCGCGATTGCATGCCGCTGCCATTGTATCCGACAGCGACGCGACTTCTACCATAGGCATAGGCGCCGCCGTAAATCGGATTCTCGATCATCCGGTGAATGGTTGCATAGCTCGGCCTGCACCACTCGACATCGCCATTTTTGCGCTTGGCTGGGAGGTCCAGCCCATGCTCGATGAACCAGAGCAGCGCTTGTCGTGCACTGCCGAGTTCGGTCACCTTGTCAAAAACCAGGACAATGGCTTCCTGGACCCGACGATCGGGGTCCTTCTCGATCCGGTCTCCAGCTTTCACAAAGCCGACAGGGGCCGCAACAACCAATTCGCCGCGCCGGGCCTTCTCGTAGCGGGCCGCAAGGGAACGCTGGCGCAGAAGATCGAGCTCATACTCGTTGAGGCTGCCCTTCAGGCCCAGCAGCAGACGATCGTTGCCCTGGCGCGGAGCATACACCGCCTCCTGGTCTACTAACACCGTATCGACCACGCGGCACATCTCGATAAGCTGCTGCCAGTCCCGGCTGTTACGGGCAAAACGTGAGACTTCCCGTGCCGCCACTGCACCGACTTTGCCGAGGCAGACCTCCGCCACCATGCGATCGAAGCCGACACGCGTCACACCTCCTGCGGCTGACCGGCCAAGGTCTTCATCGATGGTCTCGATACGAGACCATCCCAGAGTGCCCAGGCGATCGCGCATTGCGTATTGCAGGGCGCTGCTCTCCCGGTTGTGGAGGACTTGGTGGGCCGACGATTGGCGGACATACAGGATCGCTTTGCGTTCGAGATGCTGCGGGCCGATCTTATCAAAGGTCATCGTGCGCCTCCTTTGTTCCCGCGGTGGGCGCACCGTCGATATGCTCGAGAAGCAGGAGCACGATCAGCGACGTCAGCGCCTGGCGTGTCGACGGAGGTAGAGATTGCCATCGCGGAGCTTGCGCGATCCCGGAGGCGCTTGGGTTGGAGAACAGATCGAGCTGCACTGTCATCAGTTGGCGAGCCATCAGAACCTCCCGAATGCGAGTCGTGAGGGCTCAATGCTGCGCTGAAAACGGGCGAAGTCGAAATGCCCTGGGCCATCTGCAAGAGTTTGGATAGGGCGTTCAACGCGCCGATATCCACTCGTGGCGTCGCTTCAACGCGGATCACGCTGCAAACCGCGCGGTCAAACATCCACGCCGGTATATCGCGCCAGCGGTCAGATGGCGAACCTGTGAGGTTGCAGCGGAAAACGATCGAGCCGGCCCGCTCTACAGCCTGATGCACGTGAACTTTTAGCCCGCTCCAAGGGTGCCATTGATAGCAAATTTCTCGGACCTCGGTCCCGTGGGCGTTGTGCCGCTGCGTTGTACAACGAGGACAGGCCGCACAGTGCGATCGGGAATATCCCCCCGATCATGCTGGCAAACTCCCCCGGTGCTACCAGCCCACCGGGACCGGGCAAGGCCCAAAACTCCAGCCTCAGGCGGTCCAAGCTTGGGTAGCAGTGCACATCGGTACGGTCATGTAGCAAATGAGCGGGATGAAAAAGCCTACGGTTCCGATCCAGGCATAGGTGATGGGGCGATGGGCGATTCTTCGGATTGCTTGTGACATGTGCCGAAGTTGAATGGCTGGCGTCTAAATAGAGTTAAAGAGCCTGATCCGAAAGTTGTTGAGCGATACCGGTATCTTTTGATTCATCAGTCTATCCAAAGAAATGGTATGGATCATGACATGGACTGGTACCGCGCGGCAGGAGCATTGCCACAAACCGGCCGCATCTCAGCGAGGCCTCTGGGTGGCTCCGTTTCACGTCCATATCCGGCGTCAGGTAGCCCTGCACGGCGCGCTCGTCGCTGATCCTGCACGTCCCTTACGACACCATTGCACGTCGGGTGATCCGCATCCCGTCGTCCGCACGGGGGCGCGCGCATGTCGACTGAACTCGGGTGACCGTGACTTGAGCCCCCCAGCGGCCGGCCTTCACTGCCCGCAATTCGAAAGCCCTCCAAGCCACCAGACGCGTGGCATCGCTCCTCTCACAACCAAGGACA
Organism: Sphingomonadales bacterium; assembly: GCA_028871475.1. Classification (GTDB taxonomy): domain Bacteria; phylum Pseudomonadota; class Alphaproteobacteria; order Sphingomonadales; family Sphingomonadaceae; genus Novosphingobium. Next base: position 16,627 of record JAGWMZ010000051.1, on the reverse strand, counting down.
CGTCCATATGAACGACCAGCAGCATGCCTGCCCCATAGCGGACGGGGCCGAGTACCGCCTCCACTGGAAGGAGGTCGGCGACCCACAGCCGGGCATCCCGCACGAGCCCGACCGCCTCCTCGGGGCCTGGATCGGATCCACCGATCCCCATGCGGTCAGAACCTTCGCCCTCGATCAGGCGTGGCCCGACGACATGCCGCTCGTGATCGAGATCATCGAGCCGGCAACGTACGAGCCCGTGGCTTCAGTGCGCTGCGCGTTGCCCGACGTCGCGGCGTGGAACCCGGCCCTGAACCCCTTGCCGAACCCGCGCGAGATGCCGCCCGACAGGCGCCCCCGCTCGGAAGCGCGCCTCGAGCTTCTCGAGGCCCTCCGCAAGGCGGCGGACCGCGCCGTGGAGGAGGGGATACTGGACAGGAACACCGCCGCCGGGCTGATGCTCGCAACGCGAGACGCGCTGGATCACCACGCGAAGTCGAAGCGTGGCTGACATCACCGCCCGCGGCGCGCCCTGCGGCGTGCCGGCCGCGCACCCACACCGTCGACCACCAGTGCGGGACGTTCCCCCCCCCCCCCGGTGGCGTCGTTCATCCCCGCCGTCTGCGACCGTTGGCGACCGTCTGGGTCGCCACCACGAGAGGCTCCCAGCCATCGCCGGCGCTTTCGAGCAGAAGGGCCGCGCGCCGCTCCTCCAGGAGCTTCTCGCGAAGCTCCCTGTGCCGAAGGATCTGGTGCACGAGCTGCCTCTTGTTGAGCGACGTGCGCTCGTACGCCTGCGCAGCCCCGTCCGAGGGGTGGTTTCCGACGACCCTGGTCGGATCCACGGCGCGTCCCCACATCGTGTCGTAGGGCTTCCTGTAGAGCTGACGGCTGGAGAAGGGGCGTCCGGTGATCTTGCGCACACCGGCCGCCATCTCCTCGACGTTGCGCCTCTCGTCCCGTCGGCTTGCCAGGTCTTCGAGAACCCGAAGCAGCGCTTGCTTGTTCTCCTCCACCTGTCCCTGCTGGCGCCGCCTGATGGCGCCCATCTTTCGCGGCACTTCGCGCGCGGGGTCGTCCCAGGTCCGCCCGTCGCGCTCGGCCTCCAGGCGGCCGACCATGTGCTCCTCCTTGATCAGCTCCCTGACGAGCCAGAGGTGCGACCGCCGTGCCAGGTGCGATGGTCCCCGGACGCCGGACATCAACGTCGACGACCGTGGGACGCGCTTAGGCCGCGTTGGCCGGAAGCGGCCCCGGTCGTCGCGCCGCTGCGTGGAGGCGGCGGATCCGCGCCACGGCCCCTTGCGCCCTGCGGGGTCCGGAGCCTCCGGTCCCGCAGCCTCGTCGAAAGACTCATCCATTGGCGCACCTACCTAGCAGATCCGCGTCCACGTTGGCGCTGTGGCGCGTCGCGGCATCGTCGGAGTCGATCATGGCGGAGAGGTCGTAGCGCTTGGTGACGGCGGATCCCGGATTGTGGTGCATGAGCCATCCCTGTTCCTCGTACCCAGTCCCGTCGAGGCCGAGGGCGGTCGCGAACACGTAGCGTCCGATATGCGATCCGGCATCGAGAATGCCGATCAGCAGAACGTGCACGTAGTGCATGAGCTCGGCGGCATCGAGCCCGCGGTGCCTGGCCGCGAAGATGTACCGGGCCGGCGGCAGGTCCGGACGGTCGCTGCTGCCGAACGGGCGCACGGGGAGGGTGGGGTCACCCTTCTCATCGCGCTCGTCCTGAAACCAGCGGGCGATCGACAGGCGGTTCACCGTCCGCAGCGCTCCGGCGATGGATGCGTCCAGGCCGAACTTCCCATGGTCCGCCCAGTTCTTCGGCTTCAGAGCCATGTAGGCCTTCTTCTTGCCGCCCACGGTATGGGTGCGGAAGCAATCGGGTCCCAGACGGATCTGCTGGGTCTCCGCGAAGCGCGCGCCCCACCTGATGCCGTAGTGGACGATCAGCCACCCGTAGCACATGGCGTGGTAGAACTCGACGAGCGGGACCACGATGGCGCCCCGATCCGGATCCGGGCCGCGGGCGTGGCGGGCCACCGCCCGGCGCGAGACCGGGTTGCACAGCAGGCCATCGACCTGGTCCACGCACAGCGGGATGCCGGCATCCAGCAGCCTCTCGCGCCGCTCCTGACTTACGCGCTCGCCGATCTTCGTGTCGGGCTCGAGCATCCCCCAGCGGAAGAGGTCGATGAAGAACGGTTCGACGCACTCGCCGCCAGTTTCGCTGGGCCTGGTGGTCTCGTACACTAGGTGGATGCGGTTCCAATGCTCGGGCCTGTGGTACAGGCCGGTCCAACCGAGGGCACCCGTCGCACTTTCACCGTAGGGCATCAACCGCTCGAGATCGATGTCGCCCGGCCTGGAACGATGAGCTCGCGTGAGCAGGGTCGATTCCAGCTCGAAGCGGAAGCTGACGACCTGTTTGCCGCCGCCGAGCGTACCGTCCGCACGCACCACCAGTCCTTCGACTTCGAAACCCGCATCAAGGCCGGCCTCCAGCCTGGCACGCGCGTGCGGCAGCGCCTTCCGGCAAGCGGCAAGGATGCTCTCGACCTGATGCAGGCGGTTGTTCGTCGCGCCAAGCACCTCGATGAACCGCGGAACCAGATCGAGCACCTCCACGACCTTCTCGGACCGGGCCTTCTCTTCCAGCTTCCGCTGCGCCTTCCGCCGATCCAAATTGAAGGACGCCTCGTCGGCCAACCGCGCCGGCAGCAGTTCCGTCACCAGATAGGCGTCATCACCGAGAACCAGTTCGGCGAGGCGCTCAGCGGAATCGATCGTGCCGCTGTAGGCGTTGGCCCTCGTGTGGCGTATGAGCTCCGAGTCGTGGGGAAGGATGGCGCCCGAAGCGTAGTCCTCCCATGCTTTCAGGAGCTTCTCGGGGTGGCCCAGCGCGTCCTCGGGTATGATGTCCGCGAACCTCTCCACATAGCCCACAAGCCTCTTCTTCGTGCCGTAGCTCTTCCGCTCACCGCACGCCGCGACCAGTATGCAGGCCCCCAGCAGCTGTAACGGCGCCTTCCCGATCTGAAGCAACCGGCCGATATGCTCCTTTGACGGAGGAGTGATCACCGGTATGCGCTTGCGATCCAGGTGCTTGGCAATCTTCGACCGCGTTCCCTCGGGGAATATCGCAAGAAGGTCGTCGAGGGTCCCGCTTGACCGTGCAGCTTTCGGCTTGAACCCCTTGCCTGTTAGTTCGGCGATGCGGTCATCCGTGTCACGGCTGATCTCCTTGCCCAGGAAGCCGATCATGGTGGTTATGAGCCTTCGCGTGATCCGCTGATCTCCGGCGAACTTGACCAGTTCGAGCAACGCCTCGTCGGTATGCGGCAGGTCGTTCACCTCAAGCGTGCTTCGCACCCTCCGGTAGACCTCAAAGCGCTTGCGGTTCCCATTTATCCCGAAACCACGGGCGCACATGTCCTGCCAGAGCGCGAGCTTCGTCCCGTCACCCGGATAGATGTACTTGGATTCGTCCGCAGCGATCCGACCCGGCTTGAGCTGCAGGATGCCATCGTCCAGCAGACGCTTCCGCGCCACGCTGCACAATGAACTCACTAGGGCGTGGTATGGCTTGTCGTCAGGGCGGGGTTCGCGCTCCAGCGGCGCCCCGGGCGGGTGCGGCAGGTGCGTCACGAAGAGCATGCGCCGCACGCGGCGATAGACCGCGCCGGTCGGCGCCTTTCCGTCGACCTGCACTCCGGCGAGGCACCAGTCGTTCCAGATCGCGAGCAGCGTGCCGTCACCGGGAAACACGTACCGGCCCTTGGGCTTCCTGAGGACGCCGACATCGGCGAGGAACACCTTGGACCGATGTAGCAATGTGGTCCCCAGCGAGGCGCAACTGTTCGCGTAGAAGGGGCCGCTCATGCCAGTTCCGCCAGCATTTCATCGACTTCGGCGTTGTCCATGCGACCGAGGCCGATCGGCGCCTGCGACGAGGCCGCCAGTTCCGCGGAGATCTTGCTGTTGTGCAGGGCAGCGGCCTGCGAGCCCACCTTCACCATGTGATGCGCGGAATACCAGTCGAGCATCGCGTCGCCATCCGACCATCGAAAGTAGCGGATGATGGCTTTCCGAGCCGCGGGCCGCTCAGCCACCGGCAAGGCATCCACCAGGTCCAGTCGATGATGGACGTATTCATGCCGCAGGTAGTGAAAGCTGACGTAGCGCCTGCGGTCCATGGAGCGGAACTCCTCATCGCAGATGTAGAGGCCCGCGCGCACGGCGGCTCGCCTGAAGACGCGGTAGAGCCGATCGTACTCGATGAAGTTGACGCCATCCTCGGTGAAGAGCGGCATGGACTTCAGCTCGTTCTTTTGGCGTGGGTTCGCCGCCATCAGGCGCAGGGCGTCCAGTGACATCCCGGTCAATTTCCGGCGTTCCACATCGACGTAGTCGAGGATGGCTTCATATTCCTCCGCGACCGGTTCGAACTGGATGGTCCTCTCCCTCTTCGAACCCTTGTTGGGAGATGAGATGCGGCCGGGCTGCTTCGGCCTGACGAGGAGGTCGTGCATCGTCAGCGCAAGGGCCTGGAAGGCGCGCGCGCCGGCGAAGCGGCCGAGGCCGCCGATGCGGAAGAACACCTTCGGGGCGTTGGTCGCCCTCAACCCCTCCACCCAGCGCTCGTAGAAGCGCGGATCATCGTACCGGGGCGCGTGGTTCGGATCCTTCCCGAGGCGGAGGCGGCGGTCGACGTCGCTCTTCGTCTTGCCGTCGCGTCCCCGCGTGGTAATCTGTCCATCCCTCAGCCGGCTGAAGCGCGCATCGACCTTGCTCGGGTCTTGGCCACCGTAGATCTCGTCGACGAGTGCGGCGGTGATCTGCCCCATCGCGATCACCGCGTCGGAGACTCGGGACCACATCTCCCTGCGGGGATGAAGCCACATGCTGCCGTCCTTCTCCCTCGCCTCGTCCGAGCGTATCCTCAAAGCCAGGACGAATTCATCCTGAGCCTCCCGCGCGCCCTCGACACCCGCCTCGTAGCGTTCGGCCACCTCCGGCATGGAGCCGTGCGCCTCGTTCAAGCTCCAAAGGAACGCGTTGTTGTAGCGCACCCCCTTTGTTTCGTCGGGCTGGTTCTCCAGATTGTAGCTGAGCGCCCGCGAGAGCTGACGGTACTGGTGCCCATCTGGGCCGATGAGGCGCAGGGGCACCGGGTGCTTGACCCTCTCGATCCTGAACGCCTGATATCCGATTTCACATGCCATGAATACCCAATACACCTTTAAAGTACAAAAGGGAATTCAAAAAAGCATGACGTACCGTTTTGGAACGTTCGATGGTAGCGCAAGGGAGGTAGGGGACACGCCCGTCGGAGAGAGGGCGGCTGCGGCGGAGGCGCGTCTGGCCTTTGCGTGGGCCGCTGAAACGGGATGATGGCGGGGGAGGCACAAGGGTAGCACGCGGGCGCACCGGGTGCGGCGGAGGCATGTTACGAGGAGAGGGGAGGTGCCCTGCGGGGATGTCGGGGGCGGAGAAATAGGGCGCGCGGATGGGGCTTATGAGTGAGGTTGGATGGTGAATTAAGTTTCTGTAATTAAGCTATTATTTCAATTGACATGTGTTGAGCAATCGAAATTCCGGGCTCAGGGGCGGTGCGACGGTTCTGAAGACAAGATTCAGGGAAATGAGGTCGGAAAAGGGCCATTTCCCCCAGGAAACGGGCGTTTTCTACACATGTCAAACGTCGAAAAACGTCCCTTTTGGGGCTCCGAAACGCCTGATCTTCAGGTTCCGGTCGCCAGCGCGGTTTCAGCCAGTGCCGCGAGCGAAAATCGATCGATCCCGACCTCGGTCCGGCGCATGACATCAAGCTTCAGATGTTTCCTCATCGCCCTGATCAAGGCCACCGACAGACGTCGGGCTTCGACGACGATTAGCCGTCGATCCTCATCTGCGGACAGCTCTCCCTTTTCCGCGGCCTGCTCCTCCTCCTCGGTGAGTTCCGCACGCATGACTTCCGCCGTCAGGTTGGCCCAGCCGCGCAAATCGGCCTCGCGCCCCGCGCGTACCGTGCCGGTCCCTGGGCGCTCGGAATCGAGCCCGTCGCTACGCAGGAGCATCAGCGATGGCTCGGCGCCTCTCTCCTCCCTGGCGGTCCAGCCGCGCGCGAAGGCCCGCGAGATAGCAGCCCAACCACTGTTCACCAGCGCAACGGTCTTTACGGGCGCTACACCTGCGGCCAGCAACTCGAAGGCGACGACGATGCGCAGGAACGCGTCGATGTCGTATTCGACGCGCCAGCCGCTGCCGACGCCGGTCGGCTTGAACGGGAAGTCCAGGCGGTGGAAGTACTTGATGCGCGCCTGAACGACCTCGGCGGTCACGCCGGGGTGCATCTCTCCCAGAACCGCCTTGATGTGGCCGAAACTCAGAATGACAGTGTCCTCCGGTGACCGTGCTAGCGCATAGCAGCCCGCTCCGCCAGTGCTTCAAAGCCGTTGCAGGATGGGGCGGGCTCTCCTCGACCTGTCATCCGGCTAGGGCGGCAGCGACGATCAGGATATCGACGACGCACTTCAGCCCGCGAAGATGACGTTACCAGCCTCATGGCGGAGAGGGCGCCGGGGCCTGCCAATCGGATGAACCTGCACGGCATCGTTCGAAGAGAGGGAGGGCTGCCTCGGCCCGAACCCGGCATTCCGGGCGGGCTTGCTCTCAGCAGCCAGTCAGCGCGACCACGCGCAACCTTTACCGAAGCTACATGGTGTAGGCTTCGTGAGAGGGGAAAACGGAATCCCTTTACCGCCCCAGCGGAGCGTACAAGGTACGAAATGAAGAAATCGTAAACGCAGGGCCTGCTGGCGCTGCTTTTCCTCCCATTCCCTTTCATCGAAACCACCTCGTCCACTCGGGGCAGCCATCCTGCGCGGCGCCATGCAGGCGCCGGCGGCGGGATCCATCCGTTCGCGGGCACCGCAGTGCCCGTCGAGAGGCGTCGGCGAGACTTCGGTGAGCAGACGAGGGGAGGGGAAAATCTTCTTTCCACGAACTCAACAGAAGGAATTGAAATGAAGAACGACAAGGCGCAGCCGCGGGTTTCGAACCGCGAGTTCATCACGATGATCCGTTCGGCTCTGGACGAGGCCGGACACCCGGACATCATGATCGCAAGGCAGTGGATCGTCGAGGACGAGACCGGATATTCGATCCACGTGCCCGTCGGGGCGGCCCTGAGCGTGCCGCTAAGGCCGCGCAGCGACTTCCACGACAAGCCCTCGTTCGAGGATCTCAAGCGGAATGCCCGCGACTTCGCGCTCGCGCTGGTCAACCTCAAGCGCGCCAAGAAGATGCTCGAGAAATACGCGCGAGACGTCCGAGTCGCCGCAGTCGCAGAGATCACAGCGGCCCAGGCGGAGGGCCTCGACCTTCTGATCGATGGCGTCGGCTTCAAATCAACCCGCGCGTACCACCTCACGGACAAGAACTGGAAGGAGGCGGCCCACCACATCCTCGCATCGGTCAGGATCCGGCACACGTCCTGCCATCTGCAACCGGAGGTCAGCAGCTTCCCGGTCGAGGAACCGGCCGATGTCGCGAAGGAACTGGCGGGCGTCATTCAGGAGCAACGCGAGCGTCAGGACTGGATGGCCCAGCTCGAAGCGCTCGGCGCGGATCTGATCGTCGATCAGATCACGCTCGACCTGCTCGCGGCATGCGGACTGAATGCGGAGGAGATGCTTCGCAACGTCTGGAAGGCGCAATGGGTCACCGTGAAATTCGGTGATCATGGCGGTCAGACTTGGCTCTCGCTCGTCAGCTCCGAGGGCAACGTGACCGCACGAGGCGATCTGGGTGACTGCTTCTGGAGCGGGAGGAGCCTGGAAATCGCCGGCGACGCGTTGGGCACCGATGCGGATAGGCTGGTTGGCATGTCGCTCGGCGATAGGGTCAAACATCCGGTGTTCACTTCCCGGCCGATCGTCAGTGTGGAACGCCGTCTCGGCACCCACAGCGTCTCGTTCGATCTCTCCGACAAGCTGATGTTCGACGCGGAAACGGGCCGCATCTGGCGCAACGAGCGGCTTGCCGCGTGACTCGATTGCGGTGAGGCCGGCGCGCGTCGCGGTCGGCTTCACCGCAGGCGGATTGGGCTGGCATGTCGTCATCGACATCGCCAGTTCAACCCCCGGGCTTCGTCCGCGCGGAGTCGGGGCGGGCGGCCCTTAGGTCGTCTCGTGGCGCGCCTCGCCACAATGCGTGGCCGCATCCCTGATGGCTCAGTGCAGCGTGCAGTCGGCCACACCATCGGCACGACGGAAAGCAGGCTGGGCAGGCGGGCGGCTAGGTTCCGGTACGGGCGGGCGGGGATGCGGAGCACGTTGCCGTCGCGCCCCACGCCCCCGCGTCATCCATGAGCAGGTGGCTGAGGGCGAAGCGTTCGAGATGGGACTTGCGCTCCGCAAGCGCCCGGACAAAGCGGCCGAAGGCCGGGAGGCCGCGACGTAGAGGTTCGTCCGAGAAGCGGCGACCGGCCAGAACGTAGTGGAGCAGGATGGCCGTGCCGACGACGTCGAGCTCGCACTTCTCGGTCTCCGGCGGGATCGTCCGGCCGCCCCCGACCCGCGCCGGTCCGCGCAGCGAGAAGCCGAGGCTCGCGCAGGCGTCGGCGAGCGATGGCCAGCGGCCCAGCCCGTGGCCGCTCAACTCGATCATGAGGTCGAGGTGCTCGGCCTCCTCCGCCCAGATGCGCGGGATCGCGTCGGCAGCGCACTGCCACCAGCGCAGCTGACGCATCCGGAGCATCGGCAGGTCGAACTGCCGGCCGTTGAACGTCGCGATGATCCCGCCATCCTCCACGGTGGCCGCCAAGGCCTTCTCGGCGTTGGCGAGGATGTCCGCCTCCGCATATTCTGTGCGGTGGTAGGAGTTGAGCATCCATTCGCCCAGCGTGCCGTCCGGCAGCGCGACGAACTCGAGGACGGAGACGTTGACGATCTCATGCAGCGGGGAGCCGGTCGGCGCGCCCTTGCTGCGCTGCGCCAGGATGCTGGCGTGCCGGTCGGGCGCCGTCTCGATGTCCAGGACGCAGCCCCGGCGGCGGACGGCGTCCCCCGTCGTTTCATTGCGGATCATTTCGTGGTCCTCCTGACGGGCGCCACCGCAGTCGCGGCGGGCGAGGTAGGGTGGGGGGCGATGCGGCGCGGACGGCTGGGAACCCGGCGGCGTCCCCGGTCGGGGTCACGTGGAGGCCCCCATGGCGTTCACGAGCCAGCGGATCCATTCCGGAGACGCCGCCATCACTTCAACCGGCGTGCGGTTCCCGAGGTTGGCGTTGTCGCGCCGGAGCCATGAGCGCGTGCGATCCTCGCCCTCGAACACCACCGCGAGCACGCCGTCCAGCTCAACCAGCAGCCTCATGCGCCGCTCCGCGCCCGACACGAGATAGCTCTCCACCTCGTCGACGGGGCCGTCCATGCCCGGACCCAGAAGCATCGACCGCTCGGGCCCGTCGAGGCCCCAGCGCAGGACGAGGGCATCCCAGCGCGCGAGGACGTCGGCCAAGGGAGCGTCTCCCGGGCCGGAGGCGGCGGTCACGACGCGACCTTCCCGGCGACCGCGGCGGGAAGGGCCAGAGAGCCGTCCCGACGTCCCGTCGGCGCAAACATCACCGCGAGCTGCGAGCCTCCGTCCGCGGAAGCCGTCGTCGCCCCGAACGGAAGCCTACCGCATGGCCTGTCGGGCCCGATCGCGACAGGAAAGGGGAGCCGCCATCGCGTGCCGAGCGGCGGATCGCCATCGCCGGTGGCGGCACCGGCGGTGAAGGCGCCAGCGGCAAGCAAGCGCCGGAACGCGGCGGACCTGGGATCGCGATGGCTGGCGAAGGTCCGCGAAGCCGAGTGAGCAGGTCTGCTCCGGAAGGAGGGGCTATCCGTGATCATCCTTCAGCCTCCAAAATTGGTGCGGACGGCTCCAGGCTCCTTCCTTCGTGGAGCCTGGCCGAGGCGGGCGGGCAGGGGGACGCCGCCCGGGGCGCGGCTCGTCGCTGCCGAAGGCGTTCTTGGCCTGGGGGCCACACGCCTAGATCCCACGGCAGCCGGCCGGCGGCAGCTGCTCCAAGTGATTGCGCAGGGCGCGGATCGCGCCGGGGCCGCTCGACAGCGCCTCGAGCGGGGTGACCCGCTCGCTTGCGAAGCCGACGCCGCAGGAGCGGAGCCAAGCCGGGATCGCCCGGATGTCGGGGACCAGCCGGACCAGAAGCCGGTCGACGTCGACCAGCAGGCGCATGCGCCTCTCAGCGTCGTCGCCGGCCGTGCGCAGCCGCTCCGACAGGTCCTCCTCGTGTAAGAACACCGGCATGGCGTCGATGGCCAGCAGGTCGCGGATCTGGTCGGCGGAAAGGCACCACCGGGCTCCCAGGACCATGAAACGGTCAATGAGGGCGAGGTGCTCATCTCTGGAATGACGCTGCATGTCGACTACTCCTTGACTTGACTTATAAGTCAACATCAAGATCGATGCAACAGATTTGTCCGGGTCGGTCTCGATCATGCCCGGAGGAGCGGAATTTCGCGGTTTTATTGACTTTTCGCCGGTGCGAGAGAGGTGCTAGTATATGACTATGGATTACCTCGAATTTCTCGAAAGCGCCCCGGTTGACGCGATGGAATTGGGGCGCCGCGCCGCCCGGCTCCGTGAAGCCATCGGTCTATCCGTGGAGGAAGCCGCCCGGAGGGCGGGCATCAAGCCCAAGGCCCTGGTTCGGTTTGAGGCAACGGGGAAAGGGACTGTGACTCTCCTCCTTCGACTGGTTCGGGCAATGTCGAATTCAGCGATCCTCGAGCAGTTGCTGATCGCACCGAGATTCGAAACGCTCTCCGAAGTCGAATTTTTCGAGAAAAGAAGGACTTCCCAAAAATGAAATCATGGCCATCCACCGGGAGTGTCGAAATTTCGATGAATTTCGGCGATGGCGCCCTTCATCTGGGTGGTGCTGCCGTGAGCCAGCGACAGGTCTATTTCCAATATGCGAAGTCCTTTCTTGATACTGGATTGAATCCGTCGCCCTTGAAGCTGCCTCTCGATGGTGAAGTGCGTCCGGGCGAGGCCGATCTCGAAGGACTTCCCGGTCTACTGCACGATTCGCTGCCGGACGGCTGGTCACGCCTGGTGCTTGACCGCCACATACGCACAAGGGGTTATGATCCGGCTAGTCTGGGCGTGCTCGACAGACTTGGCCTGGTCGGTCGCCACGGGGCGGGCGCGCTGGTCTACCAGAGTGCGATCGACATGCCGGTCGAGGCGCCAGCCGTCGACTTCGACACCGCCGCCGCGCTCATAACGAGAGCGCCTTGGGAGGAGGATGCCGATAGGGTGCAGGCAGCGTTGACGCTTACACGGTCACTGGGCGGGGCCCGGCCGAAGGCGTACGTCTATCTGTCCAACGGCGCCTTCAGCACGAAGGAGGACCCCAATGCACGCGCGTGGATCGTAAAATTTCCGGCCGCCGAGGACGGTCCCGAGGCCGGTGCGGTCGAATACGCCTACTCCCTCATGGCGAGGGAGGCCGGAATCATCATGCCTGAGACGCGCCTTCTCCAGTCCCGCGACACGGGAGGCTTCTTCGCGGTCGAGCGTTTCGACAGGCTCGCCGGAGGGGGCAGGCTCCATGTCCATTCTTTGGGCGGATTGCTCAACGCGCCAATTCTCAACGCCGTGACCTACACGCATTTGATGATGGTGACGGGGTCCCTGTCCAAACGGTTCGGCACGGATGTGGCGAACATCGAGCAGCAGATACATCGCATGGCGTTCAACGTGTTGGCGCGAAACAGGGATGATCACGTGAAGAACCACGCCTTCCTCATGGACGTGCAGGGGAGGTGGGCTTGCGCTCCCGCCTACGATCTCACGTTCTCTAATCTTTCGGAGCATGCGCTGCTGGTCGGAGGTCAAGGGCGATCCCCCGGAATGAAGGACATGCTCGAAGTGGCCCGCGCCGTTCGCATTCCCGATGAGCGGACCCTCCAGATCGTTGCTCGGGTGAGAGAAGCCGTCGGTTCATGGTTGAGGTTTTCGAAGGAGGCCGGCGTGTCTCAGGCTCGCGCCAAGGAGATCGATGGCACATTGAACGCCAGAGGAACAGCCCAGATGCAGGCGGCGATCTTCCTTGGTTCACCCGAAAACCATCGCTGATCGACCAAGCTGCGGAGAGTTTCAAAGCGGTGGCAGCCGGAATCGGCCGGTTCATGCCACTGGCCGTTCGGGCGTCGAAAGATGAATTAGGCGATGCTCCGGTACCGCTGACGCCGGTGATGCCGGTCCCGACATCCAAGATCTGGCGGCACGGTGCTCGAAATCCGACGGATAGATTGACAAGGGGCCGCGCTAAACGGGAATCTCCATCGGATGCAAACTTCGCCGGTGATGAATGAGGGCGCTCGCACCATTCGTGGCGCCGTTCATCCAGTACCTGACCTGTCATCGTCATGGTCGAATTCTCGAGTGGTCAGCTGGATGAGCGCCCCGGTCTCTGGATCGAGTCCGGTCGTCTCGAGATCCAGGGCGATGCCGGTTCCGATCGGGATGGCCCTCTGCGGGCCGGTCCTCCCGCTCCGGGCCTCGAAGCGTATTTTTTCAACGCAGGGCGGCCAGCTAGCCATGGAATGTCTGTTCATTCACGACGGCGTCTGACCAACCTTGCCTGTCACGCCATCCAAAGCCGGTCGGACCGTGACCTTTGCCGCGTGCGTCAAGGCGATGGAGCCGCGTTCCTACACGACGCGGTAGGGGACAAGGCGGTTGGCATGGCCATCACGCCATCCTATAACTGCCCCATGAGCGACGACGACATCAAGCAAAACGACCCGCTTCTGATGGCCGTCGGCAAGCGCATCCAGGATCTGCGCGAGGCCAAGCATATCGAGCAGAAGGACTTCGCGAAAGCAGCAGGGTTCTCCCTGAGCTATCTCTGGCGTCTGGAGGGCGGGCAGCAGAACATCAACCTGCGCACGATCTCGCGGGTCGCGCTGGCGCTCGGGGAACCTATGAGCGCCCTTTTGTCGGGCATCGAGGCAGACCCTGCGACGCTCGAGAAGCGGCCGTACAACCGGAAGGACTAGAACAGCTGCCGGAGGCCATCACGGGATGACACGGTGCACATTGAGCGACACCCCTGGCGCAGCGAACGAAGGGGCCAGTTGGATTCGGATTGGCTTAGAGGCTTCGACGCCTCGCCAGCATGAGCGCCCAGAGGAGCAGTCCGCCTAGGCTCACTCCTCCACCCGCGAGGCACACGCCGTTCCACCCCGCGATGGCATAGGCCCATGTCGACAGCGCTCCGCCCATGGCGCTGCCCAGGGAATAGAACATCATGTAGCCCGCAATCGCGCGGCTGGTCGCATCTGGATGGCGGTTGACGATCACGCCCTGACTGGTGACGTGGATGGCCTGCACGGCCAGATCAAGCATCAGAATCCCGGCGCCGAGCCAGGGTAGCCCGACCTCCAGCATGGCGATCGCCAGCCAAGATAAGCAGAGCAGCACAAAGGCACCTCCGGTCACCCATGCCGCCCTCCCGGCATCGGCCAGCACGCCAGCTCTTCTGGCGCCCAGGGCGCCGGCCAGACCGAGCACCCCAAACAGGCCCACCTGCCCATGTGAGAGATGATGGGGTGACCCGGTGAGCGGCAGAGCCATCGAGGTCCAGAAGATGCTGAAGGTCGCGAAGATCACGAAGGCGAAGAGCGCGCTCCGACGCAGGATGGCGTCCTGCATGAAGGTCCTGGGCAGCCAACGCAGGACTGCGGCATAAGTCAGCTTCTCCCGCGCTCCGCTGTCGGGCGGCAAGGTGCGGCTGAGCAGAAGGGCGATGACGCATGACGCCGCCGCGAGCACCCAGTAGACCGCGCGCCATCCTCCGACATCGCCGATGCCTCCCGACACGAAGCGGGCCGCCAGAATTCCGATGATCACGCCTGACGTCACCGTTCCCACCACCGCGCCGCGCCTTTCGGGTGCAGCCAGGGCGCCAGCGTAGGCGACCAGCGTCTGAACCGTCACCGCCAACAGGCCCATGGCAAAGAGCGACACCAGCAAGGCCATCACTGTCCCGGCCATTGCGACAGCGGCAAGCGCGAGGGCGGAGAGCGCCATCTGCCACACGATGAGCCGCCGGCGATCCAGCCGGTCGCCCAGTGGCACAAGCAAGAGCAGGCCAAGCGCGTAGCCGGCCTGGGTCACCGTCACCAGCAGGCCAAAGTGGGCGGGGCCCAGCGCCAGAGATCGCCCAACAACCTCGAGAAGCGGCTGGATGGCATATACGTTCGCTACGGCGAGCCCGGCGGCAATCGTCATCAGCACTGTCGCCGATGGCGCCAGTCCGGGATGGCGTTCAATAAGCTCTATCTTGGGTTTGTGGATCATGGTCTTGATTTAGAACCAGCTTGCAGGCAGCTTCCAGTTCGGAATCCGAACCACTTTCAACGTCAACATTCTCCAAGGTCAGCATCATGGTGAAGCGCGCGGATCTGTCGCATGCCCCCTGTCCGGTTGCGCGGTCGCTCGACCTGATCGGCGACTGGTGGTCACTGCTAATCATCCGCGACGCGCTGGAAGGCGTCTGCCGCTTCACCGCCTTCCAGCAAAGTCTGGGCATTGCCAGGGGCATGCTGGCCGATCGCCTGCGTATGCTCGTGGACCATGGTATTTTCCAATCCGTTCCGGCTTCGGACGGCAGTGCCTATCGTGAATACCGTCTCACGTCCAAGGGGGAGGACCTGCATCTGGTGGTCGTCGCCCTGCGACAATGGGGAGAGGCCCATCTCTACGGGCCAGAAGAGCCGCGATCGGCGCTGGTCGACCGCCAGAGGCTCGAACCCGTCGCCCCGCTGACGCTTCAGGCTGCCGATGGCCGGGCGCTTCAGTGGCCAGAGACCCGAGTATTGAAGGCGGAGCCCTTTCCGTCGCCGCCACCTGCGAGATGATCGTTCCGTCCATCGGCACCACCGGTGCGATCATCGTTCCGGAAATAGCGACGAATGGCACATCTCGGACGAAGCTCAGCGGCCAGCGTCCATCCTCGGTGGAGTGCAAGCGGGAGGTGAGACAATGGCGGGCACCCTTCGGACGGGGCCTGAACCAGATCGCCAGCGACGACGGCACGGTTGGGCTGGCGCATGGTCGGCAGCCGCGCTACGCAGCTGACTTGCATTGAGAAGGCTAACTAAGCGATGCGAAACCTCCTGATTGGCATGGCCATGCTGACGATCTCGACCCCGTCATGGGCCGGCATTCCGCTCACGCCCGCTTCCATCCGAATGGACATACGCCGCTCTGGCGCGAAGGCGGTCGTCGAGCGGCTGTTCTCATCCGGCCGGTACGATCTCGTCATGAGCAGGATGAGGAGCGGAAGCGCAGCCTGGGTGCTGCTGGCAAAACCCCTCTCGATTGGAACGGACGCTGCGAGTTCGGAAGAGCTTCAGCAGGCCCTGACTTATGCACTTCCGAAATCGCCGGAAGCGGTCCTGTCCATCCTCGACGCGAGCGGCTCGTCGGTTCCCAGGTCCCCCGCGAACGTGTGCAGCGCATCCTTCTTCGAAGGCGATCGGACCGACATCCCCGCATACCGGGCGGAGGCGGCGAGGGCGGTGCGGGCTGTCAGGGTTCCGACCCTCCAGATTGCCAAAGCCGCCTGTCTGAAAATTCTCACCAAGAAATAAAACGCAGGGTGCACGGGCGAACAGGATCATCTCTTAACTCGCCTCTTCAACGCGGCCTGTGCCAATTTCTGGGGCCTCGCAGGCCCTCGCGCACAGGCTTTTCATCGGTCGCCAGCGCCGTTCCGGCGGTGACAATCCAAGCCTTGGCGTGTTTGGCGGGGTTGTCGGCACGTCACGGTGGATGGCCCGCCGGCCGCCGATGGACGCTGATATCACGTGACGCTATCAAGCTGGCCCGATTTCGTCCCAAGGAGTATCCAAGCGATGAACAACAGTGAACTGGCTGAGACCGTTGCCGCTTCGCAGGGCCTGACCAAGGCCGACGCCCGCAAGCTTTCCGATGCGGTCCTCGCCGCAGTCGTCGACGCTGCATCCAAGGGGGACGAGATCTCGATCAACGGGTTCGGCAAGTTCAAGGTTAAGGACACGCCCGCCCGCGAGGGACGCAACCCCGCCACCGGCGAGGCGATGAAGATCGCGGCCTCCAAGAAGCTCACCTTCGCGCCGGCCAAGGCCGTCAAGGACAAGCTCAACGGATAGGAGCCGATGGTGGAGAGCCCTGAACGCGGCCGCGTTCGGGGCGTCGGCAACCGGAAGGACAGGACGGCGGAAGCACCGGTGTCGAACGGCTGGCGCCCCAATGGATATGGCGGATAATTCCGCTCGATCCGAGAGGGTGCGCGGAGCCGCCTTCGGATGGTGAGCCACGCGGTTTACGCGGACCTCGGCCTGCCGCCGTAGAGCGATGATGCCAGTCTCCATGAGGAGAGCGTCCAACGACCCGCGGCATATGCGGGAAGGCCAAAGCCTATCGCGCTTGAACCTCGAGGCCCCTAAGGGCCCGTTGATAAATTATCGCTTTATTCGGTTGGGTTCGGGGATATCGTGTAGTTCCATTCGCCATGAAAATCATGTCGTCGGATGTTGATCTCGTCCATCTCCACGTCGGTAACTTTGATCCCGGC
>JAGWMZ010000083.1 GCA_028871475.1 Sphingomonadales bacterium | reverse complement strand
CTTTTCCACCAGCGAACGCAGGTGCATCATGGGATCGGTCATCGCGGTTTCTCCAGGTTCGAGCGTTGCAACCCAAGCCTATCCGAAAATCACGGTGACCACCTCAAACCCCAGTTACACCACGCCGGGGGACACGATCTTATTTCCGCCGAAGCGGCACTTCAGTGCCCTCCCCATTGCGGCCCTATGAAGACCAGCGCATGATCCCATCTGACCGGCGCGGAGTGCGGATGTGCCACAGGCTCTTTGGAGTTCTGAACTGCCGCGCGATGCAATCCGGTCCGCCGACGGCACACTGTCGCCCGAGGTGGCTCTTTGACAATGTAGATCGCGATCCAGCAAGCGATGCCTGCCCGATCGGGAGACATTCGGATGTGCCACGGCTTCCCTTCACCAGGTTAGCTGAACTGCCGAATGCCCGCCGGATGGGGCCAAGCATCGAAATACGTGTATTACTGTGCACGGCTAGAGACCAACACACAGCTGACAATCAATGCCTTTATGGAGCGCTCGTGGAAGCACATCGCAAAGCATTTTATGCAATGCGAGAGCAGAAAAAATACTCCATCCACACCCACCTCGACACGAAAGTCGTCATCCAGCGATATCAGGCCGCATCCTTGAATGCCGCCCGATAGCGCTCGATGATCTTCTTCGATTTAATTGATGGTATAATAAAGAAGTTCGATACGTGTCCTAAACGGCTCACCATTCATGCATCGCCTGAGCGTCAGCGACGCCAGCGCCAGGACCAGCCATCGGCGGCCCTCGCTCATTCCCCTCTTCACGCATATTTTTACCCGGCTGATATGGTCCGTTCGCCCTGGGGCGCCAGAGGCGGGATGTCAGGCGCAAGGCGTCGCTACGGGTAACGACGCCTTGCGCAGACCCGGCCAGGTGGGGGGAACCGGGTCATGTCTGTGGTTACGCAGCGCAGGCCCTCATGGTTACGGCTGCTCACCAATCCTCGAAAAATTTTGCGCGGTGACGGATCGCTGTAACTTTCCCGCCCTCCGGCACGAACACCCCATCGCGGGAGGACGCATGGTGGCGAGCGAAGCACAACTCAGGGCATGGATGAGCGACGGGCTGGACGGTAATGCCGGCGCGCATGAGGCTTTGTTACGCGCGCTTGTGCCGCTGTTGACCGCCTTTTTCCGCCGCCGGATGCGCGATGCCGACAGCGATGTCGAGGATCTGGTTCAGGAGACGTTGATTTCGGTTCATGGCAAGCGCGCCACCTATGACCGGGACCGCCCCTTCACCGCCTGGCTTTATGCAATTGCGCGCTACAGGATGATCGACCATGTTCGCCGCCGCCGCCTTGCCATTCCCATTGAGGATGTCGAGGCGATCCTGATGACGGAAGGATTCGAGGAGGCGACATCGGCCCGCATGGATGTCGAGGTCTTGCTCGCCACCTTGTCCCCCAAACAGGCCCGCGCCATTCGCGATACACATATCGCCGGGCTCAGCATCAACGAAGCCGCGCTGCGAGCCGGTCTTGGAGAATCCGACGTGAAAGTATCTGTCCATCGCGGTCTCAAGGCACTGTCCGCCCGCTTGCGGGGAGAACGCGCATGAACACCGATGATCTGATCCGCTCGCTCAGCCAGAATGTGGCACCGGTGCCGCGCGGGGCGCTGGCGGGCCGTATCGTTGCTGGCATGGCGGCGGGCGCCGCGGTGACGGCGGTGATCGTGACCGGGGTGCTGGGCATCAGGCCCGACCTGCATGATGCGATGCATGGCTTTTCATTCTGGATGAAATGGATCTACACCGGATCGCTGGGCATTGGCGCGGTGGTGGGCGTGCTGCGCCTCGCCCGGCCCGATGTGGCGAGCCTGCGCGGATTGTGGTGGCTGACAGTGCCGGTGCTGCTGCTGGCGGGGATCGGCATGGGCGAACTGGCCAGCACGCCCTCGCGCGAATGGCTGGCGATGTGGCTGGGAGCGAGCTGGAAGGTATGCCCCTGGCTGGTGCTGACGCTGGCGATGCCGATCTTCATCGGGCTGCTCTGGTCGTTCCGTCGCATGGCGCCCACGCGCCTGCGCGAGGCCGGCGCCGTGGCGGGGCTGGCGGCGGGGGCCTGGGCCGCCACGATCTATTGCCTGCACTGCCCCGAGGTATCGGCCATTTTCGTGCTGACCTGGTACAGTCTTGGCATTGTGCTGGCGGCGGGCATCGGCGCCCTGCTGGGGCCTCGCCTGATGCGCTGGTAAGCGCTGGTCAGGCGGGGCATGTGGCCCTTGCCGGTGCGACGCTGTGGTGCGGCATCCGGCAAGGGAAACGTCAGGCTCAGTTCGAGGTGGCGCCTTCCTTGGGCGCCGGAGCGGGGGCGGTGGCTGGCGCGGCTGCCGCATCGCTCTGGGCCTTGCGCATGGCTTCCACTTCGGCGGCGGTCTTGTAGTCGATCAGTTCGACCTGAAAGACGAGATCGGAATTGGCGGGAATGGGGCCCGATTCCTGCGCGCCATAACCCATGGCGGCCGGAATGCAGAAGCGCGCGATGCCGCCCTTGGCCAGCATCTGCATCCCCTGCGAGAAGCCGGGGATCACGCCATTGACCGGCAGGGCTGATTGGGTGTTCTGATCGAAGACCGCGCCGGTCGAGGCAAGATAACCGATGTAATTCACCAGCACGATGTCACTAGCCGCCGGCATGGGGCCACTCGCCGGGCGCAGCATGGTGTAGCCAAGGCCCGCCGCCGTCTTGGCCGAGCAGACGCGCTGGGCCGCCGGGATCACCGGATTGAGCGGCAGGGGGATGATCTCGTTCGACGCCTTGGCGACAGGGGCTGCGGGCCGGGCCGCGACGGCCCTGGCGGGCGCTGCCTTGCGCACTGGCGCTGCGGCCTGGGCGGAGATCGGCGCCATCAGCAGCGATGCGATGGCGAGCGGGGCGAAGGGCGACAAGGCGCGCATGATAGAGCTCATGGCGCAGGCTATAGCGAGACAGGCGGGCGCTGGGCAAGCAGCCCCATGTCGCAAATTGTGCGCTCTTTCCAATCCTGCCGACTTGGCTCAGGATGGGGCCATGTTACGCAACCTTTATCCCCCCATCGAACCCTATGCCACTGGCCTGCTCGACGTTGGCGATGGCCATGTCCTTTATTATGAGCGTTGCGGCACGCCCGGTGCCAAACCTGCGGTGTTTCTGCATGGCGGGCCGGGCGGCGGCATTGCGCCTGCCCATCGCCGCCTGTTCGATCCCGCGCTGTATGATGTCGTGCTCTTCGATCAGCGTGGCTGTGGCCGCTCGACACCCCATGCCGGGCTGGAGGCGAACACCACCTGGCATCTGGTCGCCGATATCGAGCGGCTGCGCGCGATGACGGGGGCCGAGCAGTGGCTGGTCTTTGGCGGCTCATGGGGTTCCACGCTGGCGCTCGCCTATGCCCAGACCCATGTGGCACGGGTGAGCGAGCTGATCCTGCGCGGCATTTACATGTGTTCGCGCGCTGAGCTGGACTGGTTCTATCAGTTCGGCGTCTCGCAGATGTTTCCGGACAAATATGAGCGACTGGTCGCGCCCTTGTCGCAAGAGGAAAGGAGCGATGTGCTCCGTTCCTACCACCGCCGCCTGACCACCGGCAGTGTGGAGCAGCAGATCGAGGCGGCCCGCGCGTGGAGCCTGTTCGAGGGCGAGACCATCACCCTCTTGCCCGACCCTGCCATGTCAGCCCAGCATGATGACGGGTATTTCGCCTTGGCCTTTGCCCGGCTGGAAACGCATTATTTCGTGCATGATTGCTGGCTGGAGCCGGGGCAGTTGCTGCGCGATGCCCCGCTTTTGCGCGCCATTCCCGGCACCATCGTGCATGGTCGCTATGACATGCCATGCCCGGCCCATTACGCCTGGGCGCTACACAAGGTCTGGCCCGAGGCGGACTTCCATCTGATCGAAGGGGCGGGCCATGCCTACAGCGAGCCGGGAATTCTCGACCAGCTGATCCGGGCGACTGACCGCTATGCGGGCAAGAGCGATGATCCTGCCCCGTCAAAGCCGCGCTGATCAGCCTTGAATGTCAAACCCTAAGGGTCTGTTGATAAATAACTGAATCTGCGCTGTCTTTTTTGACGGTTTTAGGATTCCCGCGGTGCCTCGAAGCTTATAGAATCGCGGGGTGATTGACGAGGCGGCCATCAAACTGCGC
>JAGWMZ010000050.1 GCA_028871475.1 Sphingomonadales bacterium | reverse complement strand
CCGCCTCAAGTTGATAAAACGGCAAATGTACGGGCGCGCGAAGATCGACCTGCTCAAGGCCAGAGTTATGGCGCCAGCATGACCAGAATTGCACGGAATATGAGTCAGAGCCAATTTTGCATGCCGCTCCACACTCCCCGCGTTCATGACGCGCAAAGCATCGCCTGCTGATTGCAGCATTACGTTCGCGCAGAAATACCCGTCGCTGCGGATTTCGTCCGGTTTGCCATAGAGATCATCGGGTCGCCTGTGCGATTGCAGGAAGCCGAAATCTTCCTGCGTGATTTCAATGTCCGTCCAAATCGGCTGCGTCTGAATGTGCCAGCTTCTCCCTTTTCCGTGCATTTCATACGCACGAGAAATCAAAAGCTTACCGCGAAAGGTCTTTGTCGCTGCCGCAGGGAACTCGATTTTTGCTTGGATGATGTTCACCACTGGCACGACCGCGAAAAGAACGGGCAAAAAACCGAGGATCAAGAAGCCAAAACCGGCCATCAGCTGATTGAAAAAGCTTCTTCCGCCTCTCAGTTGCCCCTTCGCGGCCATCCTCCAACCCAAAATAGCATTCGCAAATCCGGCCAAGCCGGCAATCCCGAAGCAAATGTTGAGCGAACCGCTATTGTCTGGCGTGATTACGGTGAAGGTATCGAACCGATCGAGCACAAACGATGAGACAGCGAGGACGACCAGAAAGATCAGCCACCCCTTAACGTATGCGCCAACTTTCGGTGCTGTGGTGCTGCCAACGTCATTCATGGGGCATAGCCTATCAGGTTCAAGAATAGTGCGAAAGTCAGGCGAACATCGACGCTCGCTACCGCTTGCTCACTATTAGTGAGGCGAGCAGATCGCCCGAGCCAACGCGATGGCCGCTGCTGTTATGCGTGGCGTTGAATTTCGGATCATACCAGCCCACGAGCCAGCCTGCCGCCGTGTAGCCGTTGATCCGTGGCCCTGCCTGCTGCCGCCATCCCAGTAGGTTGCCCGAATTATCTCGCAGATGTTGCCGCTTGGCGATTTCCTCCGTCTGTTCACGGGAAATCGACAGGATTGTCCCCTGCATGTCGACCACTACGCAGGGCAGCGTCGCCCACTACTAGTGAGGCTGGCAAACGGGATTTCCTGAAACCCCAAATCCGAGCTTCTGACGGGCGCGGCAGCGTCACGGGGTAAAGGGGTAGTGGCAGGGCAGGAAGCCCTTGTCTAGGCTTCGCTGGGCAATCCGCTAAGCAGCATCCAAAGACTTGCCGCCAGTCCCATCATTTGCCGTCGCCTCCTGCGCCGCCAATGCCTGCCTGATAAGTTCATCCCAATTCAGGTCATTGCCCTGAACGGCCTTTTGCAGCCAACTCGTGGCATTTACGATTTGCGCCGCTGAGAAGCCGTCCAGCTTGGTGATGGCGTCTGCGCGCTCCTGCGGCACCACATGGCTGTAATGCTTGCGGATTTGCTCGTAGGACGTTCCCATATTGAGGGCCAAATCCTCGTAGGTGACGCCAGCGGTCAGCCGCTCCGTCGCGTATGTGTGGCGGAAACTGTAGATGGTGCGGTTCTCGCCGTCTGGGCCTTTGAGCAGGCCAATATCGTCCAGCAGTTTCCGCAAGCTGACGTGAGGCTCCCAGCCTTCTGGCCACACAAAATCCTCGTCGTCACTGCGTGGTGGCAGATAGCTGTAGATATCTGGTTGGCTGATGACCGTGCGGGTGCCTGTTTTGGTGTCGGCGGCAACCGTGATTTCTGCGCGCGAGCCGTCGCCGTGGGGTTTGATCCCCTTCCACTTCAAGGTTTCCATCTCACGGCGGCGAAGCCCAGTTAGATAGTAGCACCAGATGAGGCGGCGAAGCAGGGCACGTTGCGTATTGTGCAGGCGGTGGCGACCGTCATGCTGCCAACCCTCCATGTGCGTAGCCAATTGCAGCCATTCATACGATGTGAAGCCATAGCGGCGCTGACGGTCTGGGTCGGTTTTGACGACATGCGCCTTCATTTTGCCCATGGGACGCATGAGGTTTTCGCGCGCTGCCCATGCCAACGCTTGCACGAGCAAGCCAAATTCGATTTGCAGGGTCTTCTTGGATGGCCTGACTGCGCAATTTTTCGGGCGATCATCGCGTTTCAGCCAAAAATCACGACGCCAATCGACATAGCCTTCCGCCACTAGTGTGGTGATCTGGTCGAGATTGCGATTGGCCATGTAGGGCTTGAGGTAAAGGCGACCAGTGATGTCGTGCAGGCGGTAGCGGTGCTCAGACAATCGCTTTTTCGCGTAGGGTAGCCACTTGCTGTCCCAGAAATCCGCGAATTTGATCGTGCGAAGCGGTAGGTCTTGGTCAACGCGGACGAGCAGTTTGCGGTAAAGCTCTTTGGCCTTGTATTCCGCCACGGTGCGGTCCGTGGTTTCCAGCGACTTCATGGTGCGCTTGCCATGGCCAAGCTGGAAGTTAGCATACCAGAGGCCGCTGATTACGTCATCCCGCTGGAAGACTGTAACTTTGCCGTCCTCAAGCTTTAAAGCATTGATTCTCTTCATTTATTTGTGCTCCAGACCTGTTGCACGTTCCGTGCGATCTGTTGCACCATCTGTTGCAGTCAAAAATTGAAGTCGAGTTAAGAGCCGCAGAAAAGCGCGATTTCAAAACCCTTGTCGCAGATCTGTTGCACATGAAAAAAGCGGGGTTTCCCCCGCTTTTTCCTTGATATTGCTGGCCTTTTTGTAAGGCCAAAGCAAGGCTCGCGTCAGCGCTTCGAGAACTGGAAGCTGCGGCGAGCCTTGGCGCGGCCGTACTTCTTACGCTCGACCACGCGGGGATCGCGGGTCAGGAAACCGGCAGCCTTGACGGCGCTGCGCAGGGCCGGCTCGAACTTGGCGAGAGCCTGGGCAATACCGTGCTTCACAGCGCCGGCCTGACCCGACAGACCACCGCCCTTGACGGTGCAGACCACGTCATACTGGCCGGTGCGATCAGCAATGCCGAAGGGCTGGTTGATCACCAGACGCAGGGTCGGGCGAGCGAAATAGACTTCCTGATCGCGGCCGTTGACGGTGATCTTGCCGGTGCCGGGCTTGATCCACACGCGGGCCACGGCGTCCTTGCGGCGGCCGGTGGCGTAGGAGCGGCCCTGGGCGTCGATCTGCTTTTCGCGCAGCGGCATCGTCGGGCGGGCGGGGGCGGCGGCAACGGTTTCGTCAGCGACGGTGGTGCCAGCCAGATCGGCGAGGTTGTTCAGAGTGTCAGACATTATGCACCCACCTTGTTCTTGCGGTTGAGGGCAGCCACGTCCAGCAGCTCGGGCTGGGTGCCGCCGTGCGGGTGCTCGCTGCCGGCATAGAGGTGCAGCGCGCGCATCTGGTCGCGACCCAGCGGGCCACGAGGGATCATGCGCTCGACAGCCTTTTCAAGCACGCGCTCGGGGAAGCGGCCGGCCAGAACCTTGTCGGCGGTCACTTCCTTCAGGCCACCGGCATAGCCGGTGTGCTTGTAGTAGGTCTGCTGCTTGAGCTTGTTGCCCGTGAACTTCACCTTTTCGGCGTTGATCACGACGACATGGTCGCCGCAATCGACGTGGGGGGTGAAGCTGGGCTTGTGCTTGCCGCGCAGCAGGTTGGCGATGATGACGGCGACGCGGCCAACCACCAGACCTTCGGCATCAATGAGATGCCACTTCTTTTCGACTTCGGCCGGCTTGGCCGACGCCGTCATTTTGGACAGAGCCTTCATGGCTTTACGATTCCCGTTTTGGCAGGGTCCGCTGTCAAAACGACGGCCCCTATGAACAGCAACCCCGCCAGGCCCGGTAAAACCCGAGTCAGGCGGGGAATTGGCGGCGCTAATGCTGGAAAGGGGCTGAGGAGTCAAGGTTTCCGGGCATTTCCTAAGAGGTAAAATGATACCTTTTCAAAAAAGCCTTCCCGGTCAGCGGTCCTTGGCCGGGGCAGGTTCGGGCGTGATGGTCCAGATCTCGCGCGTATGGCGGCTGGTGCCGCCCAGCCGGGTGGTCACATCGCGCTGCATCTGCCGCATCGCGGGAAAGGCTTCGCCCGCGCAATCCGGATGACTGGCTGCGGTGGTGATGCGCACGTCGCCCTGCGTTCCATCGGGCAAGGTGGGGTGCAGCAGTTCTTCGCGCGATCCCGGTGCGGCGTCGAAGAGATCCGCCGGCCAGGGCGTGGCGGCATTGGCGCCGGCCGACAGCATGGCGTGGGAGACAGCCTCGGCGGTGGACCTCTGGGCCGGGGTCAGCCGCGCCTTGCCCAGCAGATCCTCGACCGCTTTGGTTTTGCTGGCGCTTGCCATGGGTGGCGGCGGGCTGGCGGGGGCCGCCGCAGACATGATATGTCCCGCAGCGTCGAGTTGCATAGGAAAGGTCTGCCGGTCGATGCGGGCCCGTTCGAGCGAGGCCAGCGCGGCGAGCGGCGGCGGGGCGGACACCTCGACGCCAATCTGCTCACCCTCCACCCGCCAGCCCTTGCCCTCGCGCAGGAAGCGGATCCGGTACATGCGCGTTGCGATGATCTGCTTGCCATCGGCCAGATCCCGGATCAGCGTTCTGGTCAGCCGTTGTGGCGCATGCGGCGGCGTGAAGCGGGCATCGCATACACTGGCGGGCGCGGCCTGAACCGGCAGGGCCACCATCGCCACGCCGATCGTTGCAACGATAAAACCTGTCCTCATGGCGGTGTCAGTGCTCCAAGCCAGTCGCGTGTCGCTGGCGCGCCGGCATCACAGTGCCAGCCAAGGATGGCGGGCGTCTCATAGGGATGCAAAGCCCCGAGACGCGCGATGGCGCCATCGAGCAGCGCGGCATTGGTTTTCATCAGCACGCCCATCTCGCGGTCCTCATGTCTGGCGCCTTGCCAGACATAGAGCGAGACCATGGCGGGCAGCAGATTGGCGCAAGCAATCAGCCCTTCATCGAGCAGGGCATCGGCCACGGCCCGCGCACTGGCCTCGTCGGGAAACGGGCACCAGATGAGTGCGGGCACAGTTTGCGTCACGCCTGGCGACCCGTGACACGGCCCACCGCATGGGCGCCCCATGCGGTGGCGGCCACCAACAGTGCGCCGACCAATTGATGCAACACGGCCAGCGGCAGGGCAACATCGCTCATCACCGTGGCGATGCCGAGCAGGATCTGGGTGCCAAAGGCGCTGTGGATCGCAATCGAAGCGCGGCGGTCACCGGCCGCCTTCACCCGTCGTGCCAGCATGATCAGCAGGGCCACCACGACCCACGCCCACCAGCGATGGATGAAATGCACGATGGCCGGGTCGGCGGTGATGGCATGGCCCAGGCTCTCGCCCGACTGGCTGGCGCCGGGCCAGAAGGTTCCGTTCATCAGCGGCCATTGATTGGTCACACGCCCGGCGCGCAGGCCCGCCATCAGCGCGCCCCATACCAGTTGCACCGCCAGAACCAGCCCGGTCAGCGCGGCAAACCCCGTCAGCCGGGCCGGACGCGCGGCAGGGTTATGGGCAAGGGCGATCAGGTCCATTGCGGTCCACACCAGGCCTGACAGGGTGAAGAGCGCGGTGACAAGATGCGCTGCCAGCCACAGCGGGGCGACCTCGGTCATCCCCTTTTGCAGCCCCGAGTGCACCATCAGCCAGCCCAGCGTACCCTGCAGCCCGATCAGCGACAGCAGTGCGAAAAGTCGCGGTTTGTAACCCTGCGGGATCTGCCCGCGCAGCCAGAACCAGATCAGCGGGAAGGCGACCGCCATGCCGATCAACCGGCCCAGCACGCGATGGATATATTCCCAGAAGAAGATGCCCTTGAAGTCCGACAGGGTCATGCCGGCATGGACAGCGGCATATTGGTCGATCTGGCGGTAATGCGCGAATTCCTGATCCCAGGCAGCCTGGCTGAGCGGGGGCACAATGCCCGACAGCGGCTTCCATTCGGTGATCGAAAGGCCCGATTCCGTCAGCCGCGTGATGCCGCCCACCACCACGATGAGCACCACCATCGCCGCCACGATGAGCAGCCACCGCGCCATCGCCAGGGCCGCCCGGTTGGCGTTGCTGTCACCGCCGCTGCTGCCCTGTGCCGACATGGCCTGCATTCCCCTTATCTTTGTGTGCCTTGGTGAGCCTTTGCGCCGCCTGGCGGCTTGCGATCCTGCGTTCTACTGCAGGCACTTGCCCCCCAAGGCAAGCGCGGAAAATGGTGGCAGGACAAAGTGGGGCTTGCGCGATGAGATAATGTAACATAGAGGGTTTGCCCATGAGCAATCCCATTCTCCTGATTCGCGACAGGCTCGACCGCATGGGGGTGCTGTTGTCAGCACTCTGCGCGGTGCATTGTGTTTCGGGGGTGGTGCTGGTGGCGTTTCTGGGGATCAGCGGCGGCGCGCTGCTTGATCCGCGCATCCATGAATTCGGGCTCGTCGCGGCCGTGATGATTGGCGCCCTGGGCCTTGGCTCGGGCGCGCTGCGTCATGGACGGCGCGGGCCGCTGATGCTGGGCGGCGCGGGGCTGACGCTGATGGCTTGTGGCCTGCTGGTGCATCACGGTATGGCCGAGGTGGCGCTGACTGTCGCGGGCGTCACGCTTCTGGCGGCTGCCCATATCGGGAACTTGCGCCACGCGCATTGAACGGGCATGGGCTGCCCCATGTCTGACACGCTCATCACCCTCACCGTCAATGGCGACATGCGGCGCATCGCCGCTGGCGCTTCCGTGGCCGATCTGGTGGCCAACATCGGCCTCAACCCGGCCAAGGTGGCGGTGGAGCGCAATGGCGAGATTGCCCCGCGTTCGACGCTGGCCGATGTGGTGCTGGGCGATGGCGATGTTCTGGAAATCGTCCATTTTGTGGGAGGCGGCGACGTGAGCGTGGATGATTCCTGGTCGGTGGCGGGCCGCACTTTCCGTTCGCGACTGATCGTGGGCACCGGCAAATACAGGGATTTCGCCCAGAACGCCGCCGCTCTGGAAGCATCGGGCGCCGAAATCGTGACGGTGGCTGTGCGCCGCGTGAATGTGTCGGACCCCAAGGCGCCGATGCTGACCGACTTCATCGACCCCAAAAAGGTGACCTACCTGCCCAACACCGCCGGCTGCTTCAACGCCGAGGAAGCCATCCGCACGCTGCGCCTGGCGCGCGAGGCGGGCGGCTGGGATCTGGTCAAGCTGGAGGTGCTGGGCGAGGCGCGTACGCTCTACCCCGACATGCGCGAGACGCTGAAGGCGACCGAAGTGCTGGCGAAGGAAGGCTTTGCGCCCATGGTCTATTGCGTGGATGACCCCATCGCCGCCAAGCAGCTGGAAGAGGCTGGCGCCGTGGCGATCATGCCGCTGGGCGCGCCGATCGGCTCGGGCCTTGGCATCCAGAACCGCGTCACGATCCGCCTGATCGTCGAGGGCGCTAAGGTTCCCGTGCTGGTCGATGCCGGGGTGGGCACGGCGTCTGACGCTGCGGTGGCCATGGAGCTGGGTGTGGATGGCGTGCTGATGAACACCGCCATCGCCGAGGCAAAGGACCCTATCCGCATGGCCCGCGCGATGAAATATGCCGTGCTGGCCGGGCGTGATGCCTATCTGTCCGGGCGGATGGCGACGCGCAAATATGCTGATCCGTCGAGTCCCCTGGCGGGGATGATTTAAGGGATTGAAAGGGAAGGTGCGAGGGCCATCCTCCTCGCGCTCCCGTGAGTTTGGCGAGGGCCTGCATCAGCGCGTCGCAGGCATGTATTGCCAGTGCTATCGTATTGATTTGAGAGCCTGCGGCGCTTTTGCGGTGCGCAAGGCTGCGTGCGACCCTGGAGGGCTCGTCGGAAGACTTTCCGGGGGTCCGGGGGGGTAACACCCCCCGGCCTTCCCCTTTGAAATTCAGGCGGCTTCCTTCTCGATCCATTCCGGGAACACCTGAGGTTCGCGCGTCGACCAGCCCGGCGCGGTGGCGGCGGCTTCGCTGATCGACTGGAGGAGGCGCTTGCGGCGTTCCGGGCGGATCTGCGGCAGGGCGGCGGCGGCGCAGAAGGCGGCGGGCAGCCAAGGGCGGGCACTGGCACCCAGCAGGCGTTCATAGAGGAAACGGAAGGCGGAGAAGCCCGAGAGACGCTCCTGCGCCAGATCAAAGGCGGCGATCCGGATCAGCTTGCCCATATAGGTTTCGAGCGCATCGAAGCCTTCTTCGCCGGGCTGTGCGGCGCGCAGCCATTTCAGCTCCTGATAGGCGACATACTGGCTGCGGATGCTGGCATTTTCGGAAGCGTCGCGAGCCCAGAGCTTGAAAGCATCCTGCCGGCCAAGCCCTACATCGAGGCTGCGCTTGATGTAGCGCTGCTCGCAGGAGGTGAAACCGGCGAATTCGCGCAGTTCGGCAATGGCCAGAGTGGCCGGGGAAGTGGTGGCCATGGTTCTCGTCCTCTTCAAATCGACCCGGATGATCCATTCCGGTTCCGATGCTCAAAGGATTGCATAAGGCAGGTTAGCGCCGCGTTAACCAACCGGCGGAGAAACGCGGAATTTTTTGTTTAAGACCGGGAACCACCTCTCGATTGGAGCGTTATGGGGTCTAGTAAAGGTGTATGTGACCCAGAAAAGCTAAAACCGGGTTGGCATCTTGTGCGCTGCAATGCGGGCACAACTATCTCTGAAGGAAAGAGATTCACGCCTGTTTGCAACGTGCTTTTGCTGCGTCGCGCGGTTGCGAAGGAATGCTCCAAAATGGATAGGGCGGGCGCGACAAGCCCACGCAAATCCGCCATTCATATCGTTAACGCGGCGCCGACATTTCAAAAATGGAGGAATTGCGAGGCAGAAATTCGGTAAGACTCGACCTCGCTCGTGGGGTGACGGGCACGGAAGGACCCGTCTCGATTCGCTGTCGGTGCGACTCGCTGCCACCCTTCCTGTCAGGCATAGCGCCGCGCGCCACCCACGCAGAGCACCACCGCCACCGTCACGGCCAGCATCGACGGTGCCACGGTTTCGCGCAGGAAAAAGGCGGAGAGGCCCAGCCCCATGAAGGGCTGCAGCAATTGCAATTGCGCCACCTTGGCAATGCCGCCCAGCGCCAGGCCGCGATACCAGAAGATGAAGCCCAGCAGCATGGTGAAGATCGACACATAAATCAGCCCGGCCCAGGCCTGCACCGGCACGGTTGCCAGCGTCGCCGGCCAGGTCGCCACAGCCAGCGCCAGGCCAAGCGGCGCGCACAGCACCAGCGCCCAACTGATCACCTGCCATCCGCCCAGGCGGCGCGAGAGCACACCGCCCTCGGCATAGGCCAGGCCGCACAAGACGACGGCGGCCACCATCAACCCATCGCCAGTCGCCGACCCGTCGGCACCTTTGCCCAGCGCGAAACCCGCCACCGCGCTGGCACCTGTCAGCGCGAAGAGCCAGAAGGCGGGATGGGGGCGCTCACCCCCGCGCAGCACGCCAAAGATCGCTGTGGAGAGCGGCAGCAGGCCGACAAAGACCAGCGACCGCGCCGCCGTGATGTGCTGCAGGGCGATGGCGGTCAGCAGCGGAAAGCCGATGATCGCCCCCATGGCGATGATGGCCAGCGGCAGCATGTCCGCGCGTGCGGGGCGGCGCTGACGCAGGGTGAGCAGCGTGGCGCCGGCCAGCGTCGCGGCGATCGTGGCGCGCGCGCCGGTCAGGAACAGTGGGGCGAAGCCGGTAACGGCCGCGCGGGTGGCGGGCATCGACCCGCTGAACAGCGCGACGCCGATCATGCCATTGAGCCAGCCCGAAGAGGAGATACGCATCTTGAAGTGTCCCTGTTGCCTGAGCTCTTCTCGGCTAGGCCAGGGGGGCTGGCGGCGACAGGGACAGATCGGTACAGTTGTGCCAATCTGTACCATCAGAAAGACCAGCACAGATGACTGAGCCCCAGACCAGAACGCAGACCGTCATGGCGACCATCCGTGCGCGGATTGCCGGGCGCATGCTGGGGGCGGGGGATCGGCTCCCCTCGATCCGGCGGCTGGCCACGGCGATGGGTGTCTCGCCGGCCACGGTGGTGGAGGCCTATGACCGGCTGGTGGCCGAAGGGGTGATCCGCGCCGTACCGAAATCGGGCTTTTTCGTGGCCCGGCGGGGTGAGGCCCCCATGGCGCTGATCAGGATCGCCCCTGCGCGCCAGCCCGAGATCGACCCGTTCTGGGTGTCGCGTCAGGCCCTCGATGCGCAGGAGGATACCGACAAGCCCGGTTGCGGCTGGTTGGCTCCCGATCTCATGCCGCAGGACGCGCTACGCCGGGCCCTGCGCGATACGCTGCGCGCAGGGGGCGGCATGTTGACCGATTACGGCAGCACGCTGGGCAGCCTGCCGCTGCGCCGCCATCTGGCCCTGCGTTTTGCCGAGGAGGGACTGCCGGTGGACATCGACCAGATCATGCTGACTGGCTCGGGCACGCAGGCCATTGATCTGGTCTGCCGTTTCCTGCTGCGCCCGGGCGATACGGTGCTGGTCGATGACCCGTGCTATTTCAATTTTCAGGCCCTGCTCACCGCTCATCGGGCGCGCATCGTCAGCGTGCCCTACACCGCTTCGGGGCCCGACCTTGCGGCCTTTGAACAGGTGCTCGCGGGCGAGCGGCCCCGGCTCTACATCACCAATTCGGCGGTTCATAATCCGACGGGCGCGGCCCTCTCGCCGGGCGTCGCGCATCGCATGCTTGCCCTTGCCACGGCGGCGGGGATGACCATCGTGGAAGACGACATCTTCGCGGATTTCGAGACGCATCCCTCACCGCGTCTGGCGGTGCTGGATGGATTGCATGACGTTATTCGCATCGGCAGTTTTTCCAAGACGCTCTCGGCTGCGGCGCGATGCGGGTATATTGCCGCGCGGCGCGAATGGGTGACGGCGCTGGTCGATCTGCAAGTCGCCACCAGCTTTGGCGGGCCCAGTCCCATCGCCAGCGCGGTGGCGGCCCATGTCCTGACCAGCGGCACCTATCGCAAGCATATGGATGATCTGCGCCGCCGTCTGGCGCGGATGCGTGGCGAGATGGGCGCGCGCCTGTCCACCATCGGGGTGGAGCCATGGCTGATGCCGCGCGGCGGCTTTTCGCTGTGGTGCCGTTTGCCGCAGGGGGTGGATTCGACCCCTCTGGCGCGACGCTGCCTCGATCGCGGGGTGGTGATCGCGCCGGGTAATGTGTTCAGCCCCACGCAGACGGCGGCCGGTTTCATGCGGGTGAATGTGACCCACATGACGGATCGTGCCTTTGAGGTTCTGCGTCAGACGTTGATCGCGTGAAAATATAAAAAGATCATAGCGTGGCTGGTTGTGCGTGTTGAAGTGATATAACGTATCATTACTCGCGACGAGATCGCCCTTTCGCCCGTGCGGAGCCTGCCATGGCAACCGCGCGGCGGGAGGCGCGCGCCCGAAGCGATGATGATGGAGTTATTCATGCGTTCGATCCACCTGGCTGGCGCCGCCGTTCTGGCGCTTGCCCCAGCGACTCTGATACCAGCCGCCCATGCGGCCAGCAGCGCGCAGGACGGCGCCACTGCGGACACCGCCCACGCACCTGCAGTGCCCGCCCCCCGGGTCGATATTATCGTTACCGCCACTCCCTTTGCCCATGGCGTGGATGATACACCCACCATCTCCACCAAGGTGAATGCAGACCAGATTCTGGCGGCCGGCGGCGCCAGCATTGCCGATGCGCTCAAGGATGTGCCCGGCGTGTCGGCCAGCGGCTTTGCGGCGGGGGCCAGCAGGCCGATCATCCGCGGCATGGATGCCAGCCGGGTGCGTCTGCTCGAGGATGGCACCAGCGCTTCGGACGTATCCGACATTGGCCCGGATCATGGCATTCCCATCGACCCGCTCGCCGCGCGCAGCATCGAGGTGGTGCGCGGCGCGGCGACCTTGCGCTATGGCAGTCAGGCGATCGGCGGGGTGGTCAACACGCTCAACAAACGTGTTCCCAACAGCCTGCCCGGCAAGGCGATCAGCGGCGAGCTGACCGGCGGCTACACTTCGGTCAACAGCGGTGTCGATGGCTCGGCGCTGGTCGATGGCAGGCTGGGGCAACTGGTGCTGCATGCCGATGGCTTTTTCCGCTGGACGGATGACTACGACACGCCGCTGGGCACGCAGGCCAATTCCTTCTTCCATGGGCGCGGCGGTTCGTTGGGCGGCTCCTATTTCATGGCAGATGGCAGCCATGTCGGCATCGCCGTCACGCATTATGACGCGCAATACGGCATCCCCAGCGACACCACCTATATCGACATGCGCCAGACCAAGCTGATGAGCCGCAACAGCGTCAATTTGGGCGGCCTGTTCAAGGCGCTGAACCTGGACGGCAGCTATGCCGATTACACCCATGACGAGAAGAACCCCGACGGTTCGATCAACACCACCTTTCGCAACAAGGAAGCCAATCTGCGCGGCGAATTGCTCTTCAACCGCATCGGGGTGATCCGCAACACGGCGCTGGGCGTGGAATATCAGCACCGTGATTTCTCGGCCGCTGGCGAGGACAGCAGCTATCTCAACCCGGCCACCAGCCAGAACATCGCGGCCTATGTCTTCACCGAGGTGGAATTGGGGAAGGCGCTGCATCTGGAAGGCAGCGGGCGGGTGGAACATGTCAATGTTACCGGCACGCCTGCCAGCGATATCCATAGCCGGCGCCGCTATACGCCGGTCAGCGGCGCGCTGGGCCTGCTCTACACGGCCGCGCCGGGCATCAAGATCGGCTTCAATGCATCGACCACGGGCCGCGCCCCGGCGCTGACCGAACTGTTCGCGCGCGGCGGGCATGATGGGCCGCAGACCTATGAGACGGGTGACCCCGACCTGCGGATCGAGCGGGCCAACTCGCTGGAGCTGAGCCTGCGCCTGCGCCGTGGTCCCTTCCGCTTCGATGGCACGCTCTACAACAGCTGGTATCGCAACTATATCTACGGCGCGCTGACGGGTCGCACCTGCGATGACGATGGGCAATGCGCCGGCAATCAGGATGGCGAACTGCGTGAAGTCTTCTATCGCCAGCAGGGCGCGCGTTTCCGCGGGCTGGAGGCATCGGCCAGCTATGCGCTGATGAAAAGCGAGACCAGCGGCCTCACCGCCAGGCTGCTGGGCGACTACACCCGTGCTACCTTTAGCAACGGGGCGGGCAATGTTCCGCGCATTCCGCCTTATCGCCTGGGCGCCGGGCTGGACTGGCAGAGCCGGCTGATCGATGCGGGCGTCACCTTCAGCCATTATGGCCGCCAGAATGATGCTGGCGCGTTTGACACGCCCACCAATGGTTACAATGCACTGGGCGCGCAGATCGCGATTCGCGCCTTCAGCGATCATCCCGGCGTGCAACTGGCGGTGATCGGCCAGAATCTCACCAATGACGTTCAGCGCCTCGCCACCTCCTTCAACAAGGATCTGGTGGTGATGCCGGGTCGTTCGGTGCGGGTGGTGCTCAAGGCGGCGACGTTCTGATCGCCGGCGGGCACGGGGGCAGGGCGGCGATCAGTTGTCGCCCCATCGCCAGCCGGGCGCCTCTCCTCTGGCATAGCAAATGGCGATGAGCCCAAGCGTGGCGACAACCACCGCGACGGGCAGGGCTGGCCCATGGTGCGACAAGGCAGATTTGCAGGCCAGAATGACGAGAAGATAGGCCAGCAACACGCCCCAGCCCTCTTTCGTCGCCGGGGACCAGCCCCAGCCGAAACGCCGGCGCCTGAACCAGATTTTGCCGTGAGAAGACATGATCGACCTCCCGAAAGAGAGGCTTTCTTTTATCATGGGCGGCAGTCAACGTACAAGCAGATCCGGCATTGGCCCGTGCGACCATGGTGTCAGGCCAAGATTTCAGGGCCGGGCGGCCCAGGGCGCGCTGGCCAGATGGCGCGCGAGAAACTCGATCAGCACCCTGACCCGCGCCGGGCGAAGCGTGCCGGGCGGCGTGACCAGATGCAGCGCGATCTCGGGGATGCGCCATTCGGGCAGCACCTCGACCAGCGCGCCGCTTTGCAATTGCTCCCACACCATGAAATCGGGCTGCACCGCCATACCTTGCCCCGCCAGCAGCGCCGGGGTGAGCGCATCGGCATTGTTTGCGCCCAGCCTGCCAGTCACATGGACGAGATAGTCGCCCTGCTGATCATGGGTGAAGCGCCAGGCACCCGGCACATCCAGATTGGTGTAGAGCAGCCCGACATGATCGGAAAGATCGCGTGGATGGGTTGGCGTGCCATGCGCCCCCAGATAGGCGGGGCTGGCCACCAGCGGGCGGCGCACCATGCATAGCCGCCGCGCGCGCAGCGATGAATCCTCCAGCCCCGCGATGCGCAGCACCACGTCATGCCCACCCCCCACCACATCGATCAACGCATCGGACAGGTCCATGTCCACGCTGATTTGGGGGAAAGCGGCGAGAAAATCGGGCAGGATCGGTGCCACATGGCGCAGGCCGAAACTCATGGGCACGGCAAGCCGCACCAGACCTTGCGGCGCGGCGCTTTCCGCGCTGGCCTGCGCTTCGGCGGCCTCGCCATCGGCCAGGATGCGGCGGGCCCGCTCCAGCACGCCGCGTCCGCTTTCGGTGAGTGTCAGGCGGCGGCTGGTGCGGTGGAGCAGAGGCACGCCAAGGCGTTGTTCCAGCCGCGTCACCGCCTTGGACACGGTGGGTTTGGAGAGGGCCAGCGCCTCGGCAGCGGCCGCGAAAGAGCCGGTGTCCACCACCTTGGCGAAAATGGCCCAGGCTTCCAAATCCGGCAGCATTGATAAAATTCCTTCATCGGTATCATTCCATCATTGCCATTTCTTTCCCATGCGCAATCCCTAAATTGGCCTCAACAGCAGCGGGCAGCCCCAAGGGCCCGCCGCCACGGAGACCCAAGATGATCGAACTTCGCCCCTTCGCCCAGATCGGCCATGCCAACCACGGTTGGCTTGATGCGAACCATCACTTTTCCTTCGCCGATTACTATGAGCCGACCCGCATGCACTGGGGCAACCTGCGCGTGTGGAACGATGACACCATCGCTGCCAAGAGCGGCTTTCCGCCCCATCCGCATCGCGACATGGAGATCATCACTTATGTGCGCAGCGGCGCGATCACCCATCGGGACTCGCTGGGCAACCAAGGCCGCACCGCCGCTGGTGACGTGCAGGTGATGAGCGCCGGCACGGGCATCACCCATGCCGAGTTCAACCTGGAAGACGAGACCACCACCCTGTTCCAGATCTGGATCCAGCCCACCCGCACTGGCGAAAAGCCTGGTTGGGGTGCCCGCCAGTTCCCCAAGGGCGACCGTTCGGGCCAGTTGGTCGTTCTGGCCAGCGGCTATGATGAGGATGTTGACGCGCTCAAGATCCGCACCGAGGCGCGGTTGGTGGGAGGCACGATCCGCGCCGGTGAAACCATCGACTATCAGCTCGGTACTGATCGCAAGGGCTATCTGGTGCCCGCCACTGGCCGCATCGAGGTGAACGGCGTGGCGGCCAATGCCCGCGACGGCGTGGCCATCGCCGATGTCGAGACCATCACGATCACCGCGCATGAGGATGCCGAGATCGTCCTCGTCGACACTTTGTAACTTGCCCCAGGCGCGCAGGTTTCCCCCCGCCCTGCGCGCCACCCTTTCCGGAGTGACCCCCATGAGCCTGACCACTGCCCAGAACCCCGTCGAATCCGTCATCCTGCCTCCGGTGCGCGATCTGGGCGATGGCTTTGCCGTGCGCCGCGCGCTGCCCAGCCCCAACCGCCGCATGGTCGGTCCCTTCATCTTCTTCGACCAGATGGGCCCGGCCGCTTTTGAGGGCGAGCAGGCACTCGACGTGCGCCCCCATCCCCATATCGGTCTCTCCACCGTCACCTTCCTGCTCGATGGCGAGATCCTGCATCGTGACTCGCTGGGCAGCGAGCAGGTGATCCGCCCGGGTGAGGTGAACTGGATGACGGCTGGCAGCGGCATCACCCATTCCGAACGCACGCCGCAAAGCCTGCGCGGCGTTGGTTCCAGCCTGTTTGGTCTGCAAACCTGGGTGGCTCTGCCCAAGGCCCACGAGGAAACCACCCCCAGCTTCCGCCATTACAAGGCCGACGAGATCCCCTCGACGCAGGACAAGGGCGCAAAGCTGACTCTGGTGGCTGGCACCGCCGATGGCATGAAGAGCCCGGTCGAGACCTTCTCCGACCTCATCTATGGCGATCTGACGCTGGAGCCGGGCGCACGCTATGCCTTCCGCGCCGAACATGTGGAGCGCGCCGTCTATGTCGTCAGTGGTTCGCTGCGTATTGAAGGGCAGGAAGGCAGCTTTGCCACCACCCAGCTTGTTGTGCTGAAACCCGGCGCCGAGGTAGTGCTGACCAGCGAGGAACACACCCGCCTGATGCTGGTGGGCGGCGAGCCCTTCCCGGAAAAGCGCTTCATCTACTGGAATTTCGTGTCCAGCAGTGCCGATCGCATCGAGCAGGCCAAGGAAGACTGGCGCGAGGACCGCTTCGCCCATGTCCCCCATGAAAGCGAATTCATCCCTCTGCCTCCCGATGTTCCTGGCGTGAAGCTGAAGTAAGGAGCGCGTGCCATGAGCGAGACCCCCACCGCCACCGCGACCAGCACGGGCGCTGGCACCTTCCAGAGCCGGCTTGATATCGCCGGAGCGCCCCTCATCGCCGATGAACCTGTTTCACTCGGCGGGTTGGGCACCGGGCCCGGGCCCTATGACCTGCTGGCAGCCGCGCTGGCCACCTGCACCACCATGACGCTGCGCTTCTACGCCCAGCGCAAGGGGTGGGACATTGGCGAAGTGAGCACCCATGTCACCCACCACCGCGACGCCGCCCAGCAGCCCGCCGATGTGTTCACCCGCGAGATCACCCTCTCGCCCGGCATGGACCCGGACCGCCGCGAGGAACTGCTGGGCATCGCGAACCGCTGCCCGGTCCACAAGACACTGACCGCCGGGGCGACTGTCGCCACCAGCCTTGTCGAGGAAGGAAACGTGCGATGAGCCAGATGCTGACCCGTGAGGACTGGATGGCCGCGCGCATCGGCGCGGAGGATGCGGCTCGCTATGGTTGCCGACAGCCGGCTGCTCCACGTGAAACATTGGGCTGGTTTGCCCGCTTTCTAGTGTGGCTGCTGGGCGATGACGCGCCCCGCCCGTTGGCCAACCCCCGGCTTGAGGCCCTGCGGCGCTTTGCCTGCGCCACCCGCGCGGGGAACCAGCCCGGCGTGGCTTTGGTGAGCGAATTGCACCGCCTGGGCGTGCAGCCGGTGCATCTGGCGGCGCTGCATGGAATGTTGGTGTGAAGGATTAAAGGGACGGTGCGAGGGCCATCGCCCTCGCATTTCACGTCTTCATCCCTTGTACAAAGCATCCATCCGCGCCCCATACCGCTCTTTCAGCTTATGGCGACGGATCTTCATCGAGGGCGTCATTTCTTCATTGTCGATGCTGAAGGGTTGGTCGGCAAAGGTGAATTGCCGCACCTTTTCCGTCACCGACAGATCGGCATTGACCCGGTCGATGCCCGCGCGAATGGCGGCGCGGAAGGCCGGATTGTTCTGCAATGTCTTGATGTCGAAGGGAATGTTGTTGGCTTGCGCCCATTCCACCGTCCATTCGCAATCGGGCACGATCAGCCCCACGACATAGGGGCGTCGGTCGCCGATCACCATGGCCTGGGCAATTTCGGGCTGCAGGGTGAGCATCCCTTCGACCTTCTGGGGCGAGATGTTGTCGCCCTTGTCATTGACGATCATGTCCTTCTTGCGGTCGGTGATCTTGATGCGCCCCGCATCGTCGATCAGGCCGATGTCGCCGGTGTGCAGCCAGGGGCCCTTGTCGGGCTCGGCGGGGTCGACTTTCAGCACCTTGGCGGTTTCGGCATCATTGCGCCAATAGCCATGCATGACCAGTTCGCCACGAATGAGGATTTCGCCATCCGATGCGATGCGGATCTCAGTGTCGGGCAGGGGCGGGCCCACCGTGTCCATGCGGATACCGGCGCTGGGGCGGTTGACCGCCGCCACCGGCGCGCTTTCGGTCTGGCCATAGCCTTGCAGCAGGGTGAGGCCCATGGCGTCGAAGAACAGGCCGATATCCGGGTTGAGCGGCGCCCCGCCTGATACCAGCGCCTTCATCCGCCCGCCAAAGCGCGCGCGCACCTTGGGGCGCAATGTGCGTTCCAGCACGGCATCGAGCAGCCGATCGGTCAGACGCGCGGTGCCTGCCGCGCGCCGCGCCGCCAGCCCCAGTGCGCGCTCCATCAGGAAGGCGGGCAGCGCACCCTGCTTCTCGATGCTTTTCATGATCTTCGCGCGCAGCACTTCGAACAGACGCGGCACCACCACCATGATGGTCGGGCGGATTTCCTCGATGTTGGCCGCCAGCTTGTCGAGCCCCTCGGCATAGGCGATCTGCCCGCCCATGCCGATCGGCAGGAACTGGCCACCGGTATGCTCATAGGCATGAGACAGTGGCAGGAAGGAGAGGAAGACCTCGTCGCCCCAGCCGAAATCCTCGGCCAGAATATGCCCGGCGCCCGAGACATTGTGCAAAATGGCGCCATGGTGCTGCTTCACTCCGCGCGGCGCGCCGCCTGTGCCGCTGGTGTAGATGATGCAGGCGGTATCCTGGCGGGTGATGGTGGCGATGCGGGCCTCCACCGCCGCGCGGGCTGCATCGGCATCGGCGGCGAAGAGCGCATCCCAGTCATGCACATCAAAGGCGCCGGCCTGCGCCATGCCCAGCGGTTCCATGGCGATGACATGGTTGGCCTGCCCCGCGCGCAGCACGGCGGGCAGCAAGGGCTTGGCCAGCTTGGCGCCCGAGACGATGACCCCGCGCGCGCCGGAATTTTCCAGAATGTGATAGTGATCACGCTCCGTGTTGGTGATGTAGGTGGGCACGGTGATGCAACCGGCCGCCATGATCGCCAGATCGGCGATGCACCATTCTGGCCGGTTTTCTGACACCAGCATGATCCGCTCGCCGCGCGTGAAGCCCAATTCCACCAAGCCCTGCGCCAGTTGACACACACG
Source organism: Sphingomonadales bacterium (assembly GCA_028871475.1). Taxonomy (GTDB): domain Bacteria; phylum Pseudomonadota; class Alphaproteobacteria; order Sphingomonadales; family Sphingomonadaceae; genus Novosphingobium. The sequence goes on along the minus strand of JAGWMZ010000050.1, from coordinate 3,413 downwards.
CCGCGCCGCCTCGCGCCAACTGGTGGCCTGCCATGTGCCGTTGTGTTTGGCATGAAGGAAAGGTGCATCGCCCTTTTCGTCGGCGCGGGCCAGAAACAGGGCCACGAGGTTGGGGGCGGAGGCGAAATCGGAAAGCTGCACTATCTGGTCCTGTCCCGGCACGGCGGTTTTGCGGTGATTCTAGAACTGTTGGGGGGATGGGGCAAGGGAAGGGGTAGGGAGGGGAAAAGGGGGAAGGGACGGTGCGAGGGGGTTACCCCCTCGCGCTCCCATGAGGTCTTCCGGCGAGCGGGCAGTGGAGCCCAATCATTGTGCCCGATCTCACCGCGCCGCAGGCAATTCAATGATCCCGCTTCGCGGTAAAGCGTGACGACAGGATGCCTTTGCTCTTGCGTCGGAAGACGTAACGGGGGTGCAGGGGGCGATGGCCCCCTGCTGCCTCTATTTACTTCCCCACAGCCTCAGCAATCGAGGCAAACCCGTCGCGCTGCATCAGCCGCAGCAAGCCGCGATTGATGGATTGCGCGATCGACGGCCCTTCATAGACCATCGCGCTGTAAAGCTGGACCAGCGAAGCGCCGGCGCGAATGCGTTCCCATGCGTCCTGCGCATTGGCGATGCCGCCCACGCCGATCAGCGGCACGGCGCCGCCCGTGGCCTTGCGGAAATCAACGATGCGCTGCTGGGCCATGGCGCGCAGCGGGGCGCCCGACAGGCCGCCGCTTTCGCCCGCATGGCGGCTGCGCAGAGCGGGGCGCTCGATGGTGGTGTTGCTCACGATCAGCGCGCCCAGCTTTTTCCCGATGGCGATGCGGGCGATCGCGTCGATGTCGGCGCTTTGCAGGTCGGGCGCCACTTTGAGGAAGACGGGCGGCTGGGTGCCAGTTTCGTCACGCGCCGCGATGACGCCATCGAGCAGCGCTTCGAGCGCGGCTGGGTCTTGCAAGGCGCGCAGGCCGGGCGTGTTGGGGCTCGACACATTGACCGCCAGATAGGAGGCGAGCGGCGCGAAGAGGCGGGCGCCCGTGGCGTAATCGGCGATGCGGTCGGTGGCATCCTTGTTGGCGCCAATGTTGATGCCGACGATCCCGCCGCGGTCGGCGCGCGCCGCCAGACGGGCTTGCGCGGCCTGCGCTCCGCCATTGTTGAAGCCCATGCGGTTGATGACGGCGCGGTCCTCGACCAGGCGGAACAGGCGCGGCTTGGGGTTGCCCGGCTGGGGCAGGGGGGTGATCGACCCCACCTCGGCAAAGCCGAAGCCCAGCGAGAGCAGGGCGTCTGGCACCTCGCCATCCTTGTCGAAGCCAGCGGCCATGCCGACCGGCGAGGGAAAGGACAGCCCCGCCACGGTGGTGGCGAGAGCTGGGTCGCAGGGCGGGGCGGGTGTGGCATTGCGACGGCGCAGCGCGGAAAGGGCAAGACCATGCGCCATTTCGGCATCGAATCGGAACAGCAAGGGGCGGATCAGCGCGTAAAAGGCGGGATTGAGCATCATGAAAGGCAGCCTATGGCAAGCTGGCGCGGGCCTGTCACCTGCGGATCGGGCGCAAAAGCGCCCCGACGCAATGAGAAGTGTGTCCTGAAGGCAACTGCTGACATAATCATGCCCATTATGGTTCTGAAAACGTCAATCTGCTACGCTGCATGGCAGCATCGTGGCGGAATCCTACAATTATTTTCACAGGTCCGATTATAGCCCTCTTTACGCGACCCGAAGGGCTCGTGGCGTTTTTGCAGCGAGTTCTCGAACTTGATGGCGGCCTCTTCCTTGCGCTTGCGCATGGGGGGCCGCCTTTTTTCATGCCTGCCCTGTTGCGTGCCCATCATGCCCGCGCGGGGCGACCATGGCCCCATTGCCTTGGCACAGTCTTTTGCCTAGGGGGACTTCAAATCGGAACGATTCGATCTTATTTGAGCAGGGTCGATCCGAACTGTCGCCAAGTCCGTCTGTGGGGTGCTTCCTATGCGTCTGTCCAGCATGGCCGATTACGCCGTCGTGGCCATGACCGTGGCCGCGCGCCATGGCTGCCCGATGGTGGGTGCCGATGGCCGCCGCCCCTCGATGAACGCCGCTTTGTTGGCCGAGGAATCGGGCCTGCCCGCCCCCACCGTGCAAAAGCTGGTGAGCCGCCTTGTGGCCGCAGGCCTGCTTTCCACCACGCGCGGCGCCGGTGGCGGGCTGAAGCTGGCGCGCGCGGCCAGTGAAATTTCGCTTGCCCAGATCATCGAAGCCGTGGAGGGGCCCATCGCCATGACCCCTTGCGTCGATAAAGGCCGGGCCGACTGCTCTCTGGAACAGGGATGCGCGGTGCGGCCGCATTGGCCGGTGGTGAATGAGGCGCTGCGCGGGGCATTGGCGAGTGTATCGCTCAGCCGTCTGGCTGGCCTGAACGATACGATGCAAGAGACGAAGTCCATGGAGTTGAGCGAATGAGCGACCAGATCATGCCCGAAGCCGAGATCAAGGATCAGGCCGCGCGTGAGGCTGCCGCCAAGGTAGCCGATTACGAGCATGGCTGGTCCTCCGACATCGAGCAGGAATATGGGCCCAAGGGCCTGTCGGAAGAAACCGTCCGCTACATCTCGGCCAAGAAAGAAGAGCCGGAATGGATGCTGGAATGGCGATTGAAGGCCTATCGCCACTGGTTGACCATGCCGATGCCCGACTGGGCCAAGCTGAACGTGCCGCCCATCGACTATCAGGAGGCCTATTACTGGGCCGCCCCCAAGAAGAAGGACGGGCCAAAGGATCTGAACGAGGTCGATCCCGAAATCCTGCGCATCTACGAAAAGCTGGGCATTCCGCTGGAGGAGCAGAAGGTGCTCGCCGGCGTCGAGGGCGCGCGCAAGGTGGCGGTGGATGCGGTGTTCGATTCCGTCTCGGTGGCCACCACCTTCCGCAAGGAGCTGGAGGCGGCGGGGGTGATCTTCCGCTCGATTTCCGAGGCGATCCGCGAGTACCCGGAGTTGGTGCGCAAGTGGCTGGGCAAGGTGGTGCCCATGGCCGACAATTACTTCGCGGCACTGAACTGCGCGGTGTTTTCCGACGGCACCTTCGTCTACGTGCCCGAGGGTGTGCGCTGCCCCATGGAACTGTCCACCTATTTCCGCATCAATGCCGAAAACACCGGGCAGTTTGAACGCACGCTGATCGTGTGCGACAAGGGTGCCTACGTCTCCTATCTGGAAGGCTGCACCGCGCCCCAGCGTGATGAAAACCAGCTCCACGCCGCCGTGGTTGAACTGGTCGCGCTCGACGATGCCGAGATCAAATATTCCACCGTGCAGAACTGGTATCCCGGCGATGCGGACGGCAAGGGCGGCATCTACAATTTCGTCACCAAGCGCGCGCTGTGCCAGGGCAAGCGCAGCAAGGTGAGCTGGACGCAGGTGGAAACCGGCAGCGCCATCAC
>JAGWMZ010000005.1 GCA_028871475.1 Sphingomonadales bacterium | reverse complement strand
CGTGGCGGGGATCGCCGGACCCTTGGGGGCGGGCGGCGGCGGCGCAGGCGGCGCAGGCGGCGCCAACACCGGCGGCGCCGGGGGGGCGGGCGGCGGCGGTGTCACCACGGTCTGGATCGCCGGCGGCGTGATGGCCACGTTCACCGGCGGCGGCGGCGCCACGATGGGCGGCGGCGGCGTATTCTGCTTGGGAGGAGGCGGTGGCGGCTCCTTCGGTTTCTCTTCCTTGACGTCGACCGTAGTCACTTTCTTCATCACCGCCTTGACGCCTTCGTAGGCCAGACCAGAGATGAGAGCGTAGCCGATTACGACGTGAATCAAGGCAACGATGACAAGCGCGGTAATGCGATTACCGCTCATCTTTTGTTCAGCGTAAGCCATTCAGACGCATCACTCCATCACAACCCCCGGGAACATCCCGGCGCACCGCGAACGCGCAGGGAGCTGAATGTCCCCCCGCGTGCCCACGGCAAAAACTGCTTTTTCCACCCTGCCGGAAAGTCCGGAAATGCTTATGTCCGCCTTGCGACAAGGTGGCCATGGCATGTATCGGGCCTTATTATCGGTTGGCCCGCACTTGTTGGTGCTTTAACCGGCCCTGTCGGCTGGTGCAACGCCTTAATCGGCGAGTGGTCGGAGTTAAGAGAAAATTCATATAGGATTTGGCTTTGAGGGGCATCCTCGCGCTGGACCTGGGCAGGGCACCCGTCCTATTGGACTGATAAATCAGGAGTTAAATCGGATGGTTGTTTCACGTTGGACGAGGCTTGCCACGTTGGCCGGGGTTTTCATGCTGGTGGCACCACATGGGGCAAATGCCGTAGCCGCTCCACCACCCGCGCCGCCGTCGCTCGCCTATGCGGATCTCGTCGATTTAACTGATTCGTCCACTTTGGTCGTGCGGGCGCAGATTCGCGACGCCATTCTGGTTCCCGCCAAGCGCGCGCCTGATGTGAAGCCCGGCTTTGCGCGAATCTATGTCGAGGCAACCCCGACTGAGGTACTACGCGGCACCGTTCCCTCGGGGCTGACCGAACTGCATTATCTGGCCGACGTGCCGCTGGGCCCCAAGGGCAAGCTGCCCCCTTACAAGAAACTGCAGGTGCTGATCTATGCCCGCCCGGTGCGCGGTTCGGCCGATGTGCAGCTTGTGGCGCCCGATGCGCAGATCGTGTGGAGTGCTGACCTTGACGCGCGCACGCGCTCGCTGATTGCCGAACTGTCGGCCCCCGATGCGCCGCCGCGCGTGACAGGCGTGACCCAGGCCCTTTACGAGCAGGGCAATCTGGTGGGGGAGGGCGAGACGCAGCTCTTCCTTTCCACCGCGACCGGACAGCCGGCAACCATCACCGTTCAGCATCGCCCCAATCGCCCCACCAACTGGAGCGTTTCCTTCTCCGAGGTGGTCAATCCCAATGGCCGCCCGCCGTCACCCGATACATTGACCTGGTTCCGCCTGGCCTGTGGCCTGCCGCGCGCGATGCCGTCTGGCATTAACGTGTCGGACAACAATGACGACCGGATCCAGGCCGAGGTCGATTATTCCAATGTGCTGCATGATCTGGGGCCGTGTGAACGCATGCGTGGGCATTGATGCGACATAATTGCATTGCGGAGGCGCCGCCGGGCGATTAGGGCCACCCCCCGAACCGAAGGGGATAGCATGTCCGACCTGCCTGAGACCGCCGCCAAATCCGGCACCGTTTCCACCAGCCGTCAGCCGCTGCGCATCGCGCTTGCCGGCCTTGGCACGGTGGGGGCGGGCGTCATTCGTCTGGTGCAGGCCAATGCCGAACTGATTGCGCGGCGGGCCGGGCGCCCCCTGCAAATTACCGCGGTCAGCGCGCGCGACCGTTCGCGCGACCGCGGCGTGGATCTCTCGCCCTTCGCCTGGGAAGACGACATGACCGCCATGGCGGCGCGTGATGATGTCGATGTGGTGGTCGAACTGGTGGGCGGCTCGGATGGGCCGGCGCTGACGCTGGCGCGCAACGCCATCGCCCATGGCAAGGCGCTGGTCACCGCCAACAAGGCGATGATCGCGCATCACGGCATGGAACTGGCCCGCACCGCCGAGGCCAAGGGTGTGGCGCTGCGCTTCGAGGCGGCGGTGGCCGGCGGCATTCCGGTGATCAAGGGGCTGCGCGAGGGCGCGGCGGCCAACAAGGTCGAGCGGATCTACGGCATCCTCAATGGCACCTGCAATTACATCTTGTCCACCATGGAAGACACCGGGCGCGATTTCGGTGACGTGCTCGCCGAGGCGCAAACCAAGGGCTATGCCGAGGCCGATCCCACCTTCGACATCGAGGGGACCGATGCGGCGCACAAGCTCTCGATCCTTTCGGCCATCGCCTTTGGTTCGCAGATCGATTTCGCCTCGGTGGATACCAGGGGCATCAGCCGCATTTCCGCCGCCGACATCGCCGAGGCCGAGGCTTTGGGCTACATCATCCGCCTGATCGGCATGGCCGAGAGCGACATGGGGCCCGATGGCAAGGCGCGCCTGTTCCAGCGCGTGCAGCCGCATCTGGTGCCGCGTGACAATCTGCTGGCCCATGTCGATGGTGCCACCAATGCCGTGGTGGTCGAGGGCAATTTCTCGGGTCGCCTGCTGTTCCAGGGCGCGGGGGCGGGCGATGGCCCGACCGCCAGCGCTGTGGTGGCCGACATCATCGACATCGCGCGCGGCATGGACACCGGCTTTGAGGCCGACATGAGTTTCTCCATTTCGGTGAATGAATTGGAGACGATGGCCCCCGCGCCGCGCGGCCACCGGCTGGGGCGCAGCTATATCCGCTTCATCGTCGCGGATCGCCCCGGTGTGCTGGCGGAAATCGCGGCCGCCATGCGCGATGCCGGCGTTTCCATCGAGAGTCTGATCCAGAAGGGCCAGAGCGGGCAGCAGGGTGTTCTGGTCGCCATGGTGACACATGAAGGACCCGAATCGGCGGTAGAGAAGGCACTGGCCTTGCTGGATGGATCAACCAGCCTCGTCGAGCCGCCGCTGGTGCTGCATATTCTGGGCGCGTGACCTGTGCGTGGGAGGACGCGCTTCCTTCCGCGCCTTCTGTCAGCGGTTCGGGCGAGAGGATGGCTCGACAAGGCCGATTGAGGCCGCTAAGTCGCCTTCCGCATAGGTATGCAAAGGCTTGCCGAGAGCGGTTTTGCATGGCCTGATCGACATTGGCTCAAAGAGTGAAGGATCGCCACGGATATGACAGTGACCCCGGCCAGCAAGGTTCTCGACCGCGTTCTCGTTCTTGAAATGGTGCGCGTGACCGAGGCCGCGGCGATCCATGCGGCCAGGCTGATCGGCCGGGGCGACGAGAAGGCGGCCGATGCCGCCGCTGTCGAGGCGATGCGCGCCGCGCTCAACGAGCTTTACATGGACGGCACGGTCGTCATCGGTGAGGGCGAGCGCGACGAGGCCCCCATGCTCTTCATTGGCGAGAAGGTGGGCAGTGCGATCGGCACGGGGCCGAAGATCGACATTGCGCTCGATCCGCTGGAGGGTACCACGATCACCGCCAAGGCCGGGCCCAATGCGCTGGCGGTGCTGGCCTGCGCCGAGGAGGGCAATCTGCTCAACGCGCCCGATGTCTATATGGACAAGCTGGCCGTGGGGCCGGGCTATCCCGAGGGGATCATCAGCCTGGACAGGACGCCGACCGAGAATGTGAAGGCCGTGGCCGAGGCCAAGGGTGTAAGGCCGGACGAGATCATCGTCTGCGTGCTCGACCGCCCGCGCCATGCCGCCCTGATCGAGGAATTGCGGGCCATTGGTTGCGGCATCCAGCTCATCCCCGATGGCGATGTGGCCGGGGTGATCGCCACCACCAATGAGGATACCGGCATCGATATCTATATGGGCAGCGGCGGCGCGCCCGAGGGCGTGCTGGCGGCGGCGGCTCTGCGCTGTGTGGGCGGGCAGTTCAATGGCCGCCTGCTGTTCCGCAACGATGATGAGCGTGCCCGCGCCCGCAAATGGGGCATCACCGATCTCAACAGGATCTATGTGCTCGAGGAACTGGCCAAGGGCGACTGTATCTTTGCCGCGACGGGGGTGACCGACGGGTCGCTGCTCTCGGGTGTGAAGCAGCGCCGCAATGGGATCATGACCACCGAAAGCGTGGTGATGCGCGCCAGCAGCCGCACCGTGCGCTGGGTCAAGGGCGAGCATCGCAAGAGCCGCTGAGTGTCGTCTTCGCTCCCTCGCTTTGTGGCCATGGCGCCACAAAACGGGGGGCGAGCCTTGCCCTTTGCGCAACGGCATGTTGCATTCAGATGACCATTGTCTAAGGGGCGCGCAAAGGGTTCCCCGACGGAATCGGCTATACGAAGGCTCTGTCCCATGAAGATCATGACCGGCAACAGCAACCTGCCGCTTGCCCGCGCCATTGCCGCCTATCTTGAACTGCCGCTGACCAATGCCAGCGTGCGCCGCTTTGCCGACGAAGAGGTTTTCGTCGAGATCAACGAGAATGTGCGCGGCGAGGATGTCTTTGTCGTCCAGTCGACCAGCTTCCCCACCAATGACAATCTGATGGAGCTGCTGATCTGTATCGATGCGCTGCGCCGCGCCTCGGCCAAGCGGATCACGGCGGTGATGCCCTATTTCGGCTATGCCAGGCAGGACCGCAAGCCGGGCCCGCGCACGCCGATCTCGGCCAAGCTGGTGGCGAACCTCATCACCACAGCAGGCGCCGACCGCGTTCTGGCGGTTGACCTGCACGCCGGGCAGATCCAGGGCTTCTTCGATATCCCCACCGACAACCTCTATGCCGCCCCCACCATGGCCGCCGACATCCAGGCGCGCTATGGCGATGGCGAGCTGATGGTCGTCTCGCCGGACGTGGGCGGCGTGGTCCGCGCCCGCGCGCTGGCCAAGCGCCTGAACAACGCGCCGCTGGCCATTGTCGACAAGCGCCGCGACAAGCCGGGCCAGAGTGAAGTGATGAACATCATCGGCGATGTGAAGGGCCGCACCTGCATCATGATCGATGACATCATCGATTCCGGCGGCACGCTGTGTAACGCCGCGCAGGCGCTGATGGATGCGGGCGCTGCCAGCGTGACGGCCTACATCAGCCATGGCGTGCTGACCGGGGCTGCTGTCAGCCGCGTCACCAATTCGGCGCTGAAGGAACTGGTCATCACCGATTCCATCCTGCCCACCGAGGAAACCCGCGCGTCGGACCGCATTCGTTTGCTGACCATCGCGCCGTTGATCGGTGAGGCGATGCGCCGTATCGCTGACGAAAGTTCGGTGTCCAGCCTGTTCGATTAAGGACAACAAGCATGTGTGGTTCGGGGAAGCGTCTGGTCGAACTGAACCACATCATCGAGGAGGGCATGGTCACCTACAAGGGCCTGCCCGGCCCGGTGATCTGCGATTTCCTTGCCCGCGAGGCGTCGCAGGGCCTTTACGAGGGCGATACCACCTTCCAGATCGGGCGGATCGACATGGTGTCGAACACCGGCACCTATCTCGACACGCCCTTTCACCGCTGGGCCGATGGGGCTGACCTTGCCGGTGTCGCGCTGGACCAAGTGACCGATTTGCCGGGGCTGGTGGTGCGCCATGAAGGGCCTGCCATAGGGCCGGAGGCTTTTGCCGGGCTGGATGTGAAGGGCAAAGCGGTGTTGGTCCATACCGGATGGGATCGCCACTGGCGGACCGAGGCCTATCAGAGCGGCCATCCCTTTCTGACCGCCGAGGCGGCGGAGCATCTGCGCGATGCGGGCGCGGCGCTGGTCGGCATTGATTCCCACAACATTGACGACACATCCGGCAAGGCCCGGCCCGTGCATACCATTCTGCTGCGCGCGGGCATTCCCATTGTCGAGCATCTGACCGGGCTTGACGCGCTGCCTCGGGACGGCTTTGTGTTCAATGCCCCGCCACCACGGGTCAAGGGCATGGGGACCTTCCCCGTGCGCGCCCATGCCATCCTTCCCGGCTGAACCCTCATCCCAAAGGCCCCCCATGAAGCTTGATGACGACATCGCCCTTGCCCATCGTCTGGCCGATGCCGCGGGTAACGCGATCCGACCCCATTTCCGCAGCGGCGTGACGACCGAGCGCAAGGCCGATGCCAGCCCGGTGACGCTGGCCGACCGCGCTGCGGAAGAGGCGATGCGCCGCATCCTGAAGGCGGAGCGCCCGCAGGATACGGTCATCGGCGAGGAGTTCGGCACCGAGACGGGCACGACGAACCGGAGCTGGGTGCTCGACCCCATCGACGGCACCAGCGGCTTTCTGGCCGGACGCGCCATGTTCGGCACGCTGATCGCGCTGGTGGTCGATGGCTGGCCGGTGATGGGGGTGATCGACCAGCCCATCGCGGGCGAGCGCTGGGTCGGTGCCTCGGGCCGGGTGACCGAGCTGAACGGAAAGCCGGTGAAAACCCGCCTGTGCCGCGAACTGGGCGACGCGACGATTGCCACCACCGGCCCGCATTATTTCAGCCAGCATGAAGGCGACCACTTCATGCAACTGGCCAGCAAGACCGACTATCGCCGCATGGTGATGGGCGGTGACTGCTACAATTACGCCATGCTGGCCAGCGGCCATCTCGACATTGTCTGCGAAGCGAACCTCAAGCTCTATGACTGGGCGGCGCTGGTGCCGGTGGTCGAGGGCGCGGGCGGCATGATGTGCGACTGGAATGGCGATCCGCTCCATGCCGGGTCGGATGGCCATGTTTTGGCGCTGGGCGATCCTGCGCGGCTCGATGATGTGGTCGAGGCACTGATGGGCGACCATCACCATTGAGCATGCGTCATTGAGCGAACCTTCGCGGCTGTTCCTCTACGGTACGCTGATGGCGGGCCATCGCCATCGCCTGGCGCGGCGGCTGCATGAGGTGCTGGGGCCAGGGCGAGAGGCTGGGCTGTCCGGCATCATGTATGCCGTGCCTGATGCGGAAGGAGTCTATCCGCTGGTCATCCCCGGAGAGGGCTGGGTGCGTGGTATGGTGCACGAGGCCGCCGGGCTGAGCGACGCCTTATGGGGCGAGTTGGATGCTTATGAGCAGGTGGTGACGCGGGGCGATGGCTACAGGCGCCGCGCCGTGACGCTGGTTTCGGGCGAGCGTGCGCAGGCCTATCTCTGGCAGGGCGCCTTGCCGCCGGGCGCCTTGCCGGTGGCGGAGGGTGAGTTTGCCGCCTTCCTCGCGCGCACCGGCATGCAGCCTTTCGCGACTTAGGATTCCCCGGCAGGCTCGCTGTTGAGCTGGATGTAGTTTTGCAGCCCCATGTTGCCGATCATGTCGAGCTGCTTTTCCAGCGTGTCGACATGCTCCTCCTCGCTTTCAAGGATTTTCTGGAAGAGGTCGCGGCTGATGAAGTCGCGCACGCTCTCGGCATATTCGATGGCTTCCTTGAGCAGCGGGATGGCATCCATTTCCAGCGCAAGGTCGGCCTTGATGACCTCTTCCACCGATTCGCCCACGCGTAGGCGGCCCAGATGCTGGAAGTTGGGCAGGCCTTCGAGGAAGAGGATGCGGTCGGCCAGCAGGTCGGCGTGTTTCATCTCGTCGATGGATTCATGCCGTTCGAACTGGGCCAGCTTGTGCACGCCCCAATTGTCCAGCAGGCGGAAATGCAGCCAATACTGGTTGATGGCGGTCAGTTCGTTGTAGAGCGCCTTGTTCAGGAACTCGATGACCTTGGCGTCACCCTTCATGGCTTGGTCTCCCATCGGCAAAAGCGCATTTTGGCGATGGGTATGAGCCCTTTGGTGGGGCGGGGCAAGATTGGGGAAGGGGGCCTATGCCGGAATGCCGGCGCGCTCTGCCGCGACGATCACATCGGCGTCATGCAGGCACTGGCAGCATTGGGGGCTGAAGCCCATCTCTTCATAGAGCGTTTCAGCGTCACCGGCATGGCAGCGCGCGGCGCAGCGCAGATCTTTTTCACGGATGGCATTGCAGATGCAGATGTACATGACGTGGGGTAGCCTCAAGGGGTGAGGGCATTCTTCTAATGCGAGTCATTCTTATCTACAAGCGGTTTTGCGTTACATTCGCAATAAGCGCGACAAGACCAACGGATAGGTCCGATGACGGGCAAGGCTTGCCAAGCCGGGTGATTGTCACTAAGGGCCGCCGCTTCAACCGGCACGGATGACTCTCCCCATGGAGATTCGCCGGCCCGCCTGGCCATCAAGGGCTGCCACGGCGAGCCGACCGCGCTGCGAACCGAAGGAGTCGAAAATGCCCAAGCTCAAGACCAAGAGCGGTGTGAAGAAGCGCTTCAAGATCACCGCGACCGGCAAGGTCAAGCACGGTGTGGCCGGCAAGCGCCACCGCTTGATCAGCCACAATGCCAAGTACATCCGTCAGAACCGCGGCACCGAAGTGATCAGCGACGCCGATGCGAAGGTGATCAAGAAGTGGGCGCCCTACGGGCTGAACTGAGCGATTTCGAGCCGGGTGAAGCCCGGCGTCTCGGAAATCGCGTCAACAGGAAGTCGGAGTACTGAAGTATGGCACGTGTCAAGAGGGGTGTTACCACCCGCGCCAAGCACAAGAATATTCTGGAGCAGGCCAAGGGTTACCGCGGCCGCCGCAAGAATACGATCCGCGTTGCTCGCCAGGCCGTTGAAAAGGCCGGGCAGTATGCGTATCGCGACCGCAAGATCAAGAAGCGCACCTTCCGCGCTCTGTGGATCCAGCGCATCAACGCGGCTGTCCGCGCTGAAGGCCTGACCTATTCGCAGTTCATCCATGGCGTGAAGCTGGCCGGCATCGAGCTGGACCGCAAGGCCATGGCCGATCTGGCGATGAACGAGGGCGGGGTGTTCACCGCCGTCATCGCTCAGGCGAAGGCTGCGCTGCCCGCGTAAGTCTGCTGCGGCATTATGCCGCGGGCGAGATTGGAAAGGCGTCGACCTCAACCGGGTTGGCGCCTTTCTTGCGTCTGAATTTGTTGCAATTTCCCGGATAAACTGACAATCGATTAACCATAGCCATAAAAAGGCAGGGAGTCGTATGTGTCGCAGCAATGTCATGTGCAGGTCCGGTTCTTTCGCCCACCTGCAAATCTGGGTCGCTTTTTCACGACATTTTATTTGGCGGAGATTGCCGTTCCTCATGGCGGGCGGGCTTTAGACTATCTCCATCCGGAATGGGCCAATCTGCGTTTTCATAAAGGCGATGAGTTGAACGCGGAGAATTACGTCGGCCAGCGTATTTCGGGCGTCGATTTTGCCGCAACCGGGCCCAGCAGTCGCGCCTTGCGCTTCGAGGTGGGGACCTGCCGTATTTGGGGCATTGGCCTGATGCCGCTGGGCTGGGCCAGGTTCATTGCCGCGCCGGCCGACACTTTGGCTGATGCCGTGGTGGATGGAAATGCGCAGGATGCCTTTGCCGCTTTTCGCCCGCTGGCCGATACTCTGTTCGGCGAGGTGCCAGATGTGCAGGCCGAACTGGCGCGCATTTCCGGGCACTTCTTGGCCATGGCCGACGTGCCGCTGCCTGATGAGGCGCGGATCATGGCGATCCATGCCGCACTGGTGGACCCGGACGTGGCCTCGGTCTCCGAACTGGTGAAACGCGTGGGCGTCAGCCAGCGCACGGTCGAGCGGGTCTGCGCGCGTGCTTTCGGCTTTTCGCCCAAGCTGCTGCTGCGCCGCCAGCGCTTCATGCGCAGCCTGTCGCATTACATGCTTGACCCTTCGCTCAAATGGATTGGCGCGCTCGACGGGCATTACCACGATCAGGCCCAGTTCGTGCGGGAGTTTCGCGAGTTCATGGGGATGACCCCGCGCCAATATGCCGCGCTCGACCATCCCATCATCGAGGCGATCATGAATGAGCGGGCGCGGATGCTGGCGGGGGCCGCCGTGCAGGCACTTGATGCGCCCGATGGCGAGCGTGGCGCCTAGCCGCGCCGGGGCACTCTCGCAGGCGCATTGCGCTGACGGCCCGCTGCTCTTAAGGAGCGGCGCGGAAAGGGGTGAATCTGCCCCGCTTGAACCGGACAGGCTGATGATCGACTTGGATGCTCTTGGAACCGACGCGCTGGGCAGGATTGCCTCGGCGACTGATCTTGACACGCTTGAGGCGCTCAGGGTCGAGTTTCTGGGCAAGCAGGGCTCGATCTCGGGCCTGCTCAAGACATTGGGCAAGATGAGTCCCGAGGAGCGCCAGACGCAGGGCGTGGCCATTCAGGCTCTGCGGGGGTCGGTGACGGATGCTCTGGCCGCGCGCAAAGTGGCCTTCGAGGCCGAGGCTCTCGCCGCGAAGCTGGCGGCCGAGACGGTAGACCTGTCGCTGCCCGCGCCCGAACGCCCGCGCGGCAGCGTGCATCCCGTCAGCCAGGTGATGGACGAGCTGGCCGAGATCTTCGCGGACCTTGGCTTCGCCGTCGCTAGCGGGCCCGAGATCGAGGATGACTGGCACAATTTCACCGCGCTCAACATGCCCGAGACCCATCCGGCGCGCGCGATGCATGACACCTTCTATCTGCCCGATCTGACGGCGGAAGGTCGCGAGATGGTGCTGCGCACGCATACCAGCCCGGTGCAGATCCGCGCGATGCTGGCGGCGGGCGGCAATCAGCCCTTGCGCATCATCGCGCCGGGGCGGGTCTATCGCAGCGATAGCGATGCCACCCACACGCCGATGTTCCATCAGGTCGAGGGTCTGGTGATCGGCAAGGACATCCATCTGGGCCATCTGAAATGGACGCTGGAAACCCTGCTCAAGGCCTTCTTCGAGCGTGAGGACATCGTTCTGCGCCTGCGTCCCAGTTATTTCCCCTTCACCGAGCCTTCGGTCGAGGTCGACACCGGCTATTCGTGGCAGGATGGCCGCCGCGTGGTGGGCGGATCGGGCGATGCGCCGGGCCATTCGTGGATGGAACTGCTGGGCAGCGGCATGGTCAATGCCCATGTGCTGCGCGCTGGCGGTTACGATCCGGCGGAATGGCAGGGCTTTGCCTTCGGCGTGGGCGTCGATCGCCTGGCCATGCTGAAATATGGGATGAATGACTTGCGGGCCTTCTTCGATGGCGATGCGCGCTGGTTGAGCCATTACGGCTTCAGTGCGCTGGACGTGCCGACCCTGTCGGGCGGTGTCGGTGTGAACGCATAAGAAGGGCTGGCTACAATGAAATTCTCTCTCTCGTGGCTGAAAGCCCATCTCGACACCGATGCGACCGTCCAGCAGATTTCCGATGGCCTGAACGCCGTTGGTCTGGAAGTTGAGGGCATCGAGGACCCGGCGCAGAAGCTTCAAGGTTTCCGCGTCGCCAAGATCCTGACCGCCGCCCAGCACCCCAATGCCGACAAGCTGCAGGTGCTGACTGTGGACACCGGCGAGGGCTCGCCGCTGCAGGTCGTCTGTGGCGCGCCCAATGCGCGCGCCGGGCTCGTCGGCGTGCTGGGCCTGCCCGGTGCGGTCGTGCCCGCCAATGGCATGGTGCTCAAGGTCGCGGCGGTGCGCGGCACCGAATCGAACGGGATGATGTGCTCGATGCGCGAGCTGGAGCTGGGCGAGGGCCATGACGGCATCATCGAACTGCCCGAGGACGCGCCCGTCGGCACCGCTTTCGCCGATTACCATGGCGCCGATCCGGTGTTCGACATTGCCATTACGCCCAACCGCCCGGACTGCATGGGCGTCTATGGCATTGCGCGCGATCTGGCCGCGGCTGGCCTGGGCACGCTTCGGCCCATCGCCGCGCTCGGCATCGCGGGCAGCTTCCCCTGCCCGGTGGAGATCGCCACGCAGGATGCCGATGGTTGCCCGGCCTTCTATGGCCGCGTCATCAAGGGCGTGAAGAACGGCCCCAGCCCGGAATGGCTGCAGGCGCGCCTCAAGAGCGCGGGCCAGCGCCCGATCTCGGCGCTGGTGGACATCACCAACCTTGTGATGCTGTCCTATGGCCGCCCGGCGCATGCCTATGATCTGTCCAAGCTGATAGGCCCGGTGGTGGCGCGCGCGGCCAAGGATGGCGAGACCTGTCTCGCGCTCAACGGCAAGGAATATACGCTTGACGCGAGCATGACGGTGATTGCTGACGATGCGGGCGTGCATGACATCGCCGGCATCATGGGCGGCGAGCATTCGGGCTGCTCTGACGACACCACCGATGTCCTGCTGGAAATCGCCTATTTCAACCCCGAGCGGATTGCCGCCACGGGCCGCAAGCTGAACCTGACCAGCGATGCGCGCAGCCGTTTCGAGCGTGGGGTCGATCCCGCTTTCCTTGACACTGGCCTCGACCTGCTGACAGGGCTGGTGCTGGAAATCTGCGGCGGTGAGGCGTCTGACGTGGTGCGCGCGGGTGAAGCGCCGGCCACGCCCAAGGTGGTGGCCTATGACCCCATGCTGGCCGAAACGCTGGGCGGTGTGGCCATCGCGCCGGAAGAGCAGAAGCGCATTCTCGCCGCTCTGGGCTTTGTGGCGGGTGATGACTGGTCGGTCATCGTGCCCGGATGGCGCCCCGATGTGGATGGAGCGCCCGATATCGTCGAGGAAGTCGTGCGCATTTACGGCATCGACAAGGTGGAGAGCGTGCCGCTGCCCCGCGCCGATGGCGTGGCGCGGCCCACGGCGACCCCGGCCCAGAAGCTGGAGCGCAAGGTGCGCCGCGCGGCGGCTGCGCGTGGGCTGAACGAGGCGGTGACCTGGTCGTTCCTGCCCGTGGCTGAGGCGGAGCATTTCGCCGCCGGTGACCTGTGGGTGCTGTCGAACCCGATCAGCGAGGACTTGAAGGCGATGCGGCCTTCGCTGCTGCCGGGTCTGCTTTCGGCTGTGCGTCGCAATGTGGCGCGTGGCGCGACCTCGCTGCGCCTGTTCGAGATCGGGCGGCGTTATCTGCGTGGCGCTGACGGACGGAGCGATGAGAAGCTGACGCTGGCGGTTGTGCTGGCCGGTGAGCGCACGCCGCGTGGCTGGGCCACGGGCAAGCCGCAGGCGTTTGACGCCTTCGATGCCAAGGCCGAGGCGCTTGCCCTGCTGGCCGAAGCCGGGGCGCCGGTCGACAATCTGCAACTGATGGGCGAGGCGGGGGATCAGTTCCACCCCGGCCAGTCCGCCACGCTGCGCCTTGGGCCCAAGAATGTGCTGGCGCGTTTCGGCGTGCTGCATCCCTCGACCCTGGCCGCTTTCGACATCGACGTGCCGGTGGTGGTGGCCGAGATCTATCTCGATGCGATTCCCGCCAAGAAGGGCGCGGCCGGCTTTGCCCGCGTCAACTATGCCCCCCCTGCGCTTCAGGCGGTGAAGCGCGATTTCGCCTTCCTGGTGCCCGTGGCGCGGGCGGCGGGCGATGTGCTGCGCGCGGTGCGCGGGGCGGACAAGGTGAACATCGTTGGCGCGCGGGTGTTTGACGACTTCCGCGGGAACGGCGTGCCGGAAGGGCAGAAGAGCCTGGCCATCGAAGTCACGCTGCAACCGGGCGAGAAGAGCTATACCGACGCTGATCTCAAGGCGATCACCGACAAGGTGGTGACTGCCGCAGCCAAGCAGGATGCGGTGTTGCGCGCATAATCGTTCTGCCCCCTTGCCTTGCCCGGCGCCAGCCACCACTCTGGCGCCGGGTAAAAGGGTTGCGACCATGGATGATGAACTGATCTCGATTTCCTCCGGGGAGCTGACCGCACGGATCCATCCGCTGGGGGCCGAGCTGATGTCGCTGACTGACAGCGCCGGGGCGGAGTATATGACCGACGCGGACCCCGCTTACTGGAGCGGGCATGCCCCGGTGCTTTTCCCCATTATCGGTTCGCTTGTGGATGATACCTACCGGCTGGGGGAGGACAGCTATCATCTGCCGCGCCATGGTTTTGCGCGGCGCTGCCGGTTCGACGTGCTGGCGGTGGAGGATGATTTCGCCGTCTTTGGGCTGGGCGACAGCGAGGCGACGCGCAGTATCTATCCCTTTGCGTTCCGGCTGGCTCTGGCCTTCCGGGTGACGGGCACGCGCCTGCATATGGCCGCCACCGTCACCAATGCCGGTGATCGCGATATGCCGTTCAGCTTTGGCTATCACCCCGCTTTTGCCTGGCCCTTGCCGGGCGGCGCGGCCAAGAGCGCGCATCGGATCGTGTTTGCCGCCGACGAACCGGCTCCTATCCGCCGGGTCAGCACGGCCAATGGTCAGCTTTTGCCTGAAAAACAGGCATCGCCGGTGGTGGGGCGCGATCTGGCGCTCTCGCCTGATCTGTTCGTGGAGGATGCGGTGATCTGGGACGAGATGGTGAGCCGCTCGCTCTCCTATGGGGCTGATGGCGGCGCCTGGTTGGACATAACCTATCCAGACACACCTTGTCTGGGCCTGTGGCAGGTGCCCGGCGCCCATTATCTCTGCATCGAGCCATGGGCGGGCCATGCCGACCCGCTGGGCTTTGACGGCGATTTCACCCGGAAACCGGGCATCCATATGCTGGAACCGGGCCAGAGCCACAGCTTCCGCATGGACGTTTGTCTGCGCGCACGCTAAGCGCGCGGCCCATGACCGAAGCCTTTGCCAGCCGCCGCACCTTTGCCATCATCTCGCACCCTGACGCGGGCAAGACCACGCTGACCGAAAAGCTGTTGCTGAATGGCGGGGCGATTCACTTGGCGGGCGAGGTGAAGGCGAGGGGGCAGGCGCGGCGGGCGCGTTCGGACTGGATGAAGATCGAGCAGCAGCGCGGGATTTCCGTGACATCCAGTGTGATGACCTTCGCGCGGGAGTTCGAGGGGTTGGGGCATATCACCTTCAACCTGCTCGACACGCCGGGCCACGAGGATTTCTCGGAAGACACCTATCGCACGCTGACGGCGGTGGATTCGGCGATCATGGTGATTGACGCTGCCAAGGGTATTGAGCCGCAGACGCGCAAGCTCTTCGAAGTGTGTCGCATGCGCAATGTGCCGATCATCACTTTCGTCAACAAGGTGGACCGCGAGGGGCGCAGCGTTTTCGAGATCCTCGACGAGGTGGCCGATGCGCTGGCGCTGGACGTGTCGCCGCAGAGCTGGCCTGTGGGCATGGGCGGAACCTTCGAGGGCATCCTTGATCTGGCCAGCGGGCGGATCAGCCGTCCCGAGGGCGATTCGCGCGAATTTCTGGGCAAGACCGACCATGAGCCGGTGCCGGAGGAGTTTGCCGAGGAGATCGAACTTGGGCAGGCGGGCTATCCCGAGTTTGATCTGGAAGCCTATCGCCATGGCGATCTGACGCCGGTGTTCTTCGGCTCGGCGTTGAAGAATTTCGGCGTGGCGGAACTGATCGAGGCGATTGCCCGCATCGCGCCGCCGCCCCGCCCCCAGCCGAGCGAGGCGGGAGTGATCGATCCCGCGAATGACGAGGTGACGGGCTTCATCTTCAAGGTGCAGGCCAATATGGACCCGATGCACCGCGACCGGATCGCTTTCATGCGGCTGGTTTCGGGCACGTTCAAGCGGGGGATGAAGCTGACGCCTTCCGCGTTGGGCAAGCCGATCGCCATCCATTCGCCGATCCTGTTCTTCGCGCAGGACCGCGAGATCGCTGATAATGCCGAGCCGGGCGATATCATCGGCATTCCCAACCACGGGACGCTGCGCGTGGGCGATACGCTGTCGGAGGCGAACAAGGTTCGCTTTACCGGCCTGCCCAATTTCGCGCCGGAAATCCTGCGCCGTGTGCAACTGAAGGATCCGACCAAGACCAAGCAGTTGCGCAAGGCCTTGGATGACCTGTCCGAAGAGGGCGTGATTCAGGTGTTCTATCCCGAGATCGGCAGCCAGTGGGTGGTGGGCGTTGTGGGCCAGCTTCAGCTCGACGTCCTGATCTCGCGCCTTCAGGCCGAGTATAAGGTCGATGCGGGGCTGGAAGCAGCGCCTTTCGACACGGCGCGCTGGGTGAAGGGTGACGAGGCGGCGTTGCGCGATTTTGCCGAGTTCAACCGCGCCAATCTGGCCAAGGATCGCGATGGAGCGCTGGTGTTCATGGCGCGCTCGGCCTGGGATGTGTCCTATCAGCAGGAGCGCAATCCGGGCCTGACCTTCAGCGCGACCAAGGAGCGCTGAGCCTCTCTGGCCGCGCTGCCGTATAAGTCATTTGGCGCATATCAAGGTAAGATTTTGGTCATGTCTTGCCTAATTTTTAGGCAATTGTGCAAGATTCGAGCGTCGAATGACCGGCTGGCGATCGGAATGGAATCAATCCCGCCTAGTAAATCCGTAATAAAATCTAAACTGGCACACCTGTTGCTTAACCGTGTAGTGCCGGCGCGTGCCGGTTGGCTAACAGGGGATAGGCATGAAGTTCATCATCGCCATCATCAAGCCGTTCAAGCTCGACGAGGTGCGTGAAGCCCTCGGCGCCCTCGGAGTCGCCGGTATGACCGTGTCCGAGGTGAAGGGTTTTGGGCGTCAGAAGGGACAGACCGAGATTTACCGCGGCGCGGAATATTCCACGAATATGCTGCCCAAGGTGAAGATCGAAATCGCGGCCAGTGATGAGCTTGCGCCTCGCGTCGTCGAAACCATCCAGCAGAGCGCCAGCACCGAAGCGATCGGTGACGGCAAGATCTTCGTGCTGGACCTGGCTTCGGCCACCCGCATCCGCACCGGCGAGACCGGGGATACCGCGCTGTGAGCGCTTCACTTTGGGAGGATAACTCGATGATCCGCAAGATGATGTGCGGCGTCGCGGCCTTGGGCGGAGCGCTGGGTAGTGCCAGCGTCGCCTTTGCGCAGGCAGCGCCGGTCAACCTGGCCAAGATGGCCCCCGCCGCCGTGGCTGCCGCCCAGGCCAATATGGTCAACAAGGGCGACGTGTCCTGGATGCTGATCTCCTCGGCCCTGGTGCTGATGATGAGCGTGCCCGCGCTGGCGCTGTTCTATGGCGGTCTGGTCCGTTCGAAGAACATGCTCAGCGTGCTGATGCAGGTGTTCATGATTGTCTCGGTTGCCGCGCTGGTGTGGTGCTGCTGGGGCTATTCGATGGCCTTTTCGACCGGCAGCGGCGCGCTTGCGCCTTTCGTCGGCGGTTTCTCCAAGATTTTCCTGATGGGCGTGAGCACGTCGACCTATGCGGCGACTTTCTCGAACAACGTCTATCTGCCTGAATATGTTTATGTCATCTTCCAGATGACCTTCGCCTGCATCACCCCGGCGCTGATTGTGGGTTCGTTTGCCGAGCGTATCAAGTTCACCCCCATGATGGTGTTCATGGTGCTGTGGATGACCATCGTCTATTTCCCGATGGCCCACATGGTCTGGTACTGGTCGGGTCCTGACTTCTTCTACACCAACACTCAGGATGGCGGTTACCTTTACCTGAAGGGCGCGCTGGACTTCGCGGGCGGCACCGTGGTGCATATCAACGCCGGTATTGCCGGCATGGTGGGCTGCATCATGATCGGCAAGCGTCTGGGTTTTGGCAAGGAAGCCACCCCGCCGCACTCGCTGACCATGACCATGATCGGCGCCTCGCTGCTGTGGGTGGGCTGGTTCGGTTTCAACGCCGGTTCGAACCTCGAATCGAACGCTGTCACTGGCGTCGCCTTCATCAACACCTTCGTTGCCACCGCTGCCGCGGCCGTCAGCTGGGCCATTGTCGAGCAGATCCACCATGGCAAGCCCTCGATGCTGGGCGCTGCCTCGGGTGCTGTGGCTGGGCTGGTGGCCATCACCCCGGCTTCGGGCTTTGCCGCTCCGATGACCTCGATCGTGATGGGCTTCCTCGTCTCGCCGCTGTGCTATTTCTTCGTCAGCTTCGTGAAGAACAAGTTCAAGTATGACGATACGCTCGACGTGTTCGGCGTGCACTGCATCGGCGGTATCTTTGGCGCCATCGCCACGGGTGTTGTAGCAGCTCCCTCGCTGGGCGGTCAGGGCGTGATCGACTACACCGTGTTCCCCTCGAAGGCCGCGGCCAGCTACGACATCATGGGCCAGGTGATCATTCAGGCCGAGGCTGTGATCGTCACCCTGCTGTGGTCGGGTATCGGTTCGGCTGTGCTTTACTTCATTGTCGACAAGATCTTCGGTCTGCGTCCCACGGAAGAGGCAGAGCGTGAAGGTCTGGATATCACCGAGCACGGTGAGCGCGCCTACAACAGCTAAGTTTGACAAGTTTGGCGGGGTCGGAAGGGCAGTCCTTCTCCCATCTTTCCCCGCCTCCCCTCGTTCCTCCTGCGGACGAAAACTCAAAGGGCCGGAGCCAGCCGCTCCGGCCCTCTTTTCTTGCGCAGAGGATGCAGCAAAAAGCCCGGCCAAGACAGGCCGGGCTGTTGTCGTTCGCCTCTGGTGAAGAGGTCAGTCGGTCTTGCCGCTCAGCATGTCGATGAGTGGCCGGATGGGGCTAATGTCATAGCCCGCGGCGGCGGCGGCGGGGGCAAGTTCCCCGGCGCTCATGCCCTTGCTCGCCTGCGCCAGTGCCCAGAGCAATGTCGAGCGCGTGCCCGAGCGGCAATAGGCAAGAATCGCACCATCGGCGGCGCCGAGCGTCTCGACCATCGCATCGACCTGTTCCTGGCTGAAACCGGCGTGGGTGACAGGAATGGCGATGTAGGTCATGCCCGCGGCCCTGGCGGCCTGCTCGATCACCGGACCCGGAGTTTGATCATCGCTTTCGCCTTCCGGGCGGTTGTTGATGATGTGGCGAACGCCAAGCCGGGCCGCCTCGGCAAGATCGTCCAGGTCGATCTGCGGGCTGACCAGCAACTGGTCGGTAAGGCGACGAAACATGCATTTTCCCTTGCTGACGCCGGCCTGTCGCGCCAGCTTTGCGTGTCGGCATGCCAGCGCGAAAGGCGAGTGGCAAGCGCGTGATGCCCAAAGCGCTGGAATGTGATGTATCCGCGCCGCGCTGTTCATGAATCTGAACGGGATATGCGGAATCTATTCGCATAGGCGGTATTTTTGGGTTATGTGGCAAAATGCAGAGGATAGGGTTGTGCGGTTCACGCATGGCCGCTGGCCCTGTTGTGCGGTGCGTTTCGTCCACGCTATCGTGCAAGATCGATCGGGGCGAAGCGAAGGTTCTTTCGGGTATATGGGTTTTGATAGAGGACGTCGCGGCAAGGGCCGGGACAAGCGCGACGGATTTGGCGAAGACAGCTTCGATCCCTTCGCGGGCGATCGCTTCGGCGGTGATCGTGGCGGCTTCGGTGGTGACCGTGGCGGCTTCGGTGGCGGTCGTGGCGGTTTCGGCGGCGGCTTTGGCGGCGGTGACCGTGGCGGCTTCGGCGGCGGCGATCGTGGCGGCTTTGGCGGCGGCGCCCCGCGTGGTGGCGGTGGCGGCTTTGGTGGCCCGCGTGGCGGCGGCGGTGGCGGCATGCCCGCTCAGGTCGTTGGCCAGGGCAAGGGCGTCGTCAAGTTCTTCAATGGCCAGAAGGGCTTCGGCTTCATTCAGCGTGAAGACGGCGGCGAAGATGTGTTCGTGCACATCAGTGCGGTCGAGCGTGCGGGCCTTGAAGGTCTTGCCGAAGGACAGGGCCTGGAATTCACGCTGGTTGATCGTGGCGGCAAGATTTCGGCCAGCGATCTGGTCGTGGTCGGCGATGTCATCGCCGTTGCCAAGCGTGAGCCTGCGCCTCAGCGTCAGCTGACCGGCGAGAAGGCCACCGGCACGGTCAAGTTCTTCAACGCGATGAAGGGCTTTGGCTTCATCACGCGTGACGACGGCCAGCCCGATGCCTTCGTGCACATCAGCGCGGTGGAGCGTTCGGGTATGCGTGAGTTGAACGAGGGCGATCGTCTGGAGTTCGACATCGAGGTTGATCGACGAGGCAAGTACTCGGCGGTCAATCTGGCGCCGCGTCAGGACTGATCCGTCGGTATCCTCTCCTGTTGAAACCTGATTCGGGCTGATCGTCCGGGTCAGGTGGAGAGTGACGACTCATACGCGTGCAAATGGCGGTTTTCCGTGGCTTCGGGCCCGGAAAAGCCGCCATTTGTCGTTTCCGCAGCGATGTTTTTCATCTATCCGGCCAGCACCCTGCCATCGTGGCACTCGGTCACCGGCTGGCTATCCGCGCTTTCTGACAATGAAGGTCTGAGTAAAGGAACGTCCCATGTCGATTACGCCTTTGATGCCTGTTTATCCCCGCTGCGGCTTTCGGCCGGTGCGCGGTGAGCACTGTCATCTCATCGGCGAGGACGGTCGCCGATATCTCGACTTTGCCAGCGGTATCGCGGTCAACATTCTGGGCCACAGCCATGCAGGCCTGATCGGCGCGATTCAGAGGCAGGCGGAGACGCTGATGCATGTCTCCAACCTCTATGGCAGCCCGCAGCAGGAGCATCTGGCGCAGCGACTGGTCGACATGACCTTTGCTGACACCGTGTTCTTCACCAATTCGGGCGCCGAGGCGGTGGAATGCGCGATCAAGACCGCGCGTGCCTATCACCAGCATGTCGGTCATGATCACAAGTTCGAACTGATCACCTTCAGGGATGCCTTCCATGGCCGCACACTGGGGACGATCAGTGCGTCGGATCAGGAAAAGATGCATAAGGGCTTCCTGCCTCTGCTTCCCGGCTTCAAATATGTGGAGTTTGGCAATCTGGAGGCGGCCAAGGCGGCCATCGGTCCCAACACCGCTGGTTTCCTGGTCGAGCCGATCCAGGGCGAGGGTGGCATCAAGGTTCCTCCCGTCGACTTTCTGCCCGGCCTGCGCGCGCTGTGCGATGAGCATGACCTTCTGCTCGTCCTCGACGAGGTCCAGAGCGGTGTCGCGCGGACTGGCACGTTCTATGCCTACGAGCAGTTCGGCATCGTGCCCGACATTCTGGCGACGGCCAAGGGCATTGGCGGCGGCTTTCCGCTGGGCGCCTGCATCGCCACGGAGAAAGCCGCGCGCGGCATGGTGGCTGGCACGCATGGGTCGACCTATGGCGGCAATCCGCTGGCCATGGCCGCGTCCGAGGCGGTGTTGGATGCGGTGGCCAACGAAGCCTTCCTTGAGCATGTGCGCGACATGGGCGCGAAGCTCACCGCCCGGCTTGAACAGTTCATCGGCAACTATCCCGAGATTTTCGAGGGTGTGCGCGGTCGGGGGCTGCTGCTTGGCCTCAAGCTGAAGATTGAGCCGCGGCCCTTTGTCGCCCATCTGCGCGACAATCATCAGTTGCTGACCGTGTCGGCTGGCGACAAGACCATGCGTGTTCTGCCGCCGCTGGTGATTGATGAGAGCCATATCGATGAGTTCATGGACAGGCTCTCGGCCGGTGCTGCCAGCTACAAGCTGCCGGAGGCGGTGTAATGGCCGGGCTGGATTTGCGTCATTTCCTTGATTTGAGCGATGCCGGCCCACAGGCGCTGCGCGCGATTCTGGCAGACGCTGGCGCGCGCAAAGCTGCGCGTACAGGCTTGCCCAAGGCGCACGCCGATGATGGAGCCCCGCTGGATGGTTATGTCCTGGCGATGATCTTCGAGAAGAATTCCACGCGCACACGTGTCTCCTTCGATGTGGCCATGCGCCAGCTGGGCGGTAGCGCGATCGTGATGGAATCAGGCTCAATGCAGCTTGGTCGGGGTGAAACCGTCGCAGACACGGCCCGCGTCCTGAGCCGGATGGTGGATGCCATCATGATCCGCACCAGCGATCACGCCAAGATCGAGGAACTGGCGCATTATGCCAGCGTGCCGGTGATCAATGGCCTGACTGACCAGTCGCATCCATGCCAGATCATGGCCGATCTGCTGACACTGCAGGAACGCGGCGTGGCGCTGGAAGGCATGGAACTGGCTTGGCTGGGCGACGGCAACAATGTGCTCAATTCGCTGGTCGAGGCCGCCGGCCTGCTGGGGTTCAACATTCGTGCGGGCATTCCTGCTGGATTTGAGCCTGATGCAGCGTTTGTCACCAGGGCTCGCGAGGCGGGCTCGCAGATTACCCTCACGCAAGATCCGTTCGCTGCGGTCAAGGGCGCTCAGGTTGTCGTGACCGACACATGGGTGTCCATGGGTCAGCCGGGAGGTGATGCAGTGATTGCCGCGATGGAGCCTTATCAAGTGAATGCCGAGGTGATGGCCGCTGCTGCACCGCACGCATGGTTTCTTCATTGCCTGCCCGCGCATCGCGGCGAGGAGGTCACGGACGAGGTGATCGACGGACCGCAATCGGTGGTCTGGGATGAGGCCGAAAACCGCATCCATGCGCAAAAATCGGTGCTGCTCTGGGCAATGGGCAAGCTGTGAGCGGGGTAGGAATTGGTCAGGCGCTGGGCGAGGGGAGGATCGACGAGGTTCTTCCCTTCACTATCCCTTCGCGCGATGTGCGGGGGCGTGTGGTGCGCCTTGGGCCGGTGTTGCACGACATTCTGGCCGCTCACGATTATCCCGTGTCGCTGCGCAAGCTGCTCGGCGAGGCACTGCTTCTCACCGCGATGATGGGAACCTTGCTGAAGGACCAGGGCTGTCAGCTGACCTTGCAGGTGCAGGGGCAGGGCGGTGCGGTAGACCTGCTGGTTTGTGATTATCGCGAAGGCGAATTGCGCGGCTATGTCCGGCATGATCCGGAACTGCTGGCCGCTCACGATCCATTGCCATCGGTCGACGCGCTGTTCGGCAAGGGGTATATGGCGATCACCTTTGACCTTGCCGCGACCGGCAAGCGTTATCAGGGTATCGTGCCGCTGGAAGGTGGTTCGCTGGCGCATGTCTGCGAGGCCTATTTCGCGCAATCGGAACAGGTGCCCACGCTGATCCGCATCGGTCTGGATGTGGAGGGCGACCAATGCGTTGCCGGTGGCCTGCTTGTCCAGCACCTGCCCGATGGCGAGGAAGGGCGTGAGCGTCTCCATGTGCGGATGGATCATCCCCAATGGGAGCATGTCTCGGCTCTGGCCGGATCGATGACACAGGGTGAACTGGTCGATCCGGCGCTGGCGCTTGACGATCTCATCTGGCGTCTCTTCCACGAGGAGGACGAGGTTCGTTTGCAGGGTGTTTCACGTCTCACGCGGGGTTGCCGGTGCAGCGCTGACTATTATCGCTCGGTGCTGAGTCGTTTCTCGCAGGAGGATCTTGACGAGATGCGCGATTCCCAGGGGCAGATTGTGGTCGATTGCGCATTTTGTTCGAAAGTGTTCCCGATCGCCCTCTGACAGCAGGGTAAGGCGTGGAACTGGATGGTGTAGACGAGATTGTCTGAGGGAATGGTGATGACGAACACGGTGGCGCCCGGCGTGAAGAAGGCAGTGGTGTTGCTCTCTGGTGGCCTGGATTCGATGGTCTCGGCAGGTCTCGCCAAGGAGGACGGCTACGAGATTTATGCCCTTACCATCGACTACAATCAGCGCCACCGCCGGGAACTGGACTCGGCCCGTCAACTTGCCGCGCATCTGGGGGCGGTTCGCCACGTCATCCTTCCGCTGGATCTGCGTCAGTTCGGCGGCTCCGCGCTGACAGATGCGATCGATGTGCCCAAGGAGGGTGTCGGCAGTGACATTCCAGTCACCTATGTGCCCGCGCGCAATCTGGTTTTTCTGTCGCTGACTTTGGCTTGGGCGGAAGCTGTCGGCGCTCGCGATATTTTCATCGGCGTCAATGCGCTCGACTATTCGGGCTATCCGGATTGCCGGCCCGAGTTCATCGAAGGTTTTGAAAAGCTCGCTGATCTGGCAACCAAAGCGGGGGCCGAGGGCGCTGGTTTCCGTATTCGGGCGCCTTTGCAATATATGGGCAAGGCGGAAATCGTGCAGGAAGCAGCGCGCCTTGGTCTTGATGCCGGCATGAGCTGGTCTTGCTATGATCCCCAACCGGATGGTCAGGCTTGCGGGCTCTGCGATTCATGCCGTTTACGCTTGGCCGGATTTGCACAGGCAGGGATGCAGGACCCTTTGCCTTACGCGCATCGGCCCTAATAAGCGCCGAAACCACTTCAGCATTGGGACTATAACGCGTTGTGCCTGAGGCGGCGCGGTCGTCTTGCTGCGCCTGCCCTTGTTGCAAGCGGGATGTTGTCTTGCTCGTCATGGACCAGCAAGACAATGTGCGCCCGAAGCTTGGCAGACAACAAAAAAGGGCCGGATTTCTCCGACCCTTTTCCGTAACCCATCCGGGAAAGGCTTAGTTGCCCGAACCCGGACCGTAGTTGATTTCCACGCGACGGTTCTGCAGCTCGCGCACACCGTCAGCGGTGGGAACACGCGGGTTGGCTTCGCCGTAGGCGGTGGCGGTGATCACACCATCAGCCACGCCATGCGAGGTCAGGTAAGCGCGAACCGAGGCGTTGCGGCGAGCCGACAGGCCAAGGTTGTACTTGGGCGTACCCGAACGGTCGGTGTAACCGGCCAGCGTGATGGCAGCCGTACCGCAGTTGCCATAGGCCTGGATCGCGCTGTCCAGAATGGTCGCAGCCTGAGGCGTGATGTCCGACTTGTTCCAGTCGAAGAACACGATGTAGGGCCCCTTGTTGCACACCGGAGCCGGAGGCGGCGGAGGCGGCGGGGGAGGCGGCGGGGGAGGCGGCGGCGGCGGCGGCGGCGGCGGCGGCGGGGGAGGCGGCGGCGGCGGGGTCGGCGAACCGAAGTTGTACGTCAGCGTCGCCAGCAGCGAGTGCGAGTGGAAGCGCTCGACGAAGGGGTTGCCCTGCAGGCTGACGAAATGGTTCGCGCCCGAAGCGGCGAAGTAACGATACTTCAGACCCAGATCGACATGCTTGCTGATCGGCGCACGGATACCGGCGATCGCCTGATAGGCAAAGCCCGAAGCCGAATCATCAACGCCGCCGGCGTTGAACGGCGCGGTGGTGTAGATCGCGTTCTTCACGCGGGCCACACCGACACCGCCGCCGACGAAGCCCTGCAGGCCATCATCGGGACCAAAGTCGAGCAGGCCGTTGACCATGAAGCTGAGCGCGCTGGTGCCGCCAGAGGCCTGGTTGGCCGAGGCGTCATACACGGTGCCAGCGTTCGTGGTGAACTTCTTGGCGGCGGCACGGCGGTAGCTGGCTTCGGTTTCCAGACGGAAGGGACCGAAGTCGTAACCGATGATGCCACCGAAGTCGTAGCCGGTCTTCGTGTTGAAGTAGCCGACGGTGCTGCCACCGGCAGGCGTGCCGGGAGCGATGTTCACGACCTTGTTGCTCTCGACGATCGTCGCGCCCAGATCGCCTTCGACGTACCAGGATTTGTCACGCGCCAGTGCGGGCGTGGCAAGGGCGGTCGAGGCTAGCGCCAAGCCCAGGGCTAGTCTGCGCATTCTAAATTCCCCTTTTCAATGTGGAGGCCACCGATTGGGGAAATGTCTATCGACTTCGCTGGTCACACGCAAGCCACGAAAAAACGCAAACTGTTGCAAAAATGCCGCGTTTTCCGCCGATTGTCGAGGAAAAAGCAGCATGTAAAATCTGGTCAAGCGCAAGACGCCACGCTGCGGCAAGGCGCCACAGGCATCACAAGGCGGGCAATATCCCCGCAGTCTGCAACGCAGAAACCAGATTGGCAAGGGCAGATCGCGCCTGGGTATCAATGGTTGTTCCTCCGCTCGGCGCCGATACGGCCCCCGCGCTTTGCCAACCGCCCGAATAATGGGTGAATTGATGGCTGGAGCGGTCAAAGATGCGCAGCCCGTCAAAAGGGGCGGCAAACAGCCAGTTTCCTGATTGATAGCAGGCGATTTTACCATCCTGGCCGCTCCAGTCTCCCGTGGCGCCGCTGGTCACCAGCCAGTTCGTGCCGTTCACCGGCGATCCGGGAGGTGTCGATGCACTGCCCTCAATGGCACATTGGGCCAGAGCATCGATCAGCGAATGCGCCTCGTTGACATAGGTTTCCTTCTGGGACTGCCCGGAAAAAAGCATGGGCAGTCCAAGGCGGGGACTGGTGGAAGAAAAGGTCAGCGTGTCGGTCATGACAGTCCTCACATGGTTGCATTCCGGTTAATTCAGGAGATTGCATAAAGTGTAAGTGGTTCGGAGACGGCATAGGTGCCCTGTTGTCTTACTTCGATGCTCGCGCCGGCATGGGCGGATCGGATCGCGCTCATGGTATCGGGATCAAGGGTCAGCGCGGGGGTAGTGACCTGCCATTGCATGATCGGTGCGCTCCAGCCGCCCAATACGACCAGATAAAGCTCGGATTGCTCCTGCAATGGCATGTCGACCCCATCGGTCCAGGACCATCCCCCGCGAGCCCGCCGCGTCCATGCCAGCGTCAGGCTGCCATCGGCGCCCTGGGTGGCGATAGGCCACACGGGCGACCATGGCCGCAGGCTGTATCCCTGACATGCGATCAGTGTTTCAACCGGCGCCGTATCGGCAAGGCCAATGGCGGCGATGGTCGTCGCGCCGTGCAAAAGATTCTGGTCCAGCGTGGTGGGCGTGTTGTCGAGGAGGATGAAGGCCTCGCCGGTCTGATGGCTGGTGATGGCGCTTTCGGTGCCGCCGCGCCCGCGCATTAGTCCTGAAATCTGCCACATGCCGCTGCCCAGTGACCTTGCGTTGGCGAACTGGATGATCTCCTGCCCCAGCAGCGCCCGGTTTGCCCCCATGGCGAGCTGGTCCATGCTGGCATCGGCAAGGGCCAGATCCGCTCCGGTCAGACGGATGGTGACCTGCGATTGCCGGTCAAGCAGCAGGGGCGAGGCGGCCGGCAACACGCTGCTGGCCATTCCCGTTACGCTCCGCTTGCGCCCGCTGGCCGCCAGCCAGACAAGGTTGCCCGAACCATTGTCGGCATAGAGCGCCGCCCCGGTCCAGCCCGCGCTGCTCGATGAGGCCGCGGCCTGGACAATGGCGCTGTCCCCGCTGCCTTGCCCGTCCCAAGGCAGTTCATAGGCAAACAGGCTCGTGGACGAAACGGGCTGATCGATGGCCAGATTGGCTTGCCCGGCATCCGCCGCACTGCCCGTGCTGGCCAGAGGCGCCACGCGTTCCAGATCCAGCGCAATCCCGGTGTCACTCCATTCCCAGGCGGTCACACGCCATAGCCCGGGCACTTCATGCGGGCTGACCAGCACGCCGGGCGCCACCGCCGGGTCCAGTTGGGCGCAGCGCCATTTGATCGTCTCGCGGCTCCAGTTGGCGTCGCGCGCGCTTTGCTGGATATAGCGCGCGGCGGTCTGGGCGCTCATGGTGGCGGGCACTTCGATGGTTTTGGGCTGCCCGGCCAGCGTCTGCCCCCAGGAGCGCTGGGTGCCGGGCTGATAATCCAGCGCCGGGTCGTAATAGCGCAGAACGCGCGGCGGGCTTTCGGGCACAGGGTCGCGCTGGCGCTGAACCCCCGATTGGGCGCCGAAATCGCCATGGCTGCCCGAAACCGCCGCCTCCTCCAGAACGACCGGGCTGGTGCTGACCTGATTGCTGGCAATCGTCAGCCGGTCGCCCCCGGCATCGCAGCTCATCGGCATGATCGGCTGAAACTGGCTCAGCGTGTCGGTCAGCGGGCCTTCGCAGGCATAGCCCAGAATGTCGGTCAAACCCATGTCGGCATCGACCTCATCGACCACCCCGTCCATCAGGCTGGCCAGCGTCAATGCGCCACTGTCTGCCAGAACCTCGAAGGTCAGGGTCGGAATGCGGTTGCCGAAATCGGCCAGTTGCAGATCCTCGAAGACGACATAGGCCATACCGCGAAAGGCCGGACAATTGGTCGTCCCCTGCGCCGCGGCGATCAGCGGATCGGGCTGCTGGTCGCCGGCACCGGTGTGGATGCGCAAGGTTCCTCCCACCTTCATGTCGCCATCGGCGCCGCGCAACAGTGTGCCATCGGCCCAGACCCGCCCGATGCTGACAATCGGCCGGCTCGACACCGCCACGGCAAAGCTGGACGTGTAGGAATAGGTCGTCACCGTGGGCTGGTTCTTGCCCCCGCCACTCGACTGGTTGTGCTCGACCAGATCGGTGGCCCAGATGATGGTGCCGCCCACCCGCATCGTGCCGAACTGTCGCGCCACGGCCGAACCATAGGTGGAGGTGGTCACCGACAGGTCTTTCAGGCGCGGGCCTGTCGCGGTTGCCCCGCCAAACAGCGCCGAATCGACCTGACTGCCCGCCAGCGCCCCCAGCACGCCACCGATCGGTCCGCCCAGAGCCGTGCCCAGGGCAGTAAAAAGCAGTGTAGCCATCGAGACCTCTCAATCCTTGCCGGAAATTGTGTCGTCGCACAGGCGCCAACACGCCATGATCTCGCCATGGGGCGCAGGGGTGGTGACAACGCGCCGCAGCCCGGCATGAGCATGGACCAGCGCGCCATCCATGCCGATGATGCCCAGATGATACTGGCAGGGCCCGACATGGATGAGCAGAATGTCGCCGACCGCCACCTCGCCTTGCGCGCGCACAAGACCGGCGCTTTGCGCCACACCGGCAAACCGGTCGATGGAGCGCATCTTGAGCGTATAATCGCAAGGAAGCCGCACCCGGTGCCCGGCCCGTGCCAGCGCCACCTCCACCAGGCCCATACAGTCGAGCCCAAGGTCGGGGTCGCGTCCGTGCAGGCGAAACCGCGCGCCAAGGAAGCCCTGCGCCGCGCGCGCCAGATCATGCCCCGCGTTCATCACGCCAACCCATAGCGCACGACCAGATCATTGCCTGGCAGGAACGGCTCGCCCCGGAAATTGATCGCATTGGCGAACCGCGTGGCGCAGGTCGCCAGCGTATGGTCGCACCCCTCGATCATGATCGCGCGCAAGCCCGGGCTCAGCGCCTCGTCGAGCGGCTGATCCAGCACCAGCGCATCGCCCGCCAGCCCCACGATTCCCATGGCCAGACCGGCATAGGGGCCCTCGAGCCAGCGCAACTGCCCGCCCATCAAGGCGGTGTTGGTGGCATCGCTGGTCATCACCACGGCATTATGCGCCAGATCCTGCGTTGCCAGCTCGGCCTCACGGGTGAAACGCGCGGCGGAAAGGCCGCAACCCGGGCCACAGAAATCAGCGCGGCAACAGGGGCTGGTGCGCGGCACCGGGTCGCGCGCCAGTTCGGCCTTGCGTGATTGCAACTGGGCCGTGAAACTGCCGGCATCCTGCGTGATCGCGCCGATCTTGCCGGCATAGACCGGCGTGTGCTCCAGCGTCTGCCAGTCCACCAGCCCCACCACCACGCGCGCGCCGTCATAGCGCCCGGCCAGCAGATCGCTTTCGGCAATGTCATCATGGCTGACAGCCCCGTCCACTTCGGCGGAATCGGCATCAAATCCCGATGCCCGACGGATCGCCGCCGGCCGCATGCCGGGCGAGGCGCGAAACAGCACGCCATCGAACCACAGATCGGCATCATGCGTGGTAAAGCCCAGGGTGACGCCATCGGTGCGATCCACGCGCCACCATGTCGCCACCGTTTCGAGCGATTGTGAAAACCAGACCCGGCTCATACCGCCTCCCTGATCTCGATGACCGGGACGCTTGGCGCTTCTCCGGCGGCAAAATTGACGCCGGTGATGTCCAGCCGGTCCTGATCGAAACGCACTGGCACATCGAAGAAAAAGCCCGTCCGGATGATCGCGCCCGTGGCCGGGGCGGTGGCGAAGGTGACCATGCCGCCATCGCCCAGCATCCAGCCATTGGTCACGCCCACACCATCGACGCTGACCAGCACGCTGCCGGCGCGCGGTCTGGTGATGCGGCGCGATTGAGGTTCCTGCGCGGCATCACCATAGAGTTTGACGAGGCCGAAGGAGGCGGTGACGCCATCGCCCACGCCGATCACCTGATCAGCGGCGGTCGGCGTGCCCACCATGCCGTTCGAGCTGAAATCGCTGGGGTCGCTCAGCCGAAAGCCGCGCCCCGCGCCGCGCCGCGCCCGGAAAAAGGCAATGAGCACGCCCATGTCGGCATCGGAACGAATGCCTGGCCCGACATCGAAGCTGAGCCGCGCATTCCCCCACAGGCTGTTGCGCATTTCAAAGCCCGACGCGGTGGTGGCAATGCTGGTCGAAAAGCTGGGCGAGATCTTGGCGTCCAGTCCCAGGGCCAGCGGGTAAAGCACATCGTCAAAGGCGTTCATGTCGCTGTTGTCCTGCGTTGCGAGGGGTGAAGGCAGGCGTGTGTAACCATCGCGGCCCACCTGCGGAATGGCCCAGACAAAAACCTCGTGGCAGCCGCGCGCGATGGCTTCATCCACCCCGCTGTCGATGGGCCGCCACAGCACGGTGTCTGCGGGATTGAGAACGAAACCGGCCAGATAATCCTGCGCACCCGGCGGATAACCCAGCCGCTGGTTGACCGTTGCATAGCCGGCTTGCCGCAAGGCATCCTGCCGGGCGGTCAGCCAGTCATAGTCCTCCACCTGCAAACGGTCGAAGGCCGGTGAGGCCCAACCGAGAGGCAGGTTGGCGCGCCGCGCCTCGGGCATGGCCGGGTCCAGCACGGTGGGCAGAAAGGTGAGCAGCAAGGTCTCGCAACTTGTCCCCAAACGCGCCGCCTCGGCCTTGGCGGCAGCGCATAATGAGGCGGTCGAGATGGCCAGGACGGCGCCGGCCTGATCGAGCAAAGCGGTCTGCTCACTGGTCAGCGGCGCGCGCAGATCGGGGATCACCACCGGGCTGCCGCCAAAAGCCGCCTTGGCCGCATCATCGTAAAGGCAGATCCGCCCATCGGCGAGCACCCACCACCATGGCTCGCCGATCTGGATGCGCACCGGAACACCCGCATCCTTGAGCAGGCCGACATAGGCCAGCACCGCGTTTTGCAGCCATGCGATCGCGGTGGCATTGGCTGGTGACAGCAGGTTTGATGGCGGGTCCCACCCGGTCAGGCCCGGATCGCCATTGGCCGCCCTCTGCGCCCAGGCGGCGGGGCAATATTGCGCCAGCACCTCATAGGAAATCGAGGCGATGGGCGAGAGCCCCACCGCGCCCAGCGCCGCGAAATAGGCCGCATGCCAGGCGCGCGCCGGCGTGCAGAGCACATCGCCGCCCCCACCCACCAGATAGCTGCCCCCTGATGCGGTCAGCCGGGCGTGATGGCTCATCCCCACATAATGCACCACGCTGCCGCGATAGCCGAGCTGGCGGATCGAGCGGATCAGCCGCGCGGGGGTCTGGTTGCAGCAATCGTCATAGGCGGTGGCCATCGCCAGCCCATGGGGCGGCACGAAGACATGGCCGATGGAGAGCATCGCGCGGTCGCCATCGCAGCGGATGCCGGTCATCTCCACCCAGCCATCCACGGCGGCAGGCAGCGGATTGACCGACCCGCCGACATAGGCCGCGGGCACCAGCGAGATGAACATCCGGTCGATGTCGCAAGGGTAGAGCGGATCGGCCGAATCCGCGCTCCAGCCACCATAGACCTGCGAAAAGGGCAGGGTGATCTGCGCGTCGCTGCCCGTCCCCTGCGCAAAGTTCCAGAGACGCACATACCATGTGTGCGCCGCGCCGCTGGCATCGCGGCCTTCGATGGTCAGTGTGGGGCCATTGACGCCGTCAAGCGGCGCGATCCCGCCCGACTGCCAGCGGAAGGACAGCGTGGCGCCCGCGTAATTGCGGTCGGTGGCATAGGCCAGCAGCGGATGATCGAGCGTGTCCTCGCTCGCCCAGATAAACCCTGCCAGATCGCCCTCTCGCAGGAATGTGGCGTCGATGCGCAGGGCATCGGGCGCGGTGGTGGTGATGCCCGCCACCATCGGGCGGGGGAAATCCACCGTCCAGAAACGCGGATCGAAGCGCTGGATGAAAGAGGTTTCCTGCCCGTTGCGGGCCGAAGCAAGCCAGAAGGCCATGGATCGTTTCCTTGCAAGCTCAGGTCCGGGAAAGCGCGCGGCGCAGGGCGCTGGCCATCTGGCGCGAGGAGCGAGCCAGCGCCTGGGGCGCATCCCCGCCCGCTGTCCCTGCCAGATTGATCGAGACATTGACCGGCCGCGCGTCCTTGCCGCCGGCCGCTCCGTTGCTGGCTATCGAGCCTGCCGAGGTGGGCACGAAAAGCTCCGGCCCCCGTTCGCCCACCACATAGGCCTGCCCCGGCGAGACCGGGCCGCCCGTCGCCCGCCCGGGCAGGCCGGACATGGCACCCACCAGGCTGGCAAGCGCACTGCCGGAAGAACTGCCCGACGCGCCGGAGAAAAGCCCCGTGGCCTGCTGGGCAATATCGCCCAGCGCGCTCAGCGCCGTGGCGCGCAGGTCGGTAAAGCCGCTGGTGCCTTTCTTCAGCGCCGAACTCAGGCTGGTGTCGAGCACGCTGCCGGCCTGCGTAAAGCCGCTGATCAGCGAATTGTCGAAGCTCGATCGCATGGTGGCAAGGTCTTGCGCAAAGCCCGAGGTGGCCGCGCGCACCTCCACCATCAGGCTCTGCACCGAGGAGCCGCTGGAGGAGGAGGGAGTATAGCGGGAGGAGGTCATGCATCGCGCTCCATCAATCGGTTGAACTCATCGCGGGAGAGCGGCGCAGGCGCGCCAGGATCGGCCTCTGGCGCAAGCACAGCGGCCAGTTCGGCAGGTGTTGCCCGCCAGAACTCGTCAGGCCGCCAGCCCAGCCCGCGCCCGGCCATGCCTGCCAGCCGGTGCGCGCCAGGACCAAAGCGCTGGTCCATCGCTCAGCCCGCGCCTTGCAGGATTTGCTGCAACAGCACACGCAGGCGCGGCAAGGCGGCGGCAAGCCCCGCTTCCAGCACGGCCTCGCCCACCATCTCACGCGTCAGCCCCTCGCGCTGGGCGAGGCAATGCCAGAACAGGGCGGCCATCTCGCCAAGGCGCAATTGCCCTGCCGCCGCCCTTTCCACCAGCGCGAACAGCGGCCCCAATTCCTCTTCCGCCGCCACCAGAGCAGCGAAACTGGGCCGCAGCAGACGCTCCACATTGGCGATGGTGATGCTGGCCTCGCCGCGCCAGGGGTTGGCGGCTTCGTTCATGCGGCCACCACCGGGCCAGAGCTTTCAAGGCTGATCGTATAGGAACGCTCGCCATTGAAATCGCCCGAATAGTCGAGCTTCTGCACGAGGAAATTGCCGGTCATCTTCGCGCCATCTTCAAAGCTGAGCTGATAGGAGGCCAGCACGCCAGAAAGCGCATTGGCGCGGATCTGGCTTTCCGCCGCCGAGCCCATGAAGACCCCCGCCGCGCTGACCGAGACCGACCGCGCGCCCCCGCCCGAAAGCAGGTCGCGCCAGCCGCCGCTGTCCTTGGTGGTGATGGTCACAGCATCGCCCGCCACGCTCATCTGCGTGGTGCGCAGGCCCGCCACGGTGTTGTAGGTGGGCGTGGCCGCCCCGTCAGAGATTTTCAGCAAAAAGGCAGCGCCGGATTGGGCACTCATGGCAAATCCTTTCGATGAGAGAGAGGGTCGCGCCGATCAGGCCGTGATGGTGCGGAAACGATATTCGATCAGGATGCTGCGCGAGGCGGGGCTCACTTGTGTCACGCGGGCGCGCATGAACTCCCGCGTGACGATGGCAAAGCCGCCCTGCTGGCCGGGCAGGCTACAGATGCGCGCCTGAATGGCCGCCACCAGATCGCCCGCGCTGCCCGGCGTGTCGCCCCGGCAATGCAGCTCCAGCGCGATGCGGATCTCATAACC
Source organism: Sphingomonadales bacterium (assembly GCA_028871475.1). Lineage (GTDB taxonomy): Bacteria > Pseudomonadota > Alphaproteobacteria > Sphingomonadales > Sphingomonadaceae > Novosphingobium. Next base: position 166,144 of record JAGWMZ010000005.1, on the reverse strand, counting down.
GGTCTCGGTCTTCGTGCTCCAGTCGGTGCTGGCGCTGGCCGAGATCGCCAGCCAGGGCAGGCTGGTGCGCGAAGGCGCTTCCTCATTGATCGAATTGAGCTGGCTGACGAGCTGCGGATCGCCCGCCAGCCAGCCGATCAGCGCGGCGCGCAGAGGCATTTCCATGGGCTATCCTTTCATGTTCGGGCTGGGCGTCTTTGGGCTGAAATCAGGCCAGAGCAGGCTCGGGTCGCGCCATCGGCCGGGGTCATCGGCGGCGGCGCGGGCCTCATGTTCAACCTGGGCCTGCGCCAACTGCCCGGCGGTGGTGGCGAGGCTGGCGACCAGCTCGTCGAAGGACGGATTGGGCTGTGCGCTGATCATGCAAGGCGCAGCCGGCGCCACGGTCGCCACAGCGCCGTCACCGAAGCTGGCGGCAAGGCATCGGCGCCCGCTGTCTCACGCTGGCGATACTGGTGCGCGGCCAACCGCAGCACACCGTGTCGCAAGGGCTGGGGCAGATGGTCCCAGTCGGGCGCCAGCCCCGCCGTCAGGCTGACCACCGCGCGGGTCTGGCCAAGGTTTGCCGTAAAGCCGATGTGGCACGAACCATCGGCTTCGAGCCGCACTTCATAGGCACTAGCATCCAGCGGCTGGCGCGTACCATCCGGCAGAAGAGCGGCCACACCCGTCACCTGCTGCACCGGCTGCGAGGAAAGGCGCAAAGGCTGCGGTACGGCCAGGTCTTCGCCCCGCATCAGTGGCTCGCAAGGCAGGGGAAGCGTCTCCTCCACCCCGCAACTCAGCGGCAAGAGGCCAGTGAAATCAGCACAAACCTCCAGCGCCGTCGCCAGCAGGTCCGAGAGTTGCGCATCATCGGTGGCGATGGTGATGCCCAGCCATTGCTTGAGCGCATCGAGCGCGGCAGGCGGCAGCACCGCCGGCGAAACGATAACCCGCATCATGGGGCGGCCTCCGTCATCAAAGCTGAAAAGAAGCGCCCGCGCCGCAGGGGTCTGGCGCGGACGCAGGAAAGGGCCGGGCAGGCGCCCCGGAAAATTGGGGGAGAGGACGCCCGCCCGGCCATCAACCGCCCGAAGGATCAGGAGGCGGCGATCTTCACCAGCTTGATCGCCTCGCTGTCGAGCACCTGCCCACCGATGCGCCGGGTGGCATAGAAATTGACGAAGGGCTTGTTGCTATAGGGGTCGCGCAGCAGGCGGGTGCCGAAACGCTCGGTGATGATGTAGCCGTTCTGGAAATTGCCAAAGGCAATCGGCATGGCGCCCGCCCCAATGTCGGGCATATCGGCAGCCTCCACCACCGGATAGCCCAGTAGGCGATCCGGCTGGCCATCGACCAGACTGCCCTGCCACAGGAAGGCGCCATCGGCATCCTTGAGCTTGCGCACCGCCGAAAGCGTGCGGGCATTCATCACCCAGACGGCGCCCTGACGATGCCCGGCCTTCAGCGCCATCACCACCTCGATGAGCAGCGCATCGGGCGCGGCACCCAGCGTGGCCGCATCACCGCTGGGCAGATATTGCAGCGTGCCAAAGGCGCGCGCGGCATCCGCCGTGGCGGCGCAGGGCGTGGCGAGAAAGCCCTTGGGCTGGTTGGTGCCCGTGCCGCTGACAAAGGCCGCGCCCTCGGCCCGGCCGAATTCATTGGCCACTTCCTGCGCCAGCCATCCTTCCAGATCGAAAGCTGCATCGTCGAGCATCTGCTGACTGGCCGAGGGATTGGCATAGAGGTCGCCATAGGGCGGAATGATCTCGGCAAAGCTGGGCGTGGCAGTGCCGCTGCGTGCACCCGTCTCGCTGACCCAGCCCGACACCGTGCCGCCCAGCGAGATCAGCTTGCGATAATCCGAGGTGCTGGTCTGCACGACCTGGGCGATCGCGCGGATCGGGCTGATCGGGATCAGCTTCTCGGCAATGCGCGCATCCAGTTCGGTCGGCACGGCATAGCCGCCATCCGAGGGCGAACCGACCGACATGGATTTCAGCTCATTCTCCCGCCCATGGCGCAGATAGCCATCGACAAAGCCCTTCATTTCCAGGTTCACGCCGCCCCCCGCGCCGATCAGCGGGCGGTGGGTGATACGGCTGGCGCGCTCGATGCGCGATTTCACCTCGTCGATCTCGCCGCGCAGCGCGCCCAGCGCCGCATCGGCGGCATTCTGACGCGCCACAATGTCGAAGGAAGCATCGAGCGAGGCGTCGATTGCGGTGTCCTTCGTGGTGCCGATGTTCTGATTGTCCATGTGGTCATTTGCCTTTCACGCAAAAAGGCCGCCCGATAAGGCGGCCCGAAATGATTGAAACAGAGGGGTAGGGGCGTTCAGGCCAGCATGTGAACCCGCGCCCCATGCTGCATGGGGTGGGTCACCAGACTGACCTCGAACAGATCGATGTCGCGCAATTCGCGCCCCGCGCCATCGCGGGTGAAGCTGCGCGCGCGATAGCCAAAGGACAGCCCATTGACCCGGCCCGAACGCAAGGCCGCCGCCGCCCCGCCCGCCGGATTGTCGATGCTGGCAATGACGCGCAGGCCGCGCTCATCCTCGCTGGCCTGTTCGACCCAGCCAATGCGCTGATCGGGGTTGTGCTGCCAATACAGCGGCAGGGGCGGTTTGCCCGACCTGCCCCGTTCAGCCAGCGTGCGGGCAAAGGCGCCCGGGCGGATCGTGTCGCGCCCGGCATCGCGTTTGTCGAACAGCGCGGCATAACCGGCAAAGCGCAGCCCATCCTCCGGCGTGGTGCAGGTCTCGTCCCCGCTCATTTCAGCAGCCTCAACGCATCGATGCGCATGGCAATGCCGATCAGCACCAGCGCCATCAGCGCCCGCACGCTCCAGTCGACCACCGCCTTCCATGCGCTGGCCTTGGCATCGCGCCAGGCCTGCAACAGATCGCGCAGTTCGCTCAGATCCTCGCAGGCGGTCTCATCGCTCAGCCCCATGCGGCAGAGCAGCCGTTCGGCGCCCAACTCGCTCGCTTCCTCGACAATGGCGCGCAGCGTCACCAGATCACCGCCCTGTGCGCTTTCCTGCGCGATCAGCCTGGCCAGCATGTCCTCGCGGTCCATCGCGGCGGCAGTCATGGCACGATCTCCCCACTGTCCGCGGGCCTTGGCGGCAGGCCCATCATCTCGCGCTTCTCATCCGCGCTCAGGAAGGACACGTCCTTGATCTGCGACCACAAGGTCTGCCGGTCCTCGGTCAGCGCCGGCACCCGGTCGAGGTCAATGGCCAGCTTTGCCTCGGGAAACCAAGTCGCAAGCCCTTCGCCCAGCGCCGCCAGCAATTTGCCCGCCAGGGGCAACAAAGTCAGCCGCCACAGCGCCTTGTTGGCCTCCTTGTAATTGTTGTAGGTGGCGTCGCCCGGCAGCCCCAGCAACATCGGCGGCACGCCAAAGGCCAGCCCAATGTCGCGCGCGGCGGCAGCCTTCAAAGCGGCAAAATCCATGTCCGCCGGGCTCATCGACAGCGACTGCCATTTCAGCCCGCCTTCCAGCAGCATCGGCCGTCCGGCATTGGCCCCGCCCGCAAAGGCGCGGTTCAATTCCTCGCGTAAGCGGTCGAACTGATCAGCACTCAGTCCCCCGCCACTGCCCGCGTCATAGACCAGCGCGCCAGAAGGCCGCGCCGCATTTTCCAGCAAGGCCCGGTTCCAGCCAGCGGCGGCATTATGCGTGGCCACCGCTTCGTCAGCGGCGGCCAGGCAGCCGGCGCCATAATGGTCGTCCAGCGGGTGATAGCCCTTGATGTGAATGATATTGGGTGAGGCATCGCTGTCCTGCATCGGCATGGTCAGCACCTGCTCCCCCACGCGATAGGTGATGCCGGTGGGCCAGCCATTCCGGCCCGGCGTCACCGTCACCCGCTCGGGCCGCAGGGCGAAGAGTTCGACCGGCTGGCCCAGACCATCCTTCAAAATCTGCACATAGGCATTGCCATGCAGCAGCATCTGGCTGGCCAGCGTTTCGAGCAGCGACTGCCCCGCGCTCGTCGCCGTCACCAGCGCGATCAGCGCCGGGTCCGCCGGGGCCAGCGGCGCCCCGGCAATGCCATCGGCCACCAGCCGCACCGCGCGATGCGCCACGGGATTGTCGAGATAGGCGCAGCGCACCGCGCGCCGGTAATCATAGGGTTCCCGCGTGCCGGGCGCGGCGGCAAACATCCAGGGCGAGGTCCAGGGGCGCGAAAGGGGCACCCGCGTTCCCCCGCCCTTGAAGGCGGCGGCGATGGATTGCAAAATTGTCATGGATTGCCTTTCAAGCTTGGGACGAAGGCAGAAAATCGCTCAGAGATCGCGGATACGCGGGCCTGCCGAGGGGCTCAGCATCAGTTCGGTCAGCGCCCAGACGCAGGCATCGGCCCGGTCTGGCGACCGCCCCGGTCCCTCATAGCCACCCCCGGCGATCAACCCGCAAAGCTGGTCCTCCAGCGCGGCGAACTGGCCGCAGTGGCGCACCCGCCCGGTTTCATAGAGCGCGGCGACCGGTTCGGCCCGCGCGCTCTTGCCGCGCGTGGCGTGCACCAACCGCAAGGGCAGGGCGATGCTGGCCGCGCGCAGCACGCTTTCCACCATGGCGCCCCCCTGATTGGCCTCGGCCACCACGCGGTCGGCGTTCCAATGGGCAGCGGTCTCGGCCACAGCCCGCGCCCAGCGTTCGGGCCCCGCGCGCGCCACGGTGGCATCGGCTAGCACGCGCCCAATGCCATCGTCGCCCAACGCCACAACCACGATGCCGCAAGCATCCCCCGCCGCCGAGGCAGGCGGGTCGACGCCCACCACCAGACGCTGCGGCGGGGCGCTCGCCGCAGCCTCGCGGCATCGCTCCAGCAAGGCCCGGCTCCATAGTGCGCCCTGATGGTCGAGCAGCATCTCGCCATCGAGTTCCTGCCGGGCGAGCAGCGCGGATCCCAGACTGCGGCGAATATCGCGGATATAGCGCTGGGGCAGGTTGGCGCGGTTGTCCTGCGTGCGGCCGCGCGTCACCACCACATCCTCCCGCGCTAGCAAGCGCAGCAGCAAGGGCACGGCGCGCGGCGTCGTGGTGGCCATGGCGCGCGGGGTTTCGCCCAGCCGCAGCCCCATCAACATATTGTCCCAGGCCAGTTCCGCCCGGCTGGACGCATTATCCCATTTGGCGATTTCATCGCACCAGGCATGGCTGTGTTGAGGTCCACGCAGACTGTCGGGCTCGGCGGCGGAATAAAGCGTGGCGATCGCTCCATTGGGCCAGATCAGCCGTCGCAAGGAAGGCTCGAAACGCGGGCGGCGGCGTGGCGGGGAACAGGGCAGCACCCCGCTTTCGCCCTCCACCATCACGCTGCGCGCCTCGCCCAGCGAACTGGCCACCAGCGCGATGCGGGCCGATGGGTCGCTTTGTGCTACGCCGCGCACCCATTCGGCCCCCATGCGCGTCTTGCCAAAACCGCGCCCGGCCATCACCAGCCAGAGATGCCAGTCGCTCTCGGGTGGCAACTGTCCCTGGCGCGCCCACAGGCGCCAGTCATGCTGCATTTCCGCCCGTTCGGCCGGGGTCAGCCGGGCAAGGTAGCTCAGGCGTTCCGCCGCCGGCATCGCCAGCAGCCAGTTCAGAAGTTCGGCTCCAGTCGTGCTCATCGGCGCTGCCTTCTCCCTTTCTGGCGGCCATCGCCCTTTCCCGCATGCGTTCCAGCTTGGCGTTGAGGCCCGCCAGGATCGCATCGGCATCGTCATTGTCGCGGATGGCGCGCTGCTGCGCCGCCGCCTCGCGGTGGGCGGCCAGCAGGCGCAGCGCATTGGCATTGTCGAAGGTGCGCACTGCCTTTTTGCGCGTCGCGGGCGGCTTCAACTCACCATTGCGCAGACGGTGAAGCAGTTCGATTTCAAGATTGTCATAGCCTTCGCACAAGGCCGCCTGCCATTTGCGGGCAAAGGCAGCATCGTTGCGCCGGGCATCATAGACAGTGGCCGTGGTGACGCCGGCCTTGCGGGCGGCGGCGGCGACATTGCAGCTTGCCGCCAGCGCGGCCAGAAAGGTCCGGCTCCAACTGGCAGGCGAGGTTCGCCGCCGCGCCGAGGCTTGGGGCTTGGCCCCATTGGTTGGTTTCCATGGCTGGGGGGCAGCGACCCTGTCGCCGTGGCGACTCGGTTTATCGCGATGTTCCCGATATGTACCAATTGAGCGTGACAATGTCAATCGTAATGTACCATATTGGTTATATGATCATGCTTGCCCCAAAACGGGCTGGGCCCTAGGTAACGCTTCGGTCGGCGCTGATGCCGCACCAGATGCCGGGGAACCATCAATGCTGCGCCGCCTTTACGAATGGACCATGGCCAAGGCCGCCGACAAGCGAGCCGAATGGTGGCTGGCGCTTTTCGCTTTTGTCGAGGCCAGCTTCTTTCCCATTCCGCCCCATCCCATCCTTGGCCTGATGTGCCTGTCGCAACCCAAAAAGGCGGTGCGCTTTGCCATCATCACCACGCTGGCCTCAGTGGCGGGCGGATTGCTTGGCTATACGATCGGCCATTTCCTGTTCGCCAGCCTGGGCGAGCAGATGCTCTCGGCCATGCATCTGACGGGCAGCTTCCCCTATGCCGCCTGCAAATTGCGCGGCGATGCGGGTTTTCTCGCCATCATTCTGAAGGGCGCGACGCCGATCCCCTTCAAACTGATCACCATCACCGCCGGTTTCGTGGGCATGCCCATCGGCAAATTCGTGCTGGCCAGCCTGATCTCGCGCTCGATCAGCTTCCTCATCGTGGGCATTCTGTTTCGCCTGTTCGGTGCGCCGATCAAGGCGTGGATCGATAAATATCTGGCCTATGCCGTGGCCGGTTTCCTGTTGCTGGTGGTGGGTGGCTTCATCGCCGCGGCCATGCTGGGCGGGCACAAGGGGGCTGCCACCGACCCGTGCCAGAACGCCACGATGCAGAGCATTTCCCAGCCTGCATAATTCTGGCTCAACGAAAAAGGCCCCGGTTTCCTGATGTGGAAACCGGGGCCTTTTTCCTGGCCAATGCTAACCGATCAGAGAATGCCCGCTGTCTTGCCCGCGCGCTGGAACATGCCGATGATCGTCTGCACCTGATCAGCCGTATGCAGCGCGCAGAGCGAGCAGCGCAGCAGCGTCATATTCGCAGGCGTCGCCGGCGGCCGCGCCAGGTTCACATAGAGCCCCTCATGCAGCAGCGCTTCCCACATCATTGCGCCCCGCTCCAGATCGGGCATGATCACGCTGATGATCGCGCTCTGCGGTTCGTCGGTGCCAAGCTGGAAGCCCGAATCGCGCAGCCCCTTGTGCAGCGTGCGGCTGTTCTCCCAGAGATGGGCGCGCTTGTCGGCGGCATGCATCAGCTTGCGCACGCTGGTCGCCGCCGTGGCGACAACGCTGGGCGGCAGGCTGGCGGTGAACACATAGGGGCGGCACACCAGGCGCATGATCTCGAACTTGGGATGGTTCGAGACGCAGAAACCGCCCACCGTGCCCACTGACTTGGAGAAGGTGCCGATGACGAAATCCACGTCGTCGAGGCAGCCCTGCTCCTCGGCCACGCCGCGCCCGTTGGGGCCGATGAAGCCCATCGAATGGGCCTCGTCGACCAGCACCATCGCGCCATATTTCCTGGCGATGGCGATCATGTCCTTCAGGGGCGCAATATCGCCCAGCATCGAATAGACGCCTTCGAGCACGACCAGCTTGCCCGCCCCCTCGGGGATGCGGCGCAGGCGCTTTTCCATCGCCTCGATGTCATTGTGCTTGAAGGGCACGACTTCGGCATCGCCCATCTTGCAGCCATCCCAGATGGAAGCATGGCTGTCGATGTCGAGCACGATGTAATCGCCCTTGCCGGCAATCGTGCTGATGATGCCAAGGTTGGCCTGATAGCCGGTCGAGAACACCATGGCATGGTCCATGCCATAGAATTCCTTGAGCGCTTCTTCTACATCGCGGTGGGGTGAATAGGTGCCGTTCAGCACCCGGCTGCCCGTGGTGCCGCTGCCGAAATCGTCAAGCGCCTTTTTGCCCGCCGCAATCACATCGGGGTCAAAGGTCTGCCCCATGTAATTGTAAGTGCCCAGCAAGATGGTCTCGCGCCCGTTGCAGATGGCAACGGTGGGCGAAATCACCTTCTCCATGACAAGGCCGAACGGATCGGTCACACCAGTGGCGAGCAGGTCGGCCCGCATCTGGATCATCGGGTCGAATTTTGAGAAAAGGTCGGTCATCGCGTCAGCCCTGCAGCTTCACGACCGCATCGACCAGCTGGCCATAGGTCTCGATCTCGGCCTGGGCGTTCATGCTGATGATGATGTCAAACTCATCCTCGATGGCGGCCACGAAATCCATGACGGTCAGGCTGTCGAATTCCAGATCGCCGGCAAAGCTGGTCGCATCGGTGACGGCGATGTCCTTCTTGTTGAAGGGCGCGATCAGCGCGGCGATTTTTTCGGCAGTGGCGGCGCGGTCCATGGAATTGGGCTCCGGGTATGAAAGGTTAAAGCCAGAAAGGCATTGAGGCTCCTAGGGAGCAGAAATGCGGCACAATTGGGGCCTCCCAAGCGGGGCCCCGCGCAAAAGTCAAGGTTGCGCCGGTTCGACCAGCGCCCGCACCGCCGCCATGAACGGCCCGATCGACACCGGCTTGGCCAGATAGCCCTCGGCCCCGGCATCGCGAATCCGCTCCTCGTCACCCTTGCCCGCATAGGCGGTGACCGCCAGCACGGGAATGGCGCGCAGCACCGGATCACGCTTGGCCGCCTCGATCAGGTCCAGCCCCGAGACATTGGGCAGCTGAATGTCCATGATGATGAGGTTGGGCACGAAATCGCGCGCTTTTTCCAGCGCCTCAAGCCCGTCGCCCACCGGTTCCACGCCGTACCCCTGCGAGCGCAGCACGTCGCAGAACAGCTTGCGGTTGAGATCGTTGTCCTCGACAACCAGAATGCGCTTTGCCATGGGTTCACTTCGCTAGAGCTTGCCTGCCCCTCCTAGGCTGCTCACGGCCATTGTGAAAGGTGCTGACCATTCTTCGCGATTCCTCTCCACAGAGCGCTGACCCCCAGGCGCTGGCGCTTTCCGCGCTCGGCTGGGTCCTGTTTGACGAGGACCGCGCCGACAGGCTGATCGCGCTGACCGGCATCACGCCCGATGAACTGCGCCACCGTCTGGGCGCGGGCGAGGACGCACGCCGCGAGGTGCTGGTCGCCATGATGGATTATCTGATGTCCTACGAACCCGATCTGCTCGCCTGCGCCGATGCGCTGACTGTCACGCCCGAGGTGTTGGTGGAAGCCCATGGCGCGCTGTCCGGCGCGGGCTCCGCCGCCGACTGGGGGGCCTGAGCCATGGCACGCCCGCTCATCATCACCGATTGCGACGAAGTGATCCTGCACATGGTCGCCCCCTTCCGCGGCTGGCTGGCCGAGCAGCATGACATTGCCTTCACCATGGACAGCAATGATTTTTCCCGCTCAATGCGCCACAATGCCACTGGCCAGATGCTCGACCATCCCGAAATCTGGCAATTGCTGGGCCAGTTCTTCGACACCGAGATGGGGCGCCAGCATCCGATCGCCGGCGCCATCGAATCGCTCACCGCGCTGGGTGAACATGCCGATGTCGTCTGCCTCACCAATCTTGAGCATCACCGCAATGAGGCGCGCCGCCAGCAACTGGCCGGCCACAATCTGCCCCTGCGCGTTTTCACCAATCAGGGGCCGAAGGGGCCGGCCATCCGCGCCATTCTCGATGAATATCAGCCCTCGCGCGCTGTTTTCATTGACGATATTGCCCAGCACCACGGCTCTGCCGCCGACATTACCCCTCATGTCGCCCGCCTACACCTTTGCGGCGAACCCGAGATGGCCCCGCATATTCCCTGCGCCTTCACACAAGGCCACGCCCATGCCCGCATCGACGATTGGGCTGGCGCGCTGCCCTGGCTGATGGCGCAAATCCATGGAGACAATGATGACTGACGCCGAAATTGACGCCAAGCTGGCCGAACTGGGCCTGAGCCTGCCGGTCGCCGCCGCCCCCGTGGCCGCCTATGTGCCGGTGGTGGTGGCCGGTGGCCCAGAAGGTCTTTTGGCCCATGTGTCGGGCCAGCTGCCCTTCATCGATGGCGCGCTGGTCAAAGGCCGTCTGGGCGAAAACGTCTCGGCCGAGGAAGGCACCGCCGCCGCGCAGGCCTGCGGTCTGATGATCCTGGCTCAGCTCAAGGCCGCGCTGGGCTCGCTCGACAAGGTGGAGCGCATCGTCAAGCTGGGCGCCTTCATCAATTCGACCGGCGACTTCACCGCCCAGCCGCAGATCGCCAATGGCGTGAGCGAGCTGATGGTCGCCATCTTCGGCGACGCGGGCAAGCATGCGCGCAGCGCGGTGGGCGTGCCCACCCTGCCGCTGGGCGCGGCGGTGGAGGTCGATGCCATCGTGGCGGTACGCGCCTGATGCCGGCCTGTCGCGCGCCATGGCCTGGCCTGGCGCGCGGCCCCCTTGGGGCATCTGCAAGATGAGCGAGCCTGTCACCGCCCGCATCGGCTCCGGCATTGCGGCGCTGCCCGCGGCAGAGTGGGACGCGCTGACCGATGGTGCCAACCCCTTCGTCAGTCATGCCTTCCTTGCCGCCATGGAAGAGTCGGCCAGTGTCGACCGGCTGGGCGAGGGTGGCCATACCGGCTGGCAGGCGGCACCCATCCTCATCAATGATGATGCAGGGCAACTGGCCGGAGCCTTGCCCGCCTATATCAAGACCCATAGCCAGGGCGAATATGTTTTCGACCATGCCTGGGCCGATGCCTGGGAAAGGGCCGGGGGCAATTACTATCCCAAGCTGCAGATTGCCGTGCCCTTCACCCCGGCAACCGGCCCGCGCATCCTGACGCGCCATGCCGATCTTGCGCTGCCCCTGCTGCGCGCGGCTGAGACCTTGTGCCGGCAGGCCGATCTGTCTAGCGCCCATGCCACCTTCATCGAGCCGGAACAGGTGCCGGTCTTTGAGGAGGCCGGCTGGCTGATCCGCTATGACATCCAGTTCCACTGGGAAAACCGCGATTACGCCAGCTTTGATGATTTTCTTGCCGCACTCTCCTCGGCCAAGCGGAAAAATCTGCGCAAGGAACGCGCCGCCGCGCAGGAGGGGGTGGAGATTCGCGCGCTGAGCGGCGATGACATCCGCCCGCGGCATTGGGACGCCTTCTGGCATTTCTATCAGGATACTGGCAGCCGCAAATGGGGCAGCCCTTATCTCACGCGCCGCGCCTTCACCCTGCTGGGCGAGACGATGGCCGACAAGATCCTGCTGGTGCTGGCCTTTATCGACGGACAGGCGGTGGCGGGCGCGCTCAATTTCATCGGCGCGGACTGTCTCTATGGCCGCTATTGGGGCGCGCTGATCGACAAGCCCTTCCTGCATTTCGAACTGTGCTATTATCAGGCGATCGATGCCGCCATTGCGCGGGGCCTGTCCCGCGTGGAGGCTGGCGCGCAAGGGGGCCACAAGCTGGCGCGCGGCTATGAGCCGGTGCGCACGGTTTCGGCGCATTTCATTCCGCACGAAGGCTTTCGCGCCGCCGTCGCCGATTTTCTGCGGCGTGAGCGTGAGGGCGTGGCCGCCGATCAGTTGGTGCTGGATGAAAGGACGCCCTTCCGGCGCGAAGGCTGACCGGTTTTTTCGCAGGCGAGCGGGTCAGGCCACGCGGCGGGTGTTGTCCGCGAGCCAGGCACGCGCGCGGCGCTGGGCCTCGGCGATTTCGCGCGCGGTCATTTCCTCAGCCACATCGGCGCGGCAGTGCTGGGCCGCCTCATGACCGCGCGATGCGGCCAGGTTGAACCATTTATGCGCCTCGATGAGGTCGCTTTCCACGCCATAGCTGCCCGTGGAGCAGGCCACGCCCAGATCGAACAGCGCGCTCACATCCCCCTGTGAGGCCGCCGCGATGCAGAGCGCGATCACCAGATCACCATCCTCATGCGGCTGGTGCAAGGTCGTGGGATCTTTCGCGTTACTCGTCCAATGTGCAGTCATGATCTTTAACCCCCGTCAATTCCGGCTGCGATGCTTTTGGTATCAGAGTCGTTTGCATGAGGGCAAAGCTGACCGAACATGGTCAACAAATGGTTAATGACGGCAATGGCTGGCCGCCCTGCGGCAAATACGGGGTAAATGGCGTAAGTCCCGCAGCTTGACACTTCATTGGTGCTTGCGGCGGTACTGTGCAGACTCTATAGGCCCGGCTAATCGGGATAGCCTCGGTGCTGTTGCGGAGAGATTGAATGGCAAGTGCGTTGGGCGAGGATATCGACGTTCTGGTCAAGGCCAGACGTTCTCTGGCAGGGGACTATGTGCCTGCCGAAGACGAAAGCTACATGAACGAGGCGCAGCAGGATTATTTCCGGCGCCTGTTGCAACAGTGGAAAAAGCTGATCCTCAATGCTTCGGCCGATACGCTGTCCCAGCTTCAGGAAGGACCGCTGCGTGAACCGGATCTCAACGACCGCGCCTCCTCGGAAACCGATTGGGGCATCGAACTGCGCACGCGTGACCGCCAGCGCAAGCTGATCACCAAGATCGATTCCGCCCTGCGGCGCATCGAGGAAGGCGAATATGGCTTTTGCGAAGTGACGGGTGAGCCCATCGGCCTTGGCCGCCTCATCGCCCGCCCGATCGCCACCATGACGGTCGAGGCCCAGCAGGCACATGAGCGCCGCGAGAAGGTTTCGCGCGACGATTGATCCGGCGTCTTGCGTCGCCGTTTAATGTGCCATGATGGCAAAGAGATAGAGGCTGTCCCCGCAAGGCGCGGGGGCGGCCTTTTGTCGATCTTCCACCTTTGCCGCCCGTCCTGTCCCAGCTTGGCACGAGGGGGCACAAAGCGGCGAAGGGAAGATTTTGTTAACACATTTTTGAAGGCGCTGACCTAATCTCGCGGGCATCCGCCAGGGATGGGCCGCAAGGGTCGCACCCGGCGGTGAAACAGAGCACAGCGATCCATGACCAAGACACCGAGCAACACCGAACAGCGCCACCTTTCCCGCGACAGTCTTTTCGTCATGGCCGGCCTGCGCGTGGCGGGCCAGCCCAGCGAACACCGCATCAAGGTGCGCAACATCTCCTCTGGCGGGTTGATGGCCGAAGGCGCGCTGCGCATTGCGCGTGGTACACCGGTGTCGGTGGAGGTGCGCAACATCGGCTGGGTCGATGGCAGCGTGGCCTGGGTGCAGGACAACCGCTTTGGCATCGCCTTTGACAAGGACATTGACCCGCTGGAGGCGCGCGGCGCCGCAGTGCCCACACCCATCACCGGTTTTGAACCGCGCCGCCCCACCGTGGTGCTGGGGCAGATGATCCAGCACGACCCCAACCGCCTGCGCAAGATCTGAGCCGCCTGTTGGCCTATCCTTGCGCGATGGCGGGCCGGGCAAGATCTTGACGTGCTGGCGGATTGCCTCGGCGCGCGCAAGCGCTTACCTGTTGTCTGATGGCTCTGTATCGCCGCCTTGAACGCCGCCGTTCCGGCCGGCCCGCCGCCTGTCTGGCTCTGATCGCCCTGCTGCCCGCGCTTAACGCCTGCTCGCGTTCGCATGAGGCTGTCACGCGGGTGGTCGTCATCGGCGATACCGCCTCGCCCTTCGGCCCGCAGGCCAAGGGCACGCTGGCGGCCCGTCTGGTCAATGCCAGTGTCGGCGAGGGGCTGGTGACATTCGACGCCGAGGGCAAGGTCGTCCCGGCGCTGGCTGACCGCTGGATCGTCACCGACGAGGGGCAGAGCTACATCTTCCGCCTGCGTGGCGCGCCATGGGGTGACGGCGGCGAGATGACCGCTGAATCGGTGCGCAACGCGCTGCGCGCGGCAATCGCCGCCTTGAAGGATACCCCCAGGGGCGTGGCCTTCGATGCCATCGACGATATCCGCGCGATGACCGCGCGTGTCATCGAAATCCGCCTCAACCGTCCGGTGCCAGATTTCCTGTCGCTGCTGGCCCAGAACGAGATGGTGCTGGCCCATCGCGGCCATTACGCTGGCCCCATGACGATGCGCGAGGATGGCAAGGCGGCGATCCTGACGCCGGTGCCCCCCGAAAAGCGCGGCCTGCCCGCTGTCGATGGCTGGCAGGCGATGGTCCATCCCCTGCGGCTGACCGTGATGAGCGGCGCGGCGGCGGCCAATGCCTTTTACGCCGGCAAGGCCGATGTCGTGTTGGGCGGCACCTTTGCCGACCTTCCCACGCCGCCGTCGCGCGTGCTGGGCAAGCAGCCGCTGCGTTTCGACCCTGTCGTTGGTCTCTTCGGGCTCGGGGTGGAGAATGAGGACGGATTGCTGGGCAATGCCGGCAACCGCGAGGCGCTGTCCATGGCGATCGACCGCACGGCGCTGGCGGCGCAGATCGGCCCTCCCGGCTGGGCGGCCACCACGCGCATCATCGCGCCGGGCAGCGATGCCGATACCGGCCTCGTTCCCGAACGCTGGACCGATTACGATCTGGCCGGGCGGCGCACGCTGGCCGCGCGGCGCATTGCTGAATGGGTCAAGGTCAGCGGGCAGGTGCCGCAAGTGCGCGTGGCGCTGCCGGGCGGGGCGGGGGCCGATGCACTGGCCCTGCGGTTGACGCAGGATTTCGCGACGATCGGTGTGCATGTCGTGCGGGTGGGCATGCGTGGCCCGGCCGACCTGCGGCTGATCGATGAGGTGGATGGCGAGCCGAGCGCGCCCTGGTTCCTGGGTCGTTTCAGTTGCGCGCTGCGTCCCAGGGTTTGCAGCATCAAGGCCGATCAGTTGCTGGTCAGTGCGTTGGAGGCCAGTGATGCCAATGCGGCCCGCCCCCTTTTCGCCCAGGCCGAACGCGAACTGGAGGCGGAGAATGTCTTTCTGCCCCTGGGCGCGCCGGTGCGCTGGTCGCTGGTGGCGGGCGATGTATCCGGATTCGCACTGAACCGTTGGGCCATTCATCCTTTACTGCCTTTTGCCCTGCGTGCGCGTTAGGGTCTCAGCCCCGAGTCGCGGGGCGGCGGCATCAGGATTTACCCTGATTTTTGCCGCCAAATCGGGTGGATGGCGCCTGCTTTATCAAAAATTAACCTTTCGCGTTCATTGCTCCTATGGTTAATAGCAGACGATTGTGCCGACGGGGTGCGTCTGCCTAATCCGGGCAAAGGGGGGTAACCCATGCGTGTATTGCTGATCGAAGACGAGCCTACGACGGCCCGTGCGATTGAGTTGATGCTGACGACCGAGGGGTTCAACGTCTATTCGACCGATCTGGGCGAAGAAGGCCTCGATCTTGGCAAGCTGTATGATTACGACATCATCCTGCTCGATCTGAACCTGCCCGACATGCATGGATATGATGTGCTCAAGAAGCTGCGCGTTGCCAAGGTGCAGACGCCGGTTCTCATCCTGTCCGGCATTTCCGAGATGGACTCCAAGGTCCGCTCCTTCGGCTTTGGCGCCGATGATTACGTGACCAAGCCTTTCCACCGCGAGGAATTGATCGCCCGCATCCACGCCGTGGTGCGCCGCTCAAAGGGGCACTCGCAGTCGGTCATCCGCACCGGCAAGCTGTGCGTCAACCTCGACGCCAAGACGGTGGAAGTCGATGCCGCCCGCGTTCACCTGACGGGTAAGGAATATGCCATGCTGGAGCTGCTCTCGCTCCGCAAGGGCACCACGCTCACCAAGGAAATGTTCCTCAACCACCTTTACGGCGGGATGGACGAGCCCGAACTGAAGATCATCGACGTCTTCATCTGCAAGCTGCGCAAGAAGCTGGCCCATGCCTGCGGTGGCGACAATTATATCGAGACGGTCTGGGGCCGCGGCTATGTGCTGCGCGATCCCGATGAGGCTGCCGAAGCGGCCTGACCCAACTGACTCGCCCGGTAAAACGAACGGCTCGCCCTTGTTGCGGGCCGTTTGCTTTTGCGGCTGCCTTCCCGGCCCCGTGATCCCGGCAAACCTTGACCCTCGCTCTCCCACCTGTCACACGCGCGCCAGATTTTTCCCGGACCCAAGAGATGACTGCGAACAAAGAGGGCGATCCCACCACCATCAACCGGCTTTATGGCCGGGCCAAGGGCAAGCCGCTGCGCGCGGCGCAGGCCGGGCTGGTGGAAACGCTGCTGCCCCAGATCGCCGTGCCGCTCGATGGGCCCGTCACCGCCCAGCGTCTGTTTGGTGAGGACCGTCCGCTCCATTTCGAGATCGGTTTCGGTGCGGGGGAGCATATGGCCTATCGCGCCGACATGCTGCCTGACCATGGCTTCATCGGTTGCGAACCCTTTCTCAACGGCGTGGCGGCAGCGCTCACCCATGTTGCGGGCGGCAGCCTGTCGGATGGCGCTCCGGCTCACCCGCCGATCCCCAATGTGCGCATCCATCATGGCGACGCCTTGGAGGTGCTGCGCCGCATCCCCGACGATGCGCTGTCCTTCGCCTATCTCCTCCACCCCGACCCCTGGCCCAAAGCGCGCCACGCCAAGCGCCGCATGATGAACGATGGCCCGGTGGAGATGCTGGCGGCCAAGCTGAAATCGGGCGGTGAGTTCCGCTTCGGCACCGACCATCCGATCTATGTCCGCCATGCGATGATGGTGATGCAGCGCCATGCCGACAAGTTCGAATGGCTGGCGAGCGAGCCCGCTCATTTCCAGGTGCGGCCCGGTGGCTGGCCCGAGACGCGCTATGAATCCAAGGCCCGGGCGATCGGGCATGAGGTCTGGTATTTCCGGTATCGCAGGAAGTAAGGGAAGGAAGGTGCGAGGGTGTTACACCCTCGCGCTCCCATGACGTCTTCCGACGAAGCGGCAATGGCGCCCTGTCGTCGCGGCTGGCCTCTCCATCAGCGCAAAAGAAAGGCGCCGCAGGCATGATAGCCTCGGCGCCTTCTTTCGTTTCGATGCCTGCGGCGCGGCCAGTTCAGTTCTACCGCTGAACTCGAAGCACCCACGCTGACAACAAAAAGGGAGCGCGAGGGCGATGGCCCTCGCACTTTCCCTTTCCTTCACTTCACCCCGCAACCTCGGAAGCCGCCAGCAGCGCCAGTGTCAACACATCGGGCGCAATGGCCGTCATCGGCACGATCTGCACGGGCTTTTCCATGCCCATCAGCACGGGGCCGATGGTGGCATTGCCGCCCAGTTCCTTCAGCAGCTTGGCCGCGATATTGGCCGATTGCAGACCCGGAAAGATCAGCACATTGGCCGGCGCCGTCAGGCGGCTGAAGGGATAGCGCTGCATGATGGCCGGATTAAGCGCCGCATCAGGCGCCATCTCGCCCTCATATTCGAAGGTCTGCTTCTCCTGGTCGAGAATGCCGATGGCCCCGCGGATCGGCTCCAGCCATTTGCCGGTGGGGTTGCCGAAAGTGGAATAGGACACGAAGGCCACGCGCGGCTCATGCCCCAGGCGGCGGGCGAAGGCGGCGGTTTCCTTGGCGATCACCGCCAATTCTTCGGACGAGGGGCGCTCATGGCACGTGGTGTCGGCCAGGAAGACGGTCTTGTCCTTGGCCACCATCACATGCACGCCAAAGGGCAGGCGGCCCGGCGCTGCGTCCAGCACATGGCGCACATCGCGCATGCTCTGGGCATAGGGGCGGGTGATGCCGGTCACCATGGCATCGCCCACGCCCAGCTTCAGCAGAGCGGCGGCAAAGGCGTTGCGGTCATGGTTGACCATGCGGCGCACGTCACGCTCCATATAGCCGCGCCGTTGCAGGCGGGGGTAGAGCAGCGCGACCATATCTTCCACATGGGCCGAATCGGCGGCATTGTGGATCTCGTAGCTGTCTGGGTTGCCCACACCCAGTTCGGAAAGCTTGTGCTTCACCGCCGCCGTGCGGCCCACCAGCACCGGCGTGCCATAGCCAAAGTCGCGGAACTGGATGGCCGCACGCAGGATCACCTCATCCTCGGCCTCGGCAAAGATCACCCGCTTGGGGTTCTCCTTCACCTCGGCATAGACTTGCGTCAGCACCGAAGTCGTCGGGTTCAGGCGCGCCTTCAATTGATGGCGATAGGCGTCGAAATCTTCGATTGGCTTTTGCGCCACGCCGGTGTCCATCGCCGCTTTGGCAACGGCAGAGGGCACGATTTCCATCAGGCGCGGGTCGAAGGGCGCTGGGATGATGTAGTCGCGGCCAAACTGCTGGTTCTTGCCATAGGCGGCGGCCACTTCCTCGGGCACCTGCTGGCGCGCGAGTTCGGCGATGGCGTGGGCGGCGGCGACCTTCATTTCCTCATTGATCGCGGTGGCGCGCACGTCGAGCGCCCCGCGGAAGATGAAGGGGAAGCCCAGTACATTGTTCACCTGGTTGGGATAATCCGAACGGCCCGTGGCGATGATGCAGTCGGGACGGATGGCCTTGGCATCGGGCGGGGTGATTTCCGGGTCCGGGTTGGCCATGGCGAAGATGATCGGGTCCGCCGCCATCGATCGCAGATAGGGCGCAGGCAGCGCGCCTGCGGCCGACAGGCCCAGGAACACGTCGGCGCCGACCAGCGCTTCTTCCAGCGTGCGCTTTTCGGTGTTGACGGCATGGGCGCTCTTCCACTGGTCCAGCCCCTTGGGGCGGCCATGATAGATCACGCCGCTGCGGTCGCAGACGATCACATTGTCATGCGGCACGCCCAGCGACTTGATGAGCGAGGTGCAGGCCAGCGCCGAAGCGCCCGCGCCATTGACCACCACCTTGATGTCCTTCAGCTCGCGCCCCGTCAGCAGGCACGCATTGATGAGGCCGGCGGCGGCGATGATGGCCGTGCCATGCTGGTCGTCATGCATCACCGGGATCTTCATCCGTTCACGCAGTGCCTGCTCGATGACGAAACATTCGGGTGCCTTGATGTCCTCAAGGTTGATGCCGCCAAAGCTGGGCTCCATCATGGCGATCGCTTCGATCAGCGCCTCGGGGTCTTCGCTGCTGAGCTCGATATCGATCGAATCGACGTCGGCAAAGCGTTTGAAGAGCACCGACTTGCCCTCCATCACGGGCTTCGACGCCAGCGCGCCCAAATTACCCATACCCAGAATCGCCGTGCCGTTGGATATAACGGCGACGAGGTTGCCCTTGGCGGTATAGTCATAGGCCGTGGCCGGATTGTCGGCGATGGCCTGCACCGGCACGGCAACGCCCGGCGAATAGGCAAGACTAAGGTCGCGCTGGGTGGCCATGGGTTTTGATGCGATGATCTCAATCTTACCCGCACGGCCGGTGCTGTGATAAAAGAGCGCCTCGCGCTCGGTGAAACGGACGTTGCTTTCGTCAGACACCCACTGTTCTCCTCTGTCTTGGTAGCCCTAACCAAACTTGATGACATCGGATAGGGGAAAGCGCCGTTCCGGCCATTTCCCGGTTGCAAATAACGCGCTAACCGTTGCGTTATGAGTGACACCCCGACCCCCATGATGGTCCAGTATCTCGCGCTGAAGGCGCAGGCTGGCGATGCCCTGCTTTTCTATCGCATGGGTGACTTTTTCGAACTGTTCTTCGAGGATGCCAAGCTGGCCTCGCAGGTGCTCGACATTGCGTTGACATCGCGCGGGGAACATGGCGGCGCGCCCATTCCCATGTGCGGCGTGCCCGTCCATGCGGCGGAGGGTTATCTGGCGCGCCTCATCAAGGCGGGTTGCCGCGTGGCCATTGCCGAGCAGGTGGAAACGCCCGAACAGGCCAAGAAGCGTGGTGGTTCCAAGGCGCTGGTCGCCCGCGACATCGTGCGATTCGTGACGGCAGGCACGCTCACCGAGGAAGCCTTGCTGGAGCCGCGCCGCGCCAATGTGCTGGCGGCGGTCTGCGAGGTGCGGGGCGTGATCGGCATTGCCGCCTGCGATATTTCAACCGGCCGCATGGAACTGGAGGAATGCAGTGAGGACCGCATGGGCGCGGCCTTGGCCCGCCTTGGCGCCAGTGAACTGGTGGCGCCGGGCGGCTGGGCGCAGGCGCCTTTCGAGGCGATCCCGCGTGAGGGGCATGAATTTTCCAGCGATGGCGGCGAACAGCGGCTGTGTGGCATCCATAATGTCGCCACGCTCGATGGTTTTGGCCAATTCTCCCGCGCGATGCTGGCGGCGGCCTGCGGGCTCATCGCCTATCTCGACCATGTGGGCCGGGGCAAGCTGCCGCTGCTGCTGCCCCCTGTGGCGCGGCTGGGCGAAGCGCATCTGGCGATGGATGAGGCGACGCGCGCCAGTCTCGAAATCCTTGGCTCGGCGCAAGGGGGGCGCAAGGGCAGCCTTGTCGAGGCGGTGGACCGCTGCGTGACGGGGGCAGGCGCACGCCTGCTGGCCGAGGATCTTTCCGCTCCGCTGACCCGGCAGGAGGAGATCGAGGCACGGCTCGATCTCGTCGGCTGGCTGGTGGGCGATGCCTTGCTACGCGAGGACCTACGCCGCATCCTGCGCGCTCTGCCCGATGTCGGGCGCGCGCTGGGCCGGGTGGTGGCCGGGCGGGGTTCCCCGCGCGATCTAGGGCAGTTGCGCGATGGCTTGCTGGGTGCCGATGCGCTGGCCCGCCATCTGGACGGGCAGCCCATGCGTCCGCCTTTGGCCGATGCCTTGCTGCCGCGCCTCGTCGGGCATGACGACCTCGTGCAATTGCTCGCCTGCGCGCTGGTGCAGGCGCCACCCACTGAGCGCGGGCAGGGCGGCTATATCGCCGAGGGCTATGATCCCAGCCTCGACCAGCTTCGCGCCGTCGCCAAGGATGGCCGGGTCGCCGTCGCCGCGCTGGAAGCGAAATACCGCGAGGAAACCGGCATCGCGGCGCTGAAAATCAAGCATAATGGCGTGCTCGGCTATTTCATCGAAGTGCCCGCCGGTCGCGCCGAGGCCTTGACGGCGCCCGATTCGCCCTTCACCCACCGCCAGACGATGGCCGGCGCGATGCGTTTCAATGCGCTGGCCCTGCATGAGGAAGCCAGTCGCATCGCCGAGGCAGGCGGCCATGCGCTGATCGCGGAGGAAGCCCATTTCGAGGAGTTGATCGCCACCACCATCGCCGCGCGCAACGCGATTGCCGACACCGCCCTGGCGCTGGCCCGGCTCGACGTTGCCGCAGGCCAGGCTGAGCGCGCCGCCGAGGATGGCTGGTGCCGCCCCATCATCACCAGCGACACGATGCTGGAGATCGAAGGCGGCCGCCACCCGGTGGTGGAAGCCGCGCTGCGTGCCAAGGGCGAGCGTTTTGTCGCCAATGACTGCTCGCTCTCCCCGCGCGACCGGCTGTGGCTGGTGGGCGGGCCGAACATGGGTGGTAAATCGACCTTCCTGCGCCAGAATGCGCTGATCGTGCTGTTGGCGCAGGCGGGCGGCTATGTGCCTGCCCAATCGGCGCGCATCGGCCTTGTCGACCGACTGTTTAGCCGGGTTGGCGCTTCGGACAATCTGGCGCGCGGGCGCTCCACCTTCATGGTCGAGATGGTGGAAACCGCCGCGATTCTTTCGCAGGCTACCCCTTCCAGCTTTGTCATTCTCGATGAAGTGGGCCGCGGCACCTCCACCTATGACGGCCTCGCGCTGGCCTGGGCGGTGGCCGAGGCGGTGCACGGCGTGAACAAGAGCCGCTGTCTGTTCGCCACCCATTACCACGAACTCTCGCGTCTGGCTGAAAGCTGTGAGGCGCTGACCCTCCACCACGTCCGCGCCCGTGAATGGAAGGGCGATCTCGTTCTGCTCCACGAAGTGACGGGCGGCCCGGCGGAAAGCTCCTATGGCCTCGCCGTGGCGCGGCTGGCGGGCGTGTCGGGGCCTGTGGTCTCACGCGCGAAGGCGGTGCTGGCCAAGCTGGAAAAGGCGCGGGCCGAAACGGGAGGAATCGCAGCGGGGCTTGGTGATCTGCCGCTGTTTGCTGCCATGGCGGAGCCGGAGGTGGTGGCAGCGGACGCCTTGCGCGCCCGGCTGGAAGGTGTGGATGTCGATGCGCTTTCGCCGCGTGAGGCTTTGGATGTTCTCTATGAATTGAAAAGGTTGATGAAGGAATGAACGTGAGGGGCAACGCCCCTCACACTCCTATGACGTCTCCCGACGCAAGGGCGTGATAAAACCACGGTTGCGCCAACGTCCCCCGCGCAGCGGAATTGATTGTCTCCGGCGGTGGGACGTTCGCATTGCGCGATGGTGTTCCGCTCGCTGAATGTCGGAAGACAATCCGGGGGTGCAGGGGGTGTAACACCCCCTGCGTTTTTCCTTAACCTCTTCCCCTCATACTCCCGCGCATGTTCATCCCCGGCCCCAAACTGACGCAGGTTTTCGCCAGCCGCTGGAAGGCGCTGATGTGGGCGGGCAGCGTGCTGGTCTCGGTCTATGTTTTCGTCTCGCACACGGGACAAGACAAGCCCGACGCGCAGGCCATGTCGGCCGCGCAGCAGATGCTGGCTGGCAGCGCAGTGTCCACGGCCAGCAATCCTGTCTCGCCATGGGCGGCGGACAGCGCCTCATGATGGCTCAGCGCGTGGGGACGGGGGTTTCCCCCGCATAGTCATAGAAGCCGCGCCCGCTCTTGCGGCCCAGCCATCCGGCCTCGACATATTTGGTGAGCAGCGGGGCGGGGCGGTATTTGCTGTCGCCAGTGCCTTGCAAAAACACCTGCATGATGGCCAGCACCGTATCGAGCCCGATGAAATCGGCCAGTTCCAAAGGCCCCATCGGGTGGTTGGCCCCCAGCTTCAGCCCCTTGTCAATGTCGGGGATGCTGGCCGTGCCCGCGCCCAGCAGGAAGATCGCCTCATTGATCATCGGAATGAGGATGCGGTTGACGACGAAGCCCGGCTCATCCTGGCTGAGGACGACCTGCTTGCCCATTGCCTCGCCAAGGGCGCTGGCCCGGGCGGTCGTTTCCGCGCTGGTGGCAAGGCCGGGGATCACTTCGACGAGCTGCATCACCGGCACCGGGTTGAAGAAATGCAGCCCGATGAAGCGCGCGGCGTCCGGCGCACTGCGCGCCATGCGGGTGATGGGAATGGAGGAGGTGTTGGTGGCGAGAATCGCTTCTGCCCCCAGATGCGCGCCTGCACTTTCAAAAATCTTGAGCTTGATGTCCTCGCGCTCGGTCGCCGCCTCGATGACAAAGTCGGCCTTGCCCAGCATGGCAAGGTCGGCGATCGGGGTGATCCGGTCGAGAATGGCGGCGGCATCGCCCGTGGTCATCTTCTCGCGCGAGACGAGCCGGTCGAGCGCCTTGGCGATGGTGCCCTTGCCCTTTTCGGCAAGGTCCATCGACATGTCGGACAGCAGGACATCATAGCCCGCTTGGGCTCCGCTTTGCGCAATGCCGCGCCCCATTTGTCCTGCGCCGATCACCGCTACTGTCTTCATGCGAAATGTCCTAGCTGACGCCGGCATCGCCCCGGCTGGCACCAGGCACCCATAGCACGTCGCCACCCGCTTTGGCATTCACCGCGCGCGCCAGCACGAAGAGATAATCTGACAAGCGATTGATATAGGAGAGGGCTTGCGGATTGACCGGGGCCTGCGCGCCAAGCGCGGTCATGGCGCGCTCGGCCTGGCGGGTGGCGGCGCGAGCGACATGCAGCCGGGCCGCGCCTTCCGTGCCGCCGGGCAGGATGAAGCTGGTAAGGGGCGGCAGATCCTCATTGAGAGCATCCATGGCGCGTTCCAGCCAGTCCGCTTGCCCCTGCACCATGCGCAGCGCCATGGGAGCGGGGGTGAAATAATCTCCGGGCGTCGCCAGATCCGCGCCCAGATCGAACAGATCGTTCTGGATGCGCCGCAAGGGCCGGGCTGTTGCATCATCCAGCACGCAGATCGCAAGGCCGATCGCACTGTTCGCCTCGTCCACCGCGCCGATCGCTTCCATCCGCGCGTCATGCTTGGCCACGCGAGAACCATCGACAAGGCCAGTGGTGCCTTTGTCGCCGGTGCGGGTGTAAATACGGTTCAGCCTGACCAAATCATCGCTCCTATCGGCTGGCCGCCAGCAGGATGATCACCACCAGCACGGCCAGCCCCTGATACTTCACGCGGGCGAACATCAGCTGGTTCTGCCGCAACTGGTTTGGGCTCGGGCCTTCGCCAGGGTTGTCGATCTCCTCGCGCGAGGCGCGCAGAAAGGTCACCACGCCGCGCACCAGGCTGACCACCACATAGCCCATCAACACCACGATGATCGGCACCAGCATCCATTTTGCCATCGCATCCTCCTCCCGCTTATGCGCAGGTTGAAGGTGATGTTACGCCCGTGCCCAGCGAAAGGCCAGCGGGCAGGCGCCCGGCGCGCAGATCATCGGCCAGAGCCCGGCCATCCACCCCCGCCAGCCGCAGATCGGCCAACGCCGGGGAACCGCGTCGCTTGGCCAATTTGCGGCCGTCGTTTTCCAGCAGCAGGGCGTGATGATGCCAGCGCGGTACAGGCAGATCGAGCAGAGCCTGCAACAGACGATGCACATGGCTGGCGGCAAAGAGATCAAATCCGCGCGTCACCAGCGTGATGCCATCTTCCGCATCATCGAGCGTTGCGGCCAGATGATAGGACGCGGGCGCCTCCTTGCGCAGCAGCACCACATCGCCCAGCAGATCGGGCCGGGCAGTCTGGATACCGGCCAGTTCATCATCCCATGTCAGCGGGCCGGTCATTGCCATGGCGCGCGTGACATCCAGCCGCCAGGCCGCACCCTCGGGCGAGACATTGCGGCCACGACAGGTGCCGGGATAGATGAGTCCGTCGGGCCCTTGCGCCGTGGCTGCCGCCGCGATCTGCGCGCGCGTGCATTGACAGGGATAGAGCAGGCCCATCGCTTTGATCTGGTCCGCCGCCGCGCCATAGCTGGCCAGGCGCGCCGATTGCATGACCACCGGCGCATCCCATGTCAGACCCAGCCAGCGCAGATCCTCAACTGCCTGCCGGGCCATGTCTGCGCGGCTGCGCGTGCCGTCGATGTCCTCGATGCGCAGCAGGAACTGGCCACCGCGCGCGCGCGCCAGATCATGCGCCACCATGGCCGCATAGGCATGGCCCAGATGCAGTGCGCCATTGGGGCTGGGGGCAAAACGGGTGCGGATCATCGCCTGCCTCCATCCGTCCGATCGCCCGATTTGGCAACATGGGATGGTCAAACGGGGCTGTGGATTATCTGCTGCCTTCAGTCCGCCAAGCCGCATCTGGGGCCTTGACCTCGGGCGGCGCAAGGTGTTCATTCAGCGCCATGAGTTGTCGCCAAACCGTCACGACCAACTGCCAAAAGAGGCCATGCTCAAGGCGGAGCTGATAGAGCGCGCGGCCCGGTTCCGCAGCGCGGGGGACGATCCCTCCCGTCATTTGCATGACTGCCCAGCCCTTGTGCTCAATGCCGATTTCACCCCGCTTTCCTATTATCCTCTCAGCATCTGGCCCTGGCAGACGGCGATCAAGGCGGTCTTCCTCGAAAGGGTCGACATCATCGCGCATTATGAGCGCGAAATTCATTCCCCCAGCTTCCAGATGCAGCTCCCCTCGGTCATCGCGCTGCGCCAATATGTGAAACCATCGGAATTTCCGGCCTTTACGCGCTTCAACGTCTTCCTGCGCGATCGCTTCTCCTGCCAATATTGCGGCAGCCCCAACAACCTCACCTTCGACCATGTGAACCCAAGGCGCCTGGGTGGGCGGACAAGCTGGGAAAACATCGTGGCGGCCTGTTCGCCCTGCAATCTGAAGAAAGGCGGCCGCACGCCAAGGCAGGCCAACATGCCGCTGCTGGTGCCGCCCATCCGCCCAACCAGTTGGCAATTGCAGGAAAGGGGGCGCGCCTTTCCGCCCAACTATCTGCATGAGACATGGCGGGATTGGCTGTATTGGGATGTGGAGCTGGATGCCTGAGATGGTTTGACAGTGCCTCCGGCGGGCAAAGGGCCACGCCCTTTGCCCGCCGGAGGCACTTTTCAGACCTTAAACCCCTCAAACCTTCCCCGCCAAAGCTTTCTGCCGCCGCCTCTGCACTGACGACCCCAGCCCGATCGCCTCGCGATATTTGGCGACCGTGCGCCGGGCCAGATCAAACCCTCGCTCTTTCAGCAGATCGACCAGCGTATCGTCCGACAGGATCTTTTTCGCGTCCTCCGCATCGATCAATTGCTTGATCGCCGCCTTCACCGCCTCGGCCGAGGCGCTGCCCTCGCCATCGGCAGACGCCACGCCGCTGGTGAAGAAATATTTGAGCTCGAAGGTGCCCCGGTCGCAGTGGAGATATTTGTTTGAGGTGACGCGGCTGACGGTCGATTCATGCAGCGAGACGGCTTCGGCCACCGCGCGCAGGGTGAGGGGGCGCAACTGGCTGACGCCATGACGGAAAAAGCCGTCCTGCTCGGTGACGATCTGGCTGGCGACTTTGAGGATCGTTTTCTGCCGCTGGTCCAGCGCCTTGATCAGCCAATTGGCGTCGGCCAGCTTTTCCGAGAGCCAGCCGCGCCCGGCCTTGTCATCGCAGCCGCGCCGCATCTCGACATAATAGCTGCGGTTGACGATGAGGCGCGGCAGCGTCGCCTGATTGAGCGTGACATTCCACCCGCCATCGGCGCGTGCGGAAATCAGGATGTCGGGCACCACCGGCTCGCCCCCGCCGCCGCCATAGCGCAGCCCCGGCTTGGGATCATAGCCCCGCAACTCGCGCAGCATGTCGGCCAGATCCTCGTCATCCACCCCGCACATGCGTTTCAAACGGACAAATTCGCCCCGTGCGACCAGATCGAGATGGTCGATCAGCCGCGCCATGGCCGGGTCGTAACGGTCTGCCTCGCGCGCCTGCAGGGCAATGCATTCGGACAGGCTGCGCGCGCCCACGCCGGTCGGCTCCAGCGTCTGCACCAGCGCCAGGGCGGCCTCGATATCGGACAGAGGCACCCGCAGGTCGTCGGCCAGTTCGGCAGGGGGAAGCGGCAGATAGCCTGCCTCGTCGAGCTGGTCGATGAGGAAGCGGGCGATGAAGCCGATGCGCGTGCCATCCTGGCCCGCCACGCCCAGTTGCGCCCCGATCTGTGCATGGAGATGCTGAGCGAGCGAGGTGCCGCTCTCGCCATGTTCATCAATGGCCGGTGCCTCGCCCGAGGGGGCGCTACGCGCCTCTCCGTCATAGGCGCTTTCATAGGGACCCTCGAAACTGCCTTCCGCCGGGGCATCGGGGGCGCTGGCCGTGGCATCGCCCGTGTCATGGTCGATGTCGAGCGTGGCGGCGTCAATATCGAGGGGGCGGTCCTCGCTGCCTCTGCCTTCGCCGATCAGCATGTCGACGGGCGAGCTTTCCAGTGATGTGCGGCGCTCCTCGCCAGCCTCTCCGGGCGTATCGACGGGCGTGCCGATTTCGAGCAGGGGATTGGCGTCGAGCGCGTCGCCGATGAAGGTCTCGATTTCCAGATTGGAGAGCGCCAGCAGCTTGATCGCCTGCTGCAATTGCGGCGTCATCACCAGCGACTGGGATTGCCGCAGGTCCAGCCGCGGGCCCATCGCCATGGCTCAGCCCCCCCGAACCGGCATCAGATGCGGGTCTCAGGCGCGGTCACAGGGTGAAACTCTCACCCAGATAGAGCCGGCGCACGTTTTCATCGGCCACCAGCGCCTCCGGGCTGCCGGCAAACAGCACCTGACCGCCATAGACGATGGTGCCCCGGTCGCAGATGTCCAGCGTCTCACGCACGTTGTGGTCGGTGATGAGCACGCCGATGCCGCGGCCCTTGAGATCCTTCACCAGATGGCGGATGTCGCCGATCGAGAGCGGGTCGATGCCGGCAAAGGGTTCGTCGAGCAGCATGATCGAGGGCTTGGCCGCCAGCGCGCGGGCAATTTCGCAACGACGGCGTTCACCACCCGACAGTGCCATGGCGGCGCTGGAGCGCAGCCGGGTCAGGCCGAATTCATCGAGCAGGCGTTCGAGTTCGCTTTCGCGCACATCGCGGTCCGGCTCAATCAGTTCGAGAACCGAGGAAATGTTCTGCTCCACCGTCAGCCCGCGAAAGATCGAGGTTTCCTGCGGCAGATAACCCAGACCCAGAATGGCGCGGCGATACATCGGCAGGCGGGTGATATCCACGCCATCGAGCAGCACGCGGCCCGAATCCGGTTTGACCAGCCCCATGATCGAATAGAAGCAGGTCGTCTTGCCCGCGCCATTGGGGCCCAGCAGGCCCAGCACCTCACCCTTGGCCACCGAGAGCGAAATGTCGGTGAGCACCGCCCTTTTGTCATAGCTCTTGGCGATGGAAACCACCTCCAACCCGCTGAAAGTGGGAGCATTGGCGCCCATGGCGCTGGAGTGGGGGGCGATGGTGTCGGTCATCAGAGGGGTGATTTAGGCAAGCTGCGCCCGCACGGCAAGCCGTTCCATCCCGATCTGGCAGGTTTCCTGCATGGAGTGTTACGAAATTACGCCAAGACTGTTGATTTGCGGGCTTACGGGCTTGTCTCGCGCGGGCGGGGATGTTTTATCGAACCGTGATGTTCGACACTGATTGTCCGGAGCCGCTTTCATGAACCGCAAGCCAGCGCAGAAATCCCATGCGCCCGGTGGCCATGGGATGCTGCGCGCCGGGCGTCGCCGGCTCGACTGGCGCAAGCGGATGAGTGACAACATCGCCTTTGCCTTGCTGGCCTACACGGCGCTGCAGATCGTGCTGACGATGGGCGTGTTGCGCGCGCGCGGGGCCTCGGTGCTGCCTTTTGCGGCGCTGGTCATTCTGGTGGCGGGCATCATTCCGGCCTGCCGCCGCTTTGAACGCCGGTGGAGCCGGCTGGGTGATGCCGAGGCAGCCGATCCCGCGCTGGTTTCGCGTTACCGGCGCGATGTCACGGGTCTTTGGGCGCTGGCGCTGGGCCTGCCCTTTGCGATCGCCGGCGTGTTTCGCCTGCTGGCGCTGCTCTTCGCCTGATTGTTGCTCCGTCGCTGATCCAGAGCTAGGGGCCGTGATGGTGATGCGCCGCCATGGCGCGCCCTCGCGTGGAGTGACCTGCCGACATGTCCCAATCGATCGACCCGCAGGAACGCGCCGTTACCCTGATCGAGCGTGCCCGCCGCGCCGGGGCGGATGCCGCCGATGCGGTCTATGTCCGCGATTCCTCGGAAAGCGTGACAGTGCGGCTGGGCAGGCTGGAGGATGTCGAGCGTTCGGACAATGAACATATCGGCCTGCGCGTCTTTGTTGGCCAGCGTTCGGCCACCATCGGCTCCTCGGATCTGAGCGATGAGGCGTTGGACGAACTGGCCTCACGCGCCATCGCCATGGCGCGCGCCGCGCCGCAGGACCCCTATGCCGGCCTTGCCCCGCAGGACCGACTGCTGCGCACGCCTCCGCTTGATCTCGATCTTCTCGACGCGTTCACCCTGTCGCCGCAGCAGTTGCGGGCCATGGCGCAGGAGGCGGACGAGGCCCTGCGCGCTGTCCCGGGCGTCACCAACACCGATGGTGCCACGGTGAGCAGCGGCGGGGCGGTCATCGGCCTTGCCACCAGCCATGGCTTTGCCGGCAGCTATGGCACGACCTCGCGTTCGATCACCGCCGGCGCCGTGGCGGGCGAGGGCAGCGCGATGGAGCGCGATTCGGCCTGGCGTGCCGCGCGCCACCTGGCCGACCTGCCCGAGGCGCGGGAGATCGGCCGTCAGGCCGGGGAACGCGCCGTGGCGCGGCTCAATCCGGCCCGCGTCAAGAGTGGCCCCGTGCCCATCCTCTTCGATCCGCGCGTGGGGGGCAGCCTGCTGGGTCATCTGGCAGGTGCCATGTCGGGCGCGGCGGTGGCGCGGCGGTCGAGCTTCCTCATTGACCGGCTGGGCCAGCGCCTGTTCGACAGCGGCATCACCATTTACGACGAACCGCATCAGCTCCGTGGCCTGCGTTCGCGCCCCTTTGATGGCGAGGGCCTGCCGACGGCGCGTTTCGATCTGGTGCGCGATGGCGTGTTGCAAGGCTGGCTGGTGGACAGTGCCACGGGGCGGCAATTGGGTCTGGCGCCCACGGGCCATGCCTCGCGCGGGGTGTCGGGCGCGCCGGGCGCGGGGGTCAGCAATCTGTTCATGATGGCGGGCACGCCGTCGCCCGAGGCCTTGATGGCCGACATCGAGGAGGGGATCTATGTCACCGATCTCATCGGCCATGGCGTCAATGCGCTGACGGGCGATTACAGCCGGGGCGCATCGGGGCGGCGCATCGTGAAGGGCGAATTGGCTGAGCCGGTATCGGGCTTCACCATCGCTGGCAATCTGCTCGACATGTTTGCAGCCTTGACCCCGGCTGATGATCTGGAACTGTGGCGCAGCATCAATGTGCCCACCTTGCGGGTGGATGGCATGATGGTGGCGGGCGACTGATCCGGGATCAAGGGCCGCCCACAAGGCAAAAGGGCGGCATCCCCATCGGGAGCCGCCCTTTCCTTAAGGCTTGAAGGCCTGAACCTTACTTGCCGGCCTGATAGCGCTCGATCGCTTCCAGAACGATGCGGCGCGCATCCTCGGCAGTGCCCCAGGTGCCCACGCGCACCCACTTTTCCTTCTCCAGATCCTTGTAGTGGGTGAAGAAGTGCTCGATCTGCTGCGAGATGATGTCGGGCAGATCTTCCTTCTCGGCCACATTGGCATAGTAGGGGAAGGTCTTGTCGTCGGGCACGCAGAGCAGCTTTTCATCGCCGCCCGCTTCGTCTTCAAGGTTGAGCACAGCGATGGGACGCGCGCGGATCACCGAACCGGGCACGAAGGGCGAACGCGCCACGACCAGAGCGTCGAGCGGATCGCCATCGGGCGAGAGCGTGTGCGGCACGAAGCCATAGTTGGCCGGATAGCGCATCGGCGTGTGCAGGATGCGGTCGACGAACAGCGCGCCCGATTCCTTGTCGAACTCATACTTCACCGGTTCACCGCCGGTGGGCACTTCGATGATGACGTTGAGGTTGTCGGGCGGGTTCTTGCCCACCGAAATCTTGCTGATATCCATGACACCGTCGTTGTAAAAAGCGCCTTGGGCCCCGTGACCCCTTGCGCGAGAAATGCACTGCATCGAGCCCTAGACGCCGGTTTGTTGCATTGCAACCTGACCTAACCGCCAGCCGTTACATTTATTGTGAAGGCCAGCACAATCAGATTGTAAAAGAACGCGGCGGTGCCATGCATGGTGGCAAAGCGGCGGATGTTGCTGGCAGTAATAGCCACGTCCGATGTGGCGAAAGCCATGCCCATCGTCAGGGAAAAATAGATAAAATCCCAGAGATTGGGGCAATAGTCCTGCTCGTCCGAGGGGAATTTCAACCCGCCTTCGCTGCCATCACGATAAAACAGATGGGCATAGTGCAGGGCGCAGATGAGATTCGAAAAGACCCATGCAATAACCAATGTGGCCAAGACCAAAAGCATGGAAAGCATGTGGCCCGCGCCCGATTCACGCCTGGCATCGGGCAGTTCGACGGCCACGCCGATGATGATCACCGCCATCACCAGCGTGGTGATGATCAGCACGCCAAGGCGCCTTGCCTCATTGTCCTGCGCATGGCGGCGGATCTGGCCGGGTGTTCTGTCGCGCGTCAGTGACCAGAGCGAGGCTGCCAGAATCAAGGCCCCTGCATCAAAGCCGCCCAGCATGGCCTGGCTCCAGCGCTGGGCAAGGGGCAGAAACGCTGCCCCGGCCAGCGCGAAACTGGCCAGGAACAGCAAAAAGCGTGGGGGAAGCAGCCAGCGGCTCTGGCTCTTTCCCGACGCGGCCGGGGGCTTTTGCGCCCCCATGCCTTACTTCGCGCCCGGGCGGCGCGGGGCCAGCAGCAGGTCGAGACCGGCCTCGCCCTTGGCGGTCTTTTCCAGCCAGGGGTAGCGCAGGCCATCGTGGTAATCGATCGAGATGGTCTGCACGCGGCCGGCGCGTTCCACCACCAGAGTGATCGGCGTGGTGGTGCCCTTGGCGGCGGTGACGGCGTCCTTCATGTCGTCGCCATCATAGCTGCGGCCATTGATGCCCAGGATCTTGGCGCCGGTGACCAGACCCGCCTTGAAGGCCGGGCTGCCCCAGACGGTGCTGGTGACGGTGCCGTCCTTGCTGATGCCCACGCCCAGCGAATAGCTGAGCGAAACCGCGCCCTTGGCCGCGTCGATACGGCCTTTGTCATAGGAATTGGGTGTGTCCTTCCAGACCAGCTTGTAGCCGCCCTTTTCGATGCCATTGAGCGGCACAGGCTGGCCCGGCGTCTGCAGGCGGGTGTGCAGGAAGCTGGCCCAGTCATAGTGATAGACCGTGTCGAGCGCCTTCACCACATCCTCGAACTCATAGGGCACTTCGCCCCAGTCACCGTTCTTGATGCCGAAGAAGACCTTGGCGAAATCGTCGAGGCCCTTCTTGCCGCCGGTGCCCTCGCGGATGATCTGGTCAGCTTCCAGCCAGACCAGCGCGCCTTCGGTGTAGTAATCCTCGTTGCGGTCCAGCGTGGCAAAGGGCTTGGGACGGCGGTTGGCGATGATGGGATCGTGGGTGGTGTCCTCCACGCTGCGCCATTCGCGTCCCGGCTCATAGGTGAACATGCCGGCATAGGAAGCGAACTGGCCCAGCACATTCTCCTTGCTCTGCACGCCGGAACGCGCGGCCAGGATCAGGCCCCAGAACTGGTTCTGCCCTTCATAAACCCACAGCAGATTGTCCTGCATCGGCTGGCGATAGTCGGGGGTCCACAGCTTGGCCGGGCGGCGGAACTTGCCGTCCCAGCTATGGCTGATCTCATGCGGGATGACGTTGCGCGCCCAGTCGAGATCCTTCCAGTCGGTCAGCGCCTTGGGCTGCATCGAGTTCTCGGACGAACGGTGATGCTCAAGACCGATGCCGCCCAGCTTGTTCGAAAGGGCCAGCAGAATGTCGTAATGGTCGAAGTGATGCGCGCCATAGGTCAGGAAGGCCTCATCGACGAGGGCCTTGTAGGCACCGATATGCTCGGGCTTGACGTCGAGATTTTCCGGACGATCGGCCACTACATCCATGGCGACATTCTTGCCCAGGTCGAAACGCTTGAAGTTGACGCCCGCCATTACCGGCGAATCGACCAGCGTGTCATATTCCACCGGCGCCCAGGTCACCGTGTCGCCGCTCTGCTCCTTGCCGTCGAGCGCGGTCGCCACGCCCCAGCCCGCGGGGAACTTCACCGTCGGCTTGAACTTGATCTGCCGCACGTAATAGCCGGCGGGATAAAGGCTCATGCGGTCCCACTGCAAGTTGAGCATGTCGGGGGTCACCGTCACGCGGCCTTCATTGGGCTGCAGGGGCGAGGTGTTGATGAACTTGGCCACCACCTGCGCGGTGCCGGCAGGCAGCTCGAGATGGAAAGCAAAGACTTCGACCGGATCGCGCCACCACTTGAGCGGCTTGCCATTGGCGAAGAACTGCACGTCCACCAGTTCGCTCATCGTGCCGTTGGGCGAGTGATTGCCCGGAATCCACTGCGGCAGCTCCAGGATCAGGTCCTTGGTGCCATTGGCGACGGGAATCGTCTCGGTCACGCGATAGGCTGCGTGCACCGTGTCGCTGGCATCAATGTCCAGCGCGATGGTGCCGCCCGGATAGGGCTTGTCCACCGCATCGGGCACCGAATGGGGCAGTGGCACCGCCTTGGGAGCGGAACGCATCTGACCCTGCGCGATGGCGGGGTGGCTGGTTGCAAGGGAAAGGGCGAGCGCGAGGGGCGCAATGATATGGGTTTTTGTCATGGCGCGCTTTTGTGACGCGAACCCGTAAGGTGCGCAACAATCTTCTGTGGGGCAAATGGCGAATTGCGGAAGATTGTTATCTTTGTTGGCTGGTGAGGGTTGCGAGCCTGTAAACTGGGCTTCACGGAGGCCCCGTGCGGCGCTAGGGGGCTTGTCCCATGAGCAAGAGTGAAAAACCCGCCCGTATCGAGACGCCGCAGGCCATTCGCGGCACGCAGGACATTTTCGGCGCCGACGCCGAGGCCTTTGCCCGCGTCGTGGAAAGTTTTGAGCGCATTCGCCGCCTCTATCGGTTCCGCCGGGTGGAAATGCCGGTGTTTGAAAAGACCACCGTCTTTTCGCGCTCGCTGGGTGAGACAACCGATGTGGTGTCGAAGGAGATGTATTCCTTCGAGGACCGCGGCGGCGAGTCGCTGACCCTGCGGCCCGAGTTCACCGCTGGCCTGGCGCGGGCCTACATCACCAATGGCTGGCAGCAATATGCGCCGGTGAAGCTGGCCACGCACGGCCCCCTGTTCCGCTATGAGCGCCCGCAAAAGGGCCGCTACCGCCAGTTCCACCAGATCGACGCCGAGGTGATCGGCGCGGCGGAACCCACCGCCGATGTCGAATTGCTGGTGATGGCCGACCAGTTGCTGAAAGAACTGGGCATTGCCGATGGCGTGACCTTGCAGCTCAACACGCTGGGCGATGGCGAGAGCCGCGAGGCCTGGCGCGCGGCGCTGATCGAATACTTCCGCGAACACAAGGCCAGCCTGAGCGAGGATTCGCAGGACAGGCTGGAGCGTAACCCGCTGCGTATCCTCGATTCGAAGGACCCGCGCGACAAGCCCTTCACGGTGGACGCGCCAAAGATCGACGATTATCTCTCGAGCGAGGCGCAGGACTTCTTTGCCAAGGTGACGGGCGATCTCGATGCGGCGGGTGTCGCCTGGGTGCGGGCCCCCGCGCTGGTGCGTGGGCTGGATTACTATCGCCACACGGCGTTCGAATTCGTGACGGATCGGCTGGGCGCGCAGGGCACCGTGCTGGGCGGCGGGCGCTATGACGGGCTGATGGAATCGCTGGGCGGCGCGCCCACGCCTGCGGTCGGCTGGGCGGCGGGCATTGAGCGGCTGGCCATGCTGGTCGCCGATGCTGGGCAGGTTAAAGAATCGCGGCTGAACGTCGCAGTCGTTTCTGAGGCTGCAGGGCTTGATCAATCGGCTTGTGCGTTGGGCTTTGGGCTGCGGCGAAAAGGGGTGTCGGTTGACGTCATTGCGAGTGGCGGCGTAAAAAAGCGGTTTGCCAAGGCAGTAAAGCTTAATCCTCAATTGATTCTGGTTCTTGATGACCGTGGGCTATCTGCTGGAGCGTTTGCCAATCTGCGAGTAAAATCACTTACTTCAAATCAAAGCGTTGCGACTGATCTTGCAGACGACATTCTACAAACGCTCGAGCAAAAATTCTATGTCGACGACAGTTTCACGATTGAGCACGGTCGGGAGCTTCAACTGCGAATTGACTCACCCGCTCAATGACCATCTCCGACGCCCGCCTCGCGCAAATTTCCGCGCGTTTTGCCCAGCTTGAAGCACGCCTAGCCTCAGGCACGCTGGAGGGTGGCGATTTCGTTGCCGCCAGCCGCGACTATGCCGAGCTGGAGCCGGTGGCCCGCGCCGCTGCTGCCGTCTCGGCCATGCGGGCCGAGCAGGCTGACCTCGCCGCCATGCAGGACGACCCCGAGATGCGCGCCCTGGCTGAGGAGGAACTGACCCGCCTGCGCGAGGATCTGCCGCAGGCTGAGCGCGCGCTCTCCATCGCCATGCTGCCGCGCGATGTGGCCGACAGCCGCCCCGCCATGCTGGAAATCCGCGCGGGAACCGGCGGCGACGAGGCCGCGCTTTTCGCCGCCGACCTTTACCGGATGTATGAACGCTTCGCCGCCGAGCAGGGTTGGCGGGTCGAACTCATCTCGGTCAACGCCAATGAGTTGGGCGGCTTCAAGGAAGTGGTCGCCAATGTCGCGGGGCAGGGCGTTTTCGCGAAACTGAAGTTCGAGAGCGGTGTCCACCGTGTCCAGCGTGTGCCCGTCACCGAATCGGGCGGGCGCATCCACACCAGCGCCGCCACTGTCGCCGTCCTGCCCGAACCCGATGAGGTTGATGTGCAGGTCGAGGACAAGGACATCAAGATCGACATCTTCCGGGCCAGCGGCGCGGGCGGCCAGCATGTCAACACCACCGATTCGGCGGTGCGGCTGACCCATCTGCCCACCGGCATCGTGGTGATCTGTCAGGACGAACGCAGCCAGCACAAGAACAAGGCCAAGGCGATGCAGGTGCTGCGCACGCGCATCTATGACCAGCGCCGCGCCGAAACCCAGGGCGCCGAGGCCGAGGCCCGCCGCGCCATGGTCGGCAGCGGCGACCGTTCCGAACGCATCCGCACCTACAATTTTCCGCAGGGCCGCGTCACCGACCACCGCATCAACCTGACCCTGCACCGCCTGGCCGAAGTGCTGGAAGGTCCGGGCCTTGCCGAACTGATCGATGCGCTGATTGCCGAGGATCAGGCCAAGCGTCTGGCTGCATTGGGGGAATGAGGGCGTGAGCCGGACCGTGACGCAGGCCCTGCGCCTGGCCACTCAGCGTCTGGCGCAAACCAGTGACACAGCCCGCCTCGATGCCGAGCTGCTGATGGCCCATGCGCTGGGCGTGACCCGCTCGGCCATGCTGCTGGGCCGTGGACAGGAGGCAGAGCCCGCAGGCTTTGCCGCGCTGATCGATCGCCGCGCGGCGCATGAGCCGGTGGCCTACATCATCGGCGCGCAGGAGTTCTTCGGGCTGGATTTCACCGTCACGCCCGATGTGCTGATCCCGCGCGGTGACAGCGAGGTGCTGGTCGAGGCTGCTCTGGCCGCCCGCCCGGATGCAAGGCGCGTCCTCGATCTGGGAACAGGTTCGGGCGCCTTGTTGCTTTCGGTGCTGCACCATTTGCCTCTGGCCAGCGGCATCGGGTTTGAGCGGTCAGCCGGCGCGCGGGCCGTGGCACAGGGCAATGCCGGGCAACTGGGACTTTCGGCGCGTGCGACCATCGCGGTGGGCGACTGGACGAAGCCCGGCTGGGCGGAAGGCCTTGGACATTTTGACCTTATTCTCGCCAACCCCCCCTATGTCGAATGCGATGCCCCCCTTGCGGCCAGCGTGCGCGACCATGAACCGGCCAGCGCCCTGTTCGCCGGGCCCGAGGGGCTCGATGATTATGCCATTCTGCTGCCGGCCCTTCCCGGACTGCTGGCGCCCGGCGGTGTGGCGCTGGTCGAAATAGGCCATCAACAGGCCGATCCTGTGACGGCCATGGCGCAGGCGGCGGGCCTGCGGGTGACCCTTCATCGCGATCTGGCGGCGCGTCCGCGCGTGCTCCAAATGCAGATATCCCCGAAAGAGGGCGGTTGATCGCAAGATTCCGCTTGGCTTTTGTCTGCATGATCCTTAAATGAACATCAGGCACGCCGAGGGATGATCGCTTCCCCTCTGGTTTGCCCAACTCCAGCATCCATGTCGGGGCCCCAGGCGTTGCAGCTCACGGGACTTGATACATGCAGGGCGGGCTCTATGCCGTTCAACGGAACGGGATCGGGTACCGGGCCAAAATGGCATACCGCCAATGGCTCGCGCCAATCGCAGACCCTTTGGGGGAGGGTCGCAAGAATGGACGGGCGACTGGCCCGCCGGTGCTTTAACTATGGTTATGATAAAACATGGTTATCAAGGCCGCGCGGCAGTCCGGGTTTAAGGAAGACCGATCCCTTGAACAACAATCGTGGTAACAACAACAACAACCGTCGGCGCGGCCGTGGTAACAACAATGGTCGCCCGCAAGGTGGTAATCAGCAGGTCAACCGCATTGACAGCCGCGCGCGCGGCAATGCGCCCCAGTTGCTGGAAAAATATCGCAAGCTGGCGCATGATGCCCATCTCAATGGGGATCGCGTCACGGCTGAA
Source organism: Sphingomonadales bacterium (assembly GCA_028871475.1). Classification (GTDB taxonomy): domain Bacteria; phylum Pseudomonadota; class Alphaproteobacteria; order Sphingomonadales; family Sphingomonadaceae; genus Novosphingobium. The sequence goes on along the minus strand of JAGWMZ010000005.1, from coordinate 128,536 downwards.
TATTACCTGCAGTTTGCCGATCACTATTTCCGCGTGATTGCCGATACGCGCCAGCGCCAGGAAGAGGCGCGCGCCCGCCGCGATGACCGCTGGCAGGAAGGCGGCGACAGTATGCGCGACGAGGGCGACGACGGTTCGGATTTCTCGGTGGAAAGCGATTTCCCCACCTTCGACCAGCCGCCTGTCTACACCCGCCGCGAACGCGAGGATAACGGGCGCGGTGACGGCAATCGTGTCGATGGCAATCGCGCTGATGTGAACCGTGCTGACAGCAGCCGTTCCGATCAGGCCCGCGACCAGCGCGGGGAGCATCATCCCCGTCAGGACCGCCGCCGCGAGGAAGCCCCGCGTCGCGAGGAACAGCCCCGGCGCGAGGCCGAGCCTGTCGAGACCACCGCATCGGATAGCGCCGGCGAAGAGCCGATGACTGTCTACGAACCGGCCGAAAACCCCTTCCTGCGCGAAAGCCGCGCGGCCCGCACCCCGCGTGCGCGCCGTGAGGATCGCCGCCCGGCGCGTGGTGAGCGCCGTGAAGCGCCGGCCAGTGCCGAAGCAGCGCCGGTGGCCGAGGTTGCCCCGGCGATGGACCCTGCGCTGCTGCCCCCGTCGATTTCCGCCGGACGCAAGAGCGAGGAAGCGCCCGTGGTCGCCGAGGAGGCACCCGCGCCCAAGAAGCGCGCGCGCCGCAAGACTGCCGCTGAAAAGGCGGCAGAGGCTGCTGGCGACGAATCGCTGCAAAAGGTCGGCTAAGCCGGGCTGATATGGACGCAAAGGGGCGGCCTGTCGGGTGAGAACCGGACAGGCCGCCCTTTTTGCATGCGGGCCAAAGCGGCGGGGCGGGGCAGCGAATCCTTGCGCCGCGCGGCTGCCACGCTAAGCCACCGGCCATGGCAGGCTTTTCCGGATGTAAGCGGCGTTTAGGCGCCTTGGGTCAGCGGTGTTGGACATGGGGCTGGCAGGGCGCGGCGGTCGGGCTGCTCGGCGCGCTGGCGGCGCTGGGGTTCCGGCCGCTGGCGCTGTGGCCGGCGATGATGCTGGGTGTGGCTGCGCTGGTCTGGCTGGTATGCCGGGCGCGGACGTGGCGCGAGGCGGGCTTGATCGGCTGGGTCTGGGGCGTGGGCCATTTTTCCGCCGGCAACAGCTGGATCGCCACGGCCTTTACCTATCAGGCCAAGATGCCGGCGGCGCTGGGGGGCATCGCGGTGGTGCTGCTCTCGCTCTATCTTGCCCTGTTTCCCGCGCTGGCGGCGGTGGGGGCATGGGGGCTGCGCCGCGATGCGCGCGCGCTGGTGCCGGGCTTTGCCGGTTGCTGGATCATCAGCGAGTGGCTCCGGTCGTGGCTGTTTACCGGCTTTGCCTGGAACCCGCTGGGCGTGGCGCTGCTCGGTGATGAAGCCCATGCCGGTCTGGCGGCGCTGACGCCCTGGATCGGCACCTATGGGCTTTCGGGGCTGGCGGCCTTGCTCGCGGCGCTGGTGGCGTTGGGCGGCCGGGCTCTTGTCGATGGTGAATGGAGGCCGGGCATCGCCCTCGTGGCGGCCCCGATGGTGCTGGTGGGCGTGGCGATGGTCTGGCCGGGGGCGGGCCCGCAGGCGCAGGGGCATATCGCCTATACGCTGATACAGCCCAACATCGCCCAATCCGATCTTGATGATCCCGCCCATTTCGAGGCGCAGTTTGAGCAAAGCGCGCTGCTCTCATGGCCGCGCCATGCCGATGAACATCGCCTGCTGCTCTGGCCGGAATCAGGCGTTCCCGATTACATGCGCGATGGCTATCCAGCCTGGTATTACGAAAGCACCTTTGCCGGCGACCCGGATCTGGCGCGCATGCGTCTGGGCCGCGTGGCGGGCGCGCGGGGTGTGCTGCTCACCGGTTCTGTGGATCTCGATATCAAGGGGCAGGAAGCGGTCGGCGGGCAGAATGTGGTGACGGCGCTTGATGGGCAGGGGCGGATCGTGGGCAGCTATGCCAAGGCGCATCTGGTGCCCTATGGGGAATATCTGCCGATGCGCTCGATTTTGAAGCCGCTGGGGCTGGCGCGTCTGGTGCCCGGCGAGATCGACTTTCGTGCCGGGCCGGGGCCGCGGACGATTGATCTGGGTGATCTGGGCAAGGCTGGCATCCAGATCTGTTACGAGATTATCTTTTCCGGCCAGGTGGTCGATCGCGATCACCGGCCCGACTACATCGTGAACCCGTCCAACGATGGCTGGTTTGGCGCCTGGGGCCCGCCCCAGCATCTGGCGCAGGCGCGGCTGCGCGCCATTGAGGAGGGGCTGCCGGTGCTGCGCTCCACCACCAATGGGGTGAGCGCAGTGGTCGATGCCGATGGTCTTGTCCGCCACTGGGCGCCGCGCGGCGTGGCGGCGCGTTTTGACGGCATGGTGCCGCCGGCCCATGCCCCGACATTGTTTGCCCGCGCAGGCAACATAGTTCCGCTTGGGCTTGCTTTGGTCCTTCTTGTCGCCAGCGCCCTTGTGTTGTGGCGCCGCCGGGTTTAGGAAGCGGCCCACATAAAGTTTCCTTTATATCGCAGGATCCGTATGCGCAGCGATTATCTCTTCACCTCTGAAAGCGTTTCCGAGGGCCATCCCGACAAGGTTGCCGACCAGATCAGCGACTCGATCGTCGACCTGTTTCTCTCGAAGGACCCCGAGGCGCGCATCGCCTGCGAGACGCTGACAACCACTCAGCTTGTCGTGCTGGCGGGCGAAATCCGCTGCAAGGGCGTCTATGAGAATGGCGCCTGGGCGCCGGGCGCACAGGAAGAGATCGAGAAGACCGTGCGCGAGACGGTCAAGCGCATCGGCTATGAGCAGGACGGCTTCCACTGGGAGAAGTTCGAGTTCATCAACCGCCTGCACGGCCAGTCGGCGCATATCGCCCAGGGCGTGGACGCGGGCGCCAACAAGGATGAGGGCGCGGGCGACCAGGGCATCATGTTCGGCTTTGCCTGCAATGATACGCCCGATCTGATGCCGGCCACGCTCTATTACAGCCACAAGATCCTGGCGAAGCTGGCCGAGGATCGCCATTCGGGCGCGGCGCCTTTCCTGGAGCCTGACGCCAAGAGCCAGGTGACGCTGCGTTATGTCGATGGCAAGCCGGTGGCGGCCACCGCCATTGTCGTTTCGACCCAGCATGCGCCCGGTTATGACGAGGGTGCCAAGGATGTCGAGCTCAAGGCCTATGTGAAAAAGACCGTCACCGACATTCTGCCCGAGGGTTTTGTGTCGGATACCACGGCCTGGCACATCAACCCCACCGGCAGCTTCGAGATCGGTGGTCCTGACGGTGACGCCGGGGTGACCGGCCGCAAGATCATCGTCGACACCTATGGCGGCGCGGCTCCGCATGGCGGCGGCGCCTTCTCGGGCAAGGACCCGACCAAGGTGGATCGCAGCGCTGCCTATGTGGCGCGTTATCTGGCCAAGAATGTGGTCGCCGCCGGTCTTGCCTCGCGCGTGACCATCCAGCTGTCCTATGCCATCGGCGTGTCGCGTCCGCTGTCGCTCTATGTCGATACGCATGGGACGGGCACGGTGGATGATGCGGCGCTGGAAAAGGCCATCGCCCATGTGTCCGAGGAAAAGCTGGGCGGCCTGACCCCGCGCGGTATCCGCAACGGTCTTGGCCTCAACAAGCCGATCTATCAGCCCAGCGCCGCCTATGGCCATTTCGGCCGCAGCGCGCAGGGCGATTTCTTCCCCTGGGAGCGCACCGATCTGGTCGATGCGCTCAAGACCGCGCTGGCCTGATCGACGCTGTCAGGATTGCCGCAAGGAGAGGGGCGTGCCGCAGGGCGCGCCCTTTTCTTTTGTACCTCCACGGCGCCTGTTTGACCCAAATCATGGCACGGCATCTCATCTGAGGCATTATAGACTCATGGGGCCGTCCCCCTTTGTCGGCCCCGAGGGAGACTGACCATGCGTTCGATCCTCGTCCTAGCCGACCGCAAGCCTGAAAGCGAAATGCGCCTGCAAGGTGCCCTGTCGCTGGCCCGCGCCAATCGTGGGCATCTCACCGTCCTCGTCGACACGCCCATCGCCCGCTATCTGGTGACCGATGCCATGGGCAGCGGTTATCTGGCAGCCGATGTCGTGCGTGAGGCGGTGGCCAGTGACGATGCCTATGCCGAGACGCTGCACAAGCGCCTGCAGAATGAAGACGTGCCCTATGACGTGCTGCGAGCCGAGGATGATCCGGCCAATGCGCTGGCCGAGGCAGCGCGGCTCAGCGACGTCATCGTCCTGTCGCGCGACTTGCCCTATGTGGACGAGGTGGTGCTGGGCGGCGGCACGCCGGTCCTGGTGGTGCCTGAGGACCGCCCGCTGACGGTGCCTTTCGATTGCGTGTGTGTGGCGTGGGATGGTGGGGATGAGGCGGGCGCCGCCCTGCGTCTGGCGCTGCCGATTCTCTCGCAGGCCGTGCAGATCCATGTGCTCAATGTTGCCGCCAGGGCCGAGAGCTTTCCGGTCTGCGATGCGGTGAAATATCTGGCTCGGCACGATATCAAGGCCGAGGTGGTCGAAGTCGCGCGCAGTGGCTCGATCGAAGGGACGCTGGCTGTGGAGGTCGCCCGTCTGGGGGCGGATCTGCTGGTGATGGGCGCCTATGGGCACAGCCGGTTGCGGGAGTTTCTGGTTGGCGGGGTGACCCGGCATTTCCTTGAAAAGGAAAAGAAACTGGCCTTGCTCTTAGCTCACTGAACCGATTTGGATATATTATTCGCAAAATTTGGTAAAAATATGAACCCTGAGCGGTCGAATCGCGAGACAGTCGTGATCCGATTTGTAGATTTTACCAATTTGGTGCTAAAAAATTAGAAAATTATTGTGAAATCTCTGATTTCTAAATCATCCAGGCAGAGATAATTTCATAAATTATTGATTTAGATATAGAAATATTATCACGGTAGAATGTCTAATTTTTCACTGGTTCGTGAGAATTTTGCATTTGCCGGAATGCTGGGAATCAGCCATACAGAACTCGCCTTTCAGGCATCCTCTCCCAAAACTTCCACGGCCCGGCCTAACCGCCGGGTCTTTTTTTGTCTGCTCACCATGGCCACGACTCGGTGACGAGGCATGACGAGCACCGGGCCGGTTATCTTAGCCCAACTGCTATGCTGCGCCATGTCGGCAATGAGGTTATGGTTCAAAATCCCTCGGTGAATCTCCGTAAGGGCTCGGCCAAGCGCATGGCGTTCCACGATAAAATTTGAATCGCCCATTTTGCACTGCAGCGTAAATTGATCAGGGGGCGAATGGTGGTTGGCCAATTTTTGAACTGAGATTCTCGCAATATCAGTATGATGATGGAAATCTGCCGAGTCAGCCTATGGGCATCGCCGTGTTTTGCTGACATCCATGTCATTTCGCACTTGCAATAAGGCGAAAACTACGACATATAGAAAGTGCCTTTCAGGCATCCTCTCCCAAACTTTCACAGCCCGGCTGGTTCAGCCGGGCTTTTTTTGTTCACCGCACGGGGCAGATCTGATGCCTCGGTAAGCCTGACGATGAGGCCGGCGGTTCGACCAGGGCTTTCTGGCTGGCGCGGCAAACAGTTATCCAACCTTCTGGCTCAACGAACCAGCGTCGGGGGCGGGTGAACCTTGCCAGCCCGGTGTCGCGCATGGGCGGCCACAGATCCAGCCGGAGACATGGATGTGCAGCCGCCCGCGTGGAGCGAGGAAGGGGTCAGGCAACCTGCATCAATGCGCGCTGCCCCAGCTTTCGCCAGTGCCGATTTCCACGCCCAGCGGCACGGTGATGGTCACCGATGGCAGAGCGGCCCCTTCCATGACCGCGCGAATGACGGCGCTGGCCGCCGCGACATCGCCGCTGGGCAGTTCGAAGACCAGTTCGTCATGCACCTGCAGCAACATGCGGACATGGCTCAGGCCGGCCTCTGTCAGTGCCGGCCCCATCCGCACCATGGCGCGCTTGATGATGTCGGCGCAGGTGCCCTGAATGGGGGCATTGATGGCGGCACGCTCGCTGCCCTGCCGTTCGGCCTGATTTTTCGAGTTGATCCGCGGGAACCAGCATTTGCGGTCGAAGAGCGTCTGGGAATAGCCCTTCTCGCGCACCGATGACAAAGTGTCGTGAATGTAACGCTGGATGCCGGGGAAGCGCTGGAAATAGGTGTCGATCATCGCCTGCGCCTCCTCGGGCGTCACACCCAGGCGGCCGGCCAGGCCCCAGCGGCTGATGCCATAGAGGATGGCAAAGTTGATCGTCTTGGCCCGCCCGCGCGTGTCACGGTCGACATGTCCGAAAAGCTCCTGCGCGGTGGCGGCGTGAATATCGGCGCCTGAGGCGAAGGCGGCCTTCAGCTCGGGCACATCGGCCATATGGGCGGCCAGACGCAGCTCGATCTGGCTATAGTCGGCCGAAAGGATGACATTGCCCGGCTCCGCCACGAAACAGTCGCGAATCTGGCGCCCGATTTCGGTGCGGATCGGAATGTTCTGCAAATTCGGTTCGGTGGAGGAGAGGCGCCCCGTCTGCGCGCCCACCAGCGAATAGGAGGTGTGGACGCGGCCCGTTACAGAGCTGATCGCCGCCTGCAGCGCCTCGGTATAGGTTGAGCGCAATTTTGACAGCTGGCGCCATTCCAGCACCTTGCGGGCAATCGGCACGCCCTCAGCTTCCAGCTTTTCCAGCACCGATTGGTCGGTTGAATATTGGCCGCTCTTGCCCTTCTTGCCGCCCTTGAGGCCCAGCTTGTCGAAGAGGATCTCGCCCAATTGCTTGGGGCTGCCGATGGTGAAGGGCTGACCCGCCATCGCGTGGATCACGCCTTCCAGCGCGGCGATGGCCTCGGCGAACTGGGATGACAGGCCTGCCAGCTTGTCACGGTCGACCTTGATCCCATGGCGCTCCATCCCCGCCACCACCGGGATCAGCGGGCGATCCACACGCTCGTAAATGCGGGTCGCGGCTTCCAGCGCCAGACGGGGTTTCAGCAGGCGGTGCAGGCGCCATGTCACCTCGGCATCCTCGGCGGCATATTGGGTGGCGCGGGCCAGCGGCACCTCGGCAAAACTGATCGCCTTCTTGCCCGTGCCGCAGACATCCTTGAAGGCGATGCAGGTATGACCCAGATGGCGCTGCGCCAGCTCGTCCATGCCATGGCCGCCGCCGATGCCATCCTCGCTGCGCCCGGCGTCGAGATCGAAGCTGATGACCATCGTATCGTCGATGGGCCCGACTGTGATGCCAAAGCGTGCCAGCACATTGAGGTCATATTTGGCGTTCTGGCCAACTTTGAGCACCGCGTCCGACTCGAGCAGTGGCTTGAGCCGCGCCAGAGCCGCGCTACGGTCGATCTGCTGCGGCTTTTCCGCGAACATGTCGGTGCCGCCATGGCCCAGCGGAATGTAGCAGGCCCCGCCCGCCCCGATTGCCAGGCTAACGCCCACCAGATCGGCTCCGATGGCATCGAGCGCGCTGGTTTCGGTATCAAATGCGACGATGCGGGCGGCGAAGCAGCGTTCGATCCAGGCGTCGAGCGCCTCAAGGGTCGTCACGCAGTCATAGCCTTCCACATCGATGGGGGGCAGGACGTCAGGCGCCTGCGGGCTGTTCTGGGCCTTTGCTGCGGCAGTGACGGGCTTGGCAGGGTTGAGTTGCGTCGCGCGCTCCGGGCTGCCCCGGCCCCCGTCGAGCCGCTTGAGCAGGCTGGTGAAGCCATGTTCGCTCAGAAAAGCGGCCAGCGGCCCGGGCGGGATCGCGCCCAGTTCGAAGGCGTCGAGCGGCAGCGGCAGATCGCAATCTTCTTTCAGCGCCACCAGCACACGCGACAGGCGTGCCATATCGGCTTGCTCGATCAGGCTCTCGCGCAGCTTGCTGGCCTTCATGCCGGGCGCTGCGGCCAGTGCCGATTCGAGGTCGCCATGTTCGACGATCAGCTTGGTGGCCGTCTTGGGGCCGATGCCGCGAATGCCGGGCACATTGTCGACCGAATCGCCCATCAAGGCCAGCACGTCACCAACCCGATCGGGCGTGACGCCGAATTTTTCCTCCACTTCGGGAATAAAAATCCGTAAATTTTTCATAGTATCGAGCATGTCGACCCGCGCGCCATTTTCATGCGGACCAACCAGTTGCATCAGATCCTTGTCCGAGGAGACGATGGTCACGTCCCACCCCTGCGCGCTGGCCGCCCTTGCATAGGAGGCGATGAGGTCGTCCGCCTCGAGTCCGGCCTCCTCGATACAGGGCAGCGAGAAGGCGCGCGTGGCATCGCGAATCAGGGGGAACTGGGGCACCAGATCCTCGGGCGCGGGGGGGCGGTTGGCCTTGTAGGCGGGGTAGAGATCGTTGCGGAAGGAACGGCCCGCCTTGTCCAGAATAACCGCCAAATGCGTGGGTCCGTCGGCCTTGTGCAGGTCTTCGGCCAGCTTCCAGAGCATGGTCGTATAACCATAGACAGCCCCCACCGGCACACCCACCGGATTGGTGAGCGGGGGCAGGCGATGATAGGCGCGAAAGATGTAGGCAGAGCCATCGACCAGATAGAGATGCGGGCGTCGCTCGCCCGGGTTCTGGCCTGTGCTGGCGGCCGTGATCAGGGGGGCGGATTCTGTTTCGGGAAGGTTCATATCGCGCCGGTCATACCGTCTCAATTCACGCGCGCAAAGGCGCGTTTCGCAGAGCTGTCATGCGGCCATGGCATGTTGCAGCGCGACGAGTTGCACATGTCAGGAGCGACTAGAGCTTGCATCGCTCGCTCAAGGTGATTATCTGGCAAACGAAGTCTACTCCTGCGGTAGGCTTTCCGCGCGGTGATCGACCCCTTCATGGGGCGGCCTCGTGCGTGGTCCACTCGCTGTTCAAGGATTACATCATGCGCAAGATCATTCTCGCTGCTGCCGTCGCTGGCGCCGCTCTGAGCCTGTCGGCCTGCGGCAAGACCGAAGCTCCCGCCACCTCGGCTGACTCGGTTGAAACCACTGTCGACACCGCCATGTCGGCTGACTCGGCTGCTTCGGTGGACGCCACCTCGGCTGCCTCGAGCATGTAATCTTCCCCGCGCCTTTTCAGGCGCGGAAGATTCGGAAAAGGCGCGTGGAGCAATCCGCGCGCCTTTTTCTTTTGCCTGACGCGGGCGAGATGTCCCGGAGCCCCGTCTGACAGGCCAGAATGGTTCGTCAGCGCCAGCCGGGCGCCAGGCGCGTCCTTCTCACGGAGACAGCCGGATCGATCAGCCCAGGCCGAGGGCACAAAAATGGCGGCGCGCCACGAGAGCAACGCCGCCATGATGGGCAGGACGGTGAAAAATCAGCGCGTGGCGATCGGGACGACGCTGCGCATGCCGCCCAGTTCGGGCTGATAGCCTTCGTAAACCGTGCGCGCGATGGTTGCGATGCGTGAATCGCGGCCCGGCTTGCTGCCTTGCCCGGTCACATAGATGGCGATGGCAATGTTGCGCCCGTCAGCGGTGCGGATGATGCCCACGTCACTCGACGTGTTGTTCAAAGTGCCCGTCTTGTGCCCCACGATGGCGTCATTGGGCAACAGGCCGCGGATGCGGTGGCTGCCCGTGGCGCAGCGACGCATGGCCGACATCAGCACCTCGCGGCTGCCCGGGCTCAGCCACTGGCCCTGATAGAGGCCGGCCAGCAGGGTTGCCATGGCCTGGGGCGTGGCGCTGTCGCGCAGGTCGATGGTGGTGGCCGGATTGATCATGCCATCATCACGCACCAGTGTGGCGATGTCGCGATCGATGCGGATGCCGCCCACGCCTGCCTTGCGCAGCCAGCGATCAACCGCCTGCGGCCCGCCGATGGCGGCCAGCAATGCATCGGTGGCGTGATTGTTCGAATGAATGATGGCCATGTCGATCAGCGTCGTGGCTGAATAGAGTGCGCCGGGCCGCTGTGGCGCGGGGCCTGAGCCGGGGCGCGAGGCCCGGGGCATCATGATCGGCAAGCGGTCGGTCAGGCGAAACTTGCCCTGATCCACACCGTCGAGGAAGGTGGCGACAATCGCGATCTTGACGGTGCTGGCCATGGGGAAGGGCTGATCGCCCATGACCGAAATGCCCTTGCCGTTCGACAGATCGACCGCCGCGACACCGATGCGTCCATGGGAAGCATTGGCCACCGCCGCCAGTCGCGCCTCAAAGCCGCTGCCATAGGGCACGACACCGGAAGGTGCATTGGGGATCGCGCCGGGTACGGCAACCGGGGTTTTGCCGGTGCCGAAAACCTTGTCGAAGGCCTGCTGCAGATCGTCGGCCATCGCCGGCGGGGCGATGATCGCACCGGCCACCAAGGCAAGACCCATCAGGCGAAAATGAAGACCACGCATAAACTGCTATATACACCCATGAACCTGCAAATGCGTTAACTTATCTTGCGGGTTGGCCATAGGGTCGCGCGGTGAAATGTTCGGCCTGTGCGATGGAGAGGGGAACAGGCCGAAACTGAGGAGATGGCGCAGCATCGCCAAAACAAAACCCGAGGGGATCGCTCCCCCCGGGTTTCCTTGTTCAGACAGGCTGAGCTGGACTTAGAAGTCCATGCCGCCCATGCCGCCGCCCGGCATCGCGGGCATGGCAGGCTTGTCTTCCGGCTTCTCGACGATGCCGGCTTCGGTGGTGATCAGCAGGCCAGCGACCGACGAGGCGTTCTGCAGCGCGGTGCGCACGACCTTGGTGGGGTCGATCACGCCGGCAGCCAGCAGGTTTTCGTAGGTTTCGGTGGCAGCGTTGAAGCCCAGCGATTCGTCCGACTGATCGAGCAGCTTGCCGGCCACGAGAACGCCATCGACGCCCGCGTTTTCAGCGATCTGCTTGAGGGGGGCCGAAATCGCCTTGCGCACGATATCGACGCCGCGGGTCTGGTCCTCGTTGGCGCCGGTCAGGCCGTTCAGGGCCTTGGTGGCGTAGAGCAGGGCCGTGCCGCCGCCCGAAACGATGCCTTCTTCCACAGCGGCGCGGGTGGCGTGCAGAGCATCGTCCACGCGGTCCTTGCGCTCCTTGACTTCCACTTCCGTGGCGCCGCCGACCTTGATCACGGCCACACCGCCAGCCAGCTTGGCCAGACGTTCCTGCAGCTTTTCACGGTCATAGTCGCTGGTGGTGACTTCGATCTGGGCCTTGATCTGCTCGACGCGGGCCTTGATGTCGTCATGCGAGCCGGTGCCGTCGACGATGGTGGTGTTGTCCTTGTCGATGGTGACCTTCTTGGCCTGACCCAGCATGCCCAGCGTCACCGACTCAAGCTTGATGCCCAGGTCTTCGCTGATCATCTCGCCGGCGGTCAGCGTGGCGATGTCGCCCAGCATGGCCTTGCGGCGATCACCGAAGCCGGGAGCCTTGACGGCGGCGATCTTCAGGCCACCGCGCAGCTTGTTGACGACGAGCGTGGCCAGAGCCTCGCCCTCGATGTCCTCGGCGATGATGAGGAGCGGACGGCCCGACTGCACCACGGCTTCGAGGATCGGCAGCAGCGACTGCAGGCTCGACAGCTTCTTTTCGTGGATCAGGATGTAGGGGTTTTCGAGCTCAACCGTCATCTTCTCGGGGTTGGTCACGAAATAGGGCGACAGGTAGCCGCGGTCGAACTGCATGCCTTCCACGACGTCCAGCTCGAATTCGAGACCCTTGGCCTCTTCAACGGTGATGACGCCTTCCTTGCCGACCTTTTCCATGGCTTCGGCGATCTTCTCGCCGACTTCCTTGTCGCCATTGGCCGAGATGATGCCGACCTGGGCAACTTGGGCCGAACCCGACACGGGCTTGGAACGAGCGGCGAGATCAGCAACGACCTTCTCGACGGCGAGGTCGATACCGCGCTTCAGGTCCATCGGGTTGATGCCGGCGGCAACCGACTTCAGGCCTTCACGCACGATGGCCTGGGCCAGCACAGTGGCGGTGGTGGTGCCGTCGCCAGCCTTGTCGTTCGACTTGCTGGCCACTTCGCGCAGCATCTGGGCGCCCAGGTTCTCGAACTTGTCCTTCAGCTCGATTTCCTTGGCGACCGACACGCCGTCCTTGGTGATGCGGGGGGCGCCGAAGCTCTTTTCGATCACCACATTGCGGCCCTTGGGGCCCAGGGTCACCTTCACAGCGTCGGCAAGGGTGTCAACGCCCTTGAGGATACGTTCGCGCGCGTCGCGGCCGAACTTGACGTCCTTGGCAGCCATTTCAAATTCCTTTGAATAATCGTGAGATGGGGAAATTCCGGGGGAGGGTGGATCAGGCGATCACGCCCAGCCCATCGGCGATCAGCCGATAATCCCGAGAATGTCGCTTTCCTTCATGATCAGCAGGTCTTCGCCCGCGACCTTGATCTCGGTGCCCGACCACTTGCCGAACAGCACGCGGTCGCCAGCCTTGACGTCCAGCGGGGTGACGGTGCCATTTTCAGCGCGAGCGCCCGAACCGACCGAAACGACGACGCCCTCAGCGGGCTTTTCCTTGGCGCTGTCGGGGATGATGATGCCACCGGCAGTCTTTTCCTCGGCCTCAACGCGGCGGACCAGCACGCGGTCGTGCAGGGGACGGAAGGACATGGAGATACCTCTCTCAAGCATGTTGAACACGGATTGGCACTCTCGACTAAGAGTGCCAGCGCGGCGGGATATGGGTCCCGCCCCAAGAGGCGTCAAGGGTCGCGCCTGCGATTTTTTTGAGCGGTCGGCTTTAGACCGGATGAACTGAAGTCAGCCCCAGACGCTCACGGCGCATCCAGCGCGCCAGCAGCGCCACGGCCACCACCAGCAGGCCCGTGGCCAGCCCGATCCACACCCCCGTGCCGCGCAAGGGCGTGTAAAAGCCCAGCAGCACTGCCGTGCCAAAACCGGGCAGCCAATAGCCCAGCAGCGCGATGGTCATGGGCCAGCGTGTGTCCTGCAATCCGCGCAGCGTGCCCTGGGCCACGGCCTGCAGAGCATCGACCAGTTGGAAGGCGGCGGCCACCGCCAGATAGCGCACCGCCAGTGCCACCATGGCGGCATTGGCGGCGGCATTCACGTCGACATAGGCCGAAAGAATCGTGCGCGGCACCAGCAGCATGGCCGAAGAGGAAATGCAGGCCACCGCTAGCCCGATGCAGATCGCCGCCCATCCGGCCCGGCCCATGGCTGGCACGTCGCGCGCGCCATAGTGATAGCCCACGCGGATCGTCGCACCCTGGCTCAACCCCATCGGCAATTGGAAGGTGACCGAGGCGACCTGCAAGGCAATGGCATGGGCGGCCAGTTCCACCTCGCCGATGCGCCCCATCAGAAAGGCCGCGCCGCCGAACAGCCCCGCTTCGGCCAGCACGGTGGAAAAGATCGGCAGGCCCAGCCGCCAGATTTCCCCCAGGCGTGACAGTTCAATGCGCCACCAGCGGCCGAAAATGCGATAGCGCCGCAAGCGCCGGTCGCTCAGCACCACCAGCGTATAGGCGATGAAGGTGGCGCAGGAGGTGATGACGCTGGCCATGCCCGACCCCGTCAGCCCCAGCGCGGGCATGCCGAAATGGCCGAACACCAGCGTATAATTGCCCAGCCCATTGACCAGGATGGCCAGCGCGGTGATGGCGGTGGCAAACACCGGGCGCCCCAGTGTGGAGACGAAGGTGCGCAGCACATTGGCGAAGAGCAGCGGCACCATCGCCACGGACAGAATGCGCAAAAAGCCCCCGGCATGGGCGGCGAGCGCCGGGTTTTCGCCCGCCAGCAGGAACAAGCGTGTCCCAAAGGCGCAGATCGCCATGCCCACCAACGCGCAGGCCAGCGCCAGCCACAGCGCCATGCGCACCGACCGCCGGATCTCGCGCACCGCATGGCGACGCCGGCCCAGTTCTGCCGCCATGATGGGGGCCGCGGCGCCCGTCAGCCCCGAAAAACTCCAGGCCAGCAGGCCGAACAGGCTGACCGCCAGCGAAGAGGCGGCAAGCTGGCTCTGGCCCAAGCGTGCCACGAAGACCACGTCAATGGCATAGACCGCCATTTGCAGCACATTGGCCGCTGCCAGGGGAAGCGACAGTCGCAACATGGCCAGCAGTTCGATGCGAAAGGGGGAGGGGCGGGTCATGGGCTGGCGAATAGGCGGGGTGGGGAGTGGGGGGAAGTGAAAATCGGGACGTGCGAGGGGGCGAAGTGATAATCCGGGAATGGGCGGGCCCGGCCTCTCGCATCTTGGCTGCTTCCCGTCTAACCCTGCCAGCATGCATATCCGCACCCCGGCCATCCTTTGCGCGGCCCGCCCGCATGGCGAAGTCGGCGTCATCGCCCGGCTGATGACGCAGAGCCATGGCCTGATCGCGGCCTATGTGTCAGGCGGGCGTGGGCGCGTTTTGCGTCCGGTGCTGATCCCCGGCAATGGCGTGGAGGCCGAGCTGAGCGCGCGGATCGAGGGGCAAATGCCCGCGGCCCGCATCGAGCTGACCCGCAGCCGCGCGCCCTTTCTGGCCGAGCCCTTGCCCGCCGCGGCCATCGGCTGGATCTGCGCTTTGACGGCCACCGCCCTGCCCGAGCGCCATGCCTATCCGGCAATCCATGGCGCGCTGGATGCCTTGCTGGAGGCGGTGTGTTCGGCGCCCTCGGCGCGGGGCTGGGCGCCGGGGCTGGTCGCCTATGAAGCGTTGCTGCTGCGCGAGCTTGGCTATGGCGCGCGTTTCGGCGCGGGTGTGGATGGGCAAAGGTTGCTGGCCGGCGCCGACTGGGCCGCTGTCCTTGATGGTTTCGAGCGTACCGGCGCGGCGCTTTCACGCTATGTGCTTGCCGATCATCGCCACGATGTTATGGGGGCGCGCGAAAGGCTGCATGCGCGGCTGAGCAAGATTGAACCATGAAGCGGGGCATCTTAGTATGAAGATTGCGGTATTCGCCGGAGACGGCATCGGTCCGGAAGTCACGCGTGAGGCGCTGCGCGTGCTTGACGCGCTCGCACTGCCCGGCATCGAGCTTGAATATGGCGATGTCGGCGGCGTGGCCTATCGCAATCATGGCCATCCGCTGCCGGAATGCACACTTGAAGTGGCCCGCCGTGCCGATGGCATTCTGTTCGGCGCCGTGGGCGATTTTTCCTGCGACCATCTGCCGCGCCATCTACGGCCCGAGCAGGCCATTCTGGGCCTGCGCAAGGAGCTGACGCTGTTCGCCAACCTGCGCCCGGCGACTCTGTTCGCCGGCATGGAAGGTTTTTCGGCGCTGCGCCCTGAGGTTGCCCGCGAGATCGACCTGCTGATCGTGCGTGAGCTGAATGGCGACGTCTATTTCGGCGAAAAGGGCACCCGCACGCTGGAGGATGGCCGCCGTCAGGGCTGGGACATGATGTCCTATGCCGAGGATGAGGTGCGCCGCATCGCCCACACCGCTTTCCGCGCGGCGCAGGGCCGCAAGGGCAAGCTGTGCAGCGTCGACAAGGCCAATGTGCTGGAAACCAGCCAGCTCTGGCGCGATGTCGTGATCGAGGTTTCAGCAGACTATCCCGATGTCGAGCTGACCCATATGTATGTCGACAATGCCGCCATGCAGCTGGTGAAGGGCCCCGGTCAGTTCGACGTGGTGGTCACCGGCAATCTTTTTGGCGACATCCTGTCCGATCAGGCCAGCATGTGCGTCGGCTCGATCGGCCTGCTGGCATCGGCTTCGCTGGGTGAGCGCCAGACGCAATATGGCACGGTGGGTTTGTACGAGCCGATCCATGGCAGCGCGCCCGACATCGCCGGGCAGAACAAGGCCAATCCGATGGCCACGATCCTCTCGCTCGCCATGCTGCTGCGCCACTCGCTGGGGCTGGCGCAGGCGGCTGACCGTGTCGAGCAGGCCGTCGCCAAAACGCTGGCCGATGGCATTCGCGGCGGCGATCTGGGCGGCACGGCCTCGACCAGCGAAATTGGTGACGCGGTGCTGGCGCGGCTTTGATCCGGCTTGCCTGAATCCTGCGAAGACAGGCGGCTTTTAACCGGGGCGGTTGACGCGGCTGCCCCGGTTGAGGCAAGGGCGGTCACTTCATATGACCGACTCCGATCTCATCCCCGCCCAGAGCAGGCCCCAGAGCGGGTCTCGCCTGCAACTCGCCGTGGTTCTTCCCACGCTCAACGAGCGCAAGAACCTGCGCAAGCTGGTCGCGCGTCTGGATGAGGCGCTGGTCGGCATCGGCTGGGAAGCGATCTTCGTCGATGATAACAGCCCGGACGGCACCGGCGATGAAGCGCGCGCCATCAATCAGGAAGATCCGCGGATTCGCGTAATCCAGCGCATTGGCCGGCGCGGTCTGGCCAGCGCGGCAATCGAGGGCATGTGTGCGACAGCAGCCCCCATCGTGGCGGTGATGGATGCGGACCATCAGCATGATCCCAAGCTGTTGCCGGGCATGTTGGCGGCCATCGAGTCGGGCGAGTATGATTTGGCCTATGCCAGCCGTTTTGCCGAAGGGGCCAGCACCGAGGAATGGGGCCGCCCTGACCGCGTGAAGGCCTCCGGCTTTGCCAATGCCATTGCCCGCAAGGTGACCGGTGTGGACCTGAGCGATCCGATGAGCGGCTATTTCATGCTGCGCGCGGCAACCTTGCGCGCGGATGCCGAAAACCTCTCCGGCGTCGGTTTCAAGATCCTGCTCGACATCCTCGCCACTGTCGATACGCCCTTGCGCGTCAAGGAATTCCCTCTCAACTTCGCTGCTCGCGCAGAGGGCGAAAGCAAACTGGATCGCACCGTCGTGTTCGAATTCCTTGTCGGCCTTTATGACAAGTGGCTGGGCCACATCATCCCCACCCGCTTCGCACTGTTCGGCACGGTCGGCGCGCTGGGCGTGCCGGTGCAGCTTGCCGTCTTGTGGTTCATGCTGCGCGTGGTGATGGGGGAGCGGTTCGTTTACGGGCACTGGTCGGGTGGTGAAATCAACTTCATCGTCGCTGATGTCATGGCCGTGCTGGCCTCGATGACGTTCAATTTCGTGCTGAACAATTGGCTGACCTATGCCGACAAACGGCTGAGCGGTGTGTGGCCGCTGCTGCGGGGCTGGTTCCAGTTCGCGCTGGCCTGCTCGCTTGGCATGCTGACCAACGTCGGCGTGGCAGCGGCGCTCAAGCGGATGCATGTCAACGACATCATCGCCGCATTGGTGGGTATCCTGTTGGCCTCGGTGTGGAATTTCGCGCTCAGCAACAAGTTCGTCTGGGGCAAATACGGCAACTGATGCCGGTTGATACGGCTGATACAGCTCTGCAACACTTCTGAATGAAGAAAAACGCGCGCCTCACGCCGCGTTCAACCCCGTGATGGCATTCCTTCCTGCATGGCGAACGACCCCGCCATCCTGAAGGAAGGATTGCCGACATGACCCGTTCCAAGATCTTCATCGCCGTTGCCGCTCTGGCCTCGCTGGCCGGTGGCACGGGGTTGGCGCAGAGCGCCAGCGCCGCCGACGTTGCCGCCCGTTCCTGGTCGCTGCACCATCCGCGTCAGGCGCAGGTGCTCCACCGCGAACATCGCCAGCTGGTGCGCATCCACCGCGAACGCGCCGAGGGCCGCATCACTGCCGGACAGGCCCATGCCCTGGCGGCCGAAACCCGCGCCATCGGCCGCGAGGACCGCGCTGACGCCCGTGCCCATGGTGGCCGTATCACCCGCCACGAACATCGCGAGATGAACCGGCAGCTCAATGCCCAGAGCCGCACGATCGGGCGCTGAGGGTTGATGTCTTAACCTTGACGGGGGGGCTGCGCTGGCCTCGGCCCTAGCGGGCTGATGGCTGGCGCAGCGACATCCCTAACGCCAACTGGCCAGCCACATCCAGCGCTGGAAGCTCATCACCCCGTGGTGCAGCGGCTGTGCCGTCAGCACCGGCCAGAACCAGCCAAAGACGCCCAGCGCCAGCGCCAGCGCGCTGACCGCCGCGACCTGTCCCTCGCGTCCCGATTGCCACAATCCATCAAGCAGCAGTGCGAGCGCGGCAACCAGAAAGCTGCCGGGCAGCAGGTAATGGTAATAGAACTGCACCGGCTTGTCGGCCACCAGCCACAGGCCGAGGCTGGCGGCGTAAAGCGCCGCGGTCAGCAGCGGGGCCATTCTGTCGCCCGCCTCGCGCCTTGCCAGCCCGGCATAAAGGCACCAGCCCAGCGCCGGTAATCCGGCCAGCATGGTGAAGGGATTGCCGATCAGCATCACCCCGCGCTGCGCCCCGTCGACCACCTCATAGAGATACCAGACCGAGCGCTGGTCGATCACCCATTGCCACCACACCGATTGATAGGGATGGTGCCGCACCACGCTGGCCTGCAGCCGCAACATGCCCTCATGCCAATCCACCATGTGGAACAGCGGCACGCGGCCATCATGCCACAGGGCGCCCGGCACAAAGGTCAGCCAATAGGTGATGGCCGGGCACAGGATCAGCCAGACCAGCAATTCGCGCAAGCCGATGCCGGGCGTGGGCGCCACCATGGGCCCCGCTGTCCAGTTGCGCAGCGCCGAGAGCGCCCGCGTCGCCAGCATCAGCGCGATGATGAGGGCGACAACGGGCAATCCGCTCCATTTCGCGCCCAGTGACAATCCCATCGCCACGCCAGCCCCGGCCAGCCGCCAGCGCCGCGCGATGGTTGGCACCGCGCGCGGCAGGGCCACCGCCGCGCTCAGCAGCCACAGCGCGATCATCAGCATCCCCGCCATCACCATGTCGAGCATGGCGATCCGGCTCTGCACCAGCCAGGCGAAATCGCTGGCCAGCAGGATCATCGCCGCGATGGAGGCAAAGCGGCGTCCGCTCACCCACCACATCACCCGTCCGAAGGCCAGCAGGCCCAGCACGCCGAAGATGGCACTGGGCAGGCGCCAGGCAAAGGGTGTGTCTCCCAATGCGGCGATCGACCATGCCATCAGGCTCTTGGCGAAGAGCGGGTGCTCAAGATTGGCCTGCATGCCCGCCAGCATGGTTCGGGCGGCAGGCACGTAATGCACTTCGTCGAAATAGATCTTGTCCGGCAGGCCCAGATGCCAGAACACCGCCAGAGCAAACAGCACGGTGATGGTCACATGCCACGGTAATGGATCGCGCGTGGCGGTGGGGGCAGGGATCGGCAGTCTCGTCATGGACCCCAAGGGATATGGCGCGAGCGACGGGGTGTCCATTCCATCCGCCCGATGCCCGAACCGGCCCGACGCGAAGCCTGCCCGTTTGCGCCGCGGTCTGGCCTTTGGGCGGGGGTTGCCGGGGCGGGCGCGGCGGCCTAAGGCTGGCCTCCATGAAGTACAAGACCGGACAGGATCGCTCGCAGACCACCCACTGGCGTCAGGCCACCCGCGCCGTGCGCGGTGGCACCTGGCGTTCGGAGCAGGGCGAGACGAGCGAGGCGCTTTTCATCACCTCGGGCTATTCCTACGAGGACGCCCAGACCCCCGCCGAGCGCTTTGCCGGGCGCGCGGCTGGCATGACCTATTCGCGCACGCAGAACCCCACGGTGCAGATGCTGGAAGAACGCATCGCCCTGATGGAAGGCGCCGAGGCGTGCCGCGTGCAGGCCAGCGGCATGTCGGCGATGAGCAGCGTATTGCTCTCGCGCCTGTCGATGGGCGACCATCTGGTGATGGCCCGCGCGGCCTTCGGCCCCACGCTGTGGGTCACGCAGAATCTGCTGACGCGTTTCGGCATCGCCACCACTTTGGTCGACGGGCGCGATCTGGATGCGTGGAAGGATGCGATCCAGCCCAACACCAAGCTGTTCTTCTTCGAGACCCCCGCCAATCCGACGATGGACATCGTGGACATCCGCGCGGTGTGTGACATCGCGCATGAGCATGGCATCGACGTGGCGGTGGACAATGCCTTTGCCTCCAGCGCGTTGCAGCGCCCGATGGATCTGGGCGCGGACGTGGTCGCCTATTCCGCCACCAAGCTGATGGATGGACAAGGCCGCGTGCTGGCCGGCGCGGTTTGCGCCAGCGCCGACTGGATCAACACTTATTTGCTGCCCTATCAGCGCAACACGGGCCCCACGCTGGCGCCGTTCAACGCCTGGGTGGTGCTCAAGGGGCTGGAGACGCTGGATCTGCGCGCCAATGCGCAGGCGCGCGCTGCGCTGAGCGTGGCGCAGAAGCTGGAAAAGCGTGTGCCGTGCGTGCTGCACCCCGGCCTGCCCAGCCATCCCCAGCATGATCTGGTCAAGCGCCAGATGAAGATGGCCGGATCGGTCTTTTCCTTCGAGGTCGATGGCGGGCGTGAGCGGGCGATGGCCGTGCTCGATGCGCTGCGGCTGATCGATATTTCGAACAACATTGGTGACGCCAAGAGCCTGATGACCCATCCGGCCTCCACCACCCATTCTAGCATCTCGCCCGAGGCGCGCGCGGCGATGGGGGTTTCTGAAAGCATGCTGCGCATCAGCGTGGGGCTGGAGGATGTCGAGGATCTGGTCGAGGATCTGGATCAGGCGCTGCATTCGGTCGGGCTGTAAGGCGGGACACTGCGCGGGCCATCGCTCCTGCATTCTCCGGTTTTCCCAAATCTCAGTCCAGCACCACCGGTCGCCCACACTCCCGCAAGGCCATCGACAGGGCCTGCATGGTGGTGAACAATCCGCCCGGTGCCACCTGGCCGGTCACGGTGGCAAGATGGTTCGCGGCCAGGTCCGGGTCAGTGAGGGCGTGGGCAATGGCCGCCATCATGGCGCCTTCCTGCGCGGTCATGCGCGGCAGGCAACAGGGAGCGATGCGGATCGCGCCCGAGGCAGCCGCCGACGTTTCCATCAGGAAGGCACGCAGCAGCACAAGTGGCTTGCGGAAATGGACGCCGAAGGCCTGCACCATCAACAGGGCGGCAGAGGCATCGTACAAGCCATGGACGGCCATGCGGCGCACGGCCACCAGCAGCGTCCGGCTGGGCCGATCGTTGGGGGCGGGGTGGGGGAGGACCTGGGCAAGATTGTCGGGTTTTCTGCTGTCCATGGGGTTTGCTCCGCTGGCCTGTGTTGGTGGGCACCATCGGAACCGGATTTAACGCTATTAAGAATTATTAGCAACAACTCAATTCTCCGGTTAAGCGGAGATGGCAGTCAGTCTGACTTGCCCGACGGGGCAAAACCTCGCGGCCAGTGCCATTGGCCGGTTGTTCCGTGCCATGATACGGGCTAACACATCACGCATGAAAGAGCTCTTCCAACATGCTGCGACGACGCAGGACGTCACCGTGCGAGTCGCGGTGAATTTCCTGCCAGAACAATCGCGTATCGAGGCTGGGAAGTGGTTCTGGGTCTATCACATCCGCATCGAGAACGACTCGGATGAGACGTTGCAACTGATGACTCGCCACTGGCGCATCACTGATGGCCGCGGCGCGGTGAACTTTGTCGATGGCGATGGTGTGGTGGGCGAAAGCCCGGTGCTGCAGCCGGGGCAAAGCCATGATTACGTCTCCGGCTGCCCGCTGGCCACGCCCAATGGCAGCATGGAGGGGCATTACACCTTCCGCCGCCATGATGGCGGCGAGATGCGCGTGGCGATCCCGCATTTCCCGCTGGCAGCCCCGGCCACCGCGGGATGATGCCGCGCGCTTGTGCGGGGTAAAGTCACAGTTGCTTGACGTGAGGCCGGTGCCGGTTCAACCACCCTTCTCATGAAGCGGACACATTTGCCTCTCAATGCCCTGCGCGTCTTCGATGCGGCTGCGCGGCACCTGTCCTTTACCCGCGCCGCGGATGAGTTGGCCGTCACCCCGGCGGCTGTCGGCCAGCAGATTCGCGCTCTGGAAGATCTGCTCGGCGTGGTGCTGTTCCGCCGCACGGCCAAGGGCCTGGAACTGACCGATGAGGCCGTGGCCGGGCTGGAACCGCTGCGCGCCGGCTTTCTGCATCTGGAGGATGCGGTGCAGGCGATGCAGGCGGGGCAGTCCTCGCATGTTTACACCATTGCCGCCCCGCGCGATTTTTTCGCGGCCTGGCTGGCGCCGCGTCTGGCCGCCTTCCGTGCTGCCAACCCGGACGTGCGCATGGTGCTGGTGGATGGCGATGCGACCGATTTTGCCGAGGCCAATCTCGATCTTGCCGTGCGTCTGGCCGAAGGTCCGGGTGATCTGGAAGGCGTGAAGCTGGGCGAGCCGGAGATGGCGGTGGTGGGTGATGGCACATGGATCGCCTGGCCGGGCGACCCCAGCCCCGGCGGTGAGGCCGAGGCCGAGCCTTTGCTCAATGTCGGCGATGCCGGGCAGGCGCTGGCGGCCGCCGCTGCGGGTATGGGGCGTGCGCGCGTGCCCCACATGCTGGCGCAAGGTTGGCGTGATCTGGGGCGCATTGCCGATATTGGCGCCAGAGAGCCATCACGCCGCAGCTATTGGCTGGTTGCCCCCCTGCCGCAATGGCGCCAGAAAAAGGTCAAGGCTCTGGTGGCATATCTGACCGCGCCCTGACCGCCGTTTCTTTCCGGTGGGCGGGAGCATTGGCGGCGCGCTGTTCGCCTATCCGTTCGAGTTGCTGGCGCAGGCGGCGATTTTCGGCACGTAATTGGGTCAGTTCGACCTTTTCGCGCATGGTGGTGGCCGTATCGGGCCTGCGCCGCGATGTTTTGACCATGAAACCGCGCAGCAATGCCTGCCCGGTCCAGCGTAGCCAAATGTTGACCGCGCCGAGCAGACTTCTGTTCGCGGGTGCCAGCGCGCGGCGACGCGGAAGCGGTTCTATCGTGTCTGGAAAGGGGCGGTCAGGGCGTACCAAGGGTTCGTCTCGCTGGGGCAGGGGAATGGCGCTTTCCTCGCCAGTGGAGTCCGGCTTGGGCGTTGTCAACTTTGGCTCGCTGGCGGGTGGCCGGGGCGTCACGGGCGGCTGCCGGGCCGGGAAGGCCGGTAAAGGGACATCATGAATGGTGATGACCGCCGGGTTCGGCGTGACAGGCACCGGCGGTCGGCCTGATGTGGCGATTTGCGCGCTGGCGGGATGGAGGGCTGATTCGGGCACGATGACGAAGTCCCCGCTCGCGCCGCGCAGGGCGGATCGGTGCGATCGGCGGTCCTTGGGCTTTCTCGCACACAAGGCTGTGTTACCGGGGGGCGGGGCCATGGTGTTGGCCCCGGCGATGATCGGCGCGGGCAGCAGGGGCGGGATGTTGGCCTGCCGTGCGCGAAGGACCATGCGCGTCGAACCAAGGTATCGCGTGCCGAATTGTCCCGGGTGCGGCTGACAATGACCTTTGGTACCAAGGGCATGCTGTATCGCCATATCTCGGCCGGGGCGATGGGCGCGCTTGCCTTTGCGTTTTGCCAATGCGTTGCGAGAGGCGTTTTGCCGCCTGCGTGTGGGGCTGTGGCGTGTCGGACTGTGGCCTGTCGGAACATGACTTGGCATGGTTCATCCCCCGCGTGGACCCGGACCGCGCAATCACCTTTGCAAGGGCGATCCTTCCCGTCGGCCCTGCGACTGTGAGTGACACAGCCATGCCGGCCCTCGAAGGGGAATTGGGTCGGAAACGGGTATGGTTAACGGGAAATGATGGTCGTTACGGACTTGCATGGTTGGGCGTCGGGCGTGTGGCGCGTCCCCGCCCACGCCAGAGGGAACCGCGTCACCAATGGCCGCCCACGGCCTGGATCAGCGCGATGGCATTGTTCTGGCTGTTGACCGTGTTCTGGATCTGGTTGACCCGCGCCGAATAGGCTGTCGCCTGGGCCGAGGTCACTGTTGTGTAATCCACTGTTCCGGCGAGATATTCATTGCGGGTGATGGCTTCGGCCTTGTTGGCGGCCTGGGCGGCGGCATCATACTGGCCCTGCTGCTCGGCATAGGATGAGGTGGCCGCCAGATAGTTCTCCACCTGCTGGAAGGCGGTGAGCACGGCCTGGCGATAGGTGGCGACGGTTTCGTCATAGGCGGCCCGGGCTTGCTTCACCTTGGCGGAACGCGCTCCAAAATCGAGCAAAGTCACCGCCGCAGAGACACCGGTGGACCACAGCGACGCTGCGGAAGTGAACAGGCTGGACAGTTGGGTGCCACTGGTCTGGGCCTGGCCGCTCAGGGTGATGGTCGGGAAGAAGGCTGCTTTCTGAATGCCGATGTTGGCATTGGCGGCCGCTACGGCGCGCTCGTCAGCCGCAATGTCGGGGCGGCGCTGCACGATCTCGCCGGGCAGGGCCGAGGGCACCTGCGGCACGACGGGCGCCCATGTGGCGGGGGCCAGCTTGAAGCTCGTCGGATTTTCGCCGACGAGCACCGCAATGGCATTCTCATAGGTTGCCCGCTGGCGTTCGAGATCGCGCCGGCTGGCCATCGCATTGTTCAGCGTGGTCTGGGCGGAATAGACATCGGCATTGCTCACCGTGCCCACGGCATATTTGTTCTTCGTGATGTCGAGCGAGCGCTGATAGGCCTTGATGGTCTCGTCCAGCATGGCTGCCTGCGCATCCAGCCCCCGCAGTGTCATATAGTCGCTGGCCAGTTCGCCCTGTGCCGATAGGGTGGCATTGTCGAGATTGGCCTTGCTGGCCTGCGCCTGCGCCTTGGACTGTTTGACCGCATTGCCCAACTGGCCCCACAGGTCCGGCGTCCAGCTTCCCGCCACATCGGTCGAATAGCTGGAGGACACGCGCGCGCTGGTGGTGGCGCCACTCGTCACGTTGCCGCCCGTGCCGCCGGCAAAGGAACCGCTGCGCGTGGTGCTGCCTGCCGCGCTGATGGTGGGGAAGAGGGCCGCGCGGTCCTGCTGCACCAGCGCGCGGGCCTGCGCCCAGGCGGCGCGGTAATAGATGACGTTCTGGTTGGTGACGGCGACCTTTGCCTCCAGCGCATCGAGCGCCGGGTCCTTGAAAAGCTTCCACCATTCGCCCTTGGCCACATCGTCGGCGGGCGCGGCAGCCTGCCAGCCCGGCTCCGCCTTGTAGGTCTGGGCCATGGGGCTGGTGGGGACGTGATAGGTCGGCGCCATTGAACAGGCCGACAGACCCAGCAGGCTGATCGAGGAGAGGATGAAGGAAGCGTGCTTCATGGCATCGGGCTTTCAGGCAGGATCAGGCAGGGTCGACACCGGGGTGGTATCATGGGGCGCGCTGTGGTCGCCATGGCGCGAGAGCAGCCGTTCATAGGGGCTGCGCCGGCGCCAGCGATCAAGCGCGAGATAGACCACGGGCGTCGTGAAAAGGGTGAGGATCTGGCTGGCGACCAGCCCGCCCACGATGGCGATGCCCAGCGGGCGGCGCAGTTCGGCACCATCGCCAAAGCCGATGGCCAGCGGTACGGCACCCAGCGCGGCGGCCAGCGTGGTCATCATGATCGGGCGAAAGCGCAGGGCGCAGGCCTCGCGAATGGCGTCGAGCGGCGTCAACCCGCGCGATCTTTCGGCATCGAGCGCGAAATCGATGATCAGGATGGCGTTCTTCTTCACGATGCCGATCAACAGGATCACGCCGATCAGCGCGATCAGGTCGAACTGCTGCCCGGCAACGATCAGCGAGAACACCGCGCCAATGCCCGCCGAAGGCAGGGTGGAAAGCACGGTGAGCGGATGGATCGCGCTTTCATAGAGAATGCCCAGCACGATGTAGATCGTCAGGATCGCGGCCAGGATCAGCAGCGGCGTCGAGGCCGAGGATTGCTGGAAGATCTTGGCCGTGCCGCCGAAATCGCCATGCACGGTGGCGGGGAAATGCAGGCTGGCCTGTGTTGTGGCGATGGTTTGCGCAGCCTGGCCCAGGCTGATCCCGGGCGGCAGGTTGAAGCTGACGGTGGCCGAAGGCTCGCCGCTGGTGTGGTTGACCGAGGCATTCGTGCTCGCCGAGGCCCAATGCGCCACTGCGGAGAGCGGGAACATGGTGGCGGATTTGGTGCTGATCGCGCTGCCATTGGCGGCATTGGCACCCAGCGACGTGTTGGGGTTGTTGATGTTGCTCTGGGCCAGATTGCCGCCGCCGGGCAGGTAGATGTGATCGAGCGCGAGCGGGCCGCCGTTGAACGCGGGCGCCGCCTGCATCACGACGTGATACTGGTTGAGGCCCTGATAGATCTGGGCGATCTGCCGCTGGCCAAAGGCATCATAGAGCACATTGTCGATCGTGTTCATGGTCACGCCCAGACGCGCGGCCGCGTCACGGTCGACGGTGACGAAAGCGCTGGCGCCGGCGTCCTGCTGGTCGATGTCGACGTCGGTGATGGCCGCCGGCTGCGCCTTGAGCGCCTTGACCAGCTTGGTCCCGGCATCGGCCAGCAGCTCGGCGCTATCGGCATGAAGGACATATTGATAGGTCGCGCTGGTCTGCCTGCCACCCGCGCCCAGATCCTGCACGGGATTGAGGAAAGCGCTGACCCCGCGCACGCGCGCCAGCTTGGGCCGCAGGCGCTCGATCACCTCGGTGGCGCTGGGGCGCTCGCCGCGCGGCTTGAGCGTGAGGAAGAGGAAGCCACCGCCCGCGCGCGAACCGCCCGAAAAGGCCACGACATTGTCCACCGCCGGATCGGAGCGGACGATCCGCACGATCTGGGTGAGCTTCTCCTTCATGGCGGTAAAGCTGATCGACTGGTCGGCGCGCAGGCCACCATTGATCGCGCCCGTATCCTGATTGGGGAAGAAGCCCTTGGGCGCGACGCCGATCAGGAAGCCGTTGAGCAGGACCGCGCCCAACAGGCTGAGCAGCACCGGCCCGCGATGACGCAGCGCCCAGTCCAGCCCGCGCACATAGCGACCCTGCAGCCAGTCGAACAGGCGGCGCGTGGCACGGAACAGGGCATTGTCCTCAGGGTTGCCATGTTCGGGGTCATGTTGGACCAGCAGGCGCGAACCCAGCATCGGTGTCAGGGTCAGCGAGGCGATGAGGCTGATGCCCACCGCCGAGGTCATGGTGAGCGCAAATTCGCGGAACAGGCGCCCGACCAGCCCCGGCATGAAGATCAGCGGCACGAAGACCGCCACCAGGCTGAGCGAAATGGAGAGCACGGTAAAGCCCACCTCGCGCGCGCCTTTGAGCGCGGCCTGAAAGGGGGACATGCCATCCTCGACATGGCGGGCGATATTTTCCACCACCACGATGGCATCGTCGACCACAAAGCCGGTCGCCACCGTCAGCGCCATGAGGCTGAGATTGTCGAGCAGGAAGCCGGAAAGATACATCACCCCCAGCGTGCCCAGCAACGAGACGATCACCGCGCTGGCCGGGATCAGCGTCGCGCGCCAGCTTTGCAGGAACAGGCTGACGACGATGATCACCAGCAGGGTGGAGATCATCAGGGTGATTTCCACCTCATGCAGCGAGGCGCGGATGGTGGTGGTGCGGTCCATCGCCATCGACAGTTTGATGTCATTGGGCAATTGCGCCTGCAGTGGCTCGATCTGCGCCTTGAGCGCATCGACCGTTTCCACGATGTTGGCGCCCGGCTGGCGGGTAACGATGATCGAGACCGACTTCTTGCCGTTGAACAGGCCCATGGTGCGGGTGTCCTCGGGCCCATCGACCACACTGGCGACGTCGGACAGGCGCACGGGCGCATTGTTGTGCCAGCCGATGATCATCGGCGCGAAATCGGCGGCCTTGATCGCGGGATGGCCGGCATAGATCTGCCACAGGCGCCCACCTTCACCCTCGTCGATCTGCTCGATCACGCCGCGCGCGCGGTTGGCGCTCGTCGATTGCAGGGCGGTGCGCACGTCTTCCAGGCTGATGCCGGTCTGGGTCAGCTGCGTCGGATTGATCTCGATACGCACGGCGGGCAGCGCGCCGCCGCCCAGTTCGACATTGCCCACGCCCTGCACCTGCAACAGCTTCTGCTGCACGATGTTCGACACCGCGTCATAGATCTCGTCCGGGCGGCGGGTGTCGCTGGTCAGCGCCAGGATCATGATCGGCGCATCGGCCGGGTTGGCCTTGCGATAGGTCGGGTTGGTCTTGAGCGTGGTGGGCAGGTCGGCGCGGCTGGCGTTGATGGCGGCCTGAACGTCGCGCGCGGCGCCGTCGATGTCGCGGCTGAGGTCGAATTGCAGCACGACCTGCGCTGACCCCATCGAGGAGCGCGAGGTCATTTCGGTGACCCCGGCGATGGTGCCCAGATGCCGTTCGAGCGGGCTGGCCACGGTGGAGGCCATGGTCGAGGGGCTGGCGCCCGGCAGGTTGGCTTGCACCATGACGGTGGGAATGTCGACCTGCGGCAGCGGCGCCACCGGCAGATGGAAGAAGGCCGCGATGCCCGCCAGCGCCACCCCGATCGTCAGCAGGATGGTGCCGACCGGACGGCGGATGAAGGGGGCCGAGATGTTCATCAGGCCGCTGCCACCTGCGCGTGGCGGGCGGCGCGGCGCTCGCGCCAGTTTTCAAAGCCCAGGAAAATGACCGGGGTGGTGAAGAGCGTGAGCACCTGCGAGAGGATCAGACCGCCGGCAATGGCCAGCCCCAGCGGCTGGCGCAGCTCATGCCCCATGCCGGTGCCAAAGATCAGCGGAATGGCGGCAAAGAGCGCGGCAAAGGTCGTCATCATGATCGGGCGGAAACGCAGATGCGCCGCCTTGCGGATCGCCTCGCCGGCAGGCAGGCCTTCCTCCTCCATGGCGGCGACGGCAAAGTCGATCATCATGATCGCGTTTTTCTTCACGATGCCGATCAGCAGCACGATGCCGATGATGCCGATCACGCCCAGTCCATAGCCCGAGAGCAGCAATGCGATGAGCGCACCGATACCTGCGGACGGCAGGGTGGAGAGGATGGTGACGGGATGGATGAAGCTCTCATAGAGCACGCCCAGCACGATATAGACCACCACGATGGCCGCAGCCACCAGCACGCCCTCATTCGACAGCGCCGACTGGAAGGCCGAGGCGGACCCCGAAAAATCGGTGCTGACCGAAGCAGGCAGGCCGATCTTCTTTTCGGCGCGCGAAATGGCGCTCACCGCCGAGCCCAGCGAGACGCCCGGCGCCAGATCGAAGCCGATGGTGGCCTGCGGGAACTGGCTTTCGCGGGCCAGCACCAGCGGCGCGTCGGTTTCCGTGATGGTGGCCACCGTGCCCAGCGGTACTTGCGTGCCGTTGCTCAGCGGCACGTAGAGTTGTGAAAGGCCAGCAGGATCGGTGATCATCTGGGGCGTGCCCTGCATGATGACGCGGTTCTGGCTCGACTGGGTGTAGATGGTCGAGATGATGCGCTGGCCAAAGGCGTCATACAGCGCATTGTCGACGGAGAGCGCCGTGACGCCCAGACGCGAGGCGGTATCGCGGTTGAGATTGACCACCACCGCGCGGCCACGCGCCAGAACCTGCGCGTTCACATTGCGCAACTGGGGCACATCCTGCAGCGCGATGGCCAGCTTGTTGCCCCATTCGTTCACCGCATTCTGATCCGCACCCTTCAGCGCGAAACGATAGGGCGTCAGGCCCGTTTCGGTGTCGATGGTCAGGTCCTGCACGGGCTGCAGGTACAGCTTCACGCCGGGCACCTGTGCCGCACGGTCCTGCAGATCGGCCATTACCTTGCTCAGACTGGCACGCTTCTCGATCGGCTTCAGGTTGATCGTCATGCGGCCCTGGCTCAGCATCGGGTTGATGCCGTCGACGCCCACCGCCGAACTCAGGCTTTCAACAGCCGGGTCTTTCAGGATGGTATCGGCGACCTGCCCCTGCAGGCGGCTCATGCGGGCAAAGCCGGTGTCATTGGACGCGATGATGGTGGCCGAAAGCTGGCCGGTGTCCTGCGTGGGGAACAGGTTCTTGGGAATGACGACGAAGAGCAGGGCGGTGATCGCCATGGACCCGGCAAAGACCAGCAGCGTCTGCTTGGGCCGCGCCATCACCCAGTCGAGCGCGCTGGCATATTTATGGGCGAGACGATCGAAGGCATGCATGGTCTTGTCGACAAAGGCGAAGCGCTTTTCCTCATGCTCGGGCCGCAGCCAGCGGGCCGAGAGCATGGGCACCAGTGTCAGTGCCACCACGGCGGACAGCACGATGGTGACGGCGAGGCTGACGGCGAACTCACGGAACAGGCGCCCCACCACATCGCCCATGAAGAGCAGCGGGATGAGCACGGCGACCAGCGACACGGTCAGGCTGATGATGGTGAAGCCGATCTCGCTGGCGCCCTTCAGGGCCGCGTCGAAAGGTTTCATCCCGTCCTCGATGTGGCGGGCGATGTTTTCGATCACCACGATGGCATCATCGACCACGAAGCCCGAGGCGATGGTCAGCGCCATCAGTGTCAGATTGTTGATCGAGAAGCCCAGCGCCCACATCGCGGCAAAGGCGCCCACCAAGCTGAGCGGCACCGAGAGGCCCGCGATCAGCGTGGCGCGGGCCGAGCCCAGGAACATGAAGATGACCAGCACCACCAGCACCACGGCCAGCACCAGCTCGAACTGCACATCCTCCACGCTGGCGCGGATGCCGGCGGTGCGGTCGGTCAGCAGTGTGACCTTCACATCGGGGGGCAGCTGCTTTTCAAGGCCCGGCAGGTCCGCCTTGATGGCATCCACTGTGGCGATGACATTCGCGCCCGGCTGGCGCTGCACATCGATGATGACGGCGGGCGTGCGGTTCATCCAGCTTGCCGTGCGGACATTCTCGGTCGAGGATTCGATTTTGGCGACATCTGACAGGCGGATGGGGGCGCCATTGTTCCAGGCGACGATCAGCTTGGCGTAATCATCCGCGCTGGCGAGCTGGTCATTGGCGTCGATCGTCCAGCTTTTGGTGGGGCCGTCAAACGTGCCCTTGGCCTGATTGGCATTGGCGTTGCTGATGGCCGTGCGCAGCGTTTCAAGGCTGATGCCATGCGCGCCCAGTGCCGGCACATTGGCGATGATGCGCACAGCCGGGCGTTGCCCGCCAGAGATGCTGACGAGGCCCACGCCGCTTTCCTGCGCGATCTTGTTCGAGAACTGGCGCTCGACGATGCCTTCGACCTCACCGAGCGGGCGTGTTCTTGATGTCACCCCGATCGAGATCACCGGCGCGTCGGCCGGGTTCACCTTGGCATAGATTGGCGGGGCGGGCAGATCGCTGGGCAGCAGCGAATTGGCCGCGTTGATGGCGGCCTGAACTTCCTGCTCGGCAATGTCGAGCGGGAGGTCGAGGTTGAACTGCATGGTGATGACGCTGGCACCCGCCGAGGAGTTTGACGTCATGCGCGTCAGCCCCGGCATCTGGCCGAACTGGCGTTCCAGCGGGCTGGTGACGGTCAGCGCCATCACATCGGGGCTGGCACCGGGATAGAGCGTGCGCACCTGAATGGTGGGATAGTCGACCTGCGGCAGCGCCGAGAGCGGCAACTGCTTCCACGCGATGAGCCCCGCCAGCATCAGCGCCAGCATCAGCAGCGTGGTGGCCACCGGGCGCAGGATGAAGGGGCGCGACGGACCGCCGCCCTCGGCCACCTCCACCTGCGGGGGCGGAGTGTGGTTGCCGTTGGGCGAAGTGGGTTCAGATGCGGTCGACATGATGGCTCCGGTCAGGACGGGTCCAGAGAAGGAGGGCCGGTCGCGGTGTTGCGCGACCGGTCGGGAGAGAGACCCCGGGCGCGGTCATGCCCAAGGTCGGAGCGCCTTTGGCGTCCGGCAGGTCATCAGGCTCCGCCCGAGGCCGCGCCATTGGCGCCGCCCTTGCGGTGGCCGCCCTTTCCGCCCGCGCCACCAGCGCCGCCAGGCCCACCCTGGCCGCCCACGCGCACCTTCGAGCCATCGTCGAGCCCGTCGGCGCCTTCGCTCACCACCTGTTGGCCCTTGGTCAGGCCCGACAGGATCGCGATGCGCTTGCCATCGGAAGGCCCCTGCTTGACGACGACCAGCTTGACCGAATCGCGGCTGGGCGAGAGCACGAAGACGAAATCGCCCGGCGCGCCATGACGCACGGCGCTGACGGGCACCACCGGCACGTCATGCAGCGTGGTCACCAGCATGGAGATGTTGACGAACTGGTTGGGGAAGAGCTTGCCGCCATTGGCACCGGGGTTGGCAAAGCGCGCCTTGGCCTTGACCGTGCCGGTGGTGGTGTCGATCTGATTGTCGAAGGTGGAGAAGCTGCCCTGCGCCAGCGGCGTCACGCCATCCTGATCGAGCGCGGTGACCGGCAGGCCGGCGCCGCTGCCCGCGGCCTTGTTGATGTCGGCCAGCTGCGCCTGGGGCACGGTGAACTGGATGTCGATCGGGTCGGTGCGGGTGATGGTGGCAATGCCATTGGTGTCCGAGGGCGTGGCATAGGTGCCGATGCTCACCGCCTTCAGGCCGATGCGGCCATTGAAGGGCGCCTGCACCGAGGTGTATTTGAGGTTGAGTTCCGCCGTCCCCACCGAGGCCTTGTCCGCCGCGACGAGCGCCTGATCCTGACCGACCGTGGCGCGCTGCGTGTCGAGCGTCTGGCGCGCGATCGAATCCTGCGAGGCCAGCGTTTCATAGCGCTTGAGGTCGAGCAGCGCCGCGCCCAGCGTCGCCTCATCCTTGGCCAGCGTCGCCTTGGCCGAGGCCAGGGCCAGACGATAAGGGCGCGGGTCGATCTGGGCGATCACCTGCCCCTGATGGACGAGCTCGCCTTCCTTGAAGAGCACGGCAAAGACATTGCCCGAAATCTGCGTATGGATCACTGCGGAATCGATCGGTGTCACCGTGCCTATGGCTTTCACCGTGACAGGCATGTCCGCGCTGTCCACCGGCGCGGTGGCCACCGCGGCAGCAGGGCGCCCCCGCTTGGCGTTCTTTTCCGCGCCCGAACTGGCAGCCCAGCGCCCGATCAGCGCCACAGCCACCACACCCAGAACCACGAGCAGATAGGCCAGCCAGCGAGGGCGGCGGCGCGGGGCATACTCGTCATACACGGTGGTCAAGGGTCTTCTCCTGGCGATCTTATCTGGCGCGGTACTCAAGGAAACAGGGTGAGACGACGGCAATTGTCAGACAGCGAGCGTTTGGCCTGCTCTTGTAACGGGCTCAAGGCACAAATTGCCGTTATTTGTAACAGGGCGTAACGGGGTGGGTGGTCAAATACCCCACCCCGCCACGGGGCAAGAGGCGCTTATTCCATGTACCAGCCGTGGCTGACGACCATGGACTGGCCGGTCAGGGCGTTGGTTTCAAAGCTGGCGAGGAACAGCGCGACATTGGCCACATCCTCCACGGTGGTAAACTCGCCATCCACCGTTTCGCCCAGCATGACCTTCTTGACGACCTCGTCCTCGCTGATGCCCAGCTCCTTGGCCTGCTCGGGAATCTGCTTGTCGACAAGGGGGGTACGCACGAAGCCGGGGCAGATCACATTGGCGCGCACGCCCTTGGCGCCGCCTTCCTTGGCGATGGTGCGTGCCAGGCCCAGCAGCCCGTGCTTGGCGGTGACATAGGCTGATTTCAGCGGGCTGGCGACCTTGGAATGGACCGAGCCCATGAAGATGATCGCGCCCGACTTCTGGGCATACATGTGCGGCAGGCAGGCCTGCGTCGTCAGGAAGGCGCCGTCCAGATGAATGGCCAGCATCTTCTTCCAGTCGCTGAATTTGTAGTTTTCGACCGGGTTGACGATCTGGATACCGGCGTTCGACACCAGCACATCCACCGTGCCCCAGGTGTCGACCACCTTGGCCACGCCCGCGTTGACGGCCGCTTCATCGGTCACATCCATGGCGATGCCGATGGCGCTGCCCGGCCCCATGGCGGAAAGATCATCGGCGGCCTTTTGCGCCGCATCGATGTTGAGGTCGGCGATGGCGACCTTGGCGCCTTGGGATACGTAGAGTTTGGCGATGGCCAGGCCAATGCCACTGGCCGCGCCAGTCACGATACAGATCTTGCCGTTGATGCTCATACGCTTTTTCTCCGCAGGGGGGATCGGACGAGGCGGCAACCTTACGAGGCTGCGGCGGCCTTGGGAAGCGGATGTGTTGCGCTGCGGGATGGAATATCGGCCTGCCGCTGACAGGCAGCAGCAGACTTGCAGAGCCAAACGAAAGCGGACCGCCCCCCTTCGAAAAGGAAGACGGTCCGCCCGCGCTACATCCCCGCCTCATCAGGGGGAGGGGATCTCTTGAAACGATCAGAACTTCACGCTGGCCTCGATGCCATAGGTGCGCGGGGCGTTGAAGTTGCCATAATCGCCCATGACATTGTTGATGTTGCCGTTGTTGCCGGCCGCGGGCGTCACGGCGGGCAGGCTGTTCGACGGGTCGCGACGATAGACGTGCTGTTCGTTGAACAGGTTGCGCGCCCAGCCCGCTACCGTCACGCGTTGGCCGGGCCCGACAGGAATGTCGGCCAGGGCGATGCGGCCGTTCACGATGAAGGAGGCATCGTTACGGGTGGCAAACTGGTCGAAGGTCTGGGTCGACTGCGAATAGTTGCCATCAATGTGGAAGCGCAGCGTGGCATTGCCGGCGGGCAGCTCATAATCCGCCGAGCCCGAGGCCGCATTGCGCGGCGTGAAGACGATGAAGGCATCCTGCACGATGCCGGTGAAGGGGTTCCTGACCGACGGGATCTTGGTGTAGGTATAGGCATAGCTGGCATTCAGTGTCAGCCCGGCCAGCGGCTTCACGGTCAGGTCGGCCTCGATACCGCGGATCTTGGTGATGCCGGGCGCATTGACGGTTTCGAGCGTGTTGACATTCGAGCCGCTGACCGGATCGGAATAGATGCTGTTGAAGTCAACCTGCGAGCCCTTGCGGTCCATGATGTAACCGGCAAGGTTGAAGCGGACGTGATGGTCGAGGAACTCCGATTTCAGCCCCAGTTCATAGCTGTTCACGCTTTCCGGGTCGAAGGACAGGTAACGCTGCGAGCGTGAGGACGCGCCGCCCGCGCGGTAGCCCGAGGCGTATTTGGCATAGACATGGACGTCATCGCTCACGTCATAGGCGATGGTGGCCATGGGGTTGAAACGGTCCCAGCTCTTGTTCAGCGGGGTGTAGCCGGTGCTGGCCGCCGTCAGCGCCGGGTCGGCGTTGCGGAATTTGGTGAGGATGCCCCATTTCTTGTCATGGGTGAAGCGTCCGCCTGCCGTGATGTGCAGCGCCGGGGTCACGTTCCAGGTCAGCTGGCCAAAGGCGGCATAGCTCTTGGAATTGACGGTCGAGGCGCGGTCGATCGAGGCGAAGGGATTGGTGAAGACCGCCGAATTGATGGTGTAGCCGGTCACCACGCCGCTGCTGTTCGTCACCCAGGTGTTCGAGTTGGGCGTGGCGGCATTGTCGCTGACGTTTTCGACGAAATAGTAGAGCCCGCCGACATAATCGACATTCTTGACCGAACCGACGGCTTGCAGTTCCTGGCTGAACTGGCTCTGCCACAGATTGGCCAGCGAATAGCGGCTGAAAGCGCCATTGGCCGCATAGACCGGCACGCGGTGGGCGCCGCCCGAATTGTCCCACTGGGTGGAAGTGACGCGGCGCCAGGCCGTGATCGAGCGCAGCTCAATGTCCGGGTTCACGCGGTATTTCAGCGTGTTGGTAAAGCCATAGGTCTTGTCGACGCTGGGCTGCTGGGGCACGCCGATGTCAGCCACCGCCATGCGGGTCTTGCCGTTGACCTGCACCAGCGAGGGCAGGGGCTTGACCGTGCCCGACAGGCCCGAGAAGTTCGTGCCGGGCAGGGTGCAGGCGGCGGTCAGCGCACCGGCGACGCAGCCATTGGGGTTGTAGTTGAGGAGTTGGCTGTAGAACGGCGTGTTGGCGTCATAGCCATTGTCATAGCTGAAATCATTGGTGAGCCCGTCGATCGGCTTCCAGCGCACGGCCACGCGGCCGCCGCGGCGGTCGAAATAGTTCCAGCCGTGCTGGCCTTCGAGCGGGTTCCTGGTGGTGGCATCCTGATACTGCACCACGCCATCCAGCTTCACCGAGATGTGGTGGTATTCGGGCAGGTCGAGGTGGATTTCGCCGGTGTGTGAACCGTAATTGCCGATGCCGCCCGAAACCCGGCCTTCAAACTTGCCCGAGGGGCCCTTTGAGACGATTGAGAGCGCGCCGCCCTCGGTGTTGCGGCCAAACAGCGTGCCCTGCGGGCCCTTGAGCACTTCGACGCGCTCGACGTCGAACAGGGCGGCGTTCAGACCATGCGAGCGGCCGAGATACACGCCGTCGATGTAGACGCCCACGCCCTGCTCACGCGCGGGCTGGTTGGCATCGAGCGGAACAATGCCGCGAATGCCGATGGTGAGCGCGGTCTGACGCGCCTCGAAGGTGGCGACACGCAAGCTGGGCACGGCGCCATCGGCCAGATCATACAGGCTTTGGACGTGGCGGTCCTTGATGCTGTCGGTGCCGATCACGGTCATCGAGATCGGGGTCTTTTGCAGGTTGGTCTCGCGCTTGGTTGCGGTGACCACGATGTCGCGGATGCCTTCGCCAGCCCCTGCGGCGACCGGATCGGCTGCCGCCTCTTCGGTGGCGTTATGGATTGCCGCCTCTTCGGCGGCGTGGGCGGGCATGGCAGCCTGCGTTGCGGCCAGTGCGGCCAGCGAAACGCTCAGCTTGATGAACTTGCGCATGATAAATTGTCCCCCTCGGCATGTCACAGTACCGGGACGCGGCGCGCCGAAATCCGCTTTGCGTCCCCTGTTGCCGCGCCGGTTAGGTGGGGTGAATGACAGTCTCGTGGCAGTTTCATTGCTCATTCGAGACTGATTTTTGACATTTTGGAGATGTATAAAAAGGCCCTAAAAACGGGTGGTTGGGCCAGAAAATAGGGAATTTTCGCCGAGTATCGGAGCGGCGTTGCAGCCAATCCCAGGTGAATCCGCTGTCACGAATGACATAAAAATGTCACGCGATTCAACTCCGATAAAATCCCATAAAATTTGAAACAAAGCGGATATTTATTGATCAAATTCCGCGTCATTTTATTTTTATACGGCGGTATTGGAAAGCGCCCGTTCATGAGTGCTAAAAATTTCATTCAAGCAAAAAATATTGACTGAAAATCGGGAGATTTGTTGCTCGTTTGTTGCTGTGCGGGCATTCCCAATCGACCCTTGCTTACCGGACGCAAGAAAAAGGCGCCGGGGGATCGCCCCGGCGCCGTTCTGTCATCGTGAAGGAGAGGATTCGGGGCGAGGCTTTGGCCGCCTCCCTGAAATCTCAGGGGCCCTCTTCCCTGGGCAGTTCGAGCGCGCTCACGCGTCCGGTCCGTTCCAGCTTGCCCCAGCCCGTGCCCACGCCCCGCAGCGCCGCCGAGACGGCGCGGATCACCACCGAATACATCAACTGGCGATAGACGAAGCGCTGCGAGAGCAGCAGGAAAGGCCGGAACTTCTTGTCACGCACATCCATGCGATAGGCGGCAAAACCACAGACCAGGTCGATCAGCGAGAAACAGGCCCAGTAGATGCCCATGCGGATCACATCGGTCTGCGTCTGGGCCCAGCCATGCTGCATGACGCGCACGATGGTGCCGATGATCGAGATGACCAGCGCCAGGTCGATGAAGGGCGAGATGCAGGCGAAGATGATCTGGAACATCCAGGCCTGGGGCACGCCGATAAAGGCCAGCCCTCCCGGCTTGCCCTTGCGCAGGATCTTGCGATGCTTCCACAGGCATTGCAGCGTGCCATAGGACCAGCGGAAGCGCTGCTTGGCCAGCGCCCTGAAGCTTTCGGGCGCCTCGGTCCAGGCGACCGCCTGCTCGTCATAGGCGATCTTCCATTTCTTGCGCTGAATGGCGATGGTCAGGTCCTGATCCTCGGCCAGCGTATCCTCGGGGTATCCGCCGACATCCTCCAGCGCCTTGCGCCGCCATGCGCCCACCGCGCCTGGCACCACCATAATGGCGTCGAACTGGGTGAGGGCCCGGCGCTCGATGTTCTGCGCGGTGGTGTATTCCACCGCCTGCCAGCGGGTGACGAGGTTGACCCGGTTGCCCACCTTGGCGTTGCCCGCCACGGCCCCGATGCGCGGGTCGATGAACCAGCGGACCAGGCGCAGCACGGTTTCCTTCTCGAACTGCGTGTCGGCGTCCAGCGCCACGATGATCTCCCCGGTGGCTTCCTTGAGCGCCCGGTTCAGCGCCGAGGCCTTGCCGCCATTCTCCAGCGTGAGCAGTTTGACGCGCGGATTGTCGCCGAAGGTCTCGCGCACGATCGCGCTGGTGCGATCCTTTGAACCATCGTCGGCCACGATCACGTCGAGGTAGGGATAGGTGGAGGCCAGAATCCGCTGCACCGAGCTTTCGATCACCTTCTCCTCGTTGAAGCAGGGGATGATCACGGTGACCTTGGGGCGGAAGGTGGCATCGGGCGTGGGGGCCGGGCGGCGGCCGGGCAGCATGGCCAGAATGACCAGACTGACCGAGCGGATCACCCCCAGCGCAATGGCGAAGAAGAAGACCCACTTCAGTGCCGTCAGCAGAAAATCGAGCGCGGTGAAGGCAAAGACGTCGGCGCGCACGGCCGCCAGATCATAACCTTCCACCGGCGGCATCACCTGATCATGCGTGAGCCCTGCCAGCGTCGAGACCGGCACGAAGGTGTAGCCCATCGCTCGCAGGCCGGTGATGATCGCGGGCAGGGCCATGATCGTCTGCGAGCGGTCGCCGCCGCCATCATGGAGCAGGATGACGTTGGCGGTCTTGTCGGGCGTGGCCGCGCGCACTTGACGGAAGGTCTCGTCGAGGATCTTCTGCACGCCCGGCGTGGTCCAGTCCTCGGTGTCGATATGCAGGCCCACCACCGTATAGCCATGATCCTGCGCGATCTGCGCCGGCACCAGCTCGTCGGCGGTGGTGGGCTCGGCGTCACCGAAATAGGGCGCGCGGAACAGGCGGATCGAGCGGCCGGTATAGGCCTCGACCAGACGGCGGGTCGCGTTCAGCTCCAGATTGATGCCGGTGCGGGTGGAGTTGGCCATGTTGGGATGGGTGTAGCTGTGGTTGCCAAGCTCCATCCCGTCGGCCACCATGCGGCGCAGGATGTCGCGGTTGGCCACGCCATTCTCGCCGATGACAAAAAAGGTGCCGGGCACCTTGTATTGTTCCAGAATGGACAGGATTTGCGGGGTCCATTTGGGGTCGGGCCCATCGTCGAAGGTCAGGGCCAGCAGCTTGGGGTTCTTGCCACCGGTGCGCTGCACCACATAGGGCGTGGGCAGGCTGTCATAGCGCACGTCATGGGCCAGATGGGTGCGCGGATCGAAGGTGACGGTGCGCGTGCCTTCGGTAGGGCTGGCGGTGATGCGCAGGATCTCGCCCTGGCCCTCGACGTCAGCGTTGCTGGTCTGGTCGATCTTCGAGAGATCGGGCGCGGCGTTTCCCCCGCGCCAGGCGCCCAGCGCATGCCAGAAGCCCGGGTCTTCCGAACCCAGCCGCCACAGCGCCACGCTGCCCACGCCCAGATGCGAGAGGATGCGCATCTGGTTCCAGCTGGCCGCCGCATCGAGCATCCACACATCGTGGCGCGTGCCGTTTTCGTCATAGGAAAAGCCGGTGTTGCCGCTGGAGCGGTCGAACATCGGCGTGGCGCTGGAATCATGGGCCGCCAGCCAGGCTTCTTCCACCGAAAGGCCGTCGGCGGGTTTTCCGGCCGGCCAGTCATAGGCATAGGAGCCCAGCGCAATGATGACCTTGTCCGCCGGCATGCCGCGCAGCGCGTTCGACACCTTCTGGGTGAACCAGTCGTTCGAGGCCACCGGGCCGGGCTTGCCCGATTGCCAGTGCTCGTCATAGGCCATCAGCACGATCTTGTCGGCAACGGCCGCGAATTGCGAAGGGCTCCACCCCGCGCCTTCCATCGGCAGGGTGACGGAAACCAGCTTGCCCTTTTTGTCGAGCGCGGCATTGGTCTCGCCGATCAACTGGCGATAGGCAGGCATGTCGCGGGCATCGACCGTTTCAAAGTCGAACATGATGCCGCTATCGCCCGTGCGGTCGAGAAAGGCGCTTATTGCGTCGATCAGCGCCTTGCGCTTGGCGGGCGAATGGAACAGCGCCTGCGTGGCCGCGCCCGAAAAATCGTCGCCCACCACATTTTGCAGCACGTCCACGACGAGGGGGCGGTGGATGTTCGAGATCAGGATGCGGCGCAGCGCCCGGTCCTCATGCTCGACCAGCTTGCCGCTCTTGTCGATGGCCAGTGTGGTGGGGGCCACCCAGTCGAGCTGGTCGATGTGGCGCACCAGGCTGGGCGCGGAGCTGTCGGACCAGGTGGTGTAGAAGCCCACCGAAATGGGCTTTTCCCTGATCTGGCCGGGCCGCGGCTTGGGCGCGCCGGCAAACAGGCGGGTGATGCCATGCGACAGCTGACTGACCTGCGCGCGGAAACGCAGCGGCGTGCGCCGCTCCAGCCCCAGCGGCAGCGGCGAGGGCGTGGGGATCGACACCACCGTGGAGGCAAAGGCCACCGCCGCCAGCACCAGCAGGATCAGCGACACGAACACCCAGCGTCGCGTCCAGCGCCTGCGGCGCCCCGAGGGGTCAAAAAATACCGGCCTTGCCACGTGTCATCCATCCTTGGAGTTGCGAGCCTGCGCTCGGTTGAACGCTCTAGCATCGGGCGGGGCAGGGGGGAACGGGTTAACGCATCCTCTTTCCCCCGCTTTTGCCGCGCCATGGTGCGTGGCGGATTTCAGTGACATGGACACAGAAAATCTATGCAGGGGTGCCAGCCACTCTATCTTGTCACGGGGGCCGGGGCCGCCTAGTCCCTGTCATACCTCCTTTGCATCCCGGCTCTCTGGCCGGCATGCGCGCCCGGCTGCTCTGGCACCACGGCGCGCGCCATGGCAGGATGGGCAGACATTTCGTCGAAGCCTCGTGCGTCGCCCCCGGGCCCGCCGGTTCGGGCAGGCACAGGAGAAGGCGCAGGGATGGACGGTTTGAGCGGGCTGATCGGGCATCTTGATGGCATGCATGCGGTGGCCGGGCTGCTGGTGGGTTTGCTTGTCGGCCTGACGGGGGTGGGCGGCGGATCGTTGATGACGCCGCTGCTGGTGCTGATGTTCGGGGTGAACCCGCAGACGGCGGTGGGCACCGACCTGCTCTTTGCCGCGGGCACCAAGACGGTGGGCTCGGCTGTTCATGGCATTCGCGCGACGGTCAACTGGGGCATCGTGGGGCTGCTGGCCGCGGGCAGCATTCCGGCCTCGATCACCTCGCTGATGATCCTCAAGACCATGTCCCACCCGCCCGCTTCGGCGCAAATCATCATGCTGCTGGTGGTCGCGGTGATGCTGGTCATCACCTCCATCACCGTGATGTTCCAGCACAAGCTGATCGCCTTTGCGTCCTCGCACGGGCGGCGCACGCGGCGGCCGGGCAGCACGGCGCTGCTGACCGTTTTGCTGGGCATGGTGCTGGGCTCGGCGGTGACCTTTTCCTCGGTGGGCGCCGGCGCCATCGGCGTGACGATCCTGATCCTGCTCTATCCCGGCCAGCCGGTGGCCAAGGTGGTGGGCACCGATATCGCCCATGCCGTGCCGCTCACGCTGGTCTCGGGCGTGGGGCATTGGCTGATCGGCGACGTCAATGGACTGCTGCTTTTCAACCTGTTGCTGGGGTCTATCCCGGGCGTCGTCGTGGGCAGTCTGGTGTCCAGCCGCGCGCCTGACAAGGTGCTGCGCCCCATCCTGGCGATCGTGCTGGCGATGTCGGCGTGGCAATTGGTGGTCAAGGTCATCACCCACCCGATCAAGGCGCACAAGCCCGCCGCCGCGCTGATTGTGCCTGCGCGCTGATGCACCGGGGCTGATCTATGCGGCCCCCAAGAATCCCTTGTTTGCCTTTGCGCCTGCCTCCCCACAAGAGCAGCACCATCCTTGAGGGGCCTGTGCGGGCCCGGTTGAAGGCCTGAAAGAAAGTGCCATGACGCAAACCCTGACCCATCTCGAGCGGCTGGAAGCCGAGAGCATTCACATCATCCGCGAGGTGGTGGCCGAGGCGGACAAGCCGGTGATGCTCTATTCGGTGGGCAAGGATTCAGCCGTGATGCTGCATCTGGCGCGCAAGGCCTTCTATCCCGCGCCGCCGCCGTTCCCGCTGCTGCATGTCGACACGACATGGAAGTTCCGCGCCATGTATGAGCTGCGCCAGCAGATGGCCGAGATCAGCGGCATGGAACTGCTGGTCTATCAGAACCCGGAAGCCAAGGCGCGCGGCATCAACCCCTTTGACCATGGCAGCCTGCACACTGACATGTGGAAGACCGAGGGGTTGAAGCAGGCGCTCGACCTCTATGGCTTTGACGCGGCCTTTGGCGGCGCGCGGCGCGATGAGGAAAAGAGCCGCGCCAAGGAGCGCATCTTCTCCTTCCGCACGGCCACGCACGGCTGGGACCCCAAGAACCAGCGGCCCGAGTTGTGGAACCTCTACAACGCCCGCAAAGCGAAGGGGGAATCGATCCGCGTCTTCCCGATCAGCAACTGGACCGAGCTGGACGTGTGGCAGTATATTCACCTGAACGACATCCCCATCGTTCCGCTCTATTTCGCGGAAAAGCGCCCCACGGTGGAGCGTGATGGCATGTTGCTGATGGTGGATGATGATCGTTTCCCGCTGCGTCCGGGTGAAGAGCCGGTGATGCGCTCGATCCGTTTCCGCACGCTGGGCTGCTATCCGCTGACCGGTGCGGTGGAAAGCACGGCCAGCACGCTGCCTGAAGTCATTCAGGAAACGCTGCTGACGACGACCTCTGAAAGGCAGGGGCGCGCCATCGACAAGGATGCGGGCGGCGCGGGCATGGAAGTGAAGAAGCAGCAGGGGTATTTCTAAGATGGCTACTCACGCTGCCGAACCCGTTTACGTCACCGACGCATTGATCGCCGAGGACATCGACGCCTATCTCAACGTGCATCAGCACAAGACGATGCTGCGCTTCATCACCTGCGGGTCGGTGGACGATGGCAAGTCGACGCTGATCGGGCGTCTGCTCTATGATTCCAAGATGATCTTCGAGGATCAGTTGGCGGCATTGGAGGCTGACTCGAAGAAGGTGGGCACGCAAGGGCAGGGGATCGACTTCGCCCTGCTGGTCGATGGCCTGGCCGCAGAGCGCGAGCAGGGCATCACCATCGACGTGGCCTACCGCTTCTTCGGCACCGAAAAGCGCAAGTTCATCGTGGCCGACACGCCGGGGCATGAGCAGTATACGCGCAACATGGTGACGGGTGCCTCGACTGCCGACCTCGCCGTGATCCTGATCGACGCGCGCAAGGGCGTGTTGACCCAGACGCGCCGTCATACGTTTCTGGCGCATCTGATTGGTATCAGGAACCTGGTGCTGGCGGTCAACAAGATGGATCTGGTCGGCTATGATCAGGCCCGCTTCGACGAGATCGTGGCCGATTATCGCAGTTTCGCCGACAGCATCGGGGTGAAGCATTTCACCGCTTTGCCGATCAGCGGCTATATGGGCGATAATATCACCAGCCTGTCACCCAACACGCCCTGGTATCAGGCGCCCGCCTATTTCGGCCGTACGCTGGTCGATCATCTGGAAACGGTCGAGGTGGACAGCACGCGCGAGGCCGCCAAGCCCTTCCGCATGCCGGTGCAATGGGTCAATCGGCCCAATCTGGATTTCCGCGGCTTTGCCGGTCTGATTGCCAGCGGCAGCGTCAAGCCGGGTGATGACATCCGCGTCGTGCCCAGCGGCAAGACCAGCAAGGTCGCCCGCATCGTCACCATGGATGGCGATCTGGAGGAGGCCGTTGCGGGCCAGTCGGTGACGCTGACTTTTGCCGATGAAATCGACTGCTCGCGCGGGGATGTCATCGCGGCCGCCGCCCGCCCGCCCGAGGTGGCCGACCAGTTCGAGGCCAACATTGTCTGGATGGCCGACGAAGCACTGATCCCGGGCCGCGCCTATTGGCTGAAACTCGGCACGCAGACCGTCTCGGCCACCGTCCACGCGCCGGAATACACCATCAATGTCAACACGATGGAGCATTGCGCCGCCAAGACGCTGGGGCTCAATGCCATCGGCGTGGCGCAGGTTGC
The DNA here is from genome assembly GCA_028871475.1 of Sphingomonadales bacterium. Classification (GTDB taxonomy): domain Bacteria; phylum Pseudomonadota; class Alphaproteobacteria; order Sphingomonadales; family Sphingomonadaceae; genus Novosphingobium. Next base: position 84,738 of record JAGWMZ010000005.1, on the reverse strand, counting down.
CACCGACCGGGCGATCACCTTCGAGGCCTATGCTGACAGCCATACGCTGGGCGGCTTCATCCTGATCGACAAGATCACCAATGCAACCGTCGGCGCGGGGATGCTCAACCACGCCCTGCGCCGCGCGCAGAACGTGCATTGGCAGGCGCTCGACATCAGCCGCGATGCCCATGCCGCGCTCAAGAACCAGAAGCCCGCCGTGCTGTGGTTCACCGGGCTTTCCGGCTCGGGCAAATCGACCATCGCCAATCTGGTCGAGAAGAAGCTGCACGCGCTGGGCAAGCACACCTTCCTGCTGGATGGGGACAATGTGCGCCATGGGCTGAACAAGGATCTGGGCTTCTCCGAGGCCGACCGTATCGAAAACATCCGCCGCGTGGCCGAGGTCGCCCGCCTGATGACCGATGCGGGGCTGATCGTCATCACCGCCTTCATCAGCCCTTTCCGGGCCGAACGTGAGCTGGCGCGCGATCTCATTCCCGATGGCGAGTTCACCGAGGTCTTCATCGACACGCCGCTCTCGGTGGCCGAGGCGCGCGATGTGAAGGGCCTCTACAAAAAGGCCCGCAGCGGCCAGATCGAGAATTTCACCGGCATCGACAGCCCCTATGAGGCGCCGGAGAAGCCGGAAATCCATATCGACACCACCCGCATCAGCCCCGAGGATGCCGCCGAAATGATTGTCGACCGCCTGCTGGGTATCTGGATGCCGGTGATCTGATGCAACAGGCTGACGTGATTGTGCCGAGCGATGGCGAGCTTGCCGCGCAATTGGCAGAGGCCGCCGGTCGCATCCTGCTTGCCGTGCGAGACAGCGCGCTGGTCGGCGGCAAGGCGCTGGGCAAGGCGGGGGATCACACCGCCAATGCCTTCCTGATCGAGGCGCTGACCCACCAGCGGCCCGAGGACGGCCTGCTTTCCGAGGAAAGCAAGGATACGCCCGAACGCCTGGCCAAGGACCGCGTGTGGATCATCGACCCCGTCGATGGCACGCGCGAATATGGCGAGATCGGCCCCGATGGCCCGCGTGGTGACTGGGCGGTGCATGTGGCGCTGGCGGTCGGTGGCAAGCCTGTGCTGGGCGCCGTCGCGCTGCCGGGGCTGGGGCTCGTCTTGCGTTCCGATCAGCCCGCATCCCTCCCGCCTGCCGGTGGTCAGCCGCGTATGGTCGTCAGCCGCTCGCGTCCTTCGCCGCTCACCCTGGGCGTGGCGCAGGCGTTGGGCGCGCAGACCATCCCCATGGGCAGCGCCGGGGCCAAGGCGATGGCGGTGGTGCGCGGCGAGGCCGACATCTACCTCCATTCCGGCGGGCAATATGAGTGGGACAGCTGCGCCCCCGTGGCCGTGGCGCTGGCGCATGGGTTGCATGCCTCGCGCATTGATGGTTCGCCGCTGGTCTATAATCAGCCCAACACTTGGTTGCCGGATCTGCTGATTTGCCGGCCTGAATATGCCGGGGCGGTCCTGGCGGCGGTTCGGGATTTGGAAGAAGGATAAATGGGACGATGCGCGGGCCATCGCCCTCGTATCGTCTCCCTTCACCCTTCAATCCGTTTGGCCAAAGCCACCAACCTGCGCGCCTCGTCCAGATGCAGCAGCTCGACCATCTGGCCATCGACGCGGATAGCCCCTTTGCCCATGGCTTCGGGCCGGGCAAAGGCCTCGATGATCTGCCGGGCCTGCTCGAGTTCCTGCGTGCCGGGTGAAAAGCCCTCGTTGCACGGGCCGATCTGATCGGGATGGATCAGACTCTTGCCGTCAAAGCCCAGTTCGACGCCTTGTTCGACTTCGGCCCGGAAGAAGTCGAGATCGCGAAATTCATTGCACACGCCATCGAGAACGGTGAGCCCATGCGCCCGTGCCGCCGCCACGGCAAAGCCCAGCATGGGGTAAAACACGGCGCGGCCCGGCTTGGGTTTGGCCCGCATTTCGCGCGCCAGATCGTTGGTGCCCGCGATCCACAGCGACAGGCGCGTCGAAGCGGCCAGCGCGCCCATCGCATCGAGCCGCAGGAACGCGCCGCAGCTTTCGATCATGGTCCACAGCTGTAGGTCGCCCGACGCATGAGACAGCGCCTCGTTCCAGGCCAGCACATCCTCGGGGCCATTGACCTTGGGGGCCACCACGGCATCGGCGCCGCATCCGGCCACAGCGGCCAGATCCGCCGCACCCCATGGCGTGTCGAGGCCATTGACGCGAATGGCGACTTCGCGGTTTCCAAAGCCGCCGGAATAGACCGTGGCCACGGCGGCATCGCGCGCTTCATCCTTCTGGTCGGGCGCCACGGCGTCTTCCAGATCGAGAATGATGACGTCGGCGGGCAGCGAGCGCGCCTTGGCCAGCGCGCGCGGATTGGAGGCGGGCATGAACAGCGCGCTGCGTCTGGGGCGGTCGGCGTAGCGCGCGGCCAGCGTGGCGGGCGCGGTCGGATCGGAATGAACGGTATCGGGCATGAGGAAAGGCATGAACGTTCTCCGGCCTGAGGTCACGCGGCTTTTGCACCTGTGCCTCTATCACGGGGCCATGGAGCCTGCCTTGATCGCCCTCAAACCGTCAAGCTGGCCTATCGTCGATCATCCGGTGTCGCCCGTTCGCCTGACCTGTCAATCGGTTGAATCGAGTGCCACGGTCATGTCATCGTCCAGCAGGGTCTCGATGTCGAGGACCTGCACCATATGGCCGCGCAGCGGCACCAGCCCTTCGACAAAGTGGTGTGCGCCCGTCGCGGTCATGACCGGTGGCTCCTGCAGCGAGGCGTCCTCGATCACGATGAGGTCGCCCACCGCATCGACAGCCAGCGCGCCGCTGCGATCATGCAATTGCACCACCAGAACGGAATGAGCCTCGCTTAGTGGCGAGGGGCCCCAGCCCAGCCGCATCGCCAGATCGACCACCGGCAGCAGCGCCCCGCGCAGATGGGTGACCCCCACCACGCATGGTGGCAGGCCCGGTACGCGCGTGACCGAGCCCCAGCCGCGAATGTCGCGGATAAGGCCGATGTCGAGGCCAAAGACCTGTCCGCCGACGGTGAAGGTGACGCATTCCCGGCTCATGCCCGATCCTGACCTGACATTGTGTGTGCAGTGTCAATCTCTGCCCCGGGCGGCTGTCGCGCAATGCCAGATGGGTTCAAAACCGTTTTACACGGGCGGCCCATCCCGCCAGAGAGGGCTCTGTCTGCGCGCCTTTAACCCTGCGCGGCAAAGCCGCCATAGCGGCCGCGATGGAACAGCATCGGGTCGCCCTCGCGCCGCACCTCCATGGCCTGCACCTGACCCAGCACGAAATGATGGTCGCCCGCCTCATGCACCCAGGCGATGCGGCATTCGATGGAGACCAGTGCATCGTCGAGAACGGGCAGGTCATGGGCGCTGACATGCCAGGCCACGCCATCCATCTTCTCGCCTTTGCCGGCCAGTTGGCGGCACAGGCCCTGCTGATCCGAGCCCAGAATGTTCACCGCGAAATGCCCCGTGGCGTGGATCAGCGGCCAGGTGGTCGACTTTTTGTCTGGCAGAAAGCCGACCAGCGGCGGATCGAGGCTGACCGAGGTGAAGCTGCCCACCACCAGCACCAACGGCTGCCCGCTTTCATCCAGCGAGGTGATGGCTGCCACGCCCGTGGGGTAATGGCTGAGCACCTGACGGAAATGGGCAGAATCAATCGAAGGCAAGGACAAGGGTGTTCTCCGCGGTGGGGCTGGCGCCATCAGCAGGGTGCTGGTGCCAGAGGGCGGGCGGTGCGGCAAGGGCGAGGACGGGAAAATCATCGCCTGCCGATCAGCATCGCCCTATTTGCAAGCCGCCATCAGACCTGTTAATCGATCGATTAAGGCGCAATGAAGCACGCGCCAGACTTTGGTGAGAGACGCAAGATGAGCGACGCATTCCATCTGTCCGACGATCAATTGGCCATTGCCGACATCGCGCGTGGTTTCACCGCGCAGGCCATCACCCCCCATGCCGCGCAATGGGACCGCGATCATCATTACCCGAGTGATGTGTGGAAAGCGGCGGGCGAACTGGGGCTGGGCGCCATCTATGTCTCGCCAGAGGGTGGCGGTTCCGGCCTGGGCCGGCTGGAGGCGGCGCTGGTGATGGAGGCCATGGCCTATGGCTGCCCGGCGACCTCGGCCTTCATCTCCATCCACAATATGGCGGCCTGGATGGTCGACAGCTTTGCCAGCGATGCGCTCAAGGCAAGCTGGCTGCCGCGCCTCGTCACCATGGAAGCGATCGGCTCCTATTGCCTGACCGAGCCGGGTTCGGGCTCCGATGCGGCGGCGCTGCGCACCACGGCGCGGCGCGATGGCGATGATTATATCCTCAATGGCACCAAGCAGTTCATTTCCGGCGCCGGTTATAACGACCTCTATCTGGTGATGGCCCGCACCGGCGATGAAACCGCGCGCGGCATTTCCTGCTTTGCCGTGGAAAAGGGCATGGCGGGCCTGTCTTTCGGCAAGCCCGAGGAGAAGCTGGGCTGGAATGCCAGCCCCACCGCGCAAGTCATTCTGGACGATGTCCGCGTGCCAGCCAGCCATCTGGTCGGCGGCGAAGGGCAGGGGTTCCGCATCGCCATGGCCGGGCTCGATGGCGGGCGGCTCAACATTGGCGCCTGTTCGCTGGGCGGTGCGCAGCGCTGTCTCGATGAAGCGCTGACCTATGTGAAGGAGCGCCGCCAGTTCGGCAAAGCCATTGCGGACTTTCAAAACACCCAGTTCACCCTGGCCGACATGGCCACTGATCTCGAAGCGGCGCGCGCCTTGCTTTACGTCGCGGCCGCCAAGGTGACCGCGGGGGCGCCTGACAAGACCCGCTTTGCCGCCATGGCCAAGCGGCTGGCCAGCGACAATGGTTCGACCATCGTCGATAAAGCACTGCAATTGTTCGGCGGCTATGGTTATCTCCGCGACTATCCGGTGGAGCGATTCTGGCGCGACCTGCGCGTTCATCGCATTCTGGAAGGCACCAATGAAGTGATGCGCATGATCATCGCGAGAGACCTGCTGGCATGAACGAACCGTCCGTCCTGATTCGGCGACAGGGGGCGGCGGGGCTGATCTCGCTCAACCGCCCGCGCGCCATTCACGCGCTTGATCTGGAGATGGTCGAGGCGATGACGGCAGCCCTGCTGGGCTGGGTGCGTGATCCGGGCGTGGCGGTGGTCATCATCGACCATGCGCCCCATGCCGGGGGTGATCCCAGGCTCTCGCGCGGCTTTTGCGCCGGGGGCGATATCGCCATGCTGCGCTGCTCCGCATTGGAGGATGGCGGCGCGCAGGCGCGGCAGTTCTTCTTCACCGAATATCGCCTCAATGATCTGCTCTACAATTATCCGCGCCCGGTGGTCTCCTTCATGGATGGCATCACTATGGGCGGCGGCGTGGGCATCAGCCAGCCCGCGCGCTATCGCGTGGCGACGGCCAACACGCGCCTCGCCATGCCCGAGGCGGGGATCGGCCTGTTTCCCGATGTCGGGGCGGGGTGGTATCTCTCGCGCCTGTCGGGGCGGTTGGGGCCCTTTCTGGCGTTGACGGGGGCGCGGCTGAACGGGGCGGATTGCCTGTGGGCGGGGCTGGCCAGCCATCATCTGCCGGTGGCCGCACAGGCGGAGGCCAAGGCGCGAATGATCGATGGCGAGGCGCCGGGCCGTGTGCTTGCCGCGCTGGCCGAGCAGCCTGTGGACACGCCGATCACGGCGCAACTGATGGACATTCTGCGCCATTTCAACAAGCCGACGCTGGAGGCCATCATTGCCTCGCTGGACAGCGACGAGGGCGCGTGGGCGAAAAACACCCGCGCCATGCTGGCCACCCGTTGCCCCACCACCTGCAAGGTGGCGTTGCGCCAGATGGCGCAAAGCCTGCGCATGGAATCTTTCTCGCAGAACATGGCGATGGAATATCGCATCGCCTGCCGCGTGGTGATGCTGCCCGATTTTGCCGAAGGCGTGCGCGCGGTCATTCTCGACAAGGATAATGCGCCGCGCTGGAACCCGGCTACCCCCGAGGCCGTCACCGATGAGATGATCGAGGCGATCTTCGCGCCTTTGCCAACCCAAGAGGAATGGACACCCCATGAGCTATGAAACGCTGATCGTCGAGACGCAGGGCCCTGTCACGCTCATCACGCTCAACCGGCCCCAGGCGCTCAATGCGCTCAATTCACGGGTGATGGAGGAGATGATCCTGGCCCTTTCGGCCTTCGATGCCGATGATAGCCAGCGCTGCGCCGTGGTGACGGGCAGCGGGCAAAAGGCCTTTGCCGCCGGGGCCGACATCAAGGAAATGATGGAGAAGCCGGCTGCCGATTTCTACGCGCAGGATTTCTTCAGCCGCTGGACCAGCCATGTGGTCAAGGCCACACGCAAGCCGTGGATCGCGGCGGTCAACGGCTTCGCGCTGGGCGGCGGCTGTGAATTGGCGATGATGGCTGATTTCATCATCGCGGCTGACAGCGCCAAATTCGGCCAGCCCGAGATCAAGCTGGGCGTGCTGCCCGGCATGGGCGGCAGCCAGCGCCTGACCCGCGCCGTGGGTAAGGCCAAAGCGATGGATCTGTGCCTGACTGGCCGGATGATGGACGCCGCCGAGGCCGAAAGCGCCGGTTTGGTGGCGCGGGTGGTGCCGCTCGACCGGCTGATGGAGGAAGCGCTGGGCGCTGCTCAGGCGATTGCCGCCATGGCGCCGCTGGCCGCCATGGCGAACAAGGAGATGGTCAACGCCGCCTTTGAAACCACGCTGGATCAGGGCATTGTGCTGGAACGCCGCATGTTCCAGGTGCTGGCCGGTACGGAAGACCGCATCGAGGGCATGACCGCCTTTGCCGAAAAGCGCGCGCCTGTCTGGAAGGGGTGCTGATCGCGCGCCAGCAACACTTCGTTACGCAGCGGAAAGGCACCGACACACAAAACCCGTCATGACATGCGCCATGCCCTGTGATCGCCGGCCCGGAACGAGGCCAGCACGCAGGGCTACGCAGGCGGAGCGGTCTTTCGCAGGAGCGTTTCGAATCATGACGGGTAAAACCATTCTTCGCGCCGGGCTGGCTCTGGCGTTTTTGTTTGGCGGCGCACAGGTCGCCGCAGCGGACGAGGGCGGCGAAAAGGCTTCCGCGCCCTCGCTGGGCTTCACCATCAGCGGCACCGCCGGGCTGGTGAGCGACTACCGCTTTCGCGGCGTGTCGCAGACCGACAAGCACATGGCCGTGCAGGCCGGGCTGACGGTGGCGCACAAGAGCGGGCTCTATGCCAGCACTTGGGCGTCGAATCTGGCCGGTTGGGGGCAGTTTGGTGGCGCCAACATGGAGCTGGATCTGGTCGGCGGCTATACCCACAGCTTCGGCAAGGTGACTGCTGACGTGGGCCTCACTTGGTATATGTATCCGGGCGGATCGAACCTCACCGATTTTGCCGAGCCCTATGTGAAGCTTTCTGCACCTTTGGGGCCGGTCAACGCGCTGGTGGGCGTGGCCTATGCGCCCAAGCAGAAGGCGCTCGGCAACTTCTCGAACACCACCTATTCCTATGGCCAGAGCTGGGATAACCTCTACCTCTGGGGCGATGCCAGCACGGTCATTCCCGGCACGAAGCTGAAGCCGCGCGCGCATCTGGGCTATTCCAAGGGCAACCCCGGCCTTGGCCCCAACGGCACCAGCGTTGCCCCCACCGGCAGCTATTGGGATTGGAACCTTGGGGCAGATTACGCAGTGGCAGGGCCGATCTCTGTTGGTATCAGCTATGTCGACACCAATATTTCCAAGGCCAAAGCCGCCTATCTTCAGCCCAATTTCAGTTCAACCAAGGACGGTTCGTCGATCTCTGGCAGCACGGTCGTGCTCTCGCTGACGGCAGCCTTCTGAGGAGCCCAACTGTGGGGGCGCCCTTCGGGGTGCCCCTGCTTTTTGGTGCTGTAAGCGGGATTCAGAAGAGAAGATGCGAGGGCCATCGCCCTCGCGCTCCCGTTAGTTGTCGGCGTTGGCGCATCGGGTTCGGCCAAAGCACCAAGTACGCCGCGCCGCAGGCAAGAAACGCCAGCGCTGCGCTATCCTTTTTCTGCCTGCGGCGCGGCGATGCTGGCGCCATTGTGTGGCCCGACACACCCTATCCGAAATAAAGGGAGCGCGAGGGCGATGGCCCTCGCATCTTTCCTTCTTACTTCAATACCTTCTTTGAGCTTTTGCGCATCAACAGCCTCACCGGCACACGCTCTTTCTCGAAGGGTTTGCCGGCAATGACCGCCAGCAGCCGGTCCACAAGCGCAGCCCCTGCCGCATGGAAGTCAGGTTCGATGGTGGTGAGCGTGGGGGCGGCCAGTGCGCCCGCGCGGATGCCGTCGAAGCCGACCATTCCGACCTGATCGGGCACCGAAATGCCGTGGTCGCGCAGCACGGGCAGCGCGCCCAGCGCCATTTCGTCGCAGCAGCAGAAGATCGCGTCGAAGGGCTCGCCCGATTCGATCAGTGCCAATGCGGCGCGGCGGCCCTGCTCATCGCGGCTATAGCCTTCCTCGAAGGTGATGAGGCGCGGGGGCAGGCCTTCTTCGGCCATGCGCTCGGCGTAGCCTTGCCAGCGCTCCTTGAACTGGCGCTGCGCCGAGGTTTCCGAGGCGATGCACACGATGTTGCGATAGCCCGATTCGATGAGGTGCCCGGTCGCCAACCTTGCCCCACCGCGATTGTCCGAGCGGATCCAGTCGAGGTCCTCATGCGGGCTGCCCCAGCAGATGACATGGGCGCCGCTTTGCGCCACGCCGCGAAAATAGTCCCATGCCGTGGGGTTTTCCGAGGTGCCGATGACGATCATGCCGTCGGCCTTGCGCTGTTCCTGATAGAGGCCGCGCAATTCATCGACGGCGCCCTGAAAGCTGACCAGCGTATCGTGTCCGCGCGCCGAGGCGGCGGCGCAGACACTGCCCAGCAGCGAAAAATGGAACGGATTGAAAGTCTTCATGTCCTGCTCGGGCCGCACGATGACCACCACGGCCAGTGTGCCCGTTCTGCCGGTGCGCAGGCGCGCGGCATTTTCATCAACATGATAGTTGAGCTTGGCGGCGGCGGCGGCCACGCGGGCGCGGGTGGCCTCGCTGACGACTGGATCGCCCGCCAGCGCGCGGCTGACGGTGGACTGGCTGACGCCGGCCTCGGCCGCGACGTCAAAGCTGGTCACGCGATAGCGGCGAGGGGCTGCATCGCCGCTGTCCCCCGGGCTGTGCGGCTTGTGGTTCTGGGTTGTATCCTCGGCCATGCAGGATGCTTTGTCAGCAGGAAGGGGGTCTTGTCCAGCGCCGAGTTCAGCGTGCGCTTAAACCACCGTCGAGCCGCAGTTCGGCGCCGGTCATGAAGGCGCTGTCCTCGCTGGCGAGATAGAGCGCCCCCCGAGCGATTTCCTGGGTGGTGGCGATGCGGCCGATGGGCAGCTGCGCGCCCAGTTTCGCGCGCAGCACATCGCCTGCCATGCCGGGGGCGAAGCTGTCGACCATGCCCGTATCGGCATAGGCGGGCAGCAGGGCGTTGCAGCGGATGGCCAGACCCTTTTGCGTGCAGTGCAGGGCCACCGCGCGGGTCAGGGCGCAGACCGCCGCCTTGCTGGCGCCATAGGCGGCCAGTTCGGCCCGCCCCGTATGGGCGGCGATGGACCCGATGTTGACGATGGCGGCCGGCGTGCCCGCCCGCAGCAGCGGCAGGGCCATGCGGCAGCCCAGATAGGCGCCATCGGCATGGACCGCGAAGGCGCGGTGCCAGTCCGCCAGGGTGGAGTTTTCAAAATCCCCCCCCACGGCAATGCCGGCATTGTTGACCAGAATGGACAAGCCACCCCATGCCGCCTGCACGGCGCCCAGCGCCGCGCTCCAGTCTTCCTCGCGCGTCACGTCGAGCCGATGGGCGAAGGCGCCAATGTCATTGGCCAGCATGGCAGCGTCATGGCCGTCGATGTCGGTGATCATCACCCGCGCCCCCTCGGCCACGAAGAGGCGGGCGATCGCCGCGCCAAGACCGCGCGCGGCGCCGGTGATCAGCGCGGTTTTGCCTTCCAGCCTCATGCGGGCAGCCCCGTGCCCATGATCCATGGCGCCAGCAGCATCAGCAGCTTGACATCCACGGCATGGCCCTGCGCGCGCTGCCCGGCAATGAAAGCGGGTAGATCAGCCAATGCCACGCGGTGGACGGTGATGTTCTCCTCGTCCACGCCGCCGCCTTCACTCACCTTGCTCAGCCCATCGGCGCGCAGCAGGGTGAAGCTTTCCGTCACCATGCCCGGCGAGGACCAGAATTCCCCGACCACCTCCATGCGCTCGGCGCGATAGCCGGTTTCTTCCTCCAACTCGCGGCAGGCGGCCTCGGCCGGGTCCTCATCGGGACTGCTGTCGCTGTCGCCCACAAGGCCGGCGGGCAGTTCGATGCAGGGGCGGCCCAGCGGCACGCGGAACTGCTCGACGAGAATGACATGGTCGCCATCGAGCGGCAGAATGACCGCCGCGCGGATGCCGTGCGCCCGGCTGACATATTCCCATGTGCCGCGCGTTTTGGTCGTGATGAAGCGGCCTTGCCACATCACCTCCTCGCGCTCGGTCATGGCGGAGGGGAGCGGGGTGGCGGTGGTCATGCGAATCTCCTTGGCCCTTGCCTGGCGGGCGATAGCCTAAATGGATTCAGCCCGACAGTGCGGCGATGCTTCTCTGTTAACAACAGTTTGCATCGGGGCTTTTGGCCTCGCTGCGGGCTTCGGCTTGAGGTTGCGGGGGCGATGTGGCAGGCAGGGATGCTGACCGGCGACTTTAGGGGATAGGGTTATGGCCATGCTTACCGAGTTCAAGACGTTCATCGCGCGCGGCAATGTGCTGGATCTGGCGGTCGGTGTGATCATCGGCGCGGCCTTCGGCAAGATTGTGACCTCGCTGACCGAGGATGTGTTGATGCCGGTGGTCGGCAAGATCACGGGCGGGATCGACTTTTCCTCCAAATTCATCCTGCTCAGCGATATTCCCGCCAGCTACAAGGGTTCGGAAACGGACTATGCGGCGCTCAAGAAGGCGGGCGTGGCGATGCTGGGCTATGGTTCCTTTGTCACCGCCGTGATCAATTTTCTCATCATGGCCTTCGTCATCTTCCTGCTGGTGCGTCAGGCCAACAAGCTGATGCCCAAGGCACCCGAGGCACCGCTCGCGCCCAGCGGCCCCACCGAAGTGGAACTGCTCGCGGAAATTCGCGATGCGCTGAAAAGGGGCTGAAGCGTTTTCAACATATTGCTGAAACATCGGGGGCGCGGCTGGTCTGGCGCCCCTTTTCTTTTGGCGAAGGATGCCTATATCGGGCTTTGTCGGATTCGTCCGGCTATGGTGATAAACTGCGGCGTGCAATAGGCACAGCGGACCCGGGGGCGGTACCCGGCGGCTCCACCATCACCACCGACGGTTTTCGTGTCTGCAAGGGCGGGAAAACGGATCGGGCCCTGTTGTCGCAGGGGTGTTGACGGGGCCGAACTAGGATCGACGTGTGTTGAAAAGCGTTGTTTTCACCCGGGCTGAGTAACCCGTTCAAGGCTCAAAACTCATAAGTGCCAACGACAACGTCGCACTTGCTCAGGTTGCGTAATTCTAGGACCTAACGGTCTGAAGTTACAAAATTTGAACACGGCTGAGCCCGCCGGGTAACAGAAGGGATTTCGGGGGCCCGGGGCGGGCCTAGCAACAGAACCGCCCCACCCGTTCAGCATGGCGCTCTCGCCGGGCTGCCCGGGCAAGACGGGCGCGCGTCCGGCAGCCAACCTCTCCTGCCGTTTCAGATGGATCACGTCAGGCTGCGGCTTGACCTTTGGCCTTCGCCTCGTGGCGCAGGCAGTCGAGAATCTTGCCCCCCGCCATGAAGACCGAGCCCATGCAGGCCAGAAACAGCAATCGACCGCCAATGCCGGGATATTGTGTGAGATAGGCTTGTCCGCGCTGCACCGCGCCCGTGGCCAATGCATAGATGATCATGAACGCCTCGGGGCGGGTCTTGATCACGAACAGGCGAGCCAGGGTGGAAAGCATTATGTCCTCAGAGCGCGGGCAGGTGCTGTGAAGGACTGTGCGCTCAGCGATGGCCATGTGCAAGATCTTGGTTATCGCCATGTTAACCAGGATTGATCCCGGATCGGGACAAACCGGCTTTTCAGAGCCGTTTCAGCTCAAGGCCCTGGCGATGGCGACAAAATCCTCGACACTCAGCGTTTCGGCCCGCCGCGCCGGGTCGATGCCCAGCGCCTCGAGAGCGGCCAGAGCGCCGGGCACGCCCTTCAGGCTCTGGCGCAGCATCTTGCGGCGCTGGCCAAAGGCCGCCTCGGTCACGCGTTCCAGCATACGCGGGGACACGCCCTCGGGCGCATCGCCGGGCACGACATGGATCATCGCGCTCATCACCTTGGGCGGCGGGGTGAAGGCGCTGCGATGGACCTTGACCGCGATCTTGGCCTTGCTGCGCCATTGCGAGAGGATGGCGAGGCGGCCAAAGGCATCGCTGCCGCTCTGGGCAACGATCCGCTCGGCGACCTCGAGCTGGAACATCAGCGTCAGGCTGGTCCATTGCGGCGGCCATTGTGTGCCGCCCAGCCAGCCCGTGAACAGGCCGGTGCCGACATTGTAGGGCAAATTGGCGACGATGGCATAAGGCTCATCGCCAAACAGCGTGGCGGGATCGACCTTGGTGGCATCGCCGTGAATGACCGTCAGCCGACCGGGGAAGGCTTGCGACAGTTCTTCCAGCACCGGCAGGGCGCGGCGGTCCATCTCGATGGCGGTGACCTTGGCGCCCGCGCGCAGCAAGGCGCGGGTCAGGCCGCCGGGGCCGGGGCCGACCTCCAGCACGTTGCGGTCCATCAGATTGCCGGGAATGGCGGCCAGACGGTCGAGCAACTGCTCGTCGAACAGGAAGTTCTGCCCCAGCGCCTTGGTGGCAAAGAGGCCATGCGCGTTGATCACCTCGCGCAGGGGGGGCAGCGGCGTGATGGGGGGATATTTCATGATCCCGCCCGGTGCGCGGCGCATTCGCCCGCCATGCGGATGGCCGCGATGGTGGCGCCGGGGTCAGCCATGTTCTGGCCGGCAAGGCCAAAGGCGGTGCCATGATCGGGCGAGGTGCGGATGATCGGCAGGCCCAGCGTGACATTGACGCCCTGATCGAAATCGAGCGCTTTCAGCGGGATGAGTGCCTGATCGTGATACATGCAGATGGCCACGTCATAGGTGGCGCGCGCACGCGCGGCGAACAGGGCGTCGGCGGGATGCGGCCCACTGGCGTCGATGCCGCGTGCCACAAGGGCGGCAATGGCCGGAGCGATCAGGCGGCCTTCCTCATCCCCCATGCGCCCTTCCTCGCCGGCGTGCGGGTTGAGCGCGGCGATGGCAAGGCGTGGCCGGGCAAGGCCGAAATCGCGCCTGAGGGCGGCTGCCGTGATGGCGCTGCGCCGCTCGACCAGCTCAAGCGTGATCAGGCCGGGCACGCTGGCCAGCGAGGTGTGCACGGTGAGCGGAACGGTGCGCAGCGTGGGACCGGCCAGCATCATCACCGCGTCGCTCGCGGCAATGCCCGCCGCGGCGGCGACAAATTCGGTCTGGCCGGGGTAGGCGAAGCCCACCTCGGCCAGACGTGCCTTGGCGATCGGTCCGGTGACGATAGCGCTTGCCTCGCCGCTCACCGTCAAACGGGCGGCCTGGGTCAGCGAGGCAAGGGCAAGTGCAGCCCCCGCGCGGTCAGGCTGACCGGGCGTGTAGGGACCGTCGAGATCGCCCAGCACAGGCAGGGCTCGGGCAAAAACCTCGGCCCCCTGCGCCATGCTGGCCACGGGCTGGATTTGGATGGACAGGCCCCGGCTGGCCGCCGCCGCCGCGATCAGCCCGGCGCCGCCCACCGCCACGAAGGGTGGCAGGGCTTCGCTGTCGCGCCGCGCCCAGGCGGCGGCGATCAGTTCGGGCCCCACGCCCGCCGGGTCGCCCAGCGACAGGGCAAGGGGAGCAACAGGGCCCGTCATGACGATCAGTTGTATTCGATGATGGCGTCGCGGCGCAGGTCGCGCATGTAGATCTGGGCGCGCTTGTTGACGCGCTCGTCTTCCATCTGGCCCATCACCGATTCGAAGTTGGGCGCATTGGCGTCCTTGGGGTCTTCGCGGCCGCACAGCATCAATATGCGCACGCCTTCGGTTACCGAGCCAAAGGGCTGGGTCGAATCGCCCGGTTGCATGGCCAGAATGGTCTGCTGCAGGGCGGCGGGCAGGTCGCGCGCCTTGACCTGATCATTGGCCACCACCGTCGCGCCGATCTTTTGCGCGGCAACGTCGACACCGCCACAGCCCTTGGAGGCCTTGATCGCCGCGTTGAACTCGGTGGCGCGCTTGTTGGCGTCAGCCTCGGTCGTCCCCTTGGGGAATTCGATCGAGATCTGCTTGAGCGCGAGCAGCGCGTCACGCGGATCGGCGGTCAGCACCTTGCGCTTGTCGATGAGGTAGAGGATCGAGAAACCGCCGCGCATTTCGACCGGGCCGGTGAGCTGGCCCGGCTGCATGTCGCGCGCCGCCGCCGCCAGTTCGGTGGGAAGCTGGCTCAGGCGTACCCAGCCCAGATCGCCGCCCACCACCTTGGTCGAGGCTTCCGAATACTGGCGCGCATAGGCGACAAAGCTGCCGCCCTGACGCAGCTGGTCCATGATGCGGTTCATGTTAGTCGCCACGGTGGGTTTCGTCTCGGGCGTGGCCGAGAGGTAGATTTCGCCGATGTGATATTCGTCCGTGCCCTTCTGGGCCTGCATCTTGGCGATCAGTTCCTTCACTTCTTCCTGGCTGACGTTGACGAAGGGCTGCACATTCTTGCGCAGCACGCGCTGCCAGGCCAGTTCGCCGCGAATCTGCCGTTTCAGCGAGGCGGAAGAGGAACCGATCCGCGCGAGATAGGCGTCAAGCGCCGTCACGTTTTGGTGGAAGTTTTCCGAAGCCACGCGGTTGAACGTGTCATTGACCTCGGCATCATCGATGGTGATGTCGTTCTGCTTGGCTTCCTGGATCTGCAGCGTCTCGTCGATGAGGTTGCGCAGCACCTGCGCGCGCAGTTCGTCCTTTTCCTCGGCCGAGATCTTGCCGCCATTGGCCGCCAGCACCAGTGCCAGGCGCTGGTCGACATCGGTGCCGGTGATGATGTCACCGTTCACGATGGCCGTGGCGCGGCGCAGGTTCGGGGTGTTCTTGCCAAAGAGCTGCACATTGCTGGGCAGGTTCAGCGGGTCATTGCCGCCGCCTCCCTGCGCCATGACGGGCGACCCCAGCGCCAGCGACGTGCAAGCCAGCGGAGCGCCAAGGGCTAGCCGGGCAAAACCAAACAGGGAAACGCGCTTTTTGGACTTCATCATCACCGTCGAACTCGATTCCTGCCTGTCACGCCCCGCGCCGGTCTGGCACGGGGCCTATCCCCCGGTCTGGCCCCAGAATGCGACCACCCGGCTTAACCCTTGCTGAGCCGCTCAGGCACGCTGTGCGGAAGACACTGCGCCAGCGCGATAGCCTGTTTGTGTCAGCCTGCCAATGGGCCTGCCCATAGCGATGCCCGGCCGCTGGCGCCCTAGCGGAAACCAAGGTTCTTCAGGCTGAAATGCAGCTCGAAGCTGCTGCCCTTCGAGGCGTCGCCGATCGTCACGTAATCCTTGCGCCAGGTCAGGTCGAGTTCCATGCAATCGGAATTGTACGAGATGCCCACCCGCGTGCGCAGCGGCTGATATTTGTCCAGCGTCACGCCATTGACCACCGATTTGTCGTCGATGTCGAGGATGCCCGAACCGAAAATCGAGAAATAGCGCGCAAAGGCCACGCGCACCGCGCCGCGCAGTTCGGTGCTGTCCTGCAGATCCTCGATCGTCTGGTCGAAATGGCGGTTCAGGCGCACATAGCCGACCTCGACATAGCTGCGCTCGCTGCCCACCGCCGCGTCGATTTCATTGCGGCGAAAGCCCAGCGTGTCATGGTCGAGGCGATAGCGATGGGTGATCTTGAAGAGATCACGATAGCGGATTTCCGTGCGCCCCACGATGTCCGACAGGCGGCCGGACAGCCCCGTGCCATCGGGCAGCAGCGTGGGCTTGCTGGACAGGCGATAGGACTGGCCGATATTGGCGTTGATCGTCCAGCGCGGAATGTCCATGTGCCAGTCGAGGCCATAGGTAAAACGCGTGCCATCCTCGATACGGTCATAGCCGGGGAAGCGGTTGAGCGCGAAGAGGTTGTCGTCCTCCAGCTCGATCGCGCGCGAATCCTCGTTGGGGATGGACAGGTTCGGGACGGAAGGCGCGGCCACCACCTGGAAATGCGGGGTGATGACCTGCGTCCCGCGCGAACCCACCGCGCCCACCAGCGGCCAGGTCACATCCACCGCGCCCAGCACCACGCCGCGCGTCTGCCAGCCGGGCAGGCCCTGATAGATGGCCGTGCTGGTCAGCGAATTGTCGGCGGAATGATAGGCATCGGCCCGGGTCAGCGCGGTAAAGGTGACCTGCTGGCCCCAGGGGGTGGTGCGCCGCACATCCCATTGCGCGCTGACAAAGGCGCGCTGCATGTCCTCGCCCGCGGTGCGGGTGATGGCCAGCGTGTTGGCCTCGATCTGGATCGTGCCGCCCACCAGCGGGTCGACGATGCGGCGGCGATAGTCGAGCACGGGCAGGGCCAGCGGCACGGTGCCTTGCGACTCATCGGTACGCAGCGTCTGAAAAGCCCAGCCGGACAGCGAGAAATAGGAATTCTTGTCGATATGCTCGAGGTTGACGGTCGAGCGCAGAAGGTCGTCGCCATTGATGTAATAGCGCTGCAGGAAAGTGCGGTCGCTGGCCAGGCGGCCCGAGAAGGTCAAGCTCCATTCGGGTGAAAGCTGGAACTTGCCATTGGCGTCGATATAGCCGCGCAACTGGGTCTGCGATGTGCCCACGCCGCTGGCTGAAAGCGCCGGGCTGCGCGTCACATAGCCGGTGATCTGAAAGGCGCCCGTGTTGGTGAGCGCGCGGTAATTGGCCTGGAGCATCGGGTCCACCTTGGTGAACACATAGCCGCGCAGCGTCAGATCCTGATTGCTGGAGAGGCGCAGATATTCCGCCTCGGAAAATTCCGCGCCGTTCGAGGCAGTGAGCCGCAGGTCGGGGATCAGCGGCCCGCTGATGGCGCGCCCGTCGGTCGCCACGATGGCCGTGGGGATGGGCGGCAGGGCCAGGCCGAAGACCACCAGCCGCGCCGATTTGAACTTTACCAGCTTGGTCTTGGGGTCATAGATGACGCGGCGGGCGTTGATCCGCCAGCTTGGCGTGGTGGCACAGCCTCTGGTGTTGACCACGTCGCAGCCGGTATAGCTGACGCGGCTGAGCAGATAGGTGCCGTCTTCCTGCTTGTGTCCTTCATTGGCGGCCAGTCGCCCGCCTTCGCGCAGCAACAGCAGCATGTTGGTGGTCATGCCCACCGCCATGTCCTGATCCACGCTCATCTTTTCGGTGAACAACTCGTTGCCGTCTGCGTCCACCGCGCGAATGTTGCCGGTGGCGGTGATGTCGCCCGTGGTGCGGTTCCAGGTCACCGAATCAGCGCGCAGCGTCCTGTCGCCGCGTTTGAGAAAGACGCTGCCCGTCGCCGTGACGAGATTGTCCTTGTCGTTATAGTCCACCTCATCGGCTTCGAAATCGACATGGCGGTCCTGTTGGGGCGCGGCAGTGTCCGCTGCCCCGGTTGCGCTGGTCTGCGCGGCGCCGGGCAGGGCGGGCGATAGCCCCGCACCCGTGCCGATGCGCGTGTCCAGCGGCGTGGTCGGCACGGCCAGCGCCAGACCGGGATTCGCCACGGCCCCCAGAACAAGGGCCATGGAGCAGGTGTGGAACGCCGGGAAAGCGGGAATTTTCCGGCCAGACAGGATGCGCGGATGGGACCGCCTGATGGGAAGCATGGCTTGCCTATCGCACCGGCGCGTCCTAACTGCAATGTGCCTTGATCGCGGCGCGGGCACTGTTGCCCTTGCGCCCGGTCCTGTCAGCCGCTTTGCCGAGGCCCTTCGCTCGCGCGCAGGACGCCCGGCAGGCATGACCCATGGAGTTATCATGCAGATCCATTTCCTTTCCCCCGCCCAGTCATCCGCCACCACCCGCGCCCGGCTGATCGCGCCTGACGCGATGCCCGCCGACCTTGATCCGGTGCTGGCGGCAGGCGCGAAGGCCAGCCGTTTCGCGGGCAAGGCCGGCCAGCTTTTCGAAGGTTTCGTGGTACGCGGCGATGCCACGGTACGTGCGGTGCTGCTGGGCATGGGCGCATCGGGCAAGGAACGCGCCGCTTCGCTGGAAAAGGCAGGCGCCGCGCTGACCGCCAAATATCTCACCAGCGGCGAGACGGTGGTGGCCGTCGATGTTTCGGGCGCTGATCTGACCGGCGAGGATGTCGCATCCTTCCTGCTGGGCGCGCGCCTGCGCGGCTGGCGCTGGGACACCTATCGCACCACGCAGAAGGAGGAGCAGAAGGTCTCGCTCACCACGATCGAGGTGGTGGGCGCGCCGGAGGGCACCGAGGCGGCATGGGCGCAGGCCTCGGCCATCGCGCAGGGCGTTGAATTCACGCGCGAACTGGTCACCGAGCCTGCCAACATTCTTTACCCCGAAAGCTTCGTGGCCCGTGCGCAGGCTCGTTATGAGGGCACCGGCCTTGTTGTCCGCGTGCTCGATGTCGAGGAGATGACCAGGCTGGGCATGGGCGCGCTGCTGGGCGTGGCGCAGGGGTCGGTGCGCTCGGCGCGTATCCTCGTCATCCAGTGGAACGGCGGCGAGGCGGGCGCGGCCCCGGTCGCTTTCGTGGGCAAGGGCGTCACCTTCGACACCGGCGGCATCAGCCTGAAGCAGCCGGGCGGCATGGAAGACATGAAGTGGGACATGGGCGGTGCGGGCGCCGTGGCGGGCACGATGCTCAGCTTGGCGCTGCGCGGGGCCAAGGCCAATGTCGTGGGTATTTGCGGCCTGGTCGAGAACATGCCCGATGGCAATGCCCAGCGCCCCGGCGATGTGGTCACCTCCATGTCGGGCCAGACCATCGAGGTGATCAACACCGATGCCGAAGGCCGCCTCGTGCTCTGCGACGCGCTCACCTTCGTGCAGCGTGAGTTCAAGCCCAGGCTGGTGGTCGACCTTGCCACGCTGACAGGAGCCATCATCGCCAGCCTGGCGCATGAATATGCGGGCCTCTTCAGCAATGACGATACGCTCTCGGCCGGGCTGACAGCGGCGGGCAATGCCGTGGGTGACCGTCTGTGGCGCATGCCCATGGGGCCAGCCTATGACAAGATGATCGACAGCCCGATCGCCGACATGAAGAACATCGGCGGCAAGTTCGGCGGCTCGATCACGGCGGCTCAGTTCCTTGAGCGTTTCATCGAGAAGGGCACCCCCTGGGCGCATCTCGACATCGCCGGCATGGTCTGGGCTGACAAGGCGGGCGCCACCTGGGACAAGGGCGCGACCGGATACGGCGTGCGCCTGCTCGACCGCTTCATCCGTGATACGGCGGAATAATTGCGCGTCGATTTCTACCTGATGGCGCAGGGCGAGGCGATGGACGCCCTGCCGCCGCTGGCGGCGGCGGCCATGAAGGCGGGCCAGCGCATGCTGGTGGTGGCCGGCGATGGCGGCGCGCGCGGGCGGATCTCCGATGCCCTCTGGGGCTACCGCCCCACCGCCTTCCTGGCCCATGGCGAGGCAGGCGGCCCACAGGATGAGGCCCAGCCTATCCTCATCGCGCCTGACATGATGAAACCGGCCAATGGCGCGCGCATCGTGCTGCTGGCCGATGGAGAGTGGCGCGAGGTGGAGGAAGGCTTCGACCGCGCGCTGCTGCTCTTTGGCGAGGCGACCCGCGCGGCGGCGCGCGCCGTCTGGTCCATGCTGGGCCAGCGTGAAGGGGTGGAGCGGCATTTTCACGAATATGTCGATGGGCGTTGGGTGGCGCGCGGCTGACGCCGCGTGGGTGCGCGGATAAAGCCTTTTCTTGCGGAATGGACGCATCCCGGCTAGGGGGCCGCGCAACTGGGCACTACTGCCCGGAAGCCTTTTAACCTTGCTCAAGGAATTCCCCATGGCGGTGACCCGCACCTTCTCGATCATCAAGCCCGATGCCACGCGCCGCAACCTGACCGGCGCCGTGACGAAAATGCTGGAAGAGGCCGGCCTGCGCGTCGTCGCCTCCAAGCGCATCCAGATGACCAAGGAACAGGCCGAGGGCTTCTACGCCGTCCACGCCGAGCGCCCCTTCTTCAACGATCTGGTTTCCTTCATGATCAGCGGCCCCGTCGTCGTGCAGGTGCTGGAAGGCGAAGACGCCGTGAAGCGCAACCGCGACATCATGGGCGCCACCAACCCCGCCAATGCCGATGCCGGTACCATCCGCAAGGAACTGGCCGAATCGATCGAGGCCAACTCGGTCCACGGTTCGGATTCGGAAGAGAACGCCGCGATCGAAATCGCCTACTTCTTCAAGCCTGAAGAGATCGTCGGCTGATCTGTTTTTCGGATTTGCTGAATGAACAGGCCGCTGGGGGGAAACCTCTGGCGGTTTTGTTTTGTCTGGGGTTTGAAGGGATTTTTTAGATAGCCTCCGGCGGGCAAAGGGCCATCGCCCTTTGCAATCCCTTTATTGTCCGGCTTGCGCTATGGGTTCGGCGTTGGCGACAGGGCGCGATGTGGCAGCTATAATAAGCCGCTTCGCGGAAGTGGAACGGCGGGAATGTTTGGGGGGAGCAGAGGTTCTAGTCTTCCGACAATGTATTGCCCACGATGGTGAAGGGATAAGGCTTTTCACTCATGTTAACGCCGCTATCCAGCAGCAAAGGCTTTACGCTTTGATGCAGCGGCTGATGATGACGGTACCACTCAGGATGCTGGGCGCACGAAGCTGAGACCGCTAAACGCCAATCTGCCCATTCAAGCCGCTCTTGCAACTCCCTGAGTTGCTTTATCACATCGCGAACGATGAGCCGATCAGCATCTTTGCGGTACATTACATGAATATCTCACAGCGGGCTGACATCCGCAACTTGTCGTGTCCTGACAGGCAGCTTGCGAAACAGATCCCCGCGAAGCGGCCTAAAACCCCAACATGGCCCCCAACCCCATCGCTGAACACAAAACACATCGCCGCCAATTAAAGGGATTGCAAAGGGCGATGGCCCTTTGCCCGCCGGAGGCACTCTTACTCCCAAACCCACTCCTTCTTGCCCCCTGCAAAATCCCCCCCTACACACTCCCTCATCATGCCAGACAAACTCAAGATCACGCTCGCCCAGTTGAATCAGTCCGTTGGCGATTTGGCGGGCAATGCCGCCGCCATGCTGGCCGCGCGGGAGCGTGCCGCTGCAAAGGGCGCGGATCTGATTGTCTTTCCGGAATTGCAGTTGATCGGCTATCCGCCCGAGGATCTGATCCTGAAACCGGCGCTGATCGAACGTGCGGCGGCGGAGTTGCAGAAACTGGCCGCGGCCACGGCCAAGAAGGGCCCGGCGATGCTGGTGGGCAGTGTCTTCGTGCAAGACGGTGCCTTGCACAATGGCGTGGCGTTGCTTGACCAAGGCAAGGTGCAGGCGATCCGCTTCAAGCATGAGCTGCCCAATTACGGCACGTTTGACGAGATGCGCCTGTTCCAGCCCGGCCCCCTGCCGGAACCCATCATCTTTCGCGGCGTGATGCTGGGCGTGCCGATCTGCGAGGACATCTGGCATCCGAGCGTCTGCAAGCATCTGGCCGATTTCGGCGCGGAAATCTTCATCTGCGTCAATGGCAGCCCCTATGAAATCGACAAGGATTCCCTACGCATCGATGGCGTGGCCAAGCGCCGCGCGGTGGCGGCGGGCGTGCCGCTGGCCTATCTCAACCGCGTGGGCGGGCAGGATGAGCTGGTGTTCGATGGCGCCAGCTTCGTGGTCAATGGCGATGGCTCGCTGGCGGTGCAGATGGTCGATTGGGAGGAGCAGGAGGTGCTCACCAGCTGGACCAAGACCGCCAAGGGCTGGCGCTGTGATCAGGGCGAGATCGCCGAGCAGGCCGCGCATGAGGAAGGCATCTATTCCGCCATGGTGCTGGCGCTGCGCGATTACGTGAACCGCAACCGCTTCCCCGGCGTGGTGCTGGGCCTGTCGGGTGGGATCGATTCGGCGCTGTGCGCCGCCATTGCAGTGGATGCTCTGGGAGCCGACAAGGTGTGGTGCGTCATGCTGCCCAGCCGCTACACCAGCACCGAAAGCCTGGTGGACGCGACCGAATGTGCGCATCTGCTGGGCGTCCGCTATGACACGATCCCCATCGTGCCTGCCGTCAAGGCGTTCGACGAGATGCTGGGCCCGGTCTTTGCGGGCCGCGCGCCCGACCTTGCCGAGGAAAACGTGCAGAGCCGTATTCGCGGTGTCACGCTGATGGGCCTGTCGAACAAATTCGGGCCGATGGTCGTTACCACCGGCAACAAGAGCGAGATGAGCGTGGGCTATGCCACGCTTTATGGCGACATGAACGGCGGCTACAATCCGCTGAAGGACGCCTATAAGCTCACCGTTTTTGCCCTTTCGAAATGGCGCAACGAGAACTGTCCGCGCATTGGCCTTGGCCCCAGTGGCCCGGTCATCCCCGACAACATCATCGCCAAGCCGCCCAGCGCCGAACTGCGCCCGGACCAGAAGGATTCGGACTCGCTGCCGCCCTATGACGTGCTCGACCCCATCCTCATCGGCCTTGTCGAGCATGAGAAAAGCGTCGACCAGCTCGAGCAGGAAGGCTTTGACCGCGACACGCTGGTGCGCATCGAGCGCCTGCTCCATCTGGCGGAATACAAGCGGCGTCAGGCGCCTCCGGGTGTGAAGCTGGGCTCGCGCAATTTCGGGCGTGATCGGCGTTATCCGATTACGCAGGCGTTTCGCACGGCGTAAGAAGGGAAAGTGAGGATGCGAGGGCCATTGCCCTCGCGCTCCCTTTATTTCGGTGAGGACGTGTTGCGCCAGACCGCAGCGCCAGCATCGCCGCGCCGCAGGGTTTCATTCTGATGGCACTGCGCTGACGAATATTGCCTGCGGCGCGGCGATGCTGGCGCAACATTTCAGGCATGCGTTCCTTCTCCAAGCATTCGGGAGCGTGAGGGCGATGGCCCTCGCATCTTCCCCTTCTTTCTTCCCAGCCCTATAGGCCCCAGATGACCACCGTAACCCGCTTCGCCCCGTCCCCCACCGGCCTGCTGCATATCGGCAATGTGCGCACGGCCCTGCACAACTGGATGCTGGCGCAAAAGCGTGGCGGTCGCTTTCTGCTGCGGATCGACGACACCGATGCCGCGCGCAGCGAGGAGCGCTATGTCGATGCCATCCGCGAGACGCTGGCCTGGCTGGGCCTGACGCCTGATGGCGAGGAGCGCCAGTCCGCCCGCACGGCGCTGTATGAGCGCGAGTTCCAGAAGCTGGTCGAAGGCGGCCGGGTCTATCGCGCCTATGAGAGCGCGCAGGAGCTGGAGCTCAAGCGCAAGGTGTTGTTGGGGCGCGGCTTGCCGCCGGTCTATGACCGCGCGGCGCTGAGCCTCGCCGAGGCGGACCATGCGGCCAAAATGGCAGCGGGCGAAAGGCCGCATTGGCGCTTTCTGCTCGACCGTGATCGACCGATCGAATGGGTGGATGGCATTCGCGGGCCCCAGCGTTTCGATCCGGCGCAAATGTCCGACCCGGTGGTGCGCCGCGCGGATGGTTCGTGGCTTTACATGCTGCCCTCGGTCATTGATGACATCGACATGGGCGTGACGCAGATCCTGCGCGGCGAGGATCATGTCACCAATTCGGCGGTGCAGGTGCAGATGTTCGAGGCGCTGGGCGCACCGGTGCCGGCCTTGGCGCATGAGGCGCTGCTGACGGGGGCGGAGGGCAAGCTGTCCAAGCGCCTGGGCTCGCTGGGCATGGCTGAACTGCGCGAACAGGGCATCGAGCCCGAGGCGGTGATCGCGCTGCTTGCTCGCCTGGGCACCAGCGATCCGGTCGATCCCGCGCTCAGCGTGGAGCAATTGATCGAGACGATGGATCTCTCGCGCTTTGGCCGGGCGCCTGCCCGTTTCGACGAGACCGAACTGGCCCGCATCAACGCCGCCATCATCCACCGTCTGCCTTTCGAGCGTGTGGCCCATGCGCTGCCAGAGGGCATGGATGCGGCAGGGTGGGAGGCGATCCGACCCAATCTTTCCACCGTGGCGCAGGCTGGTGACTGGTGGTCCATCGTCACCGGGCCGGTTGCTGCTCCGGCGGTTGATGAGCAGACGCGCGCTTTTCTCGATGCCGCCGCCCGCCATGCCGCCGCGCTGGATTGGAGTGCGAGCCCCTGGGCCGCGCTGACCGGGGCGCTGAAAGAGGAGACGGGGCGCAAGGGCAAGGAGCTGTTCCTGCCGCTGCGTCTGGCCATCACCGGCATGGAGCATGGGCCGGATATGGGCGCCTTGCTGCCGCTCATCGGCAAGGATCAGGTGGTGGCCCGCCTCAAGGCATGAGGGTGCGCGCCGCGCGGGGCGGGGCCCACACGGCGCATGCCCGTTTCAAGCGTGAGACGCGGCGGGTTCGGCTTGGACAGCCTGTTCGCTTGCCGCTTCCAGCAGGCGGTTTTCCACGGTTTTGAGCCGCGCCGCTGTATCCACCTTGCCGCCGAACAGATCGGTCACATAGAAAGTATCGACCGCGCGCTCGCCATAGGTGGCGATATGGGCGGAATGGACGATCAGCCGCGATTCGAACAAGGCGCGCGCCAATTGGTTGAGCAGCGCGGGCCGGTCACGCGCGGAAACCTCCACCACGGTGAAGCGGTTCGACGCATCATTGTCGAATTCCACACGGGGCCGCACCTCGAAGGCCTCGGCGCGGGCGCGGGGCAGGGGGCGGGCGGCCAGTTGGGGCAACAGTTTCACCCGGTTGGCCAGCGCATCGCCGATCATGGTTTTCAGCCGGGCAAGCTGGCTTTCTTCGGAGAAGGGACGGCCCAGCGGGTCCTGCACCAGGAAATTGTCAACCGCGCGGCCATTGCGCGCGGTATGGATGCGCGCGTCGATGATGTTGCCGCCCGCCAGATGGATGCCGCCCGCGATGCGATAGAACAGGCCCGGATGGTCCGAGGCGATGACCATCACCAGCGTGGCGCCGCGCGCCGCATCATAGGAGGTGGTGATCGAGAGCTGCTCGCCCTTGCTCGCCTCCAACTGGGCCAGGTTGAGCGTGATGACATCCTCAGGCTCGGCGATCCAATAGGCATCGCCCATCAGCTTGCCCATCTTGTCAACCAGCTTGCTTTGCGCGCCCATGCGTGCGGCAACCGCTTCTTTCTTGGCGGCAATGCGCTCGGCGCGGTGATGCTGCACATGGCCAAGGCGCAGGCGCTCCTCGGCGGCATCGTAGAGTTCGGCGAGGAGCTGGCGCTTCCAGCCGTTCCACACGCCCGGCCCCACCGCACGAATGTCGACGATGGTGAGCATGGTGAGCTGGCGCAACCGTTCGAGGGACTGGACCACGGCGACGAAATCGCTGATCGTCTTCCAATCAGCCAGATCGCGCTTGAAGGCTGTCGCGCTCATGATGAGATGCTGGCGTACCAGCCAGCTGACCAGCTCGGTCTCGTCATCATTGAGGCCAAAGCGCGGGCAAAGGCGCTTGGCGATCTCGGCGCCCAGAATCGAATGGTCGCCTCCGCGCCCCTTGGCGATGTCATGCATCAGCACGGCGGCATAGAGCGCGCGGCGCGAATGGATCTTGCCGAACAGCTTGGTGGCCAGCGGGTGGTCGGCGGCCAGTTCCCCTTTCTCGATGCGGGCCAGCAGGCCGATGGCGCGGATCGTATGCTCATCCACTGTATAATGGTGGTACATGTCGAACTGCATCTGCGCGTTGACCCGGCCAAATTCGGGCACGAAACGGCCAAAGACACCGGCTTCATTCATCCAGCGCAGCACGGTTTCCGGATCATTGCGGCTGGTGAGCACCGAAAGGAACAGGGCATTGGCGCGTGGGTCGCGGCGGATGCGGCCATCGATCAACCGGCAGTCCCGGTTGAGCTGGCGCATCGTTTCGGGGTGGATTTCGAGCCCTTCCTCATCGGCCAGGGCGAAGATTTCGAGCATGCGGACCGGGTCGCTGGCAAACCACGCATCGTCGGGCGCGGCGATGCGCCCACCGGCAACCTTGAAACCCTTGACCGTCTTGGCACGTCCGCGAAAGCTGGCCAGCAGACCCCGGCGCCGTTTCTTGGCGCTTTGCTCCTCGAGCTGGGCCAGGAAGACGCCGGTCAGGCTGCCCACCTGTTTGGCCTGCAGGAAGAAATACTGCATGAAGCGTTCAACCGCGCTCTTGCCGGGGCGGTCGGCGAAATTCATGCGCTCGGCCACCAGTCGTTGCAGGTCGAAGGTGAGGCGGTCCTCGCAGCGGTTGGTGAGGTTGTGCAGGTGGCAGCGCACGGCCCAGAAAAAATTCTCCGCCCGGCGGAAGGCGCGATATTCCTTGGCGGTGAGCAGCCCGACATCGACCAGTTGCGCCGGCGTGCGCACCTTGTGAATATATTTGCCGATCCAGTAGAGCGTGTGCAGGTCGCGCAGGCCCCCCTTGCCCTCTTTCACATTGGGCTCAACCACATAGCGCGAATCGCCCAGCCTTTTGTGCCGCTCGTTGCGCTCGGCCAGCTTGTCGGTGACGAACTGGCGTTCGCTGCCCGCCACCACGTCGGAGAAGAAACGCGCCCGCGCCTCGTCGAACAAGGCCTGGTCACCCCAGACATAGCGCCCCTCCAGCATGGCGGTGCAGATGGTGATGTCGCTTTTCGACATGCGCACCATGTCATCCAGACTGCGGCTGGAATGGCCAACCTTCAGCCCCAGATCCCACAGGAAATAGAGCATCGTTTCGATGACCTGCTCGCACCAGTGGGTCTGCTTGCCTGGCGTCAGGAAGGCGATGTCGACATCGGAATGGGGTGCCATCTCTCCCCGCCCATAGCCACCCACGGCCATGATGGTCAGCCGCTCGCCGCTGGAACGGTTGCCGGCGGGATACAGATCGTGAATGGCGTAATCGTGGATGACGCGCAGCAATTGATCGATCAGGAAGGCCTGCGCCTCGGCGGCGTCATGGCCCGCGCCGGGGCGCTCTGCCAGACGGCGGGAGATTTCCGCGCGCCCGGCGGCCAGCGCGGCGCGCAGGGCCTCGACCACCTTCTGGCGGTTGCCTGACGGGGGCTTGGCGGCCACCTCTTCGGCAATGGCGGCGGTCAGTGCGCGCCGGTCGATCACGGCGCGCTGGTTGGGGATGCGCAAGGCGTTCATGCCCGCGCTCTTATCCTGTTGCAGGCCGCGCGCATAGAAGGCTTTGTCGATGATGGTTTTCATGCCCGCGCGGCAAGCGTTTGCCCCTCGGCGCGAACCACCTATCCTCGCGCCTCGCTCTATGCCAAAAGCGCGCCGACCCTTTCCTTCCCCCCGGAGGTCCGGTTTTGCCGGCATGCCCGGGGCACAGCCTTGCGGACCGACCAGTTTGATGATCCTGAACCTTCTCCTGAGCGTGGCGAGTGACGCCGCAAGCGCCGTTCAGCAGCCCCTGCAATGGAGCGACCTGCATCTCAAAAGGGGCATCGAGCTAGGGCCGCTCACCAGTCATTTCGGGTTTACGCTGCGCTATTATTCGCTGGCCTATCTGGCGGGCATCATCTTTGGCTATTGGCACCTGACCCGTTCGCTCAAGACATCGGGCGCGCCGCTGGCCCAGCGTCATGCGGACGACCTGTTTTTCTGGTGCACCATCGGCATCATTCTGGGCGGGCGCACGGGCTATGCGCTGTTCTACGACCATGAACTGCTGACCAGCCCGCTGCTGTTCATTCGCCTGTGGGATGGGGGGATGAGCTTTCACGGCGGTCTTACCGGCGTCATTCTGGCGATCTGGTATGTCTGCCGGGCCCATGATCTGCGTTTTCTGCGCGTGGCCGATTACATTGCGCCCTGTGCCCCGATCGGTCTGTTTTTCGGTCGCTGTGCCAATTTCATCAATGGTGAGCTGTGGGGCCGTGTGACCACCGCCGACATCCCCTGGGCCATGGTTTTCCCCGATGGCGGCCCCATGCCGCGCCACCCCAGCCAGCTTTACGAGGCGCTGCTCGAAGGGCTGGTTCTTGGGCTCATCCTTATCCCGCTGTTCTGGAAGAGCAAGGCGCGTTTCCGCCCGGGCCTGCTGAGCGGGGTTTTCGTGGGCGGCTATGGTGTGGCGCGTTTCTGCGTGGAATTTTTCCGCGAGCCCGATCGTCAGCTTGAGGATTTCGCCCATGCCACCGGCATGTCGATGGGCCAGTGGCTCTGCGTGCCGATGATCGTGCTGGGCCTGGTGCTGGTGGTGCGTGCGCTGCGCCGCCCGGCGCTGGGGGCGCAGGCCGCGGCGGTGGCCTGATGGCACGCCTGCCGCTGGGCCAGAGCATGGCCCGGCTGATCGCCATGCATGGGCCGATCAGCCTGCTGATGTGGATGGGCGAGGCCAATGCCCATTATTACGGCACGCGCGACCCGCTGGGCGCCAAGGGTGATTTCACCACCGCGCCCGAGATCAGCCAGATGTTTGGCGAGATGATCGGCGTCTGGCTGGCCGATGTGTGGCAGCGCGCCGGCGGGCGGCCAGACGTCGCCTATGTCGAACTGGGTCCGGGCCGGGGAACGCTGGCGGCGGACGCTTTGCGGGTGCTGCGCCGTTTCGGCTGGGCCGGGCCGGTGCATTTCGTCGAAACCTCACCCACGATGCGCGCGGCGCAAGCCCGCGCCGTGCCCGAGGCGATCTGGCATGACGATCTGACCGGCGTGCCGGAGGATGCGCCGCTGATGATCGTGGCCAATGAATTCCTCGACGCCCTGCCGGTGCGCCAGATGGTCAAGACGCCGCAGGGCTGGCGCGAACGGATGGTGGGCATGCAGGAGGAGCGTTTCGTGCCCATGGCAGGAAGCCTCCCGATGGATCTGGCCGTGCCCGAGATGTTTCGTGACGCGCCCGAAAACACGATTGTCGAGGCCAGCGCGGCGGCCAGCGCGGTGATGGGCGAGATCGGGCATCGCCTCGCCACACAGGGCGGGGCTGGGCTCATCGTGGACTATGGCTATCTCGACAAGCAGACCGGATCGAGTTTGCAGGCGTTGCGCGGCCATGCGGCGGCTGATCCCTTTGCCGATCCGGGTGAGGTGGATCTGACCACGCTGGTTGATTTCCATGAGGCCGCGCAGGCTGCGCGGGCCGCCGGCGCTCAGGTGGCGGGCCCCGTGGGGCAGGGCGCCTTCCTCGGCGCTCTTGGCATTGCCCAGCGTGCCGCCTCGCTGGCCCGCAGCGCGCCCGAGCGTACCAATGAGATCGCGCAGGCGCTTGACCGGCTGGTGGGCGAGGCGCGGATGGGCACGCTCTTCAAGGTGATGGGACTGGCCGGGCGTGACTGGCCGATGGGCGCGGGCTTCTGACGGCTGGGGGCGGGGTGTCGGCCCCATCCTCATCGGATCAGTAATGCATGCCCGGTGGCGGCGTGTTGCGGTTGGGGTTGAGGTCCGGCCGCAAATCGATATCGCGCTGGTCCGCAGGCATCGGGCGCGGCGGGCTCTGCGCCAGCCAGGCCTCCAGCGCGGCCAGATCGATCTCGCCCGGCGTCTTGTCGATGCCCTTGGTAAAGATGGTGAAGGTGTCACCGCCATTGGCCAGAAAATCGCTGATGGTGACGCGGTAGCTGGCCGCAGGATCGAGCGGCAGGCCATGGAGCGTCATGCCGGTGATCCTTTCCCCCACAGGGTGCGAGCGGTCATAACTGTAGGTGAAGCCAGCAGATGGACTGAGCGCCTGTTGCACGCCGATCGTGTCGAACCCCTCTTCCAGCGTGGCCTTGATCTGGGCGCCGGTCATGGTCACGGTCATCAACTGGTTGCCAAAGGGCTGGACGGCATAGATCTGGCCGAAGGTCAGGCTCTTGTCCTCCCCAGGCCATAGCGAGGCGCGCACGCCAAAGGGGTTCATGAAGGCAATCTGCGCGCCCGCACCCTTGGTGGCGGCCAGTTGCGCATCGGCGATGAGATGGCCCAGCGGTCCGCCCGTGCTGCTCTCGGGCCCTTCGGTCTTGGCTGCGCCTTGCGCAAGATAGCCGACTTTGCGCGCCGAATATTGCTTCGTCGCCGCGACATAGCGCTCGACATAGGCGGCGATGTCGGGGCGCGGTTTGAAGCGGGGCATGGCATCGCTGCCCTCCACCATCCCCTTGGGCCCCTGATAGGGATCGGACTGGACAACGACATTATGCGCATGGGCCGAGATCATGCGGTGGCGCAGCGGATCGACCAGCACGTCGATGTCGGTCACCTCCTCGCCCCACAACCCCGCGCTGGTGAGCAGGACGTGATGCGGCGTGCCATCGGGATTGGGTTTCTTGCCGACATAATCGCAGACATAGGCCCAATGCGTATGGCCCGAGATGACAAGGTCGATCGACGGATCGAGCCGGTCGAGGATCTCGCGGATGTCGCCATAGAGATCCGTGCAGCCATTGGGGTCAGCAGGGTCATTGCGCACCCGCCCGCCCTGATGGATCAGCAGCGCCACCACGTCCGCGCCCTGCCGCCGCAGCAGGGGGGCGTAGTGGTTGGCGGTCTTGGCCTCATCGGCCCAGCGCAGGCCCTTGACGCCTGCGGGCGGGGAAATGTCGCCCGTGCCGCGCAGCGTCATGCCGATAAAGCCGATGCCGACGCGGCGCTTGCCCTGGCCAAAGAATTTCATGCCAGTGGGAGGCAGCAGCGGCGTGCCGTCCTGCGTCAACGTATTGGCGGCCAGAAAGGTGAAGCGCGGCTTGCCATAGGGTTCGAGCGCGCAGGGCTTGCGCACGGTGTATTGCTCGCATCCGCCATGGGCCATGCGCAGGATTTCCAGTCGCCCCCGGTCGAACTCATGATTGCCCAGCGCGTTGAATTCCAGCCCCATACGGTTCATCGCCCCCACGCTGGGTTCATCGAGGAAGAGCGAGGAGGTGATCGGGCTGCCCGAAATCAGATCGCCCGCCGAAACGGTGACATGGTTGGGATATTTCGCACGCACCGCGTCCAGCGTGCTGGCCATCCAGGCAACGCCGCCAGCGGGAATGGCCGTGTTGCCCTCGGGCGTGGGTTTGCCCGTGCCATTGGGCACCAGCACCGCCTGATGCGGGGGCAGCAAGGCGCCGTGGAAATCGTTGAAGGCGGCAATACCGATCTCCACCGGGCCTGTCGCTGGCTGGCGCGGTTGTGATCTGTGGCGCGGATGGGCAGCCAGCACGCTGGCTGCCCCGGCATGTGCGGCGCTGGCCTGCGCCCCGGCGGAAGGGGCGCGTTGCGCGGCGGCGTGGCTGGCAACAAGAACGGGCAGGGCCCAGAGGGCGAGGCGCTTGGAAAGGCGAATCATGCCTTTACTGAGCAGCCGCGCCCAAATTTCGCAAGGTGGCAGACTGTCCCCGCCTGCCTTCCCAGATCATTCCTTCTTTTCATCCGCCAGCCGCTGCGCCAGCACGGCGATCTCGAAGGGTTCGAGAATCCATGTGCGGGTCTTGCGTCCTTCGCGGTGGACCGGCTTGGTCAGCACGATGCGTGCCTGCTCGCGGGCGTGCGGCTTGTAGAGCGAGAAATGCAGCGCGCATTCGCGGATCGAGCCGATGATCGGCGTGCGGCCTTCCAGATCGATCATCGTGGCGGCCTGATCCCAGGGGATGGTGTCAACGGTCGCCTGTTGATGGGACGCTTCGGGGGGCATCGGCGTGCCATCGCCCGAAACATAGGCCTCGACCGAGGTGTAATCGGGTTTGGGCGTCTCGCCCTCGTGGTCCTTGTCGGTGGGAATGTCGTTCATGGTCAGCAATGCCTGGAAAATGGAAAATAAGGCCTGATTTCAGAAATTTGTCTCATTCTGGCAGGAGGCAGCCTCCTGTTTAGCACCGAAACAGGGCCAATTCCATGGTCGCGTCAGTCAAGACTGGCGAGGCCGAGCCCAACCCTGAGCGTCGCGGCCATGTTGCGGGCCGTGGCGCGCAGATTACCCGCCGCATCCGCCAGCGCCTGATCGAGCGAGCAGGGCCCCTGCACCACGCTGAACATGGCGTCGATGGCATGGGGCGCCAGCTGCTCGGCACCCTCGCCGATCATGCCCGCCAGCGCGATGACCGGCTTGCCGTGCCGTCTGGCGATGCGTGCCACGCCGATGGGGGTCTTGCCGTGAAGGGTCTGCCCGTCAATGCGCCCTTCGCCGGTGATCACCAGATCCGCCGCCGCAATGGCTGCATCGAGGCCGACGACTTCGGTCACGACAACGATGCCCGAACGCAGGCGCGCGCCGCATAGCGCCATCAGTGCCCCGCCCAAGCCACCCGCCGCGCCGGCACCTGCCCGGTCGGCCATGGCGATCCCCAGCGTTTGTTCGATCATTTCGGCATAATGGCGCAACCCCTCGTCGAGCAGCCCGACCATCTGCGGGCTGGCACC
The DNA here is from genome assembly GCA_028871475.1 of Sphingomonadales bacterium. Lineage (GTDB taxonomy): Bacteria > Pseudomonadota > Alphaproteobacteria > Sphingomonadales > Sphingomonadaceae > Novosphingobium. The sequence continues at coordinate 52,218 of JAGWMZ010000005.1, read as the reverse complement.
TTTTTGCGGCCCGAAGATGGCCGATGCGCCCTGAGGGCCGACCAGCGGATTGTCGACATCGCAGGCGACGTCGATGATGCAGGTGGCGATCCGTGGGTCCATGGCGCTCAGGTCGAGGCGCGCCAGGCTGGTCAGCGCGCCACCGCCGGGGGCAAGCGCCTGCCCATGCCTGTCAAGCAGGCGGGCGCCCAGTGCCTGCGCCATGCCCGCGCCACCGTCATTGGTCGCGCTGCCGCCAAGGCCGATGATGAGATGGCGCGCGCCCGTATCAAGCGCCGCGCGGATAAGCTGGCCCACACCAAAACTGCTGGTGCGCAGGGGATCGCGCTCGTCCGGCGTCAGCAGCATCAGTCCGGCGGCGGCGGCGATTTCGATGATGGCGGTCTTGCCGTCACCGGTGACACCGAAGAAGGCCGTCACCGGCCGACCAAGCGGATCGGACACGGTCTGCGTGACCAGGCGGCCTGCGGTCGCCGCGACAAGCGCATCGACCGTGCCTTCTCCGCCATCGGCAACGGGCATCGTCGCATAGGTCCAGTCGGGGAAGACCTCGCGCATCCCGGCCTCGATCGCGCGTGCGGCGTCAAGCGCGCTCAGGCTCTCTTTGAAGGAGTCAGGCGCGATGACGACGCGCATGGCGATTGCTTATGCCATGGCCATCTGCGCCGGGATGCGCAGTGCCAGCAGGGGGTTTTCCCCATGGCCGGGGGCGGGAAAGGGCAGGCTTCCTTCCGCTTGCATGGCTTGCCCCCTTTGCCCGGTCCCCGCTGAGCCGATCGCGCTGATCAGACGTCGAGGTTGGCCACGTTCAGGGCGTTTTCCTGAATGAAGTCGCGGCGCGGTTCCACCACATCGCCCATCAGGCGGGTGAAGATCTCGTCGGTCACATCCGCGTCCTCGACCTTCACCTGCAACAGAATGCGGTGGTTGGGGTCCAGCGTGGTTTCCCAGAGCTGTTCGGCGTTCATTTCGCCAAGGCCCTTGTAGCGGGCGATCGACAGACCCTTGCGGCCCACGCCCAGAACGGCGTCGAGCAACTGGCTGGGGCGGGTGATCGCATCCTCGGCGCTGATCGTGCGGGTGGCCGGGGTTTCTTCGTCCTCGGCCATGTCGACTTCGGTTTCGACAGGTGCCGAGCCGGAGCGGACGAGGCGCGAGGGCGCGGCATAGACCTCGGCCTGCTCGGCGGCCAGCTTGGCCAGCTTGCGGGCCTCGGCGCTGATCAGGAACTGGGCCTCGATCTTGTGGTAGTCGGTCACGCCGCGCCAGACGCGGTTGACCTCGACATCGCCCTCCGGCGTCAGCGAGGCGGTCCATTTGGCCTCGCGGTCACCGCGATGCAGCAGTTCGGTGGCGAGGGACAGCGCGGTGGTCCGCTCGGCCGGGGTGAGGCCATGCTCTAGCACGCCCGCCAGCGCCAGCGCCTCGATAACGGCGGTGTTGAGGCGGCGCGGCACGAAGGCCATCAGGTTGCGGAAGCGGATGGCGTGCTCGACCAGGCTGTCCAGATCAGGGCCGCTGCGCGCGCCGCCGGCGGTTTCCAGCACGCGGCCGTTGAGCCCGGCCTCGACCAGATAACGATCCAGCGCGGCGCCGTCCTTGAGATAGACTTCCGACCGCCCCTTGGCCACCTTGTAGAGCGGCGGCTGGGCGATGAAGAGATGCCCGGCGCGGATGATCTCGGGCATCTGGCGGTGGAAGAAGGTGAGCAGCAGGGTGCGGATATGCGCGCCGTCCACGTCGGCGTCGGTCATGATGACGATCTTGTGGTAGCGCAGTTTTTCCAGATTGAACTCGTCGCGGATGCCGGTGCCCATCGCCTGGATCAGCGTGCCCACTTCCTTGGAGGAGATGATCCGGTCGAAGCGGGCGCGTTCCACGTTCAGGATCTTGCCCTTCAGCGGCAAAATCGCCTGATAATGCCGATCACGGCCCTGTTTGGCGCTGCCACCTGCCGAGTCACCCTCGACCAGGAAGAGTTCGCATTTGCTGGGATCGCGCTCCTGGCAATCGGCCAGCTTGCCGGGCAGGCTGGCGATGTCCATCACGCCCTTGCGGCGGGTCAGTTCGCGGGCGCGCTTGGCGGCTTCGCGGGCGGCGGCGGCGTCGATCACCTTCTGGATGACGGTCTTGGCGTGGGCGGGATTTTCCTCCAGCCATTCGCTCATCTTGTCGGCCATCAGGCTTTCGAGCGGCTGGCGCACTTCGGAGGAGACCAGCTTGTCCTTGGTCTGCGACGAGAATTTGGGATCGGGCAGCTTGACCGAGACGATAGCGGTCAGCCCCTCGCGCATGTCCTCGCCCGAGAGCGAGACCTTTTCCTTCTTCAGCAGGCCCGAGCGTTCGGCGTAACCGTTGAGCGTGCGGGTCAGCGCCGCACGGAAGGCGGCCAGATGGGTGCCGCCGTCGCGCTGAGGGATGTTGTTGGTGAAGCAGAGGACGTTTTCGTAATAGGAATCGTTCCACTCCAGCGCCACGTCGATGCCGATGCCATCGCGCTCGGAATGGATGGCGATGGGGTCGGGGATCAGCGCCTGTTTGTTGCGGTCGAGGAAGCGCACGAAGGCGCCGATGCCGCCCTCGTAATAAAGGTCATGCTCCTTGACCTCCTCGCCGCGCAGGTCGCGCAGCAAAATCCGCACGCCCGAGTTGAGGAAGGCCAGCTCGCGATAGCGGTGCTCCAGCTTGTCGAAATCATAGACCAGCACGTTCTTGAACGTCTCGTCGCTGGCGAGGAAGGTGACGCGGGTGCCCTTCTTGGGGCTCCCCTTGCGCCCGCCACGCTCGGCAATCGGCGCATCGCCCACCACTTTGAGCGGCGCCACCGCATCGCCATGGGCGAACTTCATCCAGTGTTCCTTGCCGTCGCGCCAGATGGTCAGCTCCAGCCATTCCGACAGGGCATTCACCACCGAGACGCCCACGCCATGCAGGCCGCCCGAAACCTTGTAGGCGTTGTCGTCGCTGGTGTTCTCGAACTTGCCGCCCGCGTGGAGCTGGGTCATGATGACCTCGGCGGCCGAAACGCCTTCCTCGGCATGGATGCCGGTGGGAATGCCGCGGCCATTGTCCTCGACCGATACGCTGCCATCCGGGTTCAGCTCGATCAGCACCAGGTCGCAATGGCCCGCCAGCGCCTCGTCGATGGCATTGTCCGACACCTCGAACACCATGTGGTGCAGGCCCGAGCCATCGTCGGTGTCGCCGATATACATTCCGGGGCGTTTGCGCACCGCGTCCAGACCTTTGAGGACCTTGATGGAGTCCGCCCCATAGGCATTGGCGTTGGGGGCATTCGGGGTGGGCTGGGTGTTCTCGGTATCGCTGCTCATGGTGGCCTGATAGGCGTTGTGGCGGGCAGAAGGAAGGTGTTTTGCCACTATCGCGCCCGCCTGTCCTGCGCCATCCACAAGAAAGTGGCGCCAGACCCGCGCCGCATGGGGCAACAGGGGGCGATATGAAGCGTTTGCGACAGGTTTTGGTGAGCGCGGCGGCGGTGGGCACGGTGCTGTCCGGGTTGGCGCAGGCGCAGGCGCAGGCGCCTGCGGGCAATGGCCTGTCGGCCAGGGCGCAGGAGGTGGCCAAGGGCACACGGCCCGACCAGATCGCTTTTCGCGCGCTCTATAAGGAGATGGTGGAGACCGACACCTCGATCACCACGGGCAGTTGCACGCTGCTGGCCGACGAAATCGAAGCGCATTTGCGTGAGGCCGGCTATGGCGACGCCCAGATCACGCGCTATGCCGTGCCCGACCACCCCAAGGAAGGCGGGCTGGTCGTCGTCCTGCCGGGCAGCTCAAAGACGTTGAAGCCGATCCTGCTTTTGGGCCACCTCGATGTGGTGGTCGCCAAGCGGTCTGACTGGACCCGCGACCCCTATACGCTGATCGAGGAGGGCGGCTATTTCTATGGTCGCGGCACCTCCGACATGAAGGCGATGGATGCCACATGGGTTGACCTGATGATGCGCTGGAAGAAGGCCGGCTATACCCCAAAACGCACCGTCAAGCTGGCGATGACCTGCGGCGAGGAGACGAGCTGGGCCTTCAACGGCGCGAACTGGCTGGCGCAAAACCGGCGCGATCTGATCGATGCGGAATTCGCGCTGAATGAAGGTGGCGGCGGGCGTACCGACGGGCATGGCCATGTCATCCAGCAATCACTGCATGTCGGCGAGAAATTCGCGGTGAATTTCCAGATGGTGGCGACCAATCCGGGCGGTCATTCCTCCATCCCCGTGCGCGACAATGCCATCTACGAAGTGGCCGAGGCGGCGCTGAAGATAAAGGACTATGAATTCCCGCTGATGCTCACCGACACGACGAAGGCCTATTTCGGCAAGCTGGGCGCGGCGCGCAGCGATGCCATGGGGGCGGCCATGCGCAACATTGCCAGCGCGCCCATCGGCAGCCCCGAATCGAAGGCCGCCGAGGCTGTGCTCAACACCGATCGTTCGTTCCATTCGATGCTGCGCACCACTTGCGTCGTCACACTGGTCGATGGCGGCCATGCCAACAATGCGCTGCCTCAGCATGCCGGGGCCAACATCAATTGCCGCGTCTTTCCCGGTGTCAGCGTGGAATCAGTACAGGACAAGCTGAAAGAGATCATCGCCGACCCGAAGATGACGCTGACTGTGGAGAAGCTGCGCGGCCCCGTCGCCAAGGCGCCGCCGCTGACGCCGCAGATCCTGGGGCCGGTCGAAAAACAGATGGCGGTCTATTTCCCCGGCGTGCCGCTGGTGCCCACCATGTCGACCGGGGCGACGGATGGCATTTTCCTCGAAGCTGTCGGTATCCCCTCCTATGGCCCGCCGGGCGGTTTTGGCGATCCTGACGGCGGCGGCGTGCATGGGCTGAACGAGCGCCGCTCGTCGGCCTCGGTCTATGTGGGGCGTGACTTCCTGCAGGATCTGGTCAAGGACTACGCCAGCCATTGATAAGCCGCGCCCGCCAGACAAGCGAAGAGCCGCCCGGCCAGTGGCGGGGCGGCTCTTGGATGGCGGCTGGTGGGCCGCCGCATCGCATGGGGGATTAGGCCAGCGTGGCGGCGAACATCAGGCCGCTGGTGCCAAGCGCGAGAGCAAGGGCGACCAGGTTGCGAGTGATCATGGTGTTTCTCCTGTCATAAAGCGACCGGAGCCTCTGCGCGTCATTGTGCAGGTGCGAAGTCGCCGTTGGGCGCTCATATACACCGTTTCACCGTCAAATCTCGTGCGAAAGTAACAATATTGCTTGAGTTTTACGCAACTCAATGGGGTAAATGACGCAATTTGTATCGCAGTGCAGCAAATCGTCGCGAATGCGGGGCCCGCGCGCAAGAATCCGATACATCCGGCCCGATAAACGCTGCCCGACACTGGACAGGATAGCCCTTGCCGACTAACGGGTGGCCATGAGCGAGCACCAGATTCCCACCACCCATCCGGACTCCATCCTGATCGTCGATTTCGGCAGCCAGGTCACCCAGCTGATCGCCCGCCGCGTGCGCGAGGCCGGGGTCTATTCCGAAATCGCCCCTTTCAGCAGCGCCGCCGCCGCCTTCGAGCGGATGGCGCCCAAGGGTATCATCCTGTCAGGCAGCCCGGCCAGCGTGCTGGAAGAGGGGCCCAGCATTCCTGAGGCCATTTTGGACAGCGGCCTGCCGATTCTCGGTATCTGCTATGGTCAGCAGTCGCTGATGTATCAGATGGGCGGAGAAGTGCTGCTGGGCGATTCGGGCGAGTTCGGCCGCGCTTTCATCGAGATTTCCGACCGCTGCGCCCTGTTCGACGGGTTGTGGAATGTGGGCGAAAGCCATCAGGTGTGGATGAGCCATGGCGACAAGGTGACGAAGCTGGCCCCCGGTTTCCGCCCGGTGGCCTCCTCGCCCGGCGCGCCCTTTGCGGTCATCGCCAATGACGAGAAGCGCATTTACGCCATGCAGTTCCACCCCGAGGTGGTCCACACGCCCGATGGTGGCAAGCTGCTCAAGAACTTCGTGCGCCACGTCTGCGGCTTGACCGGTGACTGGACGATGGCGGAGTTCCGCAAGACCAAGATCGCGGAAATTCGTGAGCAGGTCGGTTCCTCGCGAGTGATCTGTGGTCTTTCGGGCGGGGTCGATTCGGCCGTCGCCGCGCTGCTCATCCACGAGGCGATTGGCGACCAACTCACCTGTGTTTTCGTCGATGGCGGCATTCTGCGCCAGGGTGAGGCCGAGCAGGTGGTCAGCCTGTTCCGCGGGCACTACAACATTCCGCTGGTCCATGTGGACGCCAGCACGCTGTTCATGAACGGCCTGGCCGGCGTCACCGACCCGGAAGCCAAGCGCAAGTTCATCGGCAAGACCTTCATCGACGTGTTCGAGGGCGAGGCCAAGAAGATCGGCGGCGCCGACTTCCTGGCGCAGGGCACGCTCTATCCCGACGTCATCGAATCGGTCAGCTTCACCGGCGGCCCTTCGGTCACCATCAAGAGCCACCACAACGTCGGCGGCCTGCCCGAGCGCATGAACATGAAGCTGGTCGAGCCGCTTCGTGAGCTGTTCAAGGACGAGGTGCGCAAGCTGGGCCGCGAGCTGGGCCTGCCCGAGATTTTCGTGGGCCGCCATCCGTTTCCCGGGCCGGGCCTGGCCATCCGCATCCCCGGCGAGGTCACGCGCGAACGCTGCGACATCCTGCGCAAGGCCGATGCCGTTTATCTTGAGGAAATCCGCAACGCAGGCCTTTATGATGCCATCTGGCAGGCCTTCGCCGTGCTGCTTCCGGTCAAGACCGTGGGCGTGATGGGCGACGGGCGCACCTATGACAATGTCTGCGCCCTGCGTGCCGTCACCAGCACCGATGGCATGACCGCGGACATCTATCCCTTCGACGCCGCTTTCCTCAGCCGCGTGGCGACCCGCATCATCAATGAGGTGAAGGGCATCAACCGCGTCGTTTACGATTATACCAGCAAGCCGCCCGGCACGATCGAGTGGGAATAAGATAGTTCTAAGGGCGCTGCTTCCCTTGAGGCAGCGCCCGTTTCATGTCGAAAACTACCTTCGCGCATACGGTGCCAACAGTTTTCCGCGATTGTGCCAAAGGCGCCAGCCGCCAATGAGGATCTGGCGAAGCTGGCTGCTGCCCGCGCGCGGGATAAAGCTCTGGCTCGAAGGGCTGGGGCGGGGCATGAATTCGTCGTAGAAATGGGCGTAGCGATCGAGAAAGATCGTCGATTCCCGCGCCGACATCTCATGGAACCGGTCCTTCACGCCCTTGTTGAACTGACCCACCATCATTTTGTTCGCAAACACGCTTTCGACCTGAGCTGGCATCACCGCAACCCCCAGCCGATTCGCCAGCCGTGTAATCACGCTGCGCATATCGAAGCAGATGTCATTGTAGGCGATCCGCTCAACCCCGCCGATCCGGCACCATGACCGTAAGGTTTCGACCTGATCATCGATCGAGGCAAGGCAATCGGAGGCGGTTTTACATTCCGAGAATTCGGGTATCGACCAGCGCCGCGATCGCGCGCCATGGTCGACCATCGATAGCGCAATCTCGCGCGGGTCGCGATAGCTCACCGTCGCGCGGATGGCGCCATGCTCGACCTGCTCCAGAACGTCGGGGGCGGGCAATTGGTGGGTTTTGATGACGATGTCCCGGCCTTGCGCCGCCGCCTCGATGCGCCGGATCAGCGCCATGTCGATGTTGTCGAAATAGTTGGTGACCGAGAGCGCCGGACGCAGCGGCAGCCCCAGAATACACGGTGCACGTCCGGCCTGCCGCAGGATTTGTTCGGTCATCTGATAGGCCAGGGTACTCGCCGATTTGAGCATGCCGAAGCTGATGATGATCATCGCAGCTCCGCCCCTTGCTCAGGCACGATCCGGGGGCGGGGAAGTGGCATGGCGGCGCTCCATAACTATGGAATTTTTATGACGCCAATAAGGGGGTCTGCCAGGTGAATTTGACCTGAATGCCAGGGCTCTGGCTCAGTGGAGTGTCGCCTCGCTTCCCGGATGACGTGGATGTGGCGCCATGCCCTGATCGCCAGATCGGGCAGGCCCCTGCCGGAGGAGAGCCTGGGCCAGAGCGCAAGCCGCCGCACGCAGCAGCGTTAGCCCTGAGGCGGTTGTTTCCTCGTCGCCATCGGCCAGAACCACCGAGGCCAGATAGTCGCCCGAGGCCCCGCGTGAGATGACAAAGCCATTGTCCGGGCCGATCAACCGCAGGGCCAGCGTGTCGCTGGCGCCCAGGTTGAGCAATGGTTCGATGGCAGCCGCGTCAAGCCGGCCGATGGTGTCGACCAGGCCCGGATGCGGGGCGAGACTGATCAGATCCATCATGTGTCGCAGCACCAGACCATCGCTGAGGGTTTCATGGCTTGCAACATGATCGATGAAGGCTCTCAGCATCTGAGCCCAGCGATCCCGATTGTGCGGGCTTGATAAGCGGTCGTCCAACAGTCGTCACTCCAGTTTGGCGGAGACTGACACGCACCACCTTTGCGGGCGGTTCGCATGGGCCTTGGTAGTTATGACGAGGGAAGCTGAACGGAAACCGGTGGGCCGCGTTAACCCTGTTGCCAAACCGCCGCTACGGCCCGGTTCAGATTGTGGCGACTCGCAGATTTTGCTGGGCGGGGTAGAGACGTCGCGCCACCAGGGCAGGGTCGAGGCCAAAATGCTGCGCCAGCGCGCCCGATATCAGTGCTTCCATCGCCAGGGTCGGCCTGAGGTCGCGCGCTTCATAGAGCGCTCCTTGCGCCACGCCGGGCCAGTCGGCCATCACGCGGCCGCCTTGCAAGTCGCCGCCCACCAGCATGGCCGCGCTGCCCGTGCCATGGTCGGTGCCGTTGGTGCCATTGATCGCGGCAGTGCGACCGAATTCGGTGGCGACCAGCACCAGCGTGTCGTGCCATGCCGGGCCCAGCCCATCGACCATGGCGCCCATCAGCGTATCGAGATGATCAAGCTGCGTGGCAAGGCGGCCGGTCTGGCCGGTATGCGTGTCCCAGCCGCCGGTTTCCATCATCAGCACGCGAGCGCCATCGGGCCCGGCCATCATGCGCGCGGCCACCCGGCCCAGATCGGCGGGCGACTGGCCCCGACTCTTGGCCAGATCGCCCACCAGTCCCTTGGTCTGCATCACCTGCGTCCACAAGGCGCTGAGCTGGGGGTCATCGCCATAGAGGCGGTTGACGCGCAGCATCAGATCATCCTGCGCCTGTGGCAGGCCGGATGGCGCATAGGAAGAGACCGGCGCCGCGCCGCGCAGGGCCATGGGGATGTCGGCGGCCAGCGCCAGCGCCCGCCCATCGGGCAGCAGCGGCAGCAGGCGGTTCATCCAGCCCTGCTTTTCGGCATAGGCCTGCGTGCCGCCGGTCTCCAGAATGTTCTGTCCGTCAAAATGCGACCGGTCGCGATAGGTGGAGGCCACCGCCTGCACCGCGATCATCTGTTTGCTGTCGTAAAATCCGGCCAGCCTGGTCAGCGATGGATGCAATGAGAAGGTGGCGTCAAGTTGATGCGCACCGTGGAGCGAATCGAGGAAGCCCGCGCGCAGGGACCCATAGGCCGGGTCGCCCATGGGCGGCACGATATGCAGCCCATCGGCCGCGCCGCGCTGGATGATGAACACGAAGCGCTTGTTCGTGGCCGCCGTCGCGGCATGAAGCAGCGTGGGATTGAGCGCGCCCAGCGCCAGGGCGGCGGCGGAGCGGGCAAGCAGGGAGCGCCGGTCGATCATCTCAGCACCTCAACATTTCGGGGGACACCAGCATCAGAGACAGGCCTTCGCGCGGGCTTTCGGCGCTGGCGATGGTCGCCGCAGTGGCCGGCGACAGGCTGTCGCCCAGAACCCGCCCGGCCAGCGCGCGCGGGTCGAGTGTGGCCGGTGCCTGCGCGGCGATGCGGCTGGCCAGTTCCACCCGGCGCAGCAGCGCATCGGGCGCGGCCCAGCTTCCAGCAATGTCGTCGAAGCCGGCGGGCGATCCGGGGCGCCAGATCGGTTGGCCCAGTTCAACAAAGGCGCCGACCAGATTGCGGTCGGGCGCGGCGGCGAATTTGTCGCTGCGGTCGGAACCCAGCGCGCGATACATGGCGATGCTCCAGTTCCAGGGATCGCGGAATTTGGCGGGCGTGGGCGTCCATGCCTCCTTGGCCGAGATCAGCGCGCGATAGACGGTGGGCAGATCGCCATTGCTGTTGCGATAGGCCTTGGCGAGCCGGTTGACGAGCGAGGGCGGGGGATCGTCAGCCACGAAATGACGGGCCAGTTTGGTGGCGATGTGGTTGGCGGTGGCAGGGCTGCGCGCGAAATCGGCCAGGATGGCGCGGGCCTGCGCCTCGCCCTGCTGGTCATAGCGCTTGCCCAGAATGGTGCGTTCGCCCGGCTGGTGCAGCATGGGGGCAAAGACGAAGCTGCCCACCGGCAGCGGGTCGGTCAGCGGCCTTGGTAAGCCGCCGCGCCCGATGCCGGTGACGGTCCAGCCGGTCAGCGCGCGGGCGAATTCGGTGACATCGGCTTGGGTGTAGCCACTGCGCACGCCCAGCGTGTGGAGTTCCATGATCTCACGCGCAAGATTTTCGTTGAGCCCGACATTCCCGCGCCCGTTGCGGCTGGCGCGCGTGCCCACCACACTGTCCGGCCCGACCGACTGCGCCTGATCGAGAAAGAGCAGCATGGCGGGATGTTGTTCCACCGCCACCAGCATGTCCTCGAAACGGCCCAGCACATGCGGGCGGATCGCCTCGAATTCCATCAGCCCGCCAAGACCCACCAGTTCCATCTTGTCGACCGAAATGGCGAAATGGTTGGACCAGAAATGTACCATCTTTTCGACAAAGGGCGTGTCGGTGGCCACCGCATTGCGGATGCGGCGCCCGGCCTGCAGAATATGCTGGTCGCGCACCATGCTTTTGGGCTCGGTCAGCGCAAGGGGCGGCGGTGTTGGCATGGCTGGCGCCATGGCCATGGTCCCGGGTTGCGGCGGCGCGCCGGTGGAGACCATTCCAGAGGGCTGCCCGCCAGCCGCCTGGGCTGAAGCGGCGGCCTTGGCGATGCGAAAGGCCCGCTGCGCAGCCCGATAGTCGAGCAGGTCCTGCACGACCTGCGTGCGCGTGGCCAGCAGGTCGGCCTGCATGATGGTGGGCTGATAGCGCGCGAACTGGTCCTCGAGCCAGCGGCGGGGATCATCGATGGGGCCATCGCCGGGGCGCGCGCCCAGGCCGAAACGATTGAGCGCAATGGCAGTCGCGGTCATGGTCATGGGACGATCCTGTGCTGCGCGAGCGGCCTGTTTCGTCCTGAGGCCGCCACGATAGCGATTTTATGCTTCTTTTATTGTGACTGCGATGTGAATGCGAGTCTCCGGCTTCTTTGAGGCTGTTGATCCGTGCCTGCCTTGCGGTGGACGCGGGGGGCGTTCATCCCTTGCGCCTGTTGCGGCGCGATTCTAGCCCGCTGCCATCACATGTCATCAGGGAGTTTGCCATGCGCCATCTGTCTGTCCTCTTCCCGCTTTCGCTGTCCCTGGCCATGCTGTCTGCGGCCACGCTGGCGCAGGCCGCGCCCGCGCTGCCGCAGCAGGGCGGCGAGGACGGCGTGGCGATGGCGGCAGATATGGCCGCCGGGCGCACCAGCAGCGAAAGGCTCACCCGCGCCGCGCTCGACCGGATTGCCGCACTGGACCGCAAGGGGCCGACCCTGCGCGCGGTGATCGCGGTGAACCCGGACGCGCTGGCGCAGGCCCGCGCGGCCGATCTGCGCCGCAAGCAGGGGCACATGCTGGGGCCGCTCGATGGTCTGCCCGTTCTGGTGAAGGACAACATCGAGACGAAGGACCCCATGGCGACGACTGCGGGCAGTCTGGCACTGGTGGCCAATGTGACCGGGCGTGACGCGCCGGTGGTGGCGCGTCTGCGCGCGGGCGGTGCGGTGATTTTGGGCAAGACCAACCTGTCGGAATGGGCCAACATCCGTTCCACCGCCTCGGTCAGCGGCTGGAGCGCGGTGGGCGGTCAGGCGAAGAATCCCTATGCGCTCGATCGCACGCCTTGTGGGTCTTCCAGCGGATCGGGCGTGGGGGTGGCGGCGGGCTATGTGCCGTTGGCACTGGGAACGGAGACCGATGGATCGGTGGTCTGTCCCTCGTCGATCAATGGGCTGGTGGGGCTGAAACCGACGCTGGGGCTGATCAGCCGCACCCATGTCGTGCCGATCAGCCATAGTCAGGACACACCCGGCCCCATGGCGCGCAGCGTGCGCGATGTGGCGATGATGCTGGGGGTCATTGCGGGCAGCGATCCGGCCGATCCGGCCACCGCGCAGGCCGATGCCAGGCGCGTGGACTATGCTGCCAGCCTTGCCGGAGCCAGCCTGAAGGGCGTGCGTCTGGCGGTGCTGCGCCCCAAGATGATCGCCCCGCTGGCCGCGCGTTATGAGGCGGCGCTGGCGGTTTTGGCGGCGCAGGGGGCTGTGCTGGTGCCGGTGGAGCAGCCTAAGCTCGAAGGCCTCGACGAGGCTGAGCATGTCGTGTTGATGACCGAACTGAAGGGCGACCTCAACGCCTATCTGGCGACAACGCCGGCGGCGGTCCGCACGCGCAGCCTCAATGATCTGGTGGCGTTCAACAAGGCCAATGCTGCGCAGGAAATGCCCTATTTCGCGCAGGAAAGCTTTATCGAGGCGCAGGCGGCCAAGGGTGAGGATGATGCCGAATATCTGGGCATGCTGGCCAAATCGCGGCGGCTGGCCGGGGCGGAGGGGATCGACGCCATGCTCAAGACGGCACAGGCCAGCATGCTCATCGAGCCTACCTATGGGCCCGGCTGGTTGATCGATCCGGTCTATGGTGACGGTTTCGAGGGCCCTTCGGCCAGCCAGTTGCCGGCGGTCTCGGGCTATCCCGATCTCACCGTGCCCATGGGGCTTGTACGGGGCCTGCCGGTGGGGCTTTCCTTCATCGCACGCCCCTATCAGGACGCCATGCTGCTGGGAGCGGGTTATGTTTATGAGCAGGCATCGCATGCGCGGGTCGAACCGCGCTTTCTGCCCCAGGCCGATGTGGGGCCGGGGCAAGAGGGAATGGCTGCTAAATAAGGGTATCACCGGGGGGTAGCAGGCAATCTGTGGCGGGGAAGACACAGGTTGCAAGGTTCAGCAAGAAATGATGCAATCAATTGCATAAACTTCTTGCAATCGTTTTCCATCCTCGCCATTCAGGCTCTCGATCCGACTCCACAGATGGGAGCGGACTGAGGATTTCTTGGGGGAGGACCATATGCAGCAGTCTCTGCTGAACCCTTGCGCGTCGATTTTCGCCATCAGCCTTGCCATGCTTTCAGCCCCTGCCTTTGCGCAGGACAGCAAGCCCGCCGACACGCCCGATGTGAAGGACATCGTCGTGACCGCTTCATCGGCGGGCAAGACGGCGCAGAACTCGTCGATCTCCGTCACTCAGGTGAGCCAGGAATCGATCGTCAATTTCACCCCGCGCAGCCAGGCCGAAGTGCTGCGCGCCATCCCCGGCCTCAACGTGCAGGACACCGCCGGCCCGGGTGGTAACTCGAACATTGGCGTGCGCGGCATCCCGGTCAGCACGGGTGGTTCGGAATATGTGGCGCTGCAGGAAGACGGCCTGCCCGTCACGCTGTTCGGTGACATTTCCTTTGGCAACAACGACTATTGGGTGCGTTTCGACAACAATGTCGACCGCGTCGAAGCCGTGCGCGGTGGCAGTGCCTCGACCTTTGCCAGCCAGGCGCCCGGCGCGGTCATCAACTATGTCAGCAAGACCGGTACGCAGGATGGCGGTTCGGTGGGCCTTTCCGAGGCGCTCAATTATCGCGAAACCCGCGTCGATTTCGACTATGGCGGCCATCTTTCCGACACGGTGCGCTTCCATGTCGGTGGCTATGTCGTTGATGGCGGCGGACCGACCCATCTGCCCTATACGGCCGAAAAAGGCTATCAGATCAAGGCCAACATCACCAAGGACCTGGCCGATGGCAAGGGCTATATCCGCCTGAACTTCAAGCGGATGGACGATCAGGAGCCGACCTTTACCTCGATGCCCGCGCTCGCCACCCTGTCGGGCAACAAGGTCACCGGCTTCTCGATGCTTCCGGGCATTGACCCGCGCAAATATGCCTCCACCGGCATTTACAACCAGAGCTTCCAGGTCCTGGCCGCCAATGGCACGCTCCAGACCGTGCAGATGCAGGGCATCCACCCGGTGGTGACCTCGGTGGGCGGCGAGTTCCATTACGAATTCACGCCCCGTCTCACCGTCACCGACAAGTTCCGCTGGACCGACATGAGCGGTTCCTTCAGCAACCAGTGGACCGGTGAGGCGACAACGGCCTCGATCGCGGGCACTGGCGTGTTGCGCTATGCCGATGGTCCGAACAAGGGGCAGATCTATACCGACCCCTTCGTGTCGAACAGCGCCCAGGCCTATACGACGATGAATGACATGGGCAGCCTGGCCAATGACCTGACCGTGGCGGGCAAGTTCGACATGGGCGCGCTGGCGCGGGTCAATGCGCGTGCCGGCTGGTTCCACATGCGTCAGACGATCGCCATGGACTGGCGTATCAACAATGTGACGCAGAGCCTCAACAGCAATGGCAATCCGGTGCCGCTTGACCTGTTTTCCTCCACCGGCGCGCAATTGTCGGCCTATGGCCTGACGGGCTTCAACAACCAGTGGGGCGGCTGCTGCGGCGGGCGCGTCTACAACGTCAGCTACACCGATGACGCGCCTTACTTCGAGCTGGAATCGGACATCGGCCGGCTCAACCTCGATGGCTCTGTGCGTGTCGATGTGGTGAAGGCAGGCGGCTATGCCTATGCTCCGGTGGCCGGCGCCAATATGACCATCAGTGACAGCCTGGGCAGCGCCAGCGTGCCGACCTACAACACCGCCTCCACCCCGTCGGAGCGGCTGAACTATACCAAGAGCTATGCCAGCTGGTCGGTGGGCGCGCTCTACAAGCTGACGAACACCACCAATGCCTTCGTCCGCGTCAGCAGCGGCGGGCGTTTCAACGCCGATCGCCTGCTCTACAATGACAACAACTTCACCGCCGATGGCAAGCTGACACCGGGCGGCGACCACCTCTCGGTCAACACCGTCACCCAGCAGGAACTGGGGGTGAAATACACCGGCCATCTGGGCGAAGCGCGAGTCCATGGCGAAGCGACGGTTTACCGCGCGCAGGTCAAGGAATCGAACTACGACTTCACCGCGCCCAGCCGCGGGCAGAACCCCTTCATCGACACCGTCTATCACGCCAGCGGCGTTGAACTGTCGGGCAATATGGCTCTGGGGCGGTTCAGCATGAACGCCTATGTCGTCTATACCGATGCCAAGGATGCGATTTCGAACAAGACCGCCTTTGCCATGCCCAAATGGACCTGGCTGGTGTCGCCCACCTATGATGCCGGCGTGGCGGCGATCGGCTTCAGCGCCAACGGCCAGTCGAGCTTCTATCTGGGCGACATGACCACGCAGGCGCCTGGCTCCACCTTCGTCAACGGCTTTGTGAAGGTGCGGCCGCTGGATCGGCTGGAAATCGGCCTCAACGTCAACAATCTGTTCAACACGCTGGGCTTCCGCGCCAACAACGGCAGCCTGGCGGTGAAGGGGCCGGTGACCGGGCTTTCGGCCAATCAGGCGATCTTCGACAATTCGGCCATGCTGGGCCGCACGATGACAGCCTCGGTGAAATACCGCTTCTGACATCGCTCGGGTCGCACTCGGAGGGCGTACGGAGGGGGCGGGCTGGGGGCATGGCTTCCAGCCCGCCTTTTTCATGATAGCATGGCGGCAAAGGGGAACTGGCGCGATGGGTGACAGGCAGATCCGTTCGGTGTTGATCGTGGGGGGCGGTACAGCCGGCTGGATGACGGCGGCCATGCTGTCGCGCGCCGTGCAGAAGAATTGCACGATCACCCTCGTCGAATCCGAGGAGATCGGCACGGTTGGCGTGGGTGAGGCGACCATTCCGCCCATTCGCCTGTTCAACCAGACTTTGGGTATTGCCGAGGGCGATTTCCTGAAAGCGACGCAGGGCACCTTCAAGCTGGGCATCGAATTTGTGAACTGGGGGCGGCAGGGGCACCGCTATTTCCATCCCTTTGGGCCCCATGGCCGCGATTTTGACATGGTGCCGCTGCATCAGCACTGGCTCAAGGCGCGCAGCCAGGGCGAGACCGCTTCGCTGGACGATCATGCCATGGCCTGGGTGCTGGCCCGCCAGGGCAAATTCACCCATCCCTCGCCAGACCCGCGATCGCCGCTCTCCACCTTTGACTATGCCTATCATTTTGACGCGGGCCTCTATGCCCGCTTCCTGCGCGCCTATGCCGAAGGGCAGGGCGTGCGCCGCATCGAGGGCAAGATCGCGGGGGCGCGCCTGCGCGGGCAGGATGGCTTTGTCGCAGCCGTTGCCATGGAAGATGGTCGCCAGATCGAGGCGGATCTGTTCATCGACTGCTCGGGCTTTCGCGGCCTGCTGATCGAGCAGACACTGGGAACAGGCTATGAGGCCTGGAGCCATTGGCTCCCCTGTGACCGCGCCGTTGCCATGCCTTGCGAGACCAGCGGCGAACCCGCGCCCTATACGCGTTCCACCGCGCAGGAGGCCGGCTGGCAATGGCGTATTCCGCTGCAGCATCGCACGGGCAATGGCTATGTCTTTTGCAGCAGCTTCATGGAAACGGAGCGCGCGGCCGAGCTGCTGGCCCAACGGCTGGACGGCAAGGCGCTGGGCGATCCGCGTTCGCTGCGCTTCACCACCGGCATGCGCAAGCTGCACTGGAACCGCAATGTCGTGGCCATCGGCCTGTCCTCGGGCTTTCTCGAACCGCTCGAATCGACCTCGATCCATCTCATTCAGGCCAACATCGCCAAGCTGATCGCCCTGTTCCCTGATCGCGATTTCGATCCGGCCACGCGCGATGAATACAACCGTGTCGCCGCCATCGAGATGGAGCGCATCCGTGATTTCATCATCCTGCATTACAAGCTGACCCGGCGCGATGACCATGAGCTGTGGCGTTACTGTGCCGCAATGGATGTGCCCGATACGTTGCAGCTGAAGATCGACCATTTCCGCCGCCATGGCCGGCTGATCGCGCGTGAGATGGACCTTTTTGCACCACCCAGCTGGCTGAGCGTTCACATCGGCCAGCTGAATGATCCGCAGGGCCTGGACCCCTTGCTCGACCATCGGCTGGTGGATTCGCGCGCCTGCCTCGCCCGGCTGCGTGAAGCGATGACGGCGGCGGCTGCCACTGCCCCGACGCATCGCCAGTTTATTGATGCACATGGTCGGGCGCCCGCGCTGGCCCCGACCTGAGAGCGTGGCAATGGGCGCGCAAGCGGTTGAAGACGTGGTCCATGCGAATGCGTGTCAGAATTGCCTTGCCAAGAGCCGGGGGCGCGTCGACAACGCGGCATCAAGGAGGGCGGGGCAATTCTGCCCTGACTGGCGCAGATTATGACGAAAATCAGAAATATCAAAGATCTTGCCGAATTGGCCGGTGTATCGACCGGCACGGTTTCGCGCGCGCTGGCCGGGTCGGAGCTGATCAGCCAGAAAACCCGCGAACGTATTCAGGCGCTGGCCAACGAACATAGTTTCCGGCCCAATGTGCTGGCGCGCAATTTGCGTATTCAGCGCACCGGGGCCATCGGCGTGCTGATTCCGCTGGGTCACGAGACCGGGCAGCATATTTCCGATCCCTTTTTCATCACCATGCTGGGCCTGCTGGCCGATGCACTGACCGAGCGCGGCTATGACCTGCTGCTCAGCCGCGTCATCCCCACCGACAATGGCTGGCTGGAGCGGATGACGACGTCGGGCAGGGTCGATGGCGTAATCGTCATCGGTCAATCCGATCAGGCCGCCACGATTGATGCGGTGGCCGCGCGCTACAGGCCGCTGGTGGTCTGGGGTGGCTATTCGCAGGGGCAGGCGCATTGCTCGGTGGGCTCGGACAACCGGCTGGGCGGCGATATGGCGGCCAGCCATCTCATCGCGCAGGGCTGCCGGAGCATTGCCTTTTTCGGCGACCCGCGTGCGCTGGAAATCGCCCAGCGTCTGGAAGGCTGCCGCGATGCCATGGCGCGCGCCGGGCTGGCGGATCAGCTCAGCGTGGTGCCCGCGCATCTGGTGGCCGAGGCCCATCCCGACGTCACCAGCTTCCTTGGCCAGGCCGACCAGCGCCCGCAGGGCATTGTCGCGGCCTCCGACGTCATCGCCATGAGCGCGTTGCGCGCCTTGGCCGAACACGGCCTGTCGGTGCCCGGCGACGTGCGGGTGATCGGCTATGACGGTCTGGCGCTGGGTGAGCAGACTGTGCCGCGCCTCTCGACCATCAGCCAGGATCTGACGCAAGGCGCGGGTCATCTGGTCGACATGCTGCTGCGTCGCATCGCGGGGGAGGATACGCAGAGCGTTATCATGGACCCGCGTCTCATCGTCCGCATGTCGACCTGAAACCTCCCTGAAACCGCGCGGGCTGATCGGGCGGTGGCTCAGGCGCCGCCCGTCTCATCCATCGGCTTCGTCCATGGCCAGCGCCAGCGCACCCAGCAGGCCGGCATTGTCGCCCAGTGCGGGGGGCACCACCAGATCCTGCGGATTGCCGACGAAATAGCCCGCACCGGCCTCGCTGGCCGCCTTGCGGATCTTGTCGAGAATGCCGGGCGCATGCATCACCCCGCCGCCCAGCACGATGCGCGCGGGTTCCATGATGGCCTGAAAGGTGCAGATGGCCTGCCCCAGGTACCAGGCGATGATACCCGGGGCCGGGTGATCGGCAGGCAGGTCGGAGAGCGAGGCCCCCCAGCGGCCCTTGACCGCGGGCCCTGCCGTCAGCCCTTCGAGGCAATCGCCATGGAAGGGGCAGAAACCGGCGTAATTATGGTCCTGCGCGTGGCGCGGCACGCGGATATGGCCCATCTCGGGATGCGAAAGCCCGCGCAGCAGCCGTCCGTCGGCCCCGACAAAGCCGCCGCCGATGCCGGTGCCGATGGTGAGGTAGAGCAGCGAGCTGAAGCCCACCCCCGCGCCCCAGCGATGCTCCGAAAGCGCTGCGCCGTTGACATCGGTATCGATCGCCACCGGGCAGCCGAAAGCCTCGGCAAAAGGCGTGACCAGATCGGTGCCGGCCCAATGCGGCTTGGGCGTGCGGGTGATGTGGCCCCAGCTGGGCGAGGCGCGGTCAAGGTCGAGCGGGCCAAAGCTGGCGATGCCCATGGCCGCCGGGTTGCTCAGCCCCTGCTGACGAAACCAGTCGATGCAGGCGGGCAGCGTTTCCTGCGGCGTGGTGGTGGGCACCTGGTGGCGCGCCGCAATGTTGCGCGTTTCATCCGCGATGCCCAGCACGAACTTCGTGCCGCCGGCCTCGATCAATCCATAGTGAGCCATCGGGTCAAACTCTCCTTGGGGCCCAACCTAGCCGTGGGCGGCGGCAGGCTCAATCCCGCTTTCCACCCAGGCACGCGCGCCGTCGAGCGCGATACGGAAGAGGGGAGCCGGTGTTCCGGTGAAATGCGCGCGGCGCCATGACGCCTCATTCACCTGTCCGTCGACAGGAACGCCCGGCAGATCGGCAAAACCATGCACGCAAAGCTGCGCATCGACCCACCAGCTATAGGCCTGATAGGGCGTCTCCGGCGGATTGCCCGCCACCAGACCCGTGCCGTTGAGGGGCTCAAAGGGGCCAAGGATGCTGTCGGCTACCATGCCATAGAGCCCGTTGGGGCCGCTGGGGCCAGCGGGCGAAAAGACTTTCCGCTGGGTCGACCAGAAGAGGTAATAACGCCCGTCGCGCAGGATCATCACCGGCCGTTCCAGCTCATTGTTGAGCCCGTCGGCCGACACGAGCGGGGGCATGAGTGTCCAGCGTGTCAGGCTCTCATCCTGCGCGCGGGCGATGCCGATGCAGCCATTGAAGGCATGGGTGGATTGCGCCAGCGATCCGGTAAACAGCATCCATGTCGTGCCATCGCTGTCGCGCATATGGGCCGGATCGCGAAAGCCCTTGATGAAGCCGGGGGCGCCTTCGCGCTGGTTGACCAGCGTGTAATGGTCCTGGTCCGCCTCGAACAGCTCGGCCGGCGTTGACCAGTTGGCGATGCGGGGCCGGCCATCGGCGATCAGCAGGTCGCCGGTGGTGGCAAAGAGCCGCTGGGCAAAGCTGGGCTTGGCCTCGCCTGACCATCCGGCCACGGTGTAGAACAGCGTCACCTTGCCCGTTTCAGGGCGGAACAGCGCGCTGCCCGCCCATTCGCGACTGCCGGGATTGAGCCCGTCGGGCAGGGCGTTGCCGCAGTCGTGCCATGCCCCGTCGCGATGGCTCATCAGGCGGATGCGGGCGATGTGGTGGCGCTCTTCCGGGTCGGGCAGGGCCGGGGCGGAGAGGACGAACCACAGCGAGGCGCCATCGATCAGCGCCGTGCTGCCATCGGCATTCTGCAAGGGCCACAGATCCCACAGGTCGATGCCCGGCAGGATGGCGGCCAGTGTGGCAGGATCAATCGGCGGGATCGTGGCGATCGCGCGGGCATCGGCCGGCATCGCGTCGATGGCGGCGACATGGGCGGCCAGCCATGGCGAGGATGAGGCTGCTTCAGCCTTGCTGGTCATGGGTTCCTCTGCCGTTTTCATGGATTTGTCTCGTTCATAGAGGCGAAATTGATGGATTGCAACAATCGTTTGCATTCATGGGCGGTGTGTGGCGGCTCAGGTGTCGCATCCTGGCGTCAGATCGCGGTGATCGTGTAAATGAGCACGGCCTCGCCCGGCATGGGCGGCAGGGCCAGACCCACGCGCATCAGCCAACTGCCGGCGATCTCCTGGCCCTCGCCATGTTCGGGGGTCACGCGATAGCGGCGCGTCGGGTCCAGCATCGGCAGGCGCAGATGCGGCGCATGGCGCCAGCTGGTGGGGGCAAAGCGCGTCGCGTGCAGCAGCAGGTCATGCGGCTGTCCATGGGCTTGCCACACGACATGGTCATCGGCCTCGCCCTGCCAGACAAGGCCGTGATGAAAGCGGTCGCGCCATGTTTTGTAACGGGTGATCGCCTGGCCCAGCTCCGCGCGGTCGGCCTTGCTCAACTGGCGCAGGTCCAGCTCCACCCCGAAATGGCCGGGCAGCGCCACGCCGCTGCGAAACGCCATGGATTGCATGCGGCCCGTCGAATGGGCCGGACAGGCGCCGACATGGCTGCCCATCAGCTCGGGCGGCATGAAGCGCAGAAAGCCGCGCTGGATGTTCACCCGGCTGATCGCATCGATGCAGTCGCTGGTCCAGAAACGATGGGTATGCGCGATCACGCCCGCGTCGATCCGCCCGCCGCCACCGGCGCAGCTTTCGATCTCCACCGCCGGAAATGCCGCGCGCAGCCGCGCCATCAGAGTATAGGTGCCCAGCACCTGCGCGCGAAAGCTGGCCCGGTTGCCGGCATGGGTCAGGTCGCGGTTATGGTCCCATTTGAGATAGGCAATGGGCAGTGTGCCAAGCAGCGCGGTGATCGCCTCGAACAGGTAATCGCGCACCTGCGGCAGGCTCATGTCGAGCACCAGCTGGTTGCGCGCGGCCAGCAGGGGGCGGCCATCGACATGCAGCGCCCAATCGGGATGGGCGCGATAGAGATCGCTGTCCGGATTGACCATTTCCGGCTCGACCCACAGGCCGAAATCCATGCCAAGTCCGATGACATGCCGGGCCAGCGGCGCCAGCCCTTCGGGGTATTTGGCGGGATCGGGCCACCAGTCGCCAAGGCTGGACGTGTCATCGTCACGCCCGGCAAACCAGCCATCGTCGAGCACGAAACGCTCGATGCCCACTTGCGCGGCGGCATTGGCCAGATCCTTCAGCGAGGCAAGGTCATGGTCGAAGTAAAAACCTTCCCATGTGTTGAGATGGACTTTGCGGGGCGCCATCGCGCCGCCCGGCCAGACGATCCGCGCGCGGATGGCGCGGTGGAAGGCCTGGTTCACGCCATCCATGCCTTGCGCCGATACGGTGGCCAGCACCTCGGGCGTGGTGATGCTTTCGCCTGGTGCGAGACGGATTTCGCCTGGCGCATAGGTCTCGCCCAGCAGCCATTGGCGGCGGCCATCGTCGATCCAGTCGATCGACTGGGCATGGTTGCCGCTCCAGGCGATCTGCGCGCCATAGGCCGTGCCATCGGCGCAGGTGACGATGGCGCCGGGAAAACAGTCATGGCTGGTCAGCCCGCGCCGGTTTTCGCGCCGCCAGCCTGAGCGGGTAAGCGTATCGGTAATGGCGATAAATTCGCTGTTGTGCCGCCCGGTATAGGACAGCACCTCTTCGGCATCGGGCGGCAGCGGCAGGCAGGCCGCGGCCAGCGTGGCGACATCCAGCACCGTAACGCCCGCATTGGTCAGCGTGGTGGCAAGGGTCAATGTATCGGTGGCGGGATCAAGCCGGGCGGTGATGGCGATGGCAAGTCCTGCCACATCGTCGCGCAGGTGAAAGCGCAGCGTGTCGGCACTGACGGTTTCAACCCGGCAGGCCGTGGCGGCATGGGTCCAATCGGCCCCGGCGCGGTGGGCGGCAAGGGCGGGCACGCCAAACCAGCCCATGCCGATGCCGGGGAACAGGCTGAGTGGCACGTCATGATGCAGCGAAAAGCTCGGCTCGGGGCGTTCCGCGCGCAGGGGGCAGGGCGGCAGGGCCCCATCAGGCAGGCGCGGCCCCCAATAGCGCCAGAGCGGGGCCTCATCCTCATGCACCTCCCAAATGGCGGTGCAGGCAGGGGAATGCAGGATGGCCCAGTTCATGCCTTGGCCACCATGGGTGATTTGACCCGCAGCATGGTGGCCGAGGCGCAGAGCAGCAGCACGCCCGCCGCCATGATCGCCATGCGCGGATCACCGTCCAGCAGATGGTGATAGATCCAGCCGAAGGTCAGTGAATTGAGGATCATGGGCAGCACGATCATCATGTTGAAAATGCCCATGTAAACGCCCGTGCGCTCCGCCGGGATGGAGCCGGCCAGGATGACATAGGGATTGCCCATGATGCTGGCCCAGCCCAGGCCCAGCCCGAAGGCGGGGATCATCAGCGCCAGATGCTGGCCCAGTTCGGGCATGGCGAGGGCATGGAACAACGCCGGGGCAGCGCCCTGTGCCATGCCCACCTGCGGCAGATAGAGCAGGCCCAATCCGCAGAGCGCGAGGCAGCCCATATGCACCTTGGCCGCCCCCAGCCGCCGCGCCACCGGCACCATGGCAAAGGCAGCGACAAAGCCGATGAGATTGTAAAAGGCGCCCAGTTGCTGCGTCGCCAACACGGCATCGCGAAAGGCCGGGCTGGCCTTGTCGGTGGTGGCATAGGCGGTGCGTCCGATGGACAGCGCGCCATAGGACCAGTAAATGGAAAAGGCATACCATTGGAACAGGCTCATCCAGGCCATCTGGCGCATGGCGCGCGGCATGGTGAGGATGGCGCCGCGGATCTCGCCCAGCGTGGCCGCGGCCGAACGGGGCGCTGCAGCGATGCGCTCCTGCTCCTGAGGCGAGATGGGCAGTTCCGGCACGCGCAGCACCGACCACAGGATGGTGCTGATCGAGAGCACCGCGCCGATCAGGAAGCTGATATGGGTGATGGTGGGAATGTTGTGCGCGTCCACCGCATTGCGGTCAAAGCCCAGCCAATAGACCAGGATGGAGGGCGTGAGGAACGCCAGACATTGCGCCAGACCTGTAAAAGCGCTCTGGCTGAGAAAGCCGATGGCATGCTGGTCGGCATTCAGCCGGTCTGACACATAGGCGCGATAGGGCTCCATGGTGATGTTGTTGCCGGCGTCCAGCAGCCAGAGCAGGCTGGCCGCCATCAGGATGCTGACCGAATGGGGCATGGCCAGCAGACCCAGCGAGCACATCACCGCGCCCACCAGGAAATAGGGCGTGCGGCGACCGATGCGGGTCGAGGTGCGGTCCGACAGGGCGCCGATCAGCGGCTGGATGAGCAGGCCCGTCATCGGCCCGGCCAGTTGCAATATGGGCAGATGCGCCTCATCCGCGCCCAGCCAGGAATAGATGGGCACCATATTGCCCTGTTGCAGACCAAAGCTGAATTGCAGACCCAAAAAGCCGAGATTCATCTCGATGATGCGCAGCAGCGAGAGACGCGGCTTGGTGGGCGGCGTATTGGCGTGCAGGATCACGGCTAGATCGCTGGCGGATATGGATTGGCCCATGACGTCTCTTCCCCCCGGGGCGCGGTCGGTGGCCATCATGCCCGAAGGCGTGCCTGTGTCATACCGTGCTCTTGGGGGCATTCTAGCCATGGCGGAGAGGGATTGCAACAATCGTTTGCATTGATCGCCGACTCGGAGCGTCGCCTCACGGAAAAAGCCTTAGGGAAAGGGCCTTATCGCCCGTAATTTCACGGATGATGCCCGCTTTGCAATTGCGCCGCGAACTGTGCCGTTCTCGTACAATAATCCGCCGCATCCTTTCGTTCGCATGGCATTGTCCCGAAACGGGGCATGATTCCGACTGGTTGCGGTGCGGGTCATGTTGCTCGCGTGCCCGCTTCGGCGACATGCTCGGGGTCTGACGAGGATCAACCGATGACACGCACCGCCTATGCAGCCCTGACCATGACGCCCGGCGAATGGCGCCTGCGCCTTGCCCAATTGTGCCAGGAAAGCGCCAATGCCGCCTGTGGGCAGGAAGATGCCTATCTGCGCCTTGGGCACGGGCTGTTGGCCAGCCTGCCGGCGGCGAGCCATCCCCTGTCGGCCCATCTGCCGCCATTGGCGCGTTTCGAGGCCCTGCTGGCGGCGGGCGCCCATGACAGCGCCGCCATGGCGCTGGTGCCCGAGGGCGGCAGTTATATGGTCAGCCGCGCATGCGAAGGGGGCAGCATGGCCACGGTGATGTTGCCCGGCATGGATGAGGAAGTGACCATTCAGGCGCACAGCCCGGCCCTGGCGCTGATCTCGGCGCTGGCCGCGGCGCTCGCCAGTCGGGCAAGCGCATGGCCGGCCATGGGCACGAATGACGTTACGGGCGAGATGTGGGCTCGCCCGGAAGGTGTCATGCTGCACTGATCGCTGCGCATGACACTGAAAGGCCCCGGCGGACCGTGGGGGATCTGCCGGGGCCAATTCGGGTGGCCATTGGCACCTGTGTCGCTGAGCCTGCCGACGAGCACCGCGCGTGATCGGGCCCGGCGCGTTTCGCCAGCGGTTCCGTCAGGCCGGCCGCAGCACGATTCCGCGGTTCAGGACGCCAGATCGCTCGCCGCGCCGTGGGAGGGCGCCGGGGCAAAGCGGGCCTTGAGCGTTTCCACGCCAATCGTGTCCACCGCATCGAGCGGGCAATCGGCCTGAAGCAGCGTCGCGAGCCAACGCTGCTTCTGCGCGATGAGGTCGATCGATTGCAGCGTGCCGATATGCCGTCCCAGCACATCGGCATCCATGCACAGCGTGGTCCCCAGCATCTCGATTTCGCCGGCCAGTTCCTGCAGCACATCGGCCACCGTCGTCAGGTGGGCGGCGATGTGGCGGGACATGGGGCGCGCGTCGCTGCTCATGCTGCCTCGCCGAAGTCCTGCCCATCGCCAAGTGCGGGCAAATTGAGCACCATCACCATCTGTTCGTCGATGGCGGCAAGACCTTCGAGGAAGGAGATGATCGAATCATTGGCGGTGACCGGCGGGGGCTGCAGCGAATCCTCGGGCAGGGTCACGATGTCGCTGACCGAATCGACGATGAGGCCGCAAGCCTTCCCACCCGTCTGCGTCACGATGATGGCGTGGCGCGGGGTCGGCTCGGTCGGCTGCCAGCCAAGACGCGCGGCCAGATCGATGACCGGCAGCACCGTGCCGCGCAGATTGACCACGCCCGCCACATAATGCGGCACGCGCGGCAGGCGCGTGGCCGGCGTCCATGCGCGGATTTCGCGGATTGCCATGATGTCGAGGCCAAAGACCTGGCCGCCCACTTCGAAAGTAATGAGTTCGCGGTGCATTGTTGTATCCTTCAATGGGCGACGCGGCGCACGGCGGCGACCAGCTTCTCGGGGTCAAAGGGCTTGACGATCCAGCCCGTGGCGCCGGCCTGGCGGGCGCGGGCCTTCTTTTCCTCGCTGCTTTCGGTGGTCAGCACGAGAATCGGCCGATCGCGATGGCGGTTGCCCTGGCGCAGCTTCTCGATCAGGCCAAAGCCATCGAGGCGGGGCATGTTGATGTCGGTGATGACCACATCGACCTCATTCATGGCCAGCCATTCCAGCGCCACTTCACCATCCTCGGCCTGGGCGACGTTGAAGCCCTGGCTGGTCAGCGCGTGGTTGAGCAGCGCGCGCATACTGGCGCTGTCGTCGACGGTCAGAATGCGGGTGTTCTTGTTCATGGGTGTGCTCGCTTTCCTTCAGAACAATTCGACGTCGCCGCGCGAAACCATCGGACGCGGCGTGGGACGGGTTTCGGGAACCATGGTGGTTTCAACGGCGCGGCAACGCACCTGGCCACGGGCGGGACGGAAATCGACCCGGCGCGCGTGGCTGCCGCCCAGATCCTCGCGCACCACGGTGATGCGCTCGTCGGACAGAAACTGGCGGGCGAATTCGGCATTGCGCGTGCCGATGCGGGCCAGGCCCGAATTGAGATTGGCTCCGCCGTAAAGATGCGCGCGCAGGCGCGGCTTTGCGGCGCCATGGGCCAGCATCTCGTTGATGAGCAGTTCCATCAGATAGACGCCGTAATGCTCGTCGAAGTCGCCCGTCGCCATGCCCGCCGGCGGCTCGGCCAGCAGGAAATGGTTCATGCCGCCCACCTCGACCTCGGGGTCGTAAAGGCAGGTGGCGACGCAGCTGCCCAGCACGGTCGAGAGTTCGACGCGCGGGCCGGCCGAGACGCGGGCCTGCCCCTGCATGACCGTGATGCGGGTGATGGGAGGGCCCTTCGGCGCGGAAATATGTGACATGTCCTGCTCCCTCATCAAGCCAGAGCCAGGCGCGCGATGCGGTCGATGGGGGCCACGACATTGGCCGCCCCCAGCGAAATCGCCACGCGCGGCATGCCAAAGACGGTGCAGGTGGCTTCATCCTGCGCGATGGTGTGGGCACCGGCCTGCGCCATGGCCAGCAGGCCTTTGGCGCCATCGGCACCCATGCCGGTCAGCAGGATGCCCACCGCATCGGCGCCCACCACATGGGCGGCTGAATGGAACAGCGCATCGACCGAGGGGCGATGGCCCGACACCGGCTCGCCCGGGCGCAGCTTGACGTAAAGATTGTTGTTGCCTGCCACCATCATATGACGGTCATCGCCGGGCGCCAGATAGACATGACCACGCCGCAGCGGCATGTCCGGCTCGCCCAGCACCACCCGCGCGGGACAGGCGGCGTCGAGCGTGCGGGCGATGGCGGGGGCAAAGCGCGCATCGACATGCTGCACGATCATGGCGGGCGGGCAATCCTCGGGGAAGCTGCCGAGCAGCACCTGCAGCGCCTCGACCCCGCCGGTGGAAGACCCGATGGCGATCAGGCGCACGCCCTGATTGTTCGGCCCTTTGGTCAGCGAGGGCAGGGGCGGCGGCGGGGCGGCACGGCGGCGCACGCGCACCGTGGAGGCATTACGCACCATCTTGGCCAGCAGGCCGCCG
The DNA here is from genome assembly GCA_028871475.1 of Sphingomonadales bacterium. Lineage (GTDB taxonomy): Bacteria > Pseudomonadota > Alphaproteobacteria > Sphingomonadales > Sphingomonadaceae > Novosphingobium. The sequence continues at coordinate 24,584 of JAGWMZ010000005.1, read as the reverse complement.
TCATCCAGCCCGGGCGCCGTACCGGTCTTGCAATAGCAATCCACCGCGCCCAGTGCCAGCGCGCGCGCCGTGGCGTCAGACCCTTCCTGCGTCAGGCCCGATACGATGATCACCGGCATCGGGCGCAGCGTCATGATCTTGTCGAGGAAATCGAGCCCGTTCATGCCCGGCATCTCGATGTCGAGCGTCACGACATCGGGCTCGAGATCCTTGATCATGGCGCGCCCTTGCATCGCGTCGCTGGCGGTGCCGACCACGCGGATGTCATCATTGCCCGACAGGCGCATGGCCAGCAGGCTGCGCATCGTGGCGGAATCATCAATGATCAGGACTCGTATGGCCACGTCATGTCCTTTGATAGATGGTTGGGCCGACCGTATCGAGCAGCGCTTCGCCCGGGCCGCTGACACGTTCACTGTGTCCGATGTAGAGAAAGCCGCCCGGCACCAGCTGGCGCGCCAGCCGCTCGACCAGCCGCTCCTTGGTGGGTTGATCGAAATAGATCATGACATTGCGGCAGAAGATCACCTGAAAGGGGCGGCGCATCGGCCATTCTCCCTGCAGGTTGAGCCGCTTGAACTGCACCAGCCCGCGCGCTTCGGGGCCGATGTCCAGCTGGCTGCCCGTCGAACTCGTCCAATTGTCGCGCAGCGGCGCGGGCAGCCCCGAGGCATCGCGCAGGTCATAGCGTCCTTGCGACGCCTTTTGCAGCGCATGGTCGGCAATGTCGCTGGCCAGAATGCGCACGTCCTGCTGGGCGATGCGGCGGCCCTGCGCGCGGTCGGGCCCCAACAGGGCAAGAGTGAGCGAAAACACTTCCTCGCCGCTCGACGAGCCGGCCGACCACATGCGCACAGGCTGGTTTGCATCCAGCATCTCGATGAGATGAGGTCGCACGACCTGGGTGAAATGATCGAAATGGTGTGACTCGCGAAAGAAGAAGGTGTGGTTGGTGGTGAGCGCACAGACAGTACGACGGCGTTCCTCGGCATTGCCGCGGATCATCTCGATATAGGCGGCAAAGGTTACCAGACCGCTGCTCCGCACCAGCGGGGCCAGCCGCGAATAGACCAGCGTGGCCTTGCCCGGCGGCAGCATGATCCCGGCCTCCTCGTGCACGATGCGCGCGACGGCCTTGAAATCCTTCTCGCCATAGACGTCAGGGCTCACGCCGGGCATGCCGCCGGGGCCCGCCGGTCTTACCAGGTCAAGATTGAGCTCGGCGCTCACGCCGCCTGCAGACCGATGCTGGCCGCCGTCGCACTGGCCACCAGCGCATCGACGTTGAGGATGAGCGCCACGCGGCCATCACCCAGAATGGTGGCGCCCGCCACGCCTTCGACGCTGCGGTAATGCGTGTCGAGGCTCTTGATGACGAACTGGCGCTGGTCCCAGATGTTATCGACCAGCAGGGCAGCCTGCCCCGCGCTTTCCGTGTCGACAACGATGAGCACGCCCTGTTCGGGCCGGACGATCGCACCTTCCGCGCCCACGGCATTGGCGACGGAGACCACCGGGATGAAGCGGCCGCGCACGTTGAGCATCATCCGCTCGACACCAAGCCCCTGCACATCCTTCGTTTCGGGGCGCAGGCTTTCCACCACATGGGTCAGGGGCACCACCAACGTCTGGTCGCCCACCTTCACGATCATGCCATCGGAAATGGCCAGCGTCAGCGGCAGGGTCAGGGTAAAGGTCGTGCCCTTGCCCTCTTCGGAATCGATGGTGATGCGCCCGCCCAGATCCTTCACATTCTGGCGCACCACATCCATGCCCACGCCCCGGCCCGAGACATTGGTGATGGTGGAAGCCGTCGAAAAGCCGGGTGCGAAGATGAGATTGTCGATCTCTTCCTTCGACAATTGCGCATCGGGCGAGATGAGGCCCTTTTCCACCGCCTTGGCAAAGACGCGCGCGCGGTTGATGCCCGCGCCATCATCGGCAATGCGGATGAGAATGCGGCCCGAACGATGCTCGGCGGACAGGGTCAGCGTGCCTTCGGGGTTCTTGCCCTTGGCGATGCGGTCGGCGGGGCTTTCGATGCCATGGTCGACGGCATTGCGGATGAGATGGGTCAGCGGCTCGCCAAGGCGTTCGATGACGGTCTTGTCGAGTTCGGTCGTCTCGCCGAAAAGCTGCAGATTGACATGTTTGCCGGTGCTGCTGGCCAGTTCGCGCAGTGTGCGCGGCACGCGCGAGAAGACGCTGCCGATGGGCTGGGCGCGGATCGACATGGCGCTTTCCTGGATGTCGCGGGTCAGCGTTTCCAGCATGGCCAGCTCGTCGCACGAACCAATGTTGTCGTTCTGCAGGCGTTGCACCAGCATGGCCTGGGCGATCACCAGCTCGCCCACCGTATCGATCAGCCGGTCGAGCTTGATGAGGTCGATGCGGATCGACTGACCGGCGGCCGATGTCGCCGCTGCCTGAGGCGCAGCGGCGGGCGCGGTGCCGGCCATGGCGACAGGCGCCGGCGCGGCAGCAGGGGCGGAAGCGGCAACCGCAGCGGGCGGCGGAGCCGCCGCGGGCACACGCTCTTCCAGCCGCAGCGGCGGCATTTTGGCCTCGGGCCCGAAGGCGATGGGGCAATCATCACCGACAAAGTCGAAAATGTCGCTGACGGCGTCCTGCGATACCTCATGCGGCACGGTGAAGGTAAAGCCGAGATAGCCCTGATCCGGATCGATCGCATCGAGCGATGGCACAGCGCTGACATCGCATTCGCGGCAGGTGGCGCCCAGCATGGTCAGTTCGCGCAGCAGCAGCAGCGGCTCGCCGCCATTGCGCATGGCCGGCGCATGGGGGCGCAGCATCAGCAGCCAGTCGGGCTTCTCGCTCTCCCCCTCGTCAGCAGGGGCCGCGGCGATATCGCTTGCGCTTTCGTCTTCATCGGCGGTGCTGGTGGGCACCAGATCGTCGAGCAGGGCATCAAGGTCGAAATCGCCCATGAAGCCTTCCTCGTCATCCACCGACGCCGGGGCCGGGGCTTCGACAGGGGCAGGCGCGGTGGCAACCGGGGCGGGCGCGGCAGCGGGCGCCTTGCCCGCATTGATCGCCATGGCGCCTTCCAGTTCGGTCAAAAGCATTGAATCTTCTGGCGTGGCACCTTCACCGCGCGCGGCGGTTACATGATCCGACAGCATGTCGAGCGCGCGCAGCATCAGGTCGACTAGCGGGCCGGTGATCGGCACGGCGTCCTCGCGCACATCCGAAAGGAGCGTTTCGAAGACATGGGTGAAGGCTTGCAACTCGCTGAAGCCAAAAGCACCGGCGCCGCCCTTGATCGAATGCACGGCGCGGAAGATGCCGTTCACCGTGTCGGCGCTTTGCGTGCCGGCCCGGCAGGCGGCCAGACCCGCTTCGGCGGCGGCCAGCGATTCCTCGCATTCGACGAAGAAGATGTCCTGGATTTCCTGAGGGGTCATGCCGCGCTCTTGTCTGAAGGAGTGTCGAAAAGAATGGTATGCAGCCCGGTCAGCCGCGCCGCTTCGAGCAGGGCGGGCGAGGGCGTGATCTGCGCGCCGCTGCCCGAGCGACGGGCGCTGACCAGCAGTTGCAGCATGGCCTGACCGATCTGTTGCACGCCGCTGGCGTCGATCTTCAGGGCGCCCTGATCGGCCTGATCCAGCAGGTGGGGAAGCAGTTCCTGGGCAACGGCCCGATCGCAGCGGGCAGGCAAGGGAATGGCGGGCATTGTCAGCTCATTTCTGTGAGGCGCGGCGGCGCGATGACGGGAAGCATTCAGAATTCGGACCAGTCGTCGTTTGATTCGATAGCTGGTGCCACGGGTTTGAGCGCCAGATTGCCGACCACTGGCGGCGGCGCGGCGCGGCGCGCCGGACCGGGCGCGCCGGTGCCAAAGCGCATCGGGGCGTTGTCATAAGCGCCGGTCTTGAAGCGGGCGACGATGGTGGCCAGCTCCTGCGCTTCGCCGGCCAGGCTGCGCGCGGCGGCGGTGGATTGTTCGACCATGGCGGCATTCTGCTGGGTCACGCGGTCCATATCGGCGACGGCGGTGTTGACCTGCTGCAGATTGCCGGCCTGCATTTCGGCATTGGTGGCGATCGAGCCGATGAGATGGGTCATGTCACCCACTCGGCCCACAATCTTGCCCAACAGGTCGCCGGTTTCACGCACCAGACCTACACCGCTCGACACTTGCTGGGTTGAGGTGGTGATCAGTGCCTTGATGTCCTTGGCCGCGTCAGCGCTGCGCTGGGCCAGCGCGCGCACCTCGGTGGCGACCACGGCAAAGCCCTTGCCCGCATCGCCCGCGCGCGCGGCCTCGACCCCGGCGTTGAGCGCCAGCAGGTTGGTCTGGAAGGCGATGCCGTCGATCACGCCGATAATCTGGTTAATTTCATGCGCGCCGTGCTCGATGGCGGCCATGGCCTCGATCGCGCGGGAGACCACTTGGCCGCCCTCGGTGGCTTCCTCATGGGCTTCGGTGATGGTTTTTTGCACTTCGACAGCGCTGCTGGCCGACTTTTGCACGCCGCGCGTCGCTTCATTCATGGCGGCGGCGGTTTCCTCTAGTGTGGCGGCCTGCTGCTCGTTGCGCTGGGCCAGATCGTTGGACGCCGTGCTGATTTCATTCGCGCCGGTCAGCACCATGTTGGCGCTGGCGGTGACGGAATGGACCAGGCTGGCCAGGGCGTTGATGGCTGCGTTGAAATCCTGGCGCAGCCCTTCATATTCGGGTGGGAACTGCTCATTGATCTGGCAGTCGAGGCGGTTGTCGGCAAGCTGGCGAAGGCTGGCGCGCAGCGTGCTGGCCACGCGCACCTGCTTTTCGGCCTGAAGATCGACTTCATGGCAGCGGTCGCGAACAAGAATGCAGGCGCGGGCCAGACGGCCGACGCAATCCTGATATTCGGTGTAATCAACCGGGCTGGTATGGTCGCCGGCGGCCATGGTTTCGATGCGCTGGACAATGGTGACATAGGGGCGGGCGATCATCTCGCTGGCCACGCGCATGGACACGAAGGTCGCCACGCAGCCCACGGCCGCAAGAGACACGTCCAGCCATGTCGGCGTATGCGTGAAGGCCGCGAGGATGACACCTGCCTCTCCCAGCAGCGAAAGAGCCACCAGCAGCCACGTCAGGCTGAGCAGCTTGATGCGGATCGGCGCTTTTTTCTCAAACCAGTCGAGCATCAAAAACTCCATTGTATTCAGGCGCATGAAGTTAAAAATTCCACAGGGCGCGTCAGAGCTTGTGGTTAATCCTAAGCATGGAGCTGCAAATTCGCGTTTGCAGAGTCCTCCGTAAATGTCCCCAATCGCGCGGAATGGGATACGAACCTTTGCGCGCGGGCGGGCGGCGGGGTTTTGCTGCTACGGTCAAATCCTTAATCGAGGGCAGAGGATTGCTATGATCTTGTCGGTTAAAGCTCGCTTCAGACGTGTCGCATCACCTGCGGGGCGTTGCTGATTGACCACAGAAAGAGCCTGTTCCCCATGAATGATGCGAGAGTTCTGGTCGTCGATGATTCTGCGGCGATGCGCGCCCTGTTTTCCGATGTCCTGGAGCAGTCGCGCAATGTCACCGTCGTCGGCACCGCTGCCAATGCCGATGAAGCGCGCGACCAGATTGCCCAGCTCAAGCCCAATGTCGTGACGCTTGATGTCGAAATGCCCGGCATGAGCGGGATCGAATTCCTCGCCGAGATCATGGGCACCAAGCCGCTGCCGGTGGTGATGCTGTCCTCGCTGACGCAGAGCGGCACGGAGACGTCGCTCAAAGCCTATGAGCTGGGCGCGGTGGAATGTTTTCCCAAACCGCTCAAGGCCACGCCCGAACAGTTCGCCAAGACGGTGAGCAAGCTGGGCAAGATCGTGCTGGCCGCAGCCAATTCGAATGTGAAGGATCGCCGCATGGGTGCCGCCCAGGCCGCGCGCGCCGCGGTGAGCCACCCGGCTTTCGTCTGGAATGGGCATGTGGTGGCCATGGCCACTTCGATGGGCGGCATTGACGCATTGACCCAGCTCCTGGCCCATGTGCCGCAGGACGGTCCGCCGATGGTGATCATTCTGCAGAGCGAGCCGGCGCTGGTCGAGACATTCATCAACCGCCTTGCCGGCGAACTGCCTTGCAAGGTGCTGCCCGCCAAGGACGGCGCCTCACTGACGGCTGGCACGATCCATGTCGCTGCCGACCCTGAAAAGCATGTGGTGTTTGAACCCGGCACGCCGCCGCGTCTGCGGATGGTCGCGCGCGAGCCGGTCGATGGCGCGCGCCCTTCCGCAACCTTGCTGTTTGGTACGCTGGCCCGTGCGGGCGCGGCCAGCGTTGGCGTCGTGCTGACCGGCATGGGTGTCGATGGCGCCAAGGGATTGCGCATGATGAAGGATGCCGGCTGCCGCACCTTTGTCGAAGACCCCGCAACGGCAGTGGTGGGTGAGGCGCCCGCCGCGGCCATTGCCGCCAATGCCGCTGAGACCGTCATGCCGCTCGATGCGCTGGGTGAGGCGATCATCGCCTGTTGCCATCAGGGATGATGCATCACGCCCCGACAGTCACGGGGGCTGAATATATTCGAACAGGCGCTCCTGATGCAGGGGCGCCTCTTTCGATATGGGCTGAGCATGTCGGGATATGGCGCCAACCGCGTGTCAACGTGATCACGGCCGCAAACAGGTTAATCGACCAGCGAGGCCTCGATCGCGATCCGGATGGCTTCGGATGTATGGTTCGCGCCCATTTTCGTGAGCATATTGGCACGGTGAATTTCCACCGTCCTTGGCGAGATCGACAGCTTTTCACCGATCATCCGGTTTGAAAGACCGCCCGCCACCCCGGCAAGAACTTCACGTTCGCGTTTGGTCAATCGGTCGACACGGCTGCGCGCCAATGCTTCACGCAACTTGGTGCTGCCGAAAGTTTCCGCTTTCGCTTCTGCATCGGCAACGATTTTTGTGATCTGTTCACGGTCGAACGGCCAGGCAATATAGTCAATGGCGCCATCGAGCACGGCGCGGACCACCATATGGGTTCCTGGTTCCTGGGCATAGCCGATCACGGGCAGCCAATGGCCGGAACGCCCCATCTGGCCCAGCAGCGCGGAGATGGAGCGGCCATCATCGTGAACGAGCAGCAGGCCGTTCTTGGGCCAGCGCGAGATGAGTTCCATTGCGTCTTCAAAGGGTTCGATATGAAGATCGCCACCGGCCAGACAGTGCGAGATTGCCGCCCGGCGCCGAAAGTCGCCATCGACGAGGAAAAGGCTGGTGCCGTTGCTCAATTTTTTCCCCCATTGCTGCTGGTTAACGTCTAGCAATTTTTCCGTAGATTTTGGATGCTAACTGCTTCCGTTTCGGGACAACTTTTCCTCCGGAACCGAACGATCGAGACGAAAGCAGGTGAATTTGCCTATATTTAGGTCATTTTCCCCGACGATAGACCAAGAGATATAGAAAAATTGATTATTGTAAAGACGTTGACCCAACGTTCAAAGAACCTATCCTGAATACGCGCGAAATAGGTGGCGGATCCTGAGTATATGCAAAATTCGCAATGACTGCGCTGCAGCATGCGAAGCATGGCGCTCAGCGGGCGCTGGTCAGAGTCTCGGCGATGTCGACAACGTCCTGGCGGACCTGCGAAAGGGTCGCTGTGTCGAAGTCCAGCACACTGTCCAGCACCGCGCGCCGGGCTGCAGAGTAAAACTGAACGAGCGCGCCTGACATGGTGTCCTCACCGCTCACGCCCATTTGCAGGGCCGTCAACGCTGACACGGCGCGGGTCAGGGCCTGGCTCTTGCGGACATTGTCGGCCCGATCATGCGCATGCATCGCGCTGCCCAGCGACGAGATCACCCGCTCATAGCACATGCGCACCAGCTCTCGCTGGTCGGCGCTGGCCACCCGCGCGTCGAATTCGACGCGGCGATAGGCCTGAGCTGGGTCGCGAAGGGTGAGCACGACAGGACGCCCCTTAGCCGTTGTTGTTGGTGTTGTTCCAGGCTGCGATCTGTGCCTTGAGGTAGGTCAGCGTGGAATTGTAGGTGGCCACGGTGGCATCGGTGGCGGCATATTGCGCCACCAGCCGGTCCTGCAGGCTGCTCTGCTGCGTGGCCAAAGCCGTCTGCTGGGCGGTCAGGCTGCTCTGTAGTGTGGTGTAGCGCGTTACCGAGCCGGTCAATGAACCCGGATCTGTCGAGGTGGTGAGCGCCGAGACCATCGAATTGACTGTGCCATAGATGCCGTTCACGCCCTTGGTGAACATGGCAGCCACGTCGTTGGCGTTGGTGGACAGCACCGTGGCCAGCTTCGTGGTGTCGAGCGTATAGGTGCCGTCCTTGTTGATTGCCAGGCCAAGGTCGGACAGCGTTTTGGGCGCGCCGGATGCGGCATTGGGCATGATCACCATGTTGGTGAGCTGTGAGAATTTGCTCGCCATCGCCTTGGCGCCACTGTCATTGTAAAGGCCGCCGCTGCTGGTCGACATGTCGGTGTTCATGTCGCCGACGATCTGGTTGAGCACCGCCGTGATGTTTTGCATCGCGGTGGTGATGCCGGAACTCGGGTCGGAATAGCTCACCGTGGTCGGGTTGCCGGCATTGGTGCCCGTCAGCTTGAGCGACAGGCCCGGGGCGGCATTGGTGATGTCATTGGTCGTGCTGGTGCGCGCAATGCCGTCCAGCTTGTAGGCGGCATCGGTCGCGCTCTGGGCCACGGTGTAGCTGCCGGTGGTCGAGGGATCATAGGCCAGCGTCGAGAGCGATGTCGTGCCCGCTGTGCCGGTGCCGCTTGAGGTGATGGTGAAGCCGTCGGCGGCCCCTTGCGTGCCCTTGAGCACCAGCTGCGACCCGTTGGCGTTGGTCGCGACATAGGCGGTCACGCCCATGGCTGCGCCATTGATCGCCGAGGCCACCTGGCTGAGCGTGGCGCCATCGGGGATGGTGATGGTCGAGGCGGCATGGGTGCTGTCAGCGGTAAAGCTGCTGCCGCTGATCGTGCCGAAGTTGAAGGTCAGCGTGCCGCCCTGCATGGTGTCGGTGCTGGCGCTGGTGGCCGAGGCCAGAACCTGGGGCTGAGCCAGCTGGGTCACTTCGAGCGAATAGCTGCTGGGCGATCCCGAACTGCCCAGCGGCAGCGAGGCGGAGGCGACCGAAGCGTTGGTGACCGTGGGGCTGGGCAGCAGATTGCCGCCGTCGATAAGGTTCGAGAGCGAGCTCTGGAAGGTGAGCAGGTCGCTCTTGAGCTGGCCGGCTTCCGAGATCTGCAACTGGACCTTGGAGAGCTGGGTGTTGAGCGCGTCAGTCTGGCTGGCATATTGCGCCTTGGCGATGGCGGGCGCCAGCGATGACAGCGACGAGCCGGAGGTGACCCCCAGCGACGTCAGGATTTGCTGACCGACGGTTGCGCTGGTTGCCGCGCTCGTCGAGCTCGCTGTGCTCGTCGTCGAGGCGGTGGACGCGGTCGAGGAGCTCGTGGCTGAGGTCGTAGTCATGGAAGAAAGGACGGCCTTTCCGACTGTGGCTTAAGTGTGAAAGAGCGTTAACGCGCGATTCAATCCGTTTGTTCGGGCGCAGGCTTGCCCTCGGCGTCGAAACGCAGCGAAACCGGCACTTCGATGGTGGGCGTTTCACGCCTCTCGCCGCGTTTGAGCGAGAGCACGAAGCCCAGCACGCCCGCCACCGCGGCATAGAGATCCTCGCGGATCATCTGATTGTCCCGCGTGGTGTAATAGAGCGCGCGGGCAAGGCCGGGGAACTCCAGGCAGGGCACTTCCAGCTCGGCGGCCATTTCGCGGATGGCCAGCGCCTTTTCGCCGCGCCCTTTGGCCAGCACCACCGGGGCGGGCGCCAGTTCGGGGTCGTACACCAGCGCGATGGAGAAATGGGTCGGGTTGGTCACCACGAATTGCGCGCGGCGCATGGCCGCGCCAATCGCGCCCATGGCGATCTGGCGCTGGCGGCGGCGGCGGGCCATCTTGGCCTCGGGGCTGCCTTCGCTTTCCTTGCCTTCGTCCTTCACTTCCTGAAGGCTCATGCGCAGGCGGTTGCGGCGGCGCAGCCATTGCACCGGCCAGTCGAACAGGGCGATGATGATGAAGCCGCCCGAAAGCTGGAACATCAGCGAGGTGATCGCCTCCCAGGCAAAGGCCAGCTGGCTCGACAAATTGGCGGCGGAAAGCTCGATCAATCCACCGATGCGCGAGCGGGCCCAGAACCAGGTGATGGCGCCCAGCAGGGCAAGTTTCAGCAGCCCCTTGCCGACCTCGATCCAGCCCTGTGTGCCGAAGATTTTGCTGATGCCTTTGGTAGGGTCGAGGCGTGAGCCGCGCGGGGCGATGTTGCCCGCCACGAAACGGCCATGGCGCCCGGCAAAGCCCAATTGCACGATCAAGGTGGCGGCAATCGCCATGCAGGTGAGCACCAGCACCGGCGGCGCCACACGCAGCATGATCGCCATCATCAGCTTGCCGGGCTGGAAATCGTCGATGGCCGAGCGGTCCCACACCAGCCCCATATGCATCGTATCCGACAGGCTGGTGAGCAGCCAGCCGCCGCCTGCCTTCATGAAGGCAGCGCCCACCAGCGCGCTGGCCGCCACGGCCAATTCGCGCGAGCGCAGAACGTCGCCATTTTTGGCGGCGTCTTTGAGGCGCTTTTCGGTTGGGTCGAGGGTTTTCTCGCCGGCGGTCTCTGCCATGGCTCAGCCTCCCATCACCTGGCTGACCTGCGTGATGGCCTGCGCCGACAGATCGGTGATACGGTCGCCGATCATCGGGGCCGTGGCCAGCAGCGCCGCCAGCCCGCCCAGAATGCCCGCCGGAAGCCCCAGCGAAAACAGGTTGAGCGAGGGTGCCGAGCGGCTGAGCAACCCGGCCAGCACCTGCACCAGCAGCAGTGCCAGTGTGACGGGCAGTGCCATCATCACGGCGGTGGCGAACATGGTGGTGGCAAAGCCCAGCACCACGCCCAGATGCGATGGGCTCAAAATGGCCGAGCCCAGAACCTGCCCGGGCGGAAAGGCCTCATAGCTTTTGACCACCAGCGAGAGCCATTGCAGATGGCAGCCCATCGCCAGAAAGATCAGCGTCATTACCACCGAGAAATACTGGCCCAGCGCAGGCGAATGCGCGCCCGATTGCGGGTCGATGGTGGAGGCAAGGCTCATGCCCATGCCGCCGCCGATCAGTTCGGCAGCAATCTGCGGCGCGGCAAAGGAAAATTGTAGCACAAAGCCCAGCATCGAGCCCACCGCCACTTCACCGATGATGGCCAGAAAACCCGGCACCGACATCAGGTGGGCGGGGGCCGCCACCTTGGTGTAATTGGCCACCAGCAGCGCCATGGCGGCCGTCACCATCACGCGGATCTGCGGCGCCACATTGGACGAGCCGAAAAAGGGCGCGGCCACCAGCGCCGCCCCCACGCGGGTCATCAGGAACATCCAGCGCCAGAATTCGACCTCCAGCGAGCCGAAGCCGAAGTCGAGGCCCATCATCGGCCCGGCCTCGTCACGAATATCTCTGTCACGAATTGGCCATGACATTCCCCGTGCCCGCGCCCAGATGGGCGATGGCCGAGAAGATGTCCTTGGTGAAATCGCCGATCAGCCCCAGCATGCTGGCGCCCAGCAGCATCAGCAGCAGCATGGTCACGGCAATCTTGGGCAGAAAGGTCAGCGTCTGCTCGTTGATCGAGGTCGCCGCCTGAAAGATGCCGACGATGAGGCCGACGGCAAGGCAGCCCAACAACACCGGGGCCGCGCACAGCGTCACCACCCACAGCATGCGGTCGGCCAGACTGAGCATCTGGGTCGTATCGTCCATGATGCGCCTCCTATCCGAAGCTGGCGGCCAGCGAGCCCATCAGCAGGGCCCAGCCATCGACCAGCACGAAAAGCAGCAACTTGAAGGGCAGCGAGATGATCGTCGGGCTCATCATCATCATGCCCAGCGACATGAGAACGCTCGAGACGACAAGATCGATCACCAGAAAGGGCAGATAAAGCATGAAGCCGATCTGAAAGGCGGTTTTCAGCTCGCTGGTGACGAAGGCGGGCAGCAGGATCGAGAAGGGCACCTGCGTTTCATTGGCGAATTTGGGCGACTTGGCCATGTCGGCGAACATTTGCAGGTCGGTGCGACGGGTCTGGCGCATCATGAATTCATGGAATTGCGCGCCGCCAGCGGTAATCGCCTGCTGGGCGTTGATCTGCCCCGCCGAATAGGGGGCGATGGCCTGCGTGTTCAGCTTGTCCAGCGTCGGGCTCATCACGAAGAGCGAGAGGAACAGCGCCAGGCCGATCAGCACCTGATTGGGCGGGCTCTGCTGCAGACCCAGCGCCTGACGCAGGATGGAGAGCACGATCAGGATGCGGGTAAAGCTGGTCATCATCAGGATCAGGCTGGGCAGGATCGTCAGCAAGCCCATGATGATAAGAAGTTGCAGCGAGAGGGTTAAACCTCCGCCCGGCCCGCCGTTCATAGACTGGAAGGCGCGGTCCATCGCGCCGGGGATGGCGCTGGGCATGGAAGGGCCGGCGGGCGCCGTCTGCGCATGGGCCATGCCGGCGGACAGGAATGCGCCTGCGAGGAGCGTCAGCGAGGCGAGAGGTTTGCGCATGAAATTACCCTTGCGTGCGGCGCAGCGTGCGGGCGAAATTGGGAGCGGGGCGGTCCTGAAAACCATCGTTGAAGCCGTCATCAAAGCCATCGGGGCCATCATCGGGCACCGTGGAGGCGGCGGGGGCCTCGGCCAGGCGCACCAGCCCATGGCGTGAGGCCGAGACGAGAATTTCGCGCCCGTGGAATTCCAGCACGGCCAGCTTCATCGTGGGCGAGAGCATCACCGTTTCCACCACCCTGACCGAGCGGCGACCACCGGGCCCACGCATGCGGTTCTGCATCACCTGAGAGAGCTTGAGGCTGCCCCAGACCATGCCGCCGATGATCGGCAGCAGGATCAGCAGTTTCAGGATGTACCAGCCCATGGCTTACAGCACGCCGGCAGCGTCGCTGGCCACATCCGCGCCAGCCATTTCCACGATGCGCAGGCCAAAGCGGTTGCCCTGCGTCACGATCTCGCCCTTGGCGATGACCTTGCCGTTCACCATCACGTCGAGCAGTTCGTCAGTCAGCCGGTCGAGCATGACCACGCTTTCCTCGCCCAGCGCCAGCACGTCTTTCAGCTTCATGTCGGTGCGGCCCAGCTCGACGGACAGGCGCACATCCACATCCTTGAGGAAGTCGAAACCACGCGGATTAAAGGTCATTGGCAGGTGCTCCCTGGAAGCTGGTTTTCGTCAAAAGCCCGCGTGATCTGAACGGCGACGCGTTCATCGACCGCGCCAATCGTGCCATGGGCAAAGGTGGCCTCGCCCACGCGCAGCGGAACCGAGCGCGCGATCGAGACCGGAAGAACATCGCCCGGCGCCAGAGTGGCGATGGCGGAGAAGGGCACTTTCATGTCCACGATGACCGCGCTCACTTCCAGCGGAAGGGCGCTGAAAGGTTCGTCGGCCGGGCTTGCCATGGCGCGGTTGACGCCGGTGGACAGCGCTTCGGACCCTTCGGCATAGCCAAACAGGCGTGCCAGCGTGCCGATGGGCATGGCAAAGGTGATCTGCCAGGGCAGCACGCCGCCGTCATCGACATCCATCGTCATCAGCGCCAGCGGCTGTGTTTCGGGAAAGGGGGCGAGCATCGCCAGATTGCTGTCGCGGCGCAGGGGCGTGATGGCAGGCATGGGCGCGCCAGGCGCGCGGCCGGCCGTCATCGACAGGGCCGAGATCAGATGATCGGCGATGAGCGTTTCCATGCGGCCCACCATCAGTTCGGCGGCCATGGGGAAGCGATCGGGCATGGGGACAGGGGCCTCGCCTTTGCCGCCAAAGGCACGGTCGACGATGCGCAGCACCGGCTCGGCCTCGATCGAGACGAAAAGCGGCGCGGTATCGTTGACACCCATCAGGCTGTTGGCCGCCAGCGTGGCAATGGCACCATGCAGGGTGGAAAGATCACCCTCGCGCGGCGGCGCGCAGGTCACCAACGGCGCCTCGCCGCCCAGCAAGGGCGCGAGCGCCGCCGCCATGCGCCGCGCCAGCCGGTCGCCCAGCCGCGCCAGCAAGGGCAGCAGTTCGGGCGCTCCGGGGCCCTGACGCAGCAGTTCGGGCGCGTGGCGGGCCAGCGGTCGCTCGGCAAGAAATGTACGTTCGGGTTTCATCGGATCAGGCCACTGACAAGAGGTTCAGCCAATGTATTGACGATCATGGAAAAGACCTTGTGAACCATCACCCCAGTATAAGCCCTTATTGGACGAGGAAGGTCTTGAAATAGACGTCATCCACGCCGCCATAGCCTTCCTCCTTGATCAACACCTGGTTGATCGCGTCGGTCAGGCGTTTTTGCAGCTTTTCCTTGCCCGGAATGGTCTGCACATCGGCTTCGGGGGTGTCGGCCAGCACGCCCAACAGGGATGAGCGAACGGCAAGCTCATGTTTTTTCAGCCACATCAGCACGCGCCCGTCGCGATGGGTCGAACAGGCCAGGCTGACCTGGATGAGCGAGGTCGAGTCCTTGAGATTTGCGGTGAAGTCCTCGGTGAAATTGTAATAGCTGGTCTTGTACGGGCTGCCGCCTTCGCCTTCGACTTCGGGCGTCGCATCGCCTTCCTTGCCGCCTTCGGCCTTGGGCGCATAAGGATCGATCTGGCCCTTGAGCACCAGCTTGGGGCCCGATTCTTCATGAACCTTGGCGCCGCCGCCGCCGATGATCCCCATCTTGACGAGGGCAAAGGCACCGCCGCCGCCAAGGGCCAGCATGACCACAGCGACGATGATGATGAGCATCATCGGGCTTTTGGCCTTCTTGGCCCCTTCGTCTTTGTCGGTCTTTTCCTTGCTCATGGTCTTTGGTCTCTATGACAAAATGGGTGAATGTCGGCCTGCGGGCCGTGTGGCCGGAGATGGCCGGTGGATCGGCCCGGCGTCAGGCCAGAATGCCGCTGCGCCTCTGCGGGCCGCTATCGCCGCCGCCGGTGGATGTGGTGCTGGCAAGGGAAACCGGGGCGAAACCCTGCGTAGCGGGGGCCGCGTTCTGGTTGCCCTGATTCCAGCCCTGGCCGCCTGTGCCTGATGACTGTCCGCCCGCCGATCCGCCGCTCGCCGAACCGCTTCCCAGAGAGGCATGATTCGCGGCGGCCCATTGCTGGCCGGGTTGTGAACTGTTGTGCTGGCTGCCGCCCTGCTGGCCCGTTGTATTGCCCTGAGAGGCGGAGTTGACGCCCGACTGCTGGGCCAACGCGGCCTGCGCTGCCGGGGCAAAGCCCGGATCCTTGCTGCTCATCGAGATGCTCATGCCCGAATCGTCGGAATCGAAACGCAGCGAAACACGGCCAAAATCGGTATGGCTGATGCTGGCCAGCGTGGTCTGCGCGCCAAGCCCCGAACGCGCGGCGGCGCGCGCTTCCACCAGCCGGTCGACCAGCGCGGACATGTCATTGGCCGGCGAGGTGCCAGTGTTGGCAGCCAGCATGGGCTGCACGCTGGTCTGCGGGGCGGCGGTGGCCAGGGCGGCACCCATCAGCGCGGTGGGGTTGGAGGGGGCGCCGTCAACGGCTTGCAGAGGCTGTTGCGTGGCGGCGCCCGCCGACGCCAGCAGCGGATCATGATCGGGAGCATTATCCGCTGCGCTGGCGCCATTCGCCGCAGGTGCTGTCGGCGAATGGAAAAGGGTAAAGCCGGGCTGGTCATTGTCGCCGGCATTGGCCGTGCTCACACGGTCTGCCGATTTAGCGTCGGTGGTGATTGGTTCGCGCGGCACGGCAAGGCGTGGTGACAGGCCCTTGCCGGTGTCGACCGCCGCCAGTTGGATCGTGGCGAAACCGGGGGTGTCCGTGTCATCTCCCGCTGCGGCAGGCACGGTTGGAGCGGTTGCCACTTGAACCGGACTGACTGACGTCGGGGTTGTCTGCACGCCATGGGTGGCGCGCGCGGTGGTCTCGATCGAGGCGAAGCTGGGCATGGCAGACGTATCGTCGAGCGATGTCGACATAGTCTGACCCGCCGCCAGCGTGACCGTCGATGGCTGGGAGCTGGCCTGGCTGCCGTTGCTTGTTGTCGGGATTGCCGGGTCAGGGTTTGCTGTCGGCAGCGCGGCGCTGGTGGTCGCGATGGCAGCACCGCTCTCTGAACCGGGCGGCGTATCGATGGTCAAGGAAAACCCGGGATGAGCGCTGACCGATGCCAAGACTGACGGATTGGCCATGGCGATTGCCGCCTGGGCCTGCAGTGTGATGACGGGCGGGCCATCTGCCGATGCCGTTGGAACGGCGCTGGGGTTGCGAGCCGCCGCACCATTGGCATTCACGCCATCGCTGGCGTTGTCCAGCAGTGTGAAACCCGGCATGACCGAGACAGGCGCGGGCTTGGTGTCCGCCGAAGCTTCGGTGGTGGGTACGAGAGACCGAGGCAGGGCTGCGGAATTGTTGACCGGCGTTTGCAGGATCATGGCGAGAGCCGCATTTTGCGCGATCGCACTGACGTCGGGTTGAACGCTCGTTGCGGGCTTTGCATCCGTGCCGTCGGCCTGCGCCGTGGTGGCGGTTGACGTGCTTGAGCTGTCGCCGGACGTTGTCAGTGCCGTCAGCGTGACGGGCAGTGGCAAGACGGCAGAGGCCAATGCGGCAAGCGGCAAGTTTTTGCCGGTCGGTGCCGGTGCATTGTCCTGCGTGTCGGCGGCGACAACCGGGGTGGCCGGGGCCGGTCCTGCCGAGACCGGCGATGCTGCCAATGTGGTCGCGGATGGTGTAGCCGCTCCGCTCTGGTCAGCTGGAGTGGCCAAAAAGCTACTGAAATCGGAAGAATTGTTGCCTTTTTCGCCTGTTGCGCTGGTCACGCCGCCTGCCGCAGCGCCGCCACCCAGCAGGGCGGACAGGCTGGTGCCGGCAGAAAGAATGGCGGCGGGATTGGACATGGGCATGAACTCCTCGACAGTGCTGCCCAGATGTTAAGCAGGTTCCGTGCCAGTTTTTCCGCGCGACCCGGAAAGCCCGCCGGATGGCGCAAAGCTCTGGGCGGAAAAGGCTGAATATTGGGCCTTTGCGGCCATGGCGCGGGCTTGCTCGACGGCGCGTTCCTCGACGGCGGCGCGACGTCGTTCGGCTGCCGCAAGTTCGCTCTGACGCCGGTCGGCCAGATGTTCGGCGCGCCTCATATCGGCGGCGGTGGTCTCGGCAATGCCTTGCAGGCCAGCCACGAAGCGGACCATGCGCGACACTTCCGCGCCATCGGTCATGTCGGTGCGCGCGGCATAGTCGTTGCGCAGCGCGCGGGTACGCTCGACCAGCATGGTGAGCTGGGCCAGCGTGCTTTCCGCGCGCGCGGCCTCGGTGGCGGCGGCCTGCTTGGCGATGCCGCGCAGCTTTTCCAGCCTTTGCAGCCGCTTCAGCTTGTCGCGTTCTGCCTTCACCGCCTCAGCCCATCAAGGCGCGGAGCTGGGCCACGCTGTCGGCCAGAGGCACGATATGGCCGCCTTCCTGCGCCAGAAATTCGACAAGGCGCGGATGCATGGCAATGGCGCGGTCAAGCTGAGGATCGGCGCCGCTGCGATAGGCGCCCATCAGCACCAGATCACGGTTGGCTTCATAGGCGGCGACCAGGGCGCGGAAGGCGCGGGCGGCTTGCTGATGGTCCTTGGCGGTGATGTCGGTCATCACGCGCGAGAGCGAGGCGGCGATGTCCACTGCCGGATATTGCCCGCGCTGCGCCAGATCGCGGCTGAGCACGATATGGCCATCGAGAATGGAGCGTGCCGTGTCGACCACCGGGTCATCCTGCGAATCGCCATCAGCCAGAACCGTGTAGATGCCGGTGATCGAGCCGCCGCTTTGTGCTGAATTGCCTGCGCGTTCGACCAGCTTGGTGATCGTCGCCAGTGCCGATGGCGGATAGCCGCGCGCCGCGCCCGGTTCGCCCAGCAGCAGGCCGATCTCGCGCCCTGCATGGGCCACGCGGGTCAGCGAATCCATGATGAGCAGCACACGCTTGCCTTGCGCGCGGAAATATTCGGCCATGGAGGTGGCCAGCATGGCGCCGCGAATGCGCAGGTTGGGCGCATGGTCGGCGGGCACCGCGATGACGGCGGTTTGCGCGCGTTTGGTGCCGTTCATGTGCCGCTCGACGAAATCGGAGACTTCGCGGGCGCGTTCGCCGATCAGGCCGACGATGATGATTTCGGCGCTGGCGCCATGGGCGATCATGTCAAGCAGGACCGATTTGCCCACGCCCGAGCCGGCCATGATGCCGATACGCTGGCCCACGCCAAAGGTGGTGATGGCATTGAGCGCGCGCACGCCGGTATCAAATGGCTTGCGCACGGGAGACCGATCAAGCGCGCCGGCGCGCACGCCGCCCGCCGGCCAGACATCGCGCGGATGCAGCGGGCCAAGGCCGTCGATGGGGCGGCCTTCGCCATCCACCGCGCGGCCCAGAAAGGCCTCGCCCACCGGCAACATGCCCGGCTGGCCTTCGGGCCGCACGCGCGAACCCGGGCGCAGCATCACCGTGTCGCCCAGCAGCATCGCCATGGTGCGGCCATTGCGAAAGCCGATCACCTCGGCCAGCAGCGAACGTCCATTGCCATGCGAGACACGGCACAGCGCGCCCACCGGCACCGACAGGCCCGACACTTCGAGCAGGCCGCCATCGCAGGCCGCCACCGTGCCATAACGGCGCGGGGTCAGGTCGATGGGACTGCGGACGGCATCGGCCAGCAGCGAGTCGAACAGTTTCAGCATTCCTCGTCTGCCGCGCCAAGGTCGAGCGCTTCGGCAATGGCCTGGCGCCATTGAAGCGGACCATCCTCGACGCCGCCGCCGTCGATGCCCCGGCTGCTGGTTTCCACGCGCAGCGCGCCCGGCTCCAGCTTGTCATCGGGAACAAAGGTCCAGTCGGCGGGGAGCAGATCCTTGACCGCGTCCATATCCTGTGGGTTGAGGCGGATCACGCGTTCGTCGTCGGCGCGGGCGAACATGGCCACGGCGCGCGTCACGCGGCGGGCCAACGCTTCCTTGTCGAGTGCCATGGGCGCCAGCGTGGCTTCGCAGAGCGCGACGACAGTGGCCATCAGGCGCTGGCGCAGTTGTTCGGCCGATTGGGCATTGATGCGTTCAAAACCGAAGGCGAAACGGGCGCGGATGGCGTCGCGCTCCAGCGCTTCATGCTCGGCCTCGGCGCGGCCATCGGCATGGCCTCGCGCGTAACCTTGCGCGCGGGCTTCCTCCACCAGATCGGGCGCGCGTGGCGGCGGCGCGATCGGGGCGGTTTCAGCCGCCTGCGCGGGTGGGGGTGGCGGCGCGTTGAAAGAGGCGAAGGACAGCGCTCCGCTTTGAACCGGCGCCGCGCCTTCGCGCGCATCGTAGCGGCTGTCGCGGGAAAAGGCACTCTTGCGGTTGGAATAGGCGGCCACATCGGCCCGCGCGACATCAGACATAATCGTCATCGCCCGAGGAGCCGAAGACAATCGTGCCCTCGGCGGCCAGACGGCGGGCGGCGGCGACGATCACTTTCTGCGCTTCCAGGCATTCCGACATCTTGAGGCGGCCACGATCGGCGATTTCGTCGCGCACACCATCGGCGGCGCGGCTCGACATGGCGGCGAAGAAGACATCGCGCTGCTCTTCCGGGATGCCCTTGAGCGCGTTGATGAGCACATCGCTTTCCACCTCGCGCAGCAGCGAGCCCATGTCCTTGGCATTGAGAACGAAGAGATGCTCGAACTTGAACATCTCGTTCTCGATCGCCCGGGCCAGATTCTTGTCCATCTTGGTGATCTCGGGCATGACCCGTTTTTCCACCATCTTGCCGGAATTGTTGATGATGTCGGCCGCATTGCGCGCGCCGCCCATCGACAGCGCGGCCTTGCCGTGATGCTGCGCGATGCGATGGTTGAGCAGCTCTTCCAGCATGCTGATCGCCACCGGATCGACCGGGCCCATGGTGGCCACGCGGTGCACCACCTGGGTCTGCTGGTCATTGGGCAGCGAATGGAGCACTTGCGCTGCAACATCGGGTTCGAGCTGCACCAGCAGCACGGCAATGGCCTGGGGATGCTCGCCCTTCACCAGCGGAATGATCGAGGAGGCATTGAGCCAGCGCGCGATTTCGAGGCTGGAAGCGGGCGGCGCATCGGGCAGGATGCGCTGCATCAGATTGTCGGCCTTCACCTCGCCCACGGCGCGCGTCATCAGCTGATGCACGCGCTGGGTACGGTCATGGGCATCAATGCCCAGCTTCTCGGTCTTGGCCAGAAAGCCCTCGACCGAGCGCATGATTGCCTCGGGACTGATGTCGCCCAGCGCCACCATCTTCTCGCCCAGCAGCTTGAGTTCCTGCGGGTTGAGCTGAGACAACAGGCCGCTGGCCTGATCATCGCCCAGCAACATCACCAGAACGGCGGCGCATTCCGCGTCGGTGAGCGTGATGTCCTCGGTTTTGGGCGCATCCATGGTGTCTGCGGCGCTCATCGGGCGTTCTCTTCCTCAACGGGTTGTTGCAGCATCTGGCGAAGGGCGATCACCGCATTGTCGGGCTTTTGCGTGACAAGCTGCTGTGCCCGGCCAACCTGCCGGCCAAGCGCCTCGGCGTCGAGGTTGTGCTGGCCTTCGGGCAGCAGGGCGGCAAGCGAGGCGGTGGTGGAAAGCTGGGTGAAGGAGGAGCCGGCCAGACCTTCTGCCGGCACTGCCGGTTCGGCGGCGATCTGCGCGGCGGCGGCCTCGGCGGCGGCTTTGGCCTCGTTTTGTGCAGCCTTGTTGCCCTTGAGCGCCGAAATCAGCGGGCGCACCGCCAGCAGCAGCACCATGAGCAGCCCGACCAGCGCCATGCCATAATGCAGGGCGGTGGCGAACCAGGGCGTTTCATAGAAGGGGATCTTGGCGGCGGTGGGCGTCTCGAAACTGCGCACCACCACGGCGACCTGATCGCCGCGCGCCGGGTCGGCGCCCACGGCGGCGGAAACCAGCTGCTTGATCTGGTCGATATCGGCCTGCTTGGCCTTGGCCATGGCGCCGGAGGACAGCGCCACGGCAACCGAGATGCGCTTGATCTTGCCCGGCCCCTGGTTGGAAACCGCGACCTCGCGGCCCAGCTCATAGGTCTTGCTGTCCGAGGTCTCGCTGTTGCCGGCGGGGGCGGATGAGGGCGCACCGCTGGGTGTGGCGCCGGGGGCGGTGGCACCAGGCGTGCCGGTGGGCGCGCCGGGCGTGGCCTGCGTCACGGGCGGGGGCGTGTTCGACAGTGTGCCGGGAATGCCCACGGCTGGCTGGCTGGCGCCGCCCTGCTGGCTGACCTGACTGGTTTCGGCGCGCACGGCGCCCTGCTTGTCATAGGTCTCGCGCGCCGAGGTGACCTGATCCATATCGAGGTCGACCGCGATTTCGCTGGTGAAATTGCCATCGCCCAGCATGGGGGTGAGCAGCGAGGACACCTGCCCGCGCAACTTTTCCTCCATACGGGCCTGCAGTTCGAGGCGGTCGTTGTCGCTGCTGTTCTTCTGAGTCAGCAACTGGCCGCGCTGGTCCACCACCTTCACCGCGTCAGGCGTCAGGCCCGGTACCGAACCGGCGACGAGATTGACGATGGCGGCAACCTGATTGTCGGACAGCTGGCGGCCATCGGCCAGGCGCAGCATGACGCTGGCCGAAGGGGCGATCTGGTCGCGCACGAAGACAGACTTCTCGCCTTCGGCCAGATGGACGCGCACGGCCTGCACGCCATCGATCTCCTTGATCGAGAGCATGAGTTCATGTTCGCGCGCGGCGCGCAGCCGTTCGCCTTCCAGCGCGCGCGAGGCGCCCATCGGCAGCTTGTCGAGGCTGTCATTGGCCGTGTCGGGGATGGCCAGCGCGCCATTTTGCGCCACCAGCATGCGGGCCTTGTAGAGGTCGCCCTCATCCACCGTCAGCGCGCCGGTGTTGCTGTCGATGCGATAATGGATGTTGCCCTTGTCGAGCGCGGAGACGACACCGGCGCGCTCGGCATCATCCAGCTGGGTGTAGAGCACGCGCTGGGGCGCGGGGGCCAGCGAGGAATAGGCGAGAGCCGCCCCGCCCAGCACCGCCACGCCGGCAAACCACGGCAGGGCGCTGCGCACGCCCTGCTGCTTGAGGAAGCTCATGGTGCGCTGCATCGGCGTGCCACCATCGGGATCGGTGAGCGGCGTGAGGATCGAGGTGGAGCGCGGTGCGCCCTGTGTGGTGGCGAGCGCCATGCCCGGCGCTGTTGCAGCGTCAGCCATTCAATTACACCCCCAGCTTC
Source organism: Sphingomonadales bacterium (assembly GCA_028871475.1). Classification (GTDB taxonomy): domain Bacteria; phylum Pseudomonadota; class Alphaproteobacteria; order Sphingomonadales; family Sphingomonadaceae; genus Novosphingobium. The sequence goes on along the minus strand of JAGWMZ010000005.1, from coordinate 2,315 downwards.
ATGATGTCCTGATAGGCGGACATCAGCTTGTTGCGAACCTGCAAGGTGGCTTCAAAGCCAACCTGCGCTTCCTGACGGGCCAGCATCACCTTGGCCACATCCTGCGTCTTGCCCTGCTCATAATCGGAGGAGAGCGTTTCGGCCTTGATCTGGGTGTTGTTCACGCCGCTCAGCGCATTGGTCAGCGCCTGGGTGAAATTGCCCGCGACATTGGTTGAACCGGCGGTCTGCGACGTGGCGGCCGTGGCATGAACCTGTTGCAGCAGTTGCGAGCGCTGAATGATCTGCTGGCGCATGGCCATGATCTCGGCGACGCCGCCGGCACCTGTGTAATTGCCACTGATGGAATTGATGCTGCTCACCGGCGGCCTCCGGCCTGGGCGGCGGCGGTCAGGCCGGCGTCACGGAAGGAGGCGAGGCGATAGCGCAGCGTGCGTTCGGAAATGCCCAGCGCCTTGGCGGCGGCCACGCGGCTGCCGTTGCAGGCGGCCAGTGTTTCCATGATCGCCTTGGCTTCGGAAATCTGCACGATATTGGCCAGACGGCGCGCGCGCTGGGCGCTTTGCGCATCCTGCTCCGATGTCGCATCCTCGATGATAACCGGGGCGGGAACCGAAACCGGGGTTGCTGCGTTTACAAGGCGGGCGGGGCTGTCAAAGTGGATGTGCTCAGGGCGGATCTCGGGGCGCGGGTCACGTCCGTTGTCAGCCAGCAGCAGGGCGCGGCGGATGACGTTTTCCAGTTCCCGTACATTGCCGGGCCAGCCGTGCAGGCGCAGCATGGCCAGGGCGGCATCGGAAATCCACGCCAGCGGGCGGCCCTTCGGGCTGTGGCGCAGCATGAGCGCAAAAGCGAGCGGGGCGATATCGTCCACGCGGTCGCGCAGCGGGCGCAGGCCCAGGGGAAAGACGTTGAGGCGGTAGAACAGATCGGCGCGGAACCGGCCCTCGGCCACTTCGGTGGGCAGGTCGCGGTTGGCGGCAGCGATGATGCGCACGTCGATCTTGATCGGCTGGGTCGAGCCGATGGGCACCACTTCGCCTTCCTGCAGCGTGCGCAGCAGCTTGGCCTGCAGGCTCAGCGGCATTTCGGCGATTTCATCGAGCAGGAGCGTGCCGCCATGGGCCGCGCGGAAGAACCCTTCATGGGCCTGCGTGGCGCCGGTGAAAGCGCCCTTGGTGTGGCCGAAGAGCAGCGCTTCCAGCATCGCCTCGGGCATGGCGGCGCAGTTCACGGCCACGAAGGGGCCCTTGGCGCGGGGGCTGCGGTCGTGAATGAAACGGCTCAGCACTTCCTTGCCGGTGCCGGTGGGGCCACCGATCAGCACGGGAATGTCGCTGGCGGCGAGGCGTTCGGCGAGCGAGAGTACCGAGAGGCTTTCCGGGTCGGCCGCGATCGGTGCGCCGGGGCGGGTGGCGCAGGCGATCAGAGCGGCGAGGGCGGCATCGCTCGTGGGGTCGGCATAGGACAGGGCAAAGTGGCGATCGCCGCGCGCCGTGTCATGCGCCACGATGGCGTTCTGGCCACTGCGTTCCAGCAGGATGCGGTTCTGACCGGGGCGGGGCGGCAGGCTCTTGTCCGCCACATCGGCGAGCCACAGCGTCTCGCTGCGGCCGACCGCCGCGATGATGGCCGCCGCGCGCTGAACCAGCGGCGCGTGCACCCTTGCGGTGTCGGTGGAGAACTCAATTGCGTCCATGATCCGGAATGCCCCCTATTAACCATCGCGGTAGGAGCTTTATGACCTGCCAGCGGCCAAGGACCCGGAAAATTAAGTCCTCGTAAAACTACGGATTTTGCAATTTTTCGCCGAGAATCCGGCAATGAGAATTGTAATATGCTGAAAAAAAACGATTATAATTTTTCTTCACCCCCTATAAAACGGCAGAATCCTGCCGTTTAGCGTGTAGGTGAGGGTGTTGCCGCCCCCGGCCGGGATGTTGCGCGCCCCAGGAAGGTTAATAGCCCGGCAAGAATCGGCAATGTGTTAACGATCTTAAATGGTCGGGAGAGAATCACCCCCACGCGTGAGGGGCCCCCTGGCACCCGTTCAGGAAAAGACGATCGCCCCCTCTTAAAAATCGTTCTGCGGCGTCGCTCTAGGGGGAGGAAGCCGAACCGGATGGGCCGGTGGGCTGACCAGAATTCGGGATCTGGAACGGGAGTTTCACCATGACTGTCATCAACACCAACATCAACGCCCTCATGGCCGCCAACGCTTCGAACTCTGCTTCGGACATGACCAGCCAGGCGATGACCCGCCTGTCGACCGGCAAGCGCATCAACTCGGCCGCCGACGACGCCGCTGGCCTCGC
>JAGWMZ010000020.1 GCA_028871475.1 Sphingomonadales bacterium | reverse complement strand
GTCGAGCGCCTGTTCAACAAGCTCAAGAACTGGCGGCGCATCGCAACACGATACGACAAAACCAAGGAATCTTACCTCGGCTTTGTCAATCTCGTGTCAGTCCTGCAGTGGATACCCTTTGTCCACGAAGCCTAAGCAGGATGATGGCCGGAGCTTTGCTTCGGCCATCATCAGTTCTGGTGGCGCCGTAACTGGTCGACAATCTACAGATCGCGACGGAATGATCGGCTTCAACAATTTCTCGATTGAAATTGTTCTTCAGATCAAGCACCATCCATAACGCTTCACCACCCAGGCGGAGGCTCTCTAACACGGAGCTTCTGCATGTCTCGTTTGACGATACGGCTCGATGATGCCCTGGACACGCGGCTACGCCGACGGGCTCGGGGCGCGAACCTTTCTCTTGCAGTCTTTTGCCGCAACATCCTGGCGCAGGCTACCGATCGCAACAGCCGATATATCTATTCCTCGCAGGACGAGATCCTGGCGACCACCATTCAGACGCTGTCGATCGTGGCGACCTCGGTCGGTCAGCAGTCGCCCAAGGCTCTGGAGAAGGGACTGGAGGAAGCAAGGGCGATCCTTGCCGAGCGCGGACTGCTCGCGGGCGAGTCCGGACAATGAGTATCTTCCGCAACGACACCGTCGGCTCCTGGACCCGGGGCGGGCAAGCCATCGTCCATAATCTGCGGATGACCACCCAGGTCCTTTTCCAGACCATGCTGGCAGGGATCGCGATCTGGGTGATGGGGATCGTCTGGTACGTTTTGGAGAAGTCCACGACCTATGAACGCTTCGTGCTGGTCAAGCTGGCCGAGGCCGCCATCAAGGTCGATGCGGCGCAGGGCACCAATGACCCGGTCCAGTTTCGGACGCCGGAGGGGCAGGTCTACTGGACCTCGGCCGACTGGCTGGTTGCCTCGAAGCTGGCCAGGGAGACTCTGCACCGCTTTGAAGTCTATCTACTGCATGGTGCACTGGTGTCGGGCATCTTCGCTCTTTGCGCCCTGGCCTATGCCTGGATCTATTTTACGCGAACGGGCAAAGGGCTCGGCTCGAATGAGTATCTGCGGGGCGCGCGTTTCGGAACCAGCGGGCAGATCAAGCGGGCGCTGTTTCGCGAGAAAAAGGGCCCGCTCATCATCGGCGGCGTTCCCGTGCCCTCTGCCTATGATACCGAGCATATCCTGCTGTGTGGCGCGCCGGGCACCGGCAAGACCAACATCATCGTCAAGATGCTGGCCGGCATCCGGGCCGAAGGCAAACGCGCCATCGTCTATGACACGGCTGGAACCTTCGTCGAGAAATTCTACCGGCCCGAGATCGACACGCTGCTCAACCCGCTGGATGCCAGAACTGCCCACTGGTCGCCGTGGGTCGACGTGCCCCAGGAGTATCATTACGACCAGATCGCGGAGTCGACGATCCCCGAGAAGCATGGCGATCCCTTCTGGGCGAAAGCCTCGCGGGGCACGCTGGTCGCGGTCCTGCGTAAACTGGCGCGGCAGAAGCACACCTTCATCTCGGTGCTGCTTTATCGGCTGCTGCGCTCCAAGCTGAAAGACCTCGCCGGCTTTGTCGAGGGAACCGATGCCGCGGCCTTCATCTCCAAAGAGGGGGAGCGAACCTCTGCCGGCATCCAGGCCGAACTCGCCTCGGTCATGCGCAGCTTTGCCTATCTCGACGACACGGAAGACGGCTTCTCGATCCGCGACTGGGTGGAAGAGGGTGGGGAGGGCAGTTGGCTGTTCATCACGGTGAAGGCCGATCAACTGCCCTCCCTGCGTCCGCTGATCACCGTCTGGCTCGATATTGCGATCAGCGCCATCATGAGCCTCAAGCCCGATCGGGATCGGCGCCTTTACTGCGTGATCGATGAGCTCCCCACGCTCCAGAAACTTCCCTCGCTTTCCGACTTCCTGGCCCGCGCCCGCAAATATGGTGGCTGCGGCATTTTGGGGTTTCAATCCTACCCCCAACTCGAGGCGACCTATGGCATCCAGGATGGGGCAGCCATCACCGGCTATTGCTCGACCTGGGTGGCGCTGCGGGCCAATGATACGCCCACCGCCAAGCATGTTTCGGAAAACCTCGGGCAGGTCGAACAGGTCGAAGCCAATGAGGGCATGAGCTATGGTGTCAACGACATGCGCGACGGCATCAATCTCTCGCGCATGCAGGTCACCCGACCGCTGGTGATGCACACAGAGGTCACCAATCTTCCCAACCTCTCGGGCTTTCTGCGCTTTGGCCGCAATCAGCCGGTCGTCCGCTTTACCGACAGCTACAACACCGTGGTCGATATCGCCGCGGGGTTTGTTGAGCGCGGTGGACCGCCCCGCTGTCATGCCACCGCGCAGCAATTGATCAAGCTCGCCCAAGCCGAAAGCCGCCTGCGTGATGCCGTGGATCGCGAGGAAGGAGGCCCGTCGACGATTGCTGAAGCTTCCGGCCCGCCTTCAAACACCCCCAAACCTGCGCGCCCTCGAAAAGACAAGGCTCCGGTGGCAACGGCGCAAAGCGATCTCTTCACACAACCCGGCGAGGCCCCAAATGCGCCAGACGTGCGCCCCGATCCAGCCCCTGATCCCCGTCCTGCTTCGTCGCTAGCCCCGCCGGTTCGCGTTGCCGTCGTCGTCGACCAGATGCTCGAAACTCCCATCGAGGACCTGCCTCTCCCGACGCGTCAGGTCTGGAGCCTGATGGTCGCCCAGCAAGGGCAGATCACATCCCCCCTTGTACAGCACGGACGCTCGGACGGGCCGCGTGAAAGGGCCAAGCCGGCATGATCAACCCGGTCCGCCTCAAGGGCACATCCGCCAACATCGCCCGCTATTACACGGTCGGCGATTACTACACCAAGGGCACCGATGAGCCGTCGCAATGGGGCGGAGCCATCGCTGCCGATCTGGGTCTCTCGGGCAAGGTCGATCCCGCAACCTTCAAGGCGCTCTTGGCGGGCCAAGTTGGTGACCAGCAACTGGGCCGCCACCGCGCCGATGGCCGGATTGAGCATCATCCCGGTTGGGATTTTGCCGTCAATGCGCCCAAATCCGTGTCGATCATGGCGCTGGTGTCCGGCGACGAACGCATCTTCGCCGCGCATGAGCGCGCTGTCAGCGCGGCCCTCGACTATCTCGAGGAGCACGCCGGGCTGCGCCGCCGCGAGAACGGCGAGATCCTTCATCAAACAACCAGTCGCCTGCTCTATGCCCGCTTCACCGAGCATGCTAGCCGTGAGCTCGACCCGCATCTCCACACCCATGTCGTCGTGATGAACATGACGAATGCAAACCCGGCCCACACTATGGCGAGCCTTGAGACCCGCGCGATGTTTGCCGAGCAGATGGTCGCCGGCCAAGTCTATCGCAACGATCTGGCTCATCGCTTGCGGGAGATCAGCTATGAGATTGAAAGCGACCCCCGCTCGGGTCTCTTCGAGATCAGTCATGTTCCCAAGGCCGTAATCGAGATTTTCTCGCAGCGGGCCGAGCAGATCAATGCCCATGCTCACGAGCATGGCTATGAGGGGCAGGCACAGCGTCAGCGGTCCTTCTATGCGACCCGCGTGAAGAAAGAGACGATCACCCGCGAGGGTCTGGATGAGCGCTGGGCGCAACGCGGTGCCGCGCATATCGCATCCCTGGAAAGCATCAGGCAGGCGGTGCAGGAGCGAGGCGAGCACTGCCTCGTGCCGGAAAAAGGTCTGGCCGCCAGAGCGATGCTGTTCGGCATGCGCCAGAGCGAAAGCCGGGAGGCGGTCAACAACCTCGGCCGGATGCTGCGGATCGGCCTGGCCAGCGACGTGGGGGAGGTTAGACTTGCCGACGTGCGCCCTTCCGCCGAAGAACACGAGGTCCGGCGCAAGCTTTTGGCCACGCGCCATCCGACCGGCGATCAGACTCATACGCGCGGGCGAACCACGCTCGCAACCGCGCGCATGGAACAGGCGCTGGCCATGCATCTGGCACTGGGGCTGGGTGATGCCCGTTCGATTGCGCGCGTTGATCGGTTGATCCAGGCCTTCGAGGCGGCAAGTCTCAATCCTGCCCAGGAACAGGCGCTGGCCATGATCGCCACCTCGATGGATCGGATCAACGGCGTCCATGGCGTGGCGGGTGCGGGGAAATCCACCCTCGTCAAGGTCCTGGCGGAGGCTGCGGGCCAGGGAGCGACCTTGATGGCCCTGGCGCCCACATCGTCTGCGGCGGCAGAACTCGGCGCCAAGGCAGGCATCGAGTCCCGCACCGTCGCCAGCCTGCTTGCGGGCGGCGGTCACGGTATCACAGCCGCCCATGTGCTGGTGGTTGATGAGGCCGGCCAACTCGGCAATCGTCAAGCCCTGCGCATTCTGGAGATTAGCCGCAGCACCGGAGCCCGGGTTCTGTTCCTGGGCGACAACAAGCAGACGGGAGCCATTGAGCAAGGGAAAGCGTTCTGGCTGCTCCAGCGCCTCGGGCTTCCGACCGCCCAACTGGCGGAGGCCGTCCGCCAGGAAACCCGCTCGATGAAGGACGCGGTCAGCAAGGCGCGGGCAGGGGAGTATGCTGCCTCCCTCGCGGCCCTCGACCGGGTCACGAGTGGAGACGATCCCGACGCGTTGGCCAAGGGGCTGGTGAGTGCGTGGACGCGTCTTGCCCCTCAATCCCGCCAGAAGACCAATATCCTCGTCCTCGACAATGTGACGCGCTTGGTGGTCAACAGTCAGATCCGCGAGGTGTTGAAGCGCGAGGGCGCCATCGCCGCTGAGGACACGCGCCTGTCCGTGCTGACGCCTGCGGGCATGAGCGATGAGGAAAAGCGCAATACCCGCTTCTACTCCGGCGGGCAGGTTGTGACCTTTTCGCGGGATATCGCCGGTCTCGGCATCGCCAGTCGCACCGAATACCGTGTGGCGGGGCTCGGCCGGGACAGCAATGGGCGCCAGATCGTCCGATTGGTCGATGAAACCGGCCGCATCATCCGCTGGGATCCGCGCCTCACGGCAGCCTCGCGCATCAATGTCTTCGATCGCGAGGACCGCAATCTTGCCGAGGGCGATCGCATCCAGTGGCGCCTGGTCAACCGTGTCCTCGACATCAAAAATGCCGAGCGCGGGACCGTCGAAAGACTGGATGGCACCCTTGCGACAATACGCTGGGACAGGCCGCAGCGGGTTCAGCAGGTTGATCTCTCGCAGCACAAGACCTGGGACCACGGTTATGGGGAGACCGTGTACTCGGCGCAGTCCAAGACCTATGACCGCGTCTATGTGCTGGCGCCGGTGGAGTCGGGCCTGGTCAATGGGCAAAACTATTACACCGCGATCACCCGCGCGCGTTTTGGGGTCAGGCTCTGGACGCAGGACGCCGGAAAGCTGGCCGAGAAGCTTGCGCGCAATTCAGGCGAGAAGACATCTGCGCTTGAAGGGCTGGGCAGGCTTGATCGGGACGGTGCAAAGGCGCTTGCGGCTCGCCATCCTGAAAAAATGCGCTCGGCTCGTGAGGAGCAGGAGCGGCTGCGACAGGGCAACAGGGATCGCGAACTCAATCGCCAGTCGTGGGGGCGAGACACAGCGCCGTCAGGGCCTGTCGAGCAGCTTGCCGATCGTGCTCTATCGATTGCCCAGCATCTGGAGCGCATTCTCGAAAGGGCGTTGGAGCGCATGGCGACGGGCAGGCCCGTTCCTGAGGTCGTGAGCGAGCAATCGGCCCCTCTCCAGGCGCCACTCCGTCTCGACGAGCCTCCGCATCCACGATCGGGGCCAGAGCGCTAATCACCCGCCAGTTCGACGTGAAATTATGTCTTTGATGGAGATATTTTATGTCAGTTTGGAGATATTTTCCCTTTGCGGCGGCAGTCGCTTTCCTCACAGCGTCGACCGAGGATGTGTTGGCAAAAACCGCATCCCCGTCCCGCGGCGAACCTGAGGTCGAGGCATGTATCCGGCAGGCCGCCCAGGGAAGCCTGTGGCTTGAGAAGACGCTCTGGGGATTGCGGGATCAGGAAGCCGGCTGGATCGGCGCCGATGTTCTCAACACCAACGGCACGCACGACCTGGGTGTGCTGCAAGTCAACAGCGCCTGGGTGCCCCGGCTCTCCAACCTTACAGGCAGGTCGGCGGATCAGGTACGCACCTGGCTGCGCTTTGACCCGTGCTTCAATGCTCAGGCCGCACGATGGATCTTTCTCTCCGCGCTCAACCAGACCAAGGATTTCTGGAAAGCTGTGGGTGTCTATCACAGTCCGACTGCATGGCGGCAGCAGCGCTATATGCTGAGTGTCGCCGGCCATTTGCGCCGACGGTTTGGTGAGCAGTTGTTCCTGGCATCGCAGGACAGCGGCTCCATCAGACCAGGTGTGGGCGAGTAACCTCCCTCAGGAAGATTACTCGCCTCTAAACCGTCTCAGCCGTTCAGCTCCTTAAGTTTTTGATTTTAAAATATTTGGTTCGAAGGCAAAGCTAGGTGTGCCAACCAAAATCGAGGTGCGGCTCGTCTTTGCAGGTACAGACGGAATCACGTTGCACTGCCCTTCCGTGTCTTGGCGTTTCCGCACGCAGATGGTTCAGGCCTGATGCTATGCGAGCGACCAGTTGTTCCCCTCCCTCTCGTCAGAGTGGATTGCGCGAAGTGTTTGCCGGCCATGCCTAAAGAGCCGGCTGGCGAAAGCGGCGGCGGGGCCGTCCAGTGCAAGATGGGGATGCTGGTTAGGCCTTGCGCCGAGGCGGGCGCCGGCTCGATTCTTGGGCGATCCTGCGAGGGTCGCACGCAGTTTGCCAAGATGGGGCAGGGCTTCGGCGCGAAAGACCTGCGTGCCGTCGTCTGTCTGCGGCAAAATCTTGAAACGTGAGCGTCAGACGCAGTTTGGAGATTGCGGCGTGGACAGGTCCGCAGGTTGTGGCAATGATGAGCGAGACCTTTCCAGCCACCGTCATCATGAGTCCGTCACAAACCAGGCTGAAAAACCATGACCGCACACCAAACTGGCTATCAAAGCCGCCTGATGTCTGCCGAGCAGGCGGTCACGACCATACCTGACGGCGCAAAAATCTGCATGGCGCTCGGTGTTGCGCAACCTCCCGCAATTCTGCAAGCGCTGGCAGCGCGGGCCGAGGCGGGGGAGATCAGGGAAGCAAGCCTTTTTTATCTGCTTTCTACGGCGGTTGCGGGTCAAAGCGTGCTGCGCCGCGAACTTAACCATTGTCTGCGCCCGATGAGCTTGTTCCACAGCGCAGTGGAAAGAAGGCTGGATGAACTGGCGGCGGCGGAACAGGCAGATCCGATCGACCTGATCCCGACAGCGTTCAGCCGCGTACCACACATGCTGGCCAATACGATCGGAGTGGACACACTCATCACGCAGGTCGCGCCAATGGACGAGCATGGCGAGTTCAGCCTCGGGACCAATGTCGACTATGCGTGGCGGACAGCGCGCGCCGCGAAACGCGTCATCGTAGAGGTGAACGCCAACATGCCCCGAACCTTCGGACGCAGCACGATCCCGCTGTCAGCGGTGACGGCGATTGTGGAGCAGAACACTCCTCTCACGGAAATCCCGGCGGTGCCCCGCCGACCGGAAGACGAGGCAATCGGCGCTATCATAGCCCGCCTTATTCCTGATGGAGCCTGTCTCCAGATGGGGATCGGTGCGGTGCCGGAGGCGGTGTGCGAGGCCCTTCGCGGGCATCGGAATCTCGGCATCCACACCGAACTTATGACGCCGGGTCTGGCAATGCTCATGCAGAGCGGTGTCATCAACAACAGTCGCAAGAAGATCCACGCGGGAAAATCGATCTTTACCTTCGCCATGGGCACGCTGCCCTTTTATAGATTTCTCGACAATAACCCTGAATTGGAAGCCCATCCGGTCGACTATGTGAACGATCCGGGCGTGATCGCGCAGAATCCTGATATGGTTTCAGTCAATGCCACATTGGAGGTCGACCTCGATGGCGCATGCAATTCTGAGGTCGTCAATGGCAGGCAGTATAGCGCATCGGGTGGGCAACTTGATTTCGTGCGCGGCGCAAGTGCCGCCACCGGCGGCATGTCGATCATCGCATGCCATTCGACAGCGTGTGGGGGGAGGGTCTCGCGCATTGTGCCCCGCCTGACTGGCCCCGTGACCACACCACGCAACGATGTCCATGTGATCGTGACCGAACATGGATGGGCCGATCTCAGAGGGAAATCGCTTGCCCAGCGGCGCAAAGCCCTGATTGCCATCGCCCATCCACAGTTCCGGGATTGGCTCTCTGCCTCAGGCGGCCATGTGGTTTAGGAAATATGCCTCACGATTCAGGTCGGCGAGCAGGTCTGGATGGGTGGGTTGCCAACCCAGCTGTGTCCGGGTCAGTTGACTGGAGGCGGGATTGTCATAAGCGGCGAAGGGGGCGAGCCAACTGAAGCGCCGGCCAGCCTCTCGAGGTGTCAGGCTGACCGCAGGCAGGTTCAGCCGCTGAGCGATCACCTCGGCGATGCGGCGGAAGGGCACGCCCTCCTCGGCAACGCCATGATAGCGTGCGCCGGCCTGCCCATCTTCCAGCGCCAGGCGGAGCAACCTGGCCGCATCGAACCTGTGGACTGCGCTCCACCGGTTCCCGCCATCACCGATATAGCCCGAACTCTTATGCTTGCGTGCAGCCGTGATGAGCCTCGGGATAAGACCATGATCGCCCTCGCCATGCACCGACGGCGCCAGACGCACCATCGTGGCGCGCACCCCCCGCTCGGCCCACGCCTTGACGGCCGTTTCGGTCTGCGAACGCATCCAGCCCGGAGAGTGCGGGTCCGGTTCCGCGTCTTCCGTCGCTGTTTGTCCCGCCGCCATACCCATGGTGCCGAACACGGTTACCAGCGGTCGGCCTGAACCCTCCAACGCGCTGGCCAGCGCGTCGATTGCGCGGCGGTCGGCAGTGGTGATCGCCGCACCAAACCGGTTGACGATGCCCAGCGGCGAGCCGCCAAGGATGAGGCCAAGGCGTCGCCCGAGCGGAATATCACCTGGACCGTGGATGAAGGCGAGGTGGATGACGCCATCGGCCCCCGCCGCTCCGCTGCTCAGCGTGTCTGGCTCGTGAAGCGATCCGGCATGAGCCTTCGCACCAAGTCGGGTCAACCTTTGCGCAGCGTCAGCCGAACGCGCAAGGCCTGTGACCTGGTGCCCGGCCCCGATCAACTCTTTGACAACCGCCTGGCCTATGAAGCCGCTGGCGCCCGTAACGAAGACATGCATGATGAACTCCCGATGATCTGCGGCCAGCCTATCGACCCTCATCCAGACGTGCTATCATCCAAACTCCACATCTGATAATCGAGCGTCCAATTGGATCCCCTGTCGCAAATAATCGGCCTGATGCGGCCCAGTGAGTTGACCTGGCGCATGATCGCAGTGCGGGAGCCTTGGGCCATCCGCTTTCCCTCGGTGCAAGCGGTGGTGTTTGGTCAGATGATCGAAGGAACATGCACGCTTGAACGGGGCGAGGTGAGGCTGACATTGCATCCGGGCGACTTTATGATGATGGCCTGCCCGCCGGAATGGGTGATGCGATCAGATGAGCAGGTCGAGCCGCTTGGGCTCAAGGACCTTTTCGCCGATGCGGCGGCGCTCCAGGCTGGCGCCCCGGCTGCGCCGGAGGCCCGTTTTCTGGCTGGCCATTTTCTTTTTGCCGAGCCCAATGCCGACCGCATCGCCGGTCTCCTCTCGCCGATCGTCCATATCCGCGCGGCCGAGGTGGCCGCCCAGCGACTGGGTCGATTGCTGAGCCTGCTCGACGATGAGGCGACGGCGGACCGACCGGGCCGTTCACTGGCGCTCGATCGCCTGCTGGAGGTGATCCTCGTGGAAGTGCTGCGCCATCGCGCCCATGAGGTTGAGGGGATGCCGACCGGACTGCTGGCGGGCTTGGCCGATCCACGGATCAGCCGCGCGCTGCTGGCGATCCACCAGGACCCGTCGCGCGCCTGGACCGTCGCCTTGTTGGCGCGGGAAGCGGGCATGTCCCGCGCGGGCTTCGCGGCCCGTTTCGCTCAAATCATCGGAGGATCGCCTATCGGCTATCTGTCAGCCTGGCGCATGTCGCTGGCCAAAGCCGCTTTGCTGTCGGGCAAGCGGCCGATGATTGAGGTGGCCGAGACCGCTGGCTATGGTTCCGTCAGCGCGTTTAGCACCGCGTTCAGCCGCGTCACAGGGCTGTCACCCACGGTTTACCGGCACATGGAGGCGGATTGGGGTTAGCGCCCGGGCTTGTCGCTGTCGATGATCTCTCCCTGCTGTTCGATCAGCTGCCTCAGCGCGAGATGAAGTGTCCAATTCGCGCCCAGTACGCCATTGCCTGACCAGCCACACGGGTTGCCAGCGAGGTCTGTTACGGTGCCCCCAGCCTCGCGGATCAACAGGGCGCCAGCAAGCCAGTCAGCCACGTCGCCTCCGTTTTCAACATAGGCATCGAGGCGGCCCGCCGCGACATAGGCGAGCTGCAGTGAGGCCGCGGCAATCGGCCTCACGATGAAGACCTCGCGGGCGATGGCGCGCAGAAGATGAAGTGCCTCATTCTGTATGGTTTCCCCCACCTGGCCAATTGGCGGTACGGTGCCGCCGATAACTGCCGCACCCAGATGGTGCTTGGCAGACACATGTATCGGGACACCGTTACAGGTTGCGCCCGCACCTTTCGTCGCCACAAAGGCCTCTTTCATCGCGGGGTCATAGACGATCGCCATGACTGGTTCGTCATCGCGCACCAGAACCAGTGAACTGGCCCACAGCGGTAGATCCTGCAGCCAATGGTAGGCGCCATCAATGGGGTCGTAGAGCCAATAGGTTTGGCAAGGGGGCATGCCATCTTCATCGGCCCACGCGATCACCGGGTACAGCTTCCCCAGTGCCAGCCGCAACTTGGTCTGCGCGGCCTCGCTTACGGCGCGTACATGGGTGATCATGTCACTGACGGCGGCTGTGGTACCGGGCTTTGCGTCGCTTGCGGCGATGTCTTCGGCGATTGCACGCACCAACATGGTGCATGTCGCGGTATCGATTCCGGTCATCTTGGTCTCCGGTCCGGTTGACTTGATGCCCGGAAAATACGAGCGTTAACTCATGTCTCAAACTCGCTTTCCCACATGAGCCGAACGGGCAAAGCCGCGTCCTTGAAACCGCGGAAAGCCGCGACCCAGATGCGCGCGTCCAGAACGGTCGAAGCGATTGTCGAAGCGGCAGCTCGCATTCTTGAAACAGTCGGGATGGAGGGGTACACGACCAATGCGGTCGCGGCGCGCGCCGGGGTCAGTATTGGCTCACTCTATCAATATTTCCCGAACAAGGATGCGATCACAGTCGCGCTGATCGAACGGGAAGCGGCCTTGCTTCTTACGCAAGTGAATGAGGCGGCTGCTGAGCCTGAGTGGAAGGCCGCGTTGAAGCTGATGATTACGGCAGCCGTTCGCCATCAGTTGAGCCGCCCAGTCCTGTCCCGCCTCCTCGATGTTGAGGAGGCGCGGTTGCCCACGCGCGATGAGGCCGCCCCAGGATCTGGTGCGATTTTCAAGGTGGTACGCGCAGTGATTGCCCGGGCAATGCCTGCGACAGCGTTGCCGGGCCTATCCTCAGTCGTGGAGCAGCTTGCCAGTGACGTGATCGGGATCACGCGCGGAATGACCGATATGGCTGGACGCCGGCATGAGGCCGACGGCCTCGATCTTGCTCTGCGTGTCGAAAATGCAGTGTGTGGCTATCTGTTTAGCGCCTTGAAACAGATGAACAGTCACGACCTCCATGCCCCGTAAGTCATGGCGCAAAGTGACGTGACTGTCTCTGCCGCTCTCGATCTCCTGCGCCGCGATGTTGTAGTGGTTTGCGAGGCAGGAGCTAACCTTCGTCGTGCGCTGTTTCTTCAGCCAAGGCACGCCATGTGGCCAGGTCTGCTGCGACCGCTGTCAGCTTGCCATCAATCCGCGCCAGTGCGTCCCGGCCCAAGGGCAGGCGCAGAGGGGGCTGCTTGGCCAGAATGGCCTGCATCAACACAGCCATGCCCTTGCGCGGATCTCCGGGTTGGGCACCATCATTGGCCAGGCTGAAGTCGCGCGTTGCGCCGCTGGTGGCATCATAGGCGGCAAGGCGCGAGGCGCCAGTGACCATCGAACGGCCAAGGAAGCTGGTGCGAAAGGCACCGGGCTCGACAATGATCACCTTGATGCCAAAGGGGGCGAGTTCTTCGGCCAAAGCTTCGGACAGGCCCTCGACAGCAAATTTGCCGGCATTGTAAAGACCAAAGCCCTGCCGTCCGGTGAAGCCGCCCACCGACGAGAGGTTGACGATCCGCCCGCCGCCGTGGCGCCGCATCAGAGGCAGGGCGGCTCGTGTCACTTCGATCAGTCCAAACAGGTTGGTGTCGAACATCGGACGGTATTCGTCGGGCCCCAACTCTTCCACCGCGCCCACCAGCCCGAAACCCGCATTGTTGACCAGCACATCGATCCGGCCGAAACTGGTTTCGACCTGTGCCATGGCGGCGTTGATCTATGCCGGGTCGGTGACTTCCAGCGCCAGCGTCAACACCTGGCCGGGGCTCTCGGCGGCAAGGTCAGTGATCTGCTCCACCTTGCGTGCTGTCGCGATCACGCGATCACCCTGTGCCACCGCCATCTCCGCCAGAATGCGGCCAAAGCCGGATGAGCAGCCCGTGATCAGCCAGACTTTGCCAGGAATATTGCTCATGATGTGTCTCCCCGATGTAAGGTTCAGGCGATGGTGATGGCGATCTTGCCGCGCGCGCGATGGGTGCCATTGCCACCTGCTACTGCATCATAGGCATCGCCAATCTGGTCCATCGTGAACTGACGCGGATCGAGCCGGGGCAGAAGGTGGCCCCCTTCGGCCATGGCGGCGGCGGCGGTCAGAATCTCGCCGTAATGGGCGCGCCCTTCGTCGGCCAACAGTGTGTGCAGCGTGAAGACGCCGGAATAGGTCGCCTGCTTGAAGGACAGGGGCGCCAGTGCATGCGTACCCCACCCAAGGCAACTGACCACATGGCCAAAGCGTCGCACCGCCCGGAACGAGGCATCGAGCATCGCCCCGCCGCCGGTATCGTAAACCACATCAAACCCGCGCCCTTCGGTATGCTCGGCCACGTAAAGGTCCACATCCTGCGTGGCGTCGATCGGGATGGCGCCCAGACCGCGCAGGTAATCATGGTCTTGCGCAAAGGCTGTGGCGAACACGCGGGCGCCATGGGCCAGCGCAATCTGCACCGCCACATGGCCGACGCCGCCTGCTCCGCCCTGCACCAATACGGTGTCGCCGGTGCGGATAGCGGCACGGTCGATCAGCCCCTCCCATGCGGTGATGGTGACCAGCGGCAGGATGGCCGCCTCGCGCATGGTAAGGTTGGAGGGCTTGTGCGCCAGCAGGCGGGCATCAGCGGCGACATACTGTGCCTGCGTGCCGGGCAGGGCGCCCACGCCGCCGATCAGGCCATAGACATCATCGCCCGCCGCAAAACCGGTGACGCCGGAGCCTACCTGTTCGACCACCCCAGCCATATCCATGCCCAGAACGGTGGGCAGCGGGCGACGGGCATGGGCGGCCTGCCCTGCGTGGATCTTGGTGTCCAGAGGGTTGGTGCCACTGGCATGGACGCGGATCAACACTTCGCCTGCGCCAGCGTTGGGCCGGGCCACCGTGCGGAGGTTGAAGGGGCCATTGGCGATGTCGGCAAAGGCGGCGAGCATGGTGGGTAAGGTGTTCATCGGGCATCTCCTGTTCGATGCTGTGATGATGAGCTCGCCACACTTGAATGAAAATAAACGATGGAGCATGATGCCCATTCATATTTGTTTGGGTGCGCCATGCCTTCCACGCCGCTTGAATGGAGCGATCTGCCAGTGTTCCTCGCCATTGCGCGACAAGGTACGTTGGGCGCCGCAGCGCGTCGGCTGGGCCAATCCCAGCCCACCATGGGGCGCCGTCTGCGCGCGCTGGAAGAGGCCACCGGCAGCGCTCTGTTTCAGCGCACGGCTGATGGCTTTGTGCTGACCGATGAAGGCGCGGTGATGCTGCTCCATGCCGAGCGTATGGAGGCCGAGGCGCAGGCGCTCTCACGCGAACTGGCCGGCAATGAGCAGCGATTGGAAGGCATGCTGCGGCTTACCTGTTCGGACTGGTTCGGGCGGATCGTGCTGGCGCCCATGCTGGCCATCTTCCACCAGCGCCACCCTGGCGTGGTGGTTGAAACATTGACCGATCCGCGGATCTACAGCCTTGCCCGGCGTGAGGCCGATCTGGTGCTGCGCATTGCCCCGTTTGATGAGCCTGAGGTGATCGCGCGGCGGCTGATGACGGTGCCCTATGCGCTCTATGCCCCGGCGGATTATGGCGCAGCAGATGTTCGGTCTTTGGGCCATGATGTGCCGGTGGTGGTCATGGACACCGGCTTTGGCGGGATGCCCGATGTGGGTTGGCTGATGCAAAGCCTGCCCGGCGCGCGGATCGTGGCCCGCAGCAACAGCCGTGAAATGCAGGCACAGCTTTGCGCGCTGGGCACAGGTCTGGCGGTTTTGCCCAAGCCCCTGGGCGCCGCCACTCCGGCACTGGTCGAGGTCGACCTTGGCACTGCTCCACCAAGCCGCGAGACGTGGCTGGGCTATCATCGCGACCTGAAGCGCTTGCCACGCTTGCGCGCCCTGGTCGACCTGATGGTGGAAAGCGCCGCGGTCAGATAATGTAACCACCTGACAGTTCGATGGTTTGCGCATTGATCCAGCGATGATCGTCAGACAACAGACTGGCCACCATTTGGCCGACATCGTCCGGTTCGCCAATGCGGCCCAGCGCGGTTTGCCCGGCCAGCATGGCTTCGAACGCCGCGTTGATGCCGCCGCCAAGATCCGTGCGGATTGCCCCCGGCGCTATGGCATTGGCACGGATGCCACGCTCGCCAAACTCCTTGGCCATGTAGCGGGTCAACACGTCCAGCCCGCCCTTGAACGCGGCATAGGGCGCGACGCCAGCTGTGGCGACGCGGGTGGTGGCGCTCGTGATATTCACAATATGGCCGCCATCTGCCATCAGCGGCAGCAGGGCCTGTGTCAGGAAAAACGGCCCTTTGAGGTGAACACGGTACAGGGCGTCAAAATCGGCTTCGACCACATGGGTGATCGGTGCAAATTGCCCATGGCCTGCATTGTTGACCAGCGCTTCAAAGCTTGTGGCCTGCCATACACTGGCCAAGGCATCGCGTACCATCGCGCAAAATGCGGGGAAGCTGGTGATGTCACCGACATCGAGCGGCAGGGCCACGGCTTTGCCGTCATCAGCCTCAATCGAGGCGACCAGTTGCTCGGCCTCCTGCCGGCCTGTGCGGTAAGTGATGATGGTGCCAAACCCGCGTCTGGCACAATGGCGGGCCATGCTGGCGCCAAGGCCGCGGCTGGCGCCGGTGATGATGACAATGCTCATGCTCATGCCCGTCCTTCTTGCTAGGATGCTCAGGATCTAGGCGGACGAGAGACGGTCGCGCGCCCACGATCCTCGTGCATTCATGCCTAATTCTGCTCGGCCATTGCCGCATCCAAGGCAGTGTGACACAGCGCTGAGGGTGGAAAACCAGCTCTCTGAATTGCGCAGCTTGGCGTCTCGGGCGGGAAATCGCCGGACCGAAACGGGAATCCCGCGCGTGGCCATGGTTCAGGGCGAGATTGCCGAGCATCGCCTTGCCGCTGTTTATGATCCCATGATCAACCTGATCCTGACAGGCGCGAAGACGATGGCGGTGGGCGGGCGAACATTGCGCTACGACCCTGCCACCGATTTTGTGATGTCTGTGGATTTGCCTGCGGTGGGAAGGGTGCATCCTGCGGACGACGGCGCGCCTTATCTGGCGGTGAGTTTGACGTTGGAGCCGAGGATAATCGCCAGCCTGTTGGCCGATGCGCCCACCGTCCCAACCGGGCCGGCAGATGATGCTGCCTTTTGCGTGGCGCCTATTACTCAAAATCTGCTGGATGCCTGGGTGAGGCTGCTGCGGCTGATGGATCGCCCAGACGAGATTGCCGTGCTGGCGCCCGCCTATGAGCGGGAGATCCTGTTTCGCGTGTTGCAAGGGCCATTGGGCTGGATGCTGCGCGCGATCGCTACGCCCGGGACGGCATTGGCCCGGGTGAGCACAGCAATCCAATGGATTAGGCAAAACTTTGCTCAACCACTGCGTGTTGAAGCACTGGCGGCCATGGCGGCGCTCAGCGTTTCGGCGTTTCACCGCCAGTTCAAGGCTGTGACCACGTTGAGCCCGTTACAGTACCAGAAACAGGTGCGCCTGTTGCACGGGCGTGCGCTGCTGATCGCGGGCGAAGGCAATGTCACATCGGTCGCGATGGATGTGGGTTATGAAAGCCAGACCCAGTTCAGCCGCGAATATGCCCGTCAGTTCGGCCTGCCGCCATCGCGCGACATCATCCGATTACGCGAAGGCGGCTAAGGTCTGCTGTCACCTGTCTTATGGGGTGACGCGGCCTCATCTGGATCTGGACCGGGGCTGCCGACAAGGCCGATTCCGCCCAGCTGCCCGATCTTGCCGCCATTGGCCTTGGCCGCGATGATTGTGCGGTCGAGCAGCATCCGCTCGCCACGGTGGAGGCCCGTTATACACTGCTGATTGAAAATCGGCTCGATCTCAGCCATGTGACCTTTATCCATGAACGGCATTATTTTGTGAACATCGCGCGCAATTTCGGCATCGACCGGCCGCAACTGGGCGATATGCAGCGCGGCATGGGCAGCCGCATCCGGCCCGAAGACATCGACGCCATCGAAGCCATCGAGCGCGTGCTGCAATCGGGCGCGACCTTGCCTTCGGAAATCAGCGCAAGGGTGGAAAAAGGCGCGTTGAAGGTGCGTCGCCGCCTAGAGTTCCCAAAACCTGCTGCGGGTCGGATGAATCGAAAGCGCTGCCGCTGAAATGCCGAGGAGATTCAAACCGCCGCTTCGGCGGCGGCAAGTGCGACCCATCAGCGACCTGCGGCATACGCCTTGTTTGGCAGTAACGCCTCAAAAGGCCTGCTCGACCCCTGCATAGATGCCGCGCGGCGAGCCCCATTGCGCAGTGCCGCCGGCCAGCGACGAGCCATCCTGCAAGGCATAGCGCGCGCCCAGAGCATTGAGCACATCGAGGCGTATCGTGAGAGGATGATGCGCCAGGCCATCCACTCGATAGGTCGCCGCCAGATTGACCTGCGCATTGGCCGGCATTCTTGCGCCATTGGGGGCCGCACCCGCGACAGTCCGGGGCAGCCCACTGCCCAACACGCCATCGGCGGAGAGCCTCAGTCTGCCGCTATGCCAGGCTGCGCCCAGCGAGCCTGTCACGCGCTGGTCGGCATTGGTAGGTACATCATGTGCGGCGATCCATTGCAACTGCGCCGCCGTGAAAGGCGCTTGCCCGGCGATGATGGTGCAGCCCTCGATCTGCGCCACGGCCAGATTGCCCCAGATGGAGAGCGGGCCTTGGGTGTAGGTCGCGGTCAGTTCCACGCCCCAGGCCTTGCCTCTTTCGTAGTTGAAGGGCCGCGACAGCACCGTCGAACCGATCCGCACCGCATCGAGCAGATTGCGGGCATGGCGCCAATAGGCATCGACACCCAGCGTCACATCCTCCAGCTTTTGCTCCACGCCCAGATCGATGTCATCGTCTCTCTCTGCCTTGGCGGGGGTCTCGGTTCGGGTTGGCCATGCGCCGGTGGTGCCAGCCAGAAGGCTGGCGGCGGCAGTGCCGGTGTCTTCGGAGGCGGGCACGAAATAGCGGGCATAGCCCAGATGCGCCGTTGTGCCGCTGGTGGGCTTCCATACCGCATTGATGCGGGGGCTCAGCGCATCGCCGCCGCCGCTGTTGGTGGTGCTGTCGAAACGCAGGCCGGCGTTGATGGTTAGGCTTTCCCCCAGCAGCCATTCATCCTCGAGATAGGCGCCCAATTGGTGCCGCGTCTCGGCCTCCATGCCGGGGAGCGTGAGTAGCGTGGTGGAAATCGGTCGGCCAGTGGCATCGACGGGCAGCACCGCATAGTCGCTCCGGCTGCGGTCGCGCGACCAGTTGACGGTGATACCACCACGCAGGCGGTGGGCTGGCGACAGCTCATACAGCCCCTCGGCTTGCAGGCCGGTCGAGAGATTGTGCTTGGAGACCGCCTGCGCCAGGCCGGTAAACAACACATCGCCCACCATATCGGGCGTGATGGCCAGCGCCGAGGCCCGCAGCGTGGCTGAAAGCTGCATGGTCAGGGCCCCCGCGCTGCGCTGGTAGGACAGGATGCCATATTGGCTGGCCACCCTTTCATGTCCTCCCCATGCCTCGGCGGGGTAGGCCGTGGTGCTCCCGATGGTCAAGGGGCGCTGGAACGTGGAAGGGGCGGTGTCGGTCGCCGCATTGATCCCGCGCGCATGAGGCAGGTCATAGGCATCGTTCGAGACGCCCACGATCAGCGACAGGCGTGATTGCGCATCGAGGATACGGTCGAAATAGGCAAATCCGTCGATCTGGTCAGTGTGGTCATGCAGCGGGCTGGTCGAGCCGTCCGGCGCGCTCAGCCCGGCATCGCTGCGCAGATAGGAGCCCGAGACATAGTAATTGGTCTCTCCCAGCGAGCCCATCGCATCGAAGGCCCCCTCAAAACGACCAAGCGTGCCGCCGCTCAATTCGACCTCGCCGCCATGACCATAGACGCCGCTCTTAGTGGTAATGTTGACCACACCGCCCGTCTGCAAGCCATATTGCGCGGGCAGGGCACCGGTCACCAGCTCTATCTTTTCGGCAAAGCGGGCGCGCAACGTGTCGGCCAGATCGGTGAAGCCATCGGGGATGATCACATTGTTGATGCGATATTGCAGCCCCTGAGTGCCGCGCACGTGCAACTCGCCCGAGCCGCCCTGGCTGACGCCGGGCATCTGCAGCAGCACATTGACCAGATTGGCGGCCTCACCGCTGGGGCGCTTTTCGATGACGTCGTTGGTCAGCGAATAGGTCGAGGCGCCAAGGCTGGCGCTGACCCGCGCGCGGGCATTGTCGAGCTGATGTGCGGTGACGACGATCTCACCGCCGCGTTTGGGGCCATCATCGTCATCGCCGTCATCATCATCCTCATGATCCTTGGCTTTTGGTGCGACTTTGGTCTGATGCACGAGCTTACGATCATCATCGTCGTCGTCATCGCGCGCGACATGCGCCTGCTGCCTCGGCCCGCTGGTCTGTGCCACAGCCTGATGCGGCGCCAGCCCTGCCATCAACCCGGCCAGGGCCAAACCGAAAGCTGCTGACTGCCTGATCGCCATCTATTCCGCCTTTTCGCATATCTGTTGGCGGCCCCCCTGTGGCGCGAAGTTTAAGGCAGTATTAGAGGAAGCGCTTTGAAGGGGATTGCATGCGTTTTCTGGTGGTCGAGGATGAGCCGAGGATCGCTGAACTGGTGGCTGGCGCCTTGCGCAAGGCCGGCTTCGTCGTCGATGTGCAGCAGAGTGTCGAGGATGCCTGCCATGCGCTCGACCTGTTCCCCTATGACGCCATGGTGCTCGATCTGGGTCTGCCCGACGGCGAGGGACTCGATGTTTTGCGCGCCACACGCGTGAAAGGCCATCGGCTGCCCGTGCTGGTGCTGACTGCTCGCGATACGCTGGAGGATCGTGTCGGCGGCCTCGATGCCGGTGCCGACGACTATCTGGTGAAACCTTTCGCCAGCGAGGAACTGGTGGCCCGCGCCAAGGCGCTGCTGCGCCGCCCGGGTCTGGCGCTGGGCATCGTGCTGCAGGCGGGCCGTTTGGCGCTCGACACGCTGGGCCGTGAGGCGCTGGTCGATGGCCGGCCGCTGATGTTGGGGCGGCAGGAACTGGCCCTGCTCGAACATCTGATGCGCCGTCATGGTCGCGTGGTGCCCAAAGCCGTGCTGGAGGACAAGCTCTATGGCGAGGGTGACGAGATCGCCTCCAACGCCATCCCGGTCCATATTCACCACCTGCGCCGCAAGCTGGCCGAGGCAGGCGCCGGTTGCGGCATCCAGACGGTGCGCGGCATCGGCTATTTTCTGACCGAGGAGGCGCAGGCGTGATGGCGCACTGGCGACATTCTCTGGAAGGCAAGCTGATCCTGCGTTTGGCGGGGATTCACGCTCTGGCGCTGGCGATCGGCTTTCTCGCTCTGGCGCAGCGCCATTATCTTCTCAGGCACGGCGTTTCCGACACGATCGTGGTCTGGGCCTTTCCGCTCTTCGCGTTTGCTGTGCTGGGGGTGGTGATCTACACCGTGCGCGCCAGCTTGCGCCCGTTGATCGCGGCGAGCCGCCAGGCTGCCGCCATTGTACCGGGCGCGGCCGGTGCACGGTTGGAGCCGGGCAGGGCCCCTGCCGAGATCATGCCCTTCATTCATGCCGTCAATGAAGCGCTGGAGCGGCTGGATCAGGCCTTTCAGGCGCAGCGCCGTTTTACTGCGGATGCAGCGCATGAATTGCGTACGCCTCTGGCGATCCTGACAGCAGGGATTGAGGCTCTGCCTCCCGGCGAGGCGGTGACAAAGCTGGGCGAGGATGCGGCGCGTATGAGCCGCCTGGTCATCCAGTTGCTGCGAGTGGCCCGGCTGGACAGCCAGCCCTTGCCCCAGATGCAGGCGGTCGATCTGGCCCAGATCGCTGCCGAGGTGGGCGGCCATATGGCGCCATGGATTTACCAGCAAGGGCGCGAGGTCGTGCTGGAGGCGCCGGACCGCCCGGTCCTTGTCCATGGCGATGAGGAGGCGCTGTCAGGGGCGCTGCGCAATCTTATCGAGAACGCGGTGTTTCACGCCCCGGTGGGGACCGAGGTGCTGGTCACTGTCTTGCCGGAAGGCCGACTGAGTGTGATCGACCATGGTGCCGGCGTGCCGCCCGAGCATCGGGCGCAGCTCTTTGAACGCTTCTGGCGTGCCCATGGTATGAGACGGCAGGGCGCCGGCCTGGGCTTGTCGATCGTCGCGGCGGTGGCGCAGGCCCATGGCGCCTCCATCATGGTTGAGGACACGCCGGGAGGAGGGGCGACCTTCACGATGGACTTCCCGATGCGATAGGCACCAATCCTGGTCAGCGCCAATTTTTGACGCATGGGTCTCTGGCTGCCGTTCGAGAGCGCAAATTGCTGGGAATACCATCGAGCCAGCAGGGTCGACCGTCAGATCAGGTACAGCCCCGTCGCAGCTGGCAGCCGGTGCTATTGGCTGGATTTGCGCATGGGGACGCTCCGACCTCAGCCCGAGATAACGGCTTCCGTGGTTAGCGCCTTGACTTTTCCACAGTCATCGCCGATATAAAGCGTGCTAACGTCGTCTGCGACGGGACTTGATCCCTCTTGGGGTTCTCCTTCCTCTCTCACATGTCCAGCTCCATCCGCGCTGTTGCGGATGGGTTCTCGTTTTCGTGAAAAGGAAACATCCCATGCCGATCGGCACCGTCAAATTCTTCAACTCCGACAAAGGCTATGGCTTCATCGCCCCGGTCGATGGCGGCAATGACAGCTTCGTTCACATCAGCGCCGTCGAGCAGGCCGGCATGGCCACGCTTACCAAGGACCAGCGGGTGAGCTACGAGATCGAAACCGATCGCCGTGGCAAACAGTCGGCGGTCAATCTGGCTTCGGCCTGACAAAGGTTCGCCAGGGTTCCACGAATCCCGCGAACTGTCCAGTGTGTCGAGTTCATGCTCGATGCGTTGCCCCGTGTTCGGCCTGCCTGATTCGCATATCATCGCGATCTGCGTGATCGCGACCGAACACGGGAAAGACCGCTACGAATAGTCTTTCCATTAACATCCTGCGCGATTTTGCGCATCCAGATCTTTGAGTTCCATAATTTCATGCACGTTCAGTTCAAGTCTCTTCATCTGCCTATCAATCCCATCATCCTGCCCTCGCGGTATCCACAGACCACGCCCTTTGGCACATTGTCCCAGGCGGAACTGCGCCGGATCGTGGCCGACATGGTCGATTGATACCGCCGACCCGCTTAAAGGATTGCCATGTCCGCAGTGAGTGACAGCTATCTGGCCCAGGCGGCGAAAAGCCGCCGCGAGGCTGATGAAACCACTTTGGCCAATGTGCGCGAGATACGTTTACGCTCTGCGGCGGCATGGCAAGCCATGGGTGAACGCGCAAAGCTGATCGAAATGCGCCGCGAGGAACGCATCGCTGGCCAGTCAGCCTTATCAGCATTGTAGGGCGCGCATCCATGAATGGCGCTTTTCGTAAAAAGTCTCGGATCCCATCCTTGTCGCGCGAAGCTGCCGATCGGCAGGGACGCATCCTGACCATCGCCATCGACGCTCTAGGCGCCGGTGGTGCCATGACGTTCCTGAATGCTCAGGATCAACATCTCGGCGCGAGGCCGCTTGATCTGGCCATCGGTTCACCAGAAGGGTTCGGTCGGGTGCAAGCTGTCATTCTCGGCCTCAAAAACCGTTAATCGGGCAGGAAAAATCGCAATGAAGCGCCCGGGCTTGCCAGGTATGCAATTTGCCCGCGCCGTTGATCCAGCCTATCGATCATCGGCGCGGCGACTTCTGAACGGGCGCCCAACTGGGCAGCATTATGGCGTCGGCCCGCGTCAATGCCGATGGCACCACCACACCCAATGCCAGCTATTCCTGCGTTCCGGGCTATGCGCTGGTGAACGGGCGGATCACGCTGGCGCGGTCGAGCGACAAGTATGAAGTGGGCATCTATGCCCGCAATCTGCTCAACCAGTATGTCTCGACCGGCTGACAGATCTACGGTTCGCTGGGTCTGCTGACCTGCTGACGGTGGGCACGCACACCAGCTACAAGCGGGCTATTCCGCCCGCCGATTACCGCCTGATCGCCGCGATGAACCCCAAGGCGGCGCAGGAACTGGACTATGCCCACACCATGCTGACCAGCCCTGGACGCGCAGCCGCGAATTGTCTTTGCTGGGCGATGTGCTGGCGCAATTGGCGATGACGCGGGCCCGGCTTCTGGCCGACTATGAGGCAAGATCGTGACATCTGCTGCGTGATTGGCATCACTGGCCTGCTTGAATTGGCCTGAATGTCAACATTCCCCGATGCAGCCCGCCGGGCGAGTGGCGACCCCCAGGCGCTGCTCAAATCCTGGCGAATTCTCGCGGCGAACGGGCGCCCGTCGCGATTGTCACGCGCGCTTCACGCTTCTGGCCTAGCGCAGTCGCGACTCCGGGCAGGGCTGGAGAAGGAGGCTGATGTGTCGAGGGCAAGGCGAGCGTGGTGCAATGCGGGCAGGGCGCCTCACCATGCGTGAGATCCCGTCGATGGCCATGCGGCGCGCGTTTGATCGCGACGAGGCAGAGCTCTATCGCGCGCTGCGCCATTTCGTCGCCGGGCGGCTCGACCACCATGCCGATGGCGAGGACATCGTGCAGGAAACCTGCCTGCGCCTGCATGCCTATCGTCGCAACCGCGTCATCGCCAACGTCTGGGCCTTTTGCTTTGCCGTTGCGCGCAATCTCATCCACGACCATTTCCGCGCTCGCCGCGCCATGCCCGAAGCGGTTGAGCTCGATGAGACCATCGCCTGCGCCCAGCCCAATGCCGAAACCGTGCTGGACTATCGCCAGAGGGTGGAGATCCTGGTGCGGGCGCTGCGCGTGATGCCGCCCTTGCGCCGCGAGGTCTTTATGCGTCGCCGGCTGGACGGCACGGCAAGCGCGGCCATCGCGCAGGACCTTGGTCTGAGCGTCGGGGCCGTGGAGAAGCATTGCACGCGCGCTGTTACCGATCTGCGCCAGGCGCTGGAGCGGCGCGGCCTGCCCGGCGGGGCCCGGCCATGAAGTGCGCCGCTCCAGATGCCACGCTGGAAGACCCTGCCCTGCGCGAGGCGCTGGCGCAGGTGGCCATGCTGGGCCGCCTCTCCGACGAGGAGGTTCGCGCCATGCGCAAGGCCCGCCGTCGCACCGGCATGGCGGGTGCTGCCGCGCTGGCCTTGGCCGTGGGTCTGGGTCTATGGCACCAGAACGCAGGCACCCAAACACCACAAATTGCCCATTACGAAACACAGCGCGGGCAGAGGATGTCGGTGCGGCTTGCCGATGGGTCGCGGCTGCAACTCGACGGTGCGACCAGCATCGACGTCTCACTGGGTCAGCATGAGCGTCATGCTGCGCTGCAAAAGGGTGAGACCTGGTTCGACATTGCCCATGAACCGGATCGGCCCTTCACCGTCGAGGCGGGAGGATCGGTCACGCAGGTGCTGGGCACGGCTTTTGACATCGATCTGGCGCATCGCGATGTGAAGCTTGCAGTCTATCGCGGCGCGGTACGCTTTGCCAGCAACCGCACCGGGCGCGGTGTCACGGTGCATGCCGGTTGGCGTTCGCGCTTCAGTCAGGATGTGGCAGGCGCGCCCAGCCGGTTTGATATAACGCAGCAGGACTGGCGGCAGGATTGGCTGGACACCGACGATATGCGGCTGGGCGATCTGGTGGACACGCTCAATCGGCGCGGCGGGCCGATTATCGCGCCGCCGCCCGACAAGCTTGCCGATCTCAAGCTGGCAGGGCGGTTCAAGCTGGATGGCTCGGCGCAATTGCTTGGCGCGATCGGCACTGCCTATGGTTTCAGGCTGGAGCGGGACGGCGATCTGTTGCGCCTTGTGCCAGAGGAAGGGGCTGCAACAAAAGTGCCATAATGGTGACACTGCGTTGCAACAAAATTCTTTTGTCCTGATCTACCCATCGCCCCGTCTTCCCTCTCGAGACGCAAGCGCGTCAAGGTGGAGAAGCTGACATGACGACGAACAGGGGACTTTCGCTGCTGGCTCTTGCAGCTGCACTGAGCATGCCGGGCATCACGCGCGCCCATGCCGCTGAGGTGAGCCACGCCGACCGCCAGCGCTATGACATTGGCGCGGGCGAGTTGCGCGGGGCGATCTCGCAATTTTCGCAGGCGGCGGGCCTGCAAATCGTGGTGGCGCCCGATGCGGCAGCCGGGCGCCGCACCGCCGGGCTGCACGGCACGTTCGCCGCTCGCGAGGCGCTGGACCGGCTGCTCCATGGCACGGGCCTTGTTGCCAGCTTCCAGAATGGCGTGGCCGTGCTGAAACCGGGCCATGATGGTCCATCGCGTCCCCCCCGCTCTCCCCGGCTCGCTCCGGCGAGCCTCAAGGTTCCAGACGTGGGCGCCGCAGCGCCTGTGGAGGCTGAACCCGATGGTCCATCGCAGATCGTGGTCACCGGCTATCGCCACAGCCTCACCGTCGCGCAGAATTACAAGCGCAAGGCCGTGGGCGCCGAGGATGACATCGTTGCCTCGGACATCGCCGCCTTTCCCGACCTCAACCTTGCCGAATCGCTGCAGCGCGTGCCCGGCGTCACCATCACAAGGGACAGCGGTGAGGGCCGGCAAATCGCCCTGCGCGGGCTTGGCGCCGATTTCACCCGCACCCAGCTCAACGGTATGGAAGTGCTGGGCAACACCGCCTCGGGCATGGACAATCGCGGAGGGGTGAGCCGTTCACGCTCCTTCGACTACAGCCTCTTCGCCTCGGAACTGTTCAGCCGGGTGGCG
Organism: Sphingomonadales bacterium; assembly: GCA_028871475.1. Taxonomy (GTDB): domain Bacteria; phylum Pseudomonadota; class Alphaproteobacteria; order Sphingomonadales; family Sphingomonadaceae; genus Novosphingobium. Next base: position 53,596 of record JAGWMZ010000020.1, on the reverse strand, counting down.
GTGCAAAAGTCATACGCGGCCGAGCAGGATGAGGGCGGTATCGCGGGGACGGTGCAACTCACCAGCGGCAAGCCCTATGACATCGGCAACAAGATCATCGTCTCGGCCAAGGGGCAGACCAACACCAACACCACCGGCGTCACGCCGCGCCTGGTGGGGCTGGTTTCGCACAATTGGGGCGATGTGGCAGCGCTGGTCTCGGTGGCCTACAGCCAGATCCGCAGCAATGAATATGGCTATCGCAACTGGGGATGGGGGCTGACCAAATACAACGCTGCCAACATCGGCCCGGGCATCGACGCGGCCACGCGCCAGGCGCTGCTCAGCGGGGTTTATGCCCCCACGGCAGAATCGCCCTCCACCTGGTACACCGATCGCAAACGGCTTGGCGTCACTTCCTCCGTGCAGTACCACCCGGGCAAGGATTTCAGGCTCGACGTCGATTTCCTCTATGGCCGCCTCTGGGATCACCGCGACGACTATGCGCTGGCCAGCGCGGGCAGCAATGCGCTGACTGGCAGCCCGATCGGCGGCACGCAGGTCATCCAGAACGCCGTGATTGACAGCACCAACACGCTGAGCGCAGCCAGCTACACCGGTATCGACCTGCGTTCCGAGCATCACACCATCGAGAACCACACCAATTTCTACCAGGGTGTGGCCAATATGAGCTGGAATGTCACCGACCGGCTGACCGTCAACGCGCTTGGCGGCTATGAGGAATCGGACTTCGCCCAGCCGGTGTTCGACAAAGTGTTCATGGAGTTGAAGAACACTCCCTTCAGCTTCGATGATCGCCCGGCCATCCCCTTCAACACCTATGGCAAGAGCCTGACCGATCCGAACAACTGGGCGCTCCAGCGGCTCGATACGCAGGAAAATGCCATCACCAACAAATATGCCAACGGCAAGCTGGACGGTGCCTACAGGCTGACCGATACGGTGACGCTGAAGGCCGGCGGCGAGTTCAAGCATTTCACCAACAGTGGATACCAGTATAACAACAAGGTCTTCCACAATGTGCCTGCTGATGTGGCCATTCCCAACACTCTGAAACAAACGGTCGGGCCCGATACGACGCTCCAATACATCGTGGGCAATGTCGACGGCGTGTACAATTACATCGGCGACCCGCGCAATCTCAACGCTTCGTATCTGCAGGCCGGCAGCGACTATCGCGTTGATGAAAAGACCTGGGCAGGCTTCCTCCAAGCCGATCTGGACACTTTGGTGGCCGGCATGCGGCTGCGCGCCAATGCGGGCCTGCGCTATTATTCCACCGATCTTACTTCATCGGGCCATCTGGCCACGGGCAGCGGGCTGGCTCCGGTTTCGATTTCCACAAACAGCAATGGTTGGCTGCCCGCCGCCAATGTTGCACTCGACGTCACCAGGGATGTCGTGGTGCGCCTGAGCGCCAGCCGCAACGTCAACCGCCCGGCGCTGGGTGATCTGGCAGCCGCTGGGTCGATCACCACGCGGCCCAATGGCGGCACGGCCAGTTTCGGCAACCCCTATCTCAAGCCCTACAAGGCCACCTCGTTGGAAGGTTCGGTCGAATATTATATGGGCGGGGGCGGCTTTGCCTCGCTGGGCTTCTTCTACAAGCACATGGACAGCTTTATATCATCTGCCACCACACAGATCCCCTACAGCCAGACCGGCCTGCCGCTTTCGCTGCTGATCCAGGGCGAGGATGGCAACACGCTGTTCGACGTGAGCCAGCCGGTGAATGGGGCAGGCGCCAACATCAAGGGGCTGGAGGCGGCCTTTCAGCATGATTTCACCTTCCTGCCCGGTGCTTTGAAACATCTTGGCGTCGTGGCCAACGGCACCTGGTTCGACGGGCACCAGACCAATTATTACAGCGGTGTGCCGGTGCGGATGCAATTGCCCAACCTGTCGAAATGGGCGGCCAACGTCACGCTTTACTATGAGAACAAGCTGTGGGGCGCGCGTATTTCCGATGCCTATCGCAGCCGCTATCTCACCGGGCCGGGCAATGACATCAACAATGCAGGCGATGGCATCGATGGCTCGCACAATGTGGATGCGCAGGCCCATTTCAACCTGCGCCCCGGCCTGAGGCTGATCGCCGAGGCGATCAACCTCACCAACCAGCCCATCGTCCAGTCGGTGGGCCCGCGCCGCACGGAGGTCTATACCACCAGCGGTCGCACCTTCACCTTCGGCTTCAGCGCCGAGTTTTGAATGACCTGGCCTCCCCGCTCCCTGCGAGGGGCGGGGGTGTCATGCCGGAGCAACCCCGGTTGCCACCTTGCAACCTGGCAAATCCAGCGATCGATGATCGCATTGCGTTTTCCGCCTCGCCGGGGGAAGATGCAACGTCATCTTGGCAGTAATCCAGCTTTCTCGACCGGTGTCTCCACTGGGCAATCTCGCTCCATGCGCTCTGAATAGCGGTCTGCGAACTGATCTGCGTGTGGGCGCAGCAGGACGGTGAAGCGTACCAGTTCTTCGCACACATCGACGATGCGATCATAGTAGGACGAGGGTTTCATACGGCCCGCCTCGTCGAATTCCTCATAGGCTTTGGCCACTGAGGACTGGTTGGGAATAGTGAACATGCGCATCCAGCGGCCCAGTATGCGCAAGGTATTCACCGAATTGAAGGACTGCGATCCGGCGCAGACCTGCATGACAGCCAAGGTGCGCCCCTGGGTGGGGCGCATCCCCTTCATCGCCAGCGGCAGATGGTCGATCTGCGTCTTCATGATGCCGGTGATCTGCCCGTGCCGCTCGGGGCTGCACCAGACCTGTCCTTCGGACCACAGCGACAGTTCTCGCAACTCTGCAACCGCCGGATGGTCATCGCCCGCCACTTGGTCGGGCAGGGGCAGATCAGCGGGATCGAAGATCCGCGTCTCGCAGCCAAACCAGCGCAGCAGGCGCGCCGCCTCCTCCACAACCAGTCGCGAATAGGACCGCTCACGCAAGCTGCCGTAGAGCAGAAGGATGCGCGGGGGCGGGTCCAGCGCCCCCAAACCCAGTGCCGGGCTGCGATGGGCATATTCGGGCCTAAGAGCGGGTAAATGATCGGGATCGGGCAGATCGCGCAGGCGGGGAAAGGCAGTCTCAGTCATGTTTCAAGCCCCTGTCGGCGCGGTATCGGCAAACCAGCGCCGACCAATCCACAGCGACACATTGACCAGCGTAATCAGCACCGGCACTTCGACCAGCGGGCCGATCACGGCGGCAAAGGCCACCGGCGAGGCCAGTCCGAAAGCGGCAATCGCCACAGCAATGGCCAGTTCGAAATTGTTCGACGAAGCCGTGAAGGACAGTGCTGCCGCGCGCGGATAATCCGCTCCAGCCAGCTTCGCCAGAGCAAAGCTCAACAGGAACATCACGACGAAAAAGATCACCAGCGGCACGCCGACCTCGATCGCATCCATCGGCAGAGCGAGGATTTCTCCGCCTTTCAGGCTGAACATGGCGATAATGGTGAACAGCAGCGCGACCAGCGTCAGCGGGCTGATTACGGGAATGAAATGGTGCTCATACCAGTTCTGCCCCTTACGCGCGATCAGGCTGCGCCGCACTAGATAACCGGCGGCAAACGGCACTCCGAGATAGGTGAGCACTGCCCGCGCGATCATCGGAAATTCCACATTGACCACATGCGCCTGCAGCCCGAACATCGGCGGCAAGACCGTCAGCAGCAGCCAGGCATAGGGCGTGTAGAAAAAGATCTGGAACAGCGAATTGAACGCCACCAGCCCTGTCACATATTGCGGATCGCCATGCGCCAGTTGGTTCCACACCAACACCATGGCGATACAGGGCGCGATACCGATCAAGATCAGCCCGGTCATATATTCAGGTGAATTTGGCAGGAATGTCACTGCCAGCGCAAACATCAGCGCCGGGCCGATAATCCATGCCAGCACAAAGGAGATGCCCAAAATCCGCGTATCGCGGAACACCTGACCCAATTCCTCATACCTGACCTTGGCCAGCGGCGGAAACATCATCAGGATCAGCCCGATCGCAATCGGTATGCTTGTGCTGCCCACTGACAGGGCGTTCAATCCGGCCGGAACCGCAGGCACAAAATGGCCAAGGCCGATGCCCACGGCCATGGCCAAAAAGATCCACAGGGTAAGGTAGCGATCAAGAAACGACAGGCGGCTCACGACTTGAGCCTTTGGCCATCGGCGCCAACCACCTGCTCGCCGTCTTCTTTGGCAAAAGTGCCACGCTGCCGGGCAGGGATGAGATCAAGCACTTCTTCCGATGGGCGGCACAGCTTCACGCCCAGCGGCGAGACCACCAACGGGCGGTTGATCAGGATGGGATGCTCCATCATGGCATCGATTATCTGGGCATCGGTGAGGTCAGGATTGTCTAGGCCAAGTTCGGCAAAGGGCGTGCCTTTCTCGCGAAGAAGGGCGCGCGGTGTGATGCCCGCCCGCGCGATCAGGCTTTCCAGCAAGCCGCGCGAGGGCGGGGTCCTAAGATATTCCACGACGTGCGGTTCGATCCCGGCATTGCGGATCATCGCCAAAGCATTGCGCGAGGTACCGCACTCAGGATTGTGATAGATAATGATGTCGGTGATCATGCCACACTCTCCTCGGGATCGGCGGTGATGATGGCGCTTTGCGGTGGGCAGCATACGTCATCCACGCAAGGCAGGCCGCCGCAGCAGTTTTCAGTCAGATAGCCCATCAGTCCGTTCATGGCCGGATAGTTGGCGCTGTAGATGATCTGGCGACTGTGGCGGCGTTGGATGACAAGACCAGCATGGGCGAGTGCGGCCAGATGGAAGCTCATCGAGGATGGTACCATCCCCAGCTTTTCAGCAATCACACCTGCAGGCAAACCTTTCTCGCCTGCCTGAACCAGCAGCCGAAACGCAGCAAGCCGATGCTCCTGGGCAAGCGCTCCAAGTGAACGAACGGCATCGCTGGCATCCACCATCATCTCCATGATTCGATAAACATCGAAATATGGAGATGATGGTGAAGAGTCAATTGGTGATCGCCATTCATGTCAGGCGATTTCCAAGTTCGTTCGTTGGTATGAGAGCGCGTTTTCGAGAAGGCCAGGTCGGCATTCAGTTCCAGCCAATTGGAGGGATGTATTGGCCGCCCACCGCGATGTCCTGGCGTCTGCTGGGCGCCTTGAGGAGCTTGTGCGCGAGCTCGACGATCTCGCACGCGCCGACACGATACCTCTAGCCGGGTTTGTCGGACTTGCCTGCCGGTGAGGCGCTGGGCATCGCGTTTGTGATGGCGATGGCGGTTTGACCGGCAAGTACCGCAAGGGTGAGACCGGCCGCGCCGAGGGGCTCTGGCGGACGCCTCTTCCAGCCCGAAAGCAATGCCCGACGTACAGCATCCGTGGATACGGTACTGGCCGTTGCCGAGGAACTTGGCACCCGCCCGGACCGCTTGGCGATCGCCTGGGCAGCCAGGGAGGCGCGGGTGCCGCTTATCGACCCGCCAAACGCTGTTCGAACCATCCCGGTGGCATGAGGTTGACCAATATCCGGATCTGGTTCCTTCCCCATTGTAGGAGGAACGGCAGGCTTGTTTCAGGGTCAGGCGGGCTGGCCCCTCGCCAGAGGCGAGGAACCACCAGTTCAGATTTTGGTAGGCTCACCAGCATTTTCCCATTTATCGATCACCGCCTCTTTTTCCGGTCTGCTGCCGGTACATGGGAACGGACATGCCGCCGCGCCCCCAGTCTTCCAGTTCAACCTCTTGAAAGATCACGAAGGTGTCCTGCGGGTCCTTGCCCAGCACATCGAGCAGCAGCGCGGAAACACCCGCATAAAGCGCCTCCTTCTGCTCCCTCGTGGTGTGCTCGGCGCCCGCTGAGGTTCCTTCGCGGGTGACCTGAATGGTGACGATTGGCATGGCCCTTCCTCCTTCTCAGTGTCCGGCAGACTGGCCGCCATCGACATGCAGGATCTCGCCGGTGACGAAGCCAGCATCCTCCAGATAGAGCACGGCATTCACGATATCCTCGGCCTCGCCCATGCGCTGCACGGGGTGCAGCGCGGCCAGGAATCCATGTGTTTCAGGCGCATGCATCGGGGTGCGGATTACGCCTGGCGACACCGCGTTCACCCGGATGCCGCGCGAGGCATATTCGATCGCCAGACTGCGCGTGGCGGCATTGAGCCCGCCCTTGGTCAGCGACGCCAGCACCGAGGGCACGCTGGAATTGGCCTGATCGGCCAGCGTGGTGGTGATCTGCACCACATGGCCCTGGCCCTGCTGTTCCATGGCGGCGATGGCATGCTGCGTGATGAAGAAGAAGCCGTTGAGGTTGGTCGCGATGTTGGCCTGATACTGTTCGGGTGTAAACTGCGTAAAGGGGCTGGCGGTGAAGATGCCGGCGTTGTTGACCAGCGTATCCACCCGTCCGAACGCCTCCAGCGCAGCCTTGATGACCCGTGCGCCGGTTGCGGGATCGCCGATGTCTCCCGCAATGGTCAGCACATCGGGGTCCTGCGAGGGCTGGATCGAGCGCGAGGTGGCAACAACGCGATAGCCGCGATCCCGAAATGCCTTGACGATGCCTGCGCCCAGCCCTTGCGAGGCTCCGGTCACGACGGCGACTTTACGATCTGTGGTCATGGTGAAGGTCCTTTCTGCTGGCGGGCGAAGGGCCCGTCATGCACCGGTGGGTAGGCCTGTTTTCTTTGTGCGAAAATTCGCTATTATTGCGCAATGGCTGATCGAAAATGCACAGAGCCGGATTGGCAGGATTTGCGGGTGTTCCTCGCGCTGGGCCGCCATGGCAGTCTCTCGGCCGCCGCGCGCATTCTGGGCGTGAACCACGCGACCATCGCGCGACGCCTCCATGCGCTGGAAGAAAGTATGGGCGAAAAGCTGGTGGAGCGGCGCCCTGACGGTTACGTGCTGACGCCGGCAGGAACGCAGGTTCTCGCCGCCGCCAGCGACATGGCGGCGGCCGCCCGCACCGTCAGGCGCAGGGAGGATGGCGAGGCGTTGCGCGGTCTGGTGCGGGTCAATGCGCCGCCGGCGTTGTCGCAGGGTTTTCTGGCGGCGCGGCTGGCGGACCTGGCGGCGTCGCATGCCGGTCTGGACATCGACCTGGCGACCGACATCCGCGCGGTCAGTCTGGAGCGGCATGAGACCGACATCGCCATTCGCATGACCAATCCGCAGGATGGCGATGTCATTGCACGGCGTCTGGTAACGGTCGGCGGCGGTTTTTACGCCACGCGCGCCCTGTGTGAACGCATCGCTGCGGGCGAGGCGCCCGTGTTCATCGGCTTTGATGAGGCCGACAGCCATGTCCCCGATGCGACATGGCTGTCGCGCCAGTTTCCTCGCAGCCGCGTCGCTTTCCGGGCGGGTAATCATGCTCTGCAGGCTCTGGCGGCCCAGTCGGGGGCGGGGATTGCGCTGGTGCCCCATTATATCGGGAGGACGGTGGCAGGGTTGCAACCCTGCATGCCCCACCTCGCCGCGCCTCCGCGTGATGTATGGATGCTGATCCGCCGACGCGATCGCCACGATCCACTGCTTCGCCTGACGGCGGAACGGATCGCGGCGATCTTCGAGAAAGATGCCGGCTTATTTATGCCGGACGGGGAATGAAGCCAGGCACGCCTGTCTCCACCACACTGTTGAAGCGGATGCTGGTGGCGATATCCTCGCGTATGGCCTGCATGGCCTCGGCGGGCAGACGGGAAATCTCGAAGTTCTCGCGGATGTGGTCGGCGCTGGTGGAGGTCGTGAGGAAAGCGGTGCCGCGCTGCGCCGCCCAGGCCAGGGCCACTTGCGCCGGGGTCTTGCCGATCTGCCGGGCGATCGCTTCAATCACCGGGTCCTGCGTCAGGCGCGGCTCCATGCCATGGCCCAGCGGGGCAAAGGCCAGCAACACGATGCCGTTGCGGCGGCAGAAGTCCAGCATCTCCCATTCGGGCAGATAGGGATGCGTTTCGATCTGCACCACGGCGGGCATGATGCGTGCGGTGGCGACAATCTCTTTCAGCCGGTCCAGCGTAATGTCGGACAGGCCGATGCTGCGCGCCTTGCCCGCATCCACCAGCGTCTCCATGGCGCGCCATGTCTCCTGCAAGGTAATGCCGGTGTCATAGATCGTGTTCCCCTGCCCATCGCGTGGATGCTGTTCGTCTGTGGGCGGGAAGGCGAAGGGCGTGTGGATCAGATAGCAATCCGCCGCCTCGATCCGCAGTCGCCGCAGGCTGTCCTCCAGCGCCGGGGCGACGCGCCCGGGGCGGTGGTTGTTGTTCCACAGCTTGGTGGTGACGAACAGGTCCTCACGGTTCAGCACCCCCGCTGCGATGGCTTCGGCCATGGCCTCGCCCACCACATCCTCGTTGCCGTATCGCTCGGCGCAGTCGAGATGCCGGAAGCCGGCTTCCAGCGCCATGCGCACGGCGTTTTTGGCCTTCACCGGGTCTGGGATCAAAGTGCCGAAGCCGACCGCCGGGATGGTGGCGGGGCCATAGGCCAGCGGGATGTTCAGATGGCGTAGCATGTCGGGACTGCTCATGGTGTGTCTCCCTGTGGGTCAGTGGGGCCGGTCAGCGGGTTAGGGCGACCCTGTTTTCAAAGGCGCCGCGCTCATGGCCGCCCAGCGCGACGGACAGGTTGACGGCATCGATGTAGCGGGCGGTGTTGGCCTGGATCTGGCCGAGGAGCGCCCTCTGCCGCGCACGTTGGGCATCCAGCACGGCCAGCAGATCGATCTGGCCCGCGCGATAGCCGCTTTCGGTCAGCCGCAGGCTGTTCTCGGCGGCGGCAAGGGCGCGCTGCTGAGCGGCGTCGCTTTCGCTGTCATGGGCGCTGGCGTGCAACGTGTCGGCCACTTGCCCCAGCGAGGCGACGACGGTCTGCTTGTAGCTGGCAAGTGAGGCCTGATAACCATCGAGTGCCGCGCGCTGGTTCGCCTTCAGCGCACCGCCGTGGAAGATCGGGGCGGTGAGGCCCGCGGCGATGCTCCACAAGGTGGCAATGCCCGGAGGGCCTTCGGCCAGCGAGGCGGAGAGTTGCAGACGTGGATAGAGGTCGGCCGTCGCCATGCCGATCCCGGCACTGGCGGCATGAAGCTGCGCCTCGGCCTCCAGAATATCGGGCCGGTCATGCGCGAGGTCCGAGGGCAAGGTCATCGGGGGATCACCGGGCAGGGTGAAATCGGCGAGATCGAAATCGGGCGGAGTCCAGTCCGCCGGGGCCTTGCTGACCAGTACGGACAGCGCATGGCGGGCGACGTCACGCTGCTGGGCGAGCGGTGGCAGCAGCGTTTCATCTTGCGCCAGTTGCGATTGGGCCAAGGCCACGTCGATCTGCGAGATACTGCCATATTGGCGGCCACGCTGGGTCAGCTCCAGCCTGCGTCGGTCCTGTGCCAGCAACGATTCCACAGCGGCGATCTGCGCCCGCGCACTGGCCAGCTGCAGCGCCCGCGTGGCTATGTCGCCGGTCAGCGTCAACCATGCCGCGTCGAAGCGGTGCTTTTGCAAATCGGCAAAATCGCCCTGCTGCTCGATGGCGCGTTTTGTGCCGCCGAAGATGTCGAAATCGAAGCTGACCTGCGGGCCGATGGCATAGATGTTCGACGAGACACCACCGACATGCTGCCGCCCGCCCTGCGCGGTCAGGTCGATCCGGGGGCGCAGGCCCGCGCGGGCAACGATGATCGCTTCATTTGCCTGGCGGATGGTGGCATCTGCCGCGGCAAGGTCCAGATTGTCGCCCACCGCCTGACGCATCACCGCGTCCAGCTTTTCGGAATGGAAGATGGTCCACCAGCCCGGCTGAGGCGCCGTCTCGGCGTGAGCGATGCCGGTGGACGACAGCAGCGCCAGAGCGATGATGGAACGATGCAGAATGGAGTTTGTCATGGCAACTCTCCTCAACGTGTGGCGGGGGGACGGCGCAGCAACAGGGCCAGCGGGGTGACGATCAATGTGGCGAACATCAGGATCTTGAACTGCTCGAACAAAGCGATGCAGGCGGCCTGCGCGGTGACCATCTCGTTGAGCATCGCCGGGCCAGTGGCGGACAGCATGCCGGGCATTTTCACCGTCACCTGATGCAAGGTGACATGCCCGGTCAGCGCCAGATGCATGGCCTGCGTGTTGTCGGCCAGAAACCACTGCACCACCGCGATGCCCAGCGTGCTGCCATAGAGGCGCGCCATGTTGAACAGCGCCATGCCTTCCGGCTTCAACGCGGGCGGCAGGGTGGAGAAGGCTGCCTTGCCCAGCGCGGGCATCAGCATGCCAAGGCCCGCGCCCTGCACCATCCCGGCCGCAACCACCGGCCGCCAGTCCATCAGCGGAGAATAGACCAGCATCCGCCCGCTGGCATAGGCGGTCAACGCACTGCCGGTCAGGATGAACAGGCGACTGTCGATCCACGCCGGGGCCCGTGCGGTCAGGATCAGGGCGCCCAGCAAGGCAATGCTGCGCGGGATGGTCATGGCGCCGGTGGTGTCGGGCGGATAGCCCAGCAACTCCTCCAGCATCGGCGAGGTGAGTGCCACTTTGGGCAACAGAACGAAGCCGAAAGCAAAGAACATCACCGTGGACAGGATGAAATTGCGGTCGCGAAACAGAGCTTTATCAAGGAAATGGCGCGCCGCCGTGGCGATATGCGCCAGATAGAGCGCAAACCCCACGGCCGAGGCCATGGCCTCCAGCCGGATCTCGGGTGAAACGAACCATTCCAGCCGCTCGCCCCGGTCCAGCAGCATTTGCAGGCCGGTGATGCCCATGGCCAGACTGCCCAGCCCGATGAAATCGAAGGAGGGGCGTTGCTCGGCTTGTTTGTCCGGCAAAGACAGTGCCATCGCCATGAAAACCCACAGGGCGATCGGCAACCCCAGCCAGAAGTTCCACCGCCAGTCATGATATTCGCTCAGCCATCCGCCCAGCGGTGGGCCGCTCAGAATGCCCAGCATCACCATCAGCGTGGCGGTCAATGCGGCGCGGGGGTGATGGGCGGGTGGCGTGTTTTCCAGCAGGATGGCCAGCGACAGGGGCGCCAAAGGCCCGCTGGCCGCGCCCTGCACGATGCGGGCACCTACGAAGCCCAGCACGGAGGTCGCCTGGGCGGCCAGCACCAGACCCGCGGCAAACAGTGCGATAGAGGTGAGGAGCACCGCCTTGCGCCCGTATCGCCCGGCCAGCCAGCCCGTCATCGGCAGGGTGATCGCGCTCGCCGCGATGTAAGAGGAGAACAGCCAGCCGATCTGATCGTCCTGCATCGAAAGCGATCCGCCGATATGGAACACCGCCGCATTGGGGATCGAGATCGTCACCGCCTGCAACCAGCCGGTCGCCAGAGCCGCGATGGTGATGGCGCGGGTCACCGTTTTTCCCCGGCAAGGGGGTGCGCCCATGTGCGCCGCCAGCCGGTATCGACCTGCGCGGTGACGCTGATCCCCGAATAGAGCGGATGGGCCGCATCGAAGCCGTCGAGCTCCAGCCGGACCGGCAGGCGCTGGACCACCTTCACCCAGTTACCCGTGGCGTTCTCGGGCGGCAGCAGCGAGAATTGCGATCCCGTACCCGGGCTCATGCTGACGACATGGGCGCTGAAATGCGTGCCGGGATAGGCGTCGACGTCGATCGTGGCATGCTGCCCAGGGCGCATATGCGTGAGGTCCGTCTCGCGGAAATTGGCTTCGACCCAAAGGTGGCGGGTCGACAGGATGGCGAACATCGCCGTGCCGCCGGTGACGTAATCCCCCGGTTGCAGGTCCTCGACCTTGGTGACGATGCCGTCCTCGGGCGCGGTGACGCGCGTATAGGCCAGATCCAGCTTCGCCTTGTCGAGCGCAGCCTGTGCCTCGCGGACGGCGGGATGCCGGTCGGGCGCGATGTCGGGGTTACCATTCAGCGCCGCGACCGTATTGGCCACCTGCTGCTGCGCCGCGGTGATGCCTTGCCGCGAGACTTTGAGCGCCGTCTCCGCTTGCTCCCAGGTGGCGCGCGAGGTGACGTCGGAGGCGAGCAGGGCACTCTTGCGGTTGAAATCGCTGGTGTCGAAATCGGCGGTATCTTGCGCCGATTTCAGAGCCGCCATCTGCTGGCGATACGTCGCTTTGAGCCCCTCGATCTGAAGCCGGGTGGCGGCCAGATGCGCCTGCGCCTGCGCCACGGCGATTTCATAGGGTTGAGGGTCAATACGAAACAGCAACTGCCCTTTGCGCACCGCCTGATTGTCGCGCACGGCGATCTCCACCACTTGCCCGGCGACGCGGGCATTGATCGAGCCTTTGGTGGTTTGGATCGTGGCATCATCCGTGACGGCATAGGGCTCCGCCGCCAGCCATGCGGCCCCGCCGGCCAGCGCGATCAGAACGGGCACTGCGATCAGCAGTGGGCGGCGCAGGCTGAAGGTTCCGGCCCGCTGGATGGGGGCGCTGTCGGGGCTCGAAAGGCTCATCTGCATGGGACTGCTCCAGGGCTCTTGAATTTTGTACAACGCCGCATAAATATGTGGGTGCAAGATGGTCGTCAAGGATTTTATGCGAAATGGTACAAAATAAAGAAGGTACCGATGTCAAACGCCGTGGCCGTCCCCGTGCCTATGATCCTGCCGCCGCGCTGGCGCAGGCGCGCGATGCCTTCTGGCGGCACGGCTATTCGGGCACATCGCTCGATGAAATATCCGCCGCCACCGGCATGAACCGTCCCAGCCTGAGCGCCGCCTTCGGTGACAAGCGGGCGATCTATCTGGCGGCGCTGCGCGATTACTGGGTGGCTAAGTTCGCCACTATGGACCGGGCACTTGACGCGGAAAGACTGCAGGACGCCCTGCTTGGTGTCTACGATGCTTCGCTGTCGCTGTATTTTACTGAAGCGGACGGTGCGCGGGGATGCTTTGTCGTTGGCACGGCGGTCACCGAATCCGTTGATGATCACGAAATCCGTGAGATTGCCAAGGCCGGTTTCAACACGCTGGACGCGAAATTTGCCGACCGTTTCCGGCTCGCGCAACATGCGGGTGAGATCGCTCGGGAGGCTGATGTGGAGGCGCTGGCGCTTTTGGCCACGGCCACGCTGCATACGCTGGCCGTCCGCTCCCGCGCGGGCACGCCTTGCGAGGAGCTTCGGCGACTGGCGCGTAAGGCCGTGGCGATGATCTGTCGATGAGCCTGCCCGACGTGATCGGCCCGGATCTGAAGGTGTTGTTCTGCGGGATCAACCCGGGGTTGCTGGCTGCGGCGAGCGGGCATCACTTCGCGGGGCGGGGCAATCGGTTCTGGCGTGTGATGCATCTCTCAGGCTTCACATCGCAGCAGATCGCACCGCACGACAGCCGTACGCTCCTGCATCATGGCTGCGGTCTGACCACCATGGTCGAGCGGGCCACGGCACGCGAGGACCAGATCGATCCGGCGGAATATGCCGCGGCGGCGGGCGGTTTCCAGTGCAAGATCGCACAGTATCGTCCAGCTTTTGTCGCCTTTCTTGGCAAACCGGCCTTCGCCGGGCTGACTAACCGGACAACGGTTGCATGGGGGCCGCAGTCGATGATGATCGCGGGTGCCAAGGCCTGGGTCCTGCCCAATCCGAGTGGACGCAACCGCAGTTTCGATCTTACCCGATTGGTTGAAGTTTATCAGGAGTTGCGGCTGGCCGCCTTCCCTGCGTGAAGGATGCGAAAGCCGGACAGTGCCCCTGCAGAGTCCGAATGCACTGCTTTCGTTCAGGTGAAACCGAGCGCGTCCATCATCAAGTCCAGAGCAGAAATCCGCCCTGACGGATCCCGCAATACTTCCGTACAGGCGGGTGCCTGTGAACTTGAGGGCGTGTTGACCACTTCTGGGCGAAGCCGGTCTGCTGCAAACACGAGGGGGCGGACGGTAAAGCCCCGAGCCTCGCGGATCAGTGACCAACCTTGTGCTGTGAACGGATTCCAGGTTGGGGCCTTCCGCCGCAACGGTTCGAATGATCGCTATGAGGGCGAGGCGCGCCCTCGTTTCCACCCGGCCCTATCCGCGTTCTTTGCCCTCTAAGGCAATTTGTCAGGGTGACGGCCGAGGCTCTTGCGTCTAGGCATCTATACCAGATGCGTGTCTTTCGTGCCTTTGCCCTGAACCATCGCTGTCTGGCCGTGCTGCTGGTCGCGCTGGCCCTGTGTATGAAGGCGCTGGTGCCGGCCGGCTATATGCTGGCCAGCGACAGGCAGGTGGTGACGATCCGGATCTGCGCTGACACGGTCGGGCAGATGATCACCAAGCAGATCGTCCTGCCGCAAAATCCCCAGACTCCCGGCACGCATAAGGGCAAAGGCGAGAGCCCGTGCCACTTCACGGCGCTGGGCCATGGCCTGCTGGGCGCAGTCGAACCGATCCTGTTGGCGCTGGCGCTGATCACTCTGATGGCGCTGGGTTTTGCGCCCATGCGTCCTGCCACGGCCCAAAGCGCGGCACGCCTTCGTCCGCCTCTGCGCGGCCCACCTGCACCGGCCTGACCTGCTCCGCGCGCCAGTCGTCGTCCTGTCCTTGCACCATTGTTACCAGTGGCCTGCCTGCATTGTGGCGGCGGCGCGGATTTTTGCAGGGTCCGTTACGCCCTTCTCCTGTCGGCGGTGTTGCCGCAAGGTCCTCGTGCTGGGCATGTCCTTGTCGGTCACCATCGGCCTGCGCCCGCATAGTTGATGAGAACATCGATGATATCCTCTTCTACCTCCGCCCTTTATCGCATGATCTGGCGCTGGCATTTTTATGCCGGGGTCTTTGTGCTGCCGCTGATGGTGCTGCTGTCACTGTCGGGCGGGCTGTTTCTGTTCAAGCCGCAGGTCGAGCGGTGGGAGGAACGCGCGTTCCAGACCCTGCCGCTGGCCGGGGCGGTGGCGCCCAGCGCGCAACTGGCCGCCGTGCAGGCGGCCTATCCGGGCAGCAAGCCCTTCTACTACCGCTTGCCCGAGCATAGCGGCGACGCGGCCATGGTGCATGTCGCCCTGCAGGGCGGTGCCATGACCGATGTCTTCGTCAGTCCGCAAGGGCGCGTGCTGGGCGCGCTCAACCCCGACACGCGGATCATCGCGGTGGATCGCCGCATTCACGGGCAATTGCTGCTGGGCCGAAAGGGGAGCTGGATCGTCGAACTGGCGGCCAGCTGGGCGATCGTGCTGATCGTAACGGGCCTCTACCTGTGGTGGCCGCGCGGGCGCGGGTTGGCGGGCACGCTCTGGCCTCGCCTGACGCGCGGTGGGCGAGTATTCTGGCGCGACATCCATGCGGTGACGGGCTTCTGGGTGGCGGGGCTGGCCTTGGTGCTGCTGTTCACCGGCCTGCCATGGGCTGACGCTTGGGGCAGTGCCTTCAAGGCGGTGCGGCAGGAGATGGGCTGGATGCGCGGCCCTCAGGACTGGACCATCGGCGGCCGGCCTGTCGGTGGCGAGCATGCCGACCACGACCACGCGGCGATGATGGCTGCCATGCCGGGCATGGCGATGGGCGCGATGCGCTTGGCCCCGGATCCAGCCCAGTTCGATCGCATGGTGCGAGCCGCCGATACCCAGCATCTGGCCTTTCCGGTGCTGGTGGTGCCACCCGGCATGCCTGCGGGTGAGGGAGGCAGCGGCGCTCCGGCCAGGGATTGGGTGGTGCGTTCCGACGCGCAGGACCGGCCTTTGCGCGTCATTTTGCATTACGCTGATGACGGCTCCTTGCTGCGCCGGGAGGATCTGGCCAGCCGTCATCCCATCGACCGCGTTGTCGCCTATGGCGTGGCCTGGCATGAGGGGCAGTTGCTGGGCTGGGTCAATCAGCTGGTGGGTCTGATGACGGCGATGATGCTGCTCACCATGGCGATCAGCGGCGGTGTGATGTGGTGGCGCAGGCGGCCGCAGGGGGAACTGGGCGCGCCTCATCGCTTTTCCACGCCAGGGCGCCTACCGGGTGTCGGAGCTTGGGCCCTTTTGCTGTTCCTTGTGGTGTGGTTGCCGCTGTTTACCCTGTCGCTGCTGGGCTTGCTGGTGCTGGAGCGGCTGGTGTTGCCCTTCCTGCCCGGAGTGGCGCGGTGGTTGGGGCTGGTGCGCCCTCTGCGTCAATCGCGCGGTTGAAGTAACATTGTATCCTGTCACGAAGGGGTCTGCTTTGTGACAGGACGATCATGATCATTCGACGCGAATTCCTGACGCCGGCGGCCAGGCCGATCGATTGGCGCCGGCAGCGTAAAGGGGACGCGCCAAATACTGGTGTGGGCCAGTTCTCGCCATGGCTCAGACAGATACTGATGCAATGCTGGCGAGGAGGCAGGCGCCAACAGTCAGCGCGACCATCGCAATCGGCGGCACACGCCAACGCTCGAGCAGGAAAAAGCCCACGACCGCGATCGCCAGGTCGCTGGAGCGGGTTACGCCGCTGGTCCAGACCGGATCGTAGAAGGCCGCACCCAGCACTCCGACCACAGCTGCGTTAAGACCGGCCAGCGCACCGCGAATACCGTTGTGATGGCCAACCCTGTTCCACAGGGCGACTCCTGCCACGGCAATCAGTGCGCCGGGCAGAAAAATCGCCAGAAGCGCGAGCAGCGACCACAATACTGCCGCGCCCATGCCGGTGTGCGGTGCCACCGCCGCGCCGAGGTAGGCTGCAAAGGTAAAAAGCGGCCCTGGCATGGCCTGAGCTGCCCCATAGCCCGAGAGAAATGCGCTGTCGCCTAACCACCCGGTCGGCACCAGCGCATCGCGCAGCAAGGGCAAGACGACATGCCCGCCGCCAAATACAAGAGCGCCCGAGCGATAGAACAGCGCCGCCAGGCCAACCGGATCATGCCGGCCGCCAGCCAGCCAGGGCAGTCCCACCAGCAAGGCGCCAAACAAGGCCAAGGCCGCCACCCCAGTCCGTGAACCAACCGGCAGCCGTGGCGCGTCGGGTCGTTCCGGCAGATGCCGGCACAACAGCGCTCCGCCCGCCAGGCCGACCCCCAAGGCTGCGACTTGCATCCCCGGCAATGGCACGACCAGCAAAAGCGTCAGCGCTGCAAGGGCAATCGCGGTGCGGGTGCGATCGGGGCATAATGATCGAGCCATGCTCCACACCGCCTGAGCGACAACGGCCACCGCCACCAGCTTGAGTCCGTGCAACGACGCGGTGGCAACAGGACCGTTCAGCCACGGCGCCATCATCGCAAAGCCGAACATAAGCAGGGCCGAGGGCAGCGTAAATCCGAGCCAGGCCGCGAGGCCGCCTGCCCATCCGGCACGACGGAGCCCGATGAGATAGCCCAACTGGCTAGAGGCAGGCCCCGGCACCATCTGGCACAAGGCGACCAGGCCGGAGAATTCCTCGGCGCTCAGCCATTGCCGCTGCTGGACATAGCTGCGCTCGAAATAGCCGATATGGGCAATGGGCCCGCCAAACGACGTCAATCCCAGGGTCAGCGCGGCGCCAAAGACTTCGGCGATCGAACCGGCACGCGGCGTCGGTGTGTCTGGCCTCATGCTTCAGCCGCCTTATGTCGCTTGCCCACCAATTCCTGAACGCGCAGGCGCGCCAGTTCCAGACCTTGCCGGCCATAGGGGGTGATCGCGTAAAGCTTGCGCTCGGTACGGCCATCGCGTTCCACCCGAACACTGAGATAGCCGCGCTTTTCCATGCCATGGAGGATCGGGTATATCGTGCCCGGACTCAGCTTGTAGCCATGGCGCGCCAGTTCCTCGATCATCCACATGCCAAAAATTTCGTGCTGGGCTGCGTGATGCAGAATGTGAAGGCGGATGAAGCCGCCCAGCAAATCTCGATGTTCCATCATTTGTCCCTGTTCTCCCGAGACCGCTATAGAAAAACGATAACGAATTTGTATAGTGATCCATCGCAAACAGCACCAGGGATATGGCTCGATGGATCGGCGCGACCTTCTGAAACTGGTTGGCGGTTCTGCCGCTGCATCCGCACTGCCGCGAATGGCCAGCGCGCAGGGAATGACGATGCCCTTGCCGACAGCGAATGCAGAGCCTGTGCCGTCTGGTAAGGCCGACCACGAGATCCGCATCGCCAATGGGCTTGTGGAGCTGGCGCCGGATCAGATCATCTCGACCACCCTTTACAACGGCCAGTTCCCGGGCCCGATGCTGCGCCTTACCGAGGGGCAACGGGTGACGATAGACATCCACAACGACACCGACACGCCCGAACAATTGCACATGCACGGCCAGACCCTGCCGGTTGATGTCGATGGTGCCGCCGAAGAAGGCACGCCCTACATCCCTGCGCGCGGTTGGCGTCGGATCAGTTTCGTGCCGGGGCCTGCAGGCCTGCGATTCTATCACACCCACCGCGTGCCCGGCGCCGATCTATCTGCCGGGCAGTATGGCGGCCAAGTCGGGCCTGTCTATATCGAACCCCGGCGCGAGGCGGGCAACTATGACCGCGAGGTGTTCTTGACGCTGAAGGAGTTTCAGGCGGTGCTGAGCCGCGGCGGCGATATGGCCATGGATTTCCTCGCGCCGGCCGCCACGGTCGAGGCACTGAAGCAGGCGGGCGAGACCGCCATGAACGCCTCGATGGCCAGCGGCAAGCCGCATGGTTACGAGGTGGGCTACAATCTGTTCTCGATCAACGGCCGGATGCTGGGCCATGGCGAACCGATCCGGGTGCGCGCAGGCGAGCGCGTGCTGTTCCATGTCATCAATGGCAGCGCGACCGAGATCCGCAGCCTTGCCTTGCCGGGGCATCAGTTCCGCGTCGTGGCGCTCGATGGCAATCCGGTGCCGGTGCCCGTCACAGTACCGGTGCTGTGGCTCGGCACAGCCGAGCGTGTGTCGGCGATCATCGAAATGACCAATCCCGGCGTATGGGTCATGGGCGACCTGGCCGACGATGACCGCAAGCGCGGCATGGGGATTGTGGTCGAATATGCCGGCCGCAAGGGCGATCCGGTATGGAGTGCGCCCGCGCCATCAAAGTGGGATTACACTGCCTTCGGCAATGCCTCCCGCCAGCCGTCGAAGGTTGATGAGATCATTGAGATGACCTTCGCCAAGGACAACGCCGCCTATGATGGCTTCAACCGCTGGACGATCAACGATAAGGCGTTCGACATGGCCAACATGGAGCCGACGGTGCGGCTGCATCAGGGGCGCCGCTATCGGCTGAGAATGCGCAATGCCAGCGACGACATTCACCCGGTGCATCTCCATCGCCACAGCTTCGAGCTGACCCGCATCGCCGGTAAGCCGACCGGTGGGATCATGAAAGACGTGGTGATGATCGGTGGCTATCAGGAGGTCGAGGTCGACTTTCTGGCCGACAATCCGGGCAAAACCCTGTTTCATTGCCATCAGCAATTGCACATGGATTTCGGCTTTATGACCTTGTTTGACTATGTTTGAGAGCCTGTCGGAGCCTAGCGCGGCTGTCGAGCTTGTCATGACTGGTGTCAGCGCGGGTATGATGGGTTCGGCTCGTGTCACGCATTGGTCCGGTATCCCCGGCCTATAGGAAAGCGCATATTCGGTCAGTTCAGCTACCCTTAGATCTTACACGACCGGGCGGAGCACGATCATGGACTCGATGATCGCGGACGGAGAAATATCAAAAATGCCAATTCATTGATATTGGATCGGGACATCCTGCCTCACCCCTGATAGTGCCAGTGCCATAACAAGAGGCAGGGGATGGAGGAACGGGCATGGCGATGAACCGCAGGCTGTTTATGGCGGCGACCAGCGCGCTTGCGGCCAGTGTCGTGACGAGCAGCAGGGCGACGGCCAAACAGCCGCTGCTCGCGCGCGTGGTCATCGACAATGATTTTGCCGGCGATCCTGATGGTCTGTTTCAATTGGCGCATCATGTCCTCTCACGCTCGGTGACCATTCCCTTGATCATCGGCTCCCATTTGCCCGCCTCCTTCGCCAGCGGCCATGATGCCAGGGATTCAGCCCAATGCGCGCTGGAGCTTTTGCAGGTCATGAAGCTGGATCGGGTCCACCATCCGATCGCCGGCTCCGAGACGCCGATGGCATCGCGCGCAGCCTGGACGCCGAGCGCGGCGAGCGCTGCCATCGTGCGCGAGGCGATGCGCGATGATGCGCCGGAGCCGCTTGTCTATGTTGCGGGCGCGGGCCTGACCGATCTGGCGCTGGCCTGGCTGAGCGAGCCGAAGATCGGCAAGCGTATCAGGCTGGTCTGGATCGGCGGCAACACCCCGCCGGGCTTGGCCCTTTCCGCAGGTCGGGAGGACGAGCGCGAGTTCAACTTCTCCATCGACCCTATCGCCGCGCGGGTGATTTTCAACGAGTCGGATATCGAGATCTGGCAGGTGCCTGCCAGTACCTATCGCCAGATGCTCTATTCGATGGCCGAGCTGGAGGAATTGGCGGCGAGCGGCCCGCTGGGCGCCTATCTCAAGAGCAAACTCGATACCATGGCCGAGAAGATCGCGCATATTCCTGGGCTACACCAGCCCCCGCTCTCGGATGCCTATGTGCTGGGCGACAGTCCGCTCGTCACCTTGACCGCGCTGTTGACCCCGATCGAGCCGGATGCGGCCTCGTCCCGATATACCCTCCTGCCCACGCCGGAACTGCTCGATGATGGCCATTACGCGCCGCGAGCCGGGGCCCGCCCCATGCGCGTTTACACCATGATCGACGCAGCCCTGACGTTTCGTGACATGAATGCCCGTTTTCGTCTGCACGAGGCGGGTAAACTTTGATGCGAGAGGCATGAGGCTGAATTGAAGCCATGCCCCCTCGCTCAAAACCGCAGCGAAGCGCGCGCGCCATAGGTCCGCGGCGGGCGCAGCTGGTTGTAGAGAACACCGTTCTTGACCGGGCTCTGGAAGCTGGCGGCGAAGATCGTGGTGTTTTCCAGATTGTTGGCAAACAGGCCCAGCGTGAGCTTGCCGCCCTTGGGCTGATACTCCAGCCTCACGTCGGAGGTGGTGTAGGTATCCTGATAGCCGCCGGGCAGATAGTCGATCGAGACATAGCTGCCTGACTGGATGCGCGTGTTGGCGCCAAAGGTCACCTTGCCGCCATTGCGCAGGGCAAAGTGGTGCTCATAGGCCATGTTCAGCGTCCATTCCGGCGCATTGACCACCTGCCGCCCCGAACAGTCAACGGCATAGATCGCGCCGCCCGGTGTGGCGGCGATCAGCGAGGTGGGGTTCACCGCACAGCCGACCGCGGGAACAGCGCCCGAGCTGGAATAGCTGTTGTAACGGAAGCTGCGATAGCGGGCATGCAGCCATTGCAGGTCGGCGCTCAGCAGATCAGCGTCATCAGGCTTGAACTGCAGTTCGGCCTCCACACCATAGAGCCGGGCAGACCCGGCATTTTCGGTAAGGAAGACCGGGGCATAGATGCCGCCAACCGGCGTGCTGGCCACCTGCACCGGCCCCAGATGCGAGACCTGCTGGTTCTTGTAATCCCACCAGAAGGCTTCGAGGTTCAGTTGCAACCGGTTGTCGAAAAAGCGGTTCTTGGCGCCCAGCGTATAGGCGGTCAGGTTCTCGGGCGCCGACGTGTTGTTGCCCTGCGCGGCAAACAGCGCCCCCGATTTGAAACCCGTCGCCACCGAGGCGTAGAGCAGGCTCCGCGGGCCCGCGTCATACTCCACGCCCGCCTTCCATGTTACCTTGCGGAAATGGATGTCGCTGAGGGCCTGTGCGGTGATGGGATTGAAAATCGGCGTGAAATTGCCGGTGGCCGGGCTGACGAAGCCGACGAAGGGCGCATTGGTGAAGATGGTGTTCTGCTGCTTGTGGTCATCGGTATAGCGCAGGCCCCCGGTGATACGGAATGCGGGCAGCACCGTTACCGTTGCCTGACCGAATGCGGCGAGGCTGCGGGTGGCCAGCAGCGGATTGACCTGCAGCCGGTTGCTGCCCTGGTCATAGCCCTGGCTGGCATGGACGCGTTCATCGAAGAAATAGCCGCCCAGCACCCAGTTCACCGCGCCGCGCGTGTTGGCCAGCCGCGCTTCCATCGAGGTCTGGTGGGTTTTCTCGACATCGCGGATGGTAAAGCTGGAGGCATAGGAGAGGAAATTGACGTCGGTTTCGCGGAAGGAAGGCAGCAGCGTGAGCTTGGCAAAGCCCAGATCCTGATTGGCGGTCAGCGCCACGCCGTAGAAATTGTTGCTCTGGAACCCGTCATTGCGGGCGATCACTTGCGGCACGGGCGCCGTGGGGCTGGCAGCCTGATAGGCGGCCAGCACAGCGGGATCGCTGACCCCCAACCGGCCATTGCCAATCAGCGGCATGATGGTGCCACCCGAGCCCTTGCCTCCGACATGGCCGTAATCCAGCATCAGATCGGCATCGAAACCGGCATGGCTGTCGAACTTGACCTGAGCGCGGGCGGCCTGGGTGTTTTCATCGTCATAGCCATCGTTGAAATAGCCGTCATGGCTGGCGTGCTGGCCCGAGAGGCGCACGGCCCAGCGCTCGCCGATCGGCAGGTTGATGGCGGCCGAGACCTTGGCGGTGTTGTAATTGCCATATTCGCCATTGATGAAGCCGGATGTTTCCCCCAGTTTGGGCTTGGCGGTGATGACGTTGATCGCGCCGCCGCTGGCATTGCGGCCGTAGAGCGTGCCTTGCGGGCCTTTCAGAACTTCCATGCGTTCAAGGTCGTAGAACAGGGCAGCGGGAGCGGCGGGGCGCGAGAGATAGACGCCGTCGAGGTTGAAGGCTACGCCTTGCTCGGCAAAGGCATTGGCGCCGAAGGAGCCTACGCCGCGTAGATAGATCTGCGTGTAGGAGGAGGCCGGAGCGACCTGTAGCGCGGGCACCAGACGTGTGAGGTCGGTCGCCTGTGTCACCGATTGGCGCACCAGCGCATCGCCCGCGACGGCGCTGACCGCCAGCGCCGTTTTCTGAAGATTTTCCGAGCGGCGCTGCGCGGTGACAATGATATCCTGCAGGCCGCTGGAAGCAGGCGCGCCGGTGTCTTGAGCCAGTGCGGGTTGCGACAGAGCGACAGACGCCCACAAGATCGCTTTCAGCCTCATTCCATTGTCCCCCATATCGCTTGTTTTATGGGGCTATGCTGGCAGGTGTTTGATCATTACGGAAATTGTTAGTTTTTATTGAAAAAAATAGATTTCATGGATGGATATTTGATCGGAGTATAAATAGAATTAATATTCTAATAGATGAAAGATGCTGGCACGTGTCTCCCTTTCAGTCGATTGCCTTGATGCATCGTGAGATCATCGACACCTCCACCCGTCGCATTGGCTTCCGCTGTGTGAGGCGCGCCGTCCGGGCATTGGCACCCCACTTGTGCAGCAGATCGAAGAGCCAGCGATAGAGGCGGCGGCTGTCCAGCCGCTCCAGCACCGCCCCCGTTTGCGGGTCGATTTGCAGCCATGCTGCATTGTCCTGACGCAAGATGGCGGCATCGATAGGGGCCAGGGTCGCGCCGCGACGGGCGGGCAGGGTGCTCTGCCCGCCATCTGCGTTGGTGATCCGCCAGACTGGCAGGCCATCGCGCAATTCCAGCACCGCGCTGCGCAATCGGCCCCCGGGTGGCGGCATATGCACCGCTGCCCAGTCAATCGCCGGCGCCCCGGCCAGCCTTTGCGCGGGCGAGGGCGAGGGATAGGATACACAGATCATCACCAGCCCCGAGGCGAACCACATGGCAAAGAGCAGGCCACTGGCGATCCCCACCCAGCGATGGATGAGAAAGAGCCAGCGCCGGGTTGCCCGCCACGGGTCCATCGAGCCCATCAGAACGACTCCCGCAACGAGACATCGACCGAGCGGGGGCGGCCCAGAATCCACTGCCGCTCGTTGTAGGTGGTGGTGGCGTAGACCTTGTCGAGCAGATTGTAGACATGGACATCACCCGTCAGACGCGGGGTGAAGGCCCAGGACAGCGTGCCATCCACCGTGGCATAGGCTGGGATGCGGAAGAGATTGGCATTGTCAGAGTAGGTCTGGCCCACATAGCGCAGCCCCGCGCGCATCTGAAGCTGGCGCAGCGGGGTCCAGCGCAGCCACGGATTGGCCGATTGCCGGGGCACCGCACCTTGCCGGCGTAATCCCTGCTTCCCGAGATGAAGCTGTCGAACCGGGCGCGCAGCACCCTGCCATTGGCTTCGATGCCGAAAGCGGGCGTTACGTTGAGCGACAGCGACGCCTCGATTCCCTCGGACGAGCGCTGGCCGACCTGCTCGATCGGGCTGGTCAATGTCTGCTGGGCCAGCAGATGCTTCTTGACGACGCGATAGGCCGCCAGCGTGGCGGTTGCGTGCTCATTCAGGAAGCTGCCCTTGGTACCCACCTCCACCTGATCGCCGATGGCATTGCTGAACTGCACCCGCCCCGTGGAATAGGCCGGGGTTGAAATGATACGGATCTCCTGGGCCCAGGCAAGAGCGACCAGACACCGGCAGGTTTCCTGGCTCACGGGTCATCGCCTGCTGCATGGCCTTCCCGGACCTCGCCCGATTTGGCGTCCGACCCAGTGGCTGGCCCTCTCTCCATCGGAGGGGCGACAATGCAGCACGCTCACCGCTGACAGTTGCAGGGACAGCCCCGGATTCAGGTGGTTTCCCGCCCTCACCGTGTTCCCTTTCAAGCCTCTTTCAAGGCACCGGCGTGATCATTTGGACCCATCACAGGTCCGTTTCGACTGTACTGTGCGATGAACGGCGCGGCAAGGGGTGCAATTGAGACAGGCCTGCGTCGGCGTGTTTCGTTTGACGAGGGCGGCCGAGACCAGCCCCGATTGTGAGGCCGCCGGCCTTTTGATGGCACTCACCCCGGCCGAACAGGGTTGAGCGCAAAGCGTTTGAATCCCAAAGCCTGATGTGTATTATGCATGCACTACAGCAGGACGGCGTTGGGCTGGCTGAAACCATCTGACCCTGCCTTATTGCCTGCCAATGGCCTTGTCGCCGCAGCGCATTTCAGTTGTCAGGGAGCCCGAGACATGGCTGTCGCGAATCAAAATCCAGCCTTTGCCTGCGGTGTTACGGACCGAGCTGTCCTTGCCGCATCGGTGATCGTCACCCTGCTGCATGCAGCGATGGGCGCGCGCTACGATCTGTTTCGCGACGAGCTCTATTTCATCGTCTGCGGGCAGCATCCCGCCTTTGGCTATGCCGATCAGCCGCCGCTGGTACCTTTGATCGCCGCCGCCTTCTACAAGCTGGAACTGGGGGCTTTTGGCGTGCGCCTGCCGGTCGCGGTTGCCGCGGGCATGATGGTCGTTCTGGCAGCGCGCTTTTCAAAGGCGCTGGGTGCAAGCCGTCTGGCCGCTATCCTGGCAGTATTGGCCGTTTGCATCGCGCCGATGCTGCTGGGGCTGGCCGCGACCCTGAACACCACCTCATTCGATCCGCTGGCCTGGACCATGATCGCCTATTGTCTGGTGCGGGCCATCCGGCATGGCGAGGACCGGTTTCTGATCGTGGCGGGCCTCGTCGCCGGCATCGACCTAGAGGCGAAATATGCCGTGCCGTTCTGGGCCCTAGGGCTGACCATCGGTTTGCTGGCGACCCCGCAGCGGCGGGTGCTGTTGCGCCCCGCCTTGTGGCTGGGGCTCGGCCTTGCGGCATTGATCGCCCTGCCGTCTTTCCTGTGGCAAGTGGCACATGGTTTACCGTTTCTCGAACTGATGGCCGCCGCCAAGGACAAGAATGTCGACACGCCGCTCGGGTCGTTTTTGCTCAATCAGGTCTTTGTGATGAACCCGGTTCTGGCGCCGCTGTGGATCGCCGGGCTGATCGGGCCTTTCCTTGTCGCGAGCCTCAAGGACCTGCGTTTCCTGCCGATTGCCTGCCTGGTGGTCTTCATCCTCACGCGGCTGGGCCATGGCAAGGATTACTATCTGGCAGCCTGCTACCCGACCCTGTTCGTGCTCGGCGCCTGTACCATCGCAGAATGGGCCAGAACGCGACCTCGAGAGATGATGGCGCAGGCGGGCGCGGGCTTGGCCATCCTCGTTTCGCTGGTGCTCTCGCCCATCGCTCTTCCGGTGCTGCCGCCGCCCCTGTTGGCAGACTATATAACCCGTCTTGGCATCGCGCCGCAGCAGCAGGAACGCAGTTTTCGCGGGACTGTCTTGCCACAGACCTTCGCGGATCAACTGGGCTGGCATGATTTTGCCGGGCAGGTGATGGCCGCGTGGCAGCGCATTCCCGAAAGCCTGCGCAAACAGACCGGGATCAAGGTCGACAATTACGGCGAGGCTGCCGCGCTCGACCTCTACGCCGGACCACTCGGCCTGCCGCCGGTGCTGAGCGGGCATAACCAGTATTTTCTATGGGGGCTGCGCGGGCAAAATCCGGTCGATCTGATCGTCGTGCAAAACCATGTGGAGAGATTGCGCCCCTACTGCCGGGAAACGCAGGTGCTGGGCGAAACCTGGTCGCCCTATGCCATGGCATCGGAGAACGGCAAGGTCATTGCCTGGTGTCGGGGTTTGCGCAGTCCGTTGAGAACGCTTTGGCCTGAGATCAAGGACTACAGTTGAGCATGGTGCCGCTGACATACTTTGGCGCGATCGCGGCAAGCCGGGCTTGCGACATCCGGCACGCTTTACTTGACCTGGATTGCGCATGAATGGGTTGATCGGAATTGTCGGCGTGATCGCTCTGCTCATCATCGCAGGCGGCATCCTCGGCCTTTGTCAACGCGATCGCTTTGCTCCCCGGTGGCTCATCGCCGCCGCAGGTCTGGTGCTGGTGAACGATGCCATGTTGACGCGGGTCTATGGGCTGCTGCCACGCCTCATGCCGACACTTGCCTGGAACTGGCAGGGCAAGATCATGGCGCTGGCCGTGACCTTGCTGATTGCTGCGCTTCCTGCTTTTGGCTGGCGCGTTTCCGGGCTGACCATCCGGCAAGCCAGTGGCACTCTGGCAAGCTGCCTGTCGGTTGCGCTGCTCTACTGCCTTGTCTTCGCGATCCTGGCTCACCTCTTTCCGGGTGATCAGGCCGATCACGAGACCGTCGCGTTTCAATTGACCATGCCGGGGCTGGAGGAAGAGCCCTTCTATCGCGGCATCCTGCTGTTCGCGCTTGATCGCGCATTCGCTGCCCGGTGGCGGTTTCTGGGCGTTGATTGGGGCTGGGGGGCTGTGCTCTCGTGCGGCCTGTTCGGGCTTGCGCACGCCTTCGGCTATGCGGGAGGGGCATTTTCGTTCGACCCGCTGACCATGGCATTGACGGCACTGCCTGCGTTCATCGCGGTGTGGCTGAGACTACGGTCCGGCACCGTGCTTCTGCCGATCGTGCTGCACAATTTCGGTAACTCGATCTCGCTCTTGAGGTGAAGTGATGGTCGGTGGCCGGGCATTCCATTCCCCGCCCAGTGCCTGATAAAGCTTCACATAGCCGACCCGGTCTGCGGCCGACCTTGAGCGCGGGGAGCTGCGCGGTGTCCTCAACGTGCCACACCGAGGCCGGCGCATTCTCGGGCCTGGGTATCGGCAAGACGTGCCTGTGGGATCAGGTGTAGCGTAGCGCGGTACCTGGCCTCGGCCTGATACAGGTCAGGCTGCGAACCATAAGCACTGTCCGCTATACGCGGCTCCAGATGCGGGGGCATTTCCGCGCGCGCCCAGCTTGTGGAACAGGTCGAATTCATACGAGGCGAGTCCTTCCGTTTCAGCGCCAGGTGCTGATGGGCCCGGCCACCTCAAGCTGCCGCCCAAAGCCGACGCCGTGAACGATAATCCTTTCAGAATGTCGGAACCGCGTGATCGATAAGTGGAAAGTTTATCTTGCAAGGTAAACTTCTCAATGTTACACGCGCGTCATGCCAAGCACTCCGCCGCCCACCTTCGATAGCGTTGTGGTCGATTTCACCGTTGCGGTGGGCGGCCTGATCCGACGGATGCGGTCGGAGGTGCGGGCCACCGACCTCAATCTCTCGGAAGCCGCGGTGATCACCCGGCTGGAGCGCGATGGGAGCATGACCACCGCCGCTTTGGCGCGGGCCGAGGCTATGACGCCCCAATCGATGGGCGCTGTGGTTCTTCAGCTCGAGCGCGGTGGCTTCATCCGCCGCGAGCCGCATCCAACAGACGGTCGCCAGATGCCGGTGACCCTGACCGAGGCCGGCCTTGCCGCCCGTCGCCGCCAGCAGGCCGCCAAACGTGCCTGGCTGGCCGAGGCGATGGAGCGGCTGACGCCCGCCGAGTTGCAGCTTCTCAACGATGTGCTGCCGGTGATCCGGCGCCTAGCCGAAGATTGACAACGCACAAGACAGACATCCCCCCAACCACGGAAGGTCCCCCCATGGCCGTGACTCAACTCGATCCCCGCACCGCGCTTGTCGTTGTCGATCTGCAGAAGGGAATTGCCGCGCTGCCCTGCGCGCATCCGATGGACGGGGTTGTCGCCAAAGCCGCAACGCTGGTGCGGGCCTTTCGTCGCCACGATCTGCCGGTGGTTCTGGTCAATGTCACCGGCGTTGCGCCGGGGCGCGCCGAACACAGCATGAGCGGTTTTGTGTTCCCGCCTGATTTTGCCGATCTGTTGCCGGAACTGGAGCGGCAGCCCACCGACATTTTGGTCACCAAGCGGACCTGGGGCGCTTTTACCGGCACCGATCTCGAAGCCCGTCTGCGCGCGCTCGGCGTGACGCAACTGGTGCTTTGCGGTGTGGCGACCAGTGTCGGTGTCGAGTCCACCGCGCGCTTTGCCCATGAATTGGGCTTCAACCTGACCTTCGCCACTGACGCCATGACCGATATGAGCGTTGAAGCCCATGACAACAGCTTGACGCGCCTTTTCCCGCGTATGGGCGAAAGGGGCACCACTGCACATATCATCGCCCTGCTCGAAGGCCAAGACTGAGCCCGTGGCCACCGCTGCCCGGGAAGGCTCTGAAAAACTTGACCCTTCGGTCTACAAGATCTGCTTTGTGGCGGTCTTCGGCCCGCTGCTGGCACAGGTGGATGCGACGATCGTCAATGTTTCGCTTTCCAGTCTCGCCGTGGAGTTGCATGCTTCGCTCCTCACCATCCAGTGGGTCACCAGTGCCTATCTGCTCGCGCTCACGCTGGTGTTGCCGCTCAATGGCTGGCTGCTGGAACGGACGGGCGCCAAACGCCTCTTCCTGATCTGTCTTGCAGGCTTTACCATCTCCTCGGCGCTCTGCGGCCTGGCGTGGTCGGCAGGGTCGCTGATCGCCTTTCGCGCCTTCCAGGGCATCAGCGGTGGGTTGATGGCGCCCATGGCGCAGATGCTGGTGGCGCGCGCGGCGGGCAAGAACATGAGCAGGGTGGTTGGCTATATGTCGCTGCCGGTGCTGTTCGCGCCGATCCTCGGCCCGATGCTGGCCGGAGTGATCCTGCAATATGCCACATGGCGCTGGCTGTTTCTGGTGAATGTGCCGGTCGGCTTGCTGGCGCTGCTGCTGGCCTTCACCTTGCTGCCCGAAGACCGGGAAAATCTGCGCCCGCGCGGGCTGGACTGGGGCGGGCTGGCGTTGCTTTCACCTTCGCTGGTGCTGATTTTGCTGGGCACGCAGGGCATCGCCGGAGCGGGCGGGCGGCTGGAGGTTATGTTCGCTCTGGCGCTGATCGCTCTCTTCTTGTGGCATGCGCGCGACAAGGGCGATGCCGCGCTGGTGGATCTCAAGCTCTTCAAGGACCGGGTGTTTCGCGCCTCGGCGATCACGCAGTTCCTGTCGAATGGCGCGTTGTTTGCCGGCCAGATGCTGGTGCCGGTGTTTCTGATCGGCGCCTGTGGGCAAGCGCCCACCGATATGGGCTGGATGCTGGCGCCGCTGGGGCTTGGCATGATGGTCAGCAGCCTGGCGATGGGCGTGCTGACCCAGCGCCTTGGAACGCGCCGACTGGTGTGCGGCGGTACGGCCTTGGCGACGCTTTCCACCCTCTGTTTCGTCTGGCTGGCCTGGCAGCAGGGGGGCGGCAGCGGGCTGGATTTGCACCTCTTGCTACCCGCATTGTTTCTGCGCGGCATGGGGCAGGGCTCGGTGGGCCTGCCGACGATGTCGGCTGCCTACAGTGCAGTCGAGAAGCATGATTTGCCCATGGCGACCACCTCACTGAACATCGTTCAGCGCATCGGCGGTCCGACGATGACGACGCTTTGCGCCACGCTGCTGGCCTGGCGGCTGGAAGCCGATGGCGCTCTGCATGTCGGTCTGAATGCCTATGGCTGGGCCTTTGCCGCGCTGGCGCTGCTGCATGGCCTGATCTGGCTGACCGCCGCGCGGCTGCCCGTCAGGACCGCACGGTGACAGGCAAGACAACCTGCTGATATCACTCAACTACTTTTGACGTCTGGCTCTCAGGGGTAGCAGCCAGTGAAACCTGCGAAGCGGCGCCGAGGGGTCAGGTATGCGGCCTATTTGCATCTTTGTTGGCGACCAGCGGTGCGGCTTGATGCCATGAGGCATAATCGCCGGTCGGAGTAAACGCGGCGGTGCAACTGGTCATCTGCGGCATTTGCGCAGCAAATGGCGATGGCGCGAATGCCAGTCGCAAATGCGCGACTGTTGAGAATATTATTCAGAACGAAGGCGGCACGAAATGTGAAATCGTGGTAATTTCTTCAGTATCGATGGATGGACGCTTCAAATACCTGTGCGGAACGCGTATTGGCGTTATGGTTCAAGTCACATTAAAAAAGGGAGGGTCGGATGCATTTCATCATTGCACTCATCGTCGGTGGCATCATTGGCTGGGTCGCCGGGATCATTATGCGCGATGGCGGTGGCCTTATCTGGAACGTGCTTATCGGTTGCCTCGGCTCGATTATCGGGCGGATGATTCTGGGGCGCTTCTCGGGTGAGGGGCATCTGACGCAAAATCCCTTTGATCCGGCCACGCTGATTGTGGCGCTGATCGGTGCCCTTGTCTTGTTGGGCATCTACAACCTCATTAAACGCGGTTCAGTCCGCTAAGGGGAAGGCCGATCTGAGTGCTGCGGCACCGGTGAACAAGCATTGATACCGCGCGCGGCGGCCTTGGCGGTGCCTTTCCCCGCGACGCGGGCTTGGTCGGCGCTTGCTCCTTATGGGCGAGCCCGGTCGGGCCGGATGAGCATAATGTGCCGTTGTTTGCAGGCGACGGTGGCCTGGCAGGCGCGAGACGGTGAACCGGCCGGAGGTTCACGTGACCGTGGGGATCCATAGATCGATCATGGAGCGAAAAATTGAACCGCAGCTTTCCGTATGGTTCCGGCAAGGTTCAGAACAAGTCGGCTATTCGCGCGTTTCCCCATCCATCGAACGCTGGCAACATAGGAGCTTAGCCATGAAAACATTGCTCATCTGCGCTGGTGCCGCCAGCATGATGCTGGCATCGTCCGCATTGGCGCAGAACGCGGCCTCTTCTCCGCCCGCTGATGGCTCTGCCGCTGCCTCCTTCTCTGCGCCGCCCGGAACGGTGGTTCCCGCGCAAAATCCCGCGACGGATGCAGCCAATGCCAGTTTTGAGCAGGGCGTGTCCGCGACGATGGCAGCCCAGAGGGCTCAGCAGCAAGCTGAATGGCAACGCTATCACGAGGCCGTTGGTGAAAGGAAGGCGGCAGTCGCAGCGCGCCGGGAGGCTATCGCCGCGATCCGCACCAGGCAGGCGATGAAAGAGGCAGCCTATGACCGGGCGATGGCCGCCTGGCACGCTCAGGTTGCCGCCTGCAACAAGGGTGACAAACAAGCCTGCCTCGCGCCAACACCCAGCACCTGACCGGGCTCCGCTGCCCGGATCAGTTCCAATAGGGCGGGTCGCCGAAGCTCTTGCGCAAATGGTCGATCAGGCTGCGCAGCTTGGCGGAGGGTTCGCGCCCCTGCGCGTGGGCCATGTAGAGGTAATCGGGCGCAGGGGCGGCATCAAGCCGCACCTCGAGCAGATCGCCCGCCTTGATCGCCGGTCCGGCGATGAACGCGGGCAGCATGGCCAGACCCAGCCCGGCCATGGCGCCATCGCGCATCACATCGCCATTGTTTACCCCCAATGCCATGCGCGCGCGGATGGCAACAGGCCCGTTCGCTGTTTCAAAGCGCCAGTCGCCCACGCCGCGATTGGTGTAGTAAAGGCCCCGGTGATGCTGCAGATCCTCCAGCGTGGCGGGCGTGCCATGCTCGGCCAGATAGGCGGCGGAGGCGGTCAGGATCCGCCGGCTTTCCGCCAGTTTCCACACGATCAGCCGCGTATCGTCGATGGCGCCGTGGCGGATGATGGCGTCATGCCCGCTTGAAGAGACATCGATGCGCCGATCGTCGAGATCGAGCGTCAGCTGGATTTCGGGATGGGCCTTGAGGAAGGGATAGAGCGCCGGGCCCAGATGCAGCCGCCCAAAGGTGACGGGCGCTGCAATCCGCAAGGGGCCGCTCAGCGTGCCGCGCCGCTCGGCAATGTCGGCCGCCGCCGTGGCGATCTCGCAGGTGATGCGCGTGGCGCGCGGCAGGAAGGCCATGCCATCCTCGGTCAGCGCCAGCTTGCGCGTGCTGCGATGGAGCAGGCTGGCGCCCAGCGAACGTTCAAGCTCGGCCAGCCTTTCGCTCACCACCGATTTGGACAGGCGCAACTGCCGTGCCGCCGCGCTGATCGAGCCATGTTCGGCGGTGGCCACGAAAGCCTCGATCCCCTCGATGCGGATCATCAGCTTGTCGCGCTCACGGTCCATGTCGCGCTGGTGATGGCGTCATGGCGGGCGATATGGGCGGTGATGGCATCGAGATCGGCCGGATTGGCTGTGGTGGGCACAAGGATGGCGGCCAGCTCGACCTGCGTATCGCCATCGGTCAGCGTCTCGATCTCGCGGATCGGATAGTGATGCATTTCGAGCTCTTCGAACAGAAGATCACGCGCCTGCGAGACATGTTCCGCAAGACACACGACATGCACGCGGTACAGCGCCTCGGTCTCGTCCGGATGCATCGGGCGGCGGTTGACGGCATCAACGAGCGGGCGCAGCAGCGTGTTGCCCGCCAGCACGAAGATGGCGACCAGCACCGCCTCGGCCGGCTTGCGCGCGCCGGCAAAGCTGCCAACCGCGGCGCTGGCCCACAAGGTGGCTGCCGTGTTCAGCCCGCGTACCTGCGTGCCCTCTTTCATGATGACGCCCGCGCCCAGAAAGCCGATGCCCGAGACGACATAGGAAATGACGCGTACCCCGCCATCCACGCCGGCGACGCGCAGGCCCAGATCGGCAAAGGCCGCCGCGCCCACCGCGACCAGCACATTGGTGCGCAGGCCCGCCGTGCGCTGGCGCCATTGCCGCTCAAGGCCGATGAGCGTGCCGAGCAGGAAGGCGGTGGACAGACAGATGAAGCTGGCGATGAGCCCGACCAGATCGACATCGAACAGCGCGGCGATCGTCTCTGCCTGGGGCAGGGTGGAGGGGGGCGAGAGCATGGCCCCGTCCTAAAGCAGCCACAACGACATGGCCATATGGATCTTGCCCCGGCCAGAGAAACGCCGGTTGCCGCGATCACGCTCGCCTTGCGCCACCCCGTCGCACGAGGAACGCCACCGCTGCCAATGCTCCTCCCAGCAGGCACACGCCGGGCCAGGCCATGGCGCGCCATGCCACAAGGGCCAGCGCCGATCCGGCTGCCCCGCCCAGAAACATGCCGCCCATGAACAGCGTGTTGAGCCGGGCGCGCGCGTCGGGCCGGAGCGCAAAGACCAGATGCTGGTGGGAAATCAGCGCGCCCTGCACGGCAAGATCGAGCACGATGCAGCCCAGTGCCAGCCCCGTCAGCCCGTGGAGCAGCCCTGTGATGGCCCATCCCGCGATGGTCAGAACCGTGCCGCCGACAATGGCGGCACTGGGCCCTTGCCGGTCGGCCAGATGGCCCGCCGCGGGCGCCGCCAGCACGCCGACTGCCCCCACGATGCCGAACAGGCCCGCCACCGAGGGACCATGCCCAAGGTGTTGCACCTGCAGTGCCAGCATGCTCCAGAACGCGCTGAAGGCGGCAAACAGCAGGCCTTGCGTCAGCGTGGCGCGCCGCAGCACCGGCAGATCGCGCCACAGGTGCCACAGGGAGGCGAGCAGCCGGGGATAGGAAAGGCTGCTTTCGGGCCGCGACACCGGGAGCATCACCCGCGACAGCACCGCCGCGCTGACGGCCAGCGGCACGCCCAGCCAGAACATGCTGCGCCATCCGGCCTGCTGCGCCACGAAACCGGCCAGCGTGCGGCTGAGCAGAATGCCCAGCAGCAATCCGGCCATCACCTTGCCGATCACCGCGCCGCGCCGGATCTCCGGCGCGACATGGGCGGCCAAGGGCACGATCTGCTGCGCCACCGTGGCCAGCGTGCCCACCATCAGCGAGCCGACCAACAGCGCGGGTCCGCTCGGCGCCATCGCCGCCGCCACCAGTGCCAGGGCGAGCGCGATGAACTGGGCCAGGATCAACCCCCGCCGCTCGACCAGATCGCCCAGCGGCACCAGCAGGAACAGGCCCAGCGCATAGCCCAGTTGCGTTACCGTGGGCACGAAACCGGCGGCGGTGCCGGGCAGGTCGGCTTCGATCAGCCCCAGCATCGGCTGGTTGTAGTAGATGTTGGCCACCGCCAGCCCGGTGGCCGCAGCCATGCTGAGCGTCAGCCCGGGGCGCATGGACGCGGCGGCCGGGGCGGTCACGCGACGGTCTTGCACGTGGCCACTTCGCCAAGGGTGGGGTAATCGGTATAGCCATGTGCGCCGCCGCCATAGAAGGTGGTCGGGTCCGGCTCGTTGAGCGGGGCATCGGCCAGCAGCCGCGCGGGCAGGTCGGGGTTGGCCAGAAAGGGCCGGCCAAAGGCGATGAGATCGCCGCGACGATCGGCCAGTGCCTGCTCGGCATTCCGCCGCGTATAGCCGCCTGCCAGAATGATCGGCCCGGAAAAGCAGGCGCGGATGTCGCGCATCAGGGCCTCGGCGCGCGGATCGGCGTCAGCGGCAATCTCGCGGCCCTTGACCGCCGGTTCGACCAGATGGAGATAGGCCAGATTGCGCTTGTCCAATGCGCTGGCAACATAATGGAACAGCGTTTCGGGATCGGCCTCATCCATGCCAAAGGCCTTGCCCATCGGGGCGAGGCGCACACCCACCCGCGCGCTGCCGATGGCATCGCACAGGGCATCGATCACTTCGAGCAGCAGCCTTGCCCGGTTTTCCGGCGAGCCGCCGTAGCGGTCGGTGCGCCAGTTGCTCGCGCTGTTGAGGAACTGGTCGAGCAGATAGCCGTTGGCGCTGTGCAACTCGACCCCGTCCAGCCCGGCGGCCAGCGCATTGCGGGCGGCCTGCGCATAATCGGCGATGATCATCTGGATCTCCGCGATGGTGAGTTCGCGCGGCTCGGGCACATCGGCGAAGGTGCCCTTGCCATCGGGCCCGGGAATGAAGGCCTTGGCAGGGACGGGCATGGCAGTCGGCGCGACGGGGCGGCCGCTGCCCGGCTGAAACACGCCATGCGACACGCGGCCGACATGCCAGAGCTGCATGACGATGCGGCCCCCTTCCTGATGCACGGCCTCGGCAATCTTCGCCCAGCCCGCGATCTGGGCCTGGGTATGAATGCCCGGCGTCCAGGCATAGCCCTGGCCTTGCTGGGAAATTTGGGTGCCTTCGGTGATGATGAGCCCGGCAGATGCCCGCTGGCGGTAGTAGTCGACAGCCAGGGGTGAGGGCACATTGCCTGCCGCCGCGCGCGAACGGGTGAGCGGGGCCATGACGATCCGGCTGGGCAGGTCGATCGCGCCAAGGGTGATGGGGTCAAAGAGCAGATGGGTCATGTCAGGGGCACTCCATGAGACGAGGCCCTGAGGGCGCGTCCGGGTTGATGCCGCAGCTCTGCACCTGTTTTCAGATTCTGATAATCAGCTCATAATCGCGATCATTTTTGCATTATACGCAAAGATTAAAGCGCGCGGTCCCAATAGGGCGGCGTGCCGAACCGCGCGGCGAGAAAATCGACAAAGGCGCGAACCTTGGGCGATCCCTTGCGGTCGGGCAGATAGAGGGCATGGATGCCCCCTTCCAGCGTGGTGGTGACGCCGGGGCGGCCAATCTCGCCCTGCCATGCGGCCAGCACCGGTTGCAGTGTGCCTTGCGCCACCTCCTCCCCCACCAGCCATGTGGGCAGCATCACCAGACCCAGCCCGGCCAGCGCGCCTTCCTTCAGGGCCTCGGCCTGATTGGCGCGCAGCGGGCCCCTGACCCGGATCTGCTCGATGCGCTGGCCTTGCGAAAAGCGCCAAAGCCGCTCGCCATCGGCAAAGGCAAAGGTCAGGCAGGCATGCGCAGCCAGATCGCCCGGCGTGGCCGGCGTGCCGTGACGCGCCAGATAGGCAGGACTGGCGCAGGTGATCCGGCGATGGGGGGCCAGGCGCCGCGCCATCAGGCTGGAGGAGTCTAGCACGCCGAGCCGGATCGCGACATCGATGCGTTGTTCCACCAGATTGACCATCGCATCGCTCATCAGCAGGTCGAGCTCGATCCCTGGATATTGCGCCATGAAGCGCGGCAGGAAGGGGGTGATGTGCATGCGGGCGAAGGAGGCCGGCAGGCTGACGCGCAACAGACCGCGCGGTGGGCCTTCGCCTTCACGGACCTGGTTGTTGGCATCCTCGAGCTGGGCGAGCAGGCGGGTGGCCTGCGGATAATAGTTTTCCCCCGCTGTGGTCAGCGAGACGCTGCGGGTCGAGCGGTTGAGCAGGCTGACGCCGAGCGCGGCCTCAAGCGCATCGACATGACGCGTGAAGGAGGAGGCTGCTTGCCCGGCCTGCCGCGCGGCGGGCGCGAAACCGCCATTCTCGACCACCGCCACAAAGGCCCGCAGGGCTGCGAACATATCCATGGGCTCATCCTAGCCGCTGAGCCGGAAAAGCCAAGGCGGGCCGGCGCCTTGCGCCATCACGACGCGCCGGGTCCGCCCTGCCTCAGGCGGACATGTGGTCTAGTGGCCCAGTTTCACGTCGAGCACCACGCCCACGGTGCGGGTGGCATCGGTGGTGAGCCAGGCGTTTTGATAGATGCCGTTGTTGCCGATGGCGGTGACGAAGTTGGTGTTGAACAGATTGCGCACGAAGAAGGCCACATCCCACGCCTTGTTCGCCGCTTGCAGGCCGATCTGCCCGCCCGCGATGCCATAGCCGCGCTGATAGGTGAGCGGATCATTGTTGGCGCTGAAATTGACCGAGCTGCGATAGTTGTAATTGGCCTTGACGAAGGCTTCCATGCGCTCATTCACCGGCACGTTGTAGGCAAGGCCCAGTGAATAGGTGAATTTGGGCGAATTGGGTAGCACATTGCCGGTGTTGTTGAAGAAGCGCGTTGCCGGTACAGTGGTGTTGGTGCCCGGGATCGTCGTAGAGAGGAAGCAGCCGGGCTGAGCGTTGTAGTTACACGTGCCATTGGGGAAATCGGCGAATTTGGCATCGATGTAGGCGGCATTGCCGTTGATCGTCAGGCGGCGGGTGGGACGCGCCACGAAGTCCATTTCGACGCCGCGGCTGCGCACCTTGTTGGCGTTGGCCACCTGCAGGATCGAGAGATTCTGCCCGTTGAAAATATAGGGCGTGGCGATCTGCGTCTGGAAGTTCTTGATGTCGGTGGTGAAGGCATCGATGTTGAACACCAGGCGGCGGCTGAACCAGCTCGTCTTGAAGCCGACCTCATAGTTGGTGGGGATTTCAGGTTGCGAGAACAGCGGCGCGCCCAGCGTATAGCCGCTGATAAGGCCAAGGCCCGGCCCCTTGTAGCCGCGTGCATAGGTGAAATAGCCCATGATGTCGGGCGTGAACTTGTATTCCGTGCCCAGCTTGTAGGAGAAATTGTCCGCCTTGGTGTAGGAGGGGTAAGTCGTTGAATTGAAATAGAGCGGCGGCGCGCCGGGATAGCCGGTGTCGGTCGGGCTCACCAACGTGCGGTTGTAGCTTTCGAGCGTCAGATCGTCATGCGTGTAGCGCCCGCCCACGATGATCTTCCAGTTGCGTGACAAATTGATGTTGGCCTGACCGAAGGTGGCATAGTTGATCGTCTGGATATCGGGCTGGGCATCGCGACTGTAAACGGTGGTGGAGGCGGGAAGGCCCAATTGCCCCTGCTGGGGGTAAGATGCCTTCAGGTTCTGGTTGAAGTAATAAAGGCCCACAACATAGTCGATCAACCCCGATTTGGGCGAGGCCAGGCGCAATTCCTGCGTGAACTGCTGCTGGGTTTCATCTGCACCGTTGACGGGGAAATAGGGCGTGTCGGTAAAGCCGGTGTCGGTGTTGTCGTGGTCGATCCACTTGCGGAAGGCGGTGATCGAGGTGAGCGTGTAGCCGCCGAACTCGCGGTTGACCTCAGCCGAGGTGCCCCATTGCGTGGCGTTCATATAGACCTTGCCGCCCACATTGGTCTGGGTATTGGTCAGGCTGGGCACGATGTTATAAGCAGCAAGGCGCGAGACGATGTAATTGCCTGCGGGCGCGCCAACCGTACCGATGATGACCGACTGGCAGCAATCGGCCGAGTGATGGCCCCAGTCGGCGGCGAGCAGGACACTGAGATCCGCGTCAGGCGTCCATAGCAGCTTGGTGCGGAAGCCGCCTTCGCTGGTGCCGCCCAACACCTTGTTTGTATACACGTTCTGGATGAAACCGTCGCGCCGGTTGTAATAGCCACTGGTGCGCCAGGCCAGCGTATCGCTGATCGGCAGGTTAAACACGCCCTCCAGCTTGGTTTCATTGCCGCTGCCATAGGAGACGCGGCCACTTGCTTCCAGCTCATGCGTGGGGTTCTTGGTGGTGATGCTCACCACGCCTGCCGAGCCGCCCTTGCCGAACAGCATGCCCTGCGGCCCGCGCAGAATGTCGACCTGGGCGATGTCGGCCAGATCGCCCGTGCCCATGCCGGGGCGTCCCAGCACCACACCGTCAACCACCACGCTCACGCTCTGCTCGGTGCCATCGGCAAAGGCGAAAGTGCCAACGCCGCGCACCGAAAAGCCCTCGCCGCGCACGCTGTTCGATTCGGCGAACTGGATGCTGGGCGCCAGGAAGCGGATGTCGGTGATGTTGGTGAGATTGGAGGATTTGAGCATGTCGCCGCTGACCGAACTGACCGCGACAGGCACGTCCTGCAGGCGTTCGGCGCGTTTTTGCGCGGTGACCACGATGTCGGCGACGCCCTTGTTGTCATCGGCGGCTGCTTGGGGCGGTGTCTGGCTTTGCGTTTGGGCCACGGCCGGCGTGGCGGCCACGACGGCCAGAAGTGACAGGCTGCATTTCAGGATCATGTGCATGGTTGGCCCTCCCGCCATTGTGATTGTTGTTTGCAGATCGCGCGCCCTGCCTCGCCACCAGATGGCTGGGCAGGGGGGCGCAGCAGCCGCAAGGCCGCTCAATCATCGGAAATTTATGTATCCTCATCCCCGAATCATGGACGCATATGCATGCGTAGATTCGCTTTTTCTGCGATGATGGATACAAATGAAGGGTGCCGAGTGCAATATGCTCAATATGGGTATAATTGGCACTTGATATACAAAATGGCCAAGTGTGACATTTTTGGTATTCTTTTGACGTGGACTTCCTCCCTGTCGCTCACATCAGTGCGCGCACGGCGAGGAACAGCACGGAGGGGCACACCAGACAGCCGATGCCGGTATGGAATGTGGCGGTAAGCGCGCCATAGGGGACAAGGCGCTCGTCGGTGGCGGCAAGGCCCCCGCTCACGCCGCTAACCGTGCCCATCAGCCCGCCAAACAGCATGGCGCTGCGCGGATTGTCGAGGCCGATGAAACGGGCGACGAAGGGTGTGGCGGTCATCACCAGCACCGCCTTGAACACGCCGGTGGCGATCGACAGGGCGATGACCGGCGAGGAGGCGCCCAGCGCCGCCCCGGTGACCGGGCCCACGATATAGGTCACCGTGCCCGCGCCCAGCGTGGTAAGCGAGACGGCATCGCGATAGCCAAAGCCCCAGGCCACGCCCACACCCAGCACGAAGGGCACCAGCGTTCCCAGCGCCAGCGCGATGACGCCGGCCCAGCCCGCCTTGCGCGCCTCGGCGGTATCGACCTCGAAAGCGGTGGCGACGATGGCGAAATCGCGCAGCATCGCCCCGCCGAGCAGGGTGAGTCCGGCGAGCCCCGGCACATCGGCAAGGCCTTTCTTGCCCCCCGTCAGCTCGCCGCCCAGCCAGGCCAGCGCCAGCGCGCCTAAGATCGCGATGGCGCTGCCATGAATGCGCCCGCGGGTGAGCCCGCGCGAAAGCAGTTGGGCCGCGCCCATGATCGCGCCGACGGCGACAAAACCCAGGATCAGTGCCTGATCGCTGGCGATGCGGGTCCAGATCTCAGTCATCGGCGCGCTCCTTCATCAGCCGGCCCAGCAGCGCGACCAGCGCGAAGCACAGTGTCACCGCGCCCAGTCCGGCGATCAGCACCATCGGCCCTCCGCTCAGCGCCGCGCGGACATTTTGTTGCGCGGCCATGGCGACGACGATGGGAATGTAGAGAAAGGCCCAGAATTCGATGCCCAGCCGCAGGCCGGGCCGCAGCCAGCCGCGCCGCGCCAGAGCCTGACGCGCGGCCAGCAGCAACAGCATCGCCAGCCCCACTCCGCCGACATTGGCCTTCACATGCAGCACCGCGCCGAGGATTTCGCCGAGCGCGACACCCAGCACAGTGCACAGCGCCAGCAGCGCCGTCCCGAAAATCGGCATTCCGTCATCCTCTCTGGCAGCGGCCCCGGCTTTACCGGTGGCCGCAGGGGGTCAGCTTTGGCTCTGGATCATGCGCTCCATCGCGCTCGACGCATTGAACATATGGGCGCGCATCGCTTTGGCCGCTTCCTCGCCGTCGCCGCGCATGATGGCGTCGAGCAACTGTCCATGTTCCGCGCGGGATTTGACGGGGCGGCCGCTCTCGCGCAGCTGCGTGCGGCGAAAGGCGGCCATCCGTTCGCGCAGGGCAACGGCCTGCGCGGCGATGAAGCGGTTGTGCGTGCCCTCATAGATCGCCTGATGGAAGCGCAGGTTGAAGGTATCATAGGCATCGATGTCGCCGGCGGCGACCATCGCTTCGGAAGCCTCATGCAGGCGGCGCAGGGCGCTGCGTTCGATGGGTGTCATGCGATAGGTGGCGAGGCGAATGCACAGCGCTTCCATCTCGGCGCTCATCTCGAACATGTCGGCGATGGTATCGGGCGTCATTGCCGCGACGATGGCGCCGCGACGGGGACGCATCTCGATGAGGCCCGAGGAGGCGAGCTGGCGCAGCGCCTCGCGGACAGGCGTGCGCGAGGCACCGAAACGATCGCCGATCTGCTGCTCGTCAAGCGCAACGCCTGATGCAAGGGCACCGGTGGTGATTTCGTCAGCCAGAGCGATGCGGATGCGTTCGGAAAGAAGCAGTGCGCTGGTATCAGTCATCGGAAGGGCCTCTCGCCTCGCATACAAAATTTTCTCTGGACACATTCTTGCATACACTGGAAACAGGATCAACCGCGTCGTGGTGAGCCGAGTCCGGTTCCCCGTCGCCTTGAAACACCAAAGCCAGAGAGGAGCGCCCATGCGGCAGGACATGTTTTCGCGATTTCAGGCCCGCGCCGCGCAGGTTCCGCACGCACC
Organism: Sphingomonadales bacterium; assembly: GCA_028871475.1. GTDB lineage: Bacteria > Pseudomonadota > Alphaproteobacteria > Sphingomonadales > Sphingomonadaceae > Novosphingobium. The sequence continues at coordinate 12,111 of JAGWMZ010000020.1, read as the reverse complement.
CTTCCTGATTTTGCCAGATGGCAAGGTGATCACCTATGGCGCGGCCTATGCGCGCAGCGGGCAGATCGCCGGCCTGTTCCGCGCCAAAGGGGTGACGCCGGGCGATCGCATTGCCGTTCAGGTGGAAAAAAGCGCGACGGCGCTGCTCACCTATCTGGCGACGATGCGCATCGGGGCGGTCTATCTGCCGCTCAACACCGGCTATACGGCGGGGGAGTTGCGCTTTTTCCTGGGCGATGCCGAGCCGGCGCTGTTCATCCACCGCCCCGAGGATGAGGCGGCGATGAGCGCCCTGTGCGCCGAGCTGGGCGTGCCAGCACGGTTGACGCTGGACAGCCAGGGTGGGGGCGAACTGGCGATGCTGGCGGACGGACAGGGCGAAAATACGCCGGTCCATGATGTCCAGAGCGAGGATCTGGCCGCCATCCTGTATACGTCTGGCACCACGGGGCGCTCGAAGGGGGCCATGCTCAGCCAGGGTAATCTGGCCTCCAATGCTGCAACGCTGCGCGACTATTGGCGCTACACCGAGCAGGACCGGTTGCTCCATGCCTTGCCGATCTTTCACACCCACGGGCTTTTCGTGGCGACCAACATCACACTGGCGGCCGGCGCGGCAATCATCCTGCTGCCCAAATTCGATGTGAAGGAACTGGTGCGGCTGATGCCCCAGGCCAGCGTGCTGATGGGCGTGCCCACTTTCTATTCGCGCCTGCTGGCCGAGCCCGGCTTTACGCGCGAGCTTGCCAGTCACATGCGGCTCTTCGTCTCGGGTTCTGCGCCGCTCTCAGCCGAAGTGCACAAGGAATTTTCCGCGCGCAGCGGTCATGCCATTCTTGAACGTTACGGCATGACCGAAACCAATATGAACACCTCCAACCCCTATGACGGCGACCGAGTTCCCGGCAGTGTAGGCTTTCCCCTTCCAGGCGTGGAGCTGCGCATCACCAACCCGGAAACCGGCGAGGAACTGCCCCAGGGCGAAGTGGGCGGCATCGAGGTGCGCGGCCCCAACGTCTTCAAAGGCTATTGGCGCCTGCCGGAAAAGACGGCGGAGGAACTGCGCCCCGATGGCTTCTTCATCACCGGCGATATGGGCGTGGTGGATGCGCGCGGCTATGTCTCCATCGTGGGCCGGGCCAAGGATCTCATCATTTGCGGCGGCTTCAACGTCTATCCCGCCGAGGTCGAGGCTTTGATCGATGCCATACCCGGCGTGGCCGAAAGCGCCGTCATCGGCGTGCCCCATCCCGATATGGGCGAGGGCGTGGTGGCCGTGGTGCAGGCGCGCAGCCCTGATCTCGACGAGGCGGCGGTGATCGCCGCGCTTTCGGGCGAGCTGGCGCGGTTCAAGCAGCCGCGCCGGGTGGTTTTTGTGCCTGAACTGCCGCGCAACACCATGGGCAAGATCCAGAAAAAGCAGTTGCGCGAAACCTATGGTGACCTCTTCGTGGCAGCGAGCGCCTGATATGCTGAACCGCCGTTGTGCCATGGCTTGGCTGGGCGCTGCTCCTCTCGCCTCGCTCGCCGGCGTGGCTCGCGCCGACCCACAGGCGCTGGTGGTGGCGACCAGCCTCGGCAGCGTCCGTGGGCAGGCGCAGGGCACTATCCGGGTGTTCACGGGCATTCCCTTTGGCCGTGCCGCGCGTTTTGCCCCGCCGCGCCCTGCTGCACGCTGGCAAGGTGTGCTTGACGCCACCCAGCTTGCCCGCGTCGCCCCGCAGGTCGCAGGGCAAGTGCCGATGGCAGGCGCGATGTCGGAGGATTGCCTCCAGCTCAACGTCTGGGCGCCTTCCACGCCTGGTCCGCATCCGGTTCTTATCTATATTCACGGCGGCGCAAATGAGACCGGCTGGAGCGGCGAGGCCGGCATAATCGGTGACCGTTTCGCTCGCGATGGCGTGGTCTGCGTCACGGTCAATTATCGCCTCGGCGCTTTGGGCTTTCTGGAAACCGGTGCCCTGCTGGGTGCGCCTTATCGCGGCAGCGGCAACAATGGCCTGCGCGACCAGCTTTTGGCCCTGCGCTGGGTGCGCGCCAATATCGCGGCCTTTGGCGGCGATCCGCGGCGAGTCACCATCGCGGGCGAATCGGCGGGGGGCAAGAATGTTGGCTCGCTGATGGGGGCGCCCTCGGCCGATGGCCTTTATGCTCAGGCGGCCATGTTCAGCGGCGGCGCGCAAACCGTGCATCGCATGGACGAGGCCGAGGCCTTCGCGCGGCTGTTTGTGGACAAGCTGGGGGGTGTGCAGGCGCTGCTTTCGGCTCCGGTGGCCGAAATACTCGCGGCGCAGCAGGCCGCCAAACAGGCCTGGCCACGCAATTTCCCTTATCGCCCGGTGGTGGATGGCGCCTTCATGCCGATGGTGCCGCTTGAGCGTATGCGCCGGGGCATGGCACCGGCGGTGCCGCTGCTCATCGGTTCGAATGCGGATGAGGGGCGACTGTTCCTGCCTGCTGACCGCGCTGCCGAGCCATTGGCGCCGCAGTTCATCGCCAATGCCATCATGGAGGAGATGGCCCGGCTCGATGAACGCTATGCTCGCGCCTTTCCCGCCCTCTCGCCTGCCGAACGGCATTGGCGCCTGCTGACGGCGGAAGAATACGGTATGCCCTGCCTGCGCATCGCGCTTGCTCACGCTGCAAGGGGCAACCGGGTGTTCCGCTATCGTCTGACCTATCCCGCGCCGGGCGGTCCGTTCAAGGGGCACACGCCGCATGTGCTCGACGTGCCCTTCACCTTTGACCATGTGCAGATGCCGATGTTCATGCAATTCTTCGGCCTGTCCGCTGCCGATCAGCCGATGGCCGACCGTATGCATGGCGCCATGGTGGCCTTTGTGCGCCAGGGGCGCCCGATGGCGCCGGGCCTGCCCGATTGGGGCCGCTTTGACGCGCGGAACCGCGCCACGATGGTGCTCGACCACCAAAGCGCGCTGGTGCCTGACCCTGACCGGGCCGAGCGGATGCTCTGGCCTGATCTTGCCTGATCAGGCCGAGGCCGCCTCGCGCAGCAGGCGGCTGAGCGCGGGATGGGCGGTCACCGTGCCCTCGCGCGCGAAGGCCTCGTGGTTGGCTTCCAGCGTGGCGAGGTCATAGAGGTAGTTGACCATCATGCCGCCTGATTGCGCCAGTCCCTTGGCGGAGGTATCGCCCATCCAGCACAGGCGCTCCACCCGCGCGCCATTGCCCAGATGGAAGCGTGCCACCGGATCGAGGGGGCGCTCGTGCCGGTCTTTCGCACTGAGCACATAGCGCGCGGCCAGAGCGATGCGCGCCTTGGCGCGCGGGTCGGTGGCGGGCAGATCGGGCGGCAGATCGTCATCCTCGCCCTGGCTCGCCAGCCAGCGGCGCAGGCCGGGGATGGGTGAGAGGGTGACGAATGTGTCGAGCGCCGGGAATTCCCGGGACAGATCCTCGACCACCTGCTTGATCAGGAAGCGGCCGAAGGAAATGCCCGCCAGCCCGGCCTGACAGTTCGAGATCGAATAGAACACCGCCACGCGGGCCTGATCGACCGGCAATTCCTCGCGGTCGGGCGCCAGCAGGGTCTGGATCGAGCCGGGGATCTCGGCGCATAGCGCCACCTCGACGAAGATCAGCGGTTCCTCCGGCATGGCGGGGTGCAGGAAGGCATAGCAGCGCCGGTCCTGCGGCAGCAGGCGGTCGCGCAGTTCCACCCATGTGCCAATGGAATGGACCGCCTCATAACGGATGATGCGTTCGAGCAGATCGGCCGGGCTCGACCAGTCGATCCGCCGCAGCATCAGGAAGCCGCGGTTGAACCATGAACGCAGCAGATGGGCCAGATCCTCTTCCAGCGGCGCCAGCGCGGGATGGTCGCGCAGCAGCGGCAGCAGATCGGCGCGCAATCCGACCAGATCGGCGGTGGCGGCGGGAGGCTGGTTGAGGCGGCGCAGCAGTTCCTGACGCGGAGGTTCGGCAGCGCGCGTGACTGCGGCGAGCGAGAGCGGGCCGGGGTCGGCGCGATAGGCCTGCCATGCGCTCTCGATCGCGGCAGGATCGGGGGCGAAATCACGCGTCAAGCCCTCGAAGAAGGTGAGGCGCCCGGCATCGTCGAGGGCGGCGTAATGATCGAGCATCCGCCGGGCCAGCCCCACGCCCGAGGACTGGCTGCGCTCGACCAGAACATCGCGCGCCATCGTGAGGAGGCTGTCGGCATCGATGGCGGGTGAGGCCGCGCGGGCACGCCTGCGGCCCCGCCATGGCGCGCGCAGCCTGTCGAACACGAGATCGAGCAGGGCGGTCATGCGGTCGGGACGCAGCATCGATGGTCTCCTCGGGCAGCGAGTCGATAAATGCAGAATCGGGTTATTATCTGCCTTGCGTATGCATGATTATCATATTTACGCCTTTATGCACGCAGATAAGGCGGGTTGCGGTGTTTGCCATCAGCCTGACATCCAAAACTGAGCTCCGTGCGACAGCATAGCGGAAAGCGCGGCGGTCGAGTATCACGACCAAGGGCGCAAGCGTTGGAGCGTGCCGTCCGTCGGGCAAACCAAAACCCCCGCGAGCGGCGTGCTTGCGGGGGTTTGCTACCGCGTTGAAGACAGGATCAGCGCCGCGCCGAGGTGACGAACCAGGAGCGGAAAACACCCTTGGACTCAGGGCCAAAGCCGCCCTGGCCAGGCGATGGCGCCCATGCCGCATCCTGAAAGCCCACGGCGACATCGCTGAAGCCTGCCGCGCGCATCAGCGCGCCGTAATCCGCGGAGGTGGCGGCCTGCCAGGCAGGCTCATTGTTGTAATCGCGTTCGACTTGCGAGCGGATCTGACTCCACAAGTCCAGCTCATCATAGCGGGAGGGCACTTCGAGATGCACCGCCACCCCGCCGGGGCGCAGCAGCCGGTGACTTTCCGCCAGAATGCGCTCGATCGCCTCCGCCGATGTTTCGTGCATCAGCGCGGCGGAGAAAACGAGATCGAAGCTGGCGTCCTCGAACGGGGCCGCTTCCGCGCTGCCTTGCACGAAATGGGCCGCCACGCCCAGATGGCCTGCCCGCGCATGGGCATAGCGCAGCATCGAGGCGCCGACATCCAGGCCGAAACTTTCTGCCTCGGGGAAGGCCTGGGCGACCGGCAGCAGACTGGTGCCAACGCCGCAGCCCAGTTCCAGAATGCGGCGCGGCTGCAGGTCGGGATAGAGCGCATAGACATGTGCCAAAATCGTCTTGCCGCGCCCGTCATTGAGGAAGCCGCCATTGCGCCCCAGCATATAGACCGCCCCGCCGCGGTCCATCAGCGCGCCCTGACGGACCCCTTCGGCATCCAGCGCATAGCCGCCGGGCATGATATGGACATGGCCATCGACCAGATAGGACGGCGCCTTGATGTCAGGATCGAGCGTTAGCGTGCCGAGCGAGACATTCTGTGCCCGTGCGTCGAGCGTATCGGCCTGGCGTTCCACACTGCGCCAGATATCGTCCCACGGTTCGTCTATGAACTCCTATGGGCGGGTGAAGGGCAGGATGCCGCAGGCCAACCCTTCATGGGTCTGATCGACGTCGGGAGCCTGAAGCGGCAGCACTATGACGCAAACCGGTTGGGGGTGATGCCAGATCGGTCGGGCTCCGGTCGGGGTGTGGTCGGTGACCTGTCGGGCCCTGGTCGGCCTGCTGAAACCCAGAAAAACGGCGCCATCGTGCCGTTCCTGCCTGCTGCTGCCATCACCGCACCAGAAAGCACGTCTCTGGACGATGCGGACGCGGTGCGATCATACGCATAGACAAGCCCCACCGCGCACTCCCGCCGCTGCCCGGTCGCCATGATCCCGATAGCCTGGCCTGCCATATGGAGCGGTTCCTGGAGGCGCTCACCGTCAGCAACTTTTCGGCTCACACCATCACCGACCGGCGGCACGGGCTGTCGAGCTTCATTCTGTGGTGTGCTGAGCGTGGGCTGGAACGGCCCAACGAGGTCACCAAACCGGTGCTGGAGCGTTACCAGTGCCATCTCTACTACCGGCGCAAGCCCAAATGGGAGCCGCTGTCGTTCCGCACGCAGGCGCAGCGCCTGGTGCCGATCCGGGCGTGGTTCAAATGGCTGGCGCGCGAGCATCATATCCTGTCGAACCCGGCCAGCGAACTCGATCTGCCCCGCCCGGAAAAGCGCCTGCCCGCGCTGGTGCTCTCCGCCGAGGAGGTCGAGGCGATCCTGGCGGTGCCCGATGTGACCGCGCCACTGGGGCTGCGCGATCGGGCGATCATGCAAGTGCTCTACGCCACCGCGATCCGGCGCAGCGAGCTGACCAATCTCAAGCTGTTCGATGTGGACCATACCCGCGCCATCCTGATGATACGCCAAGGCAAGGGCGACAAGGACCGGGTGGTGCCACTGGGCGAGCGGGCGAAAGCCTGGCTTGCCGCCTATCGCGACAAAGTGCGCCCCGGGCTTGTGGTGGGCGTGATCCGGGCCATCTGCTCCTGAGCCGTGATGGTCGCCCGCTCGATCCCAAGCGGCTATCGGAAAAGGTGCGCGGCTATGTGGAAGCCGCTTGCACCGGTAAGCCCGGCTCATGCCATCTGCTGCGCCACACTGCCGCCACGCTGATGCTGGAGGGCGGCGCCGACATCAGGTTCATCCGGGCACTGCTTGGCCATGCGAGTCTGGAGACCACCCAGATCTACACCCGCATCTCGGCTGCCAAACTGGCCGAAATCCACGCCGCTACGCACCCCGGCGCGCGACTCACCCATGATCGAGCCATGCTCGATGCCGCCCTTGCCAGCGAGGGGGCCATCGAGGACGGGTAAGAAAACTGAAGGTGCGATCCGCACCCTCGAAAATTGGCAGAAATCTGCCAATCCTCTCCGCGCTGTCAGCGAGGGAGTGCAGAGAGAATCCTGTCAAACCCGCAAAAAACCGTCATGCACCCGTGCGTGAGGTGTGTATCTGAATTGCTGGCTCGATGCGGAGCATCGTGGCCCCGCCAGCGCCGCGATCAGGCCAGAACTTGCAGGCCGTGCTTCTCGACGATGGCTAGCAGCTTCAAAGCCATGCCGCTGGGGCGCTTGGCTCCGGTCTCCCACTTCTCGACGGTGGACTCGCTGGTGTTGAGGTAGCGCGCGAATACGGGTTGGCTGACCTTGTTGGCCTCGCGCAGACGCTGGATATCCTTGGGCGCAAATGCATGCGGTACCGACAGACATGCGGCGTCGAAATCGCGCATGGTCGCCTTGCTGATCGCACCGACCCGGTGCAACGCGCGCGCCGAGCCGTGGATCGCCTCGAAAGCGTCGCTCTTGTAGACCTGCTTGCTCATCATCGTTCCTCCGGCTTGCCGAAATCCCTGTCGGTACAAATCTCGATCCAGTCCTTGCCTGCGATCAGCGCCGTGACCTGCTCCGTCGTCAGCGCCGCGTAGCCCTTGGCCAGCTCCCGGAACGCCTTCAACTCGTCGTCCTCGATGTTGGCGCGGTCCTGCTTGGCGAACAGGTACTGATAGACCCAAAACTCGCGCCCGCGCGCCAGGATGATCGAGCGATACTGGTTATCCGACAGTCGCTTCTTGAACACGCCACCGCCCAGATCGTCCGCCTGGCCTGCCATCACCTGGGCAATGGCCTTGCACAGCATCGCGTCCGAAATCCGCGCCTTCTTCGCCGCCTTGGCGAACCATGCCGACTTGAAGGCGCGAGGATGAACCGGATCGGACACACGCTCATATAGCACCGAGTGCTACCCAATACAAGGCTCGCACTTTCTCTCTCAGCCGCTTGCCTGCGTGCATCCGCGCGCGTAGGTATCTGGAAACGTTCTTTGACAGTCGCCCCGCGCGGGCACAAAAGCCGCCTCAAGGGCAAATCCGCCGCGACTTGGCAGGATCGTCCCCGCGCTCGCGCGCAAGCCGCTGAGCCTTCAAGAGAAAACCCCACGCTTACGACCGAAACGCATCAAGCGGATCAGTTGACGCACTACCGCCGCTGCCCGGTCGCCATGATCCCGATAGCTTGGCCTGCCATATGGAGCGGTTCCTGGAGGCGCTCACCGTCCGCAACTTCTCGGCTCACACCATCACCGACCGGCGGCACGGGCTGTCGAGCTTCATTCTGTGGTGCGCGGCTATGTGGAAGCCGCTGCACCGGCAAGCCCGGTTCGTGCCACCTGCTGCGCCATACCGCCGCCACGCTGATGCTAGAGGGCGGCGCCGACATCCGGTTCATCCAGGCGCTGTTCGGCCATGAGAGTCTGGAGACCACCCAGATCTACACCCGCATCTCGGCTGCCAAACTGGCCGAAATCCACGTCGCTACGCACCCCGGCGCGCGACTCACCCATGATCGTGCCGCCCTTGCCAGCGAGGGGGCCATCGAGGACGGGTAAGAAGACTGAGGGTGTGATCCGCACCCTCGAAAATTGGCAGAAATCTGCCAATCCTCTCCGCGCTGTCAGCGAGTGAGTGCGGAGAGCATCCTGTCAAACCCGCAGAAAGACGACACCGCGTCAAGCGGATCAGTTGTCTGATCAGGTGGCGCTTCACTGCAAGGCAGCTTGCACCATCATGGCATGAGACATTTCGCCTGAGACTTCACGTTCTCGCTGATCCAGCTGTTCACGGCGCGAATGCGCTGCAGGCCATGGGTGTCCTTGTGCGTCACCAGCCAGAAGCTGCGGATGATGACGTGTTCGGGCAGGACGCGAACGAGGGTTGGGTCCGCATCGCCGATAAAGCATGGCAGCACGCCCACCCCGCCTGCCGCCGCCAGAATGCGATGCTGGGCCAGAATTGAGGTAGAGCGCAGATTGGCGACCAGTTCGGGATCGATTTCGGAGAGATAATTGAGTTCCGGGGCATAGATCAGTTCGGGTACATAACCAACGAGGTGATGGCCCGAGCTCAGATCGGATGCGCGCCGGATTGACGGATGCTGCGCGAGATAATGCGGGCTCGCGTAAAGCCGCAGCGCATAGTCCGAAAGTTTGCGGGCGATCAGCGGCCCCGCCTTGGGGCGCGAGAGCAGGACGGCCATATCGGCCTCGCGGCGCGAGGGGCTGAGAAATCCGCTGGAGGCGACAAGATCGATGACAAGGCCGGGGTGGCGGGCGGCCAGATCTCCCAGATTGGGCGCCAGCACCCAATTGCCAAAGCCTTCTGACACGCTGATCCGCACATGGCCGGTCAGGCCTGCATCGGGGCCCTTGGCTTCAAGTTCCCGGCTGGCCTGGGCCATGTCCTCCACAGCGATCAGGACCCGCTCACCGGCCTGGGTCAAGATATGGCCTTCGCGCGTCTGTTCGAAAAGGGTAGCGCCCAGGCGGCTTTCGAGGCGGCGCAAACGGCGGCTCACCGTGGTTGCATCCATACCCAGAGCCTCGCCGGCCAGCGCCAGCTTGCCCGTGTGTGCCACGGCCAGAAAGGCCTGAAAATCGCTCCAGTCTGTTACCTGCATTTTTGCAGCTTGGCATGCAAATGCGATGGTTGCCATAGGAATTTGTCGGGCTACTCCAGCACTGTCTGGAGTTGAGGAGAGCATGATGCGCCTGATCGACCATCATATCGTGGGTGGAACTGCCGGGACGATCGGCCGCAGATCACCGGTTTTGAATCCATCCGCCGGCGAGGTTCAGGCCGAGGTCGCGCTGGGCGATGCAGCCGTGCTCGACCGTGCCGTCGCCGCTGCTCTTGCGGCTCAACCCGCCTGGGCCGCGACCAATCCGCAGCGCCGCGCCCGCGTGATGTTCGAGTTCCAGCGCCTGGTCGAGGCCAACATGCAGGACCTTGCCGAGCTGTTGGCGAGCGAGCATGGCAAGGTGATTGCCGATGCCAGGGGCGATGTGCAGCGCGGGCTTGATGTCATCGAATTTGCCTGCGGCATTCCCCATCTTCTGAAAGGGGAATACACGCAGGGCGCGGGGCCGGGGATCGATGTCTATTCGATGCGCCAGCCCATCGGCATTGGTGCGGGCATCACGCCCTTCAACTTCCCCGCCATGATCCCGATGTGGATGTTTGGCATGGCCATTGCTTGCGGCAATGCCTTCATCCTCAAGCCTTCCGAGCGCGATCCCTCGGTGCCGGTGCGTCTTGCTGAACTGATGCTGGAAGCCGGCGCGCCCGAAGGCATTCTGCAAGTCGTGCATGGGGACAAGGAGATGGTGGATGCCATTCTCGACCATCCCGCGATTGGCGCGATCAGCTTTGTGGGTTCATCCGACATCGCCAATTATGTCTATGAGCGCGGCGCCCGCAATGGCAAGCGCGTGCAGGCGATGGGCGGGGCGAAAAATCATGGCATCGTGATGCCTGATGCTGATCTTGATGCCGTGGTGCGCGATCTCTCCGGCGCGGCCTTTGGTTCGGCGGGCGAGCGCTGCATGGCGCTGCCGGTGGTGGTGCCGGTGGGTGAGGGGACGGCCGAACGGCTGATCGACAAGCTGCTTCCTGAGATCGAAAGCCTGCGTCTGGGCATCTCCAGCGATCCCGAAGCGCATTATGGTCCTGTCGTCACCGCCGAACACAAGGCGCGTGTCGAGAGCTGGATTGCCACTTGCGAGGCCGAGGGCGGCAAGATCCTCGTCGATGGACGCGGCTTTACGCTTCAGGGTCATGAGAAGGGCTTCTTCGTCGGCCCGACGCTCATCGATCATGTCACGCCCGACATGGAAAGCTACAGGAACGAGATCTTCGGCCCCGTGTTGCAAATCGTGCGTGCCGCTGATTTCGAGGCGGCGCTCGCCCTGCCCAGCCAGCATCAATATGGCAATGGCGTGGCGATCTTCACTCGCAACGGCCATGCCGCACGCGAATTTGCCGCGCGCGTCAATGTCGGCATGGTGGGCATCAATGTGCCGATCCCGGTGCCGGTGGCCTATCACAGCTTTGGCGGGTGGAAGCGCAGTGCCTTTGGCGACACCAACCAGCACGGCATGGAAGGCGTCAAGTTCTGGACCAAGATCAAGACCATCACCGCCAAATGGCCCGATGGCTCGCTCGATGGCGGCAACGCCTTTGTTATCCCGACGATGGCCTGAGGGACCACGCAAAGGAGAGGCATCATGAAAATCGCGTTCATTGGCCTTGGCAATATGGGTGGCGGCATGGCGGCCAATCTGGTGCGTGCCGGCCATCAGGTGCAGGCTTTCGATCTGTCTGAGGCTGCACTGGAGCGGGCCCGCGCGCATGGCTGTACCACATGCGGAACGGTGCGTGAGGCGGTGGCAGGCGTTGATGCGGTGGTCACCATGCTGCCCAACGGCGCCATCGTGAAGTCCCTCTTTGTGAGCGACGTCATCGGTCATGCGCCTGAAGCTGCGCTGCTGCTCGACTGTTCCACCATCGATGTCGCGACGGCGCGCGAGGTTGCCGGGCTTGCCTGCGCTGCGGGCTATCGCATGGGTGACGCGCCGGTCTCGGGCGGCATTGCGGCGGCCAATGCCGGAACGCTGACCTTCATGGTGGGTGGCGACCCCGAGGTCTTTGCCGCCGCCGAGCCGATCCTTGCCGGCATGGGCAAGGCAGTGATCCATGCGGGTGAGAGTGGTGCGGGCCAAGCGGCGAAAATCTGCAACAACATGCTGCTGGGCGCCTCGATGGTGGCCACCGCCGAGGCTTTCAAACTGGCCGAGCGACTGGGGCTGGACCTTCAGACCTTCTACGACATCGCCTCCAAGGCCTCGGGCCAGTGCTGGTCGATGACCTCTTACTGCCCGGTGCCCGGCGTGGGGCCGACGACACCTGCAGACAATGGCTATCAGGGTGGTTTTGCCACCGCGCTGATGCTCAAGGACCTGAAGCTTGCCATGGCGGCAGCAGAAGGAGTGGGCGCGCCCGTGCCGATGGGGCATCGCGCCGAGGAACTCTATGCCGCCTTCGAGACCGATGGCAACAGCGCCCTGGATTTCTCAGCCATCATCAAGGTGCTGTAAGAGACCTTAGGGTCTGTTGATAAATAACTGAATCTACGCGGTCTTTTTTTGACGGTTTTAGGATTCCCGAGGTGCCTCGAATCTTATAGAATCGCGGGGTGATTGACGAGGCGGCCATCAAACTGCGCTACGATGCGCTTGATCCTTTGCTTGATGAGCGAGGTCGGCGCCGGTTTGCGGCGGCGGAAGCCATGGCGGCCGGCTTGGGTGGGATTGCAGCGG
>JAGWMZ010000049.1 GCA_028871475.1 Sphingomonadales bacterium | reverse complement strand
CGCTGCTCGATCCCACGCCAGTCGATCATGCCCAACGGTAGCCCACCTCGCCCCCTCGGGGAATCCCGTCCGAGTCAAACCGACCCTCACACAAGCTATGCCGATTCACTTATCTTTGATGATGTCCTTAAGCCTTGCGGACCCAGGCCATGACGCAGTCGATGATCTGAACCCGGCGCCGGGCGCGCGACGCCGATGCCGAGAAATCCACGCCGAAATTATGCATGAAAGTGTAGCGGTTGGAGACGTTGTAAAAAGACAGCGCGCTGATCGTCATATGCAGGTCGATGGGGTCCAGCCCCTCGCGGAAGACGCCCTGCGCCGCGCCTTTTTCCAGGATTTTCCCCAAGGCCTCGATCACCGAACGGTTGCGCGACTTCATGCTGGGGATCCGCGCGATATGCTCGCCCTTGAGCACATTCTCGCTCATCACCAGACGCACGAATTCAGGGTGCTCGAAGTGATAGTCAAAATTGTGCCCGATGATCGCGCGCAGGGCCAGTTCGGGCGAGAGATCCTCGAAATGGGCGTCCTGTTCCTGGGCGCGAATATGGTGATAGGCACGTTCGAGAACCGCCTGGTAAAGCCCATCCTTGCTACCGAAATAGTAATAAATCATGCGCTTGGAGGATTTCGTCTTCTCCGCGATCTCGTCGATGCGGGCCCCGGCAAATCCTTTTTCCGAAAATTCGTGATAGGCCATGTCCAGAATGTCCTCGCGCGTTTTTTGCGCAACAATCTGGCGTTTGCCAAGGGACTGGCCTGTATCCTCCACGTGGAGCCCTACTCCTGAATTGAACCGCGACAGATTGTGCCTAACGCCCATGGCGCCGTTTGTCACCTTGCGTTGATCGGGCGTGGTTCGGCCCCCGGCGATGGTCACAGATGCGGCAATCCGCAGGAAATGCGGCTTCACATGGCTGGAGGAACGGCGCTTTTAGTGCCGGCTGTCGAGCAAGGCTGCGGCGATGTCGCCATATTTCCAGGCGAGCGCACTGACGAGGCTGGCAATGCCGAGATAGATCTTCTCGCGCTGGGCTGCGTCCAGCCCGACCACCAGGGCGGCGCGCAAGCGCTCGGTTTCAGCCTTGAACCGGGCTAGCTGGTCAAAGCCTTCGCTCGACATGGCCGGGGCCGGCTCGCCCAGAGTGTCATTGTGCCCATCGCTGGCTGGCGCCTGTCGGTCAGCCAGAATGGCGTCAACCTTGGGCCGGGACATGAAGACCATCATAAAGGTCAAAGCGCATCCCAACGCTCCGCCGCGCCCGCCGTCCGCGATATTGCCCCATGATCCTGCATAGACAATGCCGATCAGCGCGATGGTCAGCGCGATGATCATCGCCGCGAAAACGCGCATCTCGGGCCGGATGGTTTCGTTCTTCCTCTTGCTGTCCTGATCGTAATGCCACTTGATGGCAAAATACATGCCGGTGAAGAGCACGACAGCCTTGAACGTCAAGAAGACGACCGGAATCCATTCCATTGCTATGTCCTGACACTATCTGTTGCGGGCCATACGGCCGAATGCGGTTTCATACTGAAAATCTGCGAGATGGCGGACCTGTGCCAGAGCGACATTCGTCTGCCATGCCATGATCAGACCAGATTGACCTTTCGTGGCCCCTGAGGGCTGATCAATGCGGATAGAAGATTGAGCCCGCGCCGCAGTTGGTCGTGGGCGATGGTTCCGCCAATCGACACTCGCAGGGCAGGGGGGCTGGCGAGCGACCTGTCGGCGGCAAAGGCTTCTCCCGGTATGGCGGGCAGGCCGTGCTGGCGCAGCGCATCGCAGAGGTGGCGCGGGTCCAGATCGTCAGGAAGCTCGATCCAGAGGTGGTAGCCATAGTCCTGCGCGTGCAGCGAGACGGGGGGGAGAATGTCCCGCACCATGTCCTGACGCAGACGCGCCTCGCCCCGCACCTCATCAACCAGCGTCTGGAACATGCCGCTATGGACCCAGTCGGTCACGACGGCGGCATTGAGCGGGGGCGCCATGATGGTGGTTTCGTGCATGTCACCGGCCAGCCGCCAGGCGCCGGCGACATCGGGCGCGCGCAGCCATGCCACCCGCAGGCCGGGGATCAAGACCTTCGACACGCTGGCAATGTACCAGCTGTTGTCAGGAGCTTGTGCGCTGATCGGAGGCAGTGGCTGCTCGGGCAGCCACCCATAGGCATCGTCTTCAATCAGCAGGAGATGGCGCTTCGCAACGACCTCGGCGATGGCCTGCCTGCGCTCGACCGGCATGGTGATGGTGGTCGGGTTGTCATTGGTGGGCACGAGATAGACGCCTCGTACCGCGCCGCCGGCACAGGCCTTGCCCAGCGCCTCAGGATCCATGCCCCCGGCGTCAGAGGGGACGGGAAGCAGGGCCACGCCAAAGCGACGGGCGAGCGCGAGCAGCCCCGGATAGACATGCTGGCAAACCGCAAGCGTATCGCCCGCCTTGAATTCGGCGCTGAAGATGGCGTGGAGCGCGTTTTGCCCACCTGCTGCCACCAACACTGTATCCTCCGAACAGGGCAGGCCCCGCGCCGCCAGCAAATGCGCGCCCGCCTTGCGCGCCGATGGCGCTCCCCCGCTGCGCTGATACTGGAAAGGCGCTGCCGCCATGTCCGGGCTGAGCAGCAGGTTCGCACTATCGCGAAATGCCTTCATCAGCGTGCCGCCGAAACCATCCGGCGGGGCGTTCATGCCCGTATCGCCGGTATCACCCGCCAAGACTTGCGGCGACAGGCTCGGCCGGGCCCGCACGAAGCTGCCACGACGCCCGCTGCCTTCGATGAGGCCAAGCCGTTGCGCCTCGCCATAGGCCCGGGTCACGGTGGTCAGATCCAGCCCCAGCGCCTCGGCCAGAGACCTTTGGGGCGGCAGGCGGTCACCGGGCACAAGGACACCGGCCTCGATGTCGCGAGACAGGGCGCGTGCAATGGCGAGATATTTCGGCCCGTTCATCGCGCGAAGGTCAGGGGTCCAGTCGTGCATCATGCGTGTCCAGCCAGCTTTGTCTGTATGTTGCAGGGATCATCAGTCGCGGTGGTCGAAAGCGGGGCGGCCGGCCAGAACATTGCGCGCCATGGTGCCGCCATCATGAACCGCCAGCGTGCCGCCCGGAGTCATCTCGTCCCAGAAACCGGGATCGGCATATTGATGCAGCGCTGATTCATAGCGCGCGAGGCGCCCCGCATCCTGTTCGAGCAAGGCGGAGGCGGCTTTGATCTCCGGAAAATCATCCGCGTTGCCCGATCGGATCATGCCGGAAAGATCGGGGCGGTTGATGGCATCATACATGCCGGCAACAAGACGGGCGGCCAGGGTCAAGGTTTGTGTCGCGCTTGTATCGGGAGCGGGGATCGCTGCGCTCATGTCAATCGTCCCCGCCGTCAGCCTGGCTGGCTTCGGCCCGGGCATGCAATTGCGCCCAGAGCTTCTCGGTTCCGGCTTCCTGCGCCTGGTTGACATATTGCGAGGCGACGAGCCACCCCTTGATATAGGGCAGGGGCGCAATGCAGCCGAGCGTGACCAGCGGGAAGGACGTCACAAGATGCACCCAATAGGGTGGATCGAAGACGACCTGCAACCAGACCACGAAAAACGAGAGCGGGAAGGCCACGATGCAGAGCGAGAAGAAGGCTGGCCCATCATCGGGTGCGGCAAAGTTGTAATTCAACCCGCAATGCGGGCAATGGGTTTGCAGCTTCAGCCATGCCCGAAACATCGACGCTTGCCCGCATTGGGGGCAAAGGCCCTTTCGCCCGCAACGAAAAATCCATTGTCCTTTTGTTTCAGGGATGTTGTCGATCTGCATGGGATCAATCCTTGGCAGGCCCGGTGAGTCTGCCGGCTCTATAGGCCGTTTATTGAATGCATACAATAGGCCATGCTTTTTACATTATATATCTTTATGTATGGATTTAATCCATGCATATGGTGACGGTCCGGCCAGGCGCACGGGGCGGTAGCCGCCACGCATCTTTGCCTCGTGCCCGGAAAGCGCGTGGGCCCACAGGCATGGGCGTGACCAGTTGCCTGCCATTCGGCGCGGGATCCCATCATGCCATCGGCGGCGTGCCGAACCGTTCCCGGCCCACGCCATGCCATCAGCCGTCTTGATTTTTGGAATATGTCAGCAGAACCTGTCAGGCTGGCGGATCAGCGAGCACAGAGGAGGGCGCGACCGCTTTCAGAAAGTGGCCGTTGCCATGCCGCAAACATGTCGCGGCCATCCGCCCCCTTGAGGGGAGGTTTCTAACACAATGATTGGGATATTTTTGGTGCGGTCGAGAAGACTCGAACTTCCACAGGGTTTCCCCCACAACGACCTCAACGTTGCGCGTCTACCATTCCGCCACGACCGCACTCAAACGAACGGGTGAACGCCGAAGCGGCCGGTCCCGTTTGGTAGGAGCGGGCCACTAGCAGAGGGTTCCCACCCCCGCAAGCCTTCAATTGGCAAAAATATGATGGCTTTTGCGTTTTATCGTCGGGCCCGGTTTCATCAGGTCCGCGCGGGGGCCGTGCTCAGTGGGCTTTCCAGCCAATATCGGCGGAGCGGGCGGAATGGGGAATGTCGACCACCGCCTCGTTGACGGCCAGTGTCTCGCCCGGGGCCAGCACGCGCTTGGCCGGGGTGATCTCCCAGCTATAGACCTTGCGGTCATGCTCGTCGCGCAGGATCACCTCGAGCAGGGGCACGTCGCGGCGCTGCTTGCTGACATTGGTAATCGAGCCGCTGATGCCGAAATATTCGCCGCCATTGGCCAGCGAGCGGCGATCCTGCCGGTTGGCAGGGAAAGACAGCACCAGATCGGGCTGGCTGGCGGCAAAGGGCGAGTGGTTGATCGGCAGCCAGGCGGGCAGGCCCAGCCGCCAGACGGCGCCTGCTGCCGTCAGCGCCAGAACGGCGAATGTGGCCGCCAGCATGGTCCACATCCGGGCCGGGTTGCGGCGCGCGCGGAAGGGCGGTTCATGCGCGAAAGAGGAAGGGGCAGCGTCAAAATCGCCTCTTTCAATGTTGTCGAGAAAGCCCGAGGCGTTGTGTGCCGCTTCGGCAGGTGGCGGCGGAGCGATGGGGGCGGCCGATGTGGCCGCCTCTGCCTCATGGGCCATGGCGGGGGCCGGGGGCGCGGCGGCGGGCGCCGCGGGTTCTGGCCAGGCAGGTGGGTATGGCGCGGCGGGAGCCGGCGTTGCGGGAGCGGGCGCTTCCGGCACCGGAGCCGGCATGGGCGCGGGTGTCGGCGCAACCGGCGCCGGTTCGACAAGACCTGAACCATCCTGAAACCAGCTATGGCGGCACTTGGCGCAGCGCACCGTCCGTCCCTTCGCTCCGATCGCAGTATCCGGAACGGCATAGCGTGTCGCACAGGCTGGACAGGCAATAATCATCGCACACTGTTAAGCATGCACAGCGCCACAGGCACAAGATCATCCATGCCAAAAAGGGCGCCTTGCAGCTTTTTTCCACTGCCCTTTTTTCCCGCGAGCGAGCAGGCTATGGGAGAGGGGAGATGATTTGCTCTCCTGCCCCTTCCGCCGCTGTTTCTCTTGGTCGATGCGGCTGCCTGGCCAATCGCGCCTCCGCCCGTTCGCGCGGGGCCGCGCGGCCATGACCGAGCCCAACGGCGCCATCGCCCGTTTCGATAATGTCGGCCTGCGCTATGGCAGCGAGCGCGAGGTGCTGTCCGACATTGCCTTCACGCTCTTTGCGGGCCGGTTCTATTTCCTCACCGGGGCGAGCGGCGCGGGCAAGAGCTCGCTCCTGCGTATGCTCTATCTGGCTCAACGGCCCAGCCGGGGGATGATCAGCCTGTTCGGCGTGGATGCCGTCACCCTGCCGCGTGAACGTCTTCCCGGATTCCGCCGGCGCATTGGCGTGGTGTTTCAGGACGTGCGGCTGGTGCCGCATCTCTCGGCCTATGACAATGTGGCCCTGCCGCTGCGCATCGCCGGCGTGCCGGAAAAAGAGATCACCCGTTCGGTGACCGACATGCTCGAATGGGTGGGGCTGGAGGACCGGATGCAGGCGCGCCCCGCCTCGCTTTCGGGCGGGGAGCAGCAGCGTGTGGGCATTGCGCGCGCGGTCATCGGCCGCCCCGAGCTGCTGGTCGCCGACGAACCGACCGGCAACGTCGACCCGGACATGGCGATCAAGCTGCTGCGTCTGTTCGAGGCGCTCAACCGGCTGGGAACGACGGTGGTGGTGGCCACCCACGATATGCATCTGCTGCAAAAAGTGCCCGATTCGCTGATCATGCGGCTGGACCGGGGCAAGATGAGCGATCCGACCGGCGCACTGCGCTATCCGCCGCGACCCATGGGCGGGGGCATGTGATGTCGGGTTTTGACGATCCGCTGGCCGATGATGTTCCCGATCCGGTCGATCGGCCCGCGCGCTTTTCCGCTGGCCGCGAGAGCGAACTGGTGCCCCAGGCGCGGCTGTCGGGCCCCATGCCCTGGGTGATCGCCATCATGGTCGCGCTGACGGCCATTGCCGCGGTCACCGGCCTCGCGCTGCGCAACATTGCGCTGGCGGCGGCGGCGGACCTGTCGGGTGGGGTGACGGTGCAGGTCATGGAGGCCCCCGGTGAGGGGCGCGGCCATCAGGTCGATGCGGCGCTCGATGCCTTGCGCATGGCGCCCGGCGTCACTTCGGTGCGGCAGGTCCCTGCGCAGGAGATTGACCGCCTGCTGGCCCCATGGCTGGGCGGTGAGGGGCCTGATCAGGGCGTGGCGGCGGCCGATGTGGTGCCGGTTCCCGCGCTGATCGACGTGAAGATGGGCGGCGCGGTCAGCGATGCGCAGGTGGCGGCTTTACGCGCCCGGCTGGCCAAGGCGGCCCCGGCGGCGCGTGTCGATGCGCAGGCGCATTGGCTCAGCCCGGTCTTCGACGCGATTGACTCGCTGCAATGGCTGGCCGCCGCCATGGTCGGCCTGCTGGGCGTGGCCATGTGCGCGGCGGTTCTGCTGGCGGCGCGCTCGGCGCTGGGCCAGCATCGCAACACCATCGCCATCGTTCACATGCTGGGCGGCACCGACGGCCAGATCGCGCGCATTTTCCAGCACGCCATCGGCATGGATGCGGCGGCCGGCGCCGCGCTGGGCATTGCCGTGGCCGTGGCGGTGGTCTCGGTGCTGGGGCGCAAGTTTGCTGGCCTTGGCGCTGGGCTCGTCGCGGGCGGCGCGCTGGGCTGGGTGGACTGGCTGCTGGTGGCGCTGGTGCCGCTGGTGGCGGTGGGGCTGGCGGTGCTGACGGTGCGGATCTCGGTGCTCAAGGCGCTGGGGCGGATGCTGTGATCCGTCGGCTTGTCTCGCTGGTGCTGCTGGTCTGGGCGCTGGGCTTTATCGCCTTTGCCGTCTTTCTGCCGCGTCCGGCGGGTAACATCCATGCCGATGGCGTGATCGTGCTGACCGGCAGCGATGGCCGCATCCAGCGCGGCCTGGAAACGCTGCACAAGGGGCTGGCGCGCAGGATGCTGGTCTCGGGCGTGGATGGCGAGGTGACGCAGGGGCAGTTCGCCGCGCTCTATCACGTCGATACCGCCACCATGCGCTGCTGCATCGATCTTGGCTATGACAGTGTCGACACGCGCAGCAATGCGACCGAATCCTCGGCCTGGATCGCGGACCACCATTACACCAGCGTGCGCCTCGTCACCTCCGACTGGCACATGCGCCGCGCCGCTTTCGAACTGGCGCGAACGGTGCCCCACGGCGTGACCGTGATCGAGGATGCCGTGCCCACGCGGCCCAGCCTGAGCGTACTGTTCACCGAATATTGCAAATGGCTGGCCCGCCGGGCCTGGCTGATCTGGAGACAATCATGAGTGGCGCGCAACGCCTGACCCTGGAGGAAAGGCTGCGCAGCATCCTGTTCGCGGTGCTGTTTTTTGGCGGTTCGGTGGTGATGGGGCTGCTCACCCCTATCACCCGCAATTGTGGCCCGGCGGTCAACCGCTGGATGTGCGAACATTGGTCGGCATGGCAGCACTGGTGCACCGTGCATGTGCTGGGCATCCGCGTGGTGGTGGAAGGGACCGTGCCAAGCGGGCCGGTGCTCATCGCGGTCAAGCATGAATCGATGTTCGAGGCTGTCGACCTGCCGACGCTCGTCGATTATCCGGCGATCTTCGCCAAGGTTGAACTGATGAAAGTGCCCGGCTGGGGCAAATCGGGCATGCGCTATGGCCTTGTGCCGGTGGAGCGCGATCAGGGTGCCAAGGCGCTGCGCAAGATGATCGCGGCCGCGCGCAAATTCGCCGCCATCCCGCGCCCGCTGGTGATCTTTCCCGAAGGCACCCGCGTGCGCCACGGCAACAGGCCCGAACTGCAATCGGGCTTTGCCGGCATCTACAAGCTGATCGGCCTGCCCGTCGTGCCCATCGCGGTGAACAGCGGGCCGCTGTTTCGTGGCTTCTGGAAGCGCAAGGGTGTCATCACCTATCGCGTGGGAGAGGAGATCCCTGCCGGCCTGCCGCGCGAGGAGATCGAGGCGCGGGTGCATGGGGCGATCAACGTTTTGAATGATTGAAGGTTTTCAAGGGATGAAAGCAGGGGGTGTTACACCCCCTGCACCCCCATCTTGTCTTCCGACGCAGCGGTGGTGGCACCCGATCCTTGCGCCTGACCTCTCCGCGCCGCAGGCGGGATGGGATGGCGCGGCGTTCTGCGCTTTCATGCCTGCGGCGCTGCGATGCTGGCGCATTGGTTCAAACCTTCGCGCCCTCTCTTCCCTTTAAATTCCTTACCCCTGACGCCCGAAATTCGCCGCAGCTGTATCCTGTCCCTGTTCGATGATGGAGCGGCGGATGGCGCGGGTGCGGGTGAAGTGGTCGAAGAGCTTGTCACCGTCGCCCAGCCGGATGGCTTTTTGCAATTCGGTCAGATCCTCGGTGAAGACCTGCAGCATGGCGAGCACCGCGTCGCGGTTGGACAGGAACACGTCGCGCCACATGGTGGGGTCTGACGCCGCTATGCGGGTGAAATCGCGAAAGCCGCCGGCGGAATATTTGATGACCTCGCTCTGGGTCACTTCCTGCAGGTCGTCCGCCGTCCCCACGATGGTATAGGCGATGAGGTGGGGCAAATGGCTGGTGATGGCGAGCACGAGGTCGTGATGGGCGGCATTCATCACCTCCACCTTGGCGCCGATCGCCCGCCAAAGCGCCGAAAGCGCCTCGACACGGGCCGGGTCGGCACTTTCCGGCGGGGTGAGGATGCACCAGCGGCCCTGGAACAGGCTGGCAAAGCCGGCATCGGGGCCGGAGTTTTCGGTGCCGGCCACGGGATGGGCGGGGATGATGGTGTGGTGGGGCAAGACCTCGCCCAGCGCCTTGGCCACGGCCACCTTGCTGGAGCCGACATCGGAGATGAGCGCATCCGCGCGCAGGCCCGGCGCGCATTCGGCCGCCGCCGCGCCCATGGCGAGGGGCGGCACGCAGAAGATCACCAGATCGGCGTCCTGCACGGCCTTCACGGCATCTTCAGCCACCGTTCCCACCAGACCCCGCTCTGCCGCACGGACGCGCGTGGCCGGATCGCGGTCATAACCGGTGGTGGCAATGCCGGGGGCATGGTCGCGCAGCGCAAGGCCGATCGACCCGCCCAGCAGGCCGAGGCCAATGATCGCGACTTTCTGGAACGGGGGCTGCAAAGGCACGTCGCTCATGTGCCGAGCGGCCCTTGCGCCATGGCGCGGATGGCGGCGGCGATCTCGTCCATCTGCGCGCGCGTGCCAATGGTGATGCGCAGCGCATCGGGCAGGCCCTGCCCCGGCAACCAGCGGGTGATGTAGCCGTGGTTCATCAGGCCGTGATAGACCATCTCGGCGGTCAGATGCCCGTCGAAGAGGATCAGCACGAAATTGGCCTGCGAAGGCAGCGGGCGGATGCCATGGTTCGACAGGGCATTCAACTGCTCGACAAAACGCGCGCGTTCAGCCGCATTATGAACCCGGCTTGCCTCGACGAAACCCTGATCGCCAACGGCCGCCAGCGCCATGGCCTGCGCACTGTTCGACAGGTTGAAGGGGCCGCGGATGCGGTTGAGCGTGTCGATGAGATGCGGCGCGCCGGTGCCCCAGCCGATGCGTTCCCCGGCAAGACCGTAGATCTTCGAGAAGGTGCGGGTGACGAGCACATTGCCATGCTGGGCAGCCAGCGCCAGCGCGCCATCCTCATCCTGCGGCGCGACATATTCGGCATAGGCCTGGTCGATCACCAGCAGCACGTCCTCGGGCAGGCCGGCATGCAGCCGCGCCAGTTCGCCGCCAGGTAGGAAGCTGCCCGTGGGATTGTTGGGATTGGCGACAAAGACCACACGGGTCTTCTCGCTCACCAGCAGCAGCAATGCATCGACATCGGTGCCGTAATCGGCATCGGGCGCCACCACCGGCGTGGCGCCGCAGCGGCGCGCGGCAATATCATAGACCGAAAAGCCATAGCGGACATAGATGATCTCGTCCCCCGGCCCGGCATAGGCCTGCGCCGCAATGTGCAGGATCTCGTCCGAACCCGTGCCCATCACGATCCGCTCGGGCGCGATGGCGTGCAGCGTGCCCAGCGCCTCGCGCAGATCCTTGCTGTCCGGGTCGGGATAGAGCGAGGGCGCGGCGGCAGAGCTGCGCGCCGCCAGCGCGGCGGCGCTGGTGCCCAGCGGGTTTTCATTGGCTGACAGCTTGATCAGTGGCCTGCCATCGCTGCCCTTGCTCTTGCCGGGGACATAGGCGTGGATCGCGCTGATCCAGGGTTTGGGTTCGGGACGCTTGCTCATGATGGGCATGGGCTCTAGCGCAGGGCGCGCGCAATGGACAGCCCCCGCGACGGTTGGCCGCATTGACAGAGACAGGGCGAGGCGCCAAGTCACCGCTCACCATGCCAGACACTTCCGCGACCACGCCCATGAGGACGATCAGCGCCACCCATGATCTGGCCCAGCCCCTGCCGCTCGACGGCGGACAGTCGCTGGAAGACGTGCGCATAGCCTATGAAACCTATGGCACGCTCAACGAGCGGGGCGACAATGCCATCCTCATCTGCCACGCCACCACGGGTGATCAACATGTGGCAACGCCGCACCCCATCACCGGCAAGCCCGGCTGGTGGAGCCGCACCGTTGGCCCCGGCCTGCCCATCGACACGGACCGCTTCTATGTGATCTGCCCCAATGTGCTGGGCAGTTGCATGGGCACCACCGGGCCGAGCAGTCTTGCGCCGGACGGCCAGCCTTATGGCATGCGCTTTCCCGTCATCACCATCCGCGACATGGTGCGCGCGCATGTCGCGCTCTTGAAAGCATTGGGCGTGGAGCGGCTCTATGCCGTCATCGGGGGCAGCATGGGGGGGATGCAGGCGCTCAGCCTCGCCGTCAATTGGCCCGACATGGCCGACAGGGTGCTGGTGCTGGCCGCGACGGCGGCCATGCCGGTGCAGAACATCGCCTTTCAGGAACTGGGCCGGCAGGCGATCATGGCCGACCCGGACTGGCAGGGCGGTGCCTATTACGGCACGGGGCGCAGCCCGGATGCGGGCCTGGCCGTGGCGCGCATGGCCGCGCATATTACCTATCTGTCGGAAGCCAGCCTTTCGGAGAAATTCGGGCGGCGCCTGCAGGACCGGCAGGCGAAAAGCTTCGGCTTTGGCGCGGATTATCAGGTGGAAAGCTATCTGCGTTACCAGGGTGAGAGTTTCACCGGGCGTTTCGATGCCAACTCCTACCTCTACATCACCAAGGCGATGAGCTATTTCGACCTGACCGAGGGCTTGGTCGGCGACAATCGCCCCAGCGACGAGGACCATCGCGCCCGGCTGGCCGAAGTGTTCCGGGGGGTGACCTCGCGCTTCTGCCTCGTCTCTTTCGACACCGACTGGCTTTACCCGACGAGCGAATCGCGCGTGATCGCCCATGCTCTCAATGCGGCCGGGGCGCCGGTCTCCTTCATGGAGCTGGCCGCGCCCTTTGGCCATGACAGTTTCCTGCTCGACGTGCCTGCGCTCGACCGGGTGATCGAAGGATTTTTGCTGCGATGAGCGCTCCTGGTCTTCTGAGTGCCGACGTTTTGCGTCCCGATCTGGCGGTGATCGCGCGCCATGTCGCTTCTGGCTCGCGCGTGCTCGATGTCGGCTGCGGCGATGGCACGCTGATGGCGGCCCTGCGCGACGGCCATGGCTGCGATGCGCGCGGGCTGGAGCTGGACCCGGTCAATGTGGCGGCCTGCGTGGCGCGCGGGCTCTCGGCCATTCAGGGGGACGCGGACACCGACCTGTCGCCCTATCCCGATGCCAGCTTTGACTATGCGATCCTGTCGCAGACCCTGCAGACCACCAAGCGCCCCGATCTGGTGATGGAGCATCTGCTGCGCATCGGGCGGCGGGCCTTTGTCAGCTTTCCCAATTTCGCCCATTGGCGCGTGCGGCTCTCGCTGCTGGCTGGCGGGCGCATGCCGGTGACACGGCTGCTGCCCGTGGCCTGGTACGAGACGCCCAACATCCACCATCTTACCATCGCCGATTTCCGCGATTTCGTCAGGATGCGCGGCATCACCGTGGAAGGGGCATGGTTTCTGGACGGCGATGCCCTGATCGGCGCGGCGGCGGCCAACTGGCGCGCTGAACATGCGGTGTTCCTGTTGCGGCGGGGTTAATGGAAACTACAGCTCAATTATCGCGGACAGGCAGGCCAGTGTTTGACGTGCAGCAGCGGCCTGCTCTGTAAATTTCATGCCTCTGCATTGTATCGGCCCCGGGCATCTGTCATCATCGCTTTGTTGATGTCTTGTCAGCGGGCAGGCCGACAGGACATGGTGTATGACGGTGCAGGGGGCATTATGCACAAGATGATCAAAGCGTTCGTTTGCTGTTCGCTCGCAGCGTCCGGTGCGGCTACAACTGTCGCTCTGGCCAGTGAGCCCAAACAGGCTGCTCCCTCCAAGGCCGAGAAATTGCAGCGTCAGGCCGTCAACGACGTGCCGCAATGCGCGCGCAAGCTGGGCACGATCTCCATCGTCGATGGCGATGATCCGCGCGGCTGGACGCAGTACAATCTGGCGCCCCCGCAAAAGCTGCTCAAGGTCATCGTCCAGCGTTCCAATTGCTTCAACATCGTCGATCGCGGCACCGGGCTGCAGGCTGCCCAGCGCGAGCGTGACATTGGCGGCGGCCTGGGTCTGCAGCGCGGCGCGAATGTCGGGCAGGGGCAGATCAAGGCCGCCGATTACGTGCTCCAGGCCGAGGTGCAGGCCGCCAATGGCAATGCGCAGGGTTCGCGCATCGGTGGGGGGCTGGGGGGCCTTGTCGGCGGCGGCTTTGGCGCAGTGCTGGGCGGGGTCAGGTCGCGCAAGCTGGAGGCCAACACCGTGCTGTCGGTCACCAATGTGCGCACCACCGAAACCATCGCCACCGTGGAAGGCTATGCCGCCAAGAATGACATCAGCTTTGGCGCGGGCGGTGGAGGATTTTTCGGCAGCGGCGCGGTCGGACTGGTCGGTGGCGGCTATGACAACACCGACATCGGCAGGATCGTGACGCTCGCCTTCATCGACGCCTATTCCAAACTGGTCGAGCAACTCGGCGGCATCCAGCAAGGGGCGGCCGGCACCGCCGAGGCCGCGCCGACCAAGACGTTCCAGACCATCGCCACGGTGGTGATGCGCAAGACTCCGGCCGCTGGCGCAGGGCAGGTCCGCAGCCTGCCGCCGGGCGCCACGGTGTACCCCACCGGCAAGAAGGAAGGCCTGTGGTGGGAAGTGGCCGATGAAAACGACAATGTCGGCTGGGTGCTGAACACCAAGCTGGCGCCGGGGCGGTAACCTTTTGGCACGGTGGCCGGTGCAACAGCAGGGCTTGCTTCGCGTGGCTGACGATTCCGGCACCATCGTTAGCTTGTCATTCAGCGCGGGCCACCTACATTGCAAGGCGTGAAAGGACCGCGCAATGAATGAAGAGCAGCCCAACGGCAATCCATGGATGAAGAACCTCTTGGTTTGGGGGGCAATCTTCCTTGCCTTGGTGTTCGCGGTCTCGCTGTTCGGGTCGCGCGGCGATGTGGGCGCGACTCAGATGCCCTATTCCGATTTCCGCGCTAAAGTGGCTGACGACCTCGTCTCCGACGTGGCCGTGGGTGAGCAGCGCATTTCGGGCCATCTGAAGAATGGGGATGCCTTTACCACCATTCCCATTCCGAATGACATTTCGCTTCAGGGCCTGCTGCAGCAGCATAATGTGAAATATGCCGGCAAGGCGCCCGATGATGAGCACAATCTGCTGCTTTACATTCTGGCGCAGGCGCTGCCCTTCCTGCTGATCCTTGGCGTGGCGTTTTTTGCCTTGCGCCAGGTGCAGAAGGGCGGCGGCGGCGGCGCCATGGGCTTTGGCAAGAGCAAGGCCAAGCTGCTGACCGAGAAGCAGGGCCGCGTGACCTTTGACGACGTGGCCGGCATCGACGAGGCGCGCGAGGAGCTGGAAGAGATCGTGGAATTCCTGCGCGATCCGGGCCGCTTTTCCAAGCTGGGCGGGCAGATCCCCAAGGGCGCGCTGCTGGTCGGTTCGCCCGGTACGGGTAAGACCTTGCTGGCCCGCGCGATTGCGGGTGAGGCGGGCGTGCCCTTCTTCACCATCTCGGGTTCGGACTTTGTGGAGATGTTTGTCGGCGTCGGCGCCAGCCGCGTGCGCGACATGTTCGAGCAGGCCAAGAAGAATGCGCCCTGCATCGTCTTCATCGACGAAATCGACGCGGTGGGCCGCCATCGTGGGCATGGTCTGGGCAACAGCAACGATGAGCGCGAGCAGACGCTGAACCAGCTTCTGGTCGAAATGGATGGCTTCGAGGCGAATGAGGGCATCATCATCATCGCCGCCACCAACCGGCCTGATGTGCTGGACCCTGCGTTGCTGCGTCCGGGCCGCTTCGACCGCCAGGTCGTGGTGCCGGTGCCCGATATCGAGGGCCGCGAGAAGATCCTGGCCGTCCATATGAAGAAGGTGCCATTGGCCCCCAACGTTGAACCGCGTGTGATCGCGCGCGGCACGCCGGGCTTCTCGGGCGCGGATCTGGCCAATCTGGTGAACGAAGCCGCGCTGCTGGCTGCCCGCCGCAACAAGCGTCTGGTCGCCATGCAGGAGTTCGAGGATGCCAAGGACAAGGTCATGATGGGCGCCGAGCGCCGTTCCATGGTGATGACCGAGGACGAGAAGAAGATGACCGCCTATCACGAGGCCGGCCATGCGCTGGTGTCGCTGAACGAGCCGGCATCGGACCCGATCCACAAGGCCACCATCATCCCGCGCGGCCGTGCGCTGGGCATGGTGATGCGCCTGCCCGAGCGGGACAGCTATTCCTATCACCGCGACAAGATGCACGCCAACTTGTCGGTCTCGATGGGCGGTCGCGTGGCCGAAGAAATCATTTTCGGTTACGACAAGGTGTCGAGCGGCGCTTCCGGCGACATCCAGTATGCCACGGGTCTGGCGCGCAACATGGTCACCAAATGGGGCATGAGCGACAAGCTGGGGCCGCTGCAATATGAGGACCAGCAGGAAGGTTATCTCGGCATGGGCGGGTCGCAGCGCCTGCTGATGTCGGATGAAACCAGCAAGCTGATCGACAGCGAAGTGCGCGCTCTGGTTGATAACGCTTATGTCCGCGCGACTGACATTCTGAAAACGCAGGAAGACAAGTTGCACACGCTGGCGCAGGCTCTGCTGGAATATGAGACGCTGACGGGCGATGAGTTGAAGGAACTGGTGGAAACCGGCAAGCTCGACCGTCCCGATGCGCCCTCGGGCCCGGCGCGTGCCATGCCCGTGCGCGGAGTGAGCGTGCCGCGTGCCGGTCGCCGTTTCGCCGGGATCGATATGGGGACGCCTTCACCGCAAGGGGCTTGAGGGTCTTCTCGATGAATTGAAGGGAGGCGCTTCGGAAACGGGGCGCCTTTCTTTTTTGGGGCTTTGGGGAAGAAGAAAGGAAGATGCGAGGGCCATCGCCCTCGCATCTTCCTTTCTTCCCAAAACCCTTAGGCAAAACAAAACCCCCGCCCGGCACAGCCAAACGGGGGTTTCGAAAAACCGCAAACGGTGATCACAATCAGCCGTCGTAATCGCCACCCAGTGAGGTGTTGCGCACCGGCGCCGCGGCGGTGATGCGCAGCGCTTCGGCCTGCTGGCTGAGCGAGCCGATTTCGTCCGCCTCTTCCTCGTCATCGGGCAGCACGCGCTGCATCGAGGTCACCAGCGATTCCTTGAGAATGCGCGGGGTCACGGTTTCCTCGGCGATTTCGCGCAGGGCGACGACCGGGTTTTTATCGCGGTCACGATCGACTGTCAGCTCGGCGCCGCCCGAGATTTCGCGGGCGCGCTGGGCTGCGAGCAACACCAGGTCGAAACGGTTGGGGATCTTGTCGACACAATCTTCGACGGTCACGCGCGCCATGCGGGCACTCCGTTTAAAAAGGATACGAGAATCTCTCGGGAATGGCGCAGCTAGGCAGGGCCGCGCCAAAAGTCAAGGATTCGCCGCCTACTCGTCGTCGCCCGGGCCATAGCTTGCCATTTCCTCGGGCGCCAGATCGCTGAATTTGGTGATCCGTGCCTCGAAACGCAGCCGCACCTTGCCGGTGGAGCCGTGGCGCTGTTTCGCCACGATCAGCTCTGCCAAGCCATTCAAGCGCTCCATTTCCATCGCCCATTGCATGTGCTGTTCGTGCACGGCGGGCGGATCGGTGGGGGTGGGCTCCTTGGGCTCGCGGGCCTTGTGGTAGTAGTCTTCGCGGAAAACGAACCAGACCATATCGGCGTCCTGTTCGATCGAGCCTGATTCGCGCAGGTCCGAGAGCAGGGGCCGCTTGTCCTCGCGCTGTTCCACCGCACGGGAAAGCTGCGAGAGGGCGATCACCGGCACATGCAGCTCCTTGGCGAGCTGCTTGAGGCCACGGCTGATCTCGGAAATTTCGTTCACGCGGTTGTCGCCCGCCTTGCCGGTGCCCGAGAGCAGCTGAAGGTAGTCGACGATGACGAGGCCGATATTGTGGCGGCGCTTCAACCGCCGGGCACGCGCGCGCAAAGCGGCAATGGTCAGGCCCGGCGTGTCGTCGATGAACAAAGGCAATTGCGCCAGACGCTGGCTGGCAAAGGACAATTGCTGGAAATCCTCGCGGCTGATCTTGCCGGTGCGCAGGCTTTCCGAGGAAATGCCCGACTGCTCGGCCAGCACGCGGGTGGCCAGCTGGTCCGCGCTCATTTCGAGGCTGAAGAAGGCCACCGGCGCGCCCACCGATTTTTCCGGCGCGATGCCAATGGCCATGTCGTTCTGGTAACGGTCCGCCGTGTTGAAGGCGATGTTGGTGACCAGCGAGGTCTTGCCCATGCCGGGGCGCCCGGCCAGAATGATCAGGTCGGAATCATGCAAACCGCCGACCTTGGCATTCACGCTGCTCATGCCGGTCGTCTTGCCCGAGACATGGCCGCCCGAATTGAACGCCTTTTCGATCGAGAAGATGGCCGTGCGCGTGGCCTGCGCGAAGCTTTGTGCTTCGCTTTGGGCGCCCGCGCCCTCGGCCACCTGATACAGGCGCGCCTCGGCCCGCTCGATCTGCGCCAGCGGCTCGATCTCCTGCGAGGTGTCGATGGCGGCATCGACCAGTTCGCGCCCCACCTTCACCAGCTCGCGCAGCATGGCCAGTTCATAGATCTGCTCGGCCAGCACGCGCGGCGCCACCAGACCCTGACCATCGGCTGTCAGCCGCGCCAGATAGGCTGTGCCGCCCAATGCCTTCAAGGCCTCGTCAGCCTCGAAATAGGGGCGCAGCGTGACGGGCGTCACCACCGCCTTGCGGTCCAGCAATTGCAGGATGCGCTCATAGAGGCGGCCATGCACGGGCTCGAAGAAATGGTTGGGGGCGAGCGGAGTGGAGAGTTCCTCCACCACCCGGTTGTCGATCAGCACTGCGCCGAGAAAGGCAGCCTCGGCCTCCAGATTGGCGGGCATGGCGCGCGCGGCTCCGTCCGGGGCTGAGTCGGCGGCGGCAAAGGGGAAGAGGGGTTCGGGACTGGCCATGGATTGCTCTTGCGCTTCACGCGGTTGCATGTCCACCGGCAGAGGGCGGGGTGACCCTGTGGATATCGGGGACGGCTTTCAGCCACCGCCTGAGACCTTTGGCCCTGCGCCGCTTTTGCCCTTGCGGCGGCCTTGCGCATTTGCGACAGGCTAGGGTCATGGAGTCGGACGGCCAGCCATACATCAGCCATATCGAGCTGGACGAGGCGACGATCCTCAAGCGCAATGCCGATATCGAGCAGGAGCGCCGGGTCGCCATCTTCGACCTGATCGAGGACAATGTCTTCAAGCCAGTGCGCGCCTGGGAGAGTGGCCACAAGGGCCCTTACCGCCTGCGCATGAGTGTGGCTGACGGGCGCCTGTCGATGGAGCTGGCGCAGGCTGATGGCGCCCCGCTCGAAACCATCGTGCTGGCGCTGGGCCGTTTCCAGCGCTCCATCCGCGATTATTTCGCCATTTGCGACAGCTATTATCAGGCCGTGCGCCGCGTGTCGGCCGAGGAGATCGAGACGATCGACATGGCGCGCCGTGCCATCCACAATGATGCCGCCCGCCTGCTGATCGAGCGGCTGGAGGGCAAGGTGGAGACTGACTTCCCCACCGCCCGGCGGCTTTTCACGCTGGTCTGCGTGCTGCACATCCGGGGTTGAGGGCAGCATGGCGCGCAACATCAACCGGGGGCGCAGCCGGCGCCCCGCCGGAGCCCGTCGCAGCCGGTTGTGGCGCTGGCTGGCGGCGCTGGCGCTGATCGCGATGGTGGGTGCGGCGTGGAGCTGGTGGACCATGCGCCACTGGACGCCGCCGCGTCAGACCTATGGCGTGCAGGGGGTGGAGATCGGCCAGGCCGATGGCGATGTCGACTGGACGGCGATCAAGGCGATCGGCGCCGATTTCGCCTATGTCGATGCCTCGGCCAGTGCCTTTGCGCGTGACCCCAATGTGGTGAAGAACCTTGATGGCGCGCGCGCGGCCGGGCTGCAGGTGGGGGCGGTTCACCGTTACGATCCCTGTCAGCCGGCTGATAAGCAGGCGGCCAATTTTGTCACCGTGGTGCCGCGCGACCCGCGCATGTTGCCCCCTGCCGTGGCGCTGGACGATGTGGCGGACCATTGCCCGGTGAAGGTTTCCGATGCGGCGGTGGTGAGCGAGCTGATGACCTTCATCAACCAGATCGAGACGCATACCGGCAAGCCTGCGATCCTCAAGATCAGCAGTGCCTTTGACGCGCGCTATCACATCGCACGCAGCCTTGATCGCAATCTGTGGGTGGAGGGGGACCGCTTCCCGCCTGATGTGGGCCGCCCCTGGGCGATGTGGACGGCCAATCACGCGCTGGACAACAATGCCGGCGATGCGCCCTTGCGCTGGGTGGTCGTCCAGCAATAAGGCTGGACGCATGATCGAGAAAGACACACTGATCGCTGCGGCCCGGGCGGCGTCGGCCAAGGCCTATGCGCCCTATTCCAATTTCCATGTCGGCGCGGCTCTGGCTTTTGCCGATGGCAGCGTGGTGAGCGCGGCCAATGTCGAGAATGCCTCCTATGGCCTGGCGCTTTGCGCTGAAACGGTGGCGGTGTCGCAGGCGATGGCCAGCGGCGTGCGCGGCGGGCTGCTGGCGGTGGCCGTGGTGGGAGGGCCGCCGGGCGCGGATGGTGAGGCACAGCTTACGCAGGCCCCTGTCACGCCCTGTGGTCGCTGCCGTCAGGTGCTCAATGAGCTGGCACAGCTGGGCAGCACCGATCCGGTGGTGTGGAGCGTGGGGAGCGAGGCGGTGGTGGAGATGCGCTTGTCACAGCTGCTGCCCCATGCCTTCGGGCCCGCCAATCTGGGGTAAGGGAAAGGGCGCCAGCAGCGCCCCTGTCTTCAGCCCTTCGCGCGGCGCTCGGCCACCCATTGGGCCAGCGTGGCGATGCAATCCTCGCCCAATTGCATCGAGCGTTCCGGGCTCCAGCCCTGCAGGGCGTCGGGCAGGTCGTCATGCTCCTTGAAGGGCATTTCCAGCGTCATCGACACTGCGCCAAAGCGCTCGGCCAGCTGGTTGGTCGACATGGTGAGGTTGGCCTTGCCCGCAGGCGCCCTGGGGTAGCCGAACTTCGTCTGGAAATCGGGCGTGCGCGCGTCGAGCAACTCAACAAAGCGGTCATAGCCCGCCTGCTGCCCCGGCTTCATCGAGGGGATGCCATCGAAACCGGCCATGAAGACATGGGGGATGGCTTCGTCGCCATGCACATCCATGGCGAAATCGACGCCCGTCTCGTCCATGGCGTTGCGGATGGCCAGCACTTCCGGGCTGCGCAGCGGGGCCGGGTCATGCCATTCGCGGTTGAGGTTCACGCCTGCCGCATTGGTGCGCAAATGGCCGCGCGCGCTGCCATCGGGGTTGGCATTGGGCACGATGTGGAAGCGGCAATGCTGGCGCAGATAGCGCGCATGGGGGTTGGCCGGATCGACCAGCGCTTCCAATGCGCCTTCCATCCACCATTCGGCCATGCTTTCGCCCGGATGCTGGCGGGCATAGAGCCAGACTTCCATCGGCCCTTCGCCCAGTTCCAGGCAGTCGATCGTCTGCCCATCGAGGCTGAGGCCCAGCGAGCGATAGGAGACATCATTCTGGCTGGCGATATCGGCGACCAGATCATGGTGCCGTTCCATGGAATAGGGGGCGAAATAGGCGAACCAGGCCATGTTGCCCTCGGCCACATAGCGGATGGTCAGCGTGCCACCTTCCTCGGTGGGGTCATAGCTGGTGTCAGTCCGGGTCCACAGGCGCCGGTCGGTGGAGACGCAGGCGCGATAGGCGGGCCAGCCGCCGGGATAGGCGCTGGCGCCAAGGCCGGTGATGCGCAGGGTGATGGCGCGCCCCGCAATGTCGGTGGCGCGAAAATGGAACCACTGGAAAAAGTCGCTCTGATGGTCATGGCGGATGGCAAGGGTTGCCACGGTGCCGTCGATGGCGAGCACCTCTATGTTACCGGAATCAAAGCGGGCGTCGATCTGGATGGGCTGGGTCATGCCCCAGCGATAGGCCTGCCGGCGCCCCCTGTGAAGGGAAATCAGGACGCGGGGGCAGGCTCCGGCCGCGGGGCGTGGCGGGGGAATTTGGCAAAGACGGCGCCTGCCAGCCGGTTGGCGATCTTGTCCTCGCTCCAGTGCGAATCGCCTTCATAGGTGGCGATACGGGCGCGCCCCTCGAACAGCGGCTTGCCGGTGGCGCGGTCGAGGATGCGCATGGACAGACGCGTTTCGATCAACGCGCCGCGCGGCTTGGTCGCATCGTAATTCAGCGCGACCGCGACGCCGGAACCGTAATTGGACGCACCCACTTCCATCGAGCCGGAGATGGGGCTGTGCTTGTCCTCGGGCGGCACCAGTTCGTCATGGGTCACCGAGATTTCGGTGACCTGGCCGCCGGTCGGGTCCTTGGTGATGATGTCATAGCCGGCCCTGGCCAACTGGTCGAGGATGGCCGCCTCATAGGTGGCCTGTTCGCGCCCCTCGGCGGTGGAGCCGACCGCGCTGGCGATGGCCACATGGCCTCCGCCCAGCATGGGGGCAGCATCAGGAGCAACGAAGCCTTCGGCATCGATTTTGCCCTCGCGCGGGTCATGCGTGCTGGCCGGGCCGGCATAGGAGGGGCCACCGAAACCCCCGCCCCAGCCACCATAGCCGCCATAACCACCATACCGGCCCCAGCCGGGCTGTGCCGAGGCCACCTGCGCGCCGGCCAGCAGCAGGGCAGCGGTGGCGGTGCCACGGATCAGAAGCGAGGTGGCGGAAGAAGCGGGCATGGGCGATTGTCCTGCAAGGTTGCGGCGCCCACGCTGTTTCGAGCGGGACCCTAACGGTATCGATCGCGTCTGCACCTGAAAGCAAGGCTAACGCCCCGCTGCTTGCTGAAGGATGAACCGGGGCGAGTGTAACATCTTGCGACAAAGGCTGCAAAATCCCCGATGTGCGCCCTTGATCGGCCGGGGAAAACGGCTGAGAGAGGGTTAAGCGCATGGCAGATGTCGGGGGTTCGGTATGGATAAGAAAGTTCCGGTTCTGGTCACTGGGGGCGCCGGCTATATCGGCAGCCACGCCGTGCTGGCGCTGAAGGATGCCGGCTGGGATGTGGCGGTGATCGACAATCTGGTCACCGGCTTTGCCTTTGCCGTGCCCGATGATGTGCCGCTGTATGAAGGCGATATCGAGGATGGAGCCTTGCTGGCGCGCATCTTTGCCGAGCGGGGCATCAAGGCGATCATGCATTTCGCCGGTTCGATCATCGTGCCCGAATCGGTCGAGAACCCGCTGAAATACTACCACAACAACACCGCCAAGAGCCGCGCCCTCATCGAGGCGGCGGTGAAGGGCGGGGTGGAGCACGTCATTTTCTCCTCCACCGCCGCCACCTATGGCATTCCTCAGGTGCCCCGCGTGACGGAGGATACGCCCAAGGCGCCGATCAACCCCTATGGCATGTCCAAGCTGATGACCGAGATCATGCTGGGCGATGTCGCGGCGGCCCATCCCATCAATTACTGCGCGTTGCGTTACTTCAATGTGGCGGGCGCCGATCCGCAGGGGCGCACCGGCCAGTCGACCGCTGGTGCCACCCATCTCATCAAGGTGGCGGTGGAGGCCGCCTTGGGCAAGCGCGAGAGCGTCAGCGTCTTTGGCACGGATTTCGACACGCCTGATGGCACCGGCGTGCGCGACTATATTCATGTCAGCGATCTGGCGCAGGCGCATGTTCTGGCGCTTGAGCATCTTATCGCCAACCCGCGCGAATCGCTGACGATGAATTGCGGCTATGGTCAGGGCTTCTCGGTGCTGCAGGTGCTCGATGCGGTGGACAGGGTGACCAACATGACCATCAACCGCGTCATGGGCCCACGCCGCGCGGGCGACCCCGATTCGCTGGTTTCGGACAACAGCCGCATCAAGGCGACCCTGCCATGGGTGCCCAATTACGCGGATCTGGAGGTGATGGTGGCCCATGCACTGGGCTGGGAACGCCGCTTGACGCAATTGCGCGCGGATTGACGCAGGGCCGGGCGCGCGAATCGCCGCCTCGGCCTTGACTTCGCATGAAGGGCCACGTATCGGCCCGGCTTCAGTTTTCCGGCGGCCAGTATGCACGCTGGTTGCCAACGCCGAACAAAGAGACGACCCATGAAGATTCGCAACAGCCTGAAGTCGCTGAAGGACCGTCACCGGGACAACCGCGTGATCCGTCGTCGCGGCCGTACCTATGTCATCAACAAGACCCAGCGTCGTTTCAAGGCCCGCCAGGGCTGATTCGACGGGCGGGCGGCCGTGATGCCATCCGCCATTGAAGTCTGACACGCTTTGCCAGCCCGCTGTCGCGCCCGGTTTTCCGGTATGCGACAGCGGGCTGGTGGCGTTTGGCCTGCCCTTTGCCGGAGAATCACCCGTGAACGCGCCCATATCGATTGCCCAGTCCACCACGCAGCCGCATGTCGTCGTCTTCGATATCGGCCATGTGCTGACCGATTGGGACCTGCGCCATATCTATACCGGGCTGATCGATGATGCCGAGCGCCTCGACTGGTTTCTGGCCAATGTGGTGACGAAAGACTGGCACTTCGAGCACGACGCCGGCAAGCCCTTCGCCCAGATGGTGAAGGAACGCAGCGCCCTCTATCCCGATGAGGCCGCGCTGATCGAACTCTATGTCGAGCGCTGGATGGACAGCGTGCCCGGTCCCATCCCCGGCACCCCCGCCCTGGTGGACAGGCTGGCCGCGCGCGGTGTGCCGCTCTACGCCATCACCAATTTCGGCGATGAGGCGTTCGAGCTGTTTCGCCCCACCTTCCCGGTGCTGGACCATATGCGCGACATCGTGATTTCGGGCGTGGAAAAGCTGGTGAAGCCGGGCGAGGACATCTTCAATCTGGCGGCCCGGCGATTCGGCCACGCGCCGGGCGAGATGCTGTTTGTCGACGACAATGCCGCCAACATCGCCACCGCGCAGCGGCTGGGGTGGCATACGCATCACTTCACTGGCGGGGCCGAGGCGCTGGAAGCGGATTTGCTGGCGCGGGGGTTGTTGTAAGAAGGGATGAAGGGAAGGTGCGAGGGCCATCGCCCTCGCGCTCCCTTT
>JAGWMZ010000019.1 GCA_028871475.1 Sphingomonadales bacterium | reverse complement strand
CGTCAACCGCCTCAAGTTGATAAAACGGCAAATGTACGGGCGCGCGAAGATCGACCTGCTCAAGGCCAGAGTTATGGCGCCAGCATGACCAGAATTGCACGGAATATGAGTCAGAGCCAATTTTGCATGCCGCTCCACAAAATACCCGTTCCTGCTCATCGACGAGAGCCAGGATACGAACAAAGCGCTGCTCGAAGCCTTATTTGCCCTCGCGGCTGCGAACGAGGGCAAGTTCGGCATGGGTCTTTTTG
Organism: Sphingomonadales bacterium; assembly: GCA_028871475.1. Classification (GTDB taxonomy): domain Bacteria; phylum Pseudomonadota; class Alphaproteobacteria; order Sphingomonadales; family Sphingomonadaceae; genus Novosphingobium. The sequence goes on along the minus strand of JAGWMZ010000019.1, from coordinate 80,644 downwards.
GCGACACGATGCAGCGCATTTTTCTTGACGGTCATCCCGAGCTAGAGCGTCTGGTTCCCGACGGTTGGGCTCACCCGGTCAAGCGGCTGAACCATCGCTCACCCCAGCGGGTGATCGCGCTCGGCAACGTCCTGCGAGCGCCGATCGATCGGCAGTACCAGGTTGCCCGTGACGACAGTGACGCCGGCGTTGTCCGACTCTTCGTCGCGTCCAGCGATACCCCGGACAAGCCGGGATTCGAGCAACGGGTCCGCGATCGCATGGCAGAACTTTGTAGCGATGCCGCATGGCAAGAGGAAGCTGAGGTCAAAACACTCACGCTCGAACATCACATGGCGGCATCGCGCCGCGGCTTCCTAGACATGTTCCAAGCACTCGATCGGGACTCGCGCCTTTCGACAGGCCTACGGACCGGGGACATTGCAGGCCTGAGGCTGTTTACAGAGCGCGTTGCCCCACTTGTCGCAGCGGCGCGTGCGAAGGATGCTTTCGCCGTCATGGCGCACTTGCGCGCGACTTCGCCCCTGCTCAAGCGCGCGGCTGTTGTCCAAACTACGCCCCCGGACGATCCTCTGCGGCCGGTACGGGCGGGAGTGGAAGCACTGCTCGCTCTCAATCCTGAAAGCCCGACAACCACCTTCCTCGCCGTTCTTGAATGTGTGGCTAAATACCAACTATTTGACATTCCAGCCTCACTGCGGCCTTTTGTGGCTGATGATCACGGTCCAGAGGCAACAAGTGCCGACGCGATCATCGACGAAGAGAAATTGGAACCTGACGACGAAACGGTAGAGGTGTCTCCTGCAAGTCTCGAAGCATGGCGTGCTTTTCTGGAGACACCTTTTCGCCAGACGACCCCCTTCGCCGAATATGTCAGCGACCGTGGGCCATTCGGAACCCACCAAGGCGTCAAAGGGCTTGAGTTTGAGCGTGTCCTAGTAATTCTCGATGATAGCGACGCGCGAGGTTTTCTCTTCTCTTATGAAAAACTATTCGAAGCCAAGCCGCTGTCGGATACGGACCGTAAGCATCTTGCCGATGCCACCGATGGTGGAATCAATCGAACCCGGCGCCTTCTGTACGTCACCTGCACTCGTGCGAGGAAAAGCTTAGCGCTTGTTGCCTATACTCAGGATCCTGATGCTGTCGTTGCTGCAGCACTCCGCAACAATTGGTTCTGTTCCGATGAGATCGAGCGACTTTGACCCCGTTACATGGATGCAAGCCTAAATGCCCCATCGTGGGCATAGCGGCTACCGCAACATGATGTTTACAGGTCACCTGACGGTCTGAGGTAACTCGAATGACCGCTTCCGTCATATTGCGACGTTCGCGCCAGCAGCGTCGAACGTCCCAATCTGGTCGGTATCTGCCTTAGCCTGGGCGTCGAACCAACACGGCGGCCCAGAGCGCCTGCCGCTCAATGACGTCCGAGACCTTGTAAGATAAGCGAGCCCTTCCCGATAAAGCTTCCTCTATGAGGTTGAACGTTCGCTTGGATGACTCCTTGAGGTGCTTGAGGAGTTTTTCTCCGTCCCTCCCACTGTTGTTTCTCGTGCAATATAAGAACATGCCCCAACGCAAGCTGTCCCATCGCCGAAGCGCGCCGAGGAGTTTCTCGGGGTCGGAAGTGCGCGAGTAGGTCGACATTATGGGCTGATATTTTATCTCTATGAGGCCCATCGCCTGTCTGTCCCGCGACCACACTGTCAGGTCGAACCGCCTTCTGTCGGAAAGCTTGCCCGGGATTCGCCCGCGGGTCCGCTCCTGGTCGATGAAGTATTCCAGCCACGACACCGAAGTCTCGTAGGTAACGAAAGGGCGGCAATGAGCGCCATCATACGCGGCCTGTAGGTGTCGGGATATGGCGTCGCCAACGTAAGAGTGGATCCACTGCTCGTTCAGGAGGCCAAGTTCGCGGGCTGAGAGGTCATGTTCATCACTATCGATGGTCGCCTGGTCGGCAGCGTCGAGGGCAATTTTCATGATCGTCGATGCAGTAACGTGGTCCACGGCTCCCCCTGAATTCCACTCGTCGTCAATGCGGTGTCTTGCAGGATTAGACGTTCGCCCTAGTCGAAAAGAATAACCAACCTTGGTCACCTGCCACCGCTTCAGGTCTCGTGATGCCGACAGTAGCCATCGCAATTCCGGGGCGCAGATCGCATCGTTCCGTACACCTCGGCAGATAGATTTATTGTATGGGCTGAGCGCTTAGGGCCGCAACCAGCAATTGGGCCAGCCGTCCGCCACCCTTGATCAGCTGCTGGCGCTGTTCCGCATCACGCATGGAGGCATAGGTCGCCGGAAGGGTGACGGTCCACTTGGGGTGGGCACTGTCGCTGTTGCCGGCGTAGGCAGGACCTTGAAACGCCGTCGTGGCAGCCTCGTTCACCGTGTCGGACGCCCATGCCGCCGCCCAGCCTGAGACCGGCCCATCGGTTGCAGGTACAGCCTCCGCCGCGCTCACGAGATCCGCGCTGGCACTCGTCCCGAGCGCGGCGGGTATCGTGTCCCATACGTGATGCAGATTTTCACTACGCGAGGTGGCGATGGCGTTTCCGCCTTCGGTGCAGGGAGCCTGAACCCCGCCTTCGCAGTAGTTGAGGGCGAGCCCTTGCGCGTCGGGATCGACGACGCTCCCGTTCGGATCGAGATAGACGGCTCCCACATGGAGAGGCTGGTGCAGGTCGCCGACAAAGTGGGCGAGCATCAGCAAGGCTTCGCGCTTGCTGGCGATCGAGAACGGTTCGGGCGCGGTGCCGCCTTGCAGGACGATGATCGCAGCGTTGATGGCGCTGACGATGTCGTGTTCGCTCGTGCCGACATAGGTGCGGCTGTAGTTGCCATGCTGGTAGGCGGCATCCGCGAAATGGTAGGCGCCCAGGCAACCCTCGCTGGCGGTGTAGACGCAGTTGTCCCAGTTGCGAGAGGCGTAATCGATCATGTGCTGCGTCTCCCCCGCTGGCATCGACAGGCAGATATTGGGTGTGTAGCGGCCCGTGGCATAGCTGAAGGTGCCGCTCGCATCCTTGTGGACATCGCGGGCGCAGTCCGCCCAGGTCGAGGCAAGCGGCAGGTCGAATTCGGGCAGGATCTGCTTTACCTGACTGGCGATGTCGGGGTGATCCTTCTCCAGGATCTGCTGCGCAATGGACCCGATCACCTGATGCCCCGGTTCTCCCCATGCCATGGCGGTACCTGGGTTGAGAGTGGCAAGCGACAGGACAAGGGCGGTCAGAAGCGCGCGCATAGCATCCCCATCATGAAAGCGGATTGAGCCATTCTATAGTTTCTGTGTGACAGATGCGACAGGGAAGGATTGTTCAATCTCCGCGAAAATGGCTTAGCTTTTCGCTGTAGAATTTGAAAACGCATCGGCGCCTTTCTATGGCGTGCACCCGCCTTCAATGAAAATCATGGCTGCGGACGGGCAGTATCTCATCCTGCTTCCCATCGGTCCTGAAGGCGGGAGCTGAAAGCACGCGGCCCTTCGGAAAACCTGGGTCGCGAGGGTCGGGGCCACCGCCCTGAGCCGCGCCATCGCCGCGCCCGTGAGGTAGCTGCAGGTCCTGCCTCCCGATCGAGCGCAGCATGGCGTCCAGGTTCGTGATCCTGTCAGCGATGACATGGATGATCTCGCCCTCCTTCTGCAGGCGCCCCCGCACCGCGATCATCGAGGCCGACATGATCTGGCGCCGATAGGTCTCGAACTTGTCGGGCCACAGGATGGCGTTGGCCACGCCTGTCTCGTCCTCGATGGTGACGAAGAGCACGCCCTTGGCGCTGCCGGGGCGCTGGCGGACCAGCACGATGCCGGCCACCTCCAGATTGCGGCCATCGCGCTGGCTGGGCAGATCGCCGCAGGACACGATCTTCATGCCCGCCAGCTCCTCGCGCAGGAAGCTCACCGGATGGGCCCGCAGGGAGAGCTGGATCGAGCGATAATCCTCGACCACCTCCCGTCCTTCGGTCAGCGGCATGAGCGTCACGGTCGGCTCGACACCTTCAGGTGAGAACTGCTCCTCTTTGGCATCCGCTGCTGCAAAGAGGGGCAAGGGGGCATCACCCAGTCCCTTGACCTTCCATAACCCTTGCCGCCGGTCCTGCGCGATGGCCGAGAAGGCATCGGCTTCGGCCAGGCGCTCGATCGCCGCGCGCGGCACGCCCGCCCGCCGCCAGACCTCCTCCACGCTGCCATAGGGCTGATCGCCTCTGGCGGCCACGATCCGCGCGCCGTGCAGGTTGGCCAGCCCGCGCACCTGCCGGAAGCCGAGGCGCACGGCCAGGTGCCGGCGGTTGGTGTATTCGAGCGTACAGTCCCAATGGCTGTGGTTGATCGAGACGGGCCGAACCTCCACCCCGTGCTTCCTGGCATCCGCCACGATCTGGGCCGGGGCGTAGAATCCCATGGGCTGGGCATTGAGCAACGAGGCGCAGAAGACGTCGGGGTGGTGGTGCTTCATCCAGCATGAAGCATAGGCGATCTTGGCGAAGCTGGCGGCATGGCTCTCGGGAAAGCCGTAGCTCCCGAATCCCTCGATCTGCTTGAATGTGCGCTCGGCAAAGTCCTGACTGTAGCCGCGCGAGACCATACCGCCGACCAGCTGGTCGTAAAAATGACTGACGCCGCCCGTCATCTTAAAGGTCGCCATGGCCCGGCGCAATTGATCGGCCTCGGCGGGGGTGAAGCCAGCGCCGACGATGGCGACCTTCATCGCCTGCTCCTGAAAGAGGGGCACGCCCAGCGTCTTTTCGAGCACGGCGCGTAATTCTGGTTTCGGGTACTCGGGCTTCTCGCGACCTTCTCGCCTCCGCAGATAGGGATGGACCATATCGCCCTGGATGGGCCCGGGGCGCACAATGGCCACCTCGATCACGAGATCATAGAATTTAGCGGGCTTGATCCGGGGTAGCATCGACATTTGGGCCCGGCTCTCGATCTGGAAGGTGCCCAGCGTGTCCGCCTTCTGGATCATCGCATAGACGGCAGGGTCGTCCTTCTGGAGATCGGCCATGCCGATGGCGATGCCCTTCATGTCCGCCAGCATGTTGAAGGCCCGGTTCATGCAGCCCAGCATGCCCAGCCCCAGGATATCGACCTTCATGAATTTGAGCGCGTCGATATCGTCCTTGTCCCACTCGATGATCTGCCTATCGGCCATGCGGGCTGGCTCGATGGGCACGAGGTCATCGAGTCGATCCTGCGTTAGCACGAAGCCGCCAGGATGCTGCGAGAGATGGCGCGGCGTGCCGATCAGCTGCCGGGAGAGATCGAGGCATAGTCGCAGACGGTGATCCTGGGCATTGAGGTTCAGGCTCTCGATCTGCTCATCCGAGATACCGTCGACCGACCAGCCCCAGACCAGGCCGGTGAGCATCTTGGTGAGATCGCGCGGCAGACCGAGTGCCTTGCCCACTTCTGCCACCGCGCCGCGCGTGCGGTAGCGGGTGACGACGGCGGTCAGCGCCGAGCGATGGCGGCCATAGGTCTCATAGATCCACTGGATGATCTCCTCGCGGCGCTCATGCTCGAAGTCCACATCGATGTCGGGTGGCTCCTTGCGCTCGCCCGAGACGAAGCGCTCGAAGAGCAGCTCATGCTGGATCGGATCGATCGAGGTGATGCCCAGCATGTAGCAGACACAGCTGTTGGCCGCCGAGCCGCGTCCCTGGCAGAGGATGCCCCGCCGCCGGGCTTCTGCCACAATGGAATGGACGGTGAGAAAATAGGGGGCATAGCCCAGGCTGTCGATCAGCCGCAGCTCATGGTCGATCTGGCTACGGTAGGGGGCGGGCAGACCGCTCGGGAACATAGCGGCGGCGGCCTCCTCGGTCAGCGCCGCGAGCGCATCCTGGGCGCTGCGCTCGGCCATGACCTGCTCATAGGGGTACTGGTAGCGGATCTCGCCCAGATCGAAGGTGCATTGGGCCGCGATGTCGGCGCTGGCCTGGATAGCATCGGGATAGGAGGCGAAGCGCCTTTCCATTTCCTCCGGGGATTTCAGGTTCCGGTCCATGTAGCGCTCGCGCCGAAAGCCCAGTGCGTCGATGGTTGAGCCGGCACGGATGGCTGTCAGCACGTCCTGCAGGGGGCGAAGCTCGGGGGCGTGATAGAGGACATCGCCGGTCGCCACGCAGCGCACGCGAGCGGTGCGGGCCATGGCATCTAGGGCATAGAGGCGTCCGGCATCGCCGGGGCGTCGTCGAAAGGACAGGGCGCAATAGCCATGCGAGCCAAACGCCTCTCGCAAGGCCTTCAAGTCGGACACGGTTCGCTCGTCGGGCATGTCCGGGACCAGGTTGGCGATCAACCCCTCGGCATGGGCGGCCACATCGCTCCAGTCGAGCAGGCAGCGGCCCTTGCCGCCGCGCGCCTTGCCCACGGAGAGCAGGCGGGTGAGCCGGGACCAGGCCTCGCGGTTCATGGGATAGAGCAGCAGTGCCTTGCCGTCGGTCAGATCGACCCGCGCGCCGGGGATCATGCGAACGCCTGTGTCCTTTTGGCCGGTCCAGCCACGGACAACGCCGGCCACGCTTCCCCAGTCGGTCAGGCCCAGCGCCTTGTGACCGAGAGCCGCCGCCTTCGAGAACAGCTCCTCGGGTGCCGAGGCGCCGCGCAGGAACGAGAAGTGGCTGGTCACCTGAAGTTCGACATAGGTGGCCATCAGCCGAACAGCCCATGGAGATACCAGGACAAATCGCCTGTGGGGGGCTCCACGCCGTCTCCGCGCCGGAACAGCCAGAAGCGCTCGCCGGTCTGGGCCTCGACCATGAAATAGTCCCGGACCGCCCACATCTCCCTCTCGTTGCGCCACCATTCGCCATGGATACGCTCAGGCCCTTCGCCACTGGCAACCTGATAGGACGCTCCGCGCCATTCGAAGCGGCGCGGTGGCGCGTCTGGAAGCAGGGCCATGACGCGGGCCAGCGGTTCCGGGCGGGCCAGCAGCCTGACGGGGCGCTTCCATGCCGGCCAGCCTGTAGGTTTTGACAACGGATCGACGCGACGGGTCGCTCGCTCAGGGACATCGCTCTCCTTCGGCTCGATGCGGAACAAGCCCTGCGGCTCGATCCGGCCAGAGAGCTGATCCACCAGCGGCGCCAGCTCCGCTGGGCGGTCGCCGGTGCCCAGCTTGGCGGCAATGGCTTCAGGCTGCAGGTCCTCGACGCGCGGCGCCACCAGCGTCATCGCCTCGATGCCCAAGCCCGGGTCGATGCGATCGATCCGCATGGCGAGCATGCGCTTGAGGTGGCGGGCATCGCGGCTGGCCTTGGCCGTGCCGATCCCGATCCGCTGCTGGCCGCCATCGACGACTAGGCAGGTGAGCAGGGCGGTGCGCAGGCCCAGCCTGCGCTCCTGCAGCTGGCCCATCAGATCGTCGACCAGATCGCCGATCACCTGGGCGATCGCCTCGGCCGTGCCGATGGGCTCCAGCAGCCGGCGCTCGGCCTGCGGTGTCTCGAAGGGCACCACCGGCACGATGGGCTCGGCGACGATGCCGCGCGCCTGATCGAGGCGGGTCACGGTGGCGATGCCGAACCGTTTGGCCAGAGGTCCACGGGGCATAGGGTAGAGATCGGCGATGCGCTCCAGGCCGACGCGTGCTGCAGCCGTCAACACATCGGGCGTAAGCCGCAGCGCCTCCAGCGGCAGCGATGCGATAGCATCGGCCTCACGGCCCGGATGGACCAGCGTTATGGCCTTGCCGCCGTGGCGCGCCATCGCATTGGCCGCCCCGGGAGCCCCCGCGATGGCGATTTGTGCGGAGAAGCCAAGGCGGGCCAGGAAACGCAGCAGTCGGCGGCAGAAGCGCTCCTCACCTCCGAAGAGATGGCTGGTGCCCGAGAGGTCCAGCCATAGGCCGTCGTCCCCTGAAACGCTGGCGCCGGGTGTCCAATGTCTGACGGCATGGAGCGCGAGCCGATCGAGCCAAGCGCGGTCCTTTTGCGGTTCCGCCTCGCGCACTTCCAGATCGGCCACCAGCGCGCGGGCATGGGCCGCAGCCATGCCGAGATGCAGGCCGAGGCCGATGGCGACCGGGCAGGCTGCGGTGATCACGTCGCGCTGGCCGGTCCGGGTGACCAGCACGGTCGGCGTGCCCCAGAGGTTGGCCCAGGTCAGGCGCGGTGCAGGCGCAGGCGATCCCTCATCAGCTGGCATGGCCTTGAAGGGATGATCCGCACCTTCGCTGCGGCGGCCCATCTCGCGCATGGTCGGGCGCTGGTGCGCCGGCAGGGTGTCGATCTCTGCTTGGCTCGCCCTGTCTGATGCAAGCGCGCCATCGCGCGCCCATCGCGCGCCGGGGCGCCAGCCACCGCCACGCGGCACCGAGCAGGCGCCGGGATCGTCGTCGATGACGGAGGGCGCAGGCGCGCCGAAGGCGATGGGTTCAGGCCACGCGACTGGCCTTTCCAGCCGACGCAATCGCTCGATCGGCAGAAAGGGCAGGGTGAGCGAGGCAACCCTTGTCATCGCAGGCATCCAAGTCGAGGGAAAAGGGATTGCCGCCACGCTGGCGGACGAGTTCGACCGACCAGCGGGACCGGCCGACGCCAGGGTGGGGCAGTGGAAGGGATGGCAGGCAGCCGATCCGCCACCGCGTCATGGCCGACGAGTTCTGCGTCAGCGGGCAGTGGTCACGGGCCCGGTGTCGCCGGTAGAGCAGCATGGGCGTCTTGCCGTCGCTGGTCGCCAGCTGAAGGCGGCGCGTGGCGGTCATGTCGGCCGCCTTCACTTCCGCGATCACGCAGGCGAGCGAGCCGTCGCGCAGGGCGTCCTCGGCGACCGCCAGCACCTCCTGATCGTTCCTGCCCTGGGCGTAGAGCAGTTGCGAGGGAGCAAGGCCGACCTGTTCCAGGCCGGGAGCATAGAGATCGAAGCGCGACAGGGCCCACAGGACGGTGAAGTTGCCCTGATCGGCGAAGCGTGCGGCGATGCCGGCGGCGAAGAGGGAGGCTGCAGCGTCATCGCCCAGGCGCGACGAGGCTGCGGCGATCTCGTGGAGCCCCGCGCCATCCAGCCCCTGAGCGGCCAGCCGGTCGTCGAGCATCGGCACGCCAAAGGGCAGAGCCGGCCCCCGCAGTCTGCGCGCACTGGAAAGCTCGGCGCGCAGGGCATCGAGTTGGTCGCGGGAGGCAGCAGGGAAGGCAGAAGGCAAGGACATAGGAAAACGACTCTTTCGTTCCCTTTATGTTCTCGTGAAGGGCGCTGCGCGTCAAGCTGGATGAAATGCGTGTCCACAGGGGGTTAGCATTTTCACCGAAGGAGGCGGGCAACGAACCATTCGAGAGTGGCGTGCCGTGCGGACGAAAAAAAGGCCAACCCGTGGGACCAACCTCCAGAGGGTACCCGGTTGGACGCATGTCGATCTGGGGCTGCGCTACGTGGCGGTCGCGGCGAAGCACCCGATCACCTTCCGCGTGAGCGTGGAGAACATCGCCAACACGCGCTACTGGGCCTCGGCCTTCGGCGGCTATCTGCTGCAGGGGACGCCGCGCACGATCAAGTCGTCGCTGACCTTCGAATACTGAGTAACCTTGCGGCGGCCTTCACCGGGCCGCCGCGACCTTCCGGGCCGAGGCCACGCGGGAGCGCCGCTTCTTCCACCAGATGTAGACGCCCGTGATGCAATGGCCAGTGGTCACCAGGCCGAGCAGGAAGACGAGGGCCACACCCCAGACCCCGCCCATGCGCCCGCTGTGGACGGGATAGAGGAAGGGGATCAGCGCCAGGCCGGGGTTGCCGTAGGGGCTGTCCATGCCGGCCGGGCTGCCACCGTCGCCATGCAGGTAGATGGTTTTCGGACCCAGGCCCTTGTAGCCGGGCAGGCCGTCATCGGTCAGCGAGACGCCGTAGATCCCGCGCTTGGACACATATTGCACGGTGGCGGGAAGCCACGGCTCGCCGCTGCGCACATTGTCTGCCGAGACCAGTGCGACGGCCCTGGCAAACCCGATCTTGCCCGCGACACCGGTGGGGAAGGCGGGCTTGCCGTCGAAGGGCGAGGGGTTCGCTGGCACCAGCTTGGAGACGGTCGGCTCATAGGCGAGGGTAAAGAAGTTGAGCGCGACCGACGTGAAGGCCAGCGCCGTCATCGGCAGCAGAAGCCACAGGCCGCTGGATCGGTGCAGGTCGAGCAGCAGGCGTGGCAACTGGCTCCCGAAGCTGAAGCGCCACATCCGCCGCCAGTTCCTCCAGAAGGGCCTGCGCAGCGGCAGGGTCAGATAGGCACCCACCGGATTGCTGATCAGCCAGAGCAACGCCATCACACCCATGAACCATTTGGCCCAGTCGCCACCCAACAGCGTGTAATGCGCGTCATGCAACAGTTCCATGGCGCCCCGGCGGCTCCATGCGGCCTTCGACCGGCGGGTGCCGACGAGATGCCCGTCGCCCCGGTCCAGGAAGACCTGATCGAACGGCAGGGCCTTACCCATGCGCGCCGCTTCCACCTTCACCGGAATAGTCTGGTCGAGTGGGATCGAGAGGGGAAAAGAACGGACGTACAGGTCGGCATGTACCGCCTGGAAGCGGTCGACCGCCGTGGCCACATCGATCCCCCGCGCCACGGGCGCCGCCTTGAACAGGTCCGCATTGATCGCCGCATCGAGCGGGCGGACGAAGCACAGCACGCAGCCGGTTATCGCGGCGAAGCCCAAAAACAGGCAGGCCAACAGCCCGGTGTAGCGATGGAGCCAGATCCAGAAGGCACGGGGTTCGCGATGCGTCATCGACCACCCATGGAGGATCATGCCTCGCAATAGCAAGGCAGAAAGCCAATTCGATCGACCGAAGTCCTCGATGAAGATGCTTTCTGCTTCACCGCTGTAACTGTCCGATCTGGCGAAGCGTGCGGATATCGGTCGCGCTAGTCTCGCCGGGTGGTGCCTATTCAGACGAGTATCGCAAGAAGCTTGATGTTTTCCTCTTCCGATGTTTTCATGCACACATCATGACGTCAGGGGGGGATGGTGATGAGGTCGTCGGGGAAGACATCAAGATCCATTTTCCGCAGTTCCCACGAGAAGTGCAGGACCGGCACTTATTTCGCTACGGCGAATCGATCCGAATGAGCGGCCGTGGGGCTTTCGCTCCAGACCGGATGAACATTCCTGAAGACACTGCTCGGCGAAGAGGGGGCTAGCGCTGATGGGAGAGGACTTCGAGGCCCTGACCGTGGCGGACTACGCCAAGCAGGCGGCCAAGACGGACCAGCGGGGAGGGGGCCAAGCCCTCGGCTTCTCCATGCTTGGGCTCTTCGGAGAGACGGGAAGTCTGCTCTCCGTAGCCAAGAAGAAGCAGCGTGATGCGGCGTCCTACCTTGGATATGCAGACGCGGTGGCCGAGGAGCTCGGCGACGTCCTCTGGTATCTAGCCGCCATCTCACGGCGAACCCGCTTCTCCCTGTCGGACATTGCCGCGGCAGCCATCCGCGAGGGCGGGGAGTGGGTGATGGGCGGCAACGACGCCCTTACGTTCCACAGCCTTCAGCCGGCCCACATTCCGCTTGTGAAGGCCCCGACCACGGCATTCGAGAACACCCTGCTGACGCTTGCCGGCGAAGTCGGCGGCCTGCTGGCCGATTTCCGTCCGGGGCTCCCCGTCGTCACCGCCGAACTGCGGCGGAGGCTGGTAACGGTGATGGGGAGGCTCATACAGGCGGCGAACGAATCCGGCGTGACCATGGAGGCCGCGGCCGTCAAGAATCTCCACAAGATCTTCGACCGCTGGCCTCGCGAGCGGGTGTATCCGGCGTCTTTCGATGCGGCGATGGATCCCGAGGAGCAGCTTCCCAGAAGGATGACGATCGACATTTACGAACGCACCGTGCGGTCGCAGACTTACGTATATCAGAGGTCGAGCGGGGCGTTCGTCGGCGATCGGCTCACCGACAATTCCGCCGAGCCAGACGACTATCGCTTCCATGACGTGTTCCACTACGCCTATGTCGCGGTACTCGGCTGGTCGCCCGTCCTCCGGTCCCTCCTGCGCCTTAAGCGGAAGAGCGCACCGCGAATCGACGAGGTGGAGGATGGCGCCCGGGCGATCCTGATCGAGGAGGGGGTCACCTCCTGGCTGTTCGGCCAGGCGCAACAGCTTGAGTTCTTTGCGCACGTGAAGGTCGGAGGATTACCGCTGGACATGTTGAAGCATGTGCGCCAGTTCGTCGCCGGCTACGAGGTGGCGCAATGCCCATTGTGGCTCTGGGAGGACGCTATCCTCCAGGGCTACGCGGCGTTCCGCTTCCTCCAGCAGCATCGGCGCGGCCGCGTGACGATAGACCTGAACAACCGCCGTCTGCGCATCAAGGACTTGCCCCAGTGACGCCCCGTGAATTCGTAACCGCCCTCTCGGAGGCCCGCCTGCCTTCGGTTTTCAATCCGTGGTCAGACGTGTGCCCGGTCCATGACCGCGAGGACGCGGCGGCGCGGCGGCGGACCAATCTGGAGCGGATGCTGGACGCCGCGCTGGAGACGAGAGTTGAAACGATCTGGATCGCGCGGGATCTCGGATACCGGGGAGGGCGCCGGACTGGCGTTCCCCTTACCGACGAGGTCCACCTGGATAGCGCCGCAGCGCTCATGGGCGGGATCGAGCTGGCGCGGGCGACGGAGGGGCCAGTCGTGGCCGAGCGGACGGCTGCCGTGACATGGAGGGTTCTGAGCCGGATCGGCCAGCCGGTGATGCTGTGGAACGTGTTCCCGTTCCACCCTCACGAGCCCAATAGTCCGCTTTCGAACCGCTGCCACACGCGCGCGGAACGCGTTGCGACCTGGCCCCTTCTCGAGGCGCTGATCGAGATGCTCAGGCCGCGGCAGATCATCGCGATCGGACGGGATGCGCAGCTGGCGCTCACGGAATTCGGTCTTCCGACCGAAGGGGTGCGGCACCCGAGCTATGGCGGGCAGCGCGAGTTCATCGATAGCATGTTCGGCCTCTACGGGGTGTCCGGCGAGGACGAGCCGAAGCTGCCCTTCGAGAACGCCTACACAGCGGCCAAGACTTCGGCGTTCGCCTGATCGGCGGTTCGCACCAGTTCGAGGAAGTCGTCGCGCGTCCATTTCGCCATGTCGATCTCCGCGTGGGTTGACACGATCGTGAGCGAGCCCATTTCGACTCGTCCTTCCACCGCCAGGAACTTGAGTAGCCGTCCCAGGCCGATGAGGTTGCCGAGAAGCTTCTCGATGTAGAAGTGGTTGCGGTAGAAGGCCGTCATCGTGAGCCGTCGCGCATCGGGCTTCCCCACCAGCTTCAGGCTGGCGAAGCTCAGGCACTGTCCGCCGTATGGCGAGTCGTTCACGTCCCGCGCGGCATCGAAGATGCTCAGCTCGAACTTGTTCAGCGCCCGCACATTGGGGTTTCGCAGCCGCCCGACGATCTCCCAGAGCTGGTTGATCGGATCGCCCTCGACCTGAGGCAGATGCATCATCCGTTCGAAATAGTAGCCGGACCAATCCTCGGAGCGACGGACCTTCGGAAGGACATCCTCCCGGAACCTGTCGAAGAAGGCGGGGGCGCCGTATCGGGTGTAGAGCCCAGCCGGGAAGATGGTGTTCGCCACGGTCTCGACAGGCTTCTTGTCGTGGTCGGCGAGGAACTGGCTGACCGCCGCAACCGCAGGGTCCGACATCGACGCCCGCGCCGTCGGATCCTCGACGTCGATGATCACGTTGTGGGCGTGGTGGCCGGTCTCGGCGTCGACGAGGCGAACCGCCTTGAGCCATGCGGAGATGCAGTCAGGCTGCGATGGCACGGGAAGGTACATTCACTTCCTCCATTAACGTGGCTGTGGCGAAGATGCGGGGTGCGAGAAATGCGTCTGTGAGCCATGCGTGCCCATCGAGCCCCCACCCGGGTCCCCAGCTGTTCCGAACGAGCGTCGCCGGTTCACCGTCAACCCTGCCGTGGCCGACGGCGACGACCGCATGGCGCTGGCTCGGTTCCGGCTGCTCTCCCGGTACGGGCGCAACCGCGCCGTCAACCGGCCTGAAGAATGAGCGCGAGAGCATCGAAAGCACGACTATGGGATGGCCCAGCGAGAGCATGCTGCGAACGCCGCTAACGTCCGGCTGCGACGCGACACCGACGCGCCCGTAGCATGATCCGACCTCGATTGGCGGCTTCCAAGCGTCGCCTTCCGGCGGCGAGGCGTCCAGATAGGGCCAGCCGGCTTCAACCGGCTGCCCGTCACCGCGCAGGGCCTCCAGCATAGCCGGGAGCACGGCCCCTTGCCCTGGCAACCGGCCGGCGCGGCGCTGAGCGTGGAAGTAGAGATATTCACACGAGAGCGGCTGCCAGCCCGCGCGAAGTCCGGCGTGGTTGTCGCTTGTCGCAAAAGCCAGGCAAGTCGGTCGCGGGCCCTGGTCGCGGGCGGGGCCGAAACGCTCCCGCAAATCGACCTCGATCTCAATCGTTGCCATCATGCCACCTCGAGGCGAGCGCGGCGCTCCGCACGCGATAGGCCAGCCCGCTCGGGACCGGTGACATCATAGTCGAAGGTCAGATCCGCGATCGCGGTCGAGGGCTGCCATGGACGCCGTTCGCTCAACGACATACGCCCCCGGTCGGCATCCTCGATCGCCGCGGTCACGCGTCGGATCACCGGGCTGCCGATCCCCTCGGGATCGATCGCTTCCCGGTCGTCCCGGACAATGGCGAAACCACTTTGCGCCAGCTGTTCGAAGTCCCAAAGATAGCCACCACCACTATGCTCGTTCAATCTGAGCACGAACACGTCGTTGCGGCTGCCATCGATACGCGTCCCCGCGTCCTTCGCGGTGAGCAGCCAGACGTCGCCCCTGTAGTTGGGGGGGCGGTACTCCCGGAGGAGATCGACCTTCATCTCGCGCGGCTTGACGTTGAGAAGGTCGTGCATAGTCCACTGGGAGATGAGATCGTAACGGGCGAGTGTCCTGCAGGTGGCCTCGTAGCTGGCGCCCAGGCGCAATGACGCCTGATACACGATGTTCGGACGCTGGAAGTCCGGGACCTGCCAGCCCTGTCGGGCAGCGTGCATCAGGATCAGCCACATCGGCATCATGAAGGCGACCGCGAAGGAATCCGCCTCGGCCTCCTGAAACAGTCCGCCGGGCTCGGGAGACGTCGGCATGCGTCGCAGGATGCTCTCGTCATCGAGGCTGGGCTCGTGCTTCATGAAGTAGTGGCCGAGTTCGTGGGCGGCTGTGAACCTCTGGATGCTCATCTGCCGTTCGGTCGTAACCAGCACGCCCGGCACCGGTAGATTCAGATATGCGCCCAATAGGCCTTTCAGCGGGCGCAGGAGCAGCGGCAGCTCCAGCGCGTTGATGGCGCTGAAGACGTCGATGGAACCGCCTCCGGTCTCGACGGCGGCGCGGACAGCGAGTTGGTTGTGCAGGCGCGCCGCCGCGAGCGCACCAGCCCTGACGGCGCTGGGATAATCTGCCGCCACCGTTCAGCGCTCACCGCTCGACCGCGTGCGGAGATAATCCGCGAAGCGTGCCAGTTCGTCGCGATCGTCTTGCGACAGATCGGCCACCCTGCGCGCGAGGTGCGCCACATCGGCAGGAAGTCCGGACGATTCCTCCTCGCCGGTGAAGTATCCCACCGATTGCCGGTAGAGCTTCGCGAGCCGGGTCAGTTCGATGACCTCGACCCGGCGCTGACCGCTCTCGATGTCTCCGAGGGCGGTGCGTCCAATCCGAAGATATGCGGCAACCTCCTCCTGCGTCAGGCCGAGGTACTTTCGCGCCTCCTTCAGTCGCTCGCCGAGCTGGCGTCGAGCCGCGTCGTCGTCCTCGATCGGAGGTGCTTCGCGGGTCACGCCTTCTTGCCCTTGCTTTTCTTCTTCTCCCAGACAGCCTGGATGCGGGGCACGACATGGTCGACGGCAGCTTGGACCGAGGCGTAGCCACCGGTGCGGACGAGACTGTCCTTCAGTTCAAATCCCACCACGGCCTCGACGGCG
Source organism: Sphingomonadales bacterium (assembly GCA_028871475.1). Taxonomy (GTDB): domain Bacteria; phylum Pseudomonadota; class Alphaproteobacteria; order Sphingomonadales; family Sphingomonadaceae; genus Novosphingobium. The sequence goes on along the minus strand of JAGWMZ010000019.1, from coordinate 64,694 downwards.
ACCAACGTCGCGACGACGGAAAGTGAATCCATCGGAACGGCTGCCGTCATGCGCCCAGGCACATCAGCCGGGAGATTGATGCCACGGACCTGCGCCTCGGCGACTGCATTCTGGAGCAGTTCTGCGACCAAGGCTTTGATGACGTCGTCACGGGGAAAAATGTCTGGTTTCGGAATTGCGGGAGCGATCGTTGCCATCGTGACCTCGAGCGTTTTGCCTACATTCCTTCTTTATAATGTCGGATTATCCGACATTCAAGGTGTCGTTTAGATTAAAATCTCCCTTGGTCCGTTGCTTGGAGGAGACAGGACACAAAGCATGATAAAAGAAAAGGGATTCCAATGGATAACGTCAGATTATTATGCGTTTTTTAGATGTCTTTACAAGACTTGATGGATTTCGATGGTTCTCTGTAGCTTGCGCGATCTGACATGCAGGAAGGTGAGCAATCACCAGAAAAGGGAATGTCAGGCGCTTTCCGCACTCAATCCCGAGAGGAACTATGGCGCTACCTTCCCGAAGGCGGCAGGGCGGTTCACGGCAGTTGTCCTGATCGCCGTAAGCACAGCCTCCCGATAGGCAACGCGCCAAGTCTGGCCGGTGCGACGACTGAGGTTGACGACTGCGGACGTGATGTGGGCCGCATCGGTTGATCCATCCGCGATACGCGAGGACATCGAGGAAAAAATTTGGCAGCCCGTGTGACGTTCCGCCGCTTCGCTTCGTAGTTGAGAGGGATCGCCCAACGGAGTTCACCGTCATGTCCCTTGTTCGCACCCATCGCAGATCCCGGTTCATGCCCTTCATCGCCGCGTTGTGCGTCAGTGGAGGCGCGCTCGCCTTCATGGCGCCCGGCATCGCCGCGGAGCCCGCCGTGCTGGCGCCGCCGCCGGCCGCCGCCGAGCATGCGTCGGGCCATCGCGAAACCGCCGTTTTCGCCGGCGGCTGCTTCTGGGGCGTCCAGGGGGTCTTCTCCCATGTCCGGGGCGTCATCAGCGCCACCCCGGGCTATGCGGGAGGCAACTCGACGACCGCCGACTACGAGACGGTCTCGACGGGCAGCACAGGGCACGCCGAATCCGTCCAGGTCGTCTTCGATCCCGCCCAGGTCGACTATTCAGATCTGCTGCGCATCTACTTTTCGGTGGTGGCCGATCCCACGCTCGTCAACCGGCAGGGGCCCGACGTGGGGACGCAGTACCGCTCAGCGCTCTTCCCGGTGACCCCGGCACAGGACAAGATCGCCCGCGCATACATCGCGCAGCTCGCGGCGGCTCACGTCTTCGCCCGTCCCATCGCCACGCGCGTCGAGGACAACAAGCACTTCTTCCCGGCCGAGGCCTACCACCAGAACTTCTATGCGCTCAACCCGACCTATCCCTACATCGTGATCAACGACCGGCCGAAGGTGGAGGCGCTCAAGCGCCTATTCCCAGCCAGTTGGCGGGGATGATCGTCATCACACGCCGCGTCCCACATAAGAAGACGCTCGGCCTGGAGGCGGACAAAAGGCTCTGATCTCGCGACGTGAAAACCGAGGTTGCCGGCGACGGGCGCCCGGTTGGCATTCGCCCCGGTGGCATATCGAGGCCAGGCCATGGGATCTGGGCGTGGCGGAGGCTAGGCGGGCTCGATATAGAGTTCCCGTCGGCCCCGCGTCGACAGGCTGCGAAAGGTGATGGACCAGCGTGTCTCCTCCATCTCGGCGATGCTGTGCTCCCATTCGTACCGGGCTTCGCCGCTCAGATGGTAGATCGAGCGGGGAGCGAGCGGCGCCGAGACGCGGTTGAAACCCTTCTCGATGCGCCTGCGAAACCGCATCACGGCATGGACGCCGAGCGAGATGCCGACGACGTGCTCGAATATCGGGCGATCCCTGTGCCAGCCGATCCCGGCGCCCGGATCGTAGCGGATCAGCAGCGCCTGGACGAGTTCGCCGTCGGGCAGTCGGGCGAAGGCGGCGGCCCGCGCCTTGATGGCCTGAAGCCAGTCCGGAATCTCAGCCGCGCGGGCCGCGGTTCCCTTCTCGAAGTCGTAGTTCCAGCCAAAGGAGGTCGTGAGGCGCTTGCCCTCCCATCCCTGGAACTTGAAGGGTGAAAGCGCCTGCTCGTCGATGCGGGCGATAAGCGCGGCTTCCTCGTCTGCGGAAAGGATGTCGTCGGCCCCTTCGAGACCAGGCAGCAGGGGAGCGCCGAACAGATCGATCGAAAAGCCTGACATTGCGTTGCTCTTACCCTTCCGCTTTGCCCAACCGGACCTGGTGGGGGAAGCAACTCGATGGACTCAGCGTCCCCGGGGCGGCCCTCCTCTCGCAGGCCCTACCTGTCAAGCCGCAGGCATAAATCCATTCATGTCCGGCCAGGCATTTGTAGGCATCGGGGTGGAGGAAAAGCGCGCTATAATAGAGCGATCGCCATATGGAACGGCAACTGTGCAGCCCATCATCCGGTCGTTTTGGCCGAAGCCCAGTGGCCCATGGCTGACCACCCTTCCTGACATATCGATATCCTTTGGGAATTCCGTCGGAGAAGCTTCAATGGTACAATGCCACTCATGGCCAGATATGGCGTCGAACTAAAAGGAGGTTTGAATGGCAACGTCATATGCGCCTCCAAAGCCACCGCTTCCTACGGCGCGAGAGCTTGGCGCTCGTCTCAAGGCGCTCCGCGTGCGTGAAGACCTGACCGTGCATGATATCGCCAGACGCGCGAAGATGCGCGATCAAGAAGTGATCGCGTTCGAGGAGCATGGCCGTATCGAAGGAGAACAGCTGGTCAGGCTCATCGGTATGATTTCCGCTGCGCGCAGCCTCGATGGCGCGTTCATGGAGATCGCCAGGGCTGAACAGAATCTGGAGTCGCTCTCCGGCATACTCGATGCCTGGTCTGCCGGGCAAATCGACAACCGCGAAGCCATCAAACTGGCTAAGCTTGAAGATTATGCCGATCTTTTTGCCACCGCCATCGAAAACGAAGTCCCGCCACCGACAAAGCCTTCTCCGGCTGACACCAAAGGCATCTAGCGTGTTTACGGCAGATCCCAGAAATGGGTCATACACTTGCCGAGCCGCACGTCGGGGATCTCCAGAATGGAGAGCCGACATCCCGGCGTTGGACCGGAAGGTAGAGACCGAGCGCCTGCAGAGCTAGAATTTGAGCCAGGCGGCGGCGGTGTCACCAAACTTCCAGGCCAGCGCGCTCACCGTGCTCGCCACGCCGAGATAGATCTTCTCCCGTTCGAGGGCTCCCACCCGGATGACCAAGGCGTCGCGCAGGCGTTCGGCCTGAGACTTGAGGACAGCAACCTCGCCGTGGTCTTCGCCCATTGGCGCCTGGACCTGCCCAATGCGACCGTGGCCGGGCTGTCCCGCGGTTCCCGCCAGGCCCTCCTCAGCGTCACGTCTGGACATGAGGAGCATGAAGAAGGTGAAGGCGCATCCCAGCGCGCCGCCCCATCCTCCATGCGCCGCGACACCCCAGCATCCGGCGTAGACGATCCCGATCAGCGACATGCCGAGGGCGATGATCATCGTCATGAAGAGGCGCATGTCGGGGGACGTCTCCGATCCTCCGGTCTCGATCCTCTGGTTCCGGTCCTGGTCGTGGTGCCACTTGATGGCGAAGAACATGCCCACGAAAAGCACGGTGGCCTTGAACGTGAGGAGGATAATCGGCACCCATTCCATCGCGCTGTCCTGACACTACCTCTGGTGAGGAACGCCCCCGAACCCTGACTTGGGGTTGGCGGCGAGAGGGAGGTGAACACTTCTCGGGCGTGCAATCTTGTACGATGGCGCCGTTCGGTCGCGTCCACCTTCCGGGATGAATGAGGTCAGATCGCGCCCGGCGGAAGGCATCCCTTGGCGTGCGCGGGCTCTGCCAACCACCAAAGGATCCCAAGCGCCGGTCTCACGACATTGGGGGCGTCGCGCCCGGCCCGCGCGGATTGCGACCACGCGCGCCGTCGGCCACGGTTAGCCCGCCGTCGATCTTACGGTCGTCGAAGCGGCATCCTCTTCAGATGCCTGGTGACCAACGGAATGGTGTCCACGACCTTGAGAAGAAGTTCGAGCGGGGCGCGCTCGCTATAGGTCGTGACCGTCTCGCTGCTGTCGAGGGTGTGGCCGAGCAGGTCCGCGCGACGCTCCTCGGACACGCCTTTTATTCCCAGCTGTACCGCGACGAAATGCCTGATCGAATGCATGTCCTTGCCCATTGGCACAAGATCAGCGCGCATGAACGCCCGCCACCACCTCTTATAAAAGGCGTCGCCGTAGGTGGCGCCCCCGGTGCTGAGTTCCGGGAACAGCTCGCTGTGCCCTTCGGCGCGTACGCCTTCGACGAATTCCAAGAAGCCGAGCCTCCTGAGTTCCGTTGCGACGGGGACATCCCGGACTGCCGCTACGTTCTTGACCCGCCCGGTTTCACTGACCCGGATGCGCAGGCACCAGATGCCGTCGATCAGTTCGACGTCTTGCACCATCGCCTTGCTGACCTCCTCGCGCCGCGCGCCGGTATAGGTCAAAAGTAAAGGGATCCAGTAGCAAGCGTCCTGGAAGACCGTGTGCCCCGGCTTGAGGCGACGGGTGCGGGAGTCCGACCCGCTCCACACGGGACCGTGGAACAGCTTCTCCAACTCGTCGACCTTGAAGGCGTCACGCTTGTCGCGCTTCAGCCGGGTGTCGGCTTCGATGAAAGCGGACCATTCGATGATCGGAGCCCCGGGCGTCCGCTTGGCGACCCATTGGAAGACGGCCTTGAGGAAGCGCATGTGGCGGTTGGTGGTGGCCAGGCTCAGACCGTCGCCGTTGTTGGCAGCCCCGATTTCCGCGAGCGTCATGCCCGCATGGGCCGGGGTCTTGTGATGGGAGCTGGGCAGCTTGCGCAGAACCCGGAAGAAATTGGCGAGTTGGGTCTCTTCGATGCCCCGAATATCTGCCGTTGAACCGAAATGCTTGTCCGCCAGGAAGATCGCAGCCTCGAACTGGCTTCTTGTTTTCGGAGTCCAGCGGGCGCCGGCGACATCGGCGTCAAGCTTGGGGTTCGCGGCAAGAAAGGCCTCGGATGCCTGGCGGATGGACATAGCCGAAGCGGAAGGTGTGACCGGCTCGGACAGGACAATTGCAGCCGCGGGCGCCATGTCCCTGGCCGCTGGCGGTGGAGCGGCAGGAGGAGGCGGAGCCGGCTGCGAGGCCTGATCGGACTCCCGCCCCGCGCCGGCGATCAGGTCGTCGAGCGACAGCGAGGCCAGGATGTCGTCAACCTTGGCGTGGGGCTCCGCGATCTCCTTCTGGAGATCGCGCATAGCAAGCGCCACGCCGGCCATCATCTGCTGACGTGCCAATGTCAGGTTAGCCGGGGTCACTTCCAGGTTCCGACGGACCAGAGCCCGATGGGCGCCCTTCTGGATCGCGGTGCGCAGTTCTTCGGCGACGAAAAGGATCTCCTGCACCCGGACGCCGTCCTCGAGGGACAGATCCGGCATCCCTTCGACGAAGCGGGAGTGGAAATGGTCGTGCGTGCCGAAGGAAGGACCAAGGCCGTGAGCGAAGATGTCCCGGACGACCAGATCCATGGAGCGCAGCGTGCGCAGGTTCTCGCGCTGAACCTCATCGGCGTCGTCGTAGCCGTCGTGCTGCTCAACCGCGAAAACCTGCTCGAAGGCGTCGCGCGCCCTGATGGCGCCCTCGCGCAGGATGGAGAGCCGATCTGATGGGGAGATGCCTTCGTTCATTCTCGACAATCGCTGCCACTGGCTCCTGAGAAGGCGATCCATCTCGATCGCACGCTGACGGGCGACGCGACGATCACCGGTCTTCAGCGAGAGCCTTACCTCCGAAACCTTTCCATCCAGTGAGAAGCTTGCGCGATAATAGAAAGTGTCGCCGCGGCGGATGAGATTCAACTGGCGAATGGCCATGGGATTGTCCTCGGTTCTGGCCTGTGCCGACGCGTCACATGATGCGGCACAAGGCCCGGAACACCTTCGGCGGACGCCGAAAGTGGAAAATGAGGTCAATCTTTTAAAATCAGGGGTTTATTTCGACGACTGGCTGGGGCGGGAGGATTCGAACCTCCGCATGGCGGTACCAAAAACCGCTGCCTTACCGCTTGGCTACGCCCCAGCATGGCAGACCATTTCGTGTCTGCGGACGCGCGCTTTGCAGGAATTGAAGCCGGTGGGCAAGAGGGGAAACCGCAAATTTTCGCGGAAAAACCCCTCTTGTATGTGTAATTAAAGCCCCGCTGCACCCTTAGCGAAAAGCGGAGCGAAATCGGCGGCTGAGTGACGTTCACGAATGCCATCGGGTTTGTTGACGAAACGGCCGCGATGCGTGGCCGGGCGAGCGTCAATTTCATCCACCCAGCGTGTCAGATTCGTATAGTCAGAGGTCGAAAGGAACTGGGCTGCATCGCCATAGGCATCGCCCTGGATCAATCCGCGAAACCATCCGAAGGTTGCCATGTCCGCAATGGTATAGTCATCGCCAGCCAGGAAGCGGCTTTCGCCAAGGCGGCGATCGGCCACGTCCAGCAACCGCTTGGCCTCCATCGCATAGCGATTGATCGCATATTCGATCTTCTCGGGGGCATAGAAATAGAAATGCCCGAACCCGCCTCCGATGAAGGGGGCAGAGCCCATCTGCCACATCAGCCAATTGAAGGTCTCGGTGCGAGCAGGGCCACTGGTGGGCAGGAAGGCGCCGAACTTTTCGGCCAGATGCACCAGGATCGAGCCCGATTCGAACACGCGAACTGGCTCGGGTCCACTGCGGTCGAGCAGAGCTGGAATCTTGGAATTCGGGTTGATCTCCACAAAGCCGCTGCCGAATTGGTCGCCATTGCCGATGCTGATGAACCAGGCATCATACTCAGCCGCATGGCCGGCCTCGATCAGCTCCTCAAACAGGATGGTGACCTTCTGCCCATTGGGTGTTCCCAGCGAATAAAGCTGAAACGGATGTTCACCCTCGGGCAGGGCGGCGTCATGCGTGGCCCCGGCGACGGGGCGATTGAGAGCCGCGGCGGAGGCGCCCGGCTTCTTGTCCCATGTCCATACCGTGGGGGGCGTGTAGGCTTCGGTCATGAAATGGCTCCTGACAAATGCGTCCTCAGGAACTTAGGAAGCCGCAAGCCACTTGGCCAGAGGTGAGGGGCGAGGGGAATTGATTTACAGATTGAATGAGGACGACGCGCGGGTCGAGGATGCGACCCGCGCTCTGTAACGGGTCAGCTCAGCTTCATAACCCAGCCATGCGTATCAGGCGCCGCGCCGCGTTGAATGGCAACCAGCCGGTCCTTGAGCTTGCCCGTGATCTGCCCCGGCCCGCCCGTGCCGATGGTGAAGGCGCTGTTCGTGTCGGAAACCTTGCCAACCGGCGTGACGACGGCAGCCGTACCGCAAGCGAAGGTTTCGAGCAGCTTGCCCGAGGCAGCGTCAGCGCGCCACTGGTCGATGCTGTAGCGCTCCTCGCGAACGGTGAGCCCTTCCTCCCGCGCCAGTGTCAGGATCGAATCGCGCGTGATACCGGGCAGGATCGTGCCCGAGAGCGGCGGGGTGATGAGCGAACCATCGTCAAAGGCGAAATAGAGGTTCATGCCGCCCAGTTCCTCAATCCACTTATGCTCGGCGGCATCGAGGAAAACGACCTGATCGTGCCCCAGCGCCATGGCTTCGGCCTGCGGCACGAGGCTGGCGGCATAGTTGCCACCGCATTTGGCCGCGCCCGTGCCACCAGGCGCCGCGCGGGTGTACTGGCTGACCCAGATCGACACTGCCGGAGCGCCCGACTTGAAATAATTGCCCGCCGGGCTGGCGATGACGATGAACTTGTATTGCTTGGCCGGGCGCACACCCAGGAACGCCTCGGTCGCGATCATAAAGGGGCGCAGATAGAGCGAGGCGCCATCCTGGCCGGGAATCCAGTCCTTGTCGGCCAAAACGAGCTGGCGGATGGCCTCGACGAACAGGCCCTCCGGGATGGTGGGCATGGCCAGGCGCGTGGCGCTCTGGTTGAAGCGGGCAGCATTCGCCTCGGGGCGGAACAGGGCAATGGAGCCATCGGCCTGCTTGTAAGCCTTGAGCCCCTCGAAGATTTCTTGCGCATAGTGAAGCACGCTGGCGGCAGGGTCGAGCGCAATGGGGCCGCGTGGGCCAAGAATGGCATCATGCCACCCCTTGCCTTCGCTCCACTCGATCGTCACCATGTGATCGGTGAAGTTCGTGCCGAAACCCGGATTGGCCAGCACCGCATCGCGCACGTCCGCCGGTGTGGGAGCGGGGTGGGGCAGGGCGGTGATGGGCAGATCGGCGGCGCTCGCCATGATGCTTACTCCTTTGGGGACTTGTCAGCCGGCCAACTGCATGAAAATTTCACAAAATGCAAGCCAGAAGACATAAAAAAACTCTCATCTCCGACATAGCATGCCGGATCGAGAGCGCAAAACTGGGCGTTTGCCCCGGAAAGTTTCAGAAAGAAGCGGTTTGTGGCATGTTGTTATCACAGCCAGCGCAGGCGCCAAACGCGAAAATGAGAAGGGCTGCGACGGCCCGTCACCGTCACAGCCCTTCGCATGGTCAGCGGCCGGGAAGTGCCGCAAACGGAGCCTTTATCGCTGTATCGAAATTCAGCAATAATGCTCCGCGATGCGGGTTGCCGACCTCTCTGCTGAACCATGAGACATCGGATCACCTCCTTTCGCGCTGTTGAGCCAAGTGTTGAGCCGCGATGCTGCCCAATGCCCGTGTCAGGCCTGAGCCAGCTTCCAACGGCGGGGCCAAAAAGTGCGGAACCCTTCGGCCTTGAGTCGATATTTGCGCTCTTTTGCGGCGCACAACAAGACTTGCATTGCGAATAATTGCTGTCACTATTTGCCGCCGCCGTGACAGACTCACTGGCTGCGGCAATCCTCGATCACGCGTGTCACTTCAGGCCAACTGGGCAGGAAAAGCCCGGACCGTCCGCTGGCAAGCACCATGAAGCGACCGCGCGAAAAGGCCATCGCGTCCAGAAAATTATCGCGCGCGCCAAACGTGATTTCCAGCCATGGACCGCGCGTCTGCCCTTGCAGATTGCGCGTCTGGCTGGAGGTGGCGATCGTGACCGTCATGGGTTGGCTGCTGCCCGGATTGGCCATGTCGATGGCCACCATGCGGGTGGCCGCAATGCAGCGTAGCGCAAGCGTTGTTGTTCCTGGCAGGCCAAAGCGCGCAACCGAATCGCCTCCTTCGCGGGCCCAGTGCCAATCTCCCGGTGTGATCGGGGCATCGCGCCAGTCCACCGCCGGCGCGGGCTTGGGTGGGGGCGCAAGCGGCCGCGCGACGGGAGGCGTGACCCGGCGCGGTGGAGGCGCAGGAGCCGGCCTTGGCGCGCTTACGCAGCCTGCCAGCAGCGCGATCAGGCCAAGCCCGAGCCCCATTGAATGCGGGCGGTGACGAGGTGGAGCAAGCGGCGGGCACAGCGGCCAAAGGGGGCGATTTGCCTTCATCGGCTCCCTATGGAATGAGGGGCCCGGATCGGCAAGAGTCGAAACCTTTCTTTACCACCAACAGGTCCTGTCTTGAGCCAGTCTCCTTCCCGCCCCGTCAAAGGCGCGTCAAAGCCCGGAAAAATTCGCGTCGATCAGGCTCTGGTCGATCGCGGGCTGGTTGAGAGCCGCGCGCGCGCTCAGGCGTTGGTGCTTGCCGGTCTGGTCTTTTCGGGCGAGGTAAAAATCGCCAAGCCCGGGCAGACGATCCCGGCCGATGCGCCATTGGAGACGCGTGGGCGCGACCACCCATGGGTCAGCAGAGGCGGGATCAAGCTGGCCCATGCCATTGAGCATTTCGCGCTCGACCCCAGCGGCGTTACGGCCATGGACATCGGCAGTTCGACGGGCGGCTTTACCGATGTTTTGCTGACCAAGGGGGCAGAGCATGTCTTTGCCGTCGATTCGGGGACGAACCAGCTCGCCTGGAAGCTGCGTCAGGACCCGCGCGTTACCGTGCTGGAACAGACCAGCGCGCGGATTCTGACCGAGGCACAGATCGACCGGCCTTGCGACTGGGTGGTATGTGACGCCAGTTTTATCGCGCTTGCCAAAGTGCTTGATGTTCCCCTGCGCCTGGCCGCTCCGCGCTGCCGCCTTGTGGCCTTGATCAAGCCCCAGTTCGAAGTCGGGCGCGCGGAAGTGGGCAGCAAAGGCGTTGTGCGCGATTCGGCGCTGCATGCGCGTGTCTGCGCGGAAGTACAGGCGTGGGTGGAGGGACTGGGTTTTGCCGTTGATGGCATAGTCGAAAGCCCGATCACTGGTCCTGAAGGCAATGTCGAGTTTCTTATTTCCGCCCTTCGCGGCTGAATTGCCCTTGAGGTCGTCGAGGAGGTCGTCAACGAGATACCGTCCTCAGCCGCCTCATGGTCTTGCTTTAAGCATCTGAAATTATGTCTGTCTTGGGCGTTTAGGCCAAGGCGCATGGGTTGCCGCTCGGTCAGACCGACGCCTTGGCCCCATGCCTCAGACCTGGGTGCTATGACAGGCGGCGCGTTAACCAAGGCGTAGGGGTTGCCGTGACAACGCTGATGCCTCGGTCCGCGCTTTTTCGCTCAACCACGGCAAAATGCGGAGAAGGTCACAGGCCCCTTTTCGGAAGCCTTCTCTTTGCCTAAGGTTGAACATGAGGGTGGACACCTAGTTAACCATCGGACAGGCGGGGCCTTACATACGATGACGGAAATCGCTTCTCGGGGCCAGTTGTTGGGAGCGCTGATGCGCTGGGTGGCGGTGTTTGTGCCAGCCATGCTGTTGCTGGGCTTCCTGTCGGCGGCCGCGTCCAACAGCGGTGAACAGAACGTCTGGTTTTCCGCGCTGGTCAAGCCGGACCTCTATCCGCCGGCGCAATTGTTCCCGATCGTCTGGTCGGTGGCCTATGTGCTGATGGGGCTGGCGCTTTCGATGGTGGTATCGGCGCGAGGGTCTGCGGGCCGGGGGCTGGCCATTGGCGTGTTCACGCTGCATGTGGCCCTCAATCTGGTCTGGTCGCCGCTGTTCTTTGGCGGCCATCGCATTGTTGCGGCGCTGATCGATATTGCGGCGATGGATGTGACACTGGCGCTCTCCATTCTGCTGTTCGCCCGGTTACGCCCGGTGGCAGCTTTGCTGCTGGTGCCGGTGATGGGGTGGATCCTCTTTGCCAGCCTGCTGAACTGGCAGATCCTCACGCTCAACCCCGGCGCGGACGGTGCGCCTGACCCTGCGGCGGTGCATGTGAAGTTCTAGGCCGCACACTCTGGCGCAGATGGCCTTTGGCGGCTAAGGCGGGCGCATTGCTGACATTCACTGGTGGATACCAACCCTATGCAGAGCGAAAATCCCTTTCTGGCCGATGTCGTCAAGCTGATGAACAGTGCGGCGGGCACGGTTGCCGGCGCTACGCGGGAAGCTCGGGAAACGGCGCGTGAGCGCCTGCGCGAAACCTTCGGCGGGCTCGATTTCGTAAGCCGTGAGGAATTCGATGCCGTCAAGACCATGGCCGCCAAGGCGCGTGAGGAAACCGAGGCGCTCAAGGAGCGTGTCGCAGCGCTTGAGGCGGCGCTGGCCGCCCGGTAAGCCTATGGCACGAGGGGCGCGGTTATCGCGCCCCTCGTCAACATGACGATCAGCGCGGCGGGCGGCCGCCGGGACCACCCGGGCCACGGCGATGTGGCTGCAGGCTGTCGACCTCTTCGCGCGACAGCACACCGTCCTTGTCGGCATCGGCCTTGTCAAAGCGGGCATGCTCATAGGCGAGCAATTCCGCAAGGCCCATGCCGGCATCGTAATTCGTGTTCGCCGCGGCGATCACCACCGCGTTGAGCGGCTCCACCGCGATTGCCAGCGCCTCGTCCTTTTCGCCATCGTGAAATTCGGGGCTGATGCTGTTGGGGATAATCTCGTCATATTGGGTCGAGGCGCTTTCCGACAGCGCGGTGGACCCCATGGCACGCTGCCAGGCAATGAACTCGCTCTCGTCGATCTGGCCATTGTGGTTGGTGTCGACTGATTTGAAGCGGGCGCGGATGATGGCATCACGCCGGGCAGTGATCACCTCGTTGAATTCTGCCAGCGTGACCATGCCATCGTGATTGGCATCGGCGATACGGAACATATCGGTCACCGCCGCGTCGAACTGTTTGAGCGAGATCGGCTTTGCCTGGCGGGGCCGAAATTGGCCGACCGGACCATCGGGCCCGTGGTCGACGCCGCCGCCGGGGCCGCCCCCGCCCATTCCACCCATGCCACCTCCCATACCACCCATGCCACCCATACCCTGAGCGAGGGCCGGACCAGTCGCCAGAAGTGCCGCAGTTATGACAACAAGCGGCAGTGCCAGCCTGCGCGAAGGAAGACGCATGGTATATCCTTATGGTTCAGCAGGGTGTCGCGCGCCGATTGGTGCCCGGTGCGAGATTGCTGCCAGATGAACAGATCACCTTGCTGATCAGAACTGATCGGCAAGGTCCATCAGATGAGCCAGTTTCCGAGGTGCGACCGAACGCCAGCTGCGCGAAAGCCAGCCTTCGATCGCGTCCCAATCGGTATCGCCCAGATCGAGTCGGATGCCGATCCAGTTGTCACCGAAATAGGCCGGGCGGAAATAACGCTGCCAGTCCTGCTCGATCAGTCCGGCCTGCTCGTCGGCGCCGCTGATCTTGACCAGCAGTGCAACATGGCCGCCCGCATGATGGTTGGCTGCAACATAAGCGAATTTCTTGCCCTTCACGATGCCGAAACAGGCCATGCCATGGCTGTTGACTTCATCCGCTTCGGGCAGGGCCAGGGCGCGCGCGCGGACCTGAGCGCTGAGCCATTCGGGCGAAGTCTCACGCGTGACCCAGGCGGCAAGGCAGCGGGCATAGAGCTGATGTTCGGCAAAGAGCACGCGGCCTGCAAGGCTGTCGGCCGTGTCGCCCGGGATGATGGCCACCGGCGTCTGGCCGATGATCGGCCCGTCATCCAACTCGGGCGTGACGAGATGAACGCTGACGCCGCCATGGCTGTCGCCCGCCTCGATCGCGCGCTGATGCGTGTGGAGCCCCTTGTATTTGGGCAGCAGCGAGGGATGGATGTTGAGCATCCTGCCGCTCCAACCCTGCACGAAGTCATCCGTCAGGATGCGCATATAGCCTGCAAGCGCCACATATTGCGCGCCCGAGACCCGGATGGCCTGATCCATTGCGGCATCATGCTCGGCGCGGGTCATCCCCTTGTGAGGAAGGGCAAAGGTGGCCACGCCCTCTGCCGCCGCCAGAGCAAGGCCGCCGGCCTGCGGATTGTTGCTGGCCACCAGCACGAGTTCATAGGGGCAATCGGCGGCCCTGCTGGCATAGAGCAGGGCTGCCATATTGGTCCCGCTGCCCGAAATCAGCACCGCGACCTTTGCGCGTTCCCGGGCGGACTGGCGGATGACGTCAGGCATTATGGGTAGCGGTCCATGCCTCACGCGCCGACCAGACCTCGGCAGCGCCCGAGACGGTGCAGCCGCGCCGGCCCGCCTCGATCCGCCCGATGGTGAAGACGGTTTCGCCAGCAGCGGTCAGATCGGCGGCCAGCCCCTCGGCTTCCTCGGGCGCGACGGCCAGAACCATGCCCACGCCGCAGTTGAAGGTGCGCGCCATTTCCTCGGGCTCGATGTTGCCCTGCGCCTGCAGGAAAGCCATCAGGCGGGTTTGCTCCCACGCGCCCGCGTCGATGTGAGCATGAAGGTGCGCTGGCAGAACGCGCGGCACGTTCTCCAGCAGGCCCCCGCCGGTGATGTGGGCCAGCGCATGAATGCGCCCGGCGCGAATGAAGGGCAGCAGCGTCTTCACATAGATGCGCGTCGGCTCGATCAGGAAATCGATCAGCAGGCGATCGGCGTCGAACAGGGCGGGGCGGTCCAGCTTCCAGCCCTTGTCGGCGGCGAGGCGGCGGACCAGCGAATAGCCGTTGGAATGGACGCCCGACGAGGCAAGGCCCAACAGAACGTCGCCCTCTGCCACCTTGTCGCCCGTCAACTGCTCACCGCGCTCCACCGCACCGACGCAGAAACCGGCCAGATCATAATCGCCGGCAGCATACATGCCTGGCATTTCGGCCGTTTCACCGCCAATGAGCGCGCAGCCCGCCATCTTGCAACCTTGCGCAATGCCCGCGACGACGCGTTCCGCGACGCCATTCTCCAGCTTGCCGGTGGCGAAATAGTCAAGGAAGAACAGCGGCTCGGCGCCCTGCACGATGAGGTCGTTGACGCACATGGCGACAAGGTCGATGCCGATATGGTCATGCCGGTCATGATCGATGGCCAGCTTGACCTTGGTGCCCACACCGTCATTGCCTGCCACCAGCAGCGGGTCCTTGTAGCCGGCGGCGCGCGGGTCAAAGAAACCGCCAAATCCGCCAAGATCAGCGTCAGCGCCCGGGCGTGCGGTCGATTTGGCCAACGGGCCGATGGCCTTGACCAGTGCATTTCCCGCGGCGATCGACACGCCGGAATGCTCATAGGTGTAGCTGGCGGGAGGAGTTTTTGCGTCGGTCATGGCGGCGTTATGGGCTTTCGATAAGAGCTAGTGAACAGCTTTTGCGCGCCGCCTAGCGCTTTCCGGCTTGGATTTCCATGGGGGTTACGCCAATACGCGCACAGCTTTGATGATTGTAGGCGCGATGCAGACCCTTTTTCCTCCCGAAATCAGGCGTGAGAACCGGCTTGTGCCGATGCGCCGCCTGTGGGCGCGTCGCCCCTACGCCGTGCTCGCCGGCGGTGCGGCTCTGGTTTTGGCGATCGGCGTGGTCGCAGTCGGCCCGTCACGGCTCATCGCGCAGGTGGAGGGCGATCGCGGGATCTCCCCCGTCATCACGACCGGCGATATCGAGATCAACGGCCTCAAGGTCGATGTGCAGGGCAAGACCGCGCTCGAGGCGCGTCAGGCCGGGTGGCGCGAAGCCTACAAGCAGGCCTGGGCCAAGGCGGGCGGCCCCGACATGGGGGCCGACGCCATCGAAAATCTCGTTTCCGCCGTAGTGGTGGACAATGAGGAAATCGGCCCGCACCGTTATCGTGCCAGCCTTGGCGTGGTCTTCGATCGGGGCAAGGCATCGGGCTACCTTGCGGGCCATGGTCCCTCGGGCGGTATGCGCTCGGCGCCGATGCTGATCATTCCCGTGCTCTATTCCGGCGGCGTGGCGCAGGTGTATGAGATGCGCACCCCCTGGCAGAAGGCCTGGGCTGAGTTCCATACCGGCGGCAGCGCGATTGACTATATCCGTCCGCAAGGTTCGGGCGGGGATTCGCTGCTGTTGACCGCAGGGCAGCCCGGGCGCCGCAGCCGTGTCTGGTGGCGCGGGCTGCTCGACCAGTTCGGTGCCAGCGATGTGCTGATGCCCGAGGCGCGACTTGAACGGCAATGGCCCGGTGGTCCTGTGAAAGGCACCTTCACCGCGCGTTACGGCGCCGACAATGTCTATCTCGACAGTTTCACCTTGAACGCGGCGGATGAAGGGCAGGTGCCCGCCATGCTCAATCAGGCGATCGCGCGTTTCGACCAGATTTTCACGCAGGCACTGACCAGCGGCAAATTGCGGCCTGACCCGACGCTGAGCTTTGAGCATCCGGCGATTGATCCCGGTTTGCAGCAATTGATCGATGCCGGCCGCGCGGCGCAGGCGGCCCAGGCCGCCGCTGCCGAACGCGCCGCCGCCGCAGCCCTGGCCGAGCAGCCAGTGCCTGCCGCCGCGCCGCGCCCTGATGCCAAGGCTGCGGCCAGCGCGATCACAATTCAGTTTGCCTCGCCCGATGCCGCCGCTGTCGATCAGGCGCTGGCAGGTGTGCGGGGAGCAAAGGGCGTGGAAAATGCCGCCACGACCAGCATTGCCATTGGCGGCACCTCCGTCATGCGGGTCAGTTTCGCGGGCACGGCCGCCGAACTTGCCACCCTGCTGCGCGCGCGCGGTTGGCAGGTGACTGCATCAGGCGGCACACTCAGAATTCACCGATAAGGGCGCAAGATTATGGTTGGACAGATCGCCCTGCCTTTGGGGCCGCTGGGGCGCAGAGACCCTTCGCACATCGTCGTGGGGCCGGCGAACGGCAACATCGTCGAGGCGTTTCAGCATACGCAGAACTGGCCTTACCACACGGCCATCGTCTTTGGCCCGCCAAGGAGCGGGAAGAGCTTGCTCGCCAACTGGTTCGAACAGGCCCGGTTGGGCGAAGTGGTCGATGACGCCGAGCGGATGGATGAGACGGAACTTTTCCACCTGTGGAACCGCGCGCAGGAAAGCGCCACGCCCTTGCTGCTGACCTCGGGCGTGCTCGACTGGCAGGTGACGCTGCCCGATCTGGGTACACGGCTGCGTTCGGCCTTGCGGCTCGACATTGGTGAGCCCGACGATGCCATGCTGGAAGAGCTGATCGGCGTTCATGCCGAACAACGCGGCCTGCCGCTGGGTGATGAGGCGTGCCACTATCTTGCAAGTCGCGGGCCCCGTTCCCATCTGGGCATCGAGGAGCTTGTCGCTGCGATCGACCGGTTGAGCCTGGAGCGCAAAAGCGCGCCCGGCCCGGCGATCTGGCGTGAAGCATTGGAGGAGGTGGCCGGCCCGGGTAACCGTTCCTGAAAAGGGCGGTACTTGTCTCGGGGCGGTCGGCATGGGATAAGAGCGGATGTTTGCTCGACTGTTGGCCTATATTGACTCGGTAGTGGCGCGCGATCCGGCGCCGCGCTCGCGTTGGGAAGTGTTGCTCTATCCCGGCCTGTGGGCGCTGGCCTTTCACCGCGTGGCACATAGTCTCTTTACCGCGCGGCTGTTTTTTCTGGCACGAGCAGTCAACCACCTCAGCCGTTTCCTGACGGCCATCGACATTCACCCCGGCGCCACGATCGGCCGACACCTGTTCATTGATCATGGGTTCACCGTGATTGGCGAAACCAGCCTGATCGGTGACAATGTGACGATCTATCAGTGCGTTACATTGGGCGGCACCAATCCGGCCAATGGTGTGGGGGGCAAACGTCACCCCACCCTGTCCGATGGCTGCATCATTGGCTCGGGAGCGCAAATTCTCGG
Organism: Sphingomonadales bacterium; assembly: GCA_028871475.1. Taxonomy (GTDB): domain Bacteria; phylum Pseudomonadota; class Alphaproteobacteria; order Sphingomonadales; family Sphingomonadaceae; genus Novosphingobium. The sequence continues at coordinate 47,634 of JAGWMZ010000019.1, read as the reverse complement.
GCCCATCATTGTCGGCAAGCGCGCGCGCGTCGGTGCCAATGCGGTGGTGACCGAGGATGTGCCCGAGGGCGCCACCATGGTGGGTGTCAAGGCGCGCTCCACGCTGGTGGCGGCGGAGACCTGGGCCAAGGACTTTATTCCCTATGGCACGCCATGCCGCGAGCCATGTTCGGATGCCGAGCCGGCGACATCGCGGATCGAGGCGCTGGAAGGCGAGGTGGCTGCCCTCAGGGCGCAGATTGCCGATGTTCTGGCGCAGGCCGCCAGCGGTGGCGCCTCGCGTGACGGGACGAAGGGGTAACGGCGGGGATGGAGCCGAAAGGGACCAATCCCGCCTCGACCATCATCGCCTTTCCGCGCGCCGTCCCGCAGGTCAGTTTCGACCGGCTTGAACTGACGCGCATCCTTGACCTTTATGGGCGAATGGTCGCAGCCGGTTTCTGGCGCGATTATGCGATGAATTTCACCAGGGAAGCCGCCAGTTTCAGCGCTTTTCAACGCACGGCGGAAAGGCCGCAGGCGCGCATTGAAAAATGCCCGGCCTTGCGCGGCAAACAGGGCATGTGGAGCCTGCTTGGCGAGAATGGCCAGGTGCTCAAACGTGGCCATGAGCTGGCCAGTGTGCTCAGTCCGATCGAGCGGCGACTGATGAAGGCCGTGGACAGTTAGGCGCCGATCCGTTCGATCCTCGCCAAGGCAGGCATCAACTGGTCGAAATGGCTGATGACGGCGTTGGCGCCAAGCGTGCCGACATCCACCTGCGAAAATCCGAAATCGACCAGCACGACGGGCAATCCCGCGGCCTGCGCAGCTTTTGAATCATACACCGTATCGCCGACATAGGCGGCGCATGGCGCAGGAAGGCCGGAGCGCTCCATCATCAGCCGCAGCAGGTCGGGCGCCGGTTTGGCCCTGCCATGACCCAGCGTGTCCCCGCCGATGATCGTGTAGAAATGCGGCGACAGCTCAAGCTCTTCCAGCAATTTGACCGCCAGACGTTCCAGCTTGTTGGTGACGAGTGCCAGCTTGATCCCCGCATCCGCCAGACCCTGCAACATATCGGTCACGCCTGGATAAAGGGTGGAATGCACGGCGATATGGGCGGCATAATAATCGACCAGTTGTGGCAGCAGGGCCTCAAACCTGTCGTCGGGTAAAGGGCCGCCATTGGCCGCCAGCGCACGTTCCAGCATCACCCTCGTACCGCCGCCGACATAGCTTCGCGCCGCCTCCAGCGATACGGGGCTCCGCCCGGCCAGCACCAGCGCGTGGTTGAGCGCGGCGCCCAGATCGCCCGCGCTGTCGACAAGGGTGCCGTCAAGGTCAAAGCCGACCAGATCGAAGGGGATGGGGGTAACTGCATTCATGGCGCGGTTCTGTGCCTGCTCTCTATGGAATCCGCAACCATTTGGTGGCACAGGAGCAAATCATGACCGACACCGCCAATCCTTCCGCCCCTTTGGCCACCGTCATTCTTGCCGCCGGCAAGGGCACCCGCATGAAAAGCGATACGCACAAGGTGCTGCATTGCATCGCCGGGCGCTCCATGCTCGACCATCTGCTGGCCAGCGCACACGAGCTTGCGCCGAGCCGTCAGGTGGTGGTGGCAGGGCACGGGCGTGATCAGCTGGAAAAGGCGCTGGGAGGCCGGGCAGACATCGCGCTGCAGGAACCGCAATTGGGCACGGGGCACGCGGTACAGATGGCACAGCAGGCCCTTGCGGACTTTTCCGGCGATGTGCTGATCCTTTATGGCGATGTGCCCTTTGTGCGCGCGGCGACGATGCGGGCCATGCTGGCGCGGTTGAACGCGGCGGACAATCCGGCGGTGGTGGTGCTGGGTTTCGAGCCTGAGGACGCTTTGCAGTATGGCCGCATTATCGCCAGCCATGGCCGCATCGAGAAGATGGTCGAGCACAAGGATGCGACCGAGGACGAGCGTGCCTGTCGCCTCTGCAATTCGGGGCTGATGGCGGTGAAATCGGCGGACTTGTGGGATTTGCTGGCGCGTGTCGGCAATGACAATGCGCAGGGCGAATATTACCTTACCGACATCGTCAACATCGCCAATGCCGATGGCCGCATCTGCGCCGTGGTGGTGACCGATGATGCCGATGAGGTGGCCGGTATCAACAGTCGCGGTGAGCTGGCGCAGGCAGAGGCGCGCTGGCAGGCGCGGCGGCGGGTTCAGGCCATGGCCGATGGCGCCACGCTGGTGGCGCCCGACACGGTGTGGTTCAGCTGGGATACGGTGATTGGTCGCGATGTCGTGGTTGAGCCGAATGTCATCTTCGGGCCGGGCGTTCGGGTGGCCGATCACGTCACGATCCATGCCTTTTCGCATCTGGAAGGCGCGACGGTCGCCTCACGGGCTGACATCGGGCCCTATGCGCGCTTGCGCCCGGGCGCCGATATTCGAGAAAAGGCCAAGGTCGGCAATTTCGTCGAGATCAAGAACGCTGTGATGGGCGAAGGCGCCAAGGCCAACCACCTGACCTATGTCGGCGATGCCGAAGTGGGTGCGGGGGCCAATCTGGGCGCGGGGACGATCACCTGCAACTACAACGGCTATTTCAAACACAGAACCATCATCGGCGAACGGGCTTTTATCGGTTCGAATTCCTCGCTGATCGCTCCCATCACCATTGGTGCGGACGCCATCGTGGCGGCGGGCAGCGCGGTGACACGCGACGTGGCGCCGGGCGAATTGCGCATGGTCCGTGCCGAGCAGATGGTGAAGCCGGGCTGGGCCGACCAGTTCCATGATCTCATGCGGAAGAAAAAGGCGGAAAAATTGCCCAAGAAGGGCTGATGAGACGCTTCATCTGGCGGAAAGCCAGTCAGGATTATCAGGCTCCGGCTCGCAAGGCCGGGCAGGCAGAACAGGGATATTGAGGCGCATGTGCGGCATCATTGGCATCGTGGGCAAAGAGGAAGTGGCGGATCGTCTGGTCGATGGTCTGCGGCGGATGGAATATCGTGGCTATGATTCGGCCGGTGTCTGCACCATCCATGATGGAGAGCTGATCCGCCGCCGCGCGCCAGGCAAGCTGAACAATCTGGTGAAGGAGCTGGCCGTCAATCCCGCGCCGGGCCAGACGGGCATCGCCCACACGCGCTGGGCCACCCATGGCGCGCCGACGGCAGCCAATGCCCATCCGCATGCGACGTCGGTTCTGGCGCTGGTCCATAACGGCATTATCGAAAACTTCCGGAGCCTGCGCGAAGAGCTGGAGGCCCAGGGTCGCCAGTTTGAATCGCAAACCGATACGGAGGTGGTCGCCCATCTGATCTCGGCCAAGGTTGAGGCGGGGCTTTCGCCTGTCGATGCGGTGAAGCAGTCGCTGCCGCAACTGCGCGGTGCGTTTGCGCTGGCCATCGCCTTCCGCCAATTCCCCGACATGCTGATCGGCGCGCGTCTGGGCTCGCCGCTGGTGGTGGGCTACGGCGAGGGTGAGACCTATCTGGGTTCCGATGCGCTGGCGCTGGCGCCGCTGACACAGCGGATCTGCTACCTCGAAGAGGGCGACTGGGTCATCATTACCCGGGATGGCTCGCAGATCTTCGACAAGGATAACCATGCCGTTACCCGCCCCATCGTGGCGAGCGGCGCCTCGGCCGCAGCGGTCGAGAAGGGCAATTATCGCCACTTCATGCAGAAGGAAATTTTCGACCAGCCCACGGTGGTGGCGCAGACGCTGCGCTCCTATGTGCGGCAGGTCGATGAGAGCGTTGCCTTGCCGCAGATTGACTTCGACCTTTCCGCCATCCGCCGGGTGACGATCGTGGCCTGCGGAACCTCCTATTACGCGGGTCTCGTCGCCAAATACTGGTTCGAGGCCTTTGCCCGCCTGCCGGTCGACATCGACGTGGCCAGCGAATTCCGTTACCGTGACCCGGTGCTGGAGCCGGGCGGTCTGGCCATTTTCATCAGCCAATCCGGTGAGACGGCTGATACGCTGGCGGCCCTGCGCCATTGCAAGGCGCATGGGCAAACGATCGCGGTCGTGGTCAATGTGCCAACCAGCTCGATGGCGCGTGAGGCAGACCTGCTGCTTCCCACCCATGCGGGCCCGGAAATCGGGGTGGCCTCAACCAAGGCGTTCACCTGTCAGCTTGCGGTGCTCGCCGCCCTTGCCGCGCATCTGGCGGTCAAGCGTGGTCGCATGACACGCGAGGAGGAGCGCCATGTGGTGCATCAGCTGGTGGAAACGCCTGCCGCGCTCAATGCCGCCCTGGCCTATGATGAGGCGATCGCCAGCATGGCGCATCTCATCGCCCCGGCCCGTGATGTGCTGTATCTGGGCCGTGGTCAGGACTATCCGCTGGCGCTTGAGGGCGCCCTAAAACTCAAGGAAATCAGCTATATACATGCCGAAGGTTATGCGGCTGGTGAAATGAAGCATGGCCCCATCGCGCTGATCGACGAAAATGTGCCGGTGATCGTTCTGGCGCCGAGCGGGCCACTCTTTGAAAAGACGGTCAGCAACATGCAGGAAGTGCGGGCGCGCGGCGGCAAGATCGTGCTGATCTCGGATGCGGAAGGTCTGGCCGAGGCGGGCGAGGGGTGCATCGCCACGATCGAGATGCCCAAGGTTCATCCGCTGATCGCGCCGCTGGTCTATGCCGTGCCGGTGCAATTGCTGGCCTATCATGTGGCCTGCGTGAAGGGAACGGATGTGGATCAGCCACGCAATCTGGCAAAATCCGTGACGGTGGAGTGAGTTAACGTCGCCGGTGTGCGGGCTGGGCCTGCTGACCGGCGAAGGCTCGGATGATAATCGCCTTAATGAAGCAAACTGCTGACAAATAAGGTGTTTTTCCTGACTCCAGCTGCTTGATGATTAATATCCATCAATTTCAGTATCTTTACGGTGTGCCAATCATTGCCCGCTACACTGCAGGAATGAAAGGCTATGTTGCACCGACCACAACAGGCGAACTCAGCACCTTGATGGTGCTGGGGTTGAAGGGTCTCGGCTCGCAGGACGCTGCGCGGCTGCGCGGTTTTCAATATGCCCAACTGGCCAAGGTCAGCCGGACCCGCCTGCTGACCCAGGCCCTTGCCGCGCTTGTCGTCGTTGCACTCTATGCCCCGTTGCTGGGCATGGACCAAATGGCGATCTGGTGTCTGGCCCTTGTCACATCGCTGCTCTTCATGATGCTGGGTGACCGCAATCTCGCCAATGCCGAGGTTCGGCAGGTGACCGCCTATGAGTTCCTGTTTCAGGCGGTGGCGGTGGTGGTCAATGCTTTGGTGTGGAGCGCGGTTTTGTGGGTTTTCGTGCCCTATGGCCCACGGCAGGCTCATTTCGAAATATGGACCGTCCTGGCCATGCTGATGACCGTGTCCGCAGTGGTCATTCCCACCGTGCCGATGGCCACCTTGCTGTTTTCAGCCATCGTGGGGGGAGCGGCCATTGGGTCTTTTGTCGGCGGCGGCTATATGGCCATGGCCGGCGTTGCGGGGCTGTTCATCGCCTGCATCGCATTGGGAACGGTGGAATCCGCACGCCAGTTTTTACTCTCGCGCATGGCGGTGGCCAGCGTTGCCGAACGCAACGAGGTGGTCAGCCTGCTGCTGCGCGAATCAGAGGATGAGGGCGCGGACTGGCTGTGGACACTCGACGCGCGGCATCGGGTTTCCAAGCCTGGCCGCCGCTTCGCCGATGCGATTGGGCTGCCGCCGGAAGATGCCGAGGGACAAAGTCTCTTTCAACTGATCGCCGGCCCTGGGTGGGAGACCGGCGATGTTCATCCGTCCTTGCGGGAATTGGTCGCGCGATTGCGGGGCAGAGAGGGCTTTGCCGGGCTTGCGGTGCGCGTTCACGTCATGGGCCGATTGCGCTGGTGGGAGATGTCCGGCGCGCCGCGTTGGGATGCGGCAGGTGGGTTCGAAGGCTTTCACGGCGTCGCCTCCGACGTCACCGAGCAACGCGAGACTGCCGAACGGATTGCCTATCTGGCGCGCTATGACACGCTCACAGGCCTGCCCAACCGCATGATGGTGACCGAGGCCCTGGGCGATGCCCTTGCGCGCGCGGGCAAATGGAACGGCAATTGCGCGCTGATGATGATCGACCTCGATCGGTTCAAGGCCGTCAACGATACGCTGGGCCATCCGGTGGGCGATGCCTTGCTGGCACAGGTGGCACAGCGCCTGCGCGGCTTGACAAGGTCCAGCGAAATGGTTGGCCGCCTTGGCGGTGACGAGTTCGCCATTGTGCTGACCGATGGCGCCGACAGCGGGCGGATCGCCACACTGGCCGATGCGGTCATCGACAGCATCTCGCAACCCTTCACGGTGGGGTCCAACGAGTTGCAGATCGGGGCCAGCATCGGTTCGGCCATGGGCCCGCGCGACGGGCGCAGCGTGGAAGAGATGATGCGCAACGCCGATCTCGCTCTGTACCGGTCAAAAGGCAGCGGACGCGGCATCCATAGTCCCTATGATGCAAGCCTGCAGGCGCGGGTGCGGGAGCGGGAGAGGCAGGAAGATGCCCTGCGCACGGCTCTGGAGCGCGAGCAGTTCCACCTTCAATATCAGCCCGTTGTCGATCTTGTCAGTGAACGGGTCGTCGGCTTCGAGGCGCTGGTGCGATGGCAGAACCCTACCCAGGGGCTACTGGGGCCCGATCAGTTCGTTCCACTGGCAGAAGAAACGGGGTTGATCCTGCCGCTCGGCCAATGGGTGCTCAACGCCGCGGCGCGCGAGGCTGCGGGCTGGCCCGGTCCGGCGCGGATCGGCGTCAATGTGACACCGCGTCAGGTTATGGGGGCGGATTTCGTCGACAGTGTGGTGCAGGCTTTGGCGGTGTCAGGGCTGGCTCCACAACGCCTCGACATTGAAGTCACCGAGAGCATCTTCAAGCGTGACCCCGATGCGATCCGGGCCACATTGGAGCGCATTCTCGCCCTGGGTTGCACCGTCAGCCTGGATGATTTCGGATCGGGTCATTCCTCGCTGGACTATCTGCGCAAGCTCCAGTTCTCTTCCATCAAGGTCGATCGCGGTTTCGTCAAAGGCGCGCTGTCGGGCAATGTGGAGAGTCTTGCCACCATCCGCGCGGTCGTGGCCATGGCGCAGGGGCTCGAGATGGGCATCGTCGCGGAAGGGGTAGAGACAGCCGAGGAGCTGGCCTTGATGCGCGAACTGGGCTGCACGCGGGTGCAGGGTTATTTCTTTGGCCGGCCCATGGACAGCGTGGCCATCAACCGCCTTTTCGCCCGCGAGAACCGGCGGGCACGTCAAGTTTGACCGATGCAAAAAGGCCCGGCCGGATCAGATCCGCCGGGCCTTTCTGATGACAGGGTGATGCGATCAGGCCGAAACCAGCGAACGCACCACGCTTTCGAACAGCGCGCGACCATCAATGCCGCCTTGCGCCTTTTCGATGTGACGCTCCGGGTGAGGCATCATGCCCAGCACATTGCCCTTCGCGTTGAGCACGCCCGCGATGTTGCGTACCGAACCATTGACCTCCTCGGCATAGCGGAAGGCGATCTGGCCTTCGCCCTCCAGACGGTCGAGCGTGGCCTCGTCGGCAAAGAAATTGCCGTCGTGATGCGCCACGGGAACCGTGATCCGCTGATCCTTGAAGTAGCGGTTGGTGAAGATCGAGGTGTTGTTCTCGACCTGCAGGGCCACCTCGCGGCAGACGAAGCGGATGCCGGCATTGCGCATCAACGCGCCGGGCAGCAGGCCGGCCTCGGTCAACACCTGAAAGCCGTTGCAGACGCCCAGCACGGCCACACCGCGGTTGGCCGCGGCAATCACCGCCTGCATCACCGGACTGCGGGCCGCCATGGCGCCGCTGCGCAGATAGTCGCCATAGGAAAAACCGCCGGGCAGGGCGATGAAATCAAGGCCCTCGGGCAGGTTGGCATCGCCGTGCCACACGCGATGGACGTCGCCGCCGCAGACCTGCTCGACCGCCACCGCCATGTCGCGGTCGCAGTTCGAACCCGGAAAGGTGATGACAGCCGAGCGGAAGGTCATGCCGCCACCCGCTCGATCGAGTAGTTCTCGATCACCATATTGGCGAGCAGCTTCTGCGCCATCTGGTCGAGCGCCGCGTCGGTGACGGTGTCGTCAACCTCCAGCTCGATCATGCGGCCGGCGCGCACATCGGCCACGCCCGAAAAGCCCAGCCCTTCGATGGCATGATGGATGGCGCGGCCCTGTGGATCGAGCACGCCGTTCTTGAGGCTGACGAAAACGCGCACTTTCATGGGGGCAAGGCCTTTCTGGTCGGCTAAAAGGGAATCGCGCGTCCCTATGGCCCCGATGGCCGCAAAAGCCAAGAGGCTGCGCGCCTCTCAACCGCCATCGCGCACCGGTCGGGGCAGGCCGGGCCCATCGAGCCGGTCACCACCCAGCGCGCGATACAGCGAAACGCGGTTGACGCCATCGGCCAGCACCGTGGCAATCAACGTCTTTTCCGAGCTGTAGAGCGTCTGCTCGGCCGAGAGAACATCGAGATAGGGATTGATACCGCCGCGATAGCGTTGACTGGTCAGATCATAGTTTTCACGGGCCGCATCACGCGCCGCCGTGCTGGCGGCGAGCTGATCGGCGATGGTGCCGCGCCGGGCCAAAACATTGGCGACGTCGGAAAAGGCCGCCTGAACGGATTTGCGATAGGCGGCGAGCGAAGCGCGTTGCTGTGCCTCGGCCTGCCGAGCGGTGGCCTTGGCGGCGCCGGCACGAAAGATGGGATAGCTGATCGTGCTGCCACCGGCCCAGGCAAAGGTGCCGCCGGTGAACAGATTGGCCAGCGCCGTGGAGGCTGTCCCGAGCAGGCCGGTCAGGGTGATCCTGGGAAAGAGTGCGGCGCGTGCCGCGGCCGCATTGGCCTGCGCGGCAGCAAGGGCATCTTCGGCCTGCATCACATCAGGCCGGCGCAGTAGAATATCGGAGGAGAGCCCGGCAGGAATGGTGGAAAGATGTCCCGAGGCATCGGCAAGACTGGTCGGCAGCGTGGCTGGCGAAATATCGGCCCCGACAAGCAGGCGCAACGCATTGACATCCTGCGCCTGCAACGCGGTCTGATTGGCGATGTCGGCCTGTGCCTGCCGCAAGGTGATCTCGGCCTTGCGCAAGTCTGCCAGTGGCGCGATGCCGCCATCGACGCGTTTCCTGGTCAGTTCGACGCTGGCCTGCGCGGATTTTGCCGTATCGCGTGCCAACTGGAGGAGGCTGGTGTCCGCGCCATAGGTCAGCCAACCGGTGGCAATGCTGGCCACAAGGGTGAGCCGGGTTGCCTGGGCGGCAGCCTGGGTGCCAAGGTAGCTGGCGCGGGCCTGGTCGCTCAGATCGCGCAGGCGGCCAAAGAGGTCGAGTTCATAGGATGACACAATGCCCTGTGCATTGAAGGCATCGCCTTTCGCGCTGCTTGAAACGCCAAGGCCCCGGTCGCCGCCAGAGTGCACCCAACCCGCGCTGGCATCGAACTCGGGAAACAGCGCCGCGCGCGCGATGTGAAATTGTGCCTGTGATGCCTCGATGTTGGCCAGCGCCGCGGCGATGTCCTGATTATGCGTCAGACCCTGGTCAATCAGCGTCAACAGACGTGGATCGGCCAGCGCATCGCGGTAGGAATAGCTGGGGGCCTGATTGGTCAGTGATGGATAGGCTGGGCCGGTTGGAAACTGTGTCGGAATGGGCAGGGTGCCGCCGGTGTTGACCGGCTTTGCCCATGCTGCCTGCGATGCCAGCGCACAGGCTAAAGCGATGACGCAAGGAGGGCGCATCATGCCTGCGCCTCCGCAATTCCGCCCCGGCGTTTGTGCCCGCCGAACCACTGGGCCCATTGTTCCTTCAGCGTCAGGCGCACGACGACGAAGAACAGCGGAATGAAGAACACCGCCAGAACCGTGGCCGTCAACATGCCGCCGATCACGCTGGTGCCGATGGCAATGCGGGCGTTGGCGCCGGCGCCATGCGCCAGAGCCAGCGGCATAACGCCGAAGATGAAGGCACAGGATGTCATCAAAATCGGCCTGAGGCGGATGCGGGCGGAGGAAAGGGCCGCGTCGAGAATGCCGACGCCTTTATGCACCTCCGCCTCGGCGAACTCGATCATGAGGATGGCGTTCTTCGCCGCCAGCCCCATGGTCGTGGTCAAGCCGATCTGGAGATAAACGTCGTTTTGCAGCCCGCGCAGACTTACCGCCACTATCGCACCAATGAGCCCGAGCGGAATGACCAGGAGGACAGCGACCGGCACGCTCCAGCTTTCATAAAGGGCCGCAAGGCAGAGAAAAACCACGATCAACGACACGCCATAAAGGATCGGGGCCTGCCCGTTCGACAGACGCTCCTGATAGGAGGTGCCCGACCAGGAAACCCCGACGCCAGGATATTTGGCGGCAATCTCCGCAAAGCTGTTCATCGCATCGCCGGAAGAATAACCCGGCGTGGGCTGGCCGGAAAATTCATAGCTGGAGATGGCGTTGAAGCGCAGAAGCGAGGTCGGCGCCTTACCCCAGGTCGCTGTGGCAAAGGTCGAGAAAGGGACCATCTGACCGCCCGATCCGCGCACATGCCAGGCGTAAAGATCCTCTGGCCGCGAACGGAACGGACCATCGCCTTCAACATAGACGCGCTTCACACGGTCACGATCGACGAAATCATTGACATAGGTGCCGCCCCAGGCGGTGGACAGCGTAGCATTCACGCTGGCCGCCGTCAGGCCCAGCGTGGCCAGCTTGGCTGTATCGGTCGTAATGCGCAGCGTGGGCTGGTCGGGCAGGTTCGTCAGGCGCACATTGGCCAGCTGCGTGTCGGCGCGGGCATCGGCAAGGATCTGGTCGCGGACCTGCGCGAATTGCTCCCGGCTCATCCCGCCGGTGTTCTGCAACTCGGCGGTAAAGCCTGTCGACTGGCCGAGACCGCGTACGATGGGGGGCTCGAGCGCGTAGAATTCGACGTCACGGAAGCCGGTGAGCGCCTTGGTCGCGCGCTGGGTGATCGCCTGGGCGGTGTTCTGCTCACCCGGGCGCTTGTCCCAATCAGCCATGGCGATAAAGCCGCGTCCGGCATTCTGCCCGGTCGATCCGCCGCCACCACCGCCCGCAACGGTGAGCACGGTTTCGACATTCTTGGGCTCATGCTCGAGGAAATATTTCTCGATCGCCAATTGGGCGGCCTGCGTGCGCTCCACCGTGGCGCCGGATGGCAACTGGAAGCTCAACTGCCCAAAGCCCTGATCTTCCTTGGGCAGAAAGCCGGTGGGCAGCCGCGCAAAAAGGAATGCCAGTGCGATGAGCGAGAGAGCATAGGCGATCATCGGTATGCGCTTATGCGTCGCCACATAGGCGGCGCGCGGATGATACCAGTCGAGCAGGCCGGTAAAGTATTTGTCGAACTTGACGCGCATCCAGTGGCTGGCGCGACCGATCAGCGAGTGCTCGTTCTCATCCTCCGGCCGGGTGAGCAAGGTTGCTGTCAGGGCCGGCGAGAGAATGAGCGCCACCAGCACCGACAGCGCCATGGCCGCCACGATGGTCAGCGAGAACTGGCGGTAGATGACGCCCGTTGAACCACCAAAAAAGGCCATGGGCAGGAACACCGCCGACAGCACCAGCGCGATGGCAACCAGAGCGACCGAGATTTCCTTCATCGACTGGATCGTGGCATCACGCGGGCTCATGCCGGGGTTTTCGGCCATCAGGCGCTCGACATTTTCCACCACAACGATGGCATCATCGACCAGCAGGCCGATGGCCAGCACCATGCCGAACAGGGTCAGCGTGTTGATGGAATAGCCAAAGGCCGCAAAGACGCCAAAGGTGCCGAGCAGCACCACCGGCACCGCAATCGCCGGGATCAGCGTGGCGCGCCAGCTTTGCAGAAAGACGAACATGACGACCACAACCAGCGCGATGGCCTCGATCAGCGTTTCCACCACGTCATGGACCGATTTGGTGATGAAGCGGGTCGAGTCATTGGCAAAGGCATATTTGTAGCCGCGCGGGAAGGAATGCTCCTGCCGCTTGAACTCAGCCTTCACCAGTTCCGCCGTGGCCAAAGCGTCCGCGCCCGGCGACAGCGATACCGCCAGCGCCGCGCCGGGATGCCCGTTGACACGGCTGAACACGCCATAGGTTTCCGCGCCCAGTTCGATGCGGGCCACATCCTTGAGCAGGACATTGGCGCCATTGGGCTGCGTCTTGACGACGATCTGGGCGAATTGCTCAGGCGTCTGCAGGCGCGTTTGCGCGGTCACCGTCGCATCAAGCATCTGGCCGGCGGGACTGGGCACCGCGCCCACTTCGCCGGCGGCGACTTCGGCGTTCTGCGCGGTGATCGCGCTGATCACGTCGCTGGGCATCAGCGCATAGCTGGCCAGCTTGTTCGGATCGAGCCAGATGCGCATCGCATATTGCGAGCCGAACACATTGGTCTGCCCTACGCCGGGAATACGGCCGATCGGCTCCTGCATATGGCTGACCATGAAATCCGACACGTCGATGTTGGTCGCCTTGTCGGTCTCGTCGTAGAAGGCCGCGATCATCAGGAAGTCAGGGTTGGACTTGGTGACACGAATGCCCTGCGCCTGCACGGCGGCGGGCAGGCGCGAAAGGGCCTGCTGCACCTTGTTCTGCACCTGCACCTGCGCGATGTCGGGATTGGTGCCCTTCGCGAAGGTGGCGGTGATGCCCACCGTGCCCGCCGAACTGGATGTGGCGCTGAAATAGAGCAGTCCATCAAGCCCCGTCAGCTGCTGTTCGATGATCTGCGTCACGCTGCTTTCCAGCGTCGCGGCCGATGCGCCCGGATAGGTGGCGTTGATGTTCACCTGCGGCGGGGCAATGTCGGGAAACTGCTGCACGGGAAGGTTCAGCAAGGCGCCCACGCCGATCATCATGGTGATGATGGCAATGACCCAGGCGAAAATGGGCCGGTCGATGAAGATGCGTGACATGGCCGTTTACTTCGCCGCGCTCTTGGCGCCATCACCAAGCCGGTAGGTCTGTTTCGTGTTTTCTGGCACAGCCTTCACCGACTTGCCCGGCTGAAGCAGGCCGATGCCCTGGGTGATGACCTTGTCGCCGGCCTTGAGCCCCTGCGTTACCACCCATTTGTCGCCCATGGTGCGCGCGGCGATCACGGGATGTGCGATGGCCTTGCCATCGGCGCTGACCAGATAGACCGTAGCATTGCCGCGCGGATCGCGGGTCAGCGCGCCCTGCGGGACCAGTACGACCTTGCTCTGCACAGCCTCGCTCAACCGGGCACGGACGAACAGGCCCGGCAGCAGCAGGTTGTGGGGATTGGGAAAGCGCGCCCGCAAGGTAACGGTGCCGGTTGTCGCATCCACCGTCACTTCGGAAAATTCCAGTGTGCCGGGCAGGGGATAGGGCGTGCCATCATCAAGCGTCAGCGAGACCTTGGGTTCCCTGGCCTGCATGCCTCCACTGGCCAACGCCTGACGCAGCTTCATGATGTCAGCCGCATTTTGCTGGATATCGACATAGATCGGGTCGAGAACCGATATGGTGGCCAGCGCATCGGCCTGATTGGCCGTCACCAGCGCGCCATCAGTGACGGCGGAGCGACTGATGCGGCCAGTGAGCGGCGCCGGCACGGTGGTGTAGCGCAGGTTGATCCTAGCCGTATCAAGCGCTGCCCTGGTCTGGGCGACGCCGGCTGCGGCTGTGCGCGCGGCGGCGGCGGCATCGGTGTAATCCTGCTGGGCGACGGCCTGGCTGGCGGCCAGTGGCTTGTAACGGTCCGCCTTGATTTTCGTGGCCTCCGCCGTTGCCTGCGCGCTACTGAGATTGGCGGCGGCCTGATTGGCGGCGGCGCGGTACAGGCTGGCGTCGATCTGATAGAGCGGCTGCCCGGCCCTGACCATCGCGCCTTCCTCGAACAGGCGCTTTTCGATGACGCCCGACACCTGCGGTCGCACTTGCGAAATGCGATAGGCCGACGTGCGTCCGGGCAGTTCCACCTCCAGGGGGACCTGGCTTTCCGTCGCCACCCAATAGCCGACTTCCGCCGGTCCCTTGGCACCCTTTTTGTCGTCCTTGTTGCCGCAGGCGGCCAGCGAGATGGACAGGGTGAGCGCCAACCCAGCCGAAATAAGGGCGCGGGAGAAGCGGGCGCCTTGACGGGCGGAAAGGGAATGACACGCCGAAGCGCGCGACAAAACTGTACGGCTCATGAACGGCGTCTTCGGTCGACCTTGGGGGGCAAGTCAAGGTCAAGACACGCACTTGGCAAGTCGGTGACAATTTATTACGCGAACGAATCAGGTGAAATCGGAACAGTTGGGAAAACTGTCGACCAGCCCCCCTTCATGCGCAAAAAAGCATAAATATTGCGCGATGTCAGGATTTAGGCAGAGCGACGCCTTCGGGTAAAACCACCGTTTCGACCGCCAGGGCATCGGTCAGATAGTGCTGCGCTGCCCTTTGAACCTGCACCGGAGTGACCGCCATCAGCCTGTCCTTGGCATGGGCGTTGCGTTCGATATGCTCGGGCTCGCTCTGCGCACGCATGGTCAGTGCCATCCAGCCATTGTTGCTTTTGAGTGCATTGTCAAAAGCTTCGGCCAGGGGCGCACGCGCACGCTGGAACACGTCATCGCTGACCCCATGCTCGCGCAGGTTGGCCAGCGTTTCGCGAATGGCATCGCGCGTGGCGGGCACATCCTTCACGTCGACCGATGCGTTGATGGTGAAAAGGCCAAAGCCTTTGTAGGTGCGTGATGTTTCGCTGCCCGCGCCGGGGGAATAGGCCTTACCCAGTTTCTGCCTCAGCGTTTCGGTCAATTCGATGCGGACGACCCGGTCGAGCATGTTCAGAACCTGCTTTTCCTGCGGATCCTCATCGTCGCGCGTCAGCCAGGCCAGATAGACCAGTGCCTGATCCTTGGCGCCATCATGGCGAACGATCCGCAATGTGTGGTTCATCGAAAAGGGGCGGCTGCGGCGATCGGCATAGGGCTGGAATTGCGCCTCCCGCGCCGGCAGGGCGCCGAGTGTGCGAGCCACCGCGCCAATCGCCTTATCTTCGTCGACATCGCCCACGATGCCCACCTCGATGGCACCATGAGCCAGCCGGTCACCGATAGCCTGTTTGAGCTTGGTGAAATTCTGCCCACGATAGGATTCGATCGGTTGCCGGGTAAAGCGTGGATCACCATCGGACAGAATGCCGCCCAGCACATCGACGAGAGCCGCCCCCGGCGTGGCGCGACGCTGGGCGAACATGGTATCGACTGCCTGCCGGTAAAGCACTTCGCCTTCGGGACGGTAGCCCGGATCGGTGATGAGCGCCGTCATCAGTTCAAGCTGAAGGTCAAGGTCAGCAGGTAACACCGCGCCAGTGCTCACAAAAGTATCGCCGCCCGTGCCCAGTGTGAAGCCATAGGAATGGCCGGCCAGTACTGAACGCAAATCATCGCGACTTTGCTGTCCCAGACCGCCGGCAGGCAGGGCGCTGGTCATGGCCACGGCCAGCGGATTGCCCTTTGTTGCCAGCATCAATCCGCCATCCAGCGACATGGTGACCTGCACCTGGTCCTTGGCCAGGTCGGTATGCTTGATGTTGAGTCGTACTCCATTGGCAAAGCGGACTTCCCGAATGCCGCGCAAAGGCTCACGCCTGTCGGCGACGACTTTGCCCGCCGGCCCGAAATTGGTATAGGCGAAGGGCTTGAGCTGTTCGAGAGCCTCGACCGTGAGAGGTGCCTTATTGGCCGCCTCCCATGCAGCGCGCAGGGCCGGGGCCCCGCCATCCGGCTGAAGCGGTGCCTCGAAGCGGATGAGCGGCTCATCGAGCGGGACGATCTCGCTTTTGAGCGCGGCGAGGACCGAGGCTGGCGTGATGCGCGGGATGAGCTTCTCGATGCGCCCCCAGTCAGTGGTCGGCATCGAGGGCACTTCATCCTCGCGCAGCAAGGCAAAGGAGGCGCCCAGCAGGGCCGCAGTGGAACGCGTGGCCTGCGCGGTGGCGGCATGTTCGGCGTTGGTCTTCAGATTGGCAACCTGCTGGGCCACTTCCTGCTCGGTAAAGCCCTGCTCAAGCGCGCGACGCACCGTGACGGCGGCGGCCATCAATCCTTCGCGCCACTTGCCCGTGTCGGTTTCCACGATCAGACTGGTCATGCGACCGGCCTTTTGCATGCCCGACGTGCCATAGCTGGCGGCACGGAAAGGGGGCTGGGCCTGTGTTGCCAGCTTCTGCAGGCGGCGCATGATGATCGAATAGCCGATCGAGCGCAGTTGGTCGAGGTCGCGCTGGGCCATCGTGTCGGGCTCGACGGGCCAGCTTCCCTCGCGGCTGATGGTGATGTGTTCCGGGCTGGCCGCATCAATGTAGATCGAGGTCTTGCCCTTGTTCGCCAGGTCGATCGGGCCGCCTTTGGCCGCCAATGGTGACGGCTTTTGCTTCCAGCTGGCAAAATGTACCTTGATCATCGCCTCCACGGCGTCGGGGTTCATGTCACCCACCACGATCACGGTTGTCTTTTGCGGCACGTAATTGCGGGCCCAGAATGCCCGCAGCGCCGCTGGCGTGGCGGCATTGAGCGTGGCGTCGGTGCCGATGGGCATGCGTTGCACATAGCGGGCGCCGGGAGCCAGGAAATCAAGCCGGTTTTCCAGCGCCCGATAGGCCCAGCTGTTGCGATCGCGCTTTTCGGCCAGCACCACGCCGCGTTCGCGCGCGGTTTCAGCCGTGGGGAAGGTCAGTTCACTGGCCGTTTCCCGCATCAGCATCAGCGCCTTGTCGATCAGCGCGGGATCGTTGCGGGGCAGGTCGAAGAGATAGGTCGTGCGGTCGAAGGAAGTTTGCGCGTTGGTGTCTGCGCCAAAGGCCAGTCCTAGCCGTTCCAGTTCGCGCACCATCTCACCCGAGGGAACATGGGTCGAGCCCTGAAAGGCCATATGTTCGACAAAATGGGCATAGCCGCGCTCGGCATCACTCTCATCGAGCGATCCTGCCGCCACCTCCATCCGAATCGACACTTCCCCCTTGGGCGTGGCATTGGGCCGGATGATGTAACGCATGCCATTGGGCAGACGACCAAAGTGATAGGCCGGGTCGAGCGGCACATCGCTCTTGGCAAAGGCCCAGTCGGGGCTTGTGGCCAAAGGTATCGCCGCCGCGCTGGCTGCAGGCTTGTTCCTGACCTCCCGTGCCCCGACGACGGGGGCAAACATCATGCTGCCGGCACAGGCGACCAGCAGCACGGTGCGAAGAGACAGAGCGGAAACCCGAAGCGAGCGCGACGACGTATGGTTCAGCTTACTTGCCCCGCAGCTTGCGATGGACCGACAGGTCGAAGACTTCCGAAGGGCCGTTGTTCTCGTTTTCCAGCAGGCCGAGGCGACGCGCAACCTCCTGATAGGCCTCTTCCTCGCCACCCAGATCGCGACGGAAGCGGTCCTTGTCGAGCTTCTCGCCGGTCACCATGTCCCACAGGCGGCAACCATCGGGGCTGATTTCGTCGGCCAGGATCACGCGGCTGTAATCGCCATCCCAGATGCGGCCGAATTCCAGCTTGAAGTCGATCAGGCGGATGTTGATGGCAGCGAACATGCCCGACATGAAG
The DNA here is from genome assembly GCA_028871475.1 of Sphingomonadales bacterium. Classification (GTDB taxonomy): domain Bacteria; phylum Pseudomonadota; class Alphaproteobacteria; order Sphingomonadales; family Sphingomonadaceae; genus Novosphingobium. The sequence continues at coordinate 30,067 of JAGWMZ010000019.1, read as the reverse complement.
TCGTTCACGCGGATGGCCATGCTGGAAATGTCGTGCATCTCCTCATTGGTGGCCCAGCCAAAGGCCGCGATATGCTCTTCGGCGATCATCGGATCGCCCAGCGCATCGTCCTTGTAATAATATTCGATCAGCGTGTGGGGCAGGGGCTCGCCCTCGGGGATGCCCAGGCGCTTGCTGATCGAGCCGGCGGCCACATTGCGCACCACCACCTCGATGGGGATGATCTCGACCTGGCGGACGAGCTGCTCGCGCATGTTGAGGCGCTTGATGAAATGGGTGGGGATGCCGATGTGGTTCAGGCGGGTGAAAACATACTCGCTGATGCGGTTGTTGATCACGCCCTTGCCGTTGATGGTGCCCTTCTTCTGAGCGTTGAAGGCGGTGGCATCATCCTTGAAATACTGGATGATGGTACCGGGCTCGGGGCCTTCATAAAGGATCTTGGCCTTGCCTTCGTAGATCTGGCGGCGACGGGACATGGGCAAATCCTTCATCAATTCAACAGCGTCAGACGAGCGGAGCGCATGAACGCCCCAAAATGGAGAGCCCCGGCGCGAGGCTGTGTCGCGCAGAAAACGACACCGCCGCGCGGCCGGGGCATATGACGCATATAGGCTAAGGCGCACGCAGGTTCAACCATGGGTGCAGCAGGCGTGGGCGTGAAACAATCGAGGGTGTGGAGGCACAGAAAATTCGCCCCGAAATGCATGCAACATTGCTACCAACCCTCAGACATGGCGCGGAAATCGTGAATGCGATGCCGGATGCAGTATGCGCTGGCAGCTATGGCGGGTCACGCTTGGGCGCGCGAATCGCCCCCTTGCCCTCCAATCGCCCGCATGCGACGGGGAGGCTGGAAAGTTTCGATTGGGGTATGAAGTTTTGTCAGTCGCTTCGTTCATGACGGCTCTGGTGCGCGCCAAACCGATCACCGGCTTCTTTGAGGATGATGAGGAGGGCGATCAGCCACGGCTGGCCCGGCGGTTCGGTCTGCTGCACCTTACCATGCTGGGGGTCGGGGCGACAATCGGCACGGGTATTTTCGTGGCCCTGACCGCCGCTGTTCCCGAGGCGGGACCTGCGGTGCTGGTGTCCTTCGTGCTGGCCGGCATCACGGCGGCCTTGACGGCGCTCTGTTACGCGGAGCTTGCCTCTGCCGTTCCTGCGACTGGCTCATCTTATTCTTATGCCTATGCCACGCTTGGTGAACTGCCCGCCTTTCTGATCGGCGCCTGCCTTTTGCTGGAATATGGCGTGTCGGCTTCGGCGATCGCGGTCGGCTGGGGGCAGTATCTCAATGAATTGCTGGCCGATACGATTGGCTGGCGCTTGCCGGCAGCCATAGCCAACCCGCCCGGAGCTGGCGGCGTTGTCAATCTGCCCGCGGTGTTTCTGGTTACCATGTGCCTGATCCTGCTGCTGCGGGGGGCCAAGGAGTCGGTTTTGGCCAATACGGTGCTGGTGGCTGCCAAACTGTTGGTGCTGGTGCTGTTCGTGGGCATCGCCCTGATGCATTTCGATCCTGCACATCTGCACCCCTTCACGCCCAAGGGCATGGCCGGCATCGGCACGGCAGCCTCCTCGATCTTCTTCTCCTACATCGGCATCGATACAGTGGCGACTGCAGGCGACGAGGTGGAAAATCCGCGCCGTAACCTGCCTTTGGCCATCATTCTGTCGCTGGCTATCGTGACGGCGGCCTATATCCTCGTGGCTCTGGCCGCCATTGGTGCCCAAAGCTGGACGGAGTTTGCCGGACAAGAGGCGGGGCTTGCCGTTATCCTGCATAATCTGACCGGTGCCGGCTGGCCTGCGGTGGTGATTTCGGCCGGCGCGCTCGCCTCGATTTTCAGCGTGCTGCTCACCACGCTCTATGGCCAGACCCGCATCCTTTACGCCATGAGCCGTGACGGCCTGCTGCCCCGCTTGTTCCAGACGGTCGACGAGAAGCAGCGGGTGCCTCGCCTCAACACCTGGGTCGTTTCGGGGGGCGTTGCGCTGTTGGCGGCGCTCGTACCACTCGACGTGCTGGTCAATCTCACCAGCATGGGCACCTTGATCGCCTTTGCCGCAGTTTCGCTCGGTGTCATTCTGCTGCGCCGGGCGAGACCGGACCTGCAGCGCAGTTACAAGGTGCCGCTCTATCCCGTTTTGCCGGTCGCCAGCGTTGCTTTTTGTCTGTATCTTATTTCGGGGTTGCCAGCCGATACCTATCTCATGTTCGCGGTCTGGATCGTGGTGGCGAGCTTGATCTATTTTACCTATTCGTTCCGCACCTCAGTTTTGAACGAAGGGTAAGGGAGAAGGGGCGCTTCGTGTGCCCGGATCAAGATGCTGATATAAGGGGTAATACAAGGCATGGCGTAAAGGTCTGACAAGGCAGGGCGAAAGCAGGCATACGTTGTGCGACCAAGGTATAGGATGAAATTCTCCTTGGAACCAATCAGTTCCTTTATGCGTTAACTTTTGCTGGCTTGAACGAGGGTCCTCATGTGGTTGCTTGACCGTTTCCTGCGCAAGGTGGTTCGCTCCGGTCGATTGACCATCACCGATGCGGACGGGCGCGTCTATAACTACGGCCAAGGCGAGCAGGCCCGCATCCATCTGCGCTTTACCGATAAGCGCACCGCCATGCACATTGCGCGCTATCCCGCACTCGGTGCCGGTGAGGCCTATATGCGCGGTTGGCTGGTGGTCGAGGCACCGCATGACATCCGCGATCTGGTCCTGATGATCACGGCACAGGCCAGCCATGCCAGCGAAGGGATCGAGGCGCGCAGCAAGATGCGCCTTCTGTTCGACAAGCTGGGCTGGTGGGCCGACCAGTTCAACTATCGCGCGCGGTCCAGCAAGAACGTCAAGCACCATTACGACCTCGACCGGCAGTTCTATGAACTGTTCCTCGACGAGGACCGCCAATACACCATGGCGTATTTTGCCGATGGCAAGGCTACGCTGGAACGCGCCCAGCTTGAGAAGAAGGCCCTGATTGCGGCCAAGCTGCACATGCCCGCCGACGCCAGCGGCATGCGCGTGCTGGACATTGGCTGTGGCTGGGGCGGCCTGGGGCTCTATCTCAACCGCCACTATGGATGCGAGGTGCTGGGCATCTCGCTGGCGCCCGACCAGGTGCAATTCGCCAATGAGCGAGCCGCCGCCGCCGGCGTTGCCGACAAGGTCAAATTCCAGTTGGTCGATTACCGCGACCTGACGGAGCGCTTCGACCGCATCACCAGCGTGGGCATGATTGAACATGTCGGTGCTCGCCATTTCGGCGAATATTTCAAGCATACTTTTGACCGGCTGCATGATGATGGCATCATGCTCACCCACACCATTGGACGCACCGACGGGCCGGGCTTTACCGACGCCTGGACCCGGAAATACATCTTCCCGGGCGGCTATATCCCGGCCATGAGCGAACTCATCCGCCCGATCGAGCGGACGGGCTGGCAATTGGGTGACGTCGAGATCCTGCGCTATCATTATGCCGAAACGTTGGCCGAATGGTATCGGCGCACGACGCTGCATGGCGAGGAGATCACCCGCCTTTACGATGCCGAACTGCTGCGCATGTGGCAGTTCTATCTGGCTGGCGCCGAGCAGGCTTTCCGCAATGACCGCCTCGTTAATTTCCATATCCAGAGCGTCAAGCGGCAGGGCGTTCTTCCCATGACGCGCGATTATATCCAGACGGAGGCGGCCCGATTGGGGCAACGGGAAACGCCGCCTCAGTGGCATCTGGCGCCGCGCGTCGCATAAGCTGTTGAAAATGGGGCGCGGCTGACGCAGGCTTGCCGGCAACAGTATGCGTGGAGTGCCGTGATGCGTGTGACAAGGACCGAGACCGACAGCTTTGGCCCCATCGAAGTCCCTGCCGATGCCTATTGGGGCGCCCAGACCGAGCGTTCGATTCACAATTTCCCCTTTTCTGCGCATGAAAGGATGCCGCTGGGCATCGTTCACGCTTTGGCCATCGTGAAGCAGGCGGCGGCCAGGGTGAACCGCCAACATGGTCTGGCACCCGATCTGGCCGAGGGCATCGAAGCTGCCGCTGCCCGCGTGGCTAAGGGGGCATTTGACGATCAGTTTCCGCTGGTGATCTGGCAGACCGGATCCGGCACCCAGTCGAACATGAATGTGAATGAGGTGATCGCGGGGATCGCCAATGAAGCGCTGACGGGCAAGCGCGGTGGCAAATCGCCCGTCCATCCCAATGATCACGTCAATCAGGGGCAATCGTCGAACGACAGTTTTCCGACGGCACTCCATATCGCCGCAACGCTGGCCGTTCACCGTGACCTTTTACCGGCCCTGACCCGACTGTATCAGGCGCTGGATGCCAAGGCGCAGGCGTGGGACGCCATCGTCAAGATCGGCCGCACCCATTTGCAGGACGCCACGCCGCTGACGCTGGGCGATGAATTTTCCGCCTATGCCGCGCAGGTCGCTCACGGTCGTGAGCGGATCGAGCAGGCATGCCTTGCCACGCTCAGCCTTGCCCAAGGCGGGACGGCGGTGGGCACCGGGCTCAACACCCCGCCCGGCTTTGCTGTCGATATAGCGACGGAAATCGCGGCGATCACCGGCTTGCCTTTCGTCACGGCGCCCAACAAGTTCGAGGCTCTGGCCTGCAATGACGCGCTGGTTCACCTCTCTGGCGCGCTCAACACGCTTGCCGTGTCGCTCACCAAGATCGCCAATGACATCCGCCTGCTGGGCTCGGGCCCGCGCTGCGGTTTTGGCGAGTTGAAATTGCCCGAAAACGAGCCGGGCTCCTCGATCATGCCCGGCAAGGTCAACCCGACCCAGTGCGAGATGCTGACCATGGTCTGCGCGCAGGTGATGGGCAATCATGTCGCCACCACCATGGGCGGCATGCAGGGCCATATGGAACTCAACGTCTTCAAGCCGCTGATCGGCGCCAATGTGCTCCACTCGATCGCCCTGTTGGCGACGGGCATGGCCAGCTTTGCGGAGCGCTGTGTCGAGGGGATCGAGCCCGATCTGTCCCGTATCGCTGGCCTGCTTGATCGCTCGCTCATGCTGGTGACGGCTCTGGCGCCGGAGATCGGCTATGACAATGCGGCCAAAATCGCAAAACACGCCCATCACGAAGGCTTGTCGCTGAAGGAGGCAGGCCTGGCGCTTGGCCTGATCGACGAGGCGACCTTCGACCGCGTCGTGAGGCCTGAGGCCATGATCGGGCGCTAGTGGATTGATTTTGACATTTGCATCCCCTGGCGGATGGGATGGGTCTGCAAATGTCAAAATCGTAAAATCCACTAGCATCAAAGGTTTCTAGTGGTCCGAAAAGATTCTGACATTCGAACGCGCCCTTTCGTCACACGATATCGAATGTCAGAATCGGACCACTAGCTGGCGGTGCCTATCGCCTTGAACGTGTTGCACTGGGCCGGGTCGCCGGTTTCCATGCCGCGTTTGAGCCATGCCATGCGCTGTGCCGCGCTGCCATGGGTGAAGGCAGACTCGGTGGGCGTTCGCCCTGCTGCTGCCAGCAGAACATCATCGCCGATCTGATGCGCGGCGTTGAGGCCGCTCTCCATGTCACCGGGCTCCAGCCTGTCCCGGTTCTTGGCGGCCCAGACGCCGGCATAGCAGTCGGCCTGCAGTTCCAGCATGACCGAGAGATGATTGGCCTGATCGGGTTCGCTCTGTTGCAGGCGGCTGATCTTGTCCGACACGCCGCGCAGTACCTGAATGTGATGCCCATATTCATGGGCGATGACATAAAGTCGCGCGAATTGCCCCTTGGCGCCCAGTTTCTGATCCATTTCGCGGTAGAAATCGGTGTCGAGATAGATGCCGTGATCCGCCGGGCAATAGAATGGCCCCATCGCGCTTTGCGCCGCGCCGCAGCCTGAGCGGCCATAGCGCGAATAGAACCACAGGCGAGGGCGGCTGAAGGGGTAGCCGGCTTGGGCGAATGTCTTGCTCCAGGTGGTGTTGAGCGAGGCCAGCGCATTACAGCTTTCAAGGCTAAAGCGGTCGACCCGGCAACTGCTGGCGGCATCGGAACCCGCGGCAGTAGGCGCGCTGGCGGGGCCGCTGCCGGCACCAGATCCGGCGAGGCCCAGAACGGAGAGCGGATTGATCCCCAGCATCCATGCGCCGATCATCAGCAGGATGATCGTGCCGATACCCAGCCCCCCTCCGCCAAGGCTAAAGCCCTGACCGTTCCCGAAACCAAATCCGGGAAAGCCGCCACCACGCCCGCGCTGATCGCCCACATCCACATTGTCGGGGTCGAAATCGTCCAGTCGCACGCCTAGCCTCTCCATCCGGGCCGCTGCCCATCACGCGTCTCGCCATGGTATAAGCTTCAGGCAAGAGGGCCAAGGCCGGATGTTGCGGGAAGAGCTGGCACAACGCACCGCCGATCGCCTGAGTGAACGTCAGGCAATGACGCCGCCCGCTCCAGGTGGAACGTGGCGCCCGACATCACCTGATGATCACCTCAGCGATGATGGTCGCGACCGCCCCCGTGTGGGAAATGCGGCATGTGCATGCCTTGCCCCGGGTTCATCGTGCCATGCAGCGGCTGGTAATTATGACCGCCGCGATCAGGTATACTACGGGAGAAATGATCGCGTCCCCCGCGGATATAGGCTCTGTCGCCCGCGCCATGGCGGTAATAGAAATAATTGTCGCTGCCCCAATAACCATCATAGATTGGGCCGTAATAGCCATCATAATAGCCGTCATAGGCATAGGGGCCGGGGCCATAGCTGTAGACACCGCCGTAGCCATCCTCCTCGCACGCGGCCAGCGGCACGGTTGCCAGGGTCAGCAAAACCAGCGCTATTGTCTTTTTCATCTTGGCCTCCTGTGGCAGACACGTCTCTCGCCTATCATCAGGAAAAGACAGCAACAGGTCAGGTGTTCCGCCCATTGTGGAGAAAATTGTGCCGACCTGTTCGAATCTTTCGGGCAAGGGGCATACGCCATTGTGGGAAAACACATTTTACCCATGGAACATTTGCCATCGCCAAGCATACCAGTGCACATGGCCAAGTGACCAAGCGGGCGAAAACGCCAGAGGGGGAATAGTTTTGTTTCCAGCATTTCGATGAGACGCAAGGTTGCGCCCCTCGAAACAATGGCGTTGTCCCGGCGCCGAGCCTTGATCATGGCTGGCGGTGTTTGTCTTGCGGTGTGCGGCGCCCATCTGGCGATGGGGCAAACCGTAGACCAAACAGGCGTTCACACGCCCGCCACATCCCCGGTTTCGACACCGGCCCCGGCCGACATCCCCACCACACCCATCCTGCCTGACAAGGATTTCGACGCAGCCTTGCCTCCCATCGACACGTCAGGAGCACCCCTGGGCGCGGCCCGGGACTGGATGGCCCAGCAAAAGCAGACAAGGCCCGCCAGCATGCCCGCAACCACGGAGCCATCGTCGCAGATCACCACCCTTGATGCGCTTCCACCGGTGGATGCCGAGCTTGCCAGACCGCTCACACCACTGGCCGATTTCGATGCCCAGCCGCTGGTCGCCGCCACTGGCAAGACCGATGACAAGCCTGACGCCCAGATCCATTACACCTATCAGATAACCGGGCTCGACAGGCTGGCCGATCATGCCTCCGTCGCCCCGATTGACGGCAATGCCATACGCGACCAGTTCAATGCCGTCTCGGCGCTGCGGGAGGGAAAGGGCAAGGCTGCCAATGGCGCGATGATCGAGGCGCGCATGACGCAGGACCAGAAAACACTGGCCGATGTGCTGTCATCGCAAGGTTTTTTCGATGCCAGCGTGCACGGCAGCGTTGAATTGCCAAAGCAGGGCAGCAACGGGCCAATTCTCGTGACGCTCGATACCGCGCCGGGGCCGCGTTATGTGCTGGGGGCAATCCGTTTCGATTCGCCTCCCGTGACACCGGGCGATCTGATCGAGAAGGCCTTCGTGCCCAAAAGCGGCGAGCCCATTGTCGCCGATCGCATTCTCGCGGCCGAGGCGAACATCGGGGTCGCCTTGCCTCAGGCGGCCTATCCCTTTGTGAAGGTCGGCCAGCGCGACATCGAGCTCGACGCAGAGACACGCAAGGGCGACTACACCCTGCCGGTCACACCCGGTCCGCGCAGCCGCTATGGCGATATTATCGTCAAAGGCCGCCGCCGGGTGTTCCAGCCCGGACATATCGCTACCATCGCCCGGTTCAAAAAGGGCGAGTTGTATGACAGTCGCAAGATCGATGATCTGCGCAAGGCGCTCGTTGCAACGGGGCTTTATTCGGTCGTGACCGTCACGCCCCAGCAGACCGGCAAGCCCGCGCCTGACAACACCGAATTTGCCGATCTGCTGGTGCAGGAACAGGCCGGTCCACCGCGCTCACTGTCGGCTCAGGCCGGCTATGCCACGGGCGAAGGCCTCAAGGCGACGGGAAGCTGGACGCACAGCAACTTCTTCCCGCCCGAAGGTGCGCTGATCGGCAGCGCCACGCTGGGCACCAATGAGCAAGGGCTGGCCGGCACGTTTCGGCGCTCCAATGCCGGGCAGCGCGACCGGACCGTCGAGATCGGCATCAGCGCCGACCACTCCAACCTCAATGCCTATGAAGCCTATACCGGCAAGCTCTATGGCCGCATCTCCTATGCCAGCACACCGATCTGGCAAAAGCGCTGGACCTATTCCTACGGCTTTGAACTGGAGGGCACCAATGAGCAGGATTATGACGTCCAGCTCGGCGGTTATCGTCGGCGTACCTTCTATGTTCTGGCGCTGCCGGGACAGGTGACCTATGATCGGTCGAACTCGCTGCTCGATCCGACACGCGGTTATCGCCTGTCCTTCACCTTCTCGCCCGAAACCTCGCTGGGGGCGGGCGGACAGGTCTATGCGCGCAGTTCCGTTCAGGCGACAGGCTATTACCCCATCGCCAAGGGCTTTGTCCTGGCCGGGCGCGCAATGGTAGGCGTAATCGGTGGGGCATCGCGTGAGAGCATCGCGCCGTCGCGGCGGCTTTATGCGGGCGGGGGCGGTTCGGTGCGCGGCTTCGGCTATCAGGAACTCGGGCCCAAAGACCCCAATGGCGAGCCCATCGGCGGGCGCAGCGTGGTGGAAAGCTCGGTGGAAGCGCGTTACCGTTTCGGCGATTACGGCCTGGTTGCCTTTGTCGATGGCGGCCAACTGTCGACCAGCAGCATTCCCTCGCTCTCCGGCTATCGGCTTGGCGCTGGTATCGGCGCCCGGCTCTACACCAATTTCGGGCCACTTCGGCTTGACATCGCCACGCCTATCCATCGCGAGATCGGTGAATCGCGCGTTGCGGTCTATATCTCCATCGGGCAGGCTTTCTGATGGCGCAGGGCACTCCCAAGCACGAGGTAGAAGGCCTGCCAGCCGTTGCCACCCGCAAACCGTGGATGCGTAGGATCGCCTTTTCGCTGCTGGGCGTCATCGGCGTGCTGGCGCTGCTTGTCGGCGGCGTCTTTTTGTGGCTGGGCACGGACAGCGGGCGGGATTTTGTCGCAAGGCGCATTTCGGCGCTCAGCTTTGCCAATGGCATGACCCTGCATATCGGACGGATCGAAGGATCGATCTTCTCCTCAATGCGGATCAGGGATCTGGCGATTGGCGACGGGCATGGCGTGTTCCTGCGGGCACCAACCGTGGCGGTCGATTATGCCCCGCTCGACTATCTGCGCCAGCACATCAACATTGCCTCGCTGGTTGTTCCCAGCGCCCAGCTTCTGCGCCAGCCCGCCTTCAAGCCCACACCGCCCAGCAATGCGCCCTTGCTGCCCGATCTCGACATTGATCTGGGGGTGGTGCGGGTGGACCGGCTCGACATCGCTCCGGCGATCGACGGTCACCGGCATATCGTCTCCTTTGCGGGGCGGGTGCATATTGCCGATCGCCGCGCGCAAATCGTGATGGACAGCAAGGCGCTGGTCGCTCCCGGCGTAGCGGGGGGAGACAAGCTCCACCTCATGATCGACGCGGCGCCTGAGACCAACCGGCTGGCGATCGACACGGAACTTGACGCGCCCGCGCAAGGGATGCTCGCATCGTTGAGCGGCACGGCGCGGACCATCAACATCTCGCTCAAGGGCAAGGGCGACTGGAACGCCTGGGATGGACATCTGGTGCAGCAGGTCGATGCGGTGAGGCTGGGCGATGTGGCCATTTCAGCGCGCAAGGGCAGTTTTGGCATGCACGGCGTGCTGCGCCCCGCTGTCCTGTTGACCGGGCAGGCGAAGAATCCTTTCGAACCGCAAACCCGTGTGGACGCCGCTGCCGTCTTCAGTCAGCGGCGCATGGATCTGCATGCAACCCTGGGCAATGCCAGTTTCGCGCTCAAGGCCGATGGCGGCATGGATATGGGCAACAATACGCTCTCCGGCATGACGCTGGCCTTTCAGCTGACGCAACCCAAGGTGATCACCAAAAACCTGGCGGGGGATGCGATCCATGCCACGGCCACCTTCAACGGGCCCTTTGTCGCGCCACAGCTCACATATCGGCTCAGCGCGGACTGGGTTGGTTTCGGCGCCACCCGCATCGATGGCCTTGCCGTTTCGGGCAGCGCGAAGCTGGACAAGGACCAGTGGCTTATTCCGATCACGGGGGTGGCCCGATCCATCACGGGTGTCAGCGCCAGCGTCGCGCCCTTGCTGACCAATCTGCGCCTGAGCGGCGATTTCGCTTATGCCAAAGGGCGGTTGCTGTCGGACAACATCCATCTGCAATCCAGCCGGATTGATGCCAAAGCCGTCGTCATCGCCGACATGAACAAGGCGCTCTATACGGGCACACTCAACGGACGCGTGAATGGCTATCTCGTCGACAGTGTCGGCACCTTCAACCTCGACTCGAACATCGGGCTCAAGACCGGAGGGAACGGCTATTTCAGGCTGGGCGGCCATGTGGCGGCGCGTTCGACGCGGCTGCTCAATGACGGCCTGGCAGGGTTTCTTGGCGGCAATACGCTGATCAATGCCGATGTCGGCTATGACAGCAATGGCCTCGCCACGCTTGACCGGCTGACCATTGCCGCGCCGCAATTTCGCATGGTCGGCGGCCATGGGCAGTATGACGCGCAAGGCCATATCGCCTTTGCCGCCAATGCCTCCTCGGATCAATATGGCCCGCTGACTGTCAGCGCGAGCGGCACGGTGGGCAGCCCTGTGCTGCATCTCAACGCCCCCCGGCCCGGCGTCGGAGTCGGGCTGGCCGATCTGGTGGCCGATGTGACGGGTGAGAAGAACGTCTATCGCATCACGGCCCATGCCGGCACGGATTACGGCCCGCTCAAGGCCGATCTGGCAGTGGACGCTGGCAAGGGCCCCTTGGTGGTTAATCTCAGGGCAGGGACCAGCTTTTCCGGCATTGGCATGACCGGGCGGATCATCAAACTGGCCTCGGGCCCGTTTGGCGGAACCGTGGCACTCGCCGGAGCGGGCGTTGCCGGGCATATGGATCTGTCGGAGCAGGGCGGGCGGCAAAAGGCGTCGATTGCGCTTGCCGCGAAGAATGCCAGCCTGCCGGGGAAGGTGGGGCTGACAGTCGACCGGGCCCTGGTCAATGCAGATGTGGTGATGACCGATCAGCCGCAGATGAGCGGCGACGTGCAACTGGCGGGAACGCGCGTGGGCGGTCTCTATATCGCCGTGGCGCGGGCTGATCTGGCCTATCATGCGGGTGCGGGACAGGCCAAACTGCTGATGGAGGGGCGTCGCCAATATCCCTTCCGTCTGGCCGCCAATGCGCAGCTTGCCCCCGAATTGTGGCGCGTTGCGCTGCGTGGCCGGGTGAACGGGGTTGATGTGGCCACCCGCGCGCCCTTGCAGATCGTGCCGGAGAAGGGGACCTACACCTTGCGTCCCGCCGTGCTGTCGGTGAACACAGGGACACTTCAGATCGAGGGACGCTATGGCGATGGCATGGCTGTGCAGAGCCGCCTCAAGGATGTCGACCTTGCTTTGGTCAATGCCTTTGCCCCGCAGGCCGGGATCGGCGGCCATGCGTCGGGCAGCCTCGATTTTTCGCAATCCTCTGCCGATGCCTTCCCGCAGGCCGATGCCCGCCTTGCCATCACCGGCTTTACCCGGACCAGCCTTGTCGCCGTCTCCGAGCCGGTGGACATCACCATGGCCGGACAACTTGCAGCGAGCGGTGGCCATGCACAGGCGCTGCTGCGACGCGGCGGAACGGCAATCGGGCAGATGCAGGTGAACCTGTCGCCCTATGGGCCCGAGGCTGGAAGCTGGTCAACCAGGCTGATGGCCGCGCCACTATCGGGCGGCGTGCGCTATAATGGCCCGGCTGACGTGCTGGCGTCGATGGCAACGCTGGCCGATCAGAGCCTGCGGGGGCCCATCGGGCTTGCTGCCGATTTTGGTGGAACGGTCAATGCCCCTTCGCTGACGGGCGAGGTGCGCGGCAATGACCTGACCTATGAAAACGCCTCTTATGGCACCAAGCTGACGCAGATGCAGGTGCTCGGCCATTTCACCAATGACCGGCTGCAGGTTGAAAAGCTGACGGCACGCGCCCGGAACGGCACGATCAGCGCCAGCGGCTTCGTTTCGCTCAGCGCCGCGCAGGGCTATCCCATTCAGTTGGGCATCAACATGGATAATGCGCAGCTTGCCACCGGCCAGGATCTTTCCGCCCGGGCCAGTGGCGATATCCAGATCGTCAATGGTCCCGGTCAGCCCGCGACAATCAGCGGCACGGTGAACCTGCCCGAAACGCACTACAAGATTGTGCGTGAAGGCTCTGCCACCGTGCCAACGCTGACCGGTGTTCATCACAAGCCTGCCGTTGGCCCCCAGCGCATCACGGGCAGCGCCGAACCGATGACCAGCGTGCCATCCAACTGGAAGCTCAACATCCGGGTGAAGGCCGATAATCAGATTTTCGTGACGGGCATGGGGCTGGATAGCGAATGGGCGGCGAACCTGCGCGTGCGCGGCACCACGGGCTCGCCCGCCATCACCGGCACCATCGGCGTGGTGCGCGGCACGCTCAGCTTTGCCGGCCATTCCTTCGATCTCGACAATTCCAGCCTGATCACCTTTGACGGTGGCGGGCTGGCCGACCCAGTCCTGAAGATCTCCGCGACCAGCACAATCTCGGATGTGGATATGACGATCAGCATTACGGGCACCGCAACCAGTCCGCAGATCAGTTTCTCCTCAACCCCCAGCCTGCCGCAGGATGAATTGATGGCACGCGTGCTGTTTGGCGGGTCTGTGGGCAGTCTGACGACCTTGCAGGCCGTGCAACTGGCATCCTCGCTCAACACGCTGCGCGGCGGGAAGGGGGGACTCAATCCGCTGGGGACTTTGCAGTCGGCGACGGGGATCAGTCGCCTGCGCGTGCTGGGCGCCGATGCCGCAACAGGGCGGGAAACAGCCGTTGCGGCGGGGAAATACATCACCAACAACATCTATGTCGAAGTGATCACCGATGCGCGTGGCTATACCGCCACCCAGCTTGAGGTCAGCCTGACCAAGGCGCTTTCGGTGCTGAGCGCGGCGGGGCAATTTGGAGGCGAAAGCGTGACGGCGCGCTATCGCAAGCGCTATTGATGCGGCGGCTTCTGGCACATGGCTGGGCAGTCATTCTGGTGATGGCGGCTTGTGCCTGCCATCACCGTGATGATTTTGACGAGCGCTATCAGAAGCAATCCGATCAGGCGGTGGCGGCGGCCAGTTCGATGGAGGAGGAATTGCAGACCCGGCTCGATGCCTCATCAGCGGCCGGGCATGGTGTCGCAGCCCAGGCGGCACCGACAGTTCCCTGATAATGCCTCAATCCTTCGGGCTCACCCAGATTTCGACCGGGGTGATGAATTTCCCGGGAGCAGGTTTGCCCACGGTGACGCGATCGGCTGTCACCAGTTCGCCGCTGGCCAGATTGAAGCTGATCCAGGGCTTGGGCATACGGGTGAAGGTCATCTTCTGGATGAGGAGACCGGTTTTGGTGTTCATGATGCTTGCAACGATGCTCATCGCCGCGCTTTAGGGGGCAACCGCAGGTCAAGTCCAGCCAAGCCCTCGTCTGGATTGTTGGCAAGCTGTGGAGCGGTCAGGCATCACTGGCAGTGGTGGATTCCTGAACCAGCTCCTCCATGCGGCGCATTTTTGCGGCGATGGCACTATCATCTGCCGTGGCATCTGCCGCTTCCCTTTCGCGATAGGACGCGGGTTTCAGCGATGCCTGCAGGCGGGCAACGACCTCGGCGTTCAGGCTGCGGGCATTGGCATGGGCCAGATGCTCCAGCCGCTCATGCAACTCGTCGGGAAGGCGAATCATCAGCTGTGACATAAGCGCAGTGTCCGTTGACATGATGCCTTGCTCCCGCTGTGTACATAAAAGCTACCGATTTTTCACCGGAAATGCCGCCCGTTGCGCAGGAGAAGCGAACCCCGACGGCTGGCAGAAACGGCATCCTCTCCCGTGATGGATCTTTTTCCATCATCTGTATGAGCGAAACGCACCGATGCGCATCTGGTGCCCGCTAAACGTAGAAAAATATGAGCATTCCTGCTGCGCTGCACCGTCCCTTCAGGACATGTCCAGCCCCTCGTCCTCAAGCGCCTGACGCACGGAGGGGCGTTTGCACAGATGATCGAAATAGGTGTTCAGGCGCGCCGGAAGATGAACGCCTGCCTTGCCCCTGGCCCACATCAGCATCACGAAGAGATAGCAGTCCGCGATCATGGGATGTTCGCCAAATAGGCAGGTCGTGTCTCCCATGTCCCCGGCCAGACGGTTGAACGTCTGGGTCAGCAGCTTGCGGGTCTTTGCCTGCTGCTCCGGATCGGCGCTGGGGTCGAAAAGCAGCTTGAAGTGCTTGTGGATTTCAGTCGAAATATAGGCGGTCATCTCCAGAACGCGCCAATGGATCGGCCCGTCAGGCGGGCTCAGCCACCCTGATTCCGCCGCGATATAGCTCAGGATCGCGATGTTCTCGGTCAGGATCTCGCCATCGTCCATCTCAAGCGCGGGAACATAGCCTTTGGGATTGATCAGCCGGAAGTCGGCCCCGCCTGCCGTAATCCTGCTTCGCAAATCAACATGTTCGGTCTCATAAGGCAGGCCGCTTTCGATCAAGGCGATGTGATCGGCAAGGCTGCAGGCACCCGGAGCGTAGTAAAGCTTCATCGCGATGGTTTCCCGTCTTCAGGGGAGGACCCCGGGGCTGATCGGGCATGTCTCACCTCGGCCTGCATGACCGACCGGGCGAGCTATCATGGTACACCTTGAGTGGGGGGTGGTTCCACAGGAAAGAAGCACGGACCAACAGGCCTTGCGCTATCGCCGACTGCCATGCATCTACTGAGGCCAGCCTTTGAAACAAATGTGTTGGGTGCGAGAGGTTTATGCAGGGTCGGTTCGTCTGGATAGGTCTGGCTCTGGCAGGTATCGGCGGATTGGCGTTTCTCGCGCTGCATCGCGGCGAAACGGTGAATGCCCTATGGCTGGTCATCACGGCAAGTTGCTGTTTCCTGGCCGCCTATCGCTATTATGCGCTCTATATCGCACGCATGGTGATGCGGCTTGACCCTGCGCGGCCCACGCCGGCCATCCGGCGCGCCGACGGGCTCGATTATGTGGCGACCGACAAGACCGTGCTCTTTGGCCATCACTTTGCCGCGATTGCGGGGGCAGGTCCGCTGGTGGGGCCGGTGCTTGCCGCACAGATGGGGTGGCTGCCGGGCACCTTGTGGATCATTCTTGGCGTGGTCCTGGCTGGCGCGGTACAGGATTTTTTCGTCCTGTTCATTTCAATGCGGCGTGATGGAAAGTCGCTTGGCGAGTTGATCAGACTGGAGATGGGATCGCTCGCCGGTACAATTGCGCTCTTTGGCACCTTTGTCATCATGGTCATCATTCTGGCGGTGCTGGCGCTGATCGTGGTGAAAGCGCTGGCAGAAAGCCCGTGGGGGCTTTTCACCGTGGCAGCCACCATCCCCCTGGCTCTGCTGATGGGCGTTTATACCCGCTGGATCAGGGTGGGGAAGGTGGCTGAAGCCTCGATCATCGGGCTGGTCGGATTGCTGGCGGCCATCATTTATGGCCAGGAGATTGCCGCATCGCCGTTCTGGGCCGGCGTGTTCACGCTTGATCCGGTGACGCTGTGCTGGGTGCTGATCATCTATGGCGCCATAGCCTCGGTCCTGCCGGTCTGGCTGCTGCTGGCCCCGCGCGACTATCTTTCCACCTTCCTCAAGATCGGCGCCATTCTGGCGCTGGCCATCGGCATCGTGGTCATCGCACCGCCGATGCGTATGCCTGCACTCACCCAATTCGCCATGAGCGGGAAGGGCCCGGTGTGGACCGGCGGGCTCTTTCCGTTCCTGTTCATCACCATCGCCTGCGGGGCGGTGTCAGGCTTCCATGCCCTGATCGCCAGTGGGACGACACCCAAGCTGATCGCCGATGAGCGGGATGCTCCGCTCATCGGCTATGGCGCGATGCTGGTGGAGGCCTTTGTTGCCATCATGGCGCTGATTGGCGCCTCGATCATTGATCCGGGCATCTACTTTGCCATGAACAGTCCGGCCGCCATCCTCGGTCATGATCCGGCCAGCGCCGCGCAGGCGGTGAGCGCCATGGGCTTTGCCATCAGCCCGCAGGCGATTGCTCAGGCGGCGCAGGCCGTGGGCGAACATACGATTATCAGCCGGGCGGGGGGAGCGCCAACACTCGCCGTGGGCATGGCGGAGATCTTCAGCCATGTGATCGGCGGCGCGGCAATGAAGGCCTTCTGGTATCATTTCGCGATTCTGTTCGAGGCGCTTTTCATCCTGACGGCCGTCGATGCCGGCACGCGCGCGGGGCGTTTCATGTTGCAGGATTTGATCGGCCTGGCGTTGCCGTCTTTTCGTGCCGGGCAGGGGCCTTTGCCGGGGCTGGTCTGCACGGGGCTGTGCGTGGCGGCCTGGGGGTTTTTCCTGCATCAGGGGGTGACCGATCCGATGGGCGGGGTCAACACGCTCTGGCCGGTCTTTGGCATATCGAACCAGATGCTGGCCGCTGTCGCACTGATGCTCGCCACGGTGGTGCTGTTCCGCATGAAGCAGCAGCGCTTTGCCTTGGTGACCTTGCTGCCGACCGGATGGTTGTTGATCTGCACGCTAACGGCCGGATGGCTCAAACTCGCCTCCTCTGACCCGAAACTGGGTTTTCTGGCTCATGGCCGGGTTGTCGGGGCAGCGCTTGACGAGGGCAGGCTGCTGGGTCCGGCCAAGACCATCGGCCAGATGCGGCAGATGCTGTTCAATGACCGTGTGGATGCGGGGCTTTGTGCACTGTTCCTCTTCGTCGTGTTGAGCATCCTTGGCTTTACACTGCGGGCCTGTCGGCAGGCGCTAGCGCAGCCCCGACCCAGCACCCGCGAAATTTCTTCTGAATTGGTGCCGGCGGAATGAGGTTTGTCTCGCTGATATACGCAGGGCTGCAGGCGATGGTCGGGCTGGGAGACTATGATGCCTATTCCCGGCACTGCGCCAAGCACCACCCCGGCGAACCGATGATGACGCGCGAGCAATTTTTCCGTGACCGACAGGACGCCCGTTATGGCGGGAAGAATGGTGGGCGGTGCTGTTAGACGACCAATTGCCGCTTGAAAACGACGCCCGTTAAGATAAGCAACATCAAACGCGATAATCGATATTATGTTAAAATAAACGACACCGATGTCAAAGCTCGACGATCATCCCGTCATATCCAACTTCGATATGATCAGGAATTTCGCGGCTGAGCGTGGCGTAATCCATACTTTTGTCGAGATGCGTCAGGACTGCCCGATCAGCGCGTGCCGCCTCGACCAGTTCCAATGCCATGCCAAGATGCGCATGGGTTGGATGCGGTTCGCGCCTCAGGCAATCGGTCACCAGCAAATCGACGCCGTGGAACAGGCTGACCATCTCCGCCGTAATCGCGCTGAAATCGGTCGCATAGCCAACAGATCTGCCGTCACAATCGAACCGAAACGCCGTGCTCTGCGCCGGGCCATGCGGCATCTGGCACCAACCAACGCCAAAGCCGGCACACATCCTGAGCCGATCAAGCCCCTCGATGTCCACGAGCGTGTGGTAGCCGTGCTGTCCTGAAAAAACATAGCTGAAACGGTTGCGTAGCCGCCGCATCGTCTCATCGACGGCATAGCCGGCGATCGGGCGGCTGCGACCATATCGCAGTGGGCGCAAATCGTCGATGCCATGGCAATGATCGGCATGGTCGTGCGTCCAGAACACGGCGTCGAGGCGATGAATGTTGTTCGCCAGCAACTGGTGCCGCAAATCCGTGCCGGTATCGACAAGGATGCGTGCCCCTTCCGCGTTCTCGACCATGATCGAAGCGCGCGTCCGTCGGTTGCGTGGTTCCGCCGGGTCACACAAGCCCCAGTCTGGCTGCCCATCCTCGCCGCCAACACGCGGAACCCCGGTGGACGTCCCCGATCCGAGCATGATCATTTTCATGACGCCCCCTTCCCCGGCCAGGCGTTGTCGGAGTCGGCAATCATACTGCTAATTCTCTGTTTATTTTAGAAAACAACCGATAAAAATTCGTTGACGTCATCAGCCCCAATTCCTCGGGACTGACATTGCGAAGCTGGGAAACGAAACGCGCGGTGTCGGCCGTATAGGCAGGCTCGCATACTTTACCCCGATGAGGGACTGGCGCCAAAAAGGGCGAATCCGTCTCGACCAGCAAACGGTCATCTGGAATTGTCGCAACGAAGTCCTGTAGATCCCTTGCGTTCTTGAAGGTCACGATCCCCGAAATGGAGATCGACAACCCCAAAGCCAGCACCGCGCGACCGAAATCCGCTGTCGCCGTAAAGCAATGGATCAACGCCGGAAACGTCCCCTTTGCCATCTCTTCGGACAGGATCTGCGCCGTATCCTCCTCTGCATTGCGTGTATGGATGATCAGCGGCAGACCGGTTTCCCGCGACACACGAATATGGGTGCGAAACAGTTCCTGCTGAACCGCGCGATCCGAATGGTCATAGAAGTAGTCCAGCCCGGTTTCGCCAATACCCACCACGCGAGGGTGGCACGTGGCTTCCATCAGCACCGCTTCACCCAGGTCGGCGTGCTGGTCAGCTTCATGCGGATGAATGCCCACTGTGGCCCAAACATCGCCTTCGCGCTCGGCAGTAGCGACGACATCGCTCCATTCGCTTTGCCGGGTGGAGATGTTGAGAAAACCGTCGATCCCCGCTGCTCTGGCCCGAGCCAGAACAGCGCCTTGCTGCTCGATCAGGCCCTTGTAATTGAGATGACAGTGGGAATCGATGAACATCAGGCTTCCTCGCCCACCGGCACCTCAAGGCGCGGGAACACCCCCGATGGCTGGGACAAAGAGAAACCGGAAGCGGCAAGGTCCGAAAGCCAGCTTTTGTCGTCCAATGCTGCGTAATCACGCGCATCAGCGGCAACACCCATCTGATCGAGCAGTCGGTCAATAGCGCTCGGCACGACGGGGCGTACGGCCAGCGCCAGATCGCGCACCACCTTGAGCAGCGTCATCAGCACAGCTTCCATGCGCGCCGGGTCAGTCTTGCGCAAAGTCCAGGGCGCCTGTTCATCGACATAGGCGTTACAGGCAAAAACGCCGCGCATCCATGCATCCAGCCCGCCCGAGAAATCAAGCGCGGTAAAGGCCTCACGCATACAGGCAATGCTTTCGGCCACGGTGTGCAGCAAGCCAGCGTCTGCCGGAGCGATCGCCAAATCCACCTTCAGTGAACCACCCATGTTCTTGAAAATCATGGAAAGACTGCGCTGCGCAAGATTGCCGAAACTGTTGGCAAGCTCAGCATTGCACCGCGTGACGATGGCTTCGGCCGAATAGCTTCCATCCTGACCGAAGCTGACTTCACGCATCAGGAAATAGCGCAAGGAATCAACGCCAAATGTCTCGGCCAGTTCCAGCGGATCGACCACATTGCCCAGCGACTTGGACATTTTCTCGCCACGATGCAGCAGGAAACCGTGACCGAAGACCTGCCTGGGCAGCGGCAATTTCGCGCTCATCAGGAAAGCAGGCCAATAGACCGTGTGGAAACGGACAATATCCTTGCCGATCAGATGGATGTCGGCAGGCCACCAACGCTCCATCTCCGGCGTCTTTTCGGGATAGCCAAGCCCGGTCAGATAGTTGGTGAGTGCATCGACCCACACATACATGACATGTCCCGGCGAGCCGGGCACAGGTACCCCCCAGTCAAAGCTGGTGCGCGATACAGAAAGATCACGCAGACCGCCCTCGACGAATTTCACCACCTCGTTGCGACGGCTTTCCGGGCTGATGAAGGCCGGGTTGGCGGCATAATGGGCTAGCAACGGCTCCTGATAAGCCGAAAGTCGGAAGAACCAGCTTTCCTCCACGGTCCATTCCACCGGCGTCCCCTGCGGCGAGAGCTTCTCCTCTCCCTCGCCCGCGACCAGTTCGCTCTCGTCATAGAAAGCCTCGTCACGCACCGAGTACCAGCCCTCGTAGCGATCGAGGTAAAGATCGCCATTGGCCTCCATCGCCTGCCAGATGGCCTGGCTGGCCTTGTAGTGGCTCTCATCCGTGGTGCGCTGAAAAACATCATAGCTGACATTTAAAGTATCGCACATTGCACGGAAATAGGACGACATTTCATCGCTGAGCGCACGCGGCGTCACACCCAGATCGCGCGCCTTTTGTGCCATCTTCAGACCATGCTCATCGGTGCCGGTCTGAAAGCGCACCGCCTTGCCTTCGCTGCGCTGATGGCGCGCGATGACATCGGCGGCGATCGCCTCATAGGCATGGCCAATATGCGGCTTGCCATTGGGATAGGCGATGGCGGTGGTGATGTAGAAGGGATCGGCCATGAGCCTGTGTGTACCTGCCAGAAGTTATCGATTGCCCGCCTCTGTAGGGACAGCGGCCGAAGCCAGCAAGGCCCCGATCTCCATCGCCAGCAATCCGGGGTCATAGTTGTAGGTGGGGGCCTCGCGTGCAAGCCTTGTCAGCGCGCCGTATGCCTCGATGATGCGCGCCTGACGGATGGGTGAGGCCAGACGCAGATCCTGTGCCAGCACGCTGCGCGCCAGATCGAGCACAGCGGTCTGCCTTTCCCGTCTGGGCCTTGCGCCGACCTCATCGGCCAGATGCCCGCGCAAGGTGAAACCGGCATCGCCCTCACGCATGATATGCTCCATCAGATCATGCGCCTTGGCCAGATCCTCGGCAACAAAGTCCAGCGCCACCCCGGGCGATCCTTGCGCCGCAGCGATGGCGGCCTTGCGCGTGGCATGATCGGCGCCGGGGCTGTCGGCCCGCAGAATGCGATCGACAACCTCATCGGCCAAAGGCGCAAACCGCAAAATGCGGCAGCGCGAGCGAATGGTAGGCAGCAATCGTCCCAGGCGATGGGTCACCAGCAGGAAAAAGGTTCCGACCGGCGGCTCCTCCAGACTTTTGAGCAAGGCGTTGACGGCCCCCGTCTCCAGATCGTCTGCCGGGTCGATGATGATGGCGCGGCGCGGTCCCAGCGTCGGCCTTGTGACCAGTCGATGCTGCAGAGCCCGGATCTCGTCGATGGGAATCGAACGCTTCGTCGTGTATGCCTCGCCATTGTCGCGCTTTTTCTCGTCCTCCTTGGTCGCCGGAGGATGGCGGGGGATGAGGATATCAGGGTGATGATCGACAGCCGTCGGCGCCGTGCCCGGCACCGCGACAAGCGCCGCTGCCGCATCGCGGGCAAAGCTGCCCTTACCCACACCGCGTGGACCCGAGAGGATCCAGGCATGATGCATCCGCTGTGAGGCCAGGGCAGCGCGCCATTCACGCCACGGTTCCTCATGCCCCTCCAGCGTGGTCATGGCCGCAGCCTGGCGACAGCCGCCATGATCCGCGCATGAATGTCAGCGGCACTCCCCTGCCCGTCGATGCTGGCAAATCGATCGGGGTCAGTTTCGGCAAACCGGCGAAAGGCAGCGGCCACGCGGGCATGATAGTCAGCGCCCCGCCCGCCGATCCTGTCCGGCCCGTCCACGTCGCGGGCAGCAAGGCGTTGCGCGGCTTCTTCGGGCGGAACTTCGATCAACACGGTGAGATCCGGCAGGAGGCCCTCGCTGCCGATGGCGTGGAGTTGCATCAGTTCCTGATCGGATAATCCATTGCCTCCGCCCTGATAGGCGCGGGTGGAATCAATGAACCGATCGCAGACCACCCAGGCGCCCCTCGCAAGGGCGGGCCGGATCAAACGTTCGACATGGTCCGCTCGCGCGGCGGCGAACAGCAGCGCTTCGGCCCGGGCACCCCAGCCCTCTCCATCCACGCCGAGCAGCAGTGTGCGAATGGCTTCCGCCCCGGCTGTGCCGCCCGGCTCGCGCGTTTGCACCACCTCGTGCCCCGCGGCGCGTAAGGCCTCGGCCAACAAGCGCGACTGAGTGGATTTGCCCACACCCTCGCCGCCCTCCAGCGCGATGAAACAACCCTTCATCATCACAGCATCCGCTGCAGGCCGACGAGCAGCCTTTGCGCCCATCCGCCAGAAGAAACATCGGCAGCGGCCACAAGCGGAAGATAGGTCGGCGCGTCCTGCCCTACGGTGACCTCCAGCTTCGCCACTTCGGCCCCCTTGACAATCGGCGCCTTGAGGGGCCCCTGATAGGTGATGCGCAGATGAACCTTCTCGCGCGTACCTTTCGGCAGGGTGGCGGTGAGGGCGCGCGGCGCCAGCAGGTCAACGCCGGCACTGCTGCCACCCTGCACCTGCGCCGTGCCCAGCTTTTGCCCCTGCGTGACCAATGGCGCGTCGCCCCATGCATCAAAGCCCCATTCCATCAGGGCGCGCGCGGCCTTGACCCTTTCGTTGGGCCGCTCGACCCCGGCTAGGACCATGATCAGGCGCCGCCCGTTACGCTCGGCCGAGCCGAGGTAATTGTAATGCGCCTCGCCGGTATATCCGGTCTTGATGCCATCCGCGCCGCGAAACTTGCCCAGCAATGGATCGTGGTTGTTCTGCGCCACACCATTGAACACCAGCCCAGGCTTGCCGACATAACGGTGATAGAGGTCAGGATGACGCTCGATCATGGCAGTGGCCAGCTTCACCAGATCGCGCGCGCTGACATAGGTCTGGCCGCCATCCATATAGCCGTTGGGAGTATGAAAATGGCTGTCATTCATCCCCAGCTTTTTCGCCGTGGCATTCATCAGATCGGTCCAGCCCTGCACGCTGCCGGCGTAGCCTTCGCCCAGCACCACCGCGCCATCATTGGCCGACACGGTCATGATGCCGGTCAGCAACTGGTCCACCGTCACCGGCTGGCCGCGTTCGAGAAACATGCGCGAGCCGGTCATATGCCAGTCCTTGTAGGCCTGGGCGCTCTCGGAAAATACTTGATCGGCCTTCAGCTTGCCCTGCGAGAGCAGCTCGAACGCCACAAAGGTTGTCATCGTCTTCGTGACGGAAGCCGGGAGAAAGGGCCGCGCCTCGTCCTTGTGGTAGAGAACTCTGCCCGACCCCATGTCGACAAGCATGGCGACGGGCGCCACATCGACATCGGCGGGCGGCTGGGGTTGCCCAAGCGGAGTCATGCTGATCGGCGCCGACATGACCGAAGGATCGGTGCGAAGGTCGGTCGCGCGAAAGCCTGAGGCCGGTTCAGCCTGTGCTCCGGCCACCGGTGTCGAGCGCAATCCTGTTGCGGCCAAGGCCACCAGAACCAGTGCGCCAGGCACGAATGAAGTCTTGAACGAGAGGGTCAATGCGGCTCCACTATCCAGCAGGGCGCGCGCCTGGGATCATTCGGCGCGCAGGATTCGTGCGCTGCTATACCCTGCCGACTTTACCTTCGCCAAGGCCGCCTCTGCCAAAGCGTGTCCGGTATAAGGCCCGGTCCGCACACGCCACATCTTGCCCACTGCGCTGATTGTGCCGCCAACCTTGTCCGCCACGGCCTGAGCACGCGATTTCTCCGAAAAGGCGCCGGCCTGGATGATGAAAGAATCTGTGGATTTGTTTGTGTCGAGCGCTCTGGCCTCATGTCGCGTCGGTTTCGCTGCCGGCGCGGATGTTACCGGATGTTGTGCTTGCTCGGCGAAGGAAGCGCCGGTCGTATGCGGTGGCGGTGTGGCGGTGGCTGTCGGGGATTGTCTGGGCGAGGTCGCGGCGGGAACCGAGGGGACGTAACCCTTGGGCGGCGAACTGGACAGGCCAGCGTTATCCACAGCCGGCTTCGATCTGGCCGAGGTTTTCACCTCAACCTCCGCCACCGGCATCGCCTTGATGGCGGGCTTCGCAATCGGCTTGGGGGCGGGCAACGCCGCCGGGGCCGACTTTGCCGCCGGACCTGCATCCTGATCATTACTGTCCAGAGCGCGTTGAACCAGTGCCGGATTCAGCTTGCGAATCAATACATCGAGCAATGGCTTGGGCGTTTCCATGCGTTCGGGCGCAGGTTCGCCGGCGCGCAGCAGGCCGCGTTCTGCCTCCGGGGGGTTGACGCGGCGCACGCGCACGGGTGCCTTGCCATCTGTCGCAATGCCCAATTGTGCGGCGGCAGCGGGCGACAGCTCGATCGCATGGGTGCCATCCATCGGCCCGCGCCGGTCGATGCGTACAAGAATTGTGTGACCGGTCCGCAGATCCGTCACTTCGGCGTAGGATGGGACCGGCAGTGTATGATGGGCAGCGGAAATCATAGTGCCGCCTTGTGTACCGACCGACGCATAGCCAACCGAGTCGAAGTTCATCGAATCGCTGGGAACGAACGTGACCCCGCCGATCTGGTAAGGAGCCCCCACCAGAACGGGGAAATCGGCCTGAGGACCGCTTTTGGCGGCGGCGGCGTCACCAAGGCGCGCCAGCGCTGGCCCCGCGGCAAAGGCAACGGCAGCCGCGCCGCACAGCAAGGCCTTAGGGGTTCCGGGAAATCTCATCGGCAAGCCATCCCACACTCAAAGCATAATAGTTCGAGCAGTTGTAATCGAGGATAACCCGATAATTACCGGTTAAGAGATAGGCCGTTTTTCCGGGGCCGTCAGGCTCCAGCAGCGTGGTGAGGACATCATCGCGGATGGGGCCCTGAGCCATCACGCCCAGTTGCCGCCATTCGGCCACCGTGCGCCAGCGGGAATGGCGCGCATGAACGCGCGGGCAACTTGGCGATTGTACCAGCCCCAGATTGGCTTCGCGATCAAAGCCTGCCGGAACATAGGCCTGCACGCCCCACGGCTGCCCCCGACGCCAGCCGGCATCGCGGAAATAATTGGCAATGCTGGCCATCGTATCAGCGCGGCTGCTCCAGATGTCGGCAAAACCATCGCCGTCACCATCGCGCGCCACGCGCAGATAGACACTGGGCAAAAACTGCGGGTTGCCAAAAGCGCCCGCCCAACTCCCCGTCAACCGAGAGCGCGGCACGCCCCGGTCAACCATCTTGAGCAGGGCGAAAAATTCATTCTCGAATAGATCCCTGCGGCGCCCGTCATAGGCGAGCGTCGCCAGTGAGCGTGGCAGGTCGAAATCGCCCAGATTGCCGCCGTAATCGGTCTCCGCCCCCCAGATGGCAAGGATGACCGGGGCAGGAACGCCGTATTGCGCCTCGATTCGCGCCGCATCGCTGGCCATCGAGCGATACACCGCGCGACCACGAGCAATACGCGCCGGATCGACATGCCGGATGCGATAGGGCGTGAAATCAGGCGGCGCGGCGGCGGATTGTGGCGTGCCGCCTGGCTGCGAGCGATCGAGCGCGATGACGCGCGGGTTGTAGGTCAGCCCGGCGATAACGCTCTGGATGGCCCGATCCGAAATGCCCTGCGCGCGGGCTCGCGTTGCCAATTGCTGGAGATAGGCTTGAAAACCAGCCTCCTCAGCGGAATCCGGCGCGGATAGGCCATCCTGGGCCAGCACCGCCGAGTGCGGACCGCCCGCCAGCATTGCAGCGCCAAGCATTGGGGCGACCATTGAAGCAAGGAACCGTCGTTTCATGGGACAAGCCTTCGCATAGTGCGCCAAGAATGAAAATGGCAGGATCGGAAGCTTTTACTATCGTCCGCGGCCCCCACCCCGGCTCTTGCACCTTTTGCCGCATCGTTTATGGGCAGGCAAATCGACAACCGGAACATGGCTGGGAAGAGGACACAAGCCCATGCACCGATGAACCGACCTTGGAAGGGTGGCAGAGTGGTCGATTGCAGCGGTCTTGAAAACCGCCGATGTGCAAGCATCCGTGGGTTCGAATCCCACCCCTTCCGCCAAATATGACTGAAAATATATGTCTTTTGGGAAATATCCGAAAACATCCTCAAAAATTCCCTCAAACGCGAAGCGACTGGCGAATCATGCATCTGCGTAGGAATGAGTGTGAGCATAAATAATTGAATTAGAACACTATTGGGTCCGGATTCAATGAACCATTTCCCTCTCTCACCGCGATCCGCAACGGCCCTAATTTCCACCAGATTTGCGATGCCGCGTCGAAAACTGCGGCATCGCCTGCGTGTGGCCATATGGCCGGTAGGGGTTTTACCGCTGCGGCGCGCGATCGTGTCCCACCTCGATGAGCGCATGAAACTATTTCGTGGTCGGCCTGATGGTTCGATGCACATTTGCGCAATCTCGCCAGATTTCGAAAATCGCGCCCGGCGGCGCTCGGGGCGCATGTTTGGGGCATTTTGGACATCGCCCCATGACGACGATGTCAATCGACATCTGAATGACTGACCGGCTGACATGGCATGGTCCCTTCGAGTGGTTGTCAGCCAGCCAACTCTGCTCTCACGCAGAGCCGCTGTTCACTCATCATGGGATCTACCGGCGTTTGCCGGTCAGTCATTCACTGTGTTTTTCGGCCAGAGCCTCCTCGACCTTCGCCACATGCTGCAGAGTGGCAATGAAGCTGTCTGGATTGAGCGAAATGGAATCGATCCCGGTTTCAATCAGAAAGCGAGCGAAAGCAGGATGATCGCTGGGCGCCTGGCCGCAGATGCCGATGGGCCTGTTCACCGCATGAACCCTTGCGATCAGATCGGCAATGGTTTGTGTCACGGCCGGGTCCTGTTCGTCGAACAGCGCGGCCAAAGCCACGGAATCCCTGTCGACCCCCAGCACCAATTGCGTCAGGTCATTGGATCCGATCGAAAAGCCATCGAACCGCTTTGCGAAGTCTTCTGCCAAAATCACATTGGCGGGAATTTCAGCCATGACATAGACCTTGAGCCCTTTCTCTCCCCGCCTCAGCCCTTCCTTGCGCATCAGATCGAGTACGAGATCGGCCTCGCGAAGATTACGACAAAAGGGGATCATCGGAATGATGTTCGTCAGGCCCATCGCGTCACGCGCCAAGCGTAAGGCGCGACATTCCAGGGCAAAAGCCTCGCGGAAATCCTCGTGATAATAGCGAGAGGCTCCCCGCAGGCCGAGCATGGGATTGGCCTCCCTGGGTTCAAAATGGCGCCCTCCCAAAAGACCGGCATATTCATTGCTCTTGAAATCGCCAAAGCGCACAATCGCCGGATGAGGATGGAACACCGCAGCCAGGCAAGCGATGCCCTCTGCCAAGGCCGTCACGAAAAAATCCTCACCACTGGCATAGCCACGACAGAGGCGTTCGACCTGCCGCCGCTCGTAAGGGGTAAGCTTTTCTGGATGCTGCAACGCCAGCGGATGGGCCCGAATCCTGTCGGCGACAATGAATTCGATGCGGGCGAGGCCAACTCCCGCCGCGGGCAATCGCCACCACCGCATCGCCTTGGCCGGGTCGGCGAGATTGACCATAAGGCGCGTCCTGGTGTGGGGCACCGCATCCATCGCGGTCTCGCTGGTGGTGAAGGGTACTCGGCCCTTGTAGACATGGCCGACCTCGCCTTCCGCGCAGGCGATGGTCAGAAGGTCCCCATCCTTGAAGAGCTGTGTCGCACGATTGGTCCCCACCAGAGCTGGCACACCCAGCTCACGCGCGACAATGGCGGCATGGCTGGTCGGGCCACCATGATCGGTGACGATCGCTGCAGCGCGGCGCATCGCCGGCACCCAATCTGGATCGGTGACTGACGCGACAAGGACGGCCCCGACAGGGAAATGCTCCAGATCCGCGACGCTGCGGACAAGTCTGACTTCTCCACATGCGATTGCATGGCCCACAGCGTGGCCGTCCAGCAGCGGCGCGGCTCGTTCTGTCAAATGCCATTGCCGCACATGCTCAGTGTCATTTCCACAGGCGGTGAGCGGGCGCGCCTGCACGATGAGGATATCGCCCGTCTTGCCATCGCGGGCCCATTCGATGTCCATCGGCTGATGATAATGACGCTCGATCGCCAATGCCTGCCTGGCCAGCAGCAGAATGTCCCTCTCTTCCAGAACCTGGGACATTCGCATCGGCAAGGGATTGGCAACGTGCTTGCTCCCCCCGTCACGGGCATAGACCGCCCTTGAGATCTTGGTGCCAATACGCTGCTCGATCACCGGCTTGACGGTTTCATCGCTCAGCAATGGCTTGAAGACTCTGTA
Source organism: Sphingomonadales bacterium (assembly GCA_028871475.1). Lineage (GTDB taxonomy): Bacteria > Pseudomonadota > Alphaproteobacteria > Sphingomonadales > Sphingomonadaceae > Novosphingobium. The sequence goes on along the minus strand of JAGWMZ010000019.1, from coordinate 1,577 downwards.
TCGGTCCGGCTCGACAAGGCCCTGCACGATGGTCTCGCCCAATCCCCATGCCGCGCTGATCTCGATGACATTGGGAAAGCCCGTATCCGGATCACGGGTGAAAATGACGCCAGAGGCACCATGACTCGCGTCGACCATCTCCTGGATGCCGACCGAAAGCGCCACCGCGTCATGCGCAAACCCCATGGTCTCGCGATAGGCAATCGCTCTATCCGTAAACAAAGAGGCAATACACGCCCGACATGCCTCGATCACGGCCGCCGCGCCACGCACATTGAGAAAGCTTTCCTGCTGCCCGGCAAAGCTCGCATGCGGCAGGTCTTCCGCCGTTGCGCTTGATCGTACCGCCACGGGCAAGGATCGCCGATGGGTGGCGCGGCAAAGCGCCCGGTAGGCTACAGCGATCGCATGCTCGGCATGCCTTGGCAGCGGGGCAGCCTTGATGCGGGCGCGCAGTACCTGGGCACGGGGAGAGATCGGTTCGCCATCGCGCCAGGCCGCCATCGCCTGCGCAATGGCCACATCGAGATGGGCCGCATGCACTGTATCCTTGTAGGCCTGCGCCGACAGAGCGAAGCCGCGCGGAATTTGGACACCAGCCTTTCCCAAATGCTGCATCATCTCGCCCAGCGAGGCGTTCTTGCCACCAAAGCGGGCTATATCACCAACGCCGATCGTGGAGAGATCCTCGGTCAGCGGAGCGATGGCACGGGCGAGGTGATGGGTTGGCACTTTATTCATGCTGTCAGCATGCCGTGGTCACGCCTGCGCAGCGATCCGCAATGTTACGACAGCCGGCCCGTGTGTTGGATCCATGATTGACAAGGGCCGCCTGGTGCCATCCCTCGAACCCCAAAGCGGTCCTTTGGCGTTGCCAAGCTCGATGTTAGGATCGGTTAGCCCGCTCCGACAGCCTGTAGGTGCGCTGCCAGGCCTCATCTGATCCCAATCCGGCAGCGAAGGCCACACGCAGCGTGTCGGCAAAATTGGTGAGGTCCAGCTTGGCCATGAGGTTGGCGCGATAGACCTCCACTGTGCGGACGCTGATCCCCAGATCGAAGGCAATCGTCTTGTTCGGATACCCGCAAGCCAGGCCATCGAGTACTTGCCGTTCGCGCGAGGTCAGAGCGGCGATCCGTGTTTTCGAGATAAGCTCATCCTGATCGCGCGTTGCGCGATCATCGAGAAATTTAAAGGCGGTGCGCACGGCTGCCAGCAGCTTGATACGGTCGCAAGGCTTTTCGAGAAAGTCGACGGCTCCTGCCTTCATCGCGCGCACCGAAAGCGGAACATCGCCATGGCCAGTCAGCATGATCACGGGAAAATCGAGGCCTTCACGCGCCATGCGCGCCTGAACTTCCAGACCATCGATGCCCGGCATGCGGATGTCGAGGAGTGTGGAGCGGCATGCAAAATTGACCCCGTCTGAGGGGTAATCGGCGTCTAGAATTGGTTCTGACTCATATTCCGTGCAGAATTGACAGGACAGGGCGCGGACTGTTGGATTCCTGCTGATGGTTAGTGGGGAGGAATGTCAGTGGTCGCAAAGGCATGGGACAGCAGCCTGTCGTTACCGG